>DLCN01000008.1:0-32332 GCA_002480645.1 Balneolaceae bacterium UBA7797
GGTCGCCGCCTCCTTCCCCTTTACAAAACCCTCTTCCACCAAAGAAGAGGGTTTTTTTATTTCTGAAACTTACTAAGTAGATGTATATTTAGTATCTGTTCAACTATAAAACGAAAAGTTATTTGAGATAAACTGCTACGATTCAAAAACTTAAATAATCGTATTTATATGCCATTCAAGGTTTATCTACTGTTAGTTTTTATAATTCTTACATCTGGTGCAATTTATGCACAGGATCTGGAAAGTTGGCAGGTTTACCCATCTTTTAATACTGTAAATTCCGTATCACTTTCTGGTCATGGTGAGGTTTATAGTGCAACTACAGGTGGGCTTTTTGTAGTACAAAATGATGAGATCACGAGAACCTTTACTACAATGGATGGGCTCAACCGTTCGGATGTATCTATCTGTATCTTAGATAATAGTACGGGACAATTGTTTTTAGGTTACTCAGATGGCATGATCGATGTGTTGGACATAGAAACAGATGAAATAATATCACTATCTGATATCTCGCGGATAGATCGATTTTCATCTAAAAGAATAAATGATGCTAAGATCTATAATAATGATCTTTATTTAGCTAGTGATTTCGGCATCGTTGTAATAGGTACACAAAATTTATTGGTAAAAGAAAGCTATTTAAAATTCAATGAGTTTGAATTAGGAATTCAGGTAAACGCCATCGAGATCATAAACGATACTGTATATGCTGCAACAAATTCAGGGGTTGCGGTAGGTAATTTAAACGAAGATCTATCATTAGCTACTAATTGGCTTACTTATTCAGAACAAGATGGCTTGGTTACTAATATAATCTCTGATATTGCCGTGCATAGAAATTCGATATATGTAGTAATAGAAGGAAAGTTATATAAAAGAGATTCTCAAGATTGGATACTTACCAATGACACTGGTGGGTCAAATGCCGACGGATTGAGTATAAATAATGATGATGAGCTCATTATCAAACAGAGTTCGAAATTTAGAATCGTGAATTCTACCGGAGACATAACATTTGTAGAGCTTGATACATCAGATAGAATAACTGACCTGTATAAATCAGATAGTAAAGTTTACATAGGAACGTTGGATGGAGGAACCGTTGAATATGATCTTAACACTGATACTATTCTCCGGTACGTACCAATGGGGCCTTTTTCAAATTTCTTTAAGGGGCTTAGTTTTGATGCAGAAAATGGCACATTAATATCAGCTGCTACTAATGAAACAGCCAGAAACTCAATAATTGATGCAGGTAAAGGATATTCCATTTTCAACGGTGATAGCTGGATAAATATAAATTCAAGAAACAGGGAAACCCTTTGGGACGATCGATTTCAGCAAACATTCACATCCACAGTCACCGATGATTTCTATTATTTCGGATCGTGGGGACAAGGCGTGGTCCGACATGATAAAGAAAGCGGTGAAAGTTATGTATTCAATGAGAAGAATAGTACGATACGAGGTTGGGATGATGACGACCCTAATTATCCTGTAGTTTCAGGGTTAGATACGGATTCTAAAGGGAATGTATGGTTAGTTAGCCGATATGCTCAAAATCCACTTTATTTTCAAACTCCCGGAGATGATGATTGGGTGATGTTGCCAAAAAGTAGTTCGGTTAGCAGTACGGATGAGTATGTTGGGTTATTTGTGGATTCGAATGACCAGAAATGGATCTCTCTTCAAAATTCATCCAGCGTATCCGGCACAGGTTTATTGGTGATAAAAACGGAGGATCCGAACGATCCATCAGATGATGAATCTGTTAAGTTAAGCACTGATGAAAACTCCGGTATGCTACCGGATGCACAAGTAAATGCGATGATAGAAGATAAAACCGGTGAGGTTTGGATCGGTACAGGTAGAGGTATTGCCCGCTTTTTATTTCCGGAATTTATTACATCCACACCAAATCCAACCGAAAGAAGGTCACAGTGGTTGATCAATGAAGATACATCAGCAATTTCTCGATATCTGCTTAGGGATGTGAATGTTTCGGCTATGGCAGTGAACGGGGCAAATCAAAAATGGATCGGAAGTGTAAATCAAGGATTATGGTTGTTAAATGCTGAAGGCAGCAAGATCCTTAAGCGGTTCAGTACTGATAACAGCCCGCTCATATCAAATAATATTACTTCCATCACCGTGAATGAGGAAACAGGAGAAGTATTTGTTGCTACAGATCTTGGTCTGATGAGTTATATGGAAGTGGCTAAAGCACCTGAAAATGAAATGGCCACTTTAAAAGTGTATCCAAATCCATTCGTTTACGACAAACATGAAAAGATCATGATTGATGAATTAAGTGAAAGTACACTCATAAGAATTATAGGAGTTGATGGATCGGTTCTTCAGGAGTTACAGGGGACAGGGGGAAGGATAGAATGGGATGGCAGAGACTTCGGAGGAAAGAAATTGGGAAGTGGTGTTTACATTGTGGTGGCGCTAGATGATAATTCAGGCTCGAAAGGGGTTGGTAAAGTTGTTATCATCAACTAATGGAAATCACCACCGTCATAATTAATTTTCAAACGCCTGATTACCTTAACACGGCAGTGAATAGTTTTTGCTCAGAGTATCCGGATATACCGGTATTGATCATAGATAACGGCTCCAGAGATAATTCAAAAGAGATGATAACGAGGCTTCAAACAAAATGGCCTAACGTGGAAGCTGAGTTCCTTGATGATAATATTTACCATGGTCCTGCCATGAATAAAGCTGCCATTGAATTAGTGAAAACGAAATATATCTTCTTTTTGGATAGCGATACTGAAACCTTGAAAGGTGGTTTCATCGAAGAAATGTATTCACTATTACAGGAAAATAAGGTGTATGCCGTGGGGGAATTAAATCAGGTAAATGAACGTGGTTTTCAAACCACTGATGGAAATATCACGATTTTGCAGACTCCTTACATGTTGTTAGATCGAGAACTTTATTCGGGGTTCAAGCCCTTTATACATCATGGGCAGCCAACCATGTTCAATTACAGAGATGCCTGGGAAAAAGGATATGAATTACGTTCATTTCCGGTATCAAAATATATTTACCATAAATGGAGGGGAACTGCTGAGCGGTTTGGTTATGGACTGGGATTGAAAGGTAAACTCGACTTTGTGTTAAATAAACTGGGGTTATAAGTTGGCGACTTCGAAAACTGATATTTCCATAGTTATCGTCAATTATAAGGTTAAAGAGTACATCGCTAACCTCCTGAGATCCATAGAGCGGGCAAGCGCAGAACTTAATCTTCAGATCTTTGTGGTTGATAATAACTCCGGGGATGATTCAGTTTCGTATCTGAAAAGTCGGTTTCCTGAGGTTCATTATATAGCAAACAAGGAGAATGCAGGTTTCGGTAAAGCTAACAATCAGGCAATTAAACAAGCAGAGGGTACCTATACACTCATAATCAATCCTGATACTCTGGTGAGTGAAGACACACTTACGGTGCTTGTCGAGCATATGAAAAACAACCCGAAATGTGGTGCAGCAGGTTGTAAGATCCTTAATCCGGATGGGAGCTTTGCCCCGGAGTCAAAGCGCAGTGTTCCAACAATCTGGACCGCTTTTTCTAAAGTAACCGGACTTACTGCTCTATTTCCCAAAAGTAAGTGGTTCGGAAGTTATTATTTAGGATGGCTGGATGAGGATAGATCAGCGAAAGTGCCGGTTCTTTCCGGTTCATTCATGTTTTGGAGAACGAATGTTTTAAAAGAATTAGGCGGTTTTGACGAGCGCTTTTTTATGTACGGCGAGGATATCGATCTTTGTTATAGAATCGAAGAAACTGGGTATCATATCGATTATGTTCCTCAAACATCCATCATTCATTACAAAGGTGAAAGCACTCGTAAGGGAGACCTTCGTTATATCCGAATATTTAATAAAGCCCTGTATCAATTTTTTGAAAAGCACCATAGTAATAAATACAGCTTTGTATTCAGGGTGTTTATTTTTTCTGCAATTTGGCTGAAAACGGCCATTTCATTCGTATTGAATAACCTTCGAATGATAGGCTTCATTACTTCAGACTTGATATTGCTTAACCTGTCCGTGATCCTGGGCTTTTTGATCAGATTTAAATTCAGTTATGAGGTTTTCAGTAACCTTCAGAATTTTGAATTTCTATGGATCAACTTATTGATCTCTGTGATCTATGTGATTGTAGGAAGTGCGTTAGATCTTTTCAGAAGCAAACAGGATTCAATATCTAATCAATTAAAAGCGATCGTGGCTTCTTATGCAGGCGTAGCGATGATCACTTTTTTTGTAAGAGATTATGCTTTTTCGCGGTTAGCACTTATTTATGGAATGGGGCTGGCATTAGTTTTAATGTTAGTGTTTAAGGTTATTCAGATCAACTTATCCGGCTCCGACTCTAAAGTTACAGGAAGGTTAAAACGCTCCCGGATTCTTATCGTAGGTCAGCCTGAAGATACCCGGGCAATTAAGGAAAAGATCCATTCACGTCCCGATTGGAATTATGAAGTTGCAGGTATGGTATCGGTAGGCGAGGTGCATGCAGAAGCCATCGGGTCGGTAGCACAATTGAAAGATATGATAAAGGCATATCATATCGATCAGGTATTTTTTGCATTGAAATCGATCTCATACAAAGATATGTTAAAACAGATCTCAGTACTTCAGGGTGAATCGATCATATTCAAACTGATCCCTGATTCCATGGATTTTATACTCGGAAAATCGAATGTTGAATATCTTGAATCGATCCCATTGGTTGAAGTAGATTTTGATTATTCGAAAGGGGTAAACAGAGTTGCTAAGCGAATGCTGGACATTTCGATAAGTTTACCCGCCACTTTAATATTGGGATTATTTGTCCTTCCCGGCGTACTTATGAACAGAAGCGAGCAGTTTAAGGTGGGAGATCTGAACTTTTATGGAGAACCGGATAAGCATCCCTGGAAAAACCGACTTATTCTATTCTGGTATGTCCTAATCGGGAAACTCAGTGTAGTTGGCGCTCCTGTATATTCTGAATTTGAATCCCAGTATGAATCGAAAAAGGGATTAACAGGATTACGACAGCTAAACCAAAGCCGGATTCACGGCACCACAGAAATGGATAATTATGAATTGTATTATCTTCAAAATTATTCGATCTGGATGGATATCGACATCCTGTTAAAAACTCTGTTCAACGGTGCAAATACCTTGGTTGAACTTAAAAATGCATATCAGTCATCTAAAACATAAATGCCGGCATCAGATCTTTTGATCCACTTGTTTTACCATTTTGGGATACCATTCGGCAAAAGTGTCATTCTTAATATGTTTACGGATCTGCTCCATCAGCCATAGATAAAAAGTCAGGTTATGGAGGCTTGCTAAAGTTAGACCGAATATTTCGTTTGCTTTGATAAGGTGATGTACATATGACATTGTGTACGTATTTGCCAGATCGGAAGGGAAGTCAGCATCCAGCACTTCATGATGATCCTTCCACTTCGCATTTCTGATATTAACCTTACCATGACGGGTAAATATCATCCCGTTGCGTGCATTTCGGGTAGGCATCACACAATCAAACATATCTACTCCCCGCGCCACTGACTCGATCAGATTAGCAGGAGTGCCAACTCCCATTAAATATCGGGCTTTCTCAGCAGGCATATAATTTGTGTTAATATCGGTCATCTCGTACATAAGATCGGTAGGTTCGCCCACACTTAACCCACCAATTGCCAATCCTTCAAAATCCAGATCGGTCATATATTTCGTGGATTCAATACGCAGATCCTCATAGGTTCCGCCTTGAATAATGCCAAATTGAAACTGTTTATGACCATATTTCGGCTCAGTTTCCAGAAAGTGTTTACGCCCGCGTTTAGCCCATCGATGTGTAAGGTGCATGGAATTTTTTGCGTATTCATAATCGCTGGGATAAGGTGGACATTCATCGAGTATCATCATTATATCTGAGCCAAGAATACGCTGAGTCTCAACTACATTTTCGGGAGTGAATAAATGTTTAGAGCCATCGATATGACTTTTAAAATGAGCACCTTCCTCTTCCAGTTTTCGAATATCAGACAATGAAAAGATCTGGTACCCGCCGGAGTCGGTTAATATTGGTCGGTCCCAGTTCATGAATTTATGTAACCCACCAGCTTTTGTCATAATATCACATCCCGGACGTAAATAAAGATGATAGGTATTTCCGAGAATGATCTGTGCTTTTATCTGCTCTTTTAGTTGCTGTTGTGAAACAGCTTTTACAGTTGCCAATGTGCCAACCGGCATAAAAATTGGAGTTTCGATAATGCCGTGATCGGTTGTTAAATAACCACTTCGGGCTTTGGTAGAAGAACAAGTATTAGTTAATGTAAACAAAACTGATTTTTACTAGTGGGTTATGTAGCCTTTATAAAATTGCTTATTTTTCGGTCTTTGCTAAGATAAGAATCATTCAGGTTTATTTTTTGAGTAAGCTAAACAGATACCGTGAAGTGATATTCACCAGCATTATGGACTATTTGATCGTCCTCGCAAGCTGGTTCGGATTTCATTTATTCTTTACCGAGACCATAAACACACAACTCAGGCATGTTGAGTTGGATTTTGTTACCGCCGGGGTACTATTAAGTATATATTGGGTGGTTATTTTTGTGATCGGTGGGTTATATAAAAGATTATATCTGGTATCCCGCCTGGATGAATTTTTCAAAGTGCTAAAGTCTACGGTGCTTGGTGCACTTATTCTTTACTTTGCATGGGATTTTACAAGCGATGAATCATTTTCTGCCAACCGGCAGATCATTGTGTACTACTGGGTTATTGTATTTGTGATCTCGGCACTTAACCGGTTCATTATTCGTACTATTCAAAGAGTATATGCTCAGCATGGAAAGGGGCTGCATCGTACCATAATTATCGGTACCGGAAAGAACGCCAAGGTTGCACACGATGATTTGATCCGAAATAAAACGTTGGGGATGGAGGTGCTGGGCTATATTCAGGTAAACGGAAAAGCCGTTGATCCCGATTCCGGAATAAGTGAAGTTGATGTAATCGGTCATCTGGACGATATAAGTTCAATCATTGAGGAAAGAAAGATACAGGATGTTCTGGTCGCTGTGGAACCATCCAGAAGAAAGGATCTGGTAAGTGTGATCTCAAAAGTGGACCATCCGGATATTACGTTGAAATTATTACCGGATTTTTATCAGTTGGTGAGTGGTTTGAATAAGACCAATCAGATCTTTGGAATGCCGCTTATTGAGATCTCACCAGAACCTATGCCACTGTGGGAAATGGGAGTGAAACGAATGCTGGATATTGTGGTATCATTGATTGTGTTAATTCTGGGACTGCCATTTATTGCCATTTTAGCCCTAATCATTAAACTGGATTCATCCGGCCCGATCATCTATAAACAGACGAGAGTAGGTAAAAATGGCAAGCCGTTTACCATGTATAAACTCAGGACTATGTATGAGGATGCGGAATCTAAAACCGGTCCTATGTGGGCTCAGGAAAATGATCCAAGGATAACGAGAGTTGGGTACTGGTTGAGAAAACTTCGACTTGATGAGATCCCTCAGTTAGTAAATGTATTAAAGGGTTCTATGAGTTTAGTAGGTCCGAGACCGGAACGCCCTCATTTTGTGGATCAATTTAAGCATCAGATCCCGCTATATACACGTCGTTTACGGGTCCGACCGGGAATAACCGGATGGGCTCAGGTAAAATGGAAGTATGATTCCTCGCTCGATGATGTAAAAGAGAAAACAAAATACGATCTCTTTTATGTTGAGAATATCTCCCTAACCATGGACCTGAAAATTTTGATCATCACTATTCTAACTGTAATTAAAGGCAAGGGCCAGTAAGATGGAAGAAAAGGCACTTGTTATTATTCCGACGTACAACGAATCGGGCAACATCACTAAAATGATCCTGCACTTAACAGGGTTGTCTGAGCCTGTGGATGTATTGGTGGTAGATGATGGATCTCCGGACGGAACAGCCGATATTGTAAAGAATATGCAGAAAGAGATACCCGGCCGGATCCACTTAATTGAGCGGGAAGGTAAACAAGGATTGGGTACAGCGTATGTAACCGGCTTTAAGTATGCCATAGAAAAAGGCTACGAATATGTATGCGAGATGGATGCTGATTTTTCTCACGACCCCGACGATATTCCCAGATTGATCAAAGAGGTGAAAAGCGGAGAGGCAGACCTGGCGATCGGATCCCGCTATTCCGATGGGATTAGTATCATCAACTGGCCGTTAAGTCGATTGATCCTGTCTTACGGTGCGAATATTTATGCCCGGTTTATTACCGGATTACCCGTTTCTGATACTACGGCAGGATTTAAATGTTTACGACGAAAAGTGATCGAAACGATCTCTTTAGACCGTATACGATCCAATGGATATGCATTTCAGATAGAGCTTCATTTCAGAGTCTGGAAAGCCGGGTTCAGGATCAAAGAGGTATCCATTATCTTCAGAGAAAGAGAAGAAGGCGTCTCAAAGATGTCGAAAGGAATTGTAAGAGAAGCAATGTGGCGGGTATGGGCCATTAAATTCCGAAGTTTATTCGGTGCACTTTAAAATAAGTCTGCAAGCAATCTACGATTGTGTATATTGCAGGCCGAAATCAAAAAACAGGATATGCAGTATTTAGATTTTGAACAACCTATCGCTGATCTTGAAAAGAAAATTGAAGAATTAGAGAACCTGTCTTCGGTTAGCGAAGGGGTGCTCACCAAAGAGGTAGAAAGCCTTAAGAAGAAAGTAGATGCCCTTCGAAAAAACATTTTCGAAAATCTGACGCGTTGGCAGCGTGTGCAATTAGCCCGCCATCCGGATAGACCGTATACACTCGATTATATTGAGCTGATGACCGATGAATTTATCGAATTACATGGTGATCGATATCATGCCGATGATAAAGCTATTGTAGGCGGGATCGGAAAGATCGACGGAAAGTCTGTGATGATCATTGGTCATCAAAAAGGGCGGGACACGGCTAGTCGTAAATATCGGAATTTTGGAATGGCTAATCCTGAAGGATACCGAAAAGCTTATCGCCTGATGAAAATGGCCGAGAAATTTGATCTGCCTATCGTAACACTGGTGGATACTCCGGGTGCTTATCCGGGGTTGGAAGCAGAGGAAAGAGGTCAGGCAGAAGCCATTGCTAAGAACCTGAAAATGATGGCCATGCTAAAAGTTCCTTTTATTACTATTGTTATAGGTGAAGGAGCCAGTGGTGGAGCTATCGGGATAGGTATGGGTAATGAAGTGTATATGCTCGAAAATACCTGGTATTCAGTGATCTCTCCGGAATCCTGTTCATCCATTTTATGGAAAACATGGGATTATAAGGAGCAGGCGGCATCCGTATTAAAACTTACGGCTGTTGATCTCGAGGAAATGAAAGTGATTGATGGGGTGATCAAAGAACCGTTGGCGGGAGCTCACCGGGATTTCGAAGCAGCAGCAAATGCTGTTAAAGTACAGATCCTTAAAAGCCTGAAAAAATTAGGTAAAATGAAGCCCGAGAAACTGATCGAGCAACGTATTGAGAAATACAGTGCTATTGGCGAATTCAAAGTAGTTAAATAATTGGATTTCCCTGATAAAGAGCCTCTGGTTCAATACGATCATACTTTGAGAAGCCGGTATAGCGAAACCGATAAAATGGGATATGTCTATTATGGGCACTATCTCGCTTTTTTTGAAGAAGCCCGTACAGAAATGATCCGCAATAGCGGGGTTTCCTACAGGCAGCTCGAGGATAACGGAGTTATGCTACCGGTGATCCATTCAGAGATCGAATATAAGGCTCCGGTCTACTACGATGAGGAAGTGATCATCAGGGTGAAAGTGTATGATATCCCAACGATCCGTCTTCAGACATTTTATGAAGTTATTGCCAAGGAACGGGATCAGCTTTGTGCCAGAGGAGAAGTTACATTGGTATTTATGAAAGAAGATACCCGCAGACCCTGTCGAGCCCCGGACTACTTCCTGAAGCAATTCGAATAAAACCATACCCTGATCCATGCGCCAAAAAGGGCTGTATTATATGCTCATGATGTTGAGCGCACTTTTAGCGGTCCTGGCTGTCGGTCCGGGTTGGTATGGTGGCGATTTTCAAGGGGGATTTAATTTTCAACACCAGTTATTTGATCTGCTTTGTCATCAAAATCCCGATCGGTCATTTCAATTACAAGGAGTGCAAATGGCCGTTTGCTCGCGCTGCTTGGGGATATATCTATCTTTTTTTCTTGGAGTTCTTTTGATGGCACCTCTAAGTATTTTCAGTAAAAAGTTTAAAACCTTTGTGAAACCGGCTTTTTTTACCATTCTGATTCTAAACTTTTTAGATGTTATTTCGAATGAAGCAGGTATTTGGACGAACTCACTATTTTCGCGATTTTGGCTGGGCGCTTTAGTGGGTTTGGGCGCAGCTCTGTTACTGAGCAATGAGTTTTTTTCAACCAATTCTAAATCGGAGAACAATTATGGAGAATGATCAACTAAACGGTGCAACCCCAAGTTATTGGAACTCTGTGCTGATCGCAGGGATCATAACAGCGATCGTCTATTCGGCTTTAGGTATATTAAGCAGCTATATGATGCTTAAAAGTTCCTCAGCATCTCAGGCTTTGGGAATTTTTGTTTGTCTTATAAGTTCAATGGCAGGGGTTATTGCTAACCGTCATTATGCCAAAGAATTTGATATATCATACAGTCTTGGTAAAGGTGCTTTGATCGGTTTTTTAGCGGCAATAGTTGCGGTAATTGTAGGAACTGTGATCTCTCTTATCTGGACCACAGTTATTGATCCGGGCCTTAATGATGCGGTATATCAGGCGCAGATCTCAGCCATGGAAGCTCAGGGAATGTCGCAGGAGCAGATCGATATGGCTCTGTCTTTTTCTCCGGAACCGGGCTCAACAACAGCTGTTTTAATGGGAGTGGGTATCGGAATTCTGGGATTAGGTATCGTTAATGTGATCTCAGGAATCATAAGTGCAAAGATCTTCGCCAGCGAAGAATAATTAACATATCAATTACAGTAGTAGAGCATGCAGGAGCAAAGTGAAGAAATGAATCCCATGAATCTGGGGGAGAACGAATTCACTCCGGATAACAGATCATGGACTGAAAGAAACGGGTTTGCCCATTGGGTGATGGCATTTACCTGGGTGATATTTGCCATAATTGCTTTCAATGTAGTGGGAGCAGTTGTGGGTGTAATTGCTGCTTTTTTTGTAGTGGAAGACCCGACCGATATAAATGCTTTGCTCTCTGCGATCACTGATAATTCCAATGTTTTTTTTCTGGTAAATACATCAGGGCAGTTTCTGATATTTGCACTGGGAACACTGCTAATATTAAAACTTAGTGCTCCTAAAGGATTCCGGATGGAATTTATCCGGTTAAAATTCAGGAGAGATACACTTCGATATATCCTAATTGCTATCGTTTTAACCATCTCGATCTACCCAACGGTCTTGTTTTTAGGTTGGCTTAATTCATTTTTGCCTGTACCTCAGTGGATGGCAGAATTGCAGCAAACGATGGATGAGATGATCAAAAAATTATTGAAAACAGAAAACATTCTGGTGCTTGGACTTATTCATATCGGTATGGTTCCGGCAATCTGTGAAGAGATCATGTTCAGAGGATATGTACAACGATCCCTGGAAAAATCCTGGGGAATATGGGCATCCATATTTGTGTCGGGTTTTGTGTTCGGCGCCTATCATTTGCAGATCACAAACATACTACCACTTGCGGCACTCGGTATATTATTCGCTTACATCACCTACATCTCAGACAGTATCATACCGGCGATGTTTGCACATTTTGCCAATAATGGGGGGCAGGTTGTATTAAGTTCATTTTATCCCGAAATGTTGGATGCTGATGTATCACCGGAAACACAATTACCCTGGTTATTGATCATTTTTAGTATAATTGTGACTGCAGGCTTAGTATATTGGTTGTATCAATTCAGACCCAAGGAGGAGTTATGAGTTTATTCGATCATCCAAAACCAAACGAAATTGATAATTGGGTATGCATTTTTGAAAGCAGCACCGATTATGAAGTAGAATTGGCCCGAAATTATCTGGCGAATCTGAAGATCCCTTCAAATATCCTCTCCAAAAAAGATTCTGCCTATAGTCTTGGAGTCGGTGAAATGGCGCTTATCTATTTATATGTACCTGCCGAATTTGAGAAAGGAGCCCGCAAAGCACTCAGCGAGTTCAACGATATTGATGTGGATGAAGATCCGGAAGATGGAGAAGCGGATTGAGTGAACTTTCGAAACGGATACTGGTTGCAGTACCCGCAGCAGCAATATTTATCTGGCTCACATGGCTGGGAGGTTGGTATTTTAAAGGGATGGTGATCCTGATCTCGATGTTTATTCAACATGAGATCATTAAGATCATGGATCATGCTCATTCCCCTGTCGACTATCTGTTTCCATACACGGTGGCGTTATGGGTATTACTATCAAATCAGATTCCATTCGCATTCGAAATTGGGCTTGTAATCTTTGTGCTTTTTATTGCACTTCAGGTTTTTAACAGGTCGGAGCATAATATTTCTGAGTTGTCTTCCACACTTTTTGCTGGTTTATACGCACCACTGGGAATGCTTTCATTGATATTAGTGAATGATTTCGGGAGCAATATCACCGGATTTATCTTAACTATGCTCACAATTTGTATGGTTTGGGGAAGTGATATTCTTGCCTATTTCGGAGGTAAAACTTTTGGAAAACATCCTTTGGCTCCTGCGATCAGTCCAAAGAAAACATGGGAAGGTTTTTTCTCAGGATATGTGGGGAGTGCCATCGGCGCGGGGTTATTCATAGTTGCTATACCCTATTCCACTCCCTTAACCGAACTTCAATTATTACCGATGGCTATTCTGGTCGCTACCTTTGGCCCGTTGGGTGATCTGCTGGAAAGTAAATTGAAAAGAGCTGCCAATCTAAAAGACTCAGGTAGCATTTTGCCGGGACATGGAGGGTTTTTTGATCGCTTTGATGCCGTCATACTCGCATCGCCCGTCGTTTACGTATATCTGAGAATACTCGAAGAACTCAACTATGTCGCATTTTAAGATTCGATGGAATCATTTTGCCTTAAAGCTTAAACACACATTCACCATTTCCAGAAGTTCGAGAACGGAAGTTCCTGTCATGTTTATTGAACTCGAAAAAGATGGGATTATCGGATTTGGAGAAGCTTCACCCAATGCCAGATATGATGAAACTCCGGAGAAAGTGGAGGCTGTATTTGCAGGATTGAATCCGGAAATTTTTGATTCGGTAAATACTCCAGAAGAAGTAGAACAAGCACTTGACGCTCTGAATATTGATGTACATTGCGCACGTTTTGCTATCGAAATGGCCTGGTTGGATTGGTGGGCAAAATCACAGGGTCAACCACTGTGGAAACTGTGGGGAGCTGAAACTCCGGTTGGACCGGTTACCTCATTCACTATTGGTATTGATACGGTAGAGAATATGGTATTGAAGATTAAAGAGGCAGATCAATACCCGGTCTATAAAGTAAAATTGGGAACCGATCATGACCATGAGATCATAAAAGCCATTCGCTCAGTTACAGATAAACCTATTAGGGTTGATGCCAACGAAGGCTGGAAAACAGTAGAACAGGCTGTTGAGGAGATCGATTTTCTGAACGGAATGGATATTGAGCTGATTGAACAGCCTATGCCTTCCTCGCAATTCAATGACATGGTGGTACTAAAGAGTAAAGCAACGGTCCCGTTAGCTGCCGATGAGAGTTTTATTGGTGATGAAGATCTTGAAGAACTTTCCGAAGGTTTTCATGTGATCAATATCAAACTCATGAAGATAGCCAGCCTCGTGAAGGCCAAACGGGTATTGGATAATGCCCATGCATTGGGATTGAAAGTAATGATCGGTTGTATGATCGAAAGTTCATTGGCTAATGCAGCGGGGGCACTGCTTGGACTTTGGGCAGATTACGTGGATCTGGATGGACATGTTCTCATCTCAAATGATCCCTTCACCGGGCTTACGATCAATGGTAAAGGACAAATTGAGCTTTCTCATGAACCGGGCTTTGGTATCTCAAAGAGATAACTTCCTGGGTTAATTCTTGTTCCTGAATAAGGAAATTAAATTATTTACGGCATACAAGAGCATAAAGGCCGCGATCAGATAAGCAATAGAATCCGGGTTAGAAAAGATCAGTGCTGCAATGATGATCGTCAAAATGCCAAGGATGGTAAGGCTGAACGAGAATAATAATACAAGGCCAAACACTCCAAGGAAGATGGCAAATGTGACAGGGATCAGATCAGGAAAAATAAAGATCAATGCACCGGTTACAATCGGTATGGCAGAGATAATTGACGGAAGTTTAAAAGCAAGGAATAATAATCCGAGTGCAACCAGATAACCCCCAACGATCAGATACAGGAACTCCGGGTAGATCAGCGTGAGTACTCCGGTAGCCAGCGTTAGTATCGCATTTACAATTTGACGTTCCCGAGGCTTAAAATCCGTTTCAATTTGAATGATATTTAGCATAATCAGATAATTAGTTTTTGTTGTACCTGAATATTTCTACCGATTTATCCGCCTTCTTGTTCCGATTTTAAACTTCTTCGTAAATCAAAGATGCTCAGGTAAGCTTACTCTGCTTCCGGAAGTTCAGGGTTAGATCTTTGGTGCAGCATATATCCTGTCACCAATACGATCATAAGTACAACATTTTTGCTGATCGTAGCTTTGGGACTGGATAAGATATCGAAGGCCCCAAAACATCCACAGGATTCCATGTCCATATCCTCCAGCTGAAAATAAACCAATACAGAAGTAAGTGAGAAAAGCAGAAGAAAAGATCCGATCATTGCCGGTCTTACCTGTTTACCTGAAAGTAGTAAGCCTGCAAGAATTAACTCAAAAATAGTAATGGAAGTAACGATCAGGATTTTATACTCGATCAACCAATAGAATTCCATGCTCAGGAGTTCCACCAGATATTTGGCATCATCACTATTTATTAATTTCCCGATTCCGGAAAGTAAAAACACCAGCCCGAGAAAAATTCGTATAATTAAAAGAATGCGCGCTCTGGTTTTTGGGTTCATGTATGTATACAGAGTGTAAGGATTAATGAATTTCTAGTATGAAAACTATACTGATTACAGGCGGAACAGGGTTTATCGGGCAGGAACTTAGAACCATGCTATTGCAGGCCGGTCATTCCGTGATCGTAGTAACCCGTAAGCCTGAAAAATATGCGGATGAAGCAGCTAAGAATCAACAATTCATAAGCTGGGACGACGATCTTCCGAAAGCGATGAATTCTACCGATGTGGTGATAAATTTAGCCGGTGAGAATCTGTTTAGCCAACGATGGACTGATGAGGTTAAGAACAGGATCTATAACAGCAGGATTGATACTACACGCAAGATCGTAGAGGCAATGCGAAATGCAGAAGATAAACCGGAGTTACTTATCTCAGCCTCAGCATCAGGTATTTATGGTGACAGAAAAGAGGAGATCCTCACTGAAGAGGCTTCAGTAGCTACCGATTTTCTTGCAAAAGTTTGTATCGATTGGGAGAATGAAGCGCAAAAAGCCAGTGAATTCGGCGTTCGGGTAGTTAACCCCAGAATTGGGATCGTATTAGAAGAAAATGGCGGGGCACTGGAGAAAATGCTCACTCCATTCAAATTATTTGTCGGGGGACCGATCAGCGATGGGAAACAATATATGAGCTGGATTCACCGCACTGATCTGTGTCGGAGTTTACTCTTTCCAATGGAAAACAACGAAATAGTGGGACCTTTTAATGCCTGTGCACCAGAACCGGTAACGATGAATACACTCGCAGAAACATTAGGAAGTATCATGAACCGGCCATCTATTTTCAGAGTGCCTGAAATTACACTTAAAGTGTTATTCGGTGAAGGAGCCAAACCAATTTTAGATAGCATCAGGATGCAGCCGAAAGTACTACAGGTACAGGGATTTGAATTCAGATTTGAATCGCTGGAAGAAGCACTTGCTGATATTGTATACGACTGATGATCAGCGCTTATTGATCGTCCAGCAACGAATTCCTTCCCGTGTATTTGCAATCAATTCCTGTTGACCGTCATTGTTGAGGTCGGCTATTACGGGATATTTCATCCCGGCAGTGGGGATGTCAAACTTTCGGTTACCGGTAAGCACTTCCCAGGAAAACAATCGGCCGTACTCACCCAACGCCATCAGGTCCTGATCTTTGTCCCCGTCAATGTCTACCAGTTCAGGATTATAGGTTCCGGATCCCGGTTGGCCTAATGAATGGGTTACTCTGAGTGTACCTTTTGGATCGAACATGAAAACGGCTCCACTCGTGCTCTGTGTGGTAAAAAGATCAGAGCGATAGAAGCCGGATGAGTCTTTTAGTAGTACGTTTTCCTCAATATTGAAATTAGTGAGTGGACTATTGGTGACATGTAAGGACATAATAGAAACGGAATCGATCTGTACGGCCACTGCAATGGTATCTATAAAACTTGGATCTGTGCCGATGGAATAGAGGGAGCCATCAGCGGCTGAGCCCACGATCTGATTTTTATACACCATCGGTTCGCTGGTAAATCGTGCATTTATAAAGGTAGGATAACCGGGGCGAACAGCTCCACTTCGCAGCCAGCTCATCAAAATATTCTGGCTATATACCCATAATGACCATGTGCCATCAACCTGAGCGAACACCGGTTTTTGAGAAACGACCGCATTGGTAAATCGAGGCCAGCCACGCACATTCTGACCTCTGCCATCAATGATGTGGATCTTACGATTCTCCGTTGGTACGATGATCTCCGGTACGCCATTTCGAAGGAAATCGGTGACAACCACCGGCGCACTGATTCTTTCCCCGATCTCGATCGGGAACTGAGGGAGAAGGTTGCCGCCCTGATTCCATGCATAGATCTTGGTTCCGGCCGCTAATATGATGATCGGAGTTCCATTCCCATACCAATCATAAAGTACAGGACTACCTATCGGTGTATCGCCATTTGTAGAGGTGTTAATAACTACCGTTCCGTCAAACGCCAGTGCTTTTACCTGTCCACTTTTTGTAGCAAAAATGATCTCGGAGGTCGAACTTCCTACGATATTAGCAACCAGTGGTGTTCCGGTAAGTTCTTCGTTGTCGATAGGAAGGATCCATAATTCATCATAGGGTTGAGAGGAACCTTCATTAGTCAGCGACTGGAATGTAAGTTGTACTGAATTTGACTGATCAACTTTATGGACATCGATAGCAAGTACATCGTAATTGCCAAGTATTCCTGTAATATTACTTTTTGGCAACAACATTGGGGCAATGAATTTGAGAAAATCCTCAGTTTCAGCCCAAACAAACCCGCTTAATTCCGGGTTCATGGATTTCCGGGCTTTAGAGTACGTCTCATTATAATAGATCACCCGGCGTCGGTTTCTGTCTGATTCCACACTCTCAGAAAGTCCGCGGCGTTTAGAGATAACGGCAACATCTCTGGAGAATGATAGATAAAAATCATCGAAAGGCACCATGTTTGTTCCGATCAATGAAGCTAATACCCGACTTTGAATATAATAGGATCTACCGGTTTGGGTGATAAGTCCCCGGCTAACAAAGTCACCCAGTTTACTCTCAAAGGCAGCTTTACTTTCTAATTTTCGCAAATACAGAAATTCACCGGTTGAAAGTAACCCCGACTCAGGAAAGGAAACGAATGCGAATTCATCATTCATCGATAATGACAAGTCGTGGTATAATTGTGAATCACTGATCAATACAGAATCCAGCCTTGTAGTAGCACCGGAAGTATCAGGAGTGTAATAGGGTTTCAGGTTCATGATCGCAAAGGCGGAAGCGCTGGTTGCGATGTAACGATCAAGTGTGATGGCTTTATTTTCGGAAGAGAATGCCTGGACCAAGGTTGAACGGGTGGTATCTCTCAGGTCGATAGTGGTCTCAAACCTAAAATCGTTAAGCTCTTCGGTATCGCCTCCTTTCAGGTCTACAATCGCAGGTTTGATCCCGTTAAAGCTCTCCATTACTGACGGACGGAACTCCACATTTACAAACTGTTGTACCCAATGATCAAGATGATCGGAATTCACCACCATTTGTCCCGGCTTGGGTTCTTTCGAAATTTCAAGCGAACTTCCACTACCTAAATAAGCCCGTAATGCACTTTCAACTGCCACACTGGAGGTGGAAAGAACCACCCAGTTATGAATTTGAGAGGCAAACATGGTGAGCTCGCCGACATTAAGGCGATGTACGGTTACCCCTTGAAAGGAATAGAAATTCTGCTCAAAAGGTCGGTAAAAAGCCGGAGCCCAGTTTTCGAGAAGCGCATTAGATTCAGTGACCCACAGCAATCTGGAATCCGTACTGGCCGAGGGATAAATTGAAATAGCTTTAAGCGATAAAGAGTTGGTTAGTGCGGTGTCGATCTCAGTGAGTTGCAACAGAGCATCGGATGTTACATCGTCGAGAAGTGTTGAATAATCAGCCTGTGTTATGGTATTTATGTTAGTGCCTGCATCCGGAACGATCAGAAACGTGATTTCTTCGGGAACCAGGTCGGTCCAGGATTGTTGAGGAACGGAAGTACATCCCGATATAGCAGCTACAATAAAAAAGGTAATGAAAGTAACTAGGTGTCGTTGCATGTATGAGGTGTCGTATCCTTTTTTAATATTAACGGTATATCAGATATCTTTGATGGATTCCTTTTGTTCCTTCCGGAAAATTATAAAATAACATTTTTTAAGCGAGAATGAGTTTTTTAAGTCCTGTTTTTTTAATTGCCATAGCTGCCGTAGGGCTTCCTCTGATCATTCATTTGCTGAATATTCGCCGTCCGCAAAAAGTGCCATTCTCTACGCTGGCTTTTTTCAGGGAATTACAAAAGACCACGATAAAACGTATTCAGATAAAAAAGTATCTGCTTTTAATACTCAGGTTATTAGCAATTGCATGCCTGGCAGTGGTATTGGCCCGGCCTTTTTTGCCACCCGGATCCGGAAGTGGAGCTAATTCTCAGGTACCTGCTCTTAATGCGATTTTGATTGATAATAGTATAAGTATGAGCCGAATCGGAGAAGAAGGTCCACTCATTGAACAGGCAAAGAAGATCGTTCGGTCGATCGAAGCTTCATCAAAAGACAGTGACCGCTTTATTCTGCAAACCACAAATGGTGAGGCGATGTATTCCACGATCATCGGTCACAATCAGTTACTGGACAGGCTGGAAGCCATGGAAGTTGCGCCCAGAGGAAATTATACAGCCGAACGAATAACCGGTTTAGCTGAGGTTCTGAAGGATTCACCGTATCAGTCAAAGCGACTTTTTTTAATAACAGATGGTCAGCAAAGTCAGTTGAACGAAGTCCCGGAAACACTGGAAGAGATGGAAGATGCAAACCTCACATTGATCAGTTTGGGGCAGGTTGAGGTACAAAATACGATCATTGCAGGAATTGAGACCTCAACAAATATGATCGGGAATGGCTTACCCGTACAGCTCACCGTTGATGTTAAAAATGTGTCAGATATTCCGGTAGCTAATCAGTTTGTTAGCCTGATGTACGAAGATGAGCTGGTCGGTCAGTATTCGGTTTCACTGGCAGCCAACGCCAGTGCAAGTTATGATTTTGAGGTTATTCCTTCATCAACAGGAACGTCACGTGGGAAGGTTACTATCGAGGGGGATGAATTTACAGCCGATAATGACTACTTCTTTGTGATCGAGGTCCCGGAGACCAGAAAAATTGCCTGGGTTCGGGAAGGGGAAGAAAATATTGATTTTAGTTCCTATACCGGCCTGGTGTTAGAAGCGGTGACAGCCAATGATGCAAAACTGAATTTCGCGCGGTTCAATGCAGAGGATCTGGGTTCATCTACTCTAAATGAATATGATGCGGTAATATTGGATGGACTGGAGAACATTCCGGAATTTGCGTTCAATCAGCTTCAGCAATTGGTGCAGGAGGGTAAAGGCTTGGTCTTTTTTCCGGCCGAGAATGGAGATATTCGAAATTACAATAACTTCCTGTCACAATTTAACCAGGGAAGTTTTGAAGGAATGAATGGTACCTATGCTTCTTTTGAGAGCATTGCCAGAGGGAACCGCTTACAAGAAGATCACCCGGTTTATGCCGGATTATTTGATCATAAAGACGGAGATGAACTCAGGGTTTCGGTTCCTGATGTTTACTATTACCTGAAATTTAAACCTTCTCCATCGCCCGGTGGGTTTTCGCTGATAAGGATGAATACCGGTGATCCTCTGGTTCGGGAAAAAAGATTCGGTAATGGAAAATTGATCGTTTCCACCATAGGAAACGATCCGGGTTGGAGTGATTTTACTATAAAGCCATTGTACGCTCCTTTTTACTACCGAATGTTGTTGTATGCGGCTTCCTCGGATGACGGTGGGTTTAACGAACACCTGCTGGGTAACGACTTTGAAGAGACCGTGACCATGGACCTGGCTTCCATCAAAATTGAGACAAAAGAAGCAGAAGTGATACCGGAAACTGAATCGGTGCCGGCCGGAGTTTTGGTAAAATATTCAGGTCGGGAATGGTCGCCGGGCTGGATAACCATAAAAGATGAGGAACACACGAAGGAAATTGCCCTTAATCTGGAACGGGATGAATCTTATTTTGTTCGTATGAATGAGGACGATGTATTAGCAAGGAATCAATCCTATGTTGACGCAACACGACTCAACAGTGAGACGTTGACCAACGAAATTCAGGCTTCCGGTTTTGGAAGAGAAATATGGAGCTGGTTTATGATCGCCGGAATTGTATTTTTAGTACTCGAAAGCCTGACATCCATTTTCTTTAAGGCAGAAACCATTAGTTAATGAAAGAGCTGTTACTCACATTTTTTTCAGGAGTGATGGTGTTATTCACAGTCGCTTCCACCTTACTGGCGATCTATTCGTTGCAGAATAAATTCCGCTTGCGAAATGTGAGGTTGAACTGGAGAGCAGGTAAAATGAAAGGCTATCCACTATTCGCAACTGTATTTCTTTTGCTGATCTCTGCCCTTGCAGGCGTAGTATATCTTATTGGTGACACGACTAATTTTGTGATCTTCGGAGCTTATTTCTGGATCGGATGTATGTGGTTCATTTCAAGTTATCTGGCATCGAAGCACTACATAACCGACCATGGTATCGTAAAGAATATAAACGAACCTTCTCAAACGATACCCTGGTTTCAGATCATGGATTTTGTTGAACGTGAATTACAATATGGCAGTGAATATTTATTCACCTATTCAGAAATGGATAAATCGCTGATGGATGGATACAAACAATTAAAGCTGCTTGTGCCGCCGAATAAGCGAAATGCGTTCAGGAAAATCGTATCTTTGAAGCTGAAATCTCGCATGGCAGACGAAAACATTCCCGAGATCGACCTCAAGAAAATTCAAGAAGAATAAAATCCATACTATTTGCTAGACGACGTAAAAAACTCAGATATCAACAAAGAAAGGGTAATGCTGGTAGGGCTGTACGGCCCTGAGATCAGCCGCAAACAAGCTGAAGAATATCTGGATGAGCTGGAAATGCTCACCGATACTGCAGGTGGGGTTACCATCGAAAAGATCCTGCAAAATAAAACGCGTCCCGATGTTTCCACCTACGTAGGAAAAGGAAAACTACAGGAATTAAAAGGGCAGATGAAGGCGCTGAATATTGATACCGTGATCTTTGATGATGACCTTTCACCAACACAAATGAGAAATATCGAAGCCGGAACAGATTCGAAGGTGTTGGATCGAAGTGCTCTTATTCTGGATATATTCGCATCCCGGGCAAAAACTGCTGCGGCAAAAACACAGGTTGAACTGGCTCAGTTACAATATTTGTTGCCCCGGTTAACGCGATACTGGACCCACCTTTCCCGCCAGAGTGGTGGAATTGGAACAAAAGGTCCAGGTGAAACCCAGATCGAGACCGACCGTCGTATTATTGGTCAACGCATTGCTGCCCTGAAAAGCAAACTGGAAAAACTGGATAAACAGCGAACCACGCAACGAAAAGGGCGTGAAGGAATGACAAGGATCTCGTTGGTTGGGTATACGAATGCCGGAAAATCCACCCTTATGAATGCTCTGACTGAAACTAATGTACTGGCCGAAAACCGGCTGTTTGCCACACTCGATTCAACCGTTCGGCGGCATGAGATGGAAAATTATGAAGTATTACTATCCGATACGGTGGGATTTATCCGGAAACTGCCTCATAATTTGGTGGAGAGTTTTAAATCCACCCTGGATGAAGTCAGAGAAGCAGACATCCTGCTGCATGTAGTAGATGGCAGTTCTAATATGGCGCATGAGTATGTGGATGTGGTAAATACGACATTGGAAGATATAGAGGCGACTAATAAGCATACACTCCTGGTTATTAATAAAGCAGATATCATGGACGATAATCAGATCTACATGATGAAGGATGAATATCCTGATGCAGTGTTCATTTCTGCCGAGCGGGGAATTGGTTTGGATAGGTTAGAGCAAGCCATAGAGGAAATGATCGAAGACGGATATACTCAGGAGACTCTGCTCATCCCGGCAGCTCAGTATAAAGCAGTTGCATTTATACATGAACATGCCAATGTTATGGACGAAAAATATGAAGGAAGTAATGTGAAAATAACTTTTAGTATTTCTAACAAAGATTTTAAGCAATTAACTCATTTGTTAGATACTATTAGTACCGATAATCAGGTTGTTTAACCATGCTTGTACACGAGATACTAAATACCGAAATAGCTCCGATCAAAACTACAGATACAGTGAATCTGGCATTGATCAAGCTCGATCTTCTTAAGACCACCCGGTTCCCAGTAGTGGAAGATGATCAGTTGTTGGGGATGGTATCTCTGGAGGCATTGATCGATGCTGAAGATGAGTCGGTTCTCATAAAGGAAATACCTTTGGTTGAGAGTGTATTTGTGCCCTCCGAACAGCATATCTTTGAAGCAGCCCGCAGCATGCTGGCTCACGAACTTTATCTGATCCCGGTTGTGAATGGTGAGAGGGAGTTTGTTGGTATGATCCGCAAACACGATGTACTGGAAGCCCTGGGAGATATTTTCAATTTAAGCAGCTTCGGATCTGTAATAACTGTAGAATTAATGCCCTACGATTTTACCTTGAGCGAGCTTATTAGATTGATCGAGACAGAAGGAGCTAAAATTCTTGGTATTGCGGTTGAACAACCTAAAGGAGACCTCGAATTTTTCAGAGTCTCCATCAAACTAAATATTGAAGACAGCTCAGCTGTTTGTTCAACATTACAGCGATTTGGCTATGTGATAACTTCTCAGGTTAGTAGCGCTGTGATGGAAAGTGATTTTTCTGACCGAGCTGACGAACTTATTCGTTATCTTGACATATAAGAAGTAAAATCTAACCTCATTTTACGTTTTACATGCACATTGTTGCCCGCAGCAGCTTCGTATCAGCTCTGATTTTTTCTATTACCGGCTTATTTAATAGTTCACTGGCCCAGATCGTACCCGGCCCTACCACCAATGCCTACGAACGAGGCATTCAGCTATTCGAGAAAGGGTTTTTTGAGGAATCGGTAGAACAATTCCGAGAGTTTAAAGAGGAGAACCCCAGACATGAACTCAGTATTTCGGCAGATTTCTACATAGCTCGCGGAAAGACCGGTGCAGATTCATCGGATATGGAGGTGAACTATCAGCAGTTCATACTGGAATATCCCGGTAGTGATCTTTCAACTATTTTAATGAAAGATCTGGGACATCGCTATACGAATACCGGCCGTTATGAAGAGGCAATCGATTACTATTTACAGGCAGTGGATTCCTGGATGGGAAAATCCAGCGCAGCAGAAACTATGTATTGGGTGGCAGAAGCTGCCGCAGAGAATGAAGATTATGCTCAATCAAGGGCATATTTCATGCAATTAGCTGACGATTATCCAAAATCTGACTGGGCTCCGAAGGCATTATATGCCAGAGGCCGTTTGTATCTTTCTCAGAATGAGTATGACTCTTCTGCCATTGCGTTTGAATTACTGAAGCAACGATATCCAAATGATCCGGTGACCAGAAGAGTGGGTACGGCTTTAGGTGAATCATATTATCAGCAGGGAAGATACGAAGAAGCCATTGAGGCATTGAATACACAGATGCCGTATCTGGATGACGGATCAAAGATAAAAGCACTCTTTTTGATGGCAGAAGCTCATAACTATTTAGGTAATTTTGATGAGGCTACGAAAGATTATCTGCAATACATCAACCTGACCAAAGGCACCGATCGGGAAGCTGCCGCTCATTATGGATTGGGATGGCTGTATCATCGACAAGGTATTTACCATTGGGCGGCTCAGTCATTTAATAAAGCAACAGATGGTGATAGCGAGTTGGCGCGAAAAGCCACTTATTATGAAGCGGTAAACCACAAACTGGCAGGAAATTATCAGCGTGCCATGGATACCTTTCACACTTTTGGTGAGAAATATAAGTCCGGACTTTGGGTTGAGGAAGCGTATTACGAATGGTCAGTTTCAGCTTTTGAAGGGGGAAGTTACGGTGAATCCATTGAGACATTATTAACTTTGCTACGAAATCAAAAAGAGCTCAAAAACCCCGGAAAAGTGTATACCATGCTGGGTGAGGCTTACTTTGCGAATAACGAATTTACACGGGCAACACAGGCATTTGAAGAAGCAGAAAAAGTATCCGATATCGATCCTGCTTTAAAGCGTCAGGCTCGCTTCCAGAAAGCCTGGATACTATTCAGAAATCAGGCCTATGAACAAGCTCAGCCAATATTTGAACAGGTATATGCCGAAGCTCCGAATACAGAAATTGGTGAAGAAGCTCTTTTCTGGACTGCCGACAGTTATTATAAACTCAATCAGTTTAGTCAGGCTGCCAAGCGGTTTAAAGTATTTGTAGATAATTACCCCGAGCATGAAATGATTGGTGCTGCCCGGTATTCTTTGGGTTGGAGTTACTTCAAATTGGGAGAATATGATCTTGCAGTAAAACCTCTGGAAGATTTTCTGAATAACTACAATCCGCCGCCAATCGCGTTGTTTCCTTACGATATTGACACAAAGCTTCGTGTTGGGGATGCCTATTATGCACTGGGCGATTACAGGAATGCCATTAAATTCTATAATCAGGCAATAGGAGCTGAACCGGGTGGGGATTATGCGATGTTCCAGGTTGCCAATAGTTATTATAGGTCAAACCGAACCTTTGAGGCAGTAAGTAATTTCCGGCGAATGTTGCGCATCTATCCGTATAGTAAACTGAGGGAGCAAGCCCAGTATAATGTGGCTTATATCTATCTTAATACCTCAAATTATGCGCAGGCTATCGAAGAATTCCAGACAGTTATTAACCGTTATCCGGGAACGGAGTGGGCAGCCAGATCACAATATAATATTGGGGATGCTTATTATAATGCTGGCGAATATGACCGCGCCATTGATGCTTATAAAAAAGTGCTCGATAATTATCCTAAGAGCTCATACATCATTGAAGCTATTAACGGTATTCAGTATGCACAGTTATCGGCCGGTGGGTCAGATAGCTCATCCGTAATTATGGAAGAATTTTTGGGAGATAATCCGCAGAGTTCAACTGCAGATCAACTACGTTTCCGACAGGCAGAAGCAATTTTTCAAACCGGTGATTATGAAGGGGCGATCAGAGAATTCCGTCAATATTTACGCGTAACCAATTCCGATGATCTTGCACCTGAAGCCTATGCTAATCTGGGAGAATCATATAAGCAATTGGGACAGATCGATAAAGCGATCAATTCTTATCAGACCATTGTGGATGATTTTAACAGGGATGATCAGGTACCATCAGCACTCACAGCCTTAGGCTTATTGTACTTTGATCAGGAAGATTATGAGACCTCCCATCATTATTTTTCTGAATTGTTGAATACAGCACAACACTTTGCACAGGAAGCATTTGTGGGAATGGGGAATGCAAGTCTTGCGATGAATAAATTAAACGATGCCCGTGAAGAATATGAGCAGGCGCTGGCATTGAATGCCGGCAATCAGGGAGCAAGTGTTGGATTAGGAAAAGTATTTTTAGCAGAAAAAAATTATGATAAAGCACACGAAATTCTAGCACCGATCGCAGATAAAAACACGACAGAAATCGGAGCAGAAGCACAATTTTATTTAGGAAAATTACAGCAGGATCAACAGCATTACGAAGACGCAATTGCCGAGTATGCCAAAGTAAAAGTACTATTCGAGGCTTTCGACCTGTGGGTGAGTCAGGGAATGTATCAGGCAGCCGAATGCCATATTCTGTTAGGAAACCGGGGGGATGCAATGGGTATTCTAAAAGATATTCAGGATACATATCCCGGAACAGAAGCTGCAGCAAAAGCTAAGGCATTGATAGAAAAATCTGGTTCGTAATTAAGACTATTATTACTTTTATAATTTGAAAATTGTATAAATAAATTTTGCAATTTCATCCTTTCTTCACAATCAAATAGTTCCATGACAAAATATATTTATTTGTTATGGGACATCGTTTTTTACGATGAATGGTATCAGACAGCGCCTCTGATATAACTATTATTTTCTTAGCGCAACAAGGTCTAACGGGGATTCTGTTAAATAACAGTTCACTCCATGTTTTTATGGGTGCAATTCAATGGAAAAGCAATTCCATCAATATGCCGGTTATGCAAAAATTATTTTACCGGCTTTTATAATTATTCTCATTTTTACGGGTAGTTCATTCAGTCAAAGTGCAGTAAAACCGGGTGGGGATGGATCAACCGGTACTCCTTATCAGATCAGTTCACTTGAAAATCTATATTGGTTGAGCTTAAGTGATTCAGTCTGGGACAAGCACTTTGTTCAGACAGCAAATATTGATGCTTCATCAACAATTTCATGGGATGATGGGGATGGAGGCGACGCGGAAGGTTTTAGCCCCATCGGAAATGATCTAATTCGTTTTACGGGTAGTTATAACGGTCAAAATAATTCGATTACCGGACTCTATATCAATAGAAACCAGGAGGAGAATGTTGGATTATTTGGATTTGCATATGCGGCCTCGATCACAAATCTGGATCTTATTAAAAGCCGAATTCAAGGTAAAGAGAATGTCGGGGCACTTGTTGGAAAAGCTAATGGTTCAGTGCTTAATAACAACCATGTTCAAAGCAGATACATTGTATCATACACTGATAATTCAGGTGGATTAGTTGGTATAACAGATTCAACCATTGTTTCGTATTCTTCGGCGCAAACCGATACCATGGCTGCATTGGGGGTTATTATCGGTGGTCTGATTGGCTCTGCAGAAAATAGTAGTTTTGTTACCAGAAGTTTTTCAACTCTCGATATTCTCTATTTCAATATTGTTGGAGGTGGTTTAGTAGGATTGTTAACTGGAAACTCACATGTTAATCAATCCTATTCAATGGGACGGATATCAAATTTTAATGGCTATGCAGGAGGATTGGTTGGTGTCTCAGAACAAGGAGCATCCATTTCCGATAGTTACTCTAGTTTAAATATTGAAGGGACTAGTGATTATGTTGGTGGACTAATAGGATACAATTTAGCGGGAAGTGTAATATCCAATAGTTATTCGATCGGTTCGGTCAGTGGATCAACTCCGACAGGAGGTTTTGTTGGTTTTAATCAAGGACTGATTCTCGGAGGATATTTCAACTCTGAAACCTCAGGGCAATTAGTGGGGGCAGGTTCAACAGTTGGTCAGGCCTTTATTACCGCTTTATCAACTTCCGAAATGAAAATGAAAATCCGGTTCATGGAATTTAATTTTGACACGGTTTGGGCAATGACAGAGTTTTCCACCCTTCCATATTTAAGGTGGACAAATCACAGAATTGGCGGGCCGGAAATTTCAGGATCGGAAGGCTGGCGTATGTATGGCATTCCTACCGAAGATGCTACATTTGCAGCGTTTACGGATTCGATCTGGGTTCAGGGTTTTACCGGTGCTAAATCAGCATCGGGTAATGCCAATATGTTCATATGGGATGAATCAACACAAGTTTGGCTGGCACCAGATTCTTTAAATGCAGCCTTAGATTTCGGACAGGGAATAATTACCTACATTTTTGAGGACGATGATCCACAGGTTGAGGGTATACAGGGAGGATTTCCGAAATCTACACTAGCTGAAGGGTTTGTTTCGGACCTGCCGTTACAGTTCGATCTCGGGTTTACAAATGGTGCTAATTCAGGGCATGACGGGTTCAATTTAGTTACCAATCCAACATCTTCAATTTTAAACTGGGATCTGGTCGGGCGATCAAATGTTTCACCAACTTATTACACCTGGGATTCGGATAACAATCATTATGATACCTATATGGCAGGTGGCTTTGGAACCAATGGGGGAACTGCCCAGATATACCCATTCGTCGGTATCTGGGTGAGATCATCAGATACCGGTGCACAGATAACCGTAGATTCAGCGGCAATTATTGACATGGTAGCTCCTCCTGCAAAGGCAAAGTCACAACCTGTTTCAATGTTGTTACATATTGAAAATGAAGCGGGATTAAGTGATGAGTGGAGAGCTATCATTCATGATGAAGAATCTCAAGATCTGGAATCGTACAATGCTGTCAAGATGGTACCTCTTTCTCAAAATTATCTGTTAATGGGTAGCAGATCCGGGGACGAAAGATGGGCAATGGAAAACAGATTACTTAATAATGAACTCCGTTTTGATCTGTTCATGGAAGCTGAAGACACGGCATCAGAGGTGATATTTAGTATTGCTGAGAGCTCGTTACCGGATGAATGGGAGATTCAATTGTTCGACTTAGATTCGGGTGATACGTATTTTCTGGATGATCAGCATTTATCGTTAACCATAAACGAAGCTGATTCTGCAGCAAGATGGCAATTGATCATAACCACGGATGTGCAAACTTCCATCGAACACTTAGGGATGTTGCCTGAGGAATTTAAGCTGTCCCAGAATTACCCGAATCCATTCAATCCGGCCACAACGATCAATTTCGAGCTCCCCGAAAATGCACTGGTCGAACTAGCTGTATTTGATCTTACCGGCAGGAAAGTAGCCACGCTTGTAGAAGGACAACAACCGGCGGGGTACCATCAGGTGAGTATAAATATGAAAGATCTGTCATCAGGGATCTATTTTTACCGGATGAAAGCAGGCGAACATGTGTTCACCAAAAAAATGACCTTAATCAAATAAACCATGAACCTTCCATTATGAGAACCAAAGCGATCGTAGTAGTAGTTTTCGTCGTATTATTGATCACAGAAACAGTACTGGCCCAACCGGGATTACCGACACCGCCCGCACAGGCACCATTAGGCGGGTTGGCGTTGTTGGCAGCGGCTGGTGGATTATATGCCGTTAAAAAACTAAAGGACCGAAGCGAATAGGGATCTTACTAGCGGACCATTTAATTCTGATCTTAAAAATCCCAATCAATGGGGATAGGATTTTTCCCGGGAGAAATCTGTGATCAAAAATTCCTACCTTCGTTGCTCACTCAGAACCCTCACATCAAGCAACGATGATAAAAGCGGTAGTACCGGCAGATAAATTATACGGCACCATCACCCCGCCACCCGATAAATCTATTTCCCAAAGAGCGGCGATATTTGCCTTATTACATGATGGCGTTTCTGTGATCAAAAATTATTCTCCCGCTCAGGATCCTCAAAGTGCCCTGCAATGTGTGGAGTTACTTGGGGCAGATGTGAGCAGGATCGATGATGTGATCTCTATTAAGGGTAATGGCAGAAATGGAGTACATCCAATTTCTGATGAACTGGATTGTGGGAATTCAGGTACAGCCATGAGATTGCTTTCCGGAGTGATAGTTGGGGCAGGTCAGTCTGTGAAACTGCTTGGAGATCCTTCACTCTCTTCTCGTACGATGAAACGTATCATCGAACCATTAGAAAGTATGGGGGCTCATATTCTGGCCCGAAACCGGGTGTATGCTCCACTTTTTGTTACGCGGGAAGACCCATTGATCCCGATAGAATTTGAGTTGCCGATACCTAGTGCACAGTTGAAATCCTGTATACTGCTTGCCGGACTTTTTGGGGAGAAACCGACCACCGTTATTGAAAAAATCCCAAGCCGTGATCACACTGAACGGTTGCTTGGGTTGAATGTGGAGGAAAAAGGTGGAAAGCGACTTATTTCTGCTTCTCTGGATGATGAGATCCCGAATCAAAGCTATACGATCCCATCTGATTTTTCAGCGGCGGCTTTTTGGTTAGTGGCAGGAAGTATCGTGCCGGATTCTGAGATCCGGTTACCTGGCACCGGACTCAATCCTACCCGAAATGCGTTATTGGGTATTCTGAAGAAAATGGGGGCAGATATTACCGTTGAAAATGAACGTATGGAAGGTGCTGAACCCGTGGGTGATGTTATTGTTAGATCTTCGGAATTACGGCCGATCCGTTTGGATGAAAAACTGATCCCTAATTGTATCGATGAACTACCCATACTGGCTGTGGCGATGGCATTTGCTTCCGGTACGTCAACTATTTCGGGGGCTGAAGAACTTCGCCACAAAGAAACTGACCGAATAATGGCCATTGCCAAAATGCTGGATGCAGTCGGAGCCAATTATGAAGAAATGGAAGACGGTTTGGTGATTCGCGGAAATCCTGATTTCAGCTTCAGATCAGCAAACTTCGAAAGTTTCCATGATCACCGAATTGCCATGGCATCAGCGGTGCTGTCATTGAAAGGCGAAGCATCTTCTGAAATTGAAGATGCCGAATGCGCAGCAGTCAGTTATCCCGGATTTTGGGATGATCTTCAGAAACTGAGACCATAGGAAAAAGTCAGATTAACGGGATTTTGTTAGGCTTCTTTATGACACTTCCCTGACTCAGGTTGAGAAATCTATGAATGTATCCTGGCATTGGTAGGCCGGGCTTTGTTCAGGATGTCAGCCCGGATCGATCATTGTAACAGCGATACTATTTCATTTGCTAAGGTGCGTCAGCGCCAAAGTGTCAATACGTCAGTACGAGAATACTCAATTCATCTTGGCATTGTGCTTGCATACCCATCCATGAATTTAAATTAATGGTGGAAGCTATGTCAGACTTCACAGAATTCGGAATTGAAATTGAAAAGCACCTGTCTAAACTGGGCAAGGATATCCAGCAATTTGTGGAAAAAGTAGTTCCTCTTACCAATGAGGATAAAGACTTTGCACCGGATTGCGATATCATCGAAAGTGAGGTAGATTATAAAGTGCTGCTTGATCTGCCCGGACTTGCAAAAAAAGAGATCGGGATCTCACTTAAGAATAATGTGCTCACAGTAAAAGGTGAACGGGACATTAAAGCAGGTGATGGGGAAGAATTTAAACGACAGGAGAGGAAACGAGGTGCTTTTGCACGGTCCTTTGCTCTCCCCGAAGCTGTGAATACTGCCGAGATCAGTGCTTCCTTCAGGAATGGAGTGTTAACAGTGTCGATGCCAAAATCTGACAAACTGAAAGACACAACATCCATTCCTGTCAACTAAGAATATCAAATAATAAATAGTAAACAGACTTAAAACGAATCAGACCAATGGGAAAGATCATAGGAATTGACTTAGGAACTACAAACTCCTGCGTTTCTGTAATGGAAGGAAACGAACCGGTAGTTATTCAAAACGCTGAAGGCGGCCGTACCACACCATCGGTGGTTGCGTTCAGTAAAGATGGAGAGCGACTGGTAGGTGCCCCTGCAAAACGACAGGCTATCACCAATCCGGATAAGACCATTGCTTCCGTAAAACGATTTATGGGGCGAATGTTCAACGAGGTAAGTGGTGAGACCAAGCAGGTTGCATACAAAGTTGTGAAAGGTGATGACGGTACGGCCCGTGTTGAGGTTGACGACCGTAAATATGCACCACAGGAAATTTCCGCTATGGTACTGCAAAAAATGAAGCAGACCGCGGAGGAATACCTGGGCGACAAAGTTACTGAAGCAGTTATTACTGTGCCGGCATACTTCAATGATGCTCAGCGTAAAGCAACTCAGGAAGCCGGTAAGATCGCCGGTTTAGAAGTGAAAAGAATTATTAACGAGCCAACTGCCGCAGCATTAGCTTACGGTCTCGATAAAAAAGACGTTGACCAGACCGTAGCTGTATATGACCTCGGTGGCGGTACATTCGATATTTCTATCCTTGAATTAGGTGATGGTGTATTTGAA
>DLCN01000008.1:32638-38984 GCA_002480645.1 Balneolaceae bacterium UBA7797
GGTGATGGTGTATTTGAAGTTAAATCTACCAATGGTGATACTCACCTCGGTGGTGATGACTTTGACCAACGCATCATCGACTTCCTCGCTGATGAATTCAAATCAGCAGAAGGTGTGGATCTGCGTAAAGATCCGATGGCTATGCAGCGCCTGAAAGATGCCGCTGAGAAAGCAAAAATTGAGCTTTCTTCTTCACAAAAAACAAATGTGAACCTGCCATTCGTAACTGCAACTCAGGACGGACCAAAGCACTTAAACATTGATCTGAGCCGCTCTAAATTCGAGCAACTGGTTGATGATCTCGTTAAAAGATCGATCACTCCGTGCGAAAAAGCGTTGAAAGATGCCGGCTTGAACAAAAGCGAGATCGATCAGGTAATTCTTGTTGGTGGGTCAACCCGTATTCCCCGAATTCAGGAAGCGGTTAAAGAATTCTTCGGCAAAGATCCGAGCAAAGGCGTAAATCCTGATGAAGTTGTTGCCGTAGGTGCAGCGATCCAGGGTGGAGTTCTTTCCGGTGATGTAGAAGATGTGGTTCTGCTTGATGTGACCCCACTTACTTTAGGTATCGAAACCTTAGGTGGTGTTATGACTCCACTCATCGAATCTAACAGCACCATTCCAACCAGTAAGTCTCAAACATTCTCTACGGCTGCCGATAATCAAAGCAGTGTGGAAATTCATGTACTTCAGGGTGAACGCGCTCAGGCTGCAGCTAACAGAACTTTAGGCCGATTCCATTTAGATGGTATTCCACCGGCACCACGCGGTATGCCACAGATCGAAGTTACTTTCGATATTGATGCAAACGGTGTATTGAATATCGTTGCTAAAGACAAAGGAACCGGTAAAGAGCAAAGTATCCGAATCGAATCTTCTTCAGGATTAAGCGATGAGGAGATCGAAAAAATGAAAAATGCTGCGAAAGAGCACGAAGAAGAAGACAAGAAACTTCGTGAGAAAGTTGAGAAAATGAATCAGGCAGATGGCTTGATCTTCTCTACCAAAAAGCAGTTAGACGAGTACGGAGACAAGATCTCTGAAGACAATAAGAAAGCTATCGAAGACGCGATCGCTAAGCTTGAAGAAGTTCACAAAGCTGAAGATCTGGATGCTATTGATGGTGCCATGGAAGAGGTTAACAAAGCCTGGACCGCAGCTTCACAAGAGATCTACGCAGCTTCTCAGGCCGAAGGTGCAGCTGCCGGAGCAGAAGGAGCTCAGGGAGCCGACGCCGGAGCAGAAGGGGCCGGTAGCAGCTCATCATCAACCGACGATGGTGATGATGCCGTGGATGCTGAATTTGAAGTGGTCGAGGACGACGACAAATAACACGGTAGCGGATTCTCCGCATTGATATTGACCCCGATCTGTCTCTCGATGGATCGGGGTTTTTTATTTTTGTGAATAGCAGGTTGCTGATATCAACATGAACTGATATTTTCATCGCCATTCAATAATAAATAAAGGGATTTATGAAAAAAGTAGTTCTGTCCTTACTCGTAATTATGGTATCCGTTTCATTTTCAGTAGATGCAAATGCACAACTTCTGAAAAGACTGAAAGACAAAGCAACCCGTAAAGTACAAGACCGCGTTGAGCAGCGTATAGAACAAAAGATTGATGAGAAGATTCAAGAAGTTGCCTACCGAACGGTAGATCGTAGTTGGAATTCAATTTTCGGGAAATCACCAAGTGGAAGCCCCGAAGAAAGTAAAGGGGCTGCGCCATCCGGACTTCCCTTTAAAATGAGTGCAAATGTTGCAACCGAAGACGTTTATACATTCAGCAAACGCTCGGTGATGGAGATCGTAAGTAATGATGATGACACTGAGGGTCCTGTACTTATGAAGATGTTCACTACACCGAACGGTGACTATTCAGGTACCATGTATGTTACCGAAGAGATGCGCGGAAATGGTGAAGAGATGTTCATGGTATACGATTATAAAAATGAAGCGATGGTCATGCTGATGGAGAGCGAAGAAGGAAAATATTCTTTTGCCTATGAATGGTCACACCCGGAAATGGATGACTCACAGGTCGATTCACTGAACGGAGATTATTCTAAATACTATGAGAAATATGAATCGCTCGGCACGAAGAACATACTTGGGTACGAATGTGATGGATATAAACAAGTGACCGAAGATGGTACAGTTGAGTTCTGGATCACTAACGAGAGCATTGAGGGCTTGAATTCGGCTGTTTCTGCAAACTCAAGTACAAAGTACATGCGTTCTAACCCGATGATGATGTTTCCGGGAGGAACCGTCCTGGAATGGCACAGCAAAAACAATGATGGGGAAGAAATGGACATGAAAATGATCGAATTAAACGAGCGGGTTGATAAGTCTTTTGCTATGAGAGATTATCCGGTAATTGGTGGAATGTGATCCACAATAGGTTCCTCACTTTTATGGAAAGCTGTGTATCTTTACAGGATGAATATTTTAGGAATTGAATCATCCTGCGACGATACTTCAGCAGCCGTTTTAACCGAAAACGGGGTGCGTTCGAATGTGATCGCTTCCCAGTCGGTGCATATCAAATTTGGAGGAGTGGTACCCGAACTGGCTTCCCGGGCGCATCAGAAAACGATCAGCCATACGGTTGAACAGGCACTTCAGGAAGCAAACACCGGGATCGAAGACATTGATCTTATTGCCGTAACTCAAGGCCCTGGATTGATGGGCTCGCTATTAGTAGGATTGTGTTTTGCCAAAGGATTATCTCTGTCCCGGAATATTCCGATTGTCGGGGTAAATCATATGGATGCCCACATCTACGCCAATTTCATCGATCATACTCCGGAATTTCCTTTTGTCGCTTTAACCGTATCGGGCGGACATACTCAGCTGGTTTTGGTGAAAGCTCCCTTCGACCATGAAATACTGGGTAAAACCAGAGATGATGCTGCCGGTGAAGCATTCGATAAGATCGGAAAGATCATGGGGTTGGAATATCCTGCAGGTCCGATCATGGACAGACTGTCGAAAGAAGGAGATCCGAAATTCCACCGGTTTCCACAGGCTATGGCCAATGAAGGATTGGATTTTAGTTTTTCGGGATTAAAGACAAGTGCTCTCTACTATTTACAGGATAAAGAAGAATCCTGGCTGGAATCCCATAGAAATGATGTGTGCGCCAGTATATCACATGCGATCACCGAAGTGCTTATCAAGAAATTGAAAAGAGCAGTAAAGCAAACCGGAGTTAAAAGTATAGCCATTGCCGGTGGGGTTTCTGCAAATTCCATGCTGAGAGCAAAAGCCGGAAAGCTGGCCGATTCCCTGGGGCTGCATCTTTATATCCCAAAACTTAGCTACTGTACCGATAATGCGGCAATGATCGCCATTACCGGAAAATTAAAAGCGGAATCGGGCACATACGACGACCTGGCGATGAAACCTTTTGCCTCGTTGTGAGCCGGCAGCGGGTATAGAAAAAATGAAGGGTAGCTAATTCTAAATTTTTCATTTTTAATCTTTAATTTGTCCGAATGGCGGAAACTTTAGATGCTTTGCAGTTAAATCTCAATGATGGAGGACTCATGGTGATGAATATATCACTGTGCTTCATCATGTTTGGCGTAGCGCTGGAGCTAACCATTCAGGATTTCAGAGATCTGGCAAAGAACCCGAAATCCACATTAACCGGTGTTTTTTCTCAGTTCATTTTTTTACCGGCAGCAACCTGGCTTTTGGTCGTGTTATTGGAACCGACTCCGAGTATCGCATTAGGAATGATGATGGTGGCAGCCTGCCCGGGTGGAAATATCTCCAATTTCTTTTCTCAGCTTTCTAAAGGAAATTCAGCGCTATCGGTGAGTATGACGGCCATAGCCACCACCCTTGCCATCATTGCCACACCACTTAATTTTACCTTCTGGGCGAGTATGTACGAACCCACTAATCTGATCCTTCGGGAAGTTAGTCTCGATATCTGGAAAGTTTTTGAGATCGTAGTACTTATCCTTGGGGTGCCATTGATCATGGGAATGGTAGTTCGGCATTTTAAGCCCGAATTAGCCGCAAAACTGACCAAATGGATCAAGGGATTTGGGGTGTTGTTCTTTGCAGCATTTGTGATAGTAGCCTTTAGTATGAATTTTGATCACTTCCTGAACTATGTGCATTTGGTGGTAGGATTGGTGTTCATTCATAATGCAGTTGCCTTATTGGGAGGGTATTCATTAGCGGCAATGATGAAATTACCTTTTGCCGACAGAAAATCAATTGCGATAGAAACCGGTATTCAGAACTCAGGACTTGGACTGCTTCTCATTTTCACCTTCTTTGATGGATTGGGAGGTATGGCACTAATTGCAGCATGGTGGGGAATTTGGCATATTCTCGCGGGATTCACGATCGGCTGGTATTGGTCGGTAGGGAAGAAAAGTTTGATTAAAGTATTCAGTAATGCGTAAAAACTGGCTTTGGTACCAGATGTTCCGTTACCCGATGGTAGGGTTCGGACTCAGATTGTTCTACAGAAAAATTAAGATCACAAACAGGGAAAATGTCCCTGCGGATAAACCGGTACTATTTGTGCCCAATCATCAGAATTCCTTTATGGATGCTTTGTTGGTTGTAACTCAGGTGCGGCATTTTATTTACTTCCTCACAAGAGCACAGGCTTTTAATCCACCCATTATGGCCAAATTCTTACGCAGTTTGAATATGCTGCCCGTCTATAGAGTGCGTGATGGGATCAGTTCGGTTACGAAAAATAATGCCATTTTTGATGAGTGTATCTCTTATCTGAAACGAAATGATGCGGTTCTGATATTTGCAGAGGCCAATCATGCCCATAAACGCAGGGTCCGTCCTTTAAGTAAGGGGTTCACACGCATTGCTTTCGATGCTGAGGTTAAGACCAACTGGGAAATGGATCTGAAAGTAATCCCCGTAGGGCTTAATTACACCGAACACCGAAACTCACGGAATGACGTGAATATCGTGTTTGGTGAACCGATCGATATGAAAGAGTATAAAGAGCTTTTCGAGGAAGATGAGCGGGCGGCGACCGAAGATCTGAAATCGAAAGTGAGTGAGGGCATGAAAAAAACGATCATGCATGTGGAAGATATGGAGCATTACCCACTTCATCATATACTCCTGGATGATCTGGAGACCGATCCTTCAAATTACATTCAGCCTGAGATAGTGAATAAAAACGTTGCGATCATCGAAGAAAAAGCGGAAGAAGCAGATTTCGAAACAGCAAGAGAGGTAAAACAGATCGCCGATAAACATGGAATTCGGATCAAAACATTCTTTGCCAATAAAAAGAACTGGCTTAAATATGTGATCTTATCACCGGTGTACGCCTTTAGCTGGATCAATAATATTATTCCATATCAACCTGCCAGATGGCTGGTAGCCAACAAGATCAAAGACCATGTATTCGATGTATCCATCAAATTTGTAGTTGGATTGCTGATCTTCCCATTATTTTGGCTGATCGTCTCTCTCATTCTGTTAGTTGCCGGCTTCGGATGGAAAGTATCACTAGGGTATTTTTTAGCCAGCGCGGTGACCTCCGTTTTCTTTAAAGATGCAAATGTACTGTTCAGAGAACGAAGAGAAAGAAAAGAGTTTCGGGAATTCGAACGTCAGTATCCCGATGAGTTTCAAAGTTTTGTAAATGGCATTAAAAAATTGAACGAATTAAGATCTCAGATACTTTAACCATTGAATATTAATCCAAAAAATCGATCATGAAGTTATTCAAAATATCATTGTTTGCTCTGTTAGTGTTTGGCCTGAACTGTGCCAAAGAAGAAAAAATTGAAATTGAAAAGATCATTGAAAAACCTGAATTCACAAAAGCGGTTGCAGTAGTACACCCATTGGGAGATTCGGGTGTGATGGGAACCGTACATTTTACCGCAGCTGAAAATGGCGTAAATGTGAAAGCGGAGATATCAGGTCTGGAGCCCGGAAAACATGGATTTCACGTACATCAATATGGCGATTGTACTGCACCCGATGGTAAATCTGCCGGTGGTCATTACAACCCTGCCGATCACGAGCACAGTGGTCCGGAGGAAATGATGCGCCATATGGGAGATATGGGAAATATTACGGCGGATGAAAATGGCGTGGCTACGATCGACTATGTTGACAACGATATTATGATGGATATGATCATAGGTCGTGGTGTAATTGTACACGCCGGTGAAGACGATCTTACTTCTCAGCCTTCAGGAGCAGCCGGAGCCCGTTTAGGATGCGGTGTAATTGGTGTGCAACAATAAGTTAGATCGCCGCTAAAAAATTTTAAAGCCTTCCATCACAGGAAGGCTTTTTTTATTAAATTGTCTTGTCCTGAAATAGGTTGA
>DLCN01000005.1 GCA_002480645.1 Balneolaceae bacterium UBA7797
AGGTATGGTGGTGCTGCAAACCCCTAACGGTCCTCAATTACTTATCGGTATCAATAATGACCAACCGAAGTTGTATAAAATTGATTAGTATGAAATTACTACTGAATTCCATACTCATTCTACTATTCGTTGGTGTACTAACTCATGTAAATGCTCAACAAATAGATAGCAGTATTACCGAAAGTGCATCACCAACGATCACAGATTTTAATAGAGGTAAGTTTACTTCGCCCTTACAATTAATTAAGGGAAGAGTACCCGGCGTAAGGATCGATACTGACGGGGACGACCCCAATGCTCCTGTTGTTTACCGCCTGCGAGGGATTAATTCCTTTTACCGAAATCAACCTTTGTTTATTGTTGATGGGTTACCATATGAGAATATCGATCATGTTCCGGTATTATCTATTAAAAATATCCACGTTCTAAAGAATGTTTCTCAAAGTCTCCGGTATGGATTGAGAGGCAGTTCCGGTGTTATAGAGATCACCACAATAAACAATCAAAAAGCGGATAACACACTCCATGCTTTTTATTCGGGGTATATTTCCGGTTCTGCTATTTCTCAACGGCATAATGTATTAACTGCAGAAGAATACATTCAGGCTGGAGGTAATGATCTGGGCGCCTCTACAAACTGGCAGGATGAGGTTAGCCGAAATGCTTTTTCCTATTCGAATGTCCTTGGATTATCATGGAAAGTGAACAATACTGAATATCATATTTCGGGGAATACAACAGGAATAGACGGAGTATTGAAATATTCTGAATTCAAACGACTTTCAGGCAATGCCTCAGTGAAGCAATCATTATTTGAAGATAAATTACAGCTTCAGTTAATGGGCTCTGTCGCTACGATAAATCGTGGACTTTCCTATTCAGAGGCTTTCAGGTATGCAGCTACTTATAATCCGAGTTCACCAATCTATTTCGATTCAGGTGATTTCTATCAACCAATTATCTTTGATGGATTTAATCCATTATCCATTCTGGAATTGAATCGACATACAGCCGAGAATCGTATTATGAATATCGGCTTTACAGGTGATTTTGCCGTAACTGAATACCTGAACCTAAGTACTTCTTTCAATAAACAAATGATCAGTAACCGGGAAGAAGAGTATAATTCCTATAAGTCTTTTTTCAGGGGGATGACTCAAAATGGAGACATCACGAATATTGATGCGGACCGTAAGATCAGCTTTTTTAATTCGGAACTTTCCTACGACACCCAGCTTGGAAATTCCTGGCTTACTCTGGGAGTAGGAATGAATTTTGAAGAACTAAGCTATGATTATGCATGGGTGGATATCGAACTTGCCCAATACAGAGATATCCCGTTTTATTTGTCAGGAGATCGATGGATCGTAGAGGATTTTAAAACAACTACGTTGAGTGACAATAGTAGTTTTGGTTCAGAAACTTACAAGAACAGTTCAATTTATGGATCAGCCAGCATCAGTTTTGAAAAGCTGGAACTTGATGGTATGCTCCGGTCCGAATCTTATAATTTTTTGGGGAGTACCACAAAGAATCAGTGGTTCCATTCAACCAACGCCAACTATAATATTCCGGTAGATGGAGTTTCGGATGTGATGAATGAGCTTCAGTTAAGTATTGGGTATGGTAAAAATGGGCAGCAACCCGGACTTTTTGGCATCGCAGATGGCTATTCGAGAACATCAAGAATTACCAATACAACCATGCAGGAAATTGATCCAAACCCGGATCTTACACTACCGGTGGTTACTGAATGGACTTTGGGATCCGGATTATCAATGCTGGCTCAAACGTTAATGATCAATGCAGAATTCTATAACAGAGCCACAAATGGGTTGCTTACACGAGTTTCGATTCCCTTTACCGAGTCGGTATCAGGTTCACAATACCAAAATGCGTTGGATATAAGAACCAGAGGGCTGGAATTGACAATGGATTATCAACTCATTGATCAGAAGAAATTAAACTGGAATACCCAACTGATCGTTAACAAATATAAGATCACCCTGGAAGATGCTCCCATAGATGAATACATGGCAGGCCCTCCCGGAGCTCCCGGTCAGGGATCTTCACAAATGGTAAGAATTGCCAAAGGAGAAGAATTAGGTCAATTCTGGGGTCCGGTCTTTAGTGGTAATGTGGATGGTAATGGTGAACTCATCATGGAAGACCTGAACGGGGATGGTATGGTTATTTCTAACATGGGGAGTGCGCTGGACGACGATGCAGACTTCAGAAAACTCGGATCAGCTATACCGGACATTGAAATTGGTTGGGTCCATTCGATCAGTTATAACAATTTTAAGGTGGAGACTCTTTTCAGAGGCGTATTCGGTCATAGTAAAGTATATATGCATCGTTTCTTCTATGATCTGCCCTCAACGTATCTGGCATCTTACAATCGTACAGTAACAGATTATTCCCGAAACGATATCTATTATTCAATATTCAGTTCCCATTATGTGGAACGGGCAGATTTTGTAAAACTTGAGAATATTACTGTTTCCTACACCCTGGATTCTGAGATCCATTCTTTAGTAAACGCTTTGGAATTTTTCATTTCTGCTAACAATGTGTTCACCATTACCAACTATTCGGGACTGGATCCAGAGCCGGTGTATCAGGATTATGGACCGGTGGATAATGGCGGTTATGGAACAACATTGGCAGATCCCTTTGTGATGGGAATCGATCGTAGAAATTCCTATCTACCTGCCCGTACAATTATGGCAGGCATTAACCTGAAACTCTAACTAACCAAGAAAAATCATTCAACTATGAGATCACTGATAGCTGTATTTGTAGTACTCATACTATTTAGTGGATGTGAAAAAAAATCAGAGTATAAACTTCGGGTCGAGCAGGAATTATCCTCCGGAGAAATAAATGACAGCCTGTTTCTGGGTTTTTATTTTGACATGGAAAAACCCGTTTTCTTTGAACACGCATGGAATTTGAATAAACAGACGGAGATTGTGAATGGAGAGGGAGCTCAGATGATCAGGTATCTGGAAACTCCCAAAGGCAGGTTAAAACAAATATTTTACCCGGATTTTAAAGACGACAAGATCTCAGCCATGCCGGTTGAATATCAGTATATGGGATGGGCACCATGGAATCAGCATCTCTTTGCAGACAGTCTTATCATCACCCTGAAAAAGGAGATGGAAGGCGAATACGGGACCGATTTTGAGGAAAAATTAAATCCCGAAACAGGAGAGCCATACTTCCTGAGCATTGAGGGAAACAGAGAAATCAAAATTTATAAGAAGGACGACTCAAAAGCGGTGGTTCTTTTCACCGATCTCTCACAGATCGATCTGAATAAAATAGACTAATTGGGAGTCTTATGCGGAATCAACAAAAAGTAATTACTCTACTTACAGCGCTCACACTGATAACATTTTTTTGGGGATGTAATCCAGGCAATAAAAATTCACTTTTTGAAAAAATGTCTGGTTCCCGAACGGGCATTGAATTTGAAAACAATCTTGAATACGACAGGGATTTTAACATCTACCAATACCGTAATTTTTATAATGGGGGCGGAGTAGCTATTGGCGACATCAACAATGATGGGTTAATGGATGTGTATTTTACAGCGAACATGGATTCGAACAGGCTGTATCTGAATAAAGGAAATTTCCAGTTCGAAGATATTACATCAAAAGCCGGAGTTTGGGGTGATCGCGCATGGTCGACCGGGGTGAGCATGGCCGATGTGAATGGAGATGGATTAATAGATATTTATGTGTGTAATTCAGGAGATGTGAGTGGTGATAATAAGCAGAATGAGTTGTTCATCAACAATGGAGATATGACCTTCACCGATCGGGCTATGCAATATGGAATTGCCGATGCCGGATTTTCTACGCAGGCTTCATTTTTTGATTATGATAAAGATGGAGACCTTGATTTCTATCTGCTTAATAACTCATATCGGGCCATTGGGAGTTTCAACCTTCAATTAAATGAACGGTTTACCAGGGATGAGGTTGGGGGAGATAAACTGTATCGTAATGACGGCGATCACTTTACAGATGTGAGTGTTGAGGCCGGAATTTATGGTAGTGTGATCGGTTTTGGGTTAGGTGTTACCGTTTCCGACATAAATCGTGATGGTTGGCAGGATCTTTATGTATCCAATGACTTTTTTGAGCGAGATTATCTGTATATCAACAATCAGGACGGAACTTTTATCGAGTCGCTGGAAGGTAACGTAAGCAGTATCAGTGGAGCATCTATGGGATCGGATGCGGCCGATGTGAACCATGACGGGTATGCAGATATTTTTGTAACTGAAATGCTTCCGGAACCGGAGGAGCGGGTAAAAACGGTAACGACATTCGAAAACTGGGATAAATACCAATACAATGTTAAGAACGGCTATTATCACCAGTTCACCCGAAACATGTTTCAGCTTAATAATGGAGACACCAGCTTCAGTGAAATAGGTCGGTTAACCGGAGTGGAAGCCACCGACTGGAGCTGGGCAGCTTTGATGGCGGATCTGGATCAGAATGGAAATACCGATCTGTTCATTGCCAATGGGATCTATCAGGA
>DLCN01000015.1 GCA_002480645.1 Balneolaceae bacterium UBA7797
AGGACAAGACATAGCATAAAAAAAGCCCCTCAGAGACGTGAAATACTCTAAGAGGCTTATTTAGGTGTACACCCGACAAGATTCGAACTTGTAACCGCCTGATTCGTAGTCAGGTACTCTATCCAGTTGAGCTACGGGTGCATGATGTCAAAAAAATAATCCGGCAAGCGGATTTTTGAGAGCATCAAATATACGCAGTTTTAAATGCAGGGTCAACGGAAGATGCCAGATTTTCTGATTCCCGGATATAAAAAAAGCCCGCTGTTCAACGGGCTTTATGTTCTTTTGAGGTATTACCCGTAATATAGGATCAATACCGATACTGATCAGATTTGTACGGACCGGTGATCGGTACTCCGATATATTCCGCCTGATCTTCGGTAAGTGTATCTAGTTCAGCGCCGATCTTCTGCAAGTGCAAACGGGCTACTTTCTCATCCAGTACTTTTGGCAAAGTATGAACACCGGGTTCAAACTCTTCCGGACGGTTCCATAGTGCGATCTGTGCGAGTGTCTGGTTGGTAAAACTGTTACTCATCACAAACGAAGGGTGACCGGTAGCATTACCGAGGTTCATTAAGCGACCCTGAGACAGCAGTACCACCTGCTTTCCGTTTTTCAGGGTAAAGATGTCAACCTGTGGCTTGATGTTCTCTTCTTCTGCGTTCGCTTTTAACCAGGCTACATCGATCTCGTTGTCGAAGTGACCGATATTACCCACGATCACTTTGTCTTTCATAACTTCGAAATGCTCAGCACGAACAATGTCTTTATTTCCGGTGGCTGTAACTACAATATCAGCGCGGGAAGCGGCTTCGGCCATTGTTTTAACTTCGAATCCGTCCATGGCTGCCTGTAGTGCGCAGATAGGATCGATCTCGGTTACAATTACACGGGCACCTGCACCACGGAGCGAGGCTGCCGTTCCTTTACCTACATCTCCGTAACCGGCAACAACAGCTACTTTTCCGGCCATCATTACATCGGTGGCACGACGGATCGCATCCACCGCTGATTCCCGACAGCCGTATTTGTTATCAAATTTGGATTTGGTGACAGAGTCATTCACGTTGATCGCCGGAATCGGAAGTGTTCCTTTACGCTCACGTTCGATCAGTCGGAGCACCCCTGTCGTAGTCTCTTCAGAAATACCGTTGATGCCTTCCACCAACTCAGGATATTTATCGAGCACCATATTGGTGAGGTCACCACCGTCGTCCAGGATCATATTCAATGGCTTGCCATCAGGGAAATGAAGCGTTTGTTCAATCGCCCAGTCGAATTCCTCTTCATTCATGCCTTTCCATGCGTACACGGGAATACCGGCTTTGGCAATAGCGGCGGCGGCGTGATCTTGTGTGGAGTAGATATTACAGGACGACCAGGTTACTTCAGCACCCAATTCAACCAGCGTCTCGATAAGCACGGCGGTTTGAATGGTCATATGCAAACATCCGGCAATACGGGCACCTTTCAGAGGTTGCTCTGCTTTGTATTCTTCACGTATTGCCATCAGACCCGGCATTTCAGCTTCGGCCAGTTCAATTTCCTGCCGGCCATAATGTGCCAGGGCAATGTCTTTAACTTTATAAGGTAATTTCTCGGTTTGTACTTGCGCCATTTCTTTGATTTAGATCTTTATTCAGTTGCGGTGTTGTCCAGGATCAGTGTTTTGGTGCTTTGGTAATCTCCTTCGGTACCACGGGTACCCAACTCTGATTTGATCAGATAACCTTCTTTATCGTAATAAAGTTTGAATGGGATTCCCATAGTTATGATCTCTTCCCCGATCCTGTTCACGTCTTTCACGAAGTTGAAGTCGTACTCATTTTCATTCACAAAATTCTGTAAGTCTTCGGGAGTATCAGAGTTCTGCAGATTTACAGCCACGACTTCAAAATCATCCCCGTATTCGGCTCTCAGCGAATCCATGGCCGGGAATACCATCAGGCATGGTCCACACCAGGTTTCCCAGAAGTCCACTACTACCACTTTGCCTTTAAAATCAGAGATGCGAACTTCATTTCCGTCCAGATCCTGAAATACAGCCTGGCTGATCACAGATTCAATTTTCTGATCTTTTTTATTCAGGGTTCTGGGATTATCTGACTCAGATTTTCCGGAGCACGAAACAGTTGCAATAACTATCGACAATATTGCAAATAGCTTAAGTGATTTCTTCATATTCGGGGGTTATTAAAATTTTAAAGGTCGAAGATACAGGTTTGTGTTCACAAAAACGTAATCGGCAAAACTGAATGGAATGATAGAGGTTCTTGAAGGAGGTTTTACACGAAAAAAAACTGCCCTTTTTCTCAATGAACCGTATCTTCAGGGATGCAATTAATCAAGGAAGACGACCGAAATCACGATTTCATTATTGTAGGCGCTGGTATCGTTGGGCTATCTACTGCATATAAGCTTTCTTTAGCGTATCCTGAAGCTTCGATATTGGTACTGGAAAAAGAAGATCGTGTGGCCGCACATCAAACAGGAAGGAATTCCGGGGTGATCCATTCCGGTATCTATTATAAACCGGGCAGCTACAAAGCCAGAAATTGTAAGGATGGTCGCCACCAACTGGTAGAATTTTGTCAGATCCATGATGTCGCCGTTGATGTATGCGGTAAAGTGATCGTATCTACCGACGAACATGAAATGGATAGATTGGATGCGATCTATCAGCGTGGATTGGAGAACGAGATCGAGGGCATTGCCAAGATCGGCCCTGAAGAATTGAAGGAACTGGAACCTCACGTGAAAGGAGTAGGAGCTATTCATGTTCCTTGTGCCGGCATTGTGGATTACCGGGGAGTTTGTGAGAAATTACGGGAGCTGATCGAAGCAAAGAACGGTCGGGTGGCTTTCGGACAAAAAGTGGTCAGGATCGATGAGAACAATGATGAGATCACTGTTCACACTACCAACACAAAATTTACCGGTCAATTTCTGATTAATTGTTCCGGATTGTACAGCGATCATGTGGCAAAGTCAGCCGGGGTGGAGTCACCGGTGCAGATCGTGCCTTTCAAAGGTGAATACTACGAACTGAAGCCGGAATCAGAGCATCTGGTCAGAAATCTGGTATACCCGTTACCAAATCCGGAGTTCCCGTTTTTAGGAGTGCATTTCACACGTATGGCATTGGGGGGCATTGAATGTGGTCCGAATGCGGTATTTGTTTTCAAGCGGGAAGGGTACGGTAAGTTTGCCTTCGATTTTAAAGAAGGACTGGAAGCGTTGAGTTTTCCGGGTTTCTGGAAGATGGCTTCGCAGCACTGGTTGATGGGACTGGATGAATACCGCCGCTCTTATTCTAAATGGGCATTTGTGAAGGGATTGAGAAAACTGATCCCCGAGGTTAAAATGAACGACCTGAAACCATCGCCCTCAGGGATCCGTGCCATGGCTTTGCAACCTAACGGGGAAATTCTGGATGATTTCTACTTCGAGGTACGTGAGCGACAGATCCACGTATTGAATGCACCAAGTCCGGCTGCAACGGCTGGTCTGGCGATCGGAGATGAAATTGTGAACAAGTCGAAGGTGGAATTCAACCTTACGACCTGATCACAATAATTTCGGAATTTTTCTGAGCTGATCTCAGAGATGAAGCAGCGCTTCCCAGAGTTTTAAACTCGCTCCTTTATTCTTAACGATCACCATCGGCAGGTAATGCTCTTTGGTGATGAGTTGTTCGGCCATACTTCCCAGCACAAAAGAAGAAAGGGTGTCACGGCCTCGGGAACCGATCAGGATCATGTCAACCTTATTACTTAATGCGTAACGGTTGATCATCGTAGGGATGGTATCTCCGGATTGCAGCTGAAAGGTCATGTCTACCGTATCGGCGTCTACATCGTACTCGTCCAGGAATTTCCGGTATTCTGATTTCGCATTTTCCAGAACCACTTCGCTGAATTCTTCGAAAGTTTTGCCCACTTTACGATATCCGTTGGGTACCCGGTACAGATGCAATCCTTTAATGGTGATATTCTTATCTACCGACGCCAACAGCTGGGCAAACTGAAGAGCCATTCCGCTGTTCTTGGAGAAGTCGATAGGAACCAGCAACTGACGGATATCCTCCGGAACCGTAGCAGGTACGATGGCAACATCACACGTAAGATTACGGGTGAGTTTAGGCAGGAAATTTAAATGTGCCTGATCTTCTTCTCCCTGATCGATCACCAGAAGGTCCAGATCGTGTTCACGGGCAAATTTCGGGATCTCCTTTTGTTTGTCTCCTTCAAGTACGTGAATATTCACGTTATCATGGCAGCAAATGGAGGTGAAATCGCTGATGGTCTTCTGTACCGCATCTTTGATGGTCTCATCCAGCGGGGTGATGAGGTCGGGATACTTATCGGAGAGATCTTTCGGGATCTCCGCGTTCTTAACCACATGGATAAATTCGATGGAACTGAATTCAATTCGGCTGACAATCCGTTCCACAAAATCGCAAACCACTGCATCCGACTCGTTAAGGTCTAACACAACGGCTACTTTTTTCATTAAATACATAAGTGCAGGATTTGATTTACGTAAGTAAACCGGTTGATTTACTCTCTGAAATTGTAGTGTTAACTGTGATATTTATTATGAGGTGTGCTGATTACACACGGAAAATTTAACAGCCGCCAAAAATAACCATTTACTGCTCCAATTACATCGTTTTGGCATATTAGAATAACTTTAGGCAAACAGATCTGACTAGTATATATTTACACTGATTTACATTTCAGGAGTAAAATACCATGCTCCGTTTTAACTAATAATCAAAAGTTGTGCAGAGACCGTGAAAAGCGGCTTTATGGCGGAATTTGCTTTACAAAAAATAATAGTGCAGAGTTCATTTCAATTGCTCATTTTTGCCCTATGAATATTCAGAACGATCTACTTACCCGACGCCTGTATGCTCAGGATGCTTCAATGTATGAAGAGCTTCCTGATGGTGTGGCTTTTCCCACCGATGTTAAGGATATCATTAAACTTGTAAAGCAGGCCAAAAAGAAAAAATTAACGATCACGCCTCGTAGTGCAGGTACAAGTCTGGCAGGTCAGGCTACCGGGAATGGCATCATTATGGATGTTTCCCGTTATATGACTGATATCACCGAGATCAATGAAACAGAGCATTATGCCGTAGTTGAGCCCGGGGTGATCCGGGATACATTGAATCGTGAGGTGGAGGAACTGGAGCTGCTATTCGGACCGGATACATCTACCACTAACCGTTGTATGATCGGTGGGATGATCGGGAATAATTCCTCGGGATCTTTCTCCATCCGATATAAGACCACCCGCGAACATGTGAAAGAGATGGATGTGGTGCTAAGCGATGGTTCAACCGCTACATTCAAAGAGCTAACCGACGAAGAACTGGAAGCTAAGCTGGAGCAGAAAGATCTGGAGGGCTACATCTACCGGAACATGCTGGAACTGCTTGAGAAGAATAAGTACGAGATCCTGGAAGAGTATCCACACCCGGATATCATTCGCCGGAATACCGGTTATGCACTCGATAAGTTGTGTGAGATGCGGCCGATCAAACCGGAGGGTAAGCCCTTTAATATGTGCGAGCTGTTATGTGGAAGCGAAGGTACGTTGGCGATCACCACTTCTGCTAAAGTGAATCTGGAAAAGAAGCCAAAGTATAAGCGTATGCTTATCCCTCATTTTCAACAGCTCAATCAGGCAATGGAAGCCACCGTTCATGCGGTTCGTTTTAATCCGTCGGCAGTGGAATTGGTGGATTATGTGATCCTGGACGCCACAAAACAGAATCTGGAACAATCCAAAAACCGGTTCTTTTTACAACGGGACCCTGATTTTATTCTCATCATTCAGCTGGAAGGGGATGACGAAGACAAACTGAAGTCTGATTCCGACCTGCTGGTAAAACGACTTCAGCAAAATAAGCTGGGATATGCCTATGTGGAGATCACCGAGGATGAGGAAATGGATAAGGTCTGGGCATTGAGAAAGGCTGGACTTGGTTTATTGATGGGATTGGGAAAAGAATCCCGAACTCCGGCATTTTGTGAAGACACTTCCGTTCGGGTTCAGGATCTTCCCAGATATGTAAAAGACTTTCAGAAGATCCTGGATAAGCATGATACATCCTGTGTATTCTATGCCCATGCTTCGGTAGGGGAATTACACTTTCGCCCGCTGATCGACACCACGTCGCTGGAAGGCATCACTAAAATGAAGCAAATGGCTGAAGAGATCGCCAAACTTGTGGGATCCTATAAAGGGTCACTTTCCGGCGAACACGGCGACGGCCGGGCCCGGGCACCATTTATAAAACATGTGCTCGGAAAAGACATGCTTCATTTATTGAAAGAAGTGAAAGAGATCTGGGATCCGGAGTACATATTTAATCCCGGCAAGATCGTGGAACCGGAACCGATGGAAGAGGACCTTCGGTATTCTCCCAAATATTATTCACCTGAACAGGAAACAGTCTTTCAGTGGAGAAAAGAGGGGAGTTTTAATGAAGCCCTGGAGATGTGTAACGGTGCCGGTGTTTGTAGAAAACTCGCAGAAAGCGGGGGAACGATGTGCCCGTCGTATATGGCCACCAAAGACGAAGTGGATTCAACGCGAGGGCGGGCCAATGTCTTCCGGCAGGTTTTTTCAGGAGCTGATCCTGAAGCCTTCGATTCCAAAGATCTGAAAGATGCACTGGAACTCTGCCTGAGTTGTAAAGCATGTAAGTCGGAATGTCCGGCGAATGTGGATATGGCTAAAATGAAAGCTGAATTCATGAATGGCTGGCATGAGATCTATGGAGTTAGTGAAAGAGAGCAAATGTTTGCCGATCCGTTAAAGATGTATGCACTGGCTGCGAAGACTCCCGGACTGGCGAATTTCTTCCTTACTTCGTTTCCCGGAAAGATGTATCTGAAATGGAAATATGGGATCTCGCCTTTGAGAGATCTGCCGCCGTTTGCGAAGACCACCTTTACCAAATGGTTCAAAAAACGGCCTAAAAACCATCAGCAGTTAAAAGTATTGCTGATGGTTGATGTGTTCAACAACTACCACGAACCGGAAGTCCCGAAAGCAGCCGTAAAAGTACTGGAGAGCATGGGATATGAGGTGATCGTGCCATCTATCCATGAACTGGGAAGAACCTATCTTTCCAAAGGAATGCTTAACGAGGCTAAAGATATTGCAGTAAATGTAGTGAACGGACTTCATCCTTTCGCTTCAAAGAACTATCCGGTGATCGGGCTGGAGCCTTCTGAAATTCTTACGATCAGGGATGAATTTCTGGATCTGGTGGAAGACGGACTTCTTGACAAAGCTAAGACACTGGCCTCAAAGACATTCACTTTTGAGGAATTTGTAAGCCGGCATAAACGGCAGTTACCGGAACCGATATCGGAACGTAAAGTGGTGCTGCATGGTCATTGTCACGCAAAATCTTTGGTAGGGAACGGGCCAACGGAGATCGCTCTTGAATCGGCGGGATACGAGGTGGAAACACTGGATACAGGATGTTGCGGTATGGCCGGAAGTTTCGGATATGAAGAGGAGCATTATCAGGTCTCGATGGAGATCGGCTGGCAGCGGTTATTCCCTCAACTCGGAAATCTTGAAGAAAATAGTAACATTTGTGCCCCGGGCTTTTCTTGCAGACATCAGATCAAGGATGGAACGGGAATGCAGGCACAGCATCCGGCTATTCTGATCGCCCGGAACATTAAATAGGTGTTGCTTCTTAGGTAAAGTAGCAGTTTAATGTTGAATTACTATCAATCAAATGCTGCTTCTATGAAAAAACAGATACTATGTCTGCTGGCTGTTGTACTGGGAATTCCATGTACCGTGAGTGCTCAGGTTGACTACGAATCAGATATCCAACCCATCTTTAATGCGAGTTGTACCAGTTGCCATGGTTCGAACGGAGGGGTAAATCTGACTTCTTACGAACAATTGATGTCGAGTACCGGAACAAATTACGGAAATGATCTGGTGGTGGCCGGAGATCCGGATGCAAGCGGGTTGGTCGATAAAATTGAACCCAATCCGCAGTTCGGTTCACGAATGCCACAGGGCGGTAGCCTCACCGACGAGCAGATCACTCTTATAAGAACCTGGATCTCGGAAGGAGCAAATGAAGTAGCTACCGCAGCTGAACCGGATGTGGAGATCCCCTCAGCATTTCGGTTAATGGGTAATTATCCGAACCCCTTTAATCCTACTACAAACATAGAGTTTGTTACTCCGGAAGCAGTTCAATACACCATTTCCATTTATACCGTACATGGAATGCTGGTTGGAGAGCAGGTAGGCAATGTCGCCACCGGCAAACACTCTGTTCCGGTAAACCTCACGAATAGTCCCACAGGAATGTACATTTACCGTCTTTCCGTACTCCGTAATGGAGTGAATGAGTTACTGGGAACCGGAAGAATGACACTGATCAAATAATAATACCTGAGTGCAGTGTAAAAGGCTCTAATTGGTAAAGGTATTTTTCTCGATGAGTTCTTTTGCACTGACCAAGGCAGCATCAGAGATCTCTGCACCGCTCATTAATCCGGCAACTTCGCGGATATGTTCTTCCTGTGATAGCGGGATGATCTGAGTGGTGGTGCGGTCTTCTTTTTCCGATTTAGCTACTTTATAGTGATGGTGAGCCTGACTTGCGATCTGAGGCTGATGAGTAATGGCAACGATCTGACAATAATCTGATAACCGGCGCATGGCCCGCCCCACTTTTTCAGAGATCTCACCGCTGATCCCGGTATCAATTTCGTCAAAGATCATTACGGGCAGACTTTGTTCCTTTGCGATGATAGATTTCAAGGCCAGCATCACCCGGCTGATCTCTCCGCCGGAAGCAATTTTAGCCAGTGGTTTGGGAGTTTCACCTTTGTTGGTTGAAATAAAGAGTCGAACCTCATCAGCACCTAGTTCGGTACATTCCACCATCTGATCGTCCACTTCGAACCAGCCATTACTACTGAACAACCAATCCACTTTTACTTCCAGTCTCGAATGCGGAATTCCTAATTCAGAGAGCTCATTCTCAATATTACGGGCTAATTTTTCCCCGACATGGTTTCGGGCAGTATGCAATTGAACAGCAGCTTCTTTTAATGAAGTGGCTTTTTGGCGGATCTCAGTCTCCAGTTTTTCGATCTCCAGATCAAAATTATCAGCTATCGATAATTCCCGTTTGATCTCGTTCATATATTGAATGAGTTCCGGAATAGAACGCTGATATTTTTTTTGCAGTCGATTCAGTTCCGATTGGCGTTGTCTGAGTTCTTCCAGTCTTACCGGATTGAATTCAATATTATTTCGATAGCGCTCTGCGAATTGAATAGCCTCGTTTATACTCACCCGTGCGGCATTGATCTCTTCCAGATAGTTTTCAAATTCGGGTTCAATTCTGGAAAGATCCTCAAGGTTCAGTTTCAGATGATTGAGAAGCTGGACGATATTTGCTTCATCATTTTCCGCCATTTCGGATATTGCAGCTGCTTTCTGATCGAGCACTTCGGCGTTATCCAGTAAATTCATTTCGGCTTCGAGTTCCACTTCTTCCTCGGCCGATAAACGAGCCTGTTCCAGTTCATTCACCTGAAACCGGTACAGTTCGGTCTTTTCCTGCAATTCGGATTCTCTTTTTCTGAGAGAGGAAAGTTCTTTCTGAAGGGCCCGCATCTCAGAGAATTCTATCTGATAAGCATTCAGTTTAGGTTCGACCTCCCCAAAGCTGTCGATCACTCCCAGGTGATTTTCTTCCTTTAATAGCAATTGATGGTCATGTTGGCCGTGCAGGTCAACCAGATAATCTCCGACTTCTTTCAGAATACCAATGGTAACGGGCGAATCGTTGATGAATCCCCGGCTTCCAGTTTCTCTGATCTCTCTTCTCAGGATGAGATATTCTCCAGCCTCGATCTCGTTCTCAGTAAGCAGTTTTTTCAGATCACTATCCGCGTTGATCCTGATGGTTGCTTCTGCAATGGCTTTTTTGGCACCCTGACGAATCACTTCCGTATCAGCCCGTTCCCCGAGGATCATATTCAATGCTCCGATGATGATCGATTTTCCGGCTCCGGTCTGCCCCGTAAGAATATTGAGGCCGTCTCCGAATTGAACCTCGAGTTCGTCGATCAGTGCAAAATCTTTTATATACAGCGAGGAGATCATTGGTGGAATTTAGGAATTAGAAATTATGGATTATGAATTAGGGATAAACAATTAAGAATGTTCTTTGCCGGCCTTAATGCTCGGGGCGTTGAATAGTATTCAAAATTAAAGATTAAAAATGAAAAATTAATCTAATCTGCTTTTCGTAGTCTTCACTATTGATGAAAGTATTGTGATCAATTCTAAGGATACTTTTAAATACTTACTTACATCTATCGAGGTTAACTCACTCTGATGGAGCAATTTTAACCAGTAATTAGTTTCTCTGGCTTCTTTTAATGATACGGAGATCTTTGACAGGAAATCTTTTTTTGACTGACCGGCGATTGCCTCTTCAATATTTGCTCCTATACTTGTGGAAGAGCGCAGTAACTGATTTGATATCACAAACTCTTTTTCGGTTTGAAGTTGTTTATATAAGCCGATCATTGATAATGCAAAATCAAAGCTTTTATCCTGAATTAAGTTCTTTTTCATGGTGATCCATTTTTAATTTTTCATATTTAATTTTGAATTACATAAGTAAGACTCCTGAAAAGCATATTCCTTACAACTTGCCTATCTTTCAAGTATGAGTAACGAAAGCGAACAAAAAAAAACCATCTACGAATTGAAGGTGCCGGAAGGGCAGCAGGAAGCGATCCGTCTGGATGTGTATATCACCAGTTTTATCGAAAATGCAACCCGGAATAAGGTGCAGGAAGCCATCAAGGAAGGATATGTGTGGGTTAACGGGAAGAAGGAGAAATCTTCCTATAAAATGATGCCCGGTGATGAGATCTACATCGAATTACCCAAAGCGCCACCACCGGAAGCAAAGCCCGAGGAACTGGATCTGAACATCATTCATGAAGATGATGACATCATAGTTGTTAATAAAGAAGCCGGGATGGTAGTACATCCGGCGTTTGGTAACTGGAGTGGAACGCTAGTAAACGGCTTGATGCACCATGTGGATGAACTGGCGGGAGAAGAGGAAGAAGAAAATATCAGGCCGGGAATTGTGCATCGGTTAGATAAAGATACCAGCGGGATCCTGGTGGTTGCCAAGACGAACGAGGCCCTTGCAAATCTGTCTGCCAAATTCGCCGAGAAAGATATTGAAAGAACCTACTGGGCCATTGTCTGGGGAACCCCGCCAAAAGAGGGCACGATCGAAGGGGACATCGGACGTTCAAAACAGGATCGCAAACTCATGACCGTATTGCCGGAAGGTAAAGGAAAACATGCTGTGACCCATTACAAAGTGCTGGAGTATTTCGATTATCTGAGTCTGGTGGAGGTAAAACTCGAGACCGGGCGCACTCATCAGATTAGAGTTCATTTTAATCATATCGGTCATCAGGTCTTTGGGGATCCAACCTATGGCGGAGCATCTGTGCGCTATGGTCCGAATACCGGTCAGCGAAAAGTGATGTTCCACCGTCTCATCACCGGACTAAACAGACAGGCATTACATGCAAAAACATTGGGATTCGAACACCCGTCAACCGGCGATATGGTCCGGTTCGATTCAGAACTTCCGGAAGATTTCCAGCATGTACTGGATACTCTCAGAGAAAAGTGCTCAGCGGCCTATTAATCGCTTCAGGTGATTTTCAGGTACCATTGAACTTTTAGTCTGAGCTTGATGCTCAGGAACTACATCACATTAAATGTGAACTTGTAGTAAAAACCAAGCGCACTGGCATCATACTTATCACCGTATTGGTCGGTATAATTCAGATTGGAGTACCGAAGTCCGAATCCTTTATAGGCAGCCTCTAAAACCGGACCGGCGGCGTTATCGAACTTTTTTTGCTCCACCAGATTCTCACCCTTAAGGTTGATATCGGTGTGATAAGAAAGTCCGCCACCAATGCTGAGATCAGGAGTTATGGCGAAATGAGCCATGAATTCGAGCGGGAAACGGGTTAGACGAATATTCGCATTCTCAGCCTGGTTGGTAACATATTTGATGCCGGCCGTTGCCTGAAACATCAGAAAATCAATATTAGGGATCTGGGCTTCAGCTCCGAAAGCCATAGATCCACCCTGACCTGATCGAACGGTTTGAGTGTCGCCGTTCTCGAATTCAACTTCTGCAATTTCTTCTCCACCCATTTCGAGGCTGTACCCCATCAGAAACCGAACGTTTGAAGTTGGTTTATAACTTTGGGCCTTGACGTTTGCAGATAATAAAAAGAGTAATAGCAGGAGTGATGATGATAGTCGTGAGGTCATTACTAAAGTATATTTCAGTATGAGCCGGCAAAGATAGGGTGCAATAGATTCAGTGGCAATAAAAAAGTCGTTAAATTGAGGTTGCTGAGGCTGTTTTATGCAGTCAATGATTCTACATGCTTTTTAAAATTATCCAAAATAGCCTGCCAGCCTTTACGTTGCATTTCCTCATCGTTTTCGGTCTCTGCATCAAAAACAGTAGTTACGAGTGTTGATCCACTAACAGACTGGAATGAGGTAGTGACTACTCTGCTATCGGGCATGGTATAAGATAATGAATTCGGTTCATCTACTTTGCTATATACTGCTTCGAAATCGAAACCGAAACTCCCGTCTTTAGCTTCCATCCGGGCTTTGTAGACACCGCCAACGGTCAGGTCATTCTCAGCGTTAGGGCAACACCAATCCTCGGAGGCAAAATTCCATTTAGTGATGTGTTCAGGATCTGTATAGCATTTCCAGGTCAGTTCCGGATCTGCGGCAACGGTTGTTTTGATGGTGATCGTACTCATAATAGTGTTGGTTTATTTAGTATTCTGATAGTTCCCTGAGTAATCGTTGTGCGGCATTTCTGATTCCCGGTGATAACGCATTCACATACTGGGGTTGTGCAAGTTCTAACACTTCATGAGTTAATTCCGGGTATTTCTTCGCCATTTGAGCCAGAAACCTGAAGGCGGTGAATCGAACAGAAGGTTTTTTTCGGATACTTTGCCAGATAGAGATACAATGATCGAACAGGGGGCCTTCATGCTCTTCCTCCAACTCTGTTTTCAGTAGGATCTTGAGTAATTCTCTTTGATGCCCATCTTTTTTCAAAGGCAAAACCTGCACGATTCCGGAAATATGCGGTGCCACTCTGGGATCATTGTGATCCATCACATCGTAGATCACAAAAGCTGAACGCCAGCAAAAAGGATCTTCATCACCCAATGCCAGAGCCATTGCTTCATCAAATTGTTCCGGGTGCTCCGTTAAATGCCGGACCATCCCTTCTTTGAAATTACTGATCAGGACCTGTTTAAAATCTTCGTGCATCAGGATGTATTTAATTGAAGGCAAGATCTGTAAATCTTCATATAAAATTCCATATTAATGCTGTATACTCAGCTGTTCTGTGAGTTGCGCAACATAAAACAATGAAAATTATTCTCATTTGCGAGCCGTTTGCGCAACTAATATTTTATCGCAGTTAAAGATTTGCAGCATTAACACAATCAACATTATGACACGAATACTAACCATTTTTACCATGCTGGGTGTTGTGGTACTTACGGCCTGTTCCGGTAATTCCGGTACAACCGTGACCTCACCATCCGGAAATATTGAGATCAGTTTTAAATTGAATGATCAGGGTGCTCCGGTCTATGCGATACAGGCCATGGGCAAAACAGTGATCGACACTTCTTCCATGGGATTCGATTTCAGAGACCAGCCTTCTATGGCAGAAGGGTTTCAGATCACCGGTTCTACCCTCCAAAGTTTTGAAGAAACCTGGACCATGCCTTGGGGAGAGCAACGCGAAGTAGAAAATAATTATAACGAACTGGTTGTTCACTTAAAGGAAACAGAGGCGCCAAATCGTAAACTGGATATTTATTTCCGTGCCTATGATGACGGGGTCGGATTCCGGTATCATTTCCCTGAACAATCCGGAGTGGATAGTGTGATCATTATGGATGAGAACACAGAGTTTCAACTTACCGGCGATCATATGGCATGGTGGATACCCGGAGACTGGGATATCTACGAACATTTATACAATACGTCTAAAGTATCAGAGATCGATGCGATCAAACTTCGGAGTAATGATAATCTGGCTCAGACTCACATTCCTGAGAATGCCGTAAATACACCGGTGACCATGCGCGCAGATGACGGTATGCACCTAAGTTTCCACGAAGCGAATCTCACCGATTACGCAGGTATGACGCTTAAGGTGGTGCCGGATGAATTAACATTAGTGAGTGAACTGGTCGGTTCCGATATCACCGGATATAAAGTAAAACGTGCCCTTCCATTTTCCACACCCTGGCGTTCCATTCAGATCGGTGAAAAAGCCGGCGATCTTATTGAGTCTAAATTGATCGTGAACCTGAATGAACCGAATAAACTGGGCGATGTTAGTTGGTTCACTCCAATGAAATACGTTGGTATTTGGTGGGAAATGCATCTTGGCGTATCAACCTGGGATTATGAAGGAACTCAGGATATGACCACATTTACCGAAGGAAATGCAAGCAGTGTAAAACACGGTGCCACCACAGAGAATGCAAAACGATATATTGATTTTGCAGCTGAGAATAACATCAAAGGTTTATTGGTTGAAGGATGGAATACCGGATGGGATCACTGGATAGGATTTGAGGATCGTGAAGGAGTGTTCGATTTTATTACCCCGTATCCTGATTACGATCTGGAAGAAGTAGTAAGGTATGGTCGCGAAAAAGGGGTAGAGTTGATTATGCACCATGAGACCTCTGCTGCGCCAAGAACGTACGATCAACAAATGGATACGGCTTATGCTTTAATGGAGCGACTGGGAATTCATTCCGTAAAAACAGGATATGTTGGAAAGATCATCCCGAAAGGAGAATATCATCATGGCCAATGGATGGTAAACCATTACCGCAGAGCGTTAGAGAAAGGTGCCGCCCATCAGATCGCTATAAATGCTCATGAGCCGATCAAAGCAACGGGACTCCGACGAACGTATCCTAATGCTATTGCCAGAGAGGGACTGCGCGGTCAGGAATTTAACGCCTGGGCTTCGGATGGAGGAAATCCACCCGAACATTTACCAATTGTTGCTTTCACACGAATGCTGGCCGGCCCCATTGATTTCACACCCGGTATTTTTGACATTAAGCTTCCTCAAAAGCCTGATAATCAGGTTAACACCACGTTGGCTCAGCAATTAGCATTATATGTGGTGATCTACAGTCCGATACAGATGGCGGCTGATCTTCCTCAGAATTATGAGGGCAATCCGGCACTTCAATTCATCCGTGATGTCGGAGTAGACTGGGAGCAAACCAAAGTATTGAATGGTGAAGTGGGTGATTATGTGACCATAGCCCGTGAAGAACGCGAAACAGGAAACTGGTTTGTCGGTGGTATCACCGATGAAAACGAGCGAAGTATCACCCTTTCATTCGACTTTCTGGATGATGACGCTGAGTATGACGCCGTGATCTATCGGGATGCGGAAGATGCGCATTGGGATAAGAATCCAACGGCCATAGTGATCGAAGAGATCGATGTGGATGCAGGTTCAGAAATGACTATTGAACTGGCTGAAGGTGGTGGATTTGCCATCAGTCTGTTAAAAAGAAACTGATCACTGTATTAAAGGCATAATTCATAGTAAAAGCCCTGTTTATCGCAGGGCTTTTCTTTTTTAAAGTGATAAGCAATGGCCGAATTAATCTTTGATCAGCACATCGGTTTGAGCTGCAAAAAGATCGAACATGGGCAAAGTAGCAGCGCCCAAGGCTGCAGCATCTGTACCGGCGGTTCCACACTGAAAGATCGGTGGTTTGCTGTTAATACTGATCCGTGGTTTTTCGATTAAATCGGGCAGGTCTTTGGCAATATCCTCAATGATCGAATAAGGTAGTCTGCCACCTAGAATTATTATTTCGATATCCAGAAAATATTCTGCAGCCAGAAATATGGATACGAGATATTCTTTGGCCAGATCCAGCCATTGCATGAACCATTCATTTTTATCATTGTACAGATTGGCCAGATCTTCTGGTCGTTTTATATCAAGATCGTGTTCATTCAGCCACCTGTATAAATTATTGAGATTGAAGTGCTCCCCGATATGTGGCTGATCTGAGGTGCTGAGCGGACTCTTACCATTCGGGAAAGGGAAATATCCTAATTCTCCGGCATTTCTGTTCTCACCTTCAAATATATTTCCGTTAATAACGAGTCCGCCACCAAGTCCGGCGCCAAAGAATGTGTATAAGAAGTTTGGAATATTTTTTCCCGCACCATACATGCGTTCGCCGATTGCTGCCGCAGATGCATTGTTTTCGATGTAAATAGGATGATCGATCTTATCCTTCAGCATTTTACCTACCGGAACATGCTCCCAGTTCGGGAATGCCTTCGGATTAATGGTATTACTAACCTCATTGTTCTTATTGATCTCAAGTGGTCCGGGTAAACCCAATCCAATTCCTGCGATGTAGGCATCTTTTACCAAGCTGGAATCCGTGAGTTGCCGGATCGTGCTTACCATCAGATTGATCGCATCCTTCGGGGTGGGGGAATTGATCTCGTAAAAGATCTTGGTTTTGAGGTTACCTGCAAGATCCACAAGGATTCCAGTGAGGTGATCGCGGTTAAAATCCAATCCGACCGAATAGGCACCCTCCGGATTTACTTCCAGCGTGGTAGATGGAGCTCCTCTTTTTTTCTGAAGTTTAACCCCTTCCTTTACAAAATTACGTTCCAGAAGCCGGGCTACAATATTTGATGCAGTCTGTGCAGTCAACCGGGTCTGGCGGGCAATATCGGCCCGTGAAATAGGGCCATGCAGGCGTATAGTTTCGAATACGATCCTGAAATTATAAGCTTTAGTATAAGTAAGGTTTGTTCCAGTAAGCATGTTCTTCTCGATAAATGCCGGTGCAGGCAATATGACTGTTTTACCCCGTGATCAGCTTCACACCTGAAACTGATAAGTCGTAAAAGTAATCAAATTGAATAACTAATAGTCTGAATATTAAAAAAGAAGCGGTTCCAATAAAATATTTGTATTAATAAAATGAATTGACTAATCTTTTCTCAGTTGTTGTTGATCTGGTAAAAAATCATATCATAGTATCATATAATCAGTAAAATCAATTTTAAGATGTTGCGGGTTTCGGAATGAGTAAAAGAGTAAAAGCGCGATCTTTATCTGGTATTATCAAGAATACCGTTCAATATGTCTTATTATTTAATCTAATAGTTTTATTAAATAATGATGTTCTGTATGCCAGCAAGCATAGTTTGGTAGCGACTGCTACGGAAGCGCTACCTTCAGGCGGAGTAAAAGGTAAGGTCTTTGAAAGCGGGACCAATGAACCGCTTATTGGCGCAAACGTTGTGATAAAAGGAACTCTTAAAGGAGTTGCGACCGATGTGGATGGTGGGTATACCTTAAGAAATGTCGAAGCCGGATTGCATATTCTGGAAGTCTCCTACCTCAGTTTTAAAACGAAAGAAGTTGAGGTGATGATCGAAGACGGACAGATGATCACACTGGATATTTATCTGGAATGGGAAGGGGTACAAGGTGAGGAGGTGACCATTACGGCGCAGGCCAGAGGTCAGGTGGCAGCCATCAATGAACAATTATCATCTAACACTATTGCCAATGTAGTTTCAAAAGATAGGATTCAGGAATTACCGGATGTTAATGCGGCTGAATCCATCGGTCGACTACCGGGTATTGCCATTCAGCGCAGTGGTGGGGAGGCCAATAAGGTGTTGATCCGAGGTCTGAATCCTAAATTCAGTACCGTTACAGTAAATGGTGTACGGATTCCGTCGACCGGTGGCGATGATCGCAGTGTGGATCTATCGCTGGTTTCATCAAGTATGCTGGATGGAATAGAAGTTAAAAAGGCCATTACTCCCGATATGGATGCCGATGCAATTGCCGGTTCGGTAGACCTGAAACTTCGTGAAGCACCGGAAGATCTGATCTTCAATGTAACGGCTCAAGGCGGGTATACTCAGCTTCAGAAATATTATCAGAACTACAAGGTTACCGGCATGGTCAGCAATCGGGTATTTGATAATAAACTCGGTTTTATGGCCACACTGAATGCTGATCAATATGATCGAAGTGCCGACCAGTTAAACGCGGCATACAATCCTTACAGAAACCCACTAACCGATGAGTATGATGCAGTTTCGATGCTCTCAGTTAATGCTCAGGAATACTCAAATATCAGAACCCGTACCGGTGGCAGCCTTGTACTGGATTACAGACTTCCACACGGAAAGTTAGCAGCGAATACGTTTTATAACCGTTTACACAACGAAGGTGGAGTCCGTACTTTTAACATTTTCAATATTCAAACCTGGGGTCGCGTAGGAAATAATGTAAATATCAATGAAAATAATACCTCCATATTTACCAGTGGTTTAAGTCTGGAACAGGACTTTGGGTGGATACAAATAGATGCCGGTGTTTCAAGAACCAGTTCATTGAATAAGAATCCAAGAGACTATTATGCGGAATTCAGACCTGAGTCCTCCACTTCCGTATTAGTAAAGGATTCATCGCTTTCTACACAACCACCGCTATGGCCGTCTGATACTCTCGGGGTAAGGCCAATTGATGTTCTGCCTTTTGTGAGCCATGATTCTTCACTGAGCAGACTGGGTACTACTAATATAAATACACTGCGTCAGGAAGAAGTCAATTATACCGCACAACTGGATTTTAAATTACCATTCGATATAGGTACTTCAGTAAACGGGTATGTAAAGTTCGGCGGAAAGGTGAGAAGTCTTTCCCGTGAAAGTGATCGTAATCAAAGAGGAAAAGGAAACTGGGCTTACATCTCCTATGATATGAATGAAGACACAGGAGATCTGAATGCTGATGCAGAACTGCTCAAATGTATTTACGACCAAACTGGTCTGATCAACGGGTATAATGTATTTGTAGATCAGGTTTTAGCAGGTGATGAAGCACCGTATACCAGAATTCCCGTGCATTATTTTAATACAAATTATTCCCGGAATAATTTCCTGACCGGTGAAGGTGGGAATGGATTCCCCATGGGTTTCACTCCTGGTTTATCGGATATGCAACGATTTATAAACGCAGCCGATAATTGTACCTATAATAACCTGCCGGCACTACAGGAAGATATAAATGCTTCTAGAGCAGATGATTACCGTGGGAACGAACGATATGATGCTGCTTATATCATGTCGGAGATCAATCTGGGTAAATATGTAACCCTCATTCCCGGAATTCGATGGGAGCATGACTACTCAAATTTTGAGACAGAGAGATTTAGTGTAAGCTACTCTAACAGCATAAGCACGATACAGTTTCTGGATACACTAAACGTGACCAGAAATTTCGATTTCTTCCTGCCGATGGTTCATCTGCAGATCGATCCGGCAGAGTGGTTGAAATTAAGAGTTGCATATACCGAGACACTGGCCCGTCCTGATTATACCCTGTACATACCCAGATCAAATTATATTGCTTCAAATCGTTCAATTTCAGCAAATAATTCATTGTTGAGCCCATCAGAATCTCAAAATCTTGATTTCTCAGCATCCATTTACGAAAACCATATCGGACTATTTACGTTTTCTGCCTTTCAGAAGACCATCGTTGACCTTCCGCTCTGGAAGAGAACATTCATCACGGCGGTTGATACGATAAGTTATGCTGATGCAGACCGGTTCAATATTCCACTGGGCAGAGATCTGGACGGGGATGGGGAAATAGATGAGGATATTAACTATGTATATAATGATGAAGGAAAACGGGTAGCGGATTATTACGATTCCTATTTCAATGCTCCTTTCGATACCGAGGTTTGGGGAGTTGAGTTCGACTGGCAAACCAATTTCTGGTATCTGCCTTCCATATTTAAAGGCCTGGTACTGAATATCAACTATACACGGATGTTCTCAAAGACCAAGTATCAAACCACCATCAAAGGAGATCCGGAATGTATCGCTGATTGCGGTTTCCCATGGCAAACCACTGTGGATACGTACATCGATTCCACCCGTTCGGGAAGAGCATTCGATCAGCCTGCACATTTGATGAATGTTACTCTTGGCTACGACTATAAGAACTTCTCAGCACGAGTGTCCTATCTGTATCAGGGTGACCGGTTAACCGGGGTTCCCAACGTGATCATACCGGTTACTGATTCATACTCATCCTCTTATGAAAGATGGGACGTAACCTTAAAACAACGCGTGAATGAGATCTTCGAGATATATGGAAACTTCAGCAACCTTACCTCCACACCAGACAGAAGCATAATTGGTAATGGTGATGGTGATAGCAGCCGGGGTTTCGGCAGTACCACATTTGTTCAGTACTACGGATTCACTATGGATCTGGGAGTTCGTCTGAAGTTCTAGATTCGGAATGCAATCCACCGATTTCTTTAATCTAACAAAACACAAACATGACTGGAGAAAACATGAAACACAATTACAAACTATTGTTAACAATGTTGTTTGTTGCAATAGGTATTTTGTCTTCATCAGCCTACGCTCAGGACTATACAGAGTGTTCGGCTACCGAAGCAGAATGTCTAGTTGCCTACCACAACGGCGATTTTGTGCCTTATCAAAATGCGCTGCGTAACACAATTTTAAACGACACTTTGAATGGTGAACGAAAGCATCCCGACAGAGTGTACGTGCTTGAAACAGGAGGCACCTACTATACAGTTGATGCCATCGTAAATCAGGGTTTTCACCTGAAGTTACGTTCCCAGACCGAAGCTGAAGTTGGAACAAGCAGCTACTTTGGTCCGGCACGCTTGCAATTAAAAACCGATGAAAGCGGTGGGACCAACGGTCGTTTAATGACCGTACAGGGCGATCTTACACTCGAGGGTCTCTTTATTACCGGTATGCACGACGGGGGTGGTACGGGAAACTACCTGCCAATTCGTATAAGTGCTGATAATGCCCGGGTCGTAGTAAAAGACTGTATCATGGAACAAACGGATTTCGCTCTGTTTGGATTTGACAGCCAGAATAATAAAATGTACGTGTATGACAGTATGTTCAGGAATCATATCAACCTCACTCAGCAATGGGAAGGTCGTGGCCTTCGTTTCGAAGCAGGTGCAGATTCTCTGATCATCGAGAACAGCAGTTTTTTGAATCTGGGTATGACTGTAATTCAGTCGGAAGCAGCGCCAATCAATTACACCCGTTTTGTACATAATACGGTAATTAACGTAGGCCGCATTTTTAATACCGGTAATTTCTGGAAAGAGGGATACGTTGCGAATAACTTATTCCTTAATCACTATTGGCACGGAGAAGGTGATGCGGATGGTATCAATGATGGTACCCGTGAGTATCCATACACCGGATTCCTGGTTGTAGGACCGATCGCACCCGGATTCGGATTCCCTGATCAGGGTCGTAGAATGGTTTATACTAAAAACGCCCATTGGAGAGATCCTCAGTTTGCTACGTATTATTCAGATACGATCAATGCACAGCCTGTGATCAACCAGTTAACCGATTCTATGTTTACCACTTTTGATGCAACACAGGATCTGGGTGGATTTTACTATGCCGATAACTGGGAAGGAGTGGACCCAAATGTAGCGGTGTATCATAATGCTCCGCAATTAGGATCAAGCTATCCCGAAACAGAGATCTCGCTGGAAGCTAATGTTCCGAAAATGATCGATAACATTCGTGATCTGCGCGAAGGCCGGCAGTCTCCGTTAACGTATTGGGGATGGGATCCTGGTAGAAATCCATCACCAGCTACTTACAGTGTACAGCCACTTCGGCCAAATACATTGAATCCGGGTGACTTCTCCTATGATAATTCCACGTTCCTTACTGCAGGTACAGATGGTCTGCCGTTAGGTAATTTGAACTATCACGATGGTGCACGTGCCGACTGGGAATCAAATAAAGCTCAGTATGTTTCAGAAATTGAAGCACTTGCAGGGGCTGTTAAAACCTTTGAAGTAGTTGGAAGTCAGCAAGCAGAAGATGGTTCATTAACAGGAACCGCAGCAGAGAAAGTATTTGATGGTTTTGCATACTTCAATTTCGAATCAAGCGGATATGTTGAGTGGAATTTTGACTTAGAAACAGCCGGAACATTCGACCTAAACGTGCTTACTAACATGAATGGAAACACGATTCGCGGGCAACGTGTGATCGTAAACGGAACCAGTATCCGGGATTGTATGGGCTGGGGTGAATACATCTGGGATTCAACCACTGATAACGGAGATTGTAATCCACACATTGGAATGAATATCAACGAGTGGACCTGGACAAGAATCAATAATGCCGATCTGCATGCTGAACTTTCTCCGGACGGTCTGGTACTTCCCGCAGGAGCCAATACCATCCGGTTAGAGCCATCATGGGGATATCAGGGATTTGCACAAGTTGATGTGTTAGATGCCGGTACGGATGATGTTGTTGCATCATTAACACCTTTAAACGCTGATTATAATTTAGTGGGCGTAGGTGGTCAGACTGAAATGAATGGGGAAGAAGTAGAAGGTATTGCTTCCGGTTTCAAATCTGTTGAGCTGGGAGACAATGGTACTGTTGCCATCACCTTTGGTGGTGAAGAATTTGATGCCGGCACGTATCGCATTCAGGTATTCTACACGCAGGAAACAGACGCCACTGTATCATATACCATAAATGGTACAGAAATAGAAACCGCTACTTTAACTGCGGATGGAAGCTTCCAGCTGTCATCTTCATTCGCACATAGTGGTGGAACCATTACTGCTGAGATCGCAGGTAGCGATGCTAACATCGATTTCGTAGATCTGATCAAAGAATCATCTATGAGCACACCTACCGAATGGCAGGATAACGTGGAAGGATTCAATTTATCACAGAACTATCCGAATCCATTCAACCCGACTACCAATATTAATTTCAATCTGCCGGTTACTTCAAATGTGCAACTTACCGTGTACAATCTGTTAGGTCAGAAAGTAGCTACCTTGATTGATGGCAGAACGGCAGCCGGTTTGCATACCGTTAAATTCGATGCTCAGAACCTGGCATCCGGTGTTTACTTCTATCGGTTGAAAGCAGGAGACCTCATGCTTCAACGTAAAATGACACTGATCAAATAAGATCAGGGGAAAAAAATGAAAGGATGGTGGTGGTAACCATCATCCTTTTTTATATACTCGGTTCACAAAAACTGAATCGTTGACCTAGCTTTATAATAGAATGAAATTATCCCTGATCGACGGGCTGATCGTATTGGCCTACCTGTTAATAACCGTAATCATCGGTCTTGCTTTAAAAAAGAAAGCGCAGCAATCGAAAGATTCTTATCTGCTGGGCGGCAAATCATTACCCTGGTACATGCTGGGATTGTCGAATGCCTCGGGTATGTTCGATATATCAGGTACCGTGTGGTTGGTTACCATTTTGGTGGTTTATGGTATTAAGAGTATTTGGTTGCCCTGGCTGTGGCCGGTCTTCAATCAAATCTTCTTGATGATCTTTCTATCGATGTGGTTACGCCGTTCGAATGTAACAACCGGCGCTGAATGGATCGGTACACGATTCGGATTTAACAGCGGAGCCAGAAAATCACATATTATTGTGGTGATATTTGCTCTTATCATGGGGCTCGGATATCTCACCTATGGCTTTATTGGTCTCGGGAAATTTGTTGAGATCTTTATTCCGTGGGAGTACCTGAGTGCGTATGTGCCTTTTGACATCCCGGCAGAATATGTCCCTCATTTTTATGGCATAGCCTTCACCTTGTTTGCCATTTTTTATTCCCTGATGGGAGGGATGATGAGTATAGTCTGGGCCGATGTGGTACAATATTTTATTATGGCGGTTTCAAGTATAGTGATCGCGATCATTGCTATGAACGCCCTGATCGATAACCCGCTACTTGTTCCTGACGGTTGGATGAGTCCGTTTTTTGGATGGGAACTGAATATGGACTGGAGTTCCATAATTCCTGAAATAAATCAAAAGATCCGAGACGATGGTTTTGGCTTATTTTCCGTGCTTTTCATGATGATGGTGTTTAAAGGCGTGCTGGTAAGTCTTGCCGGTCCGGCACCTACCTATGATATGCAGAAAATTCTGAGCGCAAAATCGGAGCGCGAAGCAGCCCTGATGAGTGGTTCAGTTTCTGTGATCTTAATGCCGATCCGTTACCTGATGATCGCAGGTTTTGGAGTACTCGGACTGCTTTTCTATGAACAACTCGATCTGATGGTGCCCGGCCGCGGACTCGATTTTGAACAAATTCTGCCTTCTGCGATCAATCAATTTGTTCCGGTCGGATTTCTGGGATTGCTGCTTGCCGGATTGCTCGCGGCATTCATGTCTACATTTGCAGGTACGTTAAATGCTGCACAGGCTTATCTGGTGAATGATATTTATCTCAAATACATCAATCCTGAAGCCGAAAATGTGAAGATACAATCCGTTAATATTGTAGCCGGTCTCGGTATGGTGGTATTCAGCATCATTCTCGGATTCTTTGCCAAAGATGTAAATGATGTGCTTCAATGGATCGTGGGTGGACTTTACGGCAGCTATGTAGCCGCCAACGTATTGAAATGGTATTGGTGGCGATTTAATGGTAACGGATTTTTTTGGGGAATGGTTGGCGGACTTATACCCGCTCTTACCTTTCGTTTTATTTTTGATGGGATCCTCGACACCTACACCTTCCCGCTTATGTTACTGATATCCGTGATCGCTTGTTTGATCGGTACGTACTCGGCACCACCGGTTGATGAAGAGATACTGAAGAAATTTTATAAGAATGTTCGTCCGTGGGGGTTCTGGAAGCCAATACATGAAAAAGTTGTGGCCGAAGAACCCTCATTTAAAAAGAACAGCAATTTTAAACGTGATATGGCAAATGTAGCTGTTGGAATAGTATGGCAAACTGCATTGGTTGTTTTTCCGGTTTATCTGGTATTGATGGAATTTACCCCAATGCTGATCAGCTTAAGCATTGCCCTGGTCACTTCATTTATTTTAAAGAAAAACTGGTACGACCGGCTACCGGCCACCTAGTGAAAAATTCACAATACAATGGCACAAGAATTCACTCATCGAAAGCAACTACTCGAAGAGCAATATAAGCAGTTAATTAAACGACCAAATGAGCCGTTAACCCCCGGAAACGGGATCTTTACACGATATAAATTTCCTGTTTTAACCGCAGATCACGCCCCGTTGATCTGGCGGTATGATTTTAACCCGGAAACCAATCCATACTTTATGGAGCGGTTTGGAATAAATGCTGCTTTTAACGCAGGAGCGATCAAACACAACGGCAAATATCTGTTGGTTGCCCGGGTAGAAGGTAACGATCGCAAATCTTTTTTTGCCATTGCGGAAAGTGATTCTCCCGTGGATGGATTTGAGTTCAGGGATTACCCGATCCTGATACAGGAAACAGAGAATCCGGATACAAATATATATGACATGCGATTGATCAGCCATGAGGATGGGTGGATCTACGGTATTTTCTGTACTGAACGAAAAGATCCGAATGCAGGTCCGCATGATACAAGTAGTGCGATGGCGCAGGCGGGTATTGTACGCACCAAAGATCTGGAGAATTGGGAACGTCTTCCGGATCTGAAGACAAACTCGGAACAGCAACGAAATGTGGTACTTCATCCGGAGTTTGTAGATGGAAAATATGCTTTATATACCCGTCCACAGGATAGTTTTATTGAAGCAGGTTCAGGTGGCGGAATTGGCTGGGCGCTGTGCGACTCGATGGAGCAGGCCGTTGTGGATGAAGAGATGGTGATCGATGAACGAATCTATCACACCATTAAAGAAGTGAAGAATGGTCAGGGTCCGGCTCCCATCAAAACCAAAGACGGTTGGCTGCATCTGGCGCATGGAGTTAGAAATACAGCCGCAGGCCTGCGGTATGTGTTGTACGTTTTTATGACCTCGCTGGAAAAACCATGGGAAGTAACGTTCAGTCCGTCGGGTTACTTTATTGCACCGCAGGGAGATGAAAGGATCGGCGATGTATCGAACGTGGTATTTAGCAACGGCTGGATCAAAGACGAAGATGATAAGGTGTACATCTATTATGCCAGCTCCGATACCAGAATGCATGTAGCAGAAAGTAGTATTGACCAGCTTTTGGATTATGTGAAGAACACCCCGGCCGATGGGTTACGTTCATACACCTCGGTAGAGACTATTCAACAGATCGTAAAACGAAATAAAGAGTATCTCAATGGATAAGTTGCGAGACTGCTTACGAACACTTAAAACTGAAACAAGAGATGAATTTCTTAATAATATCAGGCCTTATTGGCTCAGCCATTCAGTAGATGAAATTAACGGTGGTTTTTTCGGGGTAGTTAATAACCGGAACGAACCGGATCAAAAAGCTGATAAAAGTGCGATCCTCAATGCGAGGATCATGTGGACATTTTCGCTCACCTATCAATGGCTTGGAGATACAGAATCCCGGCAAATGGCTGAAAGAGCCTATAACTACTTTACGACCCGTTTTTTAGATAAAAAATACGGTGGTATTTACTGGATGCTGGATCATAAAGGAGAGGTAAAAGATCCAAAGAAACACGTTTATGTTCAGGCTTTTGCCATTTACGGACTGGTTGAATATTACGCCGCGTTCAAAGATCCTGAAGCATTGGATAAAGCGAAAGAATTGTATCACCTTATAGAGAACAAGTGTTCAGACAAGGAGTTTGGCGGATATTTTGAGGCCTATTCCCGTGAATGGGATCCAAGCGATGATGTCCGGCTCAGTAGTAAGGATAAGAATGCGCCTAAGAGTATGAACACACACCTTCATGTATTAGAGGCGTACACCAATTTATACCGGTATGAACCAAGACCTGAGTTAAAAGAAAGATTAGAAGCGCTGATCGATATTTTTTTGAATCATATAATCAATAAGAAAGAGGCTTCATTGAATTGCTTTCTGGATGTGAATTGGGAATCAGTGGCTGAATTACGCTCTTATGGACATGATATTGAAACCACCTGGTTGTTATTAGAAGCCGCTGAGGTTATTGAAGATTCCGATCGGATACGAAGAGTTGAGCAAATAATTCCGTCTGTCATTGAGCAGATCATAAAACATGGACTGGATGAGGATGGCGGCCTGATCAATGAAAGAAAAGGGACACATATCATCGACCATAACAAAGATTGGTGGCCCCAGGCAGAGGCCATGGTCGGATTTTTAAATGTCTATTCGGTAACTGAAGATCCAAAGTATCTTCGGGCGGCCTGTGACTCCTGGGAATTCATCAAAACGTATATCATCGATCATAAATACGGAGAATGGTTCGAAAAAGTAAACAGGGATGGAATCCCCTACAATGAGCTTGACAAGATCAGGGCGTGGAAGGCACCGTACCATAATACGAGGGCGATCTATGAAGTAAACCGAAGAGTGGATGAGATCCTCGAGATGATGGTTGGGCAGTCGGAATTTGCAGCCGACTATGATGCTAAACAAATGATCAGAAATAAATAGTAGAAATATGGAGCTAAATATTCATTTTCAGCGACTTTTTAACATGGTGGTCAGCATTGGACTCACACTACTGACGCTCAGTCTGGCATGTACACCGAAGGAAACACCCGTAAATGGGTTTGTTCAGGTAGATGGCACAGAATTCCGGATCAATGGGGAACCGTATCAGTTTGCCGGTACCAATTTCTGGTATGGTGCTTATCTGGGAAGAGAAGGAGAGGAAGGGAATCGCGAACGTTTAAAAAAAGAACTGGATATTTTAGTTCAGAATGGGATCACAAATTTACGGGTGTTGGGTGCGAGCGAGCAAACTGATCTGGAAAACTCACTTTCACCGGCATTCATTAATGAGGATGGCAGCATCACGGAAGAACTACTTGTTGGACTCGATTATCTGTTAGCTGAGATGGGTAAACGGGATATGAAAGCGGTGATCTTTCTGAATAATTTTTGGGAATGGTCCGGCGGGATGTCTACCTGGAACGAATGGTATGGTCTGGGACCAAAGATCGATCCAGCAAAAACCGGAGACTGGGTAGGATTTATGCGGTTTTCAGCCAAATTTTATACCAACGAAGAAGCAAATGCAGCATATCGGAAGTATATCAACGACCTGATCAACCGAACGAATACCATCACCGGAGAGCGCTATATAGAAGATACAGCGATCATGGCCTGGCAACTGGCGAACGAGCCGCGCCCCGGACAAGGGGAGGAAAGTATGAAAGAGGTTCCTGCATTCGTAAAGTGGATCGACGAAACAGCCGGTTACATCAAATCTCTGGATCCGAATCATCTGGTATCCAGTGGTAATGAAGGTTCGATGGGATCACTGGGGTCGATGGAAGTGTTCAAAGAAGCACATGACACACCAAATATTGATTACCTGACCTTTCACATGTGGGCGAAGAACTGGAGTTGGTACGATGCTCAGAATCCGGAAGAAACCTTTCCTCAAACCAAAGAAAACGCAGTTTCATATATCAAAGAACATGTTCAGGCGGCCCGCGATCTGAACAAACCTATTGTGATGGAAGAATTCGGACTGGGCCGTGATTTTGAACGAAACGAACGGGGTACTCCTGTAACCTATCGCGATAAGTATTTTAAATTGGTATTCGATCAGGTTGAACAATATCCCGAATTGGCCGGAACCAACATATGGAGCTGGGGCGGGCTCGGAGTTGCACAAAATGATGATTTTTGGTGGAAACCGGGAGATCCATTTGTAGGGGATCCACCTCAGGAACCACAAGGATTGAATTCTGTCTTTGCAGATGACAGCACGACCCTCGAGATCATAAAAGCACATGCCGAACGAATTAAATAAATTATCGGAGCAAATATGAAGTATGTACTATTTGTAATAGCGGGGTTATTACTAGCCTGTCAGTCATCGGCAGAAAATCAGGATACATCTCGATCACTTCCCATCGATAAAGAGGCCACAACCGAAACCGTCGCCTTGTTCAACAATCTTAAAAAAGTGGGAGAAACACATTTGCTCTATGGTCATCAGGATGATCTGGCCTATGGACATGATTGGTGGGACGAGCCGGGTCGATCGGATGTAAAGGAAGTGACCGGATCTTATCCGGCCATTTATGGTTGGGAGATAGGGAATATCAGACAGGATACCGAGGTATCGCTAGATAATGTGAATTTTGAAAGTATGAAAAATTGGATCCGTGAAGGGTATGAACGAGGAGGGATCAATACCATCAGCTGGCACATGAATCACCCCGTTACCGATGGGAATTCCTGGGACCGGACTCCGGCTGTTTATGCTATATTACCCGGCGGTGACCAGCATGAGAAATTTAAGAACTGGCTGGATAAATTTGCTGAATTTACGCAGGATCTCAGAGGCGGTAATGGTGAACTGATCCCGATAATTTTCCGGCCTTATCATGAACATACCGGTTCCTGGTTCTGGTGGGGAGAAGAACAGACCACGGTGGAAGAATATGTCGCGTTATGGCGCTTTACTGTTGAATATCTGAAAGACGAAAAAGGAGTTCATAACCTGCTTTACGCTTATTCCCCGGATAATCAGGGGGGCAGAGAACTGTCCAATTATTATAAGAAGTATCCCGGCGATGACTATGTGGATATTTTGGGAATGGATGACTACGGAAGTATGAAAGATCGTGATCCGGTGGCATTCAGCGATGAACTTGCCTGGCTGGCAAATGAAGCTAAAAAGAAAGGCAAGATTGCAGCCCTTTCTGAAACCGGTGTTGATGGAATTCCCGATCCAAAGTGGTGGACCGGACAGGTATTGCCCGCTTTTACCTCGAATACCGAAGCCCGGGGAGTTGCCTATGTGTTAACATGGCGGAACGCCAACGCCGAACGTGAGCAGAGAGAACATTTCTTTACTTCGTATCCGGGGCACCCGAGTGCGGAAGATATGAAAGCTTTTCGGGAGGAGGAATTTGTGCTCTTTGAAGATGAATTGCCGGATATGTATAGTTTTGATCAGTGAGTATATTATGCAAAAGGGCAGCGTGTCATTGTTATACTTAGTGGTTTTTTTTACAGTAGTGAACTGCGAAAAGCCGACGGATAACACACTTTTAGTTGATGTAAATGCCACCCCGGAAACCGTTGCACTGTACAAAAACCTAAAACAGCTGTCGGGGGAACATTCCTTGTTTGGCCATCAGGCTACATTGGCCTACGGACGAACCTGGATGGGAGATTCTTCCCGTTCGGATGTAAAAGATGTTACGGGTAGTTTTCCGGCCTTATATGGTTGGGATGTTGCGGATTTCTTACCGGATCCACGATTAAACGAGCAGCAAAATGACCAAAAACGGAAAAAGAGTCTGGATTTTGCAAAAGAAGGGTTAGCGAGAGGTGGAGTACTTACCTATGCCTGGCATATGAGAAATCCGGTTACCGGTCGATCTTTTTATGATACCACTCGTGCGGTATCTGCTATTCTTCCCGGTGGCGAAAAACATCAGCAATACAAGCATACATTGGATGAAGTGGCTGCTTATTTCAGGGAATTGAGCCCTATGCCGGTCATCTTCAGACCCTTCCATGAACATAACGGAGATTGGTTTTGGTGGGGAAAAGGCTTGTGTACCGAAGAAGAGTACAGAGCACTATGGCGGTTTACTTTCAACTATCTTGTCAATGAGAAAGAGGTGCATAATTTGATATGGGCTTTTTCACCAGACCGCAGCCGAACAAACATCCATACTTTTAAACGTGATTATTTCTATGGGTACCCGGGTGATAATTTTGTGGATATCATCGGACTGGATAATTACTGGGATGTGGGACATCCGGCAAACACGGCTTCGCCACCGGTACGAGCAGAGCAATTCATAAAAAGCTTAACGATGACCTCCGAGATAGCAGATTCACTAGGTAAGATCACCGCGCTTACCGAAACCGGGCTGGAAGCAATTCCTGATAGTACTTTCTGGACAAAAACGCTTTTAAAAGGTATGCTGGCCAATGCTTCCACACAAAAAATGGTCTACGTTCAGGTCTGGCGAAATGCTAATTACGAACGCGAGCAAAGAGACCATTACTATGCGCCATTTCCGGGACAGGTGAGTGCCCCGGATTTCATTAAGTTCAGGAATACGGAGTTCGTATTATTTGAAGACGAATTGCCGGACCTTTATTCCATTGATCGCTGAATGGTTCAGTTATTCAGTTTTACACCATCAACCAGGTATACCAACGAATCCACCGCTTCAGAGATCATATAACTCTCGCTGATGATCTGTTGAGAAGTTGCGGACAATTCCTGTGCCGAAGCTGCCGTGGTTTGCACTACATTTTCGGTTTCATTGAGCCCCTGCGACACCTGCTTGGTAGCTTCCGATTGTTCCATCGTTGTCTGCTTCTGTTGATCGAGAAGTTCTCTGATATTCTTAGAGTATCCGTGAATTTTGGTAAACCATAATTCGTAATTGTTGAGCGACTCTTCACTTTTTTCAGCGGCAACTACGGTATTCTTAATGATTGCTTCGGTTTCATTTGCTGCTTCAGTTGCCCGGCGTGCAAGATTTCGAACTTCGTTTGATACCACAGCAAACCCCACACCGGCTTCACCGGCCCTTTCGGCTTCAATAGCTGCATTCAAGGCTAAAAGATTAGTCTGGAAAGCAATTTCATTGATCCGGTTTATGATCTGGGTCGATTCTACAGCTCCTTCTTTCACCTGACTGAATGATGATTTAAGCTGAACCAGTTCCGTACTGCCCTGGGTAGAAATGGAGTCCAGCTCATGGGCATTATTTACAGCCAGATTGCTCATATCCACGTTGCTTTTTGCCTGGGATGCGATCTCCTGAGTTGAAGCTGAAACCTGTTCAATCGCAGACGCCTGCTGAGTGGCTCCGCTGGCAAGGCGTTCAGAATTCTGCAGTATATGATTCGAAAACACATTGAATTGTGATACGCTGGTTTGCACTTTTTCAATGGCATCGTGGATGGGCTGTTCGATCTTTTTTGCATTTATGAGAGAGACCAGCACTATAAAAAGAGTGAATAATCCAAGTCCGATCCAGGAGGCATTCGAGAACTCATTAAGAGCAATAAAAGCCTCGTCGGTAGTAATTTCGGATAGGATGTACCAGTTCAGCGATTTAAATGAAACCGGGGCATATGCTGTGATCACTTCATCTCCCAGATAGGATTCTTCAATGGCGATCCCGGCACCAAGTGTGGAGGCTTTTACAAACGATCTCATCGAACTTAGTCGTTGAGGTATCTTACTATCTCTGAAACTGTTTTTTACAGAGTATTGATCAGGGGCACGATAACTGTCCGTTCTCAAGTGACCATCTTTTCCAATCAATAACGATTCGCCGGTTTCGCCTTGACCTGCGCGATTGGTCATGATCTCCGTTATTTTGTCCAGAGGCATCTGGAAGGCTATTACCCCGATCACTTTGTCACCGTCATACACCGGGCTAGCCATAAAAGACGCAGGATCCCCGTTCGATGGTGCATAAGGTTGGAAATCAACCAGAATAGTCTCTCCTTTTGGGGAGGCGAGGGCTTTGCGAAATGTGAAACCAAGTCCTGTTTCTTTAAACTCACCGGAATTCAGATTCGTAGCATAGTCTGCTTCTTTAAACACGGTGTAAAGCAGATCACCTCTACGGTTGAATAAAAAGATGTCGTAGTAATTAAACTTCTGCTGAGTGTTGTAGAAAAACGGATGAAATTTTTGATGCAGATCAGAGTAATGACTCCCATCCGGGGCAATAAAGAGTTCGTGTTTACTTCCTGTAGGATTAGGATTATCAGTTATATAATTCCGCTGCAGATATTCAGTGGGTTCAAATTCCTGCCCGATTTCATCCCAGGCAGTATCAAATTCGTGAATGGCTTCGATAACCTCCGTGTTATTGGCCAGAGTAGACAGATGAGCGTCGATCGTTTCAAAATAATTAATGATCTCTGCCTTTTTAAGGTCTCTCACCGAGACCAGTTTGCTTTCGATTGTCGACTCTGTATTATCGCCTATTATTTTGAATAATACTGCCAGAAGTAGAATAGTAGGGACGATACCAATGAAAAAAGTCGATACGATCAATTTTTTGCGCAGCCCCTTAAAGGTGTCCTTCATTTTATCCTTTTGAGTTAATTAGCTGAATGTCCATAACAATTTGTGTTACATTCTCGGCAGAAAGCCAGAATCATTAAGTATTTTTTTCGTCTAAATGCATAAAATTAGTAACTAACAGATAATCTAATATCCTTATTAGATTTTTTGGGGTACATATAATCAATTAGTTAGAGAGACATTTTAAAGAGGCGAAACAGGAATGACTAATTGGTCCAAATTGAGATTCTGGGTTTTGGATTTTGTACTTTTTGGCCGGAATAAAATTAAAATTGTTGATCATGATTACTACCCCCCAATACGAACAGATACCTTACAATAAATGCGGAAACAGCGGACTATATTTGCCGGCTATCTCTCTGGGCCTGTGGCATAATTTCGGAGGACAGCAAACCCCTGAGAAAGTAGATACAATGCTCATTAAAGCCTTTGAAATGGGGATCACACATTTCGATCTGGCCAACAACTATGGCCCGCCTCCGGGAAGTGCAGAAGCGCAATTCGGACGTGCGTTGAAAACCGTACTGGCCGGACACAGAGACGAACTCATCATTTCCAGTAAAGCCGGGTATGGCATGTGGCCGGGTCCGTACGGCGATGGAGGTTCACGTAAATTTTTGATATCCAGCTGCGATCAAAGTCTGAAACGTATGGGCCTGGAGTATGTGGATATTTTTTATCATCACCGGCCGGATGATGACACGCCGCTGGAAGAAAGTATGCGTGCGCTGGAACAGATCGTACGTTCGGGGAAAGCCTTGTATGCAGGTATCTCAAATTATCCGGCAGAAAAAGCAAGGGAAGCAATTCAAATGCTGAAATCCTGGGGAGTACCGATCGTGATTCATCAACCATTGTACAGTATGTTTGCCCGGGAGCCGGAACAAGGATTATTTCAGGTGTTGGAAGAAGAGGGCATCGGTGCAATTCCATTTTCACCATTGGCGCAAGGCTTATTGACCAATAAATACTTAGGAGGAATCCCGGAAAAATCCAGAATTGCAGATCCTGATGGATTCCTGCAGAAAGACTCACTCACCGAAAGTGTGTTGAACAAGATTCAGACATTGAATGAAATAGCCCGGAAACGCGGGCAGAGTCTTGCCCAATTAGCTCTGGTTTGGGTACTTCGTCAGAAAGCAGTAACCTCTGCTTTGGTGGGTATAAGCAGCATCAAACAGTTGCAGGATAATCTTGCCGCTTTGGATAATCCGGAGCTGTCAGAATCTGAAATGAACGAAATTGAAAAGATTTTGAATTCTTGAGAGTATGAGAAATCTACTTTTTATCATTTTTATAGCAACATTCGTAAGTACGGTTGAGGCTCAGGTAGGTGCACTTATCTGGGAAGAACCCTTCGATACCCTCGATACGGAGATCTGGAATATACAGATCGGTGATGGTTGCCCGGACTTATGTTACTGGGGAAACGGGGAGATGCAGTATTACAAGGAAGAGAATGTGTACACAGATTCCATTCCCGGAGAGCCGGGGAATAAAGGTCTTGTGATCGAAGCCCGAAAAGAGCGAGCTCCGAATGGTGGTCGTTTTACTTCCGGCCGGCTGAATACACAGGATCAGGTTGAAATCAAATACGGGGTGATCGAGATCAGAATGATGGTCCCCGATCTTGAAACCGGTCTCTGGCCTGCCGCCTGGTTATTAGGCGCTAATAATCCTGAGGTTGGCTGGCCGCAAAGCGGAGAGATCGATATGATGGAAATGGGACATAGCCTGGATGAGCGTACGAATCAGGGCCATCCCGATTCTAACGTAAACAGCTATGTAGGATCGAATGCGATCTGGTATGCTTCGAGTGCTTGTAGTGATGGAAACCCGACTTGTGCCGCTGCTATCGCCTACGATACTCAGTATAATCAACCCTACTCCGCTGATCTGGACATGAATGATCGTTTCGTGACCTACCGGTTATATTGGGATCCTAATTCACTTCGTTTTACCATCACCGACAGACGAACCGAATACGATCTCTATACTTCTCCACTTTCGATAAGTTCGGGCGATCTGGCAAATACATTCAGGAAACCATTCTTCGTATTACTCAATATGGCTGTTGGAGGAAATTTCACTGATGCTTCAGTTTCAACCGAGGTAACAGCACCGTTTCCCGCTAAAATGTATGTCGATTACATAAAGGTGTTTTCCTGGAATGGAGAAGGTGAGGTTACCGTAAATGGCGAGCTGGTTTCCAAAGAATTGGAAGCAACATCACCATCTTCCATCCAGCTGAATCAAAACTATCCAAATCCATTCAACCCGGAAACGGTTATAGGATATCAACTTGAATCACCTGCCAATGTTCGTGTCAGGGTATTTGATGCACTTGGCAGGGAAGTATCAGAGCTGGTAAATGCGAAACGCTCTGCCGGTTATCATGAAGTTCGTTTTAATGCAGCCAACCTGCCAAGCGGACTCTATTACTACAGATTGGAAACCGGATCTTTTGTCCAGACCCGCAAGATGATGCTGATCAAGTAAGCAGTTTTTATCCGGTCTTTAAGAATGTTTGATCTTCGGGATATGCTCAATGTTGAGGGTATCCCTTTTTATTTTCCGGGAATTATCATTCAGCTCTTTCTTATTTGCCGGAGGAGAGGTTTATTAGCAGCAGATATTCATTCACATTTTATTAAACAGACAGTAACTGCTCGGACATGAATATTGCTCACATGATAAAGGGACATCTTAAAAGAACAGTCGTAACGATCATTTACTGGATATTTGCATTCTGGGCATTCGATCTGTTCAGGTTTGCAGGATTATCTGATATGCCCGGGATCACCCTCGATCATGAGGTGAGCTATTTAAAAAGTCTGGAATTGTTTGTGGTGCTCGGAATAATTACCGGGTTGCTCTATTCCATTATCGAAGAATTTTTTGAGCGTAACTGGTTTAAAAGAAAATCGATCGGATTCAGATTGCTGTTAAAATCACTCTTTTATTTAGTGATCCTCACACTGGATGTGGAACTCGGGGTAGAGATCATTACCTCTCTCTATGATCACCCGCACTTATATACTCCGCGCATATTATTAGAAAGTGGGGCTGTATGGTCGTTTATCATCTTTTTTATGATCGCCAGTCTGTTATTCAATCTATGGAAGATCATTCTGGAGAAATTTGGGGCAGGTGTATTCTGGAAAATGCTCGTCGGTAAATACAATCCTCCCAGAGTAGAAAAAAGATTGTTCATGTTTCTGGATATGAGATCATCCACCACACTCGCCGAAACACTGGGGTACCATAAATTCAGTGAAATGCTTCAGCATTGTTTCTATGATCTGAATGAAGTTGTAGCTGGATATTCCGGTGAGATCTATCAGTATGTGGGAGATGAGGCCGTGATCGTCTGGGATTATGAAAAAGGACTCAAAAATAACGAGTGTGTAGCTCTTTACTTCGATTTTGCTCAAAAACTGCATAAGAATCGTGATTTTTATATGAAAAAATATGGAGTATTCCCGGAGTTCAAAGCCGGACTTCATGGAGGGGAGTTGGTGGCAGCTGAGGTCGGCGTTGTAAAAAAAGAAATCGCCTATCATGGTGATGTGATCAACACAACAGCGCGCATTCAGGATATGTGTAATAAACTGGGAGAACATTTACTGATCTCGGATACCATCATGAATGCCCTCACACTACACAAGGAATTCGAAAATAGGTTTAAGGGAGAATTTGAGTTAAAAGGAAAAGATAAGCCGGTTCCCTTGTTCGGTATCAGGGCCGTTTAGAGAGGCTCATCTGGTTAATATGTAGTGGTATCTCCTCTCAGATTTAAGTATTGTCCAATACAAAGTATTTGGAGTTATTTTTTCACACTAAACAAAATTATTATGGGGAATTCCGGTCGATATCTACTTGCAATCTTGTTGTTCATTGCACTACCTGTTTATCAACTAAGCGCACAGGATAAACCTTCAGATGAGCGTTATGAAACAGCCTGGAACAGTTTAGGTTTCAGAAGTATTGGTCCGGCTTTTACCTCCGGCAGGATTGCAGATTTCGCGGTGAATCCGGATAATTACAGTGAATTTTATGTAGCGGCTGCGGCCGGTGGCGTGTGGAAGACCACCAATCGCGGGATCTCTTTCACCCCGGTCTTTGATAATGAAGGAAGCTACAGCATCGGAGTGGTAGAGATCGACCTGAATAATCATAATGTGGTTTGGGTTGGCACCGGCGAGAATAATAATCAGCGAAGTGTTAACTACGGCGACGGGGTTTATAAATCGGTTGATGGTGGTAAAAGCTGGAAGAATATGGGCCTGAAGAATTCCGAGCATATCGGAATGATCGCCATCCATCCTGAAAATTCAGAGGTGGTGTATGTTGCGGCAACCGGCCCGCTTTGGAAATCCGGCGGCGATCGGGGGTTATACAAAACAGTAGATGGGGGCGAAAACTGGGAGAAAGTACTTGATATAAGTCCGGAAACGGGAATTCATGAAGTACATCTTGATCCAAGAGACCCCGAAGTGATCTATGCCGTTGCTCATCAGAGAAGACGCCATGTGTTTACCTATATAAGCGGTGGCCCGGAGTCAGCGGTGTATAAGTCGGAAGATGGCGGGGCTTCATTTCGAAAAATTATGAAAGGAATGCCCGGCGGGGATATCGGCCGGATCGGGATGGATATTTCACCGGCCGATCCTGATGTCCTGTATGCCGTGGTTGAAGCTCAAAGTGGTAAAAGCGGATTTTATCGCTCCACAGACCGGGGTGAAAGCTGGGAAAGAAGAAGCAGCTATTCCTCCAGCGGTAATTACTATTCCGAGGTGATCGCTGATCCGGTAGATGCAGAACTCGTTTATGTGATGAATACCTATGCAGGGGTATCAGAAGATGGTGGTAAGACCTTCAATAATGTCGGCGAAGCGAATAAGCATATTGATAATCACGCATTATGGATCAATCCGGATGATCCCGATTATCTGCTGAACGGAAATGATGGCGGGGTATATGAATCGTATGACCGCGGTAAAACCTGGAGATTTTACACCAATCTGCCAGTCACTCAGTTTTATAAAGTAGCAGTGGATAACGATTACCCATTCTATAATGTATATGGCGGGACACAGGATAACTTTACGTTCGGCGGGCCATCACGAACGAACGAGCCAACCGGAATAACTCCTCGTCACTGGTTTGTGACTCTGCTTGGGGATGGATTTGAACCACATGTAGATCCGCAAAATCCAAACATTGTGTATTCACAATACCAATACGGAAATCTTTACCGATTCGACAAACAAAGTGGCGAAGCGCAGAATATCATCCCGCAACCGCCCGCCGGAGTGGATTATTCGTACAACTGGAACTGGGATTCTCCGTTCTTCGTGAGCGTTCATAATAATAAACGATTGTATTATGGTTCTGATCGCGTACATCGAAGTGATGATATGGGGCAGTCGTGGGAGGAACTAAGTGGCGATCTCACCCGACAGATCGACCGGAATAAACTGGAAGTGATGGGTAAGGTATGGCCCATGGATGCCGTAGCAAAAAATGCATCCACCACTCAATACGGAAACATCGTAGCTCTGGCCGAATCACCTTTAAATGAAGATGTACTCTTTGCCGGAACTGATGACGGTCTGATTCATATCACCACAGATGGTGGTGAGAATTGGCGGAAGATCTCAAAATTCCCGGGGGTTCCTGAATTCACCTATGTGAATGAGATCGTAGCTTCTGCTCATGATCCGAACGTAGTGTATGCAGCATTTAACAATCATAAAAACGGTGATTTTAAACCATATCTGCTTAAAAGTACCGACCTCGGTAAAAGCTGGAAATCGATCGCTAATAATTTACCGGAAAGAGGTTCGATCTATGCTATAGAGGAAGACCATATGGAGCCGGGATTACTTTTTATTGGAACAGAATTCAGTCTCTTTGCCAGCATCGACGGAGGGAAATACTGGAAAGAACTGAGTAAGGGATTACCAACGGTAGCCGTACGCGATATCAATATTCAACAGCGGGAGAACGATCTGGTACTCGGAACATTCGGCCGTGGATTTTACATCATGGACGATTATTCTGCCCTGAGGGAATTCAGTAAAGAAGTACGGGAAAAAGAAGCTCATCTGTTTTCAGTGCGCGATGCCTTCCAGTTTCAGCCGTATAGTCCTATTGCGGCCAGCTCAACGGTTTCGTGGCTGGGCCCCAAAGGATTTCAGGGCGAAGATCTCTATTTGGGTGAAAACCCCGAATTCGGCGCAGCGTTTACCTATTACCTGAAAGACGGGTATAAAACACTGGAGCAGGCACGAGAGGAGAAAGAGAAGGAACTCCGCAAAGATGGTAAGACAGTCTACTATCCCGAGTATGAGCAGTTAAAAGCCGAAGAAGAACAGCCAAAACCGTTTTTGATCTTCACCGTTCGCGATGCGGCTGGGAATGTGGTAAATGAACTCAGAAGTTCCCCCAAAAAAGGGATCAATCGGATCTATTGGGATCTGAAATATCCGGATGTGGATCAGGTTCGTACTAAAGACAGCAATCCAACTTCAAATCTGAATTCCGGGATCATGGTGTTGCCCGGCGAGTATTCCGTAGAATTGGCAAAAAGCGTGGATGGGGAAGTAACACAAATTGCAGAGCCGGTACCGTTCACCGTAAAATCTTTAGACAATCTTACCTTACCGGCTCAGGATCCGGATGCTATGTTTGCATTTCATACCGAGCTCATGAAACTCTCCAAGGCAGCGAATAGTGCGAGAAGTGCATTCAATGAGATCAATGACCGGATGGAGTATTATAAAGCAGCGAACCGGCTGGTAAAAAGCCCGGATATGGATGCCATGATCGATGAATTGGAAGAAAAGCTCGATGAGGCACGCATGATCATGTTCGGAGACCGTATCAAATCACAATTGGAGATCAACCAGGCTCCGAGTTTGAATGCGAGGATCAATACCGCGATCTACTCCGGATTGGAAACACGATCGGATCCTACAGAAACATCTAAAATGGTAAAAAAGATAGCCGAACAAAATCTTAAGCCGGTGATCGATACCTTAAAAACTATTCTGGATACCGATCTGCCATCAATGGACGCCAAACTGGATGAGTTAGGCGCTCCGTGGACACCAGGCCGCATTCTGGATCTGGAACATTAATTAAAGTTTTAACTCACCATCTCTCCGTTAAGGGAGATGGTGATATTTTAAATCAATCACCCATCTGTTTATGAAGAAGATCATCGCCATTTTTGGCTTTCTCATTATCCTTTCATCCAGTGCGTCTGCACAATATGAATCTGACACCCGATCCATTGATTCCATCATTAACACTATGTATGCCTCAATTTCCGGGGATGCGGGGGTGGAACGGGACTGGGATCGTTTCAGAAATCTGTTCATCCCGGAAGCCCGCCTGATCCCTACCGGAAACAATAACAACGAGAGCCGAAGATATGTGGCATGGGATGTGGAAAAATATATTGAACGGGCTACACCGATGTTTAAAAAGGATGGATTCTTTGAATCTGAAGTTTCACGGGAAGTAGATGAATTCAACGGGGTTGCGCAGGTTTTTACAACCTACGAATCGCGCAGAACCAAAGATGGGGATGTATTTGCCAGAGGGATCAATAGTGTACAGCTATTTAATGACGGAACCCGTTGGTGGATCGTTTCGATCTTCTGGGCATCGGAAAATGAGGAGCATCCACTACCTTTGGCCTATCAAAAGGGAACGTGGTTTTCGTTGTTCAATGGAGAAAATTTTGATGGTTGGGTAGCCAATGAAACCGATGAAACCTTCAGCATAGAAGATGGGGCCATAAAAGTAAATGGGGTGCGATCGCACTTATTCTACAATGGTCCGGTTGCAGATCATGATTTCGATGATTTCGAATTCAAGGCCAAAGTGATGACGAAAAATAATTCCAATTCAGGGATCTTTTTCCACACCAAATATCAACCCGAAGGTTGGCCCAGATACGGGTATGAAGCACAGATCAATAACAGTTACGATGCCGATCCACGCCGCACTGCAAGTCTGTACAGTTTTGATGATAATACCGAGATCACCTTTCCGGATGATGAATGGATGGACTATTACATCAAAGTGGAGGGTAAGCATGTGATCATAAAAATAAACGGAATTGTGGTCACTGATTATACCGAACCGGAAGGCCTCACTCGAACTCAACGTCTTACCAGCGGAACGTTCGCTCTTCAGGGGCATGATCCGGGTAGCACCGTGTACTTTAAAGATATTTATGTGCGGGAGCTTTGATCGGGAATTAGCAGGATCTGTTCTCCGATCAGGCCCGTTCGGCGAGTTCCAGCCAGCGATATTCTTTTTCTTCGATGATGGATTTTAGCTCTGCGTAACGGGCAGATAATTCCTGAAGTTTTTCATAATCAGATTCCGCATTCATTTCAGTTTCGATCTGCGATTTCTGTTCCTCCAGTTGTCCGAGCTCGTCTTCCAGTTTATTATACTCTTTGCGCTCTTTGTAGCTCAATTTTTCACCGGAGGAGGAACTGTTTTTTGTTTTGGATGGAGTTTCTTTAGCTGCTTTTTCCTCAGCTTTGATCCGGGCTTCTTCAGCCTCTTCCTCTTTTTGTAACTCCCTGTATTCCAGATAGGTACCATTGAAATCGCGGATAACGCCGTTCCCTTCAAATACAAAATAATGTTCCACCAAAGTATCCATGAAGTAACGGTCGTGGGAAACGATGATGAGGCACCCACCGAAATCAGCCAGGAAGGATTCCAGTTTTTCTAAGGTGATCAGATCGAGATCGTTCGTGGGCTCATCCAGTATCAGGAAATTCGGATTTTTAATAAGTACCATCATCAAACCCAGCCGGCGCTTTTCACCGCCGCTCAGCTTTTCAACCGGTGTGTACTGCATCTTGGAATCGAACATGAAATGTTCCAGAAACTGTGAAGCTGAGATCGTATCGCCGTTGGCAAGTTGAATCACTTCCGCCACTTCCTTGATCACATCAATGACCCGGTCGTTTTCGTTGAAGGTATGACCGCTTTGCTTATAATGACCGTACACGATGGTCTGACCTGTTTCCACTTCGCCGGAATCCACCGGTTCATCTCCGGTAATAATTTTCAGAAAGGTACTTTTCCCTACTCCATTTTTCCCGATGATACCGATACGTTCACCTTTCAGGAACTGATAGGAGAAGTCATTGAGTATGGTAAGATCCCCGAAACTTTTATTCACTTTCTTCAATTCAAGTACTTTGCCTCCGATTCTGGAATGACTCACTTCCAGTTTGATCTCTTGTTTTACTTTTCCGGAAGCTGCTTTTTTCTCGGTTTCGTAATAGGCATCGATGCGGGATTTCGATTTTGAGGTCCGCGCCTTGGGCTGTCGTCGCATCCATTCCAGCTCTTTCTTGGCCAGTTTTTTGGCCTTGTCTACTTCAGTGGCATAGACTTCTTCCCGTTCGGCTTTCTTCTGAAGGAAATACGCGTAATTTCCTTTGTGATGATACAGCTCACCACCTTCAATTTCGAGTATGTGATTACACACCCGATCCAGAAAATACCGGTCGTGCGTAACCATGAGCAACGTCATCGTACTGCGGGTGAGATAAGATTCCAGCCATTCGATCATCTCCACATCAAGGTGGTTGGTTGGCTCATCCAAAATGAGGAGGTCAGGTTCATCGAGCAGGGCAAAAGCCAAGGCGACTCTTTTTCGCTGTCCACCGGATAAGGAGGATATATGCTGATCCAGATCGTGAATATTCAGGTGGCCCAGGATCTGCTGCAGACGTTGTTCGTAATCCCAGGCATTTTTGGCATCCATCACCGCAATAGCCTGATCGAATGCTTTTTGGGTTGCTTCAGAATAATCGTTCGCCTGAGCTTCCACGGCTTGTTCGTAATTCCGCACTATTTTCACCATTTCATTATCACCATGAGTGATAAATTCATTGATGGTGAGGGTATCATCCAGTTCGGGTTCCTGTTCCAGTAAGCTAACACGGATGCCATTCCGGATCATTACTTCCCCCGAATCAGGAACTTCTTTCCCGGCAAGGATCTTCAGTAAGGTGGATTTTCCGGTGCCATTCTGAGCGATCAGAGCCGTTTTATCGCCTTTGGAAAGCCCGAAGGTTATATCCTCAAATAACGTTTTTAAACCGAATTTTTTAGAAAGATTCTCAACCGAAAGGTAGGTCATACAGTGGGTTACTTATGATCTTGATGAAAAACCAATATACGGGGAAATAGAGTTGGTTTTATGAGAGATTTGGAGGCAGATATCTGCGTGAAAACTTTACATATACTAATTAATTCGGACGGAAATGAGTTTCATTAACAATTCAATAGAGTCTGCATGAGGAAATTTATTCAAAGGTTTAACCATCAAATAATTGCAAGGACTACAAACTTTTCGGATGTTTAATAGAATAGTAGAGGCGACCTTTTACCAAATTTCGATGAATAAAGATCAAATACACGCACAAAGTCTTACCAAAATAAATGACGATTTCCTGTTCCTGATGGAATCGTTCAAAGAAATGTTAATATCGCTCGGAGAAGATTCTCTGGCTCACAATCTCCCTTGGGTGAATGAGGAAGCCAAAGGTAATTCGGTAGCAGCCTATAAACCGGATGATATGGTTCAGGCACTGAGCATCTCTTTTCAGCTTCTTAATCTGGTGGAAGAGAATAATGCCACCCATTACCGACGAAAACTGGAATCAAATCTTGATGGAAGCTCTGTACGTGGTTCTTGGTCTGAGACCTTGACCGTGCTGAAAGATAAAGGCTTAACAGAAGATGAGATTCTGGCTCAGCTCCCAAATCTTGATATCACACCGGTTCTTACTGCTCATCCAACGGAGGCAAAGCGAATAACTGTGTTGGAAATTCACCGCGAGTTATATCAGATGCTGGTAAAGCGGGAGAACCCGAATTGGTCACCCCAGGAGCAGGATGTACTTCGGCAGGATATCATCGATTTGCTGGAACGATGGTGGCGAACCGGAGATATCTACCTCGAAAAACCGGATCTGGAAGCCGAGCGTAATAACGTGTTGTATTACTTTACCAAGGTGTTTCCTAAAGCGTTGCCTCTCAGCGACAAACGTTTGAAGCATGCCTGGAAAGAAGTGGGGTTCGATCCCGATAAACTCAGAAAACCGGAATCTTTTCCGATTCTAAGCCTGGGAAGCTGGGTGGGGGGCGATCGTGATGGTCACCCGTTCGTAACTCCCGAATTCACTGCAGAAACCTTACTTCTTCACCGCGAAAAAGCGTTGATGATTCATCTTGAAGGTTTGAAAGAGTTTGGTAAAAAGATCAGTTTATCTTCCATTCTGAATCACACACCGGAATGGTTTCTTGAAGAAATTGAAAAACGTGCGGAACAAGAAGGACAGGCCGGTAAGAAAGCCATTGATCGAAATCCGAATGAACCCTGGCGGCAATTCACCAATTTGCTGATTCTGAAAATGAATCGGACTATTTGTCCGGCCGAAAACGACACGGATCTGTATTGGGAAGCTTCCGAATTTTCTGCCGATCTGGCTATTCTTCGGAAATCGCTGGAAGAACTGGGTGCCGATCGCGTTTGCGATGAACTTCTGTTTCCACTCGAACGTCAGCTTCAATGCTTTGGCTTCCATTTAGCGAAGCTCGATATCCGTCAAAACAGCGATTACCACGATAAAGCCATGCGTCAGATCCTGGAAACATCAGGATTTGAGGATTTTGCTTTCGATGAGTGGTCGGAGGAAAAACGTCTGGATTTTATTAACAAAGAATTTGAATTGAATCGCCCATTCCTACCGGAGGATTGGACGTGTGGCACCGAAGCCGACAATGTGCTGGGATATTTCCGTGCCATCCGAGATCACATCAAAAAATACGGGGAAGCAGGAATAGGAACCGTCATTGTGAGTATGACACGCAGCCTCAGCGACTTGCTGGTGATGTATTTGTTCTTCCGCGAAACCGGGTTGCTACACACTGCCTTTCAGGTGGCTCCACTATTAGAAACCATCGATGATCTGAATTCCGGGGAGGAACTTCTCGACAAGTATCTTCAGCATCCACTTACTCAAAAACGACTGGACAAAGGTGGACAAAAGATTCAGGAAGTGATGTTGGGTTACAGCGATAGTAACAAAGATGGTGGAATTCTTGCCAGTCGGTGGACGATCTATAAAGCCGAACGGATGCTGAGCCTGAAAGCCAAAGAACACGGTGTAAAGCTTAATTTTTTCCATGGACGGGGTGGTACGATCAGTCGGGGTGGAGGTAAGATCCACCGTTTCCTTGAAAGTATGCCACCGGGATCGATGAGCGGTCACATCAAAATGACCATTCAGGGTGAAACCATTGCCAACCAGTTTGCAAATCTCTTGAACGCCACGTACAACCTCGAAATGTTTATTTCAGGCACTGCTCGACAAGCATTACTCAGCAATGAAGAAGAGCAATTTGAGGATGCGTATGAGATCATCGAATCGTTGGTTGAATCTTCCGGCAATACCTATCGGGGATTCCTGGATCACGAAGGATTCATCCCATTCTACAGTGCGGCTACTCCGATCGATGTGCTGGAGCAGAGTAAGATTGGTTCACGACCTGCCCGACGTACCGGTCAGCGTTCGCTGAATGATCTTCGGTCCATTCCCTGGGTATTTAGCTGGAATCAGTCTCGCTTTAATTTAACGGGTTGGTTCGGTACCGGAACGGCACTTCAGAAGCTGTCTGAGGAAAATTCGGAGCAGTACGAACGTTTGGCCCAGCTCACTCAGGACTGGCCTTTCTTCAAATATTTTGTGATCCACATCGAAACCAATCTCATCAATTCCAGTCTCGATATTATGGAGCGGTTCGCAGAATTTGTTACCGATGAAGCTCTGAGGAAAGAATTGATGGGGATGATCGAAAGTGATTATGAGAAGGCTTATGAGCAGACCGATTATCTGATGGGCTCTAAGAAATCCGATCGTCGTCATGTGAAACTGGAAGACAGTGAACGTCGTGATGCCGCCCTTCACATACTCCACGATCTGCAGATCGACTATCTGAAACGCTGGCGAAATCTCACCAGAAAAAATACCACGGACAATGAGTTGCTGAACAGTCTACTATTGACCGTAAACGCCATTTCAGGTGGACTGAAGAGTACGGGGTGATGATATTTACCCGGATAACCGGGATGCATTAGATGCGATTGAATGGTGTGTTAGAATGAGTGAGAAAGAAATTAACAGAGAAAAAATCCTTATTGAAAAGCCCGTTCCTCTCCGTACCTTTGGAGTCCTTCTTGAAAGTCATACTACAGATTTGAATGACATTAGAAAAGGCGATCAAATCCATCACTAAATCCACATAGTCTTGAGCGACAATAAAATCATATTTTCGATGGTTGGGGTGAGCAAAGTTCACAAGCCCAACAAAACTGTACTTAAAGATATTTACCTCTCCTTTTTCTATGGAGCAAAGATCGGTGTTCTTGGTTTAAACGGAGCCGGTAAATCCACGTTGTTACGCATTATTGCCGGAGAGGATAAAGATTACCTCGGCGATATCAGTGTACAGAAAGGTATCACATTCGGATATCTGCCTCAGGAGCCACATCTGGATGCCAACAAAACGGTAAAAGAAATTGTCGAAGAGGGCGTGCAGGATACGGTGGATCTTATTAAAGAATACGAATCCATCAACGAGCAATTTGCCGATCCCGATGCTGATTTTGATGCGCTCATCGAAAAACAATCCAAGCTGCAGGAGAAGATCGATCATCTCGATGCCTGGGATCTGGATGCGAAACTAAATCAGGCGATGGATGCCTTGCGCTGTCCTCCGGGCGATACTCCCGTGAGTGTGCTTTCAGGTGGGGAAGCACGCCGGGTGGCCCTGGTTCGTTTACTGCTCAAAAAACCGGATGTTTTACTGCTGGATGAGCCTACCAACCATTTGGATGCTGAATCTGTAGGTTGGTTAGAGCAACATCTGGCCCGCTATGAAGGAACCGTAATCGCCGTGACTCACGACCGTTATTTCCTCGATAATGTGGCAGGATGGATTCTGGAACTTGATCGCGGTGAAGGAATTCCTTTTGAAGGAAATTATAGTTCCTGGCTGGAACAGAAATCAGAGCGCCTGCGTCAGGAAGAGAAATCGGAATCAAACCGACAGAAAACGCTTCAGCAGGAATTGGAGTGGATACGACAGAACCCCAAAGGTCGACGTGCCAAGAGTAAAGCCCGTATCAATGCCTACGAGGAATTACTGGAACAACAGAATGAAAGGCGCAATGACGACATGCAGATCTTTATTCCGCCGGGACCGCGATTGGGTACCAAAGTTATTGTTGCAGATCACGTTGCTAAAGGATTTGATGATCGCTTATTGGTAGAGGATATGAATTTTCAGCTTCCTCCGGGTGGTATTGTCGGGGTTATCGGTCCGAATGGTGCCGGTAAATCAACCCTGTTTAAAATGATCATCGGGGAAGAAGAACCCGATAAAGGCGAGCTGATCAAAGGGGAAACCGTGGAATTAGGTTACATCGATCAGAAGCGTCCTCTGGATCCGGAAAAAACGATCTGGGAAGAAATATCCGGTGGAAATGAAATTCTGCAATTGGGAAATCGTGAAATAAACTCCCGTGCTTATGTGGGACGATTCAACTTCACAGGGAGTGATCAGCAGAAGAAAACGGCACAACTTTCCGGTGGGGAAAGAAACAGAGTTCACCTTGCCAAAATGTTGAAAGAAGGCGCCAATGTGTTGTTATTGGATGAGCCGACCAACGATCTGGATGTGAACACCCTTCGTGCCCTGGAGGAAGCGTTGTTGAATTTTGCCGGTTGTGCTGTGGTTATTTCCCACGACCGTTGGTTCCTGGATCGCGTGGCTACTCATATCCTCGCTTTTGAGGGGGATAGTCAGGTGTACTGGTTTGAAGGAAACTATCAGGAATACGAAGAAAACCGTAAACAACGACTGGGCATCACCGACGATCAGCCGCACCGCATCAAATACAAAAAACTGATGCGGGATTGATGAGTTATCATCTCACTTTGAAGGGCGCTTTAGGGCGCCTTTTTTATATCCGGGAGTCAGACCTCAAGTAAAGGGAAATCGAAGGTAAGTGTATATCCGTCACTTGAATCTATCTGATAATTGGCATCGAGTTGAGTGAGTAATGAATCAATGATCTGAAGCCCGAGTCCGCTGGTAAACGAGGTTGAATTCCGATCGAAACCAACTCCATTATCAGAGTACATAACATGAGCAGAATTTCCTTCTTTGGTGATGTTCAATGTGATCAGTGCATCTTCCTTTTGATTCGGAAATGCATACTTCAGTGTGTTGGTTACCAGTTCGTTGATCAATAAACCAAGCGGTATCGCCTGATTGATACTCAATGTTTCCAAGGCGATATCTATCTGATGATGAACGTTAAGTTCCTGGTCTAATCCCACCAGATTTCCTTTCACGGATAGTAACAATCGCTCATAATATTCACTCAGGTCGATCTTATTGAATTCCTCCGTGGAGTAAAGTAATTCATGCACCATAGCAATGGATTTTACCCGGTTCTGGGCGTCCATCAATTTGGCTTTTTCATCATTACTGTGGGATTGATATACCTGTAGCTGTAGCAAACTGGCGATGATGGCAAGGTTGTTCTTCACCCGGTGATGGATCTCCTGAAGTAAGGTATTCTTTTCTTTGAGCGATTCCTGTAGCTGTCTGCGATGGTCTATCAGTTCGCTAATGTCCATCATGGTAACGATCACTTCTTCGATGTTACCGAATTCGTCGTATATAGCTCCACCGGTGGCATCAACGGTGATCTCTTTACCGGTTTTGGTCTTTCGTTTAATGATCCGGTTTATTTGCCCGGACTTCAGGATCTCATCTATAGCTTTCTTATAAAGCTTATCATTATTGTCGTCGAGAAAAGTGAGTTTTTTTCCGGTCACTTCCTCTTTCTGCCAACCCAGAATTCGTTCAGCCGCAGGATTCCAGATATCCTGAATATAACCGTCCAGATTACTGGAATAGATAGCGATCGGGGAGGCGTCAATGAGTGAGCGTAATCTTTGGTTACTTTGTTCTACTTCTTTTTGTGCACTTAACTGATCATGCACGTCGGTGGCTATGATGGTCCAGGTATCCATTTTCAGTTGCTCATCATACTGTGGAAATACCGTTACCGAGAACCAGCGCAACTCACCATATTTATTTTTCAGCTGAACCATTCTTTTATGGTCAGATTTTGACTCTCTGTTTGCATTCCAGAGTTCGACGATCTCCGCATATTCCTCTTCAGTCAAATACGAGAGCCAGTCCCAGGTAAGCAGATCACTTTTGTTTTTACCGAAATAGGTTAAGCCGGCATTATTGATATAGATCGGTTGAGCATCAAGGTCAGCGATCCAAACAATATGCGGGATGGCTTCCGTTAGCTGGCGAAATTTTCTCTCGCTATATTCTATCTCAATATTTCTTTTTTTCTCTTCAGTGATATCTCTCACCGTGCCATGAAAGTATTGCGTATTCTCCCACAATTTACCGGTACAGTGCAGATACTTATATCTGCCGTCGGGAAAATAGATCTTTGTTTCGAAGGCAACGATCCCGTCATTATAATGGCCGCTAAACAGAGTTTTATAGATATAATCCCATTCTTCTTTTGTAAAAAATCCGGATTGCTCGTCCATCTTAGGAGGATCTTCCGAAGGAGGGAGTTCAAAGATATCGAATAAACCTTCAGTCCAATGAAGCTTTTTGGTTTTCAGATTGTATTCGAAATTACCCCGTTTTGAGATCTTTTCGACCAACTGATTCAGATCTGCTGATCTCTTCAGGGATGTTTCCAAAACAGCCTTCTTGGTATTATCCACCACCACTGCCAGTGTATGCATCTTATTATCGATGCGAACCCGGCTGGCTTCTATGATCACATGAACTTCTTTCCCGCTTTTTGATAATCCCACCCATTCCCGTTTAGAGATGGATTTATTTTTAATGAGATTCACGATCTCAAGAAAAATATCCTTGATCTTATTCTTGCCAACAATTACCTGTAGTGATCTGCCATCCAGTTCTTCTTCGGTATATTCAAACAGATCCAGCAAGGATTTGTTGGCGTATCTGAAATGTAGTTTGTTATCAACTACACAGACCGGTAAGCTGTTAGTTTCGGCAAGGGGGGCACCAATGCCTTGAATCAGTTTATGTTTGTCAATCATTAAAACCTGAGCCGTCTCTCTCTTTATCAGGAATTCTACATTACATGAACACACACTTATTCATGTAAACTCAATGTCACTTTATTTAGTATGTCTAGTCAGGACATTGTGTTTATCGACAGATATATTTTTTACTGAAGCAGATCTGAAGGAAATGAAGAATTCCTAATCAACCAATGTACTATAAAAAAGGGCACCTGATTATCCGTCAGATGCCCTTACTTTGGGTTTGTTATATTTTGATTCTAACCAATCAAAAAATCTTTTCATCCGGAGCTCAATATTTAAAATCAGTTATATGGTTAGTATCAATTAATAGAAGGATGAGGCTACACAATTTTTAATTTGTACTTAAAGATACTAAAGTTGTAGGGTCATGTATCAACTTGTTATAACAAACAGTGACAACTACACAATTACTTCAAAATAAACTCCCATATTATTTGAACTGATACATGTATTAAAAACGATTAAAAATGAACGTTATAAGTGATTCAATCATTTGAGGATTAAAGAGAGTTTTGATCTGTGTATCTTACTTCTAGATTTGACAATTAATGAAAGCCGGTGGATGAGATGAAAAATAACGCAGTTCCTTTACACAAGCAGATCACAGAATGGTTACAAGAACAGATTGAGACCGGTGTATTTAAAGCCAATGAAAAATTGCCATCCGAAAACGATCTGAGTGAGCAATTTGAGGTGAGCAGAGTTACTGTACGGCGTGCCCTTCAAACACTGGAAAATGAAAAAGTGATCTATCGGTGTCAGGGAGTGGGCTCGTTTGTAAACGATAACCGGGCACATAATCCTCTGATGGAACTAAAGGATTTTATGGAAGAGGTAACCAATTCCGGTTTTTCTGCGGAATCCAGAGTGGTTAGCTATGAGCAAAAGCATGCCGATAAAGAGATCGCAGATATGCTTAATATCAAAGAAGAGGCGATGATCGTAGAAATTGATCGTGTTCGTTTAGGAGACGGAGAACCGATCGCGTACGATCAGACCTGGATGCCAGTTTTTTACGGCCAACTCATCGATGGCCACGATCTGCAGAAAAGATCGATCTATCAGATCCTCGAAAGTGAATACGAAATTCCTGTATTAAAAGGGTGTTACCGCATTGAAGCGGTTAATGCCACACCGGAGCAGGCGACTCATCTGAACTTACAGGAAAATGATGCCCTGATGAAGATCACGAGAATTACTTTTACGATCGGGGATAAGCCCATTTATTATCAAAGACGGTATCTGCGCAGTGATAAGCTCGTGTACGAATTTCAGGTTCACAGAGATCAGGAAGCTTCACAGAATGAGATCATCGATGTTTCTGCCAGTGTGTTAGCTAGATCGTAGCAGAAGGCCCTTTTTTTCGTGGTTTAAATCTGAGTTCCATTGAGAACCCGTCCTGTGTGTTTATCTCTTTGGTTGCCTCTAACTGCTCGATCAATGCATTAATGATCTGATGACCAATACCTGATTTATCATTGATCTTTTCAGGATCAAATCCGGGTCCGCTATCTTTATAGATCACATTTATATAACCATCTGCTTCTTTTATAGCCAAATAGAGTTGATTGTCTGATCTATCTTTAGAAAATGCGTATTTGGCTGAATTTGTGATCACCTCATTTAAAAGTAAGCCAAGAGGAATAGCCTGATTTATGTTAATGGCGCTCAGTTGTATATCCAGAACTCGCTCAACGGTGATGTCTCCTTCCAGGGAAGAACCGATAATACTTTTGATAAGTTTACGGTAGTATTTGGAGAGATTTACATTGCTGAAATCATTCGTTTTATACAACAGTTCATGCACCATAGCAATTGAACGGATCCTGTTCTCGATCTCAGACAAATTATAGGTGTCTGTAAGATCTTTCGTGTTCATGCTCTGTAACTGAATGAGGCTCACAATAATGGAAAGATTGTTCTTAACCCTATGGTGTACTTCTTGTAGCAGGGTTTCTTTTTCCCGTAACGACTTTTCGAGTTTACGCTTATTGAGTTCAGACCGGGTTATGTCGATCAGCGTAACGAATATTTCCGTTACCTCCCCATTTTCGTCAAATAAGGCCCCGCCAGTTACATCCAGTGTAAGAAGCTTTCCCTTTTTATTACGTCTTTTCAGTATCCTGTTTATTTGGCCCTTTTCTTTTGTAAGCTTCGCAATTCGACGGAACTCAGCACGGTCTGAACTTGCAACATGAGGTAGTGGCTTGCCGATCACTTCATCACGACTCCAGCCAAGTAACCGTTCCGCAGCCGGATTCCACAGATCTTTTACATTTCCGGCAAGGTCGATCGAGTAGATGGGTACCGGAGAAGCATTGATCAGTGCCCGGATTCTTTCATTCGCATATTGAATATCCTCTTCGGCTATTTTCAGTTGATGAATATCAGTAGCAATACCGGTCCATGATGTAACCTCATTATTGGAGTTAAAATCGGGGAAAATCGTAACCTGAAACCAGATAAATTCATCATCAAAGCGTTTGAAGCGATGAGTATGAAAAAGCGTGGTTTTATCAGCCACAATCTCTTTTGATCTGCTTTTTAAGTATTCAGATTCATCGGGATGGTAGTAATCAAACCAGTTCCAGTTCATCAGATCATCATTTGAAACGCCGAAGAAGTTCAACCCATAATGATTGATATAAGTTGGTTTACCGTCCGGATCTGAGGTCCAGATCATGTGTGGAATGGTTTCGGTAAGTAATCGGTATTTCTGCTCACTTTGCCGGATTCTTTTTTGGTTGAATACCGTGAGTGTTTGATCGATCACTATACCATGGATCCAGTCATGATCGAACTCATTTCTCGCAATGATGATATTCAGGTATTTCTTGGTACCATTATTTAACGTTACGTTTATAAGCTGTTCGTGCTCATTTCCTGTTTCATAACAATCATAAATTGCATTCTCCAGGAAATCGGCATCGATTGGTCGTAAGTATCTCTTTTGAAAGTTAAAAGACGGAGCAACTTCACCGGGTTCCATATCCAGCATCAGATACATTCCTTTCGACCACCGAAGTTCTTTAGTGAGGATATTTACATCAAAACTGCCCCGATGATTAAATTCTTCAGCTAACTCCGGTATTACCGGTTCATTTTGCTCACTGTTATCAGTTTTAAGTTTTAACGTATTATCAAGGGCAATAACCACAATATATTCTTTCCCGTTAACACACTCTTTGCTTGCCTGAATGGTGATCTGAGTTGAATGACCATACCCGGTAACTACTCTCCATGTTACTTCAGGTTGGATACCCAATTTTAAGAACCGGTCAATGGCATGATTAGCACGAATATGATCTTCGAAGCGAAGAATATCAAAAACAGTGATCTTCTTAAGTTCGTTTAGTTTGTATCCTAATCGGGAACACATAGACGGATTCCCAAAAATAAAATTCATCTCAGTATCCAGAATTGCAGCAGCTATCTTGTTACTGTCCGACAAAGCCTTACCAAGAATTATTTGGATAACCTCTTTCAAATACCAATCCCGAGTTTATTAATAGTGTTAATGTAGATACCAAGTAGAATAATAATACTAGCTGTAACTAAGTGAATTATTATCGATAAAAAAAGTGGTAGAAATACCTATTTCGGGGGATGGGTTAGGGAGACTGAATTCAGGATTTTTATAACGAATAAATCTAAACGAGGTACATATGAAGAAAATAATAGCAGGCTTGATCGGGGTATCAATTTTTTTGACTTCGTGCGCCACCGTACAAACTAAGATCGGGGAAGTGGCCATGAAATTCATGACCACTAAGGAAAAGGATCTGAGTAAGATCTCAGCAATCGGGATGTATCAGTCGAATATGTATTCCACCGAAACAGGAATTACACTCGGATCTAAAGCTGAATGGGACGAAGGACAAAATTCAGTAGGGGTTCAATTACTGAAACCGGATGGAGCTGTAGGATTTATCAACCTGGATGGTACCGTTACTGTTGGCGGACAAACAGCGACTAATTTTGGTGGTGGAGTTTATATGGTGATGTTCGAAGCATCAGATAATTCACCAAAAACAGTAAAAGTTGAAAGTTCCGACGGAACAGTAACGGAATTCAAAATGACTCCGGCACCGTCACTCCGGATAAAAAGTATCAATGGCACGTTAGATGATGCTGAGATCGATATGACTCAACCCCTTGAGATCGAATTAGAATATGATGAAGCAGCCAAAGGAAAGAGAGTAAGGGTTGCATTGATCACAAAAGCAGTGGGGGTGAAAGGCTTTGCCTTTTTTCAATCTGCGCAGATCGCTGAAAAGATCACCATCCATCCTGATGCATTTAAACACAAGCATATAAATGGGGGAAGTCCCACCGGTAAAGATGTGACCAACTGGAGTTTGGGAGATAACTACCTGCAGGTTAGTATAGTGGAAGACGATCGCACCAACGACGGACAACCGTTCAGCTATTTTAAACGTACGTCAACATCATTTGATACTAAACCGGTAACACTATCCGGTGAGGTGGAAGGCCGATCATATATTACAGCTAAGGATAAGATCGATGCCCCGAATGGCACCTTCAGCTATTTGGTAAATGCATCTAACGCATGGTATGCACGGCCACTTAATACAAATATTGAGCGAATTGGGATAGCCTCTGTCTCGGTTGAAGGTGTGCTGTATAAGCAGGAATCGGACAGCAAAACAAGTGAAACAGATTATGGGGCATACAAAGTGATCTCAACTACTACCACCACTACCACCTGGCAATTTCCACAATTAGATGATACCTACTGGGATCAGTTTCTTGAAAACATCTATGCAGATCTTACTGGAATGCTCCGGGATGAATATGGTGCCAGTGTGGTGGATGTGGATAAGATCACAGCTAATCCAATTTATGATGAATTTTATCTTCCTAATGATGCCAACACTGAAAAATATATCAGTAAGAATCTGAGAGATACCAAACGATTATATCCATCCTCTTTTGGTGAGATACTTGGAGACCGGAAAACCAGTTTGATCGCAGATGCAGATCCCATGCCCCGGTTACTACGTGATATGGATCTGGATGCAATAATGACCCTTGCGATCGACTATCGGGTGGCCGCAGATAAAGATGACAAAATTGTACTTCTTCCATTGGTAAGCTATAAAGTGGTGGGGCAGACTCAGGCCTTCGACGGGCAGGCAAATACCTGGTTACAGGGTACGATCGAAGGACCGGGAGTATCCTTCAGTCGTGAAGAGTTCAGTGATCTGAATGCACTGAACCGAATTGGCCAGAAAGACAGGATTCTTGACCTGATCAGGCAATCAGTGGATGAAATGACATCCCGCCAGGATGAGTTTGGTTACGACCATGTGTGGGAGGTAGCGTTATCGAACTAAAACCGATTTTTATATCAATAGGTTGAATAATGAGAAAGTCGTACAGGGATGTACGGCTTTTTTTATAAATCCTTCATGTTAAGGCAGTACCATAGGCTAAACCTTTTACCTAAATAGAGACATTTTTAAAGCTATGGGCGTATATAAATCAGCTGCAGATGCAGTAAAGTTAATTAAATCGAACGACCGCGTTCTTATCCATGGGGTAAATGCGGTGCCGTTTCAGTTAGTAGAGGCAATGGTAAACCGAGCCTCTGAACTCAGAAACGTAGAAATTGTACATATTCATACCGAAGAAGAGGCACTTTATGCACGTCCTGAGTATAAAGACAGCTTTCATGTAAACGCCTTTTTTGTAGGGTCAAATATGAGAAAAGCTGTAAATGAAGGGCGGGGAGATTACATCCCGGTATTTCTGAGTGAAGTACCCGGTTTGATCAGAAAAGACATCATGCCTATTGATGTTGCCTTGCTTAACGTTTCACCTCCGGATAAACATGGCTTTTGCTCTTTGGGAGTATCCCTTGTTGGTAGTTTGCCGGCCGTTGAAAAAGCAAAATATATCATCGCCCAGATAAACCCACATATGCCACGTGCCCATGGTAATGGCTTTGTTCATGTGAACGATATTGATGTAATGGTTGAAGTGGATGATCCGCTGCCGGAACAGATCTTGCCTGAACCAAATGAAGTGGAAATGCGCATTGGTAAATATTGTACCGAATTGGTTGAAGATGGTGCTACCATGCAGATGGGTATTGGCGCAATTCCGAATGCGGTATTAAAAAGCCTGGTGCATCACAAAAATCTGGGTGTTCATACCGAAATGTTTGCTGACGGTGTGATCGATCTGGTAGAAAAAGGCGTGATCAACGGCGTTTGTAAGAAAAAATATCCCGGAAAAGTAGTAAGTGGCTTTGTTATGGGGTCTAAACGGGTATACGACTTCCTGGATGACAACCCGAGCGTTGCCATGCTTGATATTGCGTATATCAACGACCCGGCAGTTGTAAAACAGAATCCAAAAGTTACAGCCATTAACAGTGCCATCGAGATCGATGTTACCGGTCAGGTTTGTGCCGATTCAATTGGTACTTATCACTTTTCCGGTGTGGGTGGACAAATGGATTTCATTCGTGGCGCATCCCTATCTGAAGGTGGTAAACCGATCATTGCCTTACCATCTACCACACGAAAAGGAATCAGCCGTATAGTTCCAACATTAAAACTTGGTGCCGGTGTAGTAACTACCCGTGCGCACGTACACTACGTGGTTACTGAATACGGTATCGCAAATCTGTATGGAAAGAATCTGCATCAACGGGCAAAATCGTTGGTTGAGATCGCCCATCCCGATCACCGCGAAGAACTAGACAGAGCAGTTTTCGAACGCTTTAAAAAATAATAGTCCATAAAGTAACCCGGTCCATAATAACCTGTAAATTACTACATTATAGCAGGGTCTAACCAATTTGTTAAAAATGAGATATTTATTTGTATTGTTGATCGGGTTACTTATTTCTTCAGCTAACCTGAGTGCACAGGACACAGAGTACGCCTCAGCCCGGCAAATAGGGGCATCCATTTCTACATTAGGCGGATATGGGATCCACTACATACATCCCATTGATGAAAAGGATAATCTGAAAATCATCGGTATATATATTTACGATGATTCTAATGGGTATAAAGACTCATATTTCTCCCTTGGTGGCGAATATCAGAGAGATCTCTGGGAATCGAATGTGCGAAGGTTATACAGTCTGTTTGGCATGCATATCGACAATCAATTGAGTAAAGACTATTACTTCGATGATTATAGTTATGTTGGATACAACAGTTCTTATAACGACACTTATTTCAGTATTGGTGGCGGGATAGGAATGGATCTGGGTGAACGAACAAAAGGGGTAATTGTGAATGCCCATTTAACCTACCAATTCACCAGAGGTATGGGAGATGCCGATCATACCCGAATTGGCCTTGGTGCCGGCATCGGAGTAGGATTCAATTTTTAGTATGGAACTCCTGGCTATCCGTTAACTCGTCTCTAAAGGAAAAGGTAAGATCAAATTTATCCGTTGTATCAAGCTGATGTTCTGCACCGAGTTGCTTTAGTAAGGTGTTGATAAGCTCCCAACCTAATGAGTTTTTGGCTGAAACCTCTTTTTGATCGAATCCCGGACCATCATCCGAATAGGTAACGGTAATACGATTAGAATCATCCGCATTGATCTGGCAGTTAATGGTTAATGCATTGTTTTGAACCGCATATTTGATCGAGTTCACAAATAATTCGGTTACAAGCAGACCAAGTGGCACAGCATTATTGATACTCAGTTTCTTTTTCCTGATATCCGTGTTCAGCTTGATGTCCAGGTGTTCTGCATGATGATTAAGTTTGAGTCGGTTCAGCAGGTGATCAAAATACTCTTCCAGATTCACATAACTGAACCTCATTTCCTGATAGAGTTGCTCATGGACAATGGCAATGCTTTGAATACGATTTCGGGCATCTAACAAAATATTATTGGTCACATAGTCTGGATGCTTCATGATCTCCAGATCAAATAAACCGGAGATAATAGCCAGGTTATTCTTAACCCGGTGATGGATCTCCATGAGGAGTACTTCTTTTTCCTTTAACGAATTTTCCAATGAGCCTTTATAACGTTCCAGATCAGTGATGTCAGAAACGGTTATTAGCAGATCAGTCAGGGCATCTTTATGTTCGAAAACCGGGCCAACAGTCAGGTTCAGGATCTTTATATCGTCATCATCAAATGGCAGAACCAGTGTAAATTGAGTGGGGGATTTTTTCTTCTTAATTCGGTCGAGTTGATGCTGCAAAAGGTTACTGCTTCCGGGAATGATACCGGTTAACGTTTTCCCGAGAACGTGCTTCTTCTTGAGGCCGAAAATAGACTTCGCTGCTTCGTTCCAGATATCCTTGATGGTCCAGTTTTCATCGGTCTGGAAAATCCCAATGGGGGACGAGTTGATGAGCGATCGAAGTTTCTCGTTATTAATTCGTGCACTTTCTTCCGCTTCCACTCTTTTCGTGATATCGTGAAGGATCGTATCCCAGATCACAGAACCATCATCTTTTTGATGCGGTGTTCCCAATCCATGGAAATATTTAAGCTGATTCCCTTTTGCATATGCTCTGAAATTATGATTCCAGATCTCCAAAGAATTGGCAGATTCAACGATAGATGCTTTCAATGAAGGCAGGTCTTCGGGATAGACCAGATCCCAGATAATATCAGGATCGGATTTAGAAGTATCCGGATCGATGCCGAAGACTTTTTCAAACCCTTTACTTAAATATTCAAAGCGTTCAGAACCATCAGGATGCAATATGAACCTGAGCAGCATGCCGGGAATATGGTCGGTGATATGTTGAAGCAGTTCCTGACTTTCCTCTGCTTTTTTCTGAGAAAGTACCTCCTTTGTGATATCGATATTCACCCCGGTGATATGCGTTATTTCACCATCTGCTCCATAGACCGGAGCCCCGGATGCTTTAACATATCGGATGCCTTTTTTAGGATTCATGATGCGGAAATGAGCTTCATTTACACTCTCTCCACTACCAATTGAGCTAAGAGCATTAATAATCTTATCTGCATCCTCCGGATGTAACAGTGATTCGTATATTCTCTGATCTGCTTCAAATTCTTCCGGTGTGATCCCATACATTTCAAACATCGCATCATTCCACACGGTATTTCCATCTTTCAGATCGAGATTCCAGGTTCCCAGATTTGCCGTCTTAATCCCCAGTTCATTTTTGCGGATCAATTCTTCGAGCTTATATTTGTGATTCAGAAGTTTGTCTTTCAGGGCTGTTTCTTTGGCATCCTGTACGAGCACGGCCACATAGTTGATGCCATCTATTTCAACGAGGAATGGTTCGATTTTAAACTTAAAGATCTTACCCTGATGAGATATGATCTCCCAAAAGATCTGATCGAATGTTTTGGTTCGGATAAAATCCTGAATTGCACTAATCGCTACTTCAGAATCCTGAGGCACTAACACACTGGTGACGGAATACTGTGTTAATCGATCAAGGGATACTCCAAGGTAATTACGAATAGCTGCATTGCCGTATTTGATGTTACCCTGATCATCAAATACGATACATCCGGTTTGTTCACTCTTGTCTAGGATACTGCCAAAATACTCGGAAAAAGCCATCATATAGAACCAACAATCTTCTTTCTCAACATTTAATAGATCAATCAACAAAAGATTTGAAGTTGAGCGTTAAAAGGTTTTGAGAAAATTCCAGTTGATTTGAAAGCTCTTTAGTAAAACCCAAACTGTCTAAACATCAATTCAAATTGATAGAAACCCCGTTACTGTGCTTATTTTGCACCCCTGTATAGTAACGTAATTGGGTACAATCATGCAAGCCAACGAATGGTAAACAGCTCAATAATTTCATTTTCAACTTAGGGCTGGTCACCCGATATTCGGTGAACCTAAAAACCCGCTATGACCAATACCGACCAAAAGACGAAAGGGATGTTTTCCTGGGCATTATACGACTGGGCCAACAGTTCTTATTTTGTAATTATTCAAACCTTTGTTTTTGCCGCTTACTTCACGAAAGCCATTGCCGTTGATGAGATCACTGGTACCGACCAATGGTCGAATATGATCTCACTTTCCGGATTATTAATTGCATTAACTGCTCCCTTTTTAGGAGCAATTGCCGATCAGGGTGGGCGTCGAAAACCATGGATCTTTTTTTTCACGGTAGTTACTGTTGTGGCCAGTTTTTTACTTTGGTACGCCAAACCGAGCGCTGATTATATCTTCTACTCTCTGGCTATTGCTTTTTTTGCCACCGTTGGCGCTGAATATGCGTTTATATTCTACAGTGCCATGTTACCGGATCTGGTTCCCTCACATAAAATGGGACGATGGTCGGGTTGGGGATGGGGCCTCGGTTATGCCGGTGGTTTAGCGTGTTTATTAGTTGCTTTGTATGTTTTTATTGAACCGGGCGGAAAATGGCTTGGTCTAGACACTTCCAGCTCGGAGGAGATAAGAGCTACTTTTATTCTCACAGGAATTTGGTACGCATTATTTAGTATCCCACTGTTCCTGAAAACACCCGATACACCCTCAAAGAAAAAAGGAGTGGTCCGGTCTGTAAAAGATGGGTATATGCAGATCTTAGCCTCGCTTAAAGAAGTTCGGAAATACAAGAATATCGTCCGGTTCCTGATCGCCCGGATGATCTATAACGATGCGGTGGTACTGATCTACGGCTTTGGTGGAATTTATGCGGCCGGCACGTTCAATATGGATACGCAGGATATACTGCTATTCGGAGTGGGTTTAAATGTTACCGCCGGTATTGGTGCATTCGGTTTTGCATGGATGGACGACAAACTGGGCAGTAAACCTACGATCATGTGGTCGCTGGTCGGTCTGGCTGTTCCCGTGGTTGCTGTGATATTTGTTAAATCTGCAGCATGGTTCATGATCTGGGGATTGATCCTGGGTATCTTTTTCGGTCCGGTACAGGCAGCCAGCCGAACATTAATGGGTAGACTATCACCTCCTGATCAGAGAAATCAGATGTTCGGTTTATTTGCGCTGTCCGGTAAAGCAACCGCCTTTCTTGGGCCAAAATTGATTGGGCTCACCACAGTTTGGTTTGCCAGCCAGCGGGTAGGTATGGGGGTGATTTTAGTACTGTTGCTGGTTGGATTATTACTTATGTTAACCGTCGAAGATTCATCCGTAAATGGAGCAGACCCTGAGTATGGAACCAAAGCTGATTGATCAACTACCATCAAAACGAATTCATGAGTCAGCCATAAGTGCATGGCGGGTTTCGGCCTTAGTATTCGGACTACTTTATTTTACAATATTCGTGGTTGGTTTACTGCTCTATATCTTTGAGGATGTATCCATCTATTTACCGGTTGGTACAGGACTATTATCACTTTTGCTTTATTACCTGACTGCTTTTGTTTTTCCGAAAATTCGTTGGCAGAGGTGGCGGTATGATGTAACAGAACAAGGGGTGGATATGCACCGGGGAATCATTATTCTAAAACGTACCATGGTTCCCATAAACCGGATCCAGCATGTGGATACCAAACAGGGACCGATATACCGCCGGTACGGACTTTCATCCATTAGTTTATCCACGGCGGCTACCACTCATGATATACCTGCGCTGGATGATGCCACCGCTCTGGAACTACGGAATCTGATCTCAGAAATGGTAAGAAAGGTTAAGGAAGATGTCTGAATTTCGCCGACAGCATCCGGTAGCAGCCGTAACTCAGTTATTAGCCGTACTTCGTCAGAACTTCATCACCTTTTTATTGGTGATCTTTTTCGGATCTCGAAATACCGGGGAATATTTCTGGTATTTCTTTTTGTTTGGTATTGTGATGGCGGCCGTGCTTGGGGTTTTTAGCTGGTTCAGATTCTATTATCGGGTCATTGGAAGTGAGTTACAGATCAAGAAGGGGATCTTCATTCGTAAAAATATCTATTTAAGTAAAGACAGAATTCAGGTTATTAATATCACCGAGGGGTTTATTCAGCGATTATTTGGGTTGGTTTCGGTGGAGGTGAAAACTGCCGGAAGCGGAACGGAGAATGCAAAGATCAATGCGATCAGCCGTACAGAGGCCGAGGAATTACGCACGGTACTAAGAACAACAGATGAACCCGCATACGTAGGTATAGAAGAAGAGGAAGTGGTGATAAAGAGCAAATATCCGTTTCGTTCTTTATCTGCAAAACAGTTAATGATCGCCGCACTAACTTCAGGAAATTTCGGGGTTATTGCATCCATTCTTGGTGCCATTTCGGGGCAAATGGATGAGCTCATCAATCAGGAAAATGTGGAATATGTGATGGATCATGTTCCAATGGTGAATACCGGCTCAGTATGGTTAGAGTTTTTTATTCTGTTATTTGTGGTTTCCTATTTGTTATCGATAGGAGGAGTGATCCTTCGGTTCTATAATTTTAAAGTGGAGAAAAAGGAGAAAGAACTACACATAACCAGTGGACTTCTGGAGCGAAAGAACATAACAGTACCCTTCAACCGGATTCAGGCCATTCGGTTTGTAGAAGGTGTATTGAGACAACCCTTCGGATACGGAATGTTATATGTGGAAAGTGCCGGGTTTGAACAAAAAGATCAGCATAAATCATTGGTGCTGTTTCCACTGATAAGAAAAGACCAGCTGGAGCAGTTTTTTAATGAATTTATACCTGAATATTATGTGCCTGAAGAAAGTATAAAACCACCAGAACGGGCTTTTATCAAATATCTTCGTAAACCAAATTATATACTGATCCCCCTAGTCCCGTTGGTTTGGTATTTCTGGAGTTTTGGATGGTTATTATTCTTCTTAATGATCCCCTTGGCGTTATATGGCAGGCAACGATTCAAAGATGCGGAATTGTCTTTCGATAGCCACCTGATGAAACTGCAATATCGGGTATTTGCGAAAACGACGGCACTCGTGCGAAGAAACAGAGTGCAGGTTTCTGATCTTTCTGTGAACCCCTTTCAGCGAAGAAAGGATCTGTGTCACCTTACCATAACAGCAGCGTCGGGTGCAGGAGGGAAGCTGTTTAGTTTACACGATATGGATGGAGCATCTGCGATGAAAGCAGCTAAATGGGCGGGTTCAAGCGATAAGGTAAACTAATATGACCTTTCAAGAGCTGCTTCAATTATTTTTCGTCCACCGAGAATTAGAAGTAGTTTTCAATGCCGGTGACAAGAAATTATGGTTTGATCTCATCACTATTGAAGGCGAAAAATTAACAGTGCAAAGCTGTTGCGGTAACGGTCATTTTGTACGTGGTACCGTTCTGTTAATGAAAGAAACAAATACACCCATGTATATTTCGGCCTACATGGATCAGCTCGAATTATTTAAAAGGTCTGAGCATTACTATCCGGTCAGTAAACCCAGGATCCGTTTACTGGATGCTGTCGGGTTTAATGATTTTGAAATAATTGACCACTCGTGCTCAAATAAGACGCTGTCAATTTCACTACAACCGGTTACAGAGACCGCATTTGGACTGAATGTACGATCGTAAGATCCCGGTACTCAACCTAAGGCTACATCAAGCACCATCATCAAACAAAAACCAAGCATGGTAGCGAGGGTAGCAATATCGGTATTTCCATGTTGCTGACTTTCTGGGATCAGTTCTTCTACAACCACATAGATCATGGCACCCGCCGCAAAAGCTAAAGCAAACGGTAACAATGGTTGTACGTAGATAACAGCCGCGGCTCCGATCACTGCAGAAATTGGCTCAACAACCCCGGAAAGTTGTCCATACCAGAAACTGCGTCCCCGGGCCATCCCTTCTCTCCGCAAGGGCATGGAAACGGCGAGTCCCTCCGGAAAATTCTGAATTCCTATACCTATAGCCAGCGCAATGGCTGATGCTACCGTTGCAGTGCCGGTTGGGTCAACGCCGGAAGCAGCTGCGCCAAATAAAACACCGACCGCCAATCCTTCCGGAATATTGTGTAGAGTGATCGCCAGCACTAAGAGCGTAGAGCGGCGCCATTTGGTAGGTAACCCCTCAGCCTCCGATTTAGGTAAACCAATATGTAGGTGAGGCAGATAATAGTCGCACAATCTTAGAAAAATTCCGCCACCGAGAAAGCCGATCACCGCCGGTAACCAGGGGATCGCTCCCTGTGCCTCCGCCATATCAATAGACGGTATGATCAAAGACCACACACTGGCTGCGATCATTACACCGGCTGCGAAACCCATCATGCTATCAAGCAAGGTTGTGTTCACTTTTTTGGTGAAGAAAACCAGACTGGCACCGAGTGCGGTAACTCCCCAGGTAAATATACCACCTAGGAAAGCCTGATAGATCGGGTCGAGTGAATAAAACCAATCAGGGATAGGAAAAGGCATCTTTTGATGAAGTTTATTTTATAAAATTATGAACCTGAGTATAGGTTAATATTAGTTATTTCTCATTATATCCCGAGAAAAAAAATTGATACTTTTTCCAGACCTATTGCTTAAAAGTGATCACTAATGACTATTGAAAAAGAACCACTTACTACACCTATTGCGGAAGGTAGGGCTAGAATTTTATTAAAGTTGGGTATCATTGAATGTGAAACCGAGAATAATGCACCGGATTTCATCACAATTGAAAATGATAAGGTTTATTTAAAGATCGATATGCCGGATGCTGATATCCGGATCGATGAATTTGAAAAAGAATATCCGGTTACCTTTCTAAGAAGTAATGATGGAAAAACATTTTTTGAGTTCGATGGCGAATCGATCTGGTTTGATATAAATATTGATCAGGTTAAAGATGTTTGGGTGGCTGATCTTAGTTTTCGCTTGTTAAGCAATAATTCCAGATATCTGGCTTACTATATCAAAAAGCTGGATCATCAGTTCGAATGGTTGCAACCGGACATGAAATCCGGTGAGATCAAGTCGATGAGTATCACCACCAAGAAATTCAAGCCGCCCAAGATCACCGGTAAAGAGGTGTTTAGTGCAACAGAAGTTCTTCGATGTGCAGATATGGTGAGCCGGTCCATCAAAAAGATCGATCTCAGAGTGGGTGGCGCATATGTTAAATTCAATACAGATAAAGGTCGTCTGGAGCCTCTCATCATTGGCATGGCAGACAGATTAGGGTACAAGATCGAGGCATTGTCTCCTGCCGATATCATGAATCTGGAGTCGCAGGGACAGAACGTAAGCCATTCTATTTTCCTTAAATAAACAGGCAGTTTTAGTTTTTTCAGGAAAGCTCCGGATACCGGTATAATTATCTATTCTTTTTATGTACCTTTACGTCCTTTCCGGAACCGGTACATTTCTATTTTTGTTGAGCCAGGGAACGGTTCTATTTATCGTAATAACTACTTAAAAAACTTGGTATTACCGTAATGGGTATTAACTTTGAAAAGGAAGTATTTTCCCTTCGCCACCACGGCATAAAAGACGATCAGCTGGAAGCTATGCTCAAACAGGTTCGCAGCGAAAGTATCGATCAGTTGATCGAAGAAACCATTCCGGATGGAATACGATTATCAGGAGCGCTTGAGCTGCCGGAAGCTTTAAGTGAAACTGAGTTTTTAGCCGAATTCAAAACGCTGGCAGAGAAGAACAGGATCTTTAAGTCCTTTATCGGACTTGGTTATTACGACACACATCTCCCAAAAGTAATACTCAGAAATATTTTAGAAAATCCGGCCTGGTATACCGCTTACACTCCATATCAGGCAGAAATTGCGCAGGGCAGACTGGAGGCTCTCATCAATTTCCAGACCATGGTAAGTGATCTTACAGGGATGGAGATCGCAAACGCTTCTTTACTGGATGAAGGAACGGCCGCAGCAGAAGCTATGAACATGCTGTATAGCCAAAGGAAAGGTGCCAAAAGAAAAGAAGCCCACACCTTTTTTGTGAGTGATCAGTGTCATCCTCAAACCATCGAAGTGATCGAAACCAGAGCCGAGCCTTTGGGAATCAATATTGTAGTTGGAGATCATCATTCACTGGATGTAACAGATTCCGGTTTGTATGCACTTATTCTTCAATATCCGGCGACTAACGGTTCCGTTGAAGATTACTCCTCGTTGATCGCATCAGCCGCTGAAAACAGCGTTTACTCGGTGGTGGCAGCAGATCTGTTGAGTTTAACTCTTCTTACTCCTCCCGGTGAAATGGGGGCTGATGTGGTAGTTGGAACTACTCAACGCTTTGGTGTACCAATGGGCTATGGCGGACCTCATGCTGCGTATTTTGCAACCAGTGAGAAATTTAAACGACAAATTCCCGGGCGGATCATCGGGGTAACACAAGATGCAGAAGGCATGCCGGCCTATCGTATGGCCCTTCAAACCCGTGAGCAACACATCCGTCGTGAAAAAGCTACATCAAATATCTGTACGGCACAGGTTTTACTGGCAGTGATCGCGGGCATGTATGGAGTGTATCATGGTCCGGAAGGATTGAAAAAGATCGCATCTAAAATTCATGGGCTTACAAAACTAGCCGCAAAGGGATTGTGTGAGTTAGGGCTTACGATCGAAAATGAATGGTTTTTTGATACCATTACCATTTCAGATCCGGGAGTGGATGTACGATCGGTTGCCGAACGACACGAAGTGAATTTCAGATATTTTGACGATGGGAAGATCGGACTTGCCTTTGATGAAGCAAAAGAACTGAAGGATGTTGAATTGGTTTTGGAGATCTTTACACAGGCATTGGATGAGCAATCAACATTCAATGTAACTGAAGAAGCTAAGGATGTGGACGTGGATTACCCTGCTGCCTTGAACCGAAAGAGTTCATTTATGGATCATGAAGTGTTCAGCCTGTACCATACCGAACACGAAATGCTGAGGTATATGAAGCGGCTGGAGAGTAAAGACCTTTCGCTGGTTCATTCAATGATCTCTTTGGGATCCTGTACAATGAAATTGAATGCAACCACAGAAATGATCCCGCTCACCTGGCCCGAATTTGGTCAGATCCATCCATTTGTCCCTGAGAATCAGGCTGCCGGATATCATCAACTCTTTAAAGACCTGAATGACTGGCTTTGCGAGATCACCGGTTTTTCGGCTATTTCGCTTCAGCCTAATTCCGGCGCTCAGGGCGAATATGCCGGGTTGATGACCATCAGGGCTTATCATCAATCAAGAGGTGAAGGTCACCGGAATATCGCTTTGATCCCGTCTTCTGCTCATGGAACCAATCCGGCAAGTGCCGTAATGGCGGGGATGGAAGTGGTAGTGGTTGAAACTGATAAGCATGGTAATATCTCTTCAGAAGATCTGGCGGAAAAAGCAGAGAAATACAGTGACCGACTTGCTGCGCTTATGATCACTTACCCATCAACTCACGGTGTATTTGAACATCGGGTAAAAGACTTCTGCGAGATCATTCATCAACATGGCGGGCAGGTTTATATGGATGGAGCCAACATGAATGCACAGGTTGGCCTTACAAGTCCCGGCGAGATAGGAGCTGATGTTTGTCACCTTAATTTGCATAAAACATTCACTATTCCGCACGGGGGAGGTGGTCCGGGAATGGGACCTATCGGAGTAGCGGAACATCTTGTTCCATTCCTGTCAGGACATTGTTTGGTAGAAACGGGTGGAGAGGAAGGTATTTCTGCTATTTCTGCTGCACCATTTGGTAGCGCCAGTATTCTTACCATTTCTTATGCGTACATACGTATGATGGGAGCTCAGGGACTTACCGATGCCACCAAGCGTGCTATTCTGAATGCAAATTATATTAAAGACCGGTTAGAAGACCATTATCCGATCCTGTACACCGGTAAATCTGGAAGATCGGCTCATGAATTTATTGTGGATCTGAGACCTTTCAAACAGTCTGCCGGAATTGAAGCGGTGGATGTTGCAAAACGATTGATGGATTATGGATTTCATGCCCCGACTATGAGCTTTCCGGTTCCGGGTACCTTAATGATCGAGCCAACCGAAAGTGAGAGTAAGGAAGAACTGGATCGGTTTTGCGATGCAATGATCGGTATCCGAAATGAGATCAGGGAAATTGAAGAAGGAAAGGCCGACAAAGCGGATAATGTGCTTAAGCATGCTCCTCATACTATGCGAGTGATCGCTGATGGAGAATGGGCACACAGTTATTCCCGTGAGAAGGCGGCATTCCCTCTCGATCATATCCGCTATGATAAATTTTGGCCGTCTGTAGCCAGAGTGGACGATGCTTACGGAGACCGCAACCTCGTATGTTCTTGCATTCCTATTGATGCATATACCATCGAGGAAGTGGAAGTAGATCAGGCGTAAATAACCTCGGCACTATGCAGATGCCGGATGATCTGCCAGATCTTTCGCTGTAACTGATTGGCAACCAGCTTCAGGTTATCGTTATCTGAAATGGTCATGAGTTCGGCGGGATCCACAACTGTGATCTCGATCCGGCCGTCATCATATTCCTGAATTACAAAATTGCAGGGATTTAATACTCCTGCTTTTTCGTCGGCGAATAAGGCCCGGTACATATAAGCCGGGTTGCAGGCACTTATGATTACATATTTTCTAAACGGAATACCCAGCTTTGCGGAAAATACCTTGCTCAGATCGGTGTTAGCATGCACATCGAACCCTTCTTTACGAAGTTCATCTTTTAGGTTCTGGATTGCTTCATTAAAAGTATATCCACGAACCGCAATATTGATGTAGTAACTCATCACTACCTCCTTATGTTGGTTTCGGTTCGTTACTACAGCCTTACGATTCTATGTGTAGATGTGATGAAGTTTTTAAACAAAAAAAGCGAATCGGTTTAGAACCAATTCGCTTTTCTAAGATTTTAAGTGACAGTGATCAGAGGCTGTCGATCACTTTTTTCAATCGATTCTGGATGTCGGTGGCTACATCACCCAGACTATCATTCTGAACCGACATCATCGAGGCAACCGGATCTACCGCTGTTACTTCAACTTCCCCGGCCTCATTTTCGGTAACAATGACATTGCATGGTAGAAAAACACCAATTTTGTGCTCTGCCTGAATGGCTTTGTGTGCAGCAGGAGGATTACAGGCTCCGAGAATGCGGTATTTATTTAATTCAGCTCCGATCTTTTTCTTCAGCGTACCCTGAATGTCAATATCGGTAAGCACGCCAAATCCTTCGGTTTTTAGTTGTTCGGTCACTTTTGTGATGGCATCATCAAAAGAAATTCCACGTAAGGTTGTTGAAAAATAGTAACTCATAGTTGTCTGGTTTTATTCAATAATTATTCGTTATAAATGTAGTATAATCGGACCTATCAAAACAGTAGTTCACGTTTCGAAATTCCTATATCGTTGATAGACAGCGGTTAATCTCTTTCGTGTGGGAAGCGATTTGAATCCTGTCGCTCTACCATCCATCCGGGATAGGGAGTGGGCTTGTCAGAAACGTCATTGAGTACTTTCAGATCCTCATCAGATAATTCAATTTCAACCGATCGCAGGTTAGAAGCCAGTTGTTCTGCATTTTTGGCTCCGATAATGGTACTAGTAACCCCATGTTGATGACGAACCCAGGCAAGGGCTATCTCTGCGACCGTAACATCGTGTTTAGTCGCTATTTCCTGCATCTTGTCGATGATATCGTAGGCATATTCTTTATCGACCGGCGGAAAGTCGAAATTGTCGCGGCGTGAATTGTCACCGGCTTTTTCATTATCCCGGGTGTATTTACCGGATAAAAACCCACCGGCAAGTGGACTCCATGGCATAAAGCCTAACTCTTCTTTTCGGGCCAGCGGTAGTACTTCCTGTTCCGCATCTCTGCCGGCGACAGAATAATAATACTGCATAGCTTTAAAACCATGCCAGCCTTCGTATTCGGCGATTGTTTGTGCTTTGGCTACCATCCACGCGGGCCAGTTGCAAACACCTACATAACGGGTATATCCGGCTTCTACCAGATCATTTAGCGTTCTCATGATCTCTTTCACAGGAGTGATGGAATCCACACCATGTACGTAAAGCAAGTCAACATGATCGAGTTGTAACCGGTCCAGACTCTTTTCCATAGAATTGAAAATATGATAGCGTGAGAGTCCCTGATTATTAGGCTGAGGTCCCATCATCCCCCGCACTTTAGTAGCGATCACAAGTTCATCACGATCCAGTTCCAGGTTTCTGATGCTGTTTCCCAGAATTTCCTCAGACATTCCATAAGAATAGATATTTGCAGTATCAATAAAATTGATGCCTCCCTCAACCGATTGTTTGATCAGAGCGTCGGCCACATCCTGAGGTTGTTCACCTATCGCTTTCCAGTATCCGTCTCCGCCAAAGGTCATGGTGCCAAAGCATAATTCTGATACTAATAATCCGGTATTTCCTAGCGTATTGTATATCATAAGTAGAGGGTGAATTGTTAAAAATGCAGCAATTATATCCAACAGAACGGCATCAACTAAGATTCCGATCACCGGATCTTCTAATATTCTGTTAGTGTTTAAATTTTCGTTCTCCTGCTTCTATAGGGATATCCAGCCAATTCGCTTTTGGTACGATCGGGCAGGAATAATTGTAATTGTAGGCACAGTAGGGATTGTAGGCTCTGTTAAAGTCCACCACGATGGTATCTCCGCCGGTGTACCACAATTCCAGATAACGGCCACCGCCGTAGGTGATCTTGCCATTGGTCGCATCTTTGAAAGGAAGGAACAGATAGTTTTTCCATTCTTCATCCTCCCGCAGGGAATGACTCTGATACACCGGAAGTTTGATCTCCTGACCGTTTAAGGTAAAGTGAACTTCTCCATATTTCTCATAGATCGGCTGTTCTACCCGCTTTCGGGTCGTGGGCATTTCGAATGGTTCTTCGCCCGGGGTTCTTACAAAATCTGCCACGATATAATAGTCGGTATCGATTGGGAAGAAGTCGAGTCCTTCAAAATTTTCAAAGTCTTTTTTTCGAAGGGGAGATAGCTCAGGGTTCCAGAAATCGTTTTCCAGACTATCCTGATAATGCTGGATCTCGGCGATCAGAGCTTTGTTTATTTCCTGTGCGTTTGATGTTGAAAGTGCGAGAATTGAGAGCAGTAAAATGCTGAAATATTTGAGCATATTTGTGATTATTACGGTAAGGTGTTTTCTCCAAAATATGTGAATATTTTACAGATATAAAAGCATTCTCTCATTATTGTTCAACCTCTCTCAAAAACCATCAAAATTCCATAAAAAATGCGCTGTCTTTTATTAAGATCTTTTCCATTTATCGTAATCATGTTGCTTGTACTTCAGGGAATTTCCTTTGCTCAATTATCTGAAAAGGAGCAGAAGATCGTAAAGATCGTGGATCAACAGACCCCTGCTGCACTTACATTGTTGGAAAAAGTTGTGAATATGAATAGTGGCACTATGAATTTTGAAGGAGTACAGGCAGTAGGAGAGGTAATGATGCAGGCTTTTGATGAGGTCGGTTTTGAAACAGAGTGGATCCCGGGAGAGGAATTCAATCGGGCCGGTCATGTGGTGGCCCGTTATAAAGGGGAAAGAGCCGTTAAGAAACTATTACTCATTGGTCATTTGGACACAGTGTTTGAGCCGGACAGTCCGTTTCAGACCTATAACATGATGAATGACACGCTGGCCGGAGGACCCGGAATTGCCGATATGAAGGGCGGGAATATTATTATGCTGGAAGCAGTACGGGCGCTTAAACAGACCGATGATCTGGAATTACTGGATGTAACCGTAGTGATGACCGGAGACGAGGAATTAAGCGGTCGGCCCCTATCACTTTCAAAAAAAGCGCTGATCGATGCGGCTAAATATGCCGATGTTGCACTTGGGTTTGAGAACGGAGATGGAAAATGGCAAACAGCCAATGTAGCGCGTCGCGGATCTATTGGGTGGACATTGACGGTAACCGGTAAACCGGCACATTCATCACAGGTGTTCAGAGAAGATATCGGAGCCGGAGCCATTTATGAAGCGGCAAGAATACTCACCGATTTTTACGAAGAATTAAGATCGGAGGAATTTCTGACCTTTAATCCCGGTAGAATTCTGGGCGGAACCCAAGTTGAAGACGATGCCTATACAAACACCGGTACTGCTTTTGGTAAATCAAATATTGTTGCGGAAAAGGCCATTGTTACCGGCGATATCAGAGGGATTTCAATAGAGCAGGTGGAACGGGTGAAACAAAAGATGGAAGAAATTGTGAGCCGTAATTATCCCCATACCTCTGCAACTATTGAGTTCAGTGAGGGATATCCTCCCATGGCTCCCACCGAGGGAAATAAAGAGCTCTTAGTCCTGTACAGCGAGGTTTCTGAAGATCTGGGATTTGGAAAGGTAGAGGCTGTTAATCCATTGAGAGCCGGTGCAGCCGATGTATCGTTTACTGCCGAATATGTGGAAATGGCATTGGACGGATTGGGTATGAGTGGAACCGAAGGTCATACCATCCGTGAAAAGGGATATCTGAATTCGTTACCGCTACAGATTAAACGGGCAGCGATCCTGATGCTGAGATTGGCTAACCCTGAGCAGTAAATTCCTTAAAAGTTTCTCTGATCAGCTTAGTTTCTTTCCATTCGAGTTCTTTGAATGAGATCTCAAAGTGATCGGAGGCTGTGCTGATCTGAATCCCCCGCCAGTCGGCCTCAAAAGTAAGGATCCCGGAAAGGAGAACCGATCTCTGATCATCCATTCCCGGTATTTTCCATTCCAGCCGATCGTCCACTTTACGGATAAAATATTTGTTGTAGCTCTTCAGGTAGATGTACTGACTCACGCTCAGAATACTCAGCACCGCCTGAATACCTGCCTGAATGAATTCGGCATGCAGATAGGAATAAATGGTAAAGGCTACGGAAAAAATGCCATACAGGAGCACCAACCAGATCAGAAAAGCGGGTTTTGCTAATACATGTACTTGTTTCATAGCTAGAGGATTTATTCAACTCTATGAAAAAAATAAATTTCAGCAAAAAATGCTAATCAACGATAGAGGGACAAATGAAATCAGGAATGATACCGGAGGAATTGATATTCAGGTCTACGGTTGCTTCCCGTGTATTTCCTGACAGAACGAGGGTGGTCTTAACCCCGAATTTATTACCACCGAGAATATCAGTTTCCAGAGTATCGCCCACCATCAGAATGTCCTGCTTATCCACAAAACCCAATTCATCGATCAACCCTTCGTAGGCATACATGAACATCTGAGAATCCGGTTTCCCAAAATGGATGAACTTTTTATGCAACATACTTTCAACCAGTTTGGCAATACCACCGGTTGCAACGGCCACATCATGCTTTGAGACGGGATAGTATTTATCTGAATTGGCCAGAATTACCGGCATGGTTTTCTTTCGCAACAGATTCACTGTTTTATTGATGTCGGTATTCCAGTCAAAGCCTTCATCATCCAGAAATACAAAAGCAGAAATATCTTCGATATCCTCCAGATCCACATCACAAACTGCAATATGCTCTAAACCGGATTGTAAAATATACTCAGCTGAATTTTCAGTGCCTAAGTACGCAATTTTTCCGGAGCGGATCTTTTGTTCCAGGAATTGCTTGGCCATCATGCCGGATGTTATGATCTCATGCAGATCGATATTGTCCAGTCCCAGCCGGGCCAGGCTTTCCTGTTGTTGTTGCTGACTTCTGGAGGCATCGTTGGTGAGCAGTCGAAAGGTTTTTCCTTCTTTCTTGATCCAGTCGATGGTGCTCTTAACCCCATCGATCAAACCTTTATGATTCTTTACTACACCGTAGGAATCGAGCATGATCACACGGAAGTCTTTGGCAATATCGTAGAATGAGGGGTAGCTCATAAGTTGAGGGCTTCGAGGAGTGGTTTGGGGTTAAAGTCGGTATCAACCGAAGGTAAATGCAGTTCGAAAGTATCTTTCTGAAGCTTGGTCGCAAAGATCTCGTGAAAGAAATAACGTCCGTATTTTACCACGTAGGTGAGTAAGAAAAAGCGATACGTTTCGCGTAATAAAAGGATCTCCTGCTCGGTGAGCGGAAATACTTCGTGATAGGATTTCAGAAAAAGGAGGAAGCGATCGTGCATAAGTACATCGATGTTATACGTGAAGATGGTGCGGTCGCCGGCATCAGAAACCACACGGCTGAAGAAATAGAAATCCATGATGCGGGAACTCATTCTGAACCAATCATAATCCCATCTCGAAAACAGGCGAAACGAATTGGTAACGGAGAAATTCCCGATGTTCCAGTCCACAAATACCGGTATGGCCTGTAAACTGTCTGCATCCAGCGCTTTGTAATTATCTTTGAACTCCCGGCATTGCTGATAGATCATGTCCATGTACAATCCATATTCGAACTTGCCATCGCTGGTGTCCAGCGTCTCGAGTAAGCCGTCTATATCCACATTCATGGTTTTGGCGGATGGAGGTAAAGTATGGCGAACCGTATCGCAGGCTTTATGGAAACGAGCGATCTCGCGTCCCAGTTTTACGATCTGATCCTCATTTAACCGGCGCGGTAATTTATTTCTGATCTTAATGGGGCGATAGAACACCACCCAGGCATCGATCACATCATCTTTATACCGATGAACAAACAATTGATTCCCTTTCATTAACGATCGTGCCAGAAAATTCTCGTACGGATCGGGAAGGTTATTAGACAACGAGTTGATGATGGTATGATCTTCCACAAAGTGTTCGTATTTGCCAAAATAGGAGAGTTTGGCCACAATGAAATTGTGATCCTTCAATGTGATGCGATACACGTGGTTAGTTGACACCTTTGCACTGATGTCTTCGATGCGGACGATCTCGCGGCTGGGATCATATTCTTCCCAGGCTTGCCGCACTATTTCGTTAAAATCAATAAATGACATATACACGGGTTAGATGATCTCGAAATAACGTTTTAATTCTTGTTTCATGTCTGAGGAGTCGAGTTGAGTAAGTTCCCATTCCCGGGTTTTGATAAAATGATCAGCAAAGGTAGCACCAAATAATTCCGCGGCCAATCTATGTTCTTTCATTGCCTTGGTTGCAGAGCTCAGATCTTTGGGTAATTGTTCTAGGCTTGAATCCGCGTATGCATTTCCTTTTGTTGGAGGTTGTTCAAGCGCGAGCTCATTTTTGATACCGTACAAACCGGCAGCCAGCGAAGCAGCCATACTCAGATAGGGGTTGGCATCAGCACCGGGTACACGATTTTCAATTCTGGTTGACCCGGCATTTTGATTGATGAACCGGAAAGCGGTTGTTCGGTTTTCAATGCCCCAGCTTTTTGTAGTGGCCGCCCATGAGCCCTCAACGTACCGTTTGTAGCTGTTCGTAGTGGGAGCAAACATCGGTAAAAGGTAAGGGAGAGCATATAACTGGCCGGCCAGATAGTGCTGTGCCAGAGAGCTCATACCAAATTCTTTGGACGCATCTGTGAAAAGGTTGTTACCTTCCTGATCCCACAGACTTTGATGGATATGGCCACTGCATCCGGGAAATTCCAGGCTCCATTTTGCCATAAACGTGGCTGTGATCTCATGCCGGGAGGCGATCTCTTTTACAGAGGTCTTAAACAAAGCGGCATTATCTGCAGCATCCAGAATATCAGAATAGGTGATGGCGGCCTCATATACACCGCTTCCGGTCTCGGTGTGTATTCCCTCGAGATGTATTCCGAAATCGTAGAGTTGATCGACCAGATCATCAATATAATCCTGATTCTGAGAGGTCCGGAGCACGGAATACCCAAACATACCGGGAGTAAGCGGGGTCAGATCGCTGAAGTCTTTCTGTTGTAACGATGCCGGAGTTTCAAGAAAATTGAACCATTCGAACTCGGCCGAAAATTTTGGATGGAATCCCATTTGTTCCACTTCTTTGATCACCTTTTTGAGGATCGATCTTGGGCAAACTTCAGCCATGGTTGGTGAATCTGAGAAATCACCCAAAAAGAAAGGGCGCCCGTCATTCCACGGAATCTTACGAAAGCTGTTGGGATCGATGGTAGAGAATGCATCCGGATAACCGGTGTGCCAGCCACTTACAAGGGTATTATCATAGCATGCGTCGTTTACATCCCAGCCAAAGATCACATTACAAAACCCAATATGATTCTCAATAGCTTTCAGGAATTTTTGGGTACTGATCAGCTTTCCCCGTAACACCCCGTCGATATCAAACACCCCAAAACGGATAAATCGAACATCTAACTCTTTGATCAACTGAATGATTTCTTCTCTGGTCATAGGAAGCGTGCTTTTTTGCGGAATATAGAAAAGAGCGGAAGGAAGTGCAGAGTCAATTATTCTTCAGAAGTGGATTGAGACTCCGAACGAACCCAGCCCAATTGCTCAGCCTGACCCAATTGTTCTTCGTAGATAAGGGCCAGATATACCGTGCCGGTCGGGCAGGAACATGCTCTACAAACGGCAAAGGCTGAACGGGTATCACTTGAGAAAACCCGGATATTATTAGCCTTCAGTTGCTGAACGGCTTCTTCTTCACTGTGGAAGGTGAGTGGAATACATTGATGGGGAGCCGAGGCCTGTTCGATCCAAATGGTAGTACCGCCGCTTTGCTCATTCAGAAAAACATCCTGACAGGCCAACGAAAGAAGTACTCCGCCTGAAAAAAGGATCAAAACAATGGAGATGATTTGTACAGATGTTCGTTTCATGATAAGATAATCAACGATTTATTCAGCCTGGCACAAAGTAAGGATTTCAAACAGGTAACCGAAATGTATTCCAGTTGATCTGATCCTACCCATCCCGGTAACAGTTTCTTAACAGGTAAGTTACCAAATAGTAACAGTTAAGCTAATCACTGGTAACACTGTATTCGCATCTTTGATTAAATCATCAAAAACAGGCTATGAAAAGACCTCTCGATACCGTTGTTATTTCTGATGTACACCTAGGAACTGTGGGATGCCATGCTGTGGAATTGGTTCAATATCTCAATTCGATAGAACCCAAACGCATTATCCTGAATGGTGACTTCATCGACATGTGGCAGTTTAAAAAATATTACTGGCCGGAAGCACACATGCATGTCATCAGAACGCTGATCACCATGATGACGAATGGAGTGGATATCTTTTATCTCACCGGTAACCATGACGAAACGCTGCGAAAGATCTCGAGTTTACAACTCGGTCCACTGTTTATACGTGATAAGCTGGTATTAGAATTAAATGGGGAAAAGGTCTGGTTCTTTCATGGGGATATTTTTGATGTGACCATGAAATACTCTAAATGGCTGGCAAAACTAGGCGGCCACGGCTACGAGATGCTGATATTGCTGAACCGCTGGGTGAATAACATTTCTGTAAGAATGGGTTTTGGAAAATTATCACTGTCAAAGAAGATCAAAAACAGTGTAAAGACAGCGGTGAATTTTATTGATGATTTTGAGGTGACCGCCATGGAACTGGCCATTGATGAAGGCTACGACTATGTGGTGTGCGGACATATTCATCAGCCAAAGATCCGCGGCTATGAAAATGAAAAAGGTTCGGTGATCTATCTGAACTCCGGCGACTGGATCGAAAATCTAACCTGCCTTGAGTATGACGGATATGAATGGAATCTGTACAGATACGAGGATGATGATGCCTTAAAAGGAAGTCCCCGCATCACCCAGCTGATGCAGGCACACACCAATAATGCCAAAGTGATGAACGGATGAGGATCTTATACGGAGTGCAGGGAACGGGACACGGTCACATCAGCAGAGCACGGGTAGTATTACCAAAATTAAGAGAGGTAGCGGATGTTGATGTGCTCATAAGCGGATATAATTTTCATATGGATCTGGATGGCTCAGTTGCCTATAAAGCACGGGGCATTAGCTTAACATACGACAGCAAAGGAAGTGTAGATCTGTTTGAGACTGCGAAAAACCTAAATCCGGTTAAATTGATTCAGGATATTCAATCGGTTCCGGTTAGAGAGTATGATTTTGTAGTGAATGATTTTGAACCGGTTACGGCATGGGCAGCCCAGGCGGCAGGTAAACCATGTGTCGGGATCTCACATCAGGCTTCATTTTTGTCCGCTAATGTCCCCAGACCTAAGAGAAAATCATTAGTTGCTGAAGGGGTAATGAGACATTTTGCTCCGATCACTGATGCGGTTGGGTCGCATTACAAACGGTATGATCACTTCATCGAACCTCCGATCATCCGCAAGCAGATAAAAGAGCTGAATCCTTATTCAGAAGGTCATGTAACCGTATATTTACCGGCCTTTGATCATGAGGTATTGGTAACTCATTTTGCTAAAGTGAACGATATCGAGTTTCATATATTTACCCCGGGAATTTCATCGGCATACCAAAAAGATAATGTGTGGGTGCGGCCGGTGGGTAAAGATACTTTTCTGGAAAGCTTTGAAAGTTGTGAGGGCATAATCTCATCTACAGGATTTGAAACAACCTCGGAAGCGATGTATCTGGGTAAAAAACTACTCACTATCCCGATCAAAAATCAATATGAACAATTGAGTAATGCAGCGGCACTCGAAGAGTTTGGCGGAAGAATCGTTTATGATGTAGATAAAAATTTTCCGAAAACGATACGAGATTGGATAAAAAATGGCACCGTCTTATCGTTGCCGGAGATATCCGATGAGGACGATCTTACGTCAAAAATCATAACTGCCGGAATTGGGAAACAGGCAGCGGTTGCCTGATGGTTTAATTCAGATATCTTTCTTTTATGATATTCACATGATGCTGCTCATGCCCTGCGATAATATGTGCAATTGCCCGCACTGTGACTTTGGTCGAGTTCGCTTCCCCACTCATATTGATCATATCCTTGGTCATATTGGATAACAGATGAATGGTAGCGACACGAACGGCTAAAAATTCGTTACTCAAATTTGAGAGGGTTCGTTTGTTGTAGTTATTACCCACCATATACTCATTCTGATCCATTCCGGGCAGGGACTGTTTTTCTCCCCGGCTGATAGCAAGCGCCCGGTAAGAGAATACACGTTCCGTTTCAATCATGTGGCCGATCACTTCTTTAAGCGTCCATTTGCCCATTTCGTAGGCATAGAAAGCACGTTCTGCAGGTACCGAATTAATGAGCGTAAATAATTCATGCATCTGAGTACTTAGTGTTGAAATGATATTTCCCTTTTCAACTAACTCAATGTATGGAGTATAAAAATGTGTGTATTCTGAAGAATCAGGGTATTCGTTATCCCAAACTTCCATAGTAAACCAAACGTTTAATTAAATGCTTTTAGATGCTTATCGGCACTCAATTAACAAACGTTATTTTTTTGGCACTTAAAAATTAAATTTGGGAGCAAACTGCTTTAAAGGGAGTCCATCCTTACTCGATTCGTCCGATTCATCGTTTCTGCTGAGTTCAATGGAATAGGATATCAGTTCCGGATTGAGATACCTGCATTGATAATACACTTTTTTATCAGCGGTGGTTTTAGAGCACCGGTCGATCTCGAGCAAGGGGGTGCCTTCTTCGATCTGTAAATGCTTCGCGATGTACGGTGTTGCCGCGGCCGCAGTGAATTTATATTTACCTCCGATAATGGGTATGGAGTATTTTTCTTCGAGCACCTGATAAATGGTTTTATTAGAAAGATCTTCGTCGAGCAGGAGCTGACCATAACTCGCAGGCAGCCATGTTATATCAAGTGCAACAGGTGTTCCGTTGCCAAATCGCACCCTGTCTACCCGGATGAGCATGGAAGAGGGAGGGATCCCCAAACTGGCATTTATGTCATCCTCCGCATCCACTTTTTTGAACTTCAGTAACTTCGAAGTACTTGTGTAGCCTGCCCGTCTCATATCTTCATTAAAATCGGTGAGCTGCACCAGATGAGGACCGATCTTTTGCTCGCTCACAAAAGCTCCTAACCCTTGTTTTTTAAAGATTAACCCTTCGTTCTCAAGGGTTTTCAGAGCCTGTCGCACGGTGATACGACTAACCGAAAAATAATCACATAATCGTTTCTCAGAAGGGAGTTTATCACCGGGTAAAAATACTTCTCGCTGGATCTCATCCCTTAGCTGATCCGCAATTTGTTGGTGTCTTGGAATGCTATTGTTTATCATTTGTTTCTTAATAATAGCTCACTAAAAGCGTCTTGTTATAATATGTTGTAACAAGTTTACAGCAATTCATAAACTCACTCAAGTAAAAAATGATATTTGACATATTGAATAAACCACTAGCATGGTACATCGCCGGGCCTCTCATCGGGCTCATGGTACCGTTGCTATATGTAATTGGAAATAAAGCCTTTGGTATTTCATCCAGTTTCAGGCATGCATGTGCAACAGTGTTGCCCAAAAGCATCCCTTACTTTAATTATGACTGGAAAGAGAAAGGTGGATGGAACCTAAAGTTTGCGCTTGGAATCCTGCTTGGGGGTATACTTGCGCAATTCACAATACCGGACAATTATCATATTGATCTGGCAACTTCCACCATTCAAACACTGAAGGGCTACGGAATTACCGATTTTTCAGGATTTGTTCCCAAAGAGCTCTTTACATGGAATAATGTATTGACGCTGCAAGGAATCTCATTTATGATAATTGGTGGAATTATGATTGGTTTTGGAACCCGGTACGCCAGTGGCTGTACCGCAGGGCATGGGATAACCGGAATGGCGAATCTGCAAAAAGCTTCGCTCATTGCCACGGTTTCTTTCTTTGCAGGTGGAATGATCACCACCTATTTCATCATACCATTCATCATCAATTAAGTGAAAATGAGATTTATATTTAGTGGAATATTCTTTGGGTTTGTATTGGTTAAGTCGGAAGTGATTTCATGGTTTCGTATTCAGGAAATGTTCCTGTTCGATTCCATTCACATGTATGGAGTTTTTGCAACGGCAATACTCACGGGCTTTATAGCCATTCAGTTAATTAAAAGATTTGAATTAAACGATCTGTCCGGTAATCAGATCGAGATCACTGAAAAAGATAACAGTGTCTCTTTCAGATATGTGGCCGGAGGATTAATATTCGGGCTGGGTTGGGCCTGCACGGGCGCTTGTCCCGGACCCTTATATGCATTGATCGGAGCAGGATATCCGATCTATTTTATTCCGTTGGTCGGAGCAATGGTTGGAGCTGCTCTCTACGGAAGATTTCAGGCGAAATTAAAACACTAAACAACAACTAATAATTATTATAACAAGATGTTTTTTGAGCAAATATTCGAAGAAAAACTAGCGCAGTATGCTTACGTGATCGGATGTCAGAAATCCGGCGAAGCTATTGTTATTGACCCCATGCGCGACATACAGCGATATGAAGAATTAGCCGCTAAGAACAATCTCAAAATTGTGGCAGCTGCCGATACTCATATCCATGCTGATTACATTTCAGGTCTGCGTGAATTCGCTGAAAAAGGCGTTAAAGTCTACGTTTCTGACGAAGGTGATGCTGACTGGAAATATGAGTGGGCGATCAACAGCGATTATAACTATCAGCTGCTAAAAGATGGAGACGAGTTTAAGATCGGAAACATCATTTTTAAAGCAGTATACAGCCCCGGGCACACACCTGAGCATTTAAGTTACCTGGTAACTGACGGAGCGACTACTACCGAGCCAATGGGTATTTGTAGTGGTGACTTCGTATTTGTAGGCGACGTAGGTCGTCCGGATCTTCTTGAAACCGCAGCCGGTCAGGCAGGTGTAATGGAGGGTTCAGCAAAAATCCTTTACAAATCACTGGATCGCTTCAACGAGCTTCCCGACTACCTGCAGGTATGGCCTGGTCATGGTGCCGGAAGTGCTTGTGGAAAAGCATTAGGTGCGGTACCGGATTCAACTGTGGGCTACGAAAAACGATTTAACAATTCCATCAAAGCAGCAACATCCGAACAGGATTTTGTGAACTTTATTCTCGATGGTCAGCCAGAGCCCCCCATGTATTTTGCCAGAATGAAACGGGATAACAAGATCGGTCCTAACGTTCTGGGAGAAATGCCATCGCCAACTAAACTAACTGTGGCTGAGATCGTTGAAAAATCAAATGCAGATAATGCTGTGTTGGTTGATTCCCGTGATCGCGAAACATATGTATCCGGTCATCTTAAAGGATCTCTTTTCGCTCCAATGGCGAAAGAATTCAACACGGTTGTAGGATCTTATGTAACCGAAGATCAGGATATATATCTGGTAGTTGAAGAAGATAAAGTGGATGAAGCAGTTGTTGACCTGATCAGAATTGGTTTGGACAACGTTAAAGGATACATCACTCCACAGGATCTGGAAGGATACAGCGATCTTGTTGAAACTCCGGTTCTGAAAATTGATGATGTGATGAAACTGGTGGCAACAGGTGATTATCATATTCTTGATGTACGTAAGAAAACCGAATATGACCTTGGTCACCATCCCGATGCAATTAACATTGCGCACACCCGACTGTTAGCACGAATTGATGAGGTTCCAACGGATAAACCACTCATCGTTCACTGCCAGACAGGGGTTCGCTCATCTTATGCTGCGGGTCTGCTGAACAGCAAGGGCTTTGAAGTGCTGCTGGTAGTAGATGATGTGGCACCATGGTTAGCAAAAGAGCATTTATTGGCCGGAGCTGAATAAATGTTACTCGCCTTATTAGGCGCGCTTTTAATTGGACTTTCACTGGGGCTCTTGGGCTCCGGTGGGTCTATTTTAACCGTGCCGGTTTTAGTTTATCTGGTAGGAGAACCGGACAAGGTAGCTATTGCCGAATCTTTGGGAATTGTAGCCGGAATCAGCCTTGTCGGGGCGCTTCCCTATGCTGTTCAGAAAGAAGTGGATTGGAAAAGTGTGTTCTTCTTTGGAATTCCCGGAATGATCGGAACATATGGCGGTGCAGCTATTTCTGCCTACATATCAGGAACTACGCAGTTGCTGATATTTGGAGTGGTTATGTTGCTGGCTGCTTACTTCATGATCAAAGGCAAGCGATCTGATCTGGAAGAAGTTAAAGAACACAAACGTGCTCCCATCTGGCTGTTAGTTGGAGAAGGACTGATCGTTGGTGTGTTAACCGGACTGGTAGGTGTTGGCGGAGGATTTCTGATCATTCCGGCTCTCGTTCTGCTGGGCGGATTAGATATGCGAATTGCCGTTGGCACCAGTTTATTCATCATTGCAGCTAAAAGCATGATGGGTTTCTATAAATACCTTGACGTTTTAGAAAGCGAACATTTGCAGGTTAATTGGGAATTGGTTGGTATTTTTGCTCTGATCGGTATTGTTGGTAGCTATGTTGGCAACAAGCTGAGTAAGAAGATCCCTCAAACTACCCTTAAACGCGGATTTGGTTTTTTCCTCATTCTCATGGGTATTTTTATTCTGTACACCAATATCAGTTAATGGTTATACCTGATCGTATCTGAAGCAATCTGTGGTATGATCATTTACCAGCCCGCAGGCCTGCATATGGGCATACATGATGGTACTGCCTACAAATTTGAATCCCCGCTTTTTCAGATCTTTACTCAGTGCATCTGATTCAGCTGAAGTAGCGGGGACTTCAGACATGCTCTTCCACGAATTCAGGATGGGTTTACCATCTACAAATGACCATATATAATCGTCGAAACTGCCGAATTCCTGCTGTACTTCAATGAATTTTTGAGCATTGGTCACAGCACCGCGAACTTTAAGTTTATTGCGGATTATTCCTTCAAACTGAAGTAATTGCAGGATCTTATCCTCATCAAATGCAGCAACTTTTTCCACTTCAAAATCGGCGAATGCAGTTCGGTATCCCTCTCTTTTTTTAAGCACTGTATCCCAGCTTAATCCGGCTTGTGCACCTTCGAGAATAAGAAACTCGAAATGTGTTTTATCATCATGAACCGGAACTCCCCACTCGGTATCGTGGTATAGAGTATAGTATTCGGGTTTATCGGTGGCCCAAAGGCATCGTAACTTCTTGGTCATAAGGGTACTAAGGATTATTGCTTTATTAAGTTACTAATCGAATTACTAATTGCTGTGAATTATTAGTTACATTATTGATTCACTCCATTTACATAATAATATCGAAGTATTAAAGAATGCATTGGGAAAAAACTGTAAGAGAATTAGCAGAAAGCAGTCAGATAAGTGAAAATCTGGCAAAACATATCACTACACTCACTCAGTTACTAGAAGAACTGAGTATTGAACGGGCCGGGGAAGAGTGTATTCAGTTACTTGGCGAATTGCCTGTTTTAAGCAAAAAAGCTTTAGAAGAAGGCGATGATTCGGTCTTAAAAGAAATCGAGGATCGGTTACAGGAGTTAGAAGGGGATCAGATCCGTGAATTTTTAAGGATATACACCACCTTTTTTCATCTCATTAACTCATTGGAGCAACATGAGATCAGTCGCATAAATCGGGAGCGGGAATTCGATGAGACTCCGGAGAAACCAAGAAACGAAAGTATTCTCGAGGCAGTACACAGAATGAAAGAAGCCGGTTATTCTTTGGAGCAGGCCTTGAATGTTTTTGAAACGATGGATATTCAGCCAACCATTACGGCACATCCTACTGAAGCACGCCGCCGTAGTATTTTAACCAAGCAGCATGAGATCAGTGAAATGCTGAGTTGTCTGGGTAATGAGCGCCACACCACTGAGGAGATCAAATACATCAAAAAAGAGATCCTGAATCAATTGAAATTACTTCTAATGACGGATGAAGTACGTGCCGAGCGTATGTCGGTGGAAGATGAAGTGGAGAATGGCTTGTTCTTTTTTACGAATACCATCTGGGATGTGATCCCGACTTTGTACCGAGATATTCGTATGGCTCTGGAAACGTATTACGGAGAAGCAGCAGACGATCTTCCGATCGTATTGAAATATCGTTCATGGATAGGTTCCGACAGAGACGGAAATCCCAATGTTACGTCTTCGGTAACGTGGCGTACCGTTATTGAACAGCGAAAGACTGCGCTAAAGATGTATTTACAAAAGCTGGATCATCTTCGCAGGTATCTGAGTATTTCATACAAAGAGACAGATATTTCAGACCGACTACGCGATTCTTTACATGACGAAGAAACTAAGAATCCACTGAGTGAATTGTTTGAACGTCGATACCAGAGAGAGCCCTATCGTCGCAAGATCACTCATATGATGCAATACATCAATGAACAACTAAAAGCGCTGGATAAGGGAAAGGAAGAGATCCTGAAAGTGGCTGAAAAATATACTTCGGAAGATTTTATCCACGATCTGGAGCTCATCAGAGAAAGTCTGATCGACCACGACCTTAAAGGATTGAGCGAGCAGGGTCGACTGCAGGATCTGATCTTTTGTGCAAAGACCTTCGGATTCCACTTAACGGCATTAGATATTCGTCAGCATAGCCGGTTACATGAAGAAACCGTAGAAGAATTACTGAGTAAAGGAAATGTGCTGGATAATTACTCGGAATTATCGGAAGAGGATAAGATCGCTCTGTTAAAGAAAGAACTACAGAATCCGCGACCATTAAGTCCGTTTAACAGCGAACGTACGGAGGTTTCAAAGAAAGTTCTTACCGTTTTTGAAGAGATCCGTGATATGCTGCAATTGGATAAAAACACCTTTGGCAGCTACATCATTAGTATGACTCACGGCGTAAGTGATATGCTGGAAGTTCTTCTTATAGCCAAAGAGTTAGGCTTATGGAAACTCAGCGAACATGGTGTTGACAGTCCGTTAGATGTTGTACCACTTTTTGAAACCATTAGTGATCTTGAAGCATCCAAAGATCTGATGGCTCAGATTTTTGAAGATTCTTTGTTCAGTAAACATATAGAGTCGCGCGGAAATTTCCAGGAGATCATGTTGGGTTATTCTGATAGTAACAAAGATGGTGGTTACTGGATGGCTAACTGGGCGCTGAATAAAGCTCAGTACGATCTGGGAATGGTTTGCAGAAAATATGGAATTGACTTCCGGTTGTTCCACGGTCGAGGCGGTACCGTTGGTCGGGGTGGAGGCCAGTCGAATAAAGCCATCATTGCCATGCCGGATGTCAGCAATAATGGGCGGATCCGGTTTACAGAACAGGGAGAAGTGATCTCGTTCCGGTATTCTCTGGCAAGTATTGCTCATCGCCATTTGGAGCAGTTGGTAAACGCCATGGTACAGGTCACGATGAGTCAGAATAACAAGCCCGGCTATCTCACTGATAAAGATGATGAGTGGGATATGATGCAGGAATTGGCACACATCACCATGGATTCTTATCGTAGCCTGATCGATGACGAAAATTTCTGGGATTGGTATTACCATATCACTCCCATAGAACACATCGGAAAGTTACCGATCGCATCGAGGCCGGTTTCCAGAAAGAAGACCGGTAAACTGCAGTTTGAAGATCTCAGAGCCATCCCATGGGTATTTGCCTGGACACAGGTGCGTTATAATGTACCTGGTTGGTATGGCATTGGAAAAGGACTGGAGCAAGTGATCGAAAAATATCCGAATGCGAAAGAAGTGATCGGTCGCTGGCATAAGGAGTGGACATTCTTCCATACGGTGATGAATAATTCTCAGCGCGAAATTGCCCGTACCCATCTTGCTACTTCTGAGATCTACAATACAGGTAGAGATATGGAATTCCATAACAGAATTCAGACTGATCTGGATCTGGCTATAAAGAATATCACTGCAATGACAGGTTATGAGGATATTCTCGGGCATAATAAAGTAATTCAGCACTCTATTTTATTCCGAAATCCATTCACGTATCCGCTAAACATTATGCAGGCAGAGTTACTGAAAAGATGGGAAGAGGTGACGGATGAAAAGGAGAAAGAAGAACTCACAGAATTAATATTTCTGAATATCAATGGAATTGCAGCGGCAATGCAAAGTACGGGTTGATATTTAGTACATAAAACTATTAACTATCGGGTTCTCACTTACAGTTACGAACGTTTGAATTGGCATGTATTATGAACGAAACACTGGCGAAAACCGACATCAAAATAGAACAGGTAAGCACAAGCCGGGTTCACGAAGTTGATTTCTCTAATCTGCAATTTGGTCGCATGTTCTGCGATCATATGTTTGAAATGGAGTACAAAGACGGGGCATGGGCAGAACCTGTAGTTAAACCTTTTGGGCCTGTTCAGATTACTCCGGCAATGAATGCATTGCACTATGGTCAGGCTGTGTTTGAAGGCATGAAAGCATTTTATGTGGATGAGAACACCGTTCATTTATTCCGACCAAAGATGCACCACGCTCGCTTTAACCGGTCATGCCGCCGTATGGTAATCCCGGAGACGGATTACGAGACGTTCATTGGCGCAATTGAAACGCTCATTAAACTTGATAAAGCCTGGATCCCGCAAGAATCAGGCACAGCCCTGTATATTCGTCCATTCATTTTTGCCAGCGAGGATTATCTGGCGGCCCGTGTTTCTGACGAGTACAAATATTATATCATAACTTCTCCGGTCGGGGCCTATTATGCAGAAGGATTTAATCCTGTTTCTCTCACCACCCCTGATGGATATGTTCGTGCGGTGAAAGGCGGAACCGGTGAAGCCAAGACAGCGGGGAATTACGCTGCAAGTTTCCTTCCGGCAAAAAAGGCACAGGAGCGAGGCTACACACAGGTACTTTGGCTCGACGCTATCGAGGGTAAGTATATCGAAGAAGTAGGAACCATGAATATTCATTTCCTGAAAGGAGATACTCTTATCACACCAATGTTAACTGGTTCTGTACTTTCGGGTGTAACCCGCGATTCGGTAATTCAGATCGCCAAAGACTGGGGATATAAAGTGGAAGAACGCAAAGTAAGTATCGATGAGATCTTTGAAGCTTCAGAAAACGGGGAATTGACGGAGATCTTCGGTTCAGGAACTGCCGCAGTGATCTCTCCGGTGGGTAAGATCGAGCATAACGGCAAAACGCTGGAGATCGGAAATGGTAAGATCGGTGATTTTGCCAAACGAATGTTCGATGAGATCACAGGAATTCAGTATGGTAAAGTGGAAGACCGTTACGATTGGGTTCACGAGATCAACGTTTAGTGACCGTGTCGGGTCAGTTTTATGAATCTTTCTATATGGAAAATTCTGGCAATTGGTGGCGGTGGCTTTTTCGGGGCACTTAGTCGGTATATCGCTGCTACTGCTATCGAAGCCTATGTTAAACATGATCAGTTTCCATTCGGGATCGCCATTGTAAATATTGTGGGTTGTTTCCTCATTGGATTATTAGCGGCTCTATTCGAACTGAAAGGGTGGATGAACATCGAACTCCGAATGTTCATCTTTGTTGGATTTCTGGGCGGATTCACAACGTTTTCTACCTTTATAAACGATACTTTTATTCTCGGAAAAGAAGGGGAGATCCTCTCAGCGATGATGAATGCCGGAGGACAGGTAATCGTGGGGTTACTATTTGTTTGGTGTGGGTATGCCCTAGCAAAATTATTCGCCTAGTACCCCTTTCCTCTATCCACTTCGTACATTAAACTCATCCCCGAAAGAGATAGTTTGTAATTCTCTACGATCACTTTTGCCGCTTCTTTTGGATCGGTGATTGCAGCAACATGTGGCGTAACCATGATCTTAGGGCGATTCCAGAACGAATGATGAGTAGGTAATGGTTCTTCCTCAAATACATCAAGGCATGCACCTTGTAGCGCATCCGTATCTAAAGCATAGATCAGGTCTTCTTCAATGAGGTGAGCACCACGCCCAACATTGATCAGGTAGGAATGTGATGTTAGTTTTTTGAATACTTCCAGATCAAGGATGCCATTTGTTTCAGAAGTCAGAGGAAGTGCATTTACCAAAATATTAGTTCGTCTCAGAAAATCATCAAATTGATCCCCGCCATAACAAACGGTGTTTCCAACCTGACTACCTGATCTCGACCAACCGAAAACTTTATATCCATTCAGTTGTAACCGTTCAATAATGCTTTGACCCATCTCGCCAAGTCCCATCACACCAACAGTAAGATCTGCTTTTTGAATAGGATCGATCGGATTCCACTGGCCAATTCGTTTCTGATCAACATAGGTAGCAGTGTTGAAACGATAATTCATAACTGCATTCAGTACATAATCAGATATTTGCTCTTTGAGTGAAGGGATCACCACTCGGGTAACTTTTACCTTTTCGGGAAGTGTTTTATCACTTATTAAATGATCCACACCTGCTCCCAAAGAACTCACCACTCCTAAATTTGGGTAACTGTTGAGTACATTCGGTGGCTGATTCCAGACTACAGCAAATGTAACCCGTTCATTTTTTTCAACTCTTGGCCATATCTCCACATCAAGATCTGGATCGGTCTCGAGGATGGCTTCTTTCCAGGGATTCATATCCCTGTTTTTGGAAATAAGTAGTAGTGACATAAAAGAGTTTTATTTCAGGGGAAAATACGTACCCATAGAACCCCTCTCAAGAAAAGTCTTCACTCCTCACAAAATGAACAGACTCAAACTTTTCTCAGATTGCGGTTTCACAGGGTTTAAATCATGAATCAGGGTAAATCAGTGATTTGTTTTAGCCACTAATAATTCATCCCATCGGGTGGTGTATCGTTTACTCAGATAATTCTGATTCATCAGCCATTTATTGCGCTGGTTTTCTTTTTTATGTAATCCGGTTGCGGCAAATGCTGTATGATTTCTTCCGAATTTGGCATTTATGTGATCCATGCACTCCATGAGTCGGTATTGCTTTTCTGTATATTTTTCGGGGTCGAAAAGGTCCATCTGAATCTCAGAGTTAGGAACAATTCCGGTTAACATGATAGCCGCTTTTTTGTATTTGCGCCCCGGCTGATATACTGAAGCGGAAAGCCTTTGTGCGATCTGAATGAGGGTTGGAGTATGTGCCGTGGGCACTTTTAAAGGATATCCTGCATAAAATTTATACTTTCTTCTTATATCCTCATATTTATCGCCAATAAGTGTAACCTGCAGGTAGGAAGCCACAGAATTCTGGGCCCGAAGTTTTTCGGCAGCGCGACTGGCAAATGTGGCAATGGCTTCCTGAATATTCGGTAGATCAAAAAGTGGCTTACCAAACATCCTTGAGGTGAGTATTCCTTTTCGGGAATCCCTTCCTATACTTAAACCGGAACAAGGAAATCCATTCAATTCCAATACGGTACGCAGTCCGGTTACTGCCATGGTTTTTCGCACCCATTTTTTATTGTGAATGGTTTTTTTTAGTTGAAGTGCATTTCTGATACCGAATCGGTTTAACCGGATCGTAAGTCCATGACCGATGCCCCAAATGTCTTCTACAGGAGTTTGTTCCAGATAGGTGTCAATTTCCGGGTGTTTACAAAAATTGAATACACCATGAAATTCCGGATTCTTCTTGGCAATATGATTAGCGATCTTGGCCAGCGTTTTGGTTGGAGCAATACCCACCGAAACCGGAATGCCGGTCCATTGATACACGGTTTTTCGGATGTGTTTACCATATTCCATAAGATCAGTATACATATTGGTGGATAGTTCTGCGAAGGCTTCATCGATACTGTACACTTCGATGTCGTGAGTAAGGTGGCGGAGCGTTTCCATTACTCTGTGACTCATATCTCCATACAAGGCATAATTGGAGCTTCGAACGATCACGCCCTTTTGTTTGAATTCATTTCGGTATTTGAATTCAGGAGCTCCCATTGGTATACCGGCCTCTTTAGCTTCCTTGGAGCGGGCGATCACACAGCCATCGTTATTTGACAATATAGCGATGGGTTTTCCTATCAATGCCGGGTCAAAAGCTCGTTCACACGATGCATAGAAATTATTGCAGTCTACCATGGCATAGGCAAGAGAAGCCGGCGACTTAGAAATATCATTACGCTCACTCATGAAACCGTGGTCTGAGTTCTAGGTATGATTCAGGATCATTGTATTAAGCATTCGCTCTATTTCTCTGCAGTCTTCATACAGATTGTCAAACATATCTTTTTTTAGATAATCCTGAATCAGTGAGATCTCCAATTGTGTTTGCAACTCATACAGTGAGCCTATTGCACAGTGCAGATATCGGATATGATCTTTCGCTGAGGTTCTTCCATGACTTTCAGCGATATTTGAGGGTATGGAAACAGCACTTTTCCTGAGTTGACTGATCAAGGCATACTTTTCTGAATCAGGAAAATGTCCGGATGCTATATACACCTTATTAACCAGAAGCATTGCTTTTTGCCAAACAATCAGGTCTCTGAAGTTTTTGGTTGTTGTCATGAATTCATTTGCGTGGATTAATTTTCTATCGAACTCTCACCCGGCCCGAAATCGATGGATCAAATAAGTTGCAACACCCCAGATCATCCATTCGGTATCCCGGGTAATTTGAACCGGGGGCTGACTTTGATCATCACTGGTTAAATAGATCTGATTCCCCCGCTTTATAAATCTTCGGATGAAGACATCTTCAAAAACGGTTGCCACCACAATGTTTCCATCATCGGGTTTAACTGAGCGATCGATAACTAATATGTCGCCATCAAATATGCCGCTCTTATTCATGCCATTACCCTCTGCACGAACATAAAAAGTTGCTGCCGGTCGATGTATGATCAGCTCCTCAAGACTAAGAGCTTTTTCCAGGTGGTCTCCGGCAGGTGATGGAAATCCCGTCTCGATCTTTCGGGAAAGACCTAACATATCGGGATCATCACTACTTTTTTCTATATCAAATGCTTTAAGCGAACTCATTTTCAGGTGAAATAAATTATATGTACATAATATGTGTAATCGTATACAAAGTAAATCTGCTTTCGAAAAAAATTAGCGGAGATATAAGCCGGTTAGTGGAAGATTTGTGGAAAACTTCCCCTGATTACCAAAGCTCAGTGTCCTATATTAACTCAATTGCTCTTAGAGTTTTTTTCACGTTCTAACTTTTTTCTATGTATCTGATTTTTGATACGGAAACGACCGGCTTACCCCGTGATTATTCCGCACCTATAACCGACTTTGATAACTGGCCCCGATTGGTTCAGCTTGCCTGGCAGCTGCACGATGAGACCGGAAAGTTAGTGAGTAGCGGGAATTACATTGTAAAGCCTGTTGGGTTCACCATCCCGTTTAACTCCGAGAAGATCCATGGTATTTCCACTCAACGTGCTTTGGATGAAGGTCATGATCTCGTATTTGTACTCAACGAGTTCCGCAAGGATATGGATAAAGCCTATTTCCTGATCGGTCATAACGTCTCATTCGATGAAAAGGTGATGGGGGCAGAATTCCTGAGAGAGAAGATTCCATCTGCCATTATTGATAAGCCTAAGATCGATACAAAAGACGAAGGCACTGAATATTGTGCCATACCTAATGGTCGCGGTGGATACAAATGGCCTACTTTGACCGAATTACACAAGAAATTATTTGGCAGAGATTTTGAAGATGCCCACGATGCAGCAGCGGATGTGGAAGCTACAGCACGCTGTTTTCTTGAATTAGTTTATTTAGGAATCATTAAGGTGAATTTCCCGCTGGATGCGAAGTTGTACGAACATTCGCAGTCGTACATGGTAAGGGAAAATTACATTGATCTGGTTTCACCAAGCCGCTTTAAAAAAAAAGATGATGAAATAGTTGAAGAGGACGATTCGGGGATTGAAGTTGACGATCAGCTTCATAAACTCGATGAAAATGTGGTCTTCACCCATCTGCATTGCCATTCAAAATACTCGGTCTTACAAGCCACTGCCGGGGTAAAAGAGTTAGTAGCAAAAGCAAAAGAGCTGGGTATGCCAGCGGTTGCGCTTACCGATCTTGGAAATATGTACGGAGCTTTTGCCTTTGCAGCAGAAGCACACCGGCAGGAAATTACCCCGATACTCGGCTGTGAATTATACGTGGTAGATGATCGGCATCAGAAGAAATTCACCCGTGAGAACCGCGACCGAAGATATCAGATCCCTATTCTGGCGAAAAATCAGAATGGGTATAAGAATTTAGCTAAGATCTGCTCGGTGGGTTTTACTGAAGGGTATTATTACAAATTCCCCCGGGTAGATAAAGAAGTAATTAAAGAACACAGCGAAGACCTGATCTGCCTGAGTGGTGGTATTCGTGGTATGCTGGCCGATCTTGTTCTTAATAAAGGTGAGCAATTTGCTGAGGAAGAACTACAATGGTGGATCGAGGTATTTGGGGATGACTTCTACCTTGAAGTGATCAATCATGGATTGGATGAGGAGAAACGGGTGAATGAAGTGTTTAAGCACTTCTCGGAGAAATATGGGGTAAAACTGGTTGCCAGCAATAACTGTTTCTACATTGATAAAGAAGATGCAGACGCCCACGATGCACTTATCTGTATTGATGACGGTACCCTGAAAAGCACTCCGATAGGCCGGGGTCGTGAGTTCCGGTATGGTTTCCCTAATCAGGAGTTCTATTTTAAAGATACCGACGACATGAAAGTGCTGTTTGCGGATATGCCTGAGGCCATTGCGAATACACAGGAGATCGTAGACAAGATCGAACCCGTTGAACTTGAGAGGGATGTGATCCTTCCGAAATTCCACATACCGGAAGGTTTTAATGGGGAAAACGATTACTTGCGCCACCTAACATACGAAGGTGCAAAAACCCGCTATCCTGAAATGGATGAGGCTATTAAACAGCGGATTGAGCATGAGCTGAAGATCATAAAAGACATGGGATTCCCGGGATATTTCCTCATTGTACAGGATTTCATTGCTGCAGCACGGGATATGGGCGTTTATGTTGGCCCCGGTCGGGGATCGGCTGCCGGTTCGGTAGTAGCGTATTGCACCGGGATCACCAATATTGATCCGTTAAAGTATGATCTGCTTTTTGAACGATTCCTGAATCCGGAGCGGATCTCCATGCCGGATATTGATATTGATTTCGATGACGACGGACGTCAGCGTGTGATCGAATACGTGGTGGATAAATACGGGAAGAATCAGGTGGCACATATCATCACTTTTGGATCCATGGCAGCACGTTCTTCGGTTCGTGATGTGGCCCGCGTGCTGGATCTGCCATTATCCGATGCCGACCGGATCGCAAAACTGGTTCCGGAACGACCGGGCACTTCGCTGGACGATGCCTTCGCTGAAGTTCCGGAATTGCGTGAGATACGTGATGGTGAAGGTCTTGAAGCGGAAACACTTAAAATGGCGTACGTATTGGAAGGCTCTGTAAGAAATACAGGGATTCATGCCGCAGGTATTATCATTGCTCCGGATGATCTCACCGAATATATCCCGGTGAGTACTGCAAAAGACGCCGATCTTCAGGTCACTCAGTTTGATGGAAGTGTGATCGAGAGTGCCGGTATGCTGAAGATGGACTTCCTGGGTTTAAAGACCTTGTCTATCCTTAAAACGGCCATAGGCTATGTAAAGGAGAATTACGGGAAGGAATATGATCTCGATGATATCCCACTCGACGATGAGAAGACCTACAAACTCTATCAGAAGGGTGGAACTCTGGGAACGTTTCAGTTTGAGAGTGAGGGGATGCGCAAGTATCTCAAAGAACTGAAACCGACCAACATCAATGATCTGATCGCAATGAACGCATTGTATCGTCCCGGACCGATGCAGTTCATACCTGATTATATTAACAGGAAGCAGGGAATTGAGGAAGCCGAGTATGATCATGAGTTGGTAAGGGATATTCTGGAACCGACCTTTGGTATCATGATCTATCAGGAGCAGATCATGAACGTGGCGCAGAAATTAGCGGGATATTCACTGGGAGGTGCGGATCTTCTTCGGCGTGCGATGGGTAAGAAGAAGCACGATGTGATGGAGAAAGAGAAACCGAAGTTCGTGGAGGGAGCCAAAAACAATGGTGTGGACGAAAAAACGGCACTCAGCATTTTTGAGAAGATGCAGATGTTTGCGAGCTATGGTTTCAATAAATCACACTCGGCGGCTTATTCGGTAGTAGCATACCATACCATGTATTTTAAGGCCAATTATCCGGCTGAGTATATGGCGGCGGTAATGAGTCATAATATGAATGACATCAAAAAGGTGGCGTCATTTATTGAAGAATGTCAGAAAATGGGCATTGAGGTAGATCCTCCGAATATCAATACTGCGCGGGGTAAATTTGTAGCGAAAGAAGGCCGGGTACAGTATGGAATGAGTGCCATAAAAGGCGTCGGTTCTTCAGCTATCGCTCATATTGTTGAGGAACGGGAAGAAAATGGTCTGTTTAAATCAGTATTTGATTTCGCTTCCCGCATCGATTCAAGGATCTGTAACCGGAGAACATTGGAAAGTTTAATTCAGGCCGGAGCTTTTGATGAACTGGAAGAAAACCGTGCCATGCTTTTGATGGGAGTGGAAGATATACTCTCTTATGCAGCCAGAAAGCAGGAAGAAAAACGATTGAATCAGGTAAACCTTTTTGGAGGTTCAGGTGGCGGTGGAGTGTTACAGGAACCGAAACTAAAGCCGGTTGAGCGATGGAGCAGCATAGAACGGTTAAATAAAGAACGGGAATTGATCGGATTTTATCTAAGCGGACATCCATTGAATCGTTTCAAAGAAGACTTGTCTTTGTTCGGTAAACAAAATTTAAGTGATGAATGCATTAACCAGTTGCAACATGATTCAGAGCTTCGGTTTATCGCGATCATAACGAGCAAGCGTGTTGCTTCAGATAAAAAGGGAAGGCCCATCGCTTTTTTGATGGTTGAAGATCTGTATTCCTCGATGGAGATCGCCGTATTCAGTAAGCAATTTGATCAGTTTGCGCCCTTGTTGGAAGTAGATAATGTTGTATACATTTCCGGGCGATACACTAAGCGGGAACGTGGCAATAGTCTGATCGTAAATAACATTGAACGGGTTGAAAATCTGCGGGAGAATTTCCAAAGTAAACTTCGCCTGCATATTAATATTCATACAGACAGAGTTACCACAGACGATCTGGTACAGATCGAAACATTATTTGGCGTAAATAAAGGTACGACCAATGTGAAAATGGCGGTTCACAGTAAAGAAGCTAACGGACCGATACGAATGAATGTGAGAAATTTTGTAGTAGAACCCACAGATGAGCTTCTTAAAGGCCTGCGTGATGTGCTAGGTGAGGAAGCCGTTCAGCTCGAATTATCAGCCAGTTAAAAGATGCTCTCAGGTTTGATAAAGGAAAGCAATTGTACTAATAACTATTAATGATGTGAAAATGAGACCGAAATCTTCAGATATTTGGTTCAAGTTTTTACGAAAGTAAAACTAAAATTAGGTGTAAAAATGTCGAAACCCGTTGAACTAACAGATACAAATTTTGATGATGAAGTGCTGAAGTCAGATAAGCCAGTGCTCGTTGACTTTTGGGCCGAATGGTGTGGTCCATGCCGAATGATCGGGCCGGTAGTAGAAGAAATGGCTTCTGAATATGACGGAAAAGCAAAAATTGGAAAACTGAACGTTGACTTCAATCCGAATGTTTCAGTTAAATATGGGATTCGTAGTATCCCGGCTTTATTGATTTTTAAAGACGGTGAGGTTGTTGACCAAATCGTCGGCGCTGTGCCAAAAACGCATTTAGTAAAACAGTTAGAAGCACAGTTTAACTAAGATTCTCTATTATAGGTTAAGGTAAGCAAAGGCTGGTCCATGATGTTGGGCCTGCCTTTTTTTTATCTATGAAATGGTAAAAGTCAGAATGGAATCTGTTTGTACTATTGCGTCAGTAAGACACAAGTTTTACAACCTTTCAAACACCATTAGAATGGTTTAGTTCAATTTAAAGTTACCTTTGGAGTCATTAATTAAGATCAGATATGAAAAGAGTTTTAAGTATTGCAGGGATTATTTTGGTAGTTGCTTTATTGGCATGGCCAAAAGTGAAAGGTTATTTCAGTAACGAGAATAAATCATCGGCACCGGCAGCACGATCTGCATCAGTGCTTCAGGTTGAAGCTTTTATAGTTAAAGGCGATACCGTCGAGAATAATATTTTCACAACAGGAACCCTGTTAGCCAATGAAGATGTAGAGTTATCAAGTGAAAGCTCTGGTATTGTAAGAGATATTTATCTAACGGAGGGAGCCGAGGTAAAGAAAGGCGATCTGTTGATCAAAATTAATGACAGTGATCTGCAGGCTCAGCTTAACCGGGCAAAATTCCGTTTAAATCTTGCTGAGGACCGGGAAGGGCGTCAAAAACAACTTCTTGAAAAAGGTGGTATCAGTCAGGAAGAGTATGATGCTACATTGAATGAAGTTAATGTACTGAGAGCTGAAGTTGCATTGATCGAAGCTCAGATCGATAAGACCGAAATCCGTGCCCCTTTTTCCGGGCGACTCGGTTTGAAATATGTAAGTGATGGAAGTTATATCTCTCCAAACTCAAGAATTACTACCCTTCAGGACATTGATCCTATTAAGATCGATTTCTCAGTTCCCGAACGTTATGCTGCTCAGGTCGAGGTTGGTACGAAAGTAAGCTTTCATGTACAAGGGATTGAAGAGACCATGATCGCAGAAGTGTATGCAAAAGAACCATCCATCAATACAGAAACGAGAACATTACAGGTTAGGGCCCGAAGTGAGAATACAGATGGGAAATTGCTTCCCGGTGCCTTTGCAGACCTGGAATTAACTCTTTCAACCATTGATGATGCGTTGATGGTGCCCACCATATCACTGGTTCCAGAGCTGGAAGGTCAGAAAGTGTTTGTTGTTAAGAATGGTAAGGTAGAGCCTCATTCGGTACAAACCGGATTAAGGAATGATACCAGAATTCAGATCCTCGATGGGGTACAACCCGGAGATACGGTTCTTACCACCGGACTTCTTCAGGTCCGTCCCGGAATGCCGGTTAAAGTGGTAAATCTTTAAGGAGCGACTATGAGTTTATCATCCATAAGTATTCGCCGACCGGTACTTGCTACCGTTTTTTCGATTGTGATCATCCTATTCGGGATCATATCCTTTAACTATTTGCCGGTACGGGAATATCCGGCGGTGGATCCTCCGATCATCACAGTAAGTACCAGTTATATTGGTGCCAATGCAGATGTGATCGAATCTCAGATCACAGAACCACTGGAAGATCAGATCAACGGGATTGCCGGGATTAAGAATCTTACGTCCGTAAGCCGGGAGGGACGCAGCACAGTAACAGTAGAATTTGACCTTGATATCGACCTCGAAACGGCTGCGAGCGATGTGCGTGCCCGGGTTTCCAGAGCGGTTGGAAATTTGCCACCGGATGCCGACCCACCGGTTGTGACCAAAGCCGATGCTGATGCCCGACCTATCGTTTTCTTCAACATTAAAAGTGACTCAAGAAATCTGCTGCAACTTTCTGATATCGCTGAGAATTATTTCAAAGAACGAGTGCAGACCATCCCCGGGGTAAGTAATGTGCAGATTTGGGGTGATAAGACTTATGCCATGCGCCTTTGGTTAGACCCGATGAAACTGGCCGCCTACGATCTTACTCCACTCGATGTGCGAAATGCTCTGATCCGGGAGAATGTGGAACTACCTTCCGGAAGGATCGAAGGGCAGTTGACAGAGCTGACGGTTCGAACCATGGGACGAATGACCTCGGTCGAGGAGTTCAATAATCTCATCATCAAAGAATCGAACGGAAGTATAATCCGGTTTCGGGATATTGGAAATGCTGAATTAGGTCCACAAAATGAACGTACTATCCTGAAACGGGATGGAGTTCCGATGGTAGGTGTGGTATTGATCCCGCAACCCGGTGCAAATCAGATAGAAATTGCAGATGAATTTTATCGCAGAGCAGAAAATATCGAAAAAGATCTGCCACCGGATATTGAAACGGCCATTGGTTTTGATTCCACCAAATATGTGCGGGCCTCTATTTCGGAAGTTCAGCAGACCATATTTATCGCATTTTTATTAGTGATCACCATCATATTCCTGTTTCTGAGAGATTGGCGCACCACGATCATTCCGGTTGTGGTAATACCAATTGCCCTGATCGGCGCATTCTTTGTGATGTATATCGCCGGATTTTCGATCAATGTGCTTACCCTGCTAGCCATTGTATTAGCGATCGGGTTGGTGGTGGATGATGCGATCGTAGTACTCGAAAATATCTATACTAAAATTGAAGCAGGACAGGAGCCGATCATTGCCGGGGTGATCGGATCTAGGGAGATTTTCTTTGCCGTGATTGCTACAACTGCGGCCCTGGTGTCTGTATTTCTGCCCATTTTATTCCTGGGCGGGTTAACCGGACGATTATTTGTAGAGTTTGGAGTGGTAATCGCAGGTGCGGTTATCATTTCCTCGTTTGTTGCGTTAACACTAACTCCGATGCTATCCACCAAATTATTAAAGCAGCGGGAAACACATAATTGGTTTTATAATAAAACGGAACCGTTCTTTGTTGCGATGAATCGGACGTACAAGAATTCGTTGGCGTCTTTTATGAATCATCGTTGGCTTTCCCTGGTGATCATTGCGCTGGCAGGAGGATTGATCTATTTGTTCATGCTCACTCTCCCAAAAGAAGTAGCTCCGTTAGAAGATCGTAGTCGGGTTCGCTTATTTGCACAGGCTCCTGAAGGGGCTACCTTCGAATACATGGATAATTACATGGATCGATTGGTACAAACCATGCGCGACAGTGTGCCGGAGGTAGGTTCAGCTGTCTCCGTGACCTCTCCCGGATTCGGAGCATCAAGTTCGGTGAATTCAGGATTTTCGTTTGCCATATTGACCGATCCGGAGGATCGTGAAAAATCTCAGGACGATGTAGCGAATGATATTACTGCACTGGTTGAGGAATTGAGTGGAGCCAAGACGTTTGTGTCTCAGGAACAGACCATTGGCAGTTCCCGGGGTGGTTTACCGGTACAGTATGTATTGCAGAATCAAAATTTTGAGAAGATCAAAGAAGTTATCCCAAAGTTTCTGGAAGAAGTAAGAAACGATCCAACTTTTGTGTATCAGGATGTGGATCTGAAATTCAACAAGCCGGAATTACAGGTTTCTATTGATCGTGACCGGGCGCAGGCATTAGGAGTTTCAGTCCGAGATATTGCGCAAACCCTTCAGCTTTCATTAAGTGGTCAGCGTTTCGATTTCTTCATCAAAGACAGTAAACAGTATTATGTGATCGGTCAGGTTGCACGTTCCGACAGGGATGAACCGGTTGATCTGAAAAGCTTGTATGTGAGAAATAATCAGGGACGGTTAATTCAGCTTGATAATCTGGTAAAAGTAGCTGAGCAAAGCAGTCCGCCTCAGCTATATCGTTTCAACAGGTACTCTTCAGCTACCATCTCAGCGAGTCTGGCACCCGGTAAAACGATAGCAGACGGGATTGCTGCAATGGATGTGATCGCCGCTAAAGTATTAGATGATACCTTTTCTACAGCACTATCGGGGCCATCCAGAGATTATGCCGAGAGTTCCTCAAGTTTATTATTCATTTTCTTATTTGCTTTGGTTCTCGTTTATCTGGTATTAGCGGCACAGTTCGAGAGTTTCCGGGATCCATTCACCATCATGTTAACTGTGCCACTGGCTCTTGCCGGCGCATTGATCAGTATGTGGTATTTTAATCAGACCCTGAACATCTTCAGTCAGATTGGAATGATCATGTTGATCGGATTAGTGACAAAGAATGGAATTCTGATCGTGGAGTTTGCGAATCAGCGTCAGATTCAGGGGCTTTCTATCAAAGATGCGATTCTTGACGCCGCCGCTGCACGATTCCGTCCAATTTTGATGACTTCCATCTCCACCGTTTTGGGAATTCTTCCGATTGCGCTGGCACTTGGTGCCGGAGCTGAAAGCCGGACTTCGATGGGGATTGCTGTGATCGGAGGATTGATCATCGGTAGCTTCTTAACCCTTTATGTGATCCCGGCTATGTATTCCTACTTATCTCCGGTAAAACCGATAAAGATCAGTTCCACGAAGAGTTAATGAAAAAAGCAGAACAACATGAGGAGGTTGTAGCGTAATGGCTGAATATTCAAAAAGAATGGGATTCATTGTATCGCTACTGCTTCTGATCGCTATTCCGGTTCAAGGTCAGGATACATTAAGTGTAAGCGATGCCGTACAGATCGCTCTGGAAAATAACTTTTCGATCCGTATAGCAAAGAATAATGCCGAGATCGCCAACAACAATAACACCATTGGTAATGCCGGTTTTCTCCCAAACGTAAATGCGAATGGTAGTTTCACACGCAGAGTTCAAAATAATGTAACAAATTTCTCCAACGATAATATTGCAGATATCAATAATAGTGGGGTGATCTCTTCGGTATACAGTTACGGAATTGATGCGAGCTGGACTATTTTTGATGGGTTGACCATGTTTGCCACCTCAGATCGTCTGGATTTTCAAATGGACATCAGTGAAGAGCAGGCCCAGCTACAGGTTGAGCAGGTTCTCGCAGATATTATCAGTACCTATTTTCAGCTGGTTGGTCAGCAGCAAGCATATCATGTATTGCAAAATACGGTTGAAGTTTCTCAGGAAAGAATCCGTATAGCCGAAACTAAGTTGGATCTGGGCTCGGGATCAGAATATGACCTGCTTCAGGCTCGCGCTGATTTAAACGCAGACCGAGCCGCATTGATTCGTTCGAACACAGGATTAAAACAAGCTAAGATTCTGTTGAATCAGATCCTGGCAAGTGAAGTAAATCTCAATTTTGATGTACAGGATACTATTGAATTAGCCGAACCACTAACCTTGGATCAATTGTTGGAAGAAGCACTTCAGCAGAATAAAGAGTTGAGTATTTCTCGCTTAAATGAGCAGGTTGCTAATTCAGAGATCCGTGAAATAACCGGAGAATGGTTTCCTCAGATCAGCGTAAATGGTGGTTATGGATACACCCGGAATGAAGCAAGCGTTGGCTTTACCGAGTTTAGTGAAAACCGTGGATTTAATTTTGGTGTAACTGCGAGTGTAAATCTTTTTAGCGGATTTAATAAGAAACGACGCCGTGAAAATGCACAGGTTGAGTTGAAGAATGAACAGCTCCGAATTCAGGAACTGGAATTGAATATTCAGGCCCAGGTTAAGCAGGTATATGAGCAATATTCAGATGCTTTAAATCTAATTGATCTGGAAGAAGAGAATTTATCCATCACCGAACAAAGTCTGGATATAGCATTAGAACGTTTCAGATTGGGAACCATCAATTCTGTGGAGTTACGGGAAGCACAATTGACCTTGCTGAATGCCCAAAACCGATTGATCGCGGCTCAGATCGAAGCCAAGACCACGGAGGTTCAGCTATTGAGAATCAGCGGAAGATTACTCCGACAGGCAAAATAATGGAGCAGGGCTGAACTCTTAAGCAGCTCAGTATTTAAAGGTGAAAAGTTAGCACGAGCAGGGTGCCGTTCTCTTCGTAGCTGACTTCATCAGCATATTCACGCATCAGAAAAACGCCCCGGCCACTGGGCTTTAAGAGATTTTCTTCATCCAGGGGATTCGCTACTTCATTGGGCTTAAACCCATTTCCCTGATCCTTTGTGCTAATGGTCAATGTGTTACCATCATATTCGGCCGAGATCAGGACCCGCTTTTTCGGATCCAGCTCATTTCCATGCACAGCAGCGTTAGTAGCAGCTTCACTCACCGTGAGCATCAACCGTGCGTAAAATTCATCATCAAAATTGATCTCGGCCTGAAGATCATTCAATAAATGTTCAACCTTTTCGATCTCCTCGTAGGCTGATGGAATAACAAGTTTTTTCTTTATAGTCATCGACGATATTATGTACCCTTTGGCTCAATACTATGCATTTCAGTATCCTTTAACAATATTTAAAAAAAGGGTAGTTTGTTAATAATGGGTTAATATATTTTCGGTAGGTTTAGGATTCAAATTATCATTACCTAACTCAACGATTTAATGGCAGACTCACCCGAATCAAACGATAGTACTGTTGAGAGTTTAATCCCTACCAGTTTTTATACCGTAATTAAAGAAGAGAGAATTTTTATAGGCCTTATTGGTCTATTCTTTTTTGCAGCAGGGGTGAGTTTCCCATTTGCAAATGTAGCGATGTGGGTAGGTTTTATTTTTGCAGGATATTCCGCTATCGCCAATGATTCCATTCAAACGATCGGAACCTTTCTGGCATCTAATCAGGATAAGAAATGGTGGACCCTCTGGCTTTATATTGGGGGAATATTTTTAGTAACTGTTACATCGAGTTTTATTTTATTTGATGGGGATGTGAGCTGGCAGCGACTCACCTCAAAAGGATTTAGTGAAGCACCAACGAATTTTACCTTTTTGCAGGTCGCAGCACCTATCTTCCTTTTGATTCTGACAAGAATGAGAATGCCGGTTTCAACTACCTTCTTGTTACTAAGTTGTTTTGCCACCGATGCTAAAGCGATCACATCGGTATTGGGTAAAAGCCTGAGTGGATATTTCTTAGCGTTCGCAGCGGGACTTATTGTCTGGCTGATCGTGACCAGATATGTTGAGAAAAAGTTCTCTGACACAAAAGCGCACAGTATCTGGTTACCTATCCAATGGCTAACTTCCGGCTCTTTATGGGCTGTATGGGTAATGCAGGATGCAGCAAACGTAGCTGTGTATCTCCCGAGGTCACTGAGTTTGCCACAGTTCCTTGGTTTTGCCTTATTCATTTTCTTTGGATTAGGTCTGCTATTTTATCTGAGAGGCGACCGGATACAGCAGATCGTTACTGAAAAATCCAGAGTTACAGACATTCGATCAGCCACGATCATTGATTTTATTTACGCGATCCTGCTCGTCTATAAGTTGACGATCAGTACGGTACCAATGAGTACAACCTGGGTTTTTCTCGGGTTACTTGGAGGTCGTGAGCTGGGGATGAGTATTATGGATAACAAAATGCTGGGCAAACCTATTGGTAAGGTGATTAAGATGATCGTCAAAGATCTGTCTTATGCATTATTTGGGTTGCTGGTATCCATTCTTTTAGCAATATCAATCAACAGTGATGTTAGGACAGAGTTATTAAACATGCTCGGCTATTGATATTGACCTCAAAATCTATCATACTAAGGCGTACTTGTTCATAGCAGGTACGCCTTTTTTATTGATGTTCATCATCCTGGTTTCTCCTCGAAAGAAAACAATACCTGAGATTATTACTCCATAACACTCCAAAACCGGATGCCAAATGAACGCTAATGTACTTGTGTTAAATCAAGACTATCAACCGTTGAGTATCTGTTCGGTTCAACGGTCTATGAAACTTCTTTTTCTTGAAAAGGCAGAATTGCTGCACGACGACCCTGAAAAAGAACTTCGAACCACACGTGATTCCTTTCAGTTTCCGTCTGTGATCCGATTACGAAGCTACATAAGGTTGCCCTATTCAAAAGTGGTCTTATCACGCCGAAATGTGATGCGCAGGGATAATTTTGAATGCCAGTATTGTGGCAAGAAATCAGCTCTGACCATTGATCATGTGATCCCGAAAAGCAGGGGAGGAAAAGACACCTGGGAGAACCTCACAACAGCTTGTGAGAGATGTAATGTTAAGAAAGGAAATAAGACTCCCAAGGAGGCTCAGATGCCGCTTCTTACCAAACCATACCGTCCGGTGCCGATTACCTTTTTCCGGGATTATAACGGTGGTGTGCAGGATCCGTGGAAACCTTACTTATACATGACCTGATCTGAATGCTGACTTTTCTATCTAAATCCTGATTAGACAATCAGGATAACAGGAACGCCTACCCTTTGAAATTTTAAAGAGCTAGTGTTTGCTGTTTTTGATATTCTCTTTTTTCTTGTTCCTCATCTCGATGAAAAGATCATAATCATCACCCATTTTCTCCCGTAATTCAATTTCCCGGTCTTTTCTTTTCCGCATTTCTTCAATGGCTTTATAGACTCCAACCAGTGAGCCTCCAACCAAAATTATTAAAAGTATATCCATAGACGAAGATTATCGGGATTCTGACCAAACTGCAAATTCATTACCACTTGGCTCGGTAAAATGAAACCGGCAACCACCGGGAAAATCGAATATCGGCTCCGTAATGATACCACCGTGTTCTTCAATTTTACGTTGTGTGGAAGTTATGTCTGAGCTATAAAAGATCAATAATCCCGCACCATTCCTGGGCCTGCTCACTAATTGTGATTGATAGAAACCTCCTTCAAGGCCCTGGTTATCAAATGCGGTATATTCAGGGCCGTAATCAGTGAATTTCCATCCGAATACCTCACTAAAAAAGATCTTGGTCGTATTGAGGTCACTGGCCGGGTATTCAACATAATTTAATTTTTCACGGATGTTCATAGCATTGAATATTATTGGCCGTTCAGTTGCAGAGCAAATTGTACGGCGGCTTTAGCGTGAATGGTCGTTGTATCTAATAGTGGAACCGGAGTGTCCGATTGTTTGACCAGCATTCCGATCTCGGTGCATCCCAGAATAACTGCTTCGGCACCTTTGTCAGCCAGTTCGTGGATGATCCGTAGATATTCTTTTTTTGAAGTATCCACAATGGATCCCAAACAAAGTTCTTTGTAGATCACTTTGTGGATCAAATCACGATCTGCTTGATCTGGTGTGATCACTTCTAAATGATGGACATCTTCTAACCGACCTTTATAAAAATTTCTTTCCATTGTAAAAGAGGTTCCGAGTAAACCGATCTTCTGATAACCCGATCTTTTGATCTCTGCAGCTGTTGCATCTGCAATATGAATTAAGGGAATGGTGACAGCTTCACTGACCTGAGGTGCGACTGAATGCATCGTATTTGAACAGATGAGCAGAAACTTTGCTCCGCCTGCCTCCAGTTTGATCGCGGCATCTTTCAGGATCTCAGCAGTTGCCTCACAGTCGTCAATATGCTGAAGTTGTTCAATAGGTTCAAAATCAACACTGTAAAGGATCAATTCAGCGGAATGTAATCCGCCGAGTGATTCACGAATACCTTCGTTGATAAGCCGGTAATAATCCTGTGTACTTTCCCAGCTTAACCCGCCAATTAAACCAATTGTTTTCATGTAAATGAGTTTTGCCTGATCTACTGAAAGAGTACTCAATGCAGAGTTAAAAAAGAAAAGAATTTCTTACATGAGCAGGATCATTTTTTTACTCTCGATAAATCCGGAAGAGGTCTCCAACCGATAGAAATAAATTCCGCTTGCCAAACCGGCCGCATCAAAAGATAACAAATGGAATCCTGCTGTTTGTCGGCTGTTAACCAGTTCTGCAACCTTTCTGCCCATGGTATCAAATATATTTAATTCAACATGAGCGGTCTCGGCCAGTTGATATCCGATATTAGTGCTGGGATTAAACGGGTTTGGGTAGTTTTGATTCAGTGTATACCCATCCGGAGTATCTGGTTTATGATCGATGCTGGTTGTTGAGCAGATATTCTGTGCTTCGTCTCCCATACCTGATGGCGCGATAAAGGAATTTGTGATGCTGATCTTATCTAACGTAGCACCGTCTTCTCTGTACCCAATTTGTAATACGTGATCGCCTTCAGATAAGGTGAAATCATCAAACTTGACCCAATTCCATCCTGAGGTTACCAGTCCGTTATACAATACAAAATCACCATCATCCACTTTAAGCCAAAATGAATCATCATTATAGGTTGGGTTATTCAACCTGCCATATATGCTATATGTGCCTGAACTATCTACGGAGAAGACAATAGATACTAAACCATCATCGGTTGATGGAGCATTGTTCAGGCTTTCAACTCCTGATTTTACGGTGATGTAACTTCCGTTTGATGCCAGTTCATCATTAACGATATCCCAGTCGCTGCCAGTTTCGCCGCATTCTGCCTCATAATAAAGTGACTGAGAATTATCTTCATACTCCAGCGAGTCAGATTGGGTAAATAAGGCAAGATCCACAGCTTCAGCCATCATTCGGTGCCCAGTTTCACTTGGATGTAAACCATCACCGTCATCTGCTTCCGGTAAAAGACTAAGTGTATCACTGGGGTTTCGTAAGGCTTTGTCCAGATCGATATACCCATCCAGCAGATCTGTTGTTCTGATCCATTGATTCACTATCTGCCGTTCTGCTTCATGAGCTTCGGAATAATAAAATGATCCTTTCATAGGAAGAAGAGTGGCTCCGTAAACATAAATCCCACGCATGTGGGCAGCATGGGTCATTTGTGTGAATGCTTCTACCAGCCGGTCACCGGTTCCCGGAGAACCATTTCCAATGTCGTTGATTCCTTCCATTATTATGAGCCATCGTATCCCACTCTGATCCAGTATATCTCTGTGGAATCTGCTTTGAGCGGATGGTCCGAGACATGAACCAAGCACACAATTACCCCCGATACCCTGATTTAGAACGGCAACATGTCCGGTGCCGGGATTTGCCTGCAATCTCTTAGAGAGTTCATCCGGCCATCTGTTTTGCTTATTGGTACCAGATCCGCGTCCGTCGGTGATCGAATCACCAAGAATTGCAACTGCAGCTGAAGTATCCGGTGCGAGTACTTCGAGGGTATTGATCACATACCAGTGATCGGTATTTACAGAACCTAAAAAGGTAACATCTCCGGAGTGATTTCCTGTAAGGATGTATGAGGTTGTGCGGGAGCCGGGATGCCCGCTAACATCACTGGAAGTCTGACCAAAATAAATGGTTACCGCAAGAGTGGAAAGAGAATCCACAGAAAACGCAAAAGGATCAGACATAACATAAGAACCGGCGTCCATTGTTACTTCCTGTTCCCCATTAAAAAGCAGAATGGTATCGGTAGATTGCTCAATGCTGTCGGCTCCGGTAGAAAGTGCAAGATGTACTTCCTTCATGGTGACCGGGCTGCTGCTGAATTCGTTGGTGAATCTCATGCGAAGTGAATCTCCGCCAATTGATATTTTGAAAATCTGCCGGATGGAATTATTGGTCAATCCCGGATTCGGTGGATTGTTATGTGGTTCTACCAATTGTGGGGCTGTACTCCAGGTTCCAACCCATTTTGTTGATTGAGCGGAGGAAAGTACCGGTATCAGGCAAAGGATCAGTAAGCCCAGAAAGTTCTTACAGTAAGGTGACATGATTCTAAAACTTATAATTATTAACTAAGTAAAAGCCCGAAGTGATCGGGCTTTTACTTTGGTGGGTATGTCTATTTGGTGATAGGGTATGCTCCCAAATATTTTTTTGGAGTACCGGCACGGATAACTGATTTGATGAAACCGGGTATTGTGGAGGCAGACTCTAAGCCGGTAAAACCTTTTAACAGCTGGAAGTTTTCAAGATGCATGCTTTTAAACAGCGGCCCCTGATAATTGACAAAAGTAGTGCTATTCTTGCCAAATTCACTGAAAAGGGTATTCATATCAGCGGCTGTAGAGAAAGAACTGATACAAGCCCCTTTTACTTTTCCAGCACGCCAGATAGCCGGAGAATCATTCTCATTCAACTTAACATAGGCATTGTTATCTAGTTCACTCATGGGTTCCTCGGTATAATCGTCACACATGTTGTCTCTTTGCCATATGTACAGCAGTGGTCGTTCAAATTCTGGTCCGGCTACCATCAGATTATTTACAAATTCGTGGTCGACCCGATCGTGTACATCCGGACCTGTGGTGACATGCCACCCAAAGTGATCTACTTGCTCACCCCGACGATCACGGCCAAAAACAGCCATGCTGTTCACAAAAGTGTTGTTATACACTTTAGCACCTTTGGCGTTCAGAATAAGTATGCCGTGATCATTATTAACAAAGACATTCCCAGCTACCCGTACACCTTCAGATATTTCGAAGAAAAATGCGTTTCGGCTTGGCCAAACAGATTCACCGGTAAACGGAACATCATTATTTCCTATTCCTTCTAACCAATTATTGGTAAATACACCGTCTCGGTTACCAACATCATACCAGATCCCATTTGAATTAGGAAGATCGATCACCAGATTATTATTGCAGACTACGCGGTGAGTCTGGTTGAAGATCTTTACTGCAGCAGGATAATAACCGGTGATATTCTCAATATTATTTTTGGTGAATATATTGTTCTCGAGCAATACATCTGCAGATGAAACTACGTACAAACCTTCTGTACTGGTATCAGTGATCTTGCAATTTTTCATGGTGAACTTGTCGCCAAGCACAAAGGCCCCAACCCGGCCTCCATAAGAAATCGTGCAATTCTCGAAGGTTGTACCCACTACATCTTTTCCATGCTCATCTTCTGATGATTTCTTATTCGGATAGTATCCTTCTACATCAATTACGTGAAAGGCATATTGACTGAAATGGATTCCTCTGATCGTGGGGCCCTGATGATCTGCTTTTTTACCATTAACGTCTCTGGCAGTGATCACTAATCCCTGATCGAATGCGGTTATTTCTACGGTTCTATTGCGCGGATCTGTGGAGATGTATACATATTCATTTTCATAATCGATATAGAAATTATCCTCAGTTAATTCGTTCAGCCAGCCGGCAGATTGTAGAAACCGGCCATCTACAAATACCATGTCGTCGTTGAATTTGTGAAGCGGTGTCTGGCGACCTGCCCGCTCAGTTCTCCACCAGTCATCCGGGGCAGATCTGAATAACCGGTCCCATTTAATTTTCCATAGTCCCGGTTGTTCAGAAGTAGGCTCTGCTACGGTTTCCCATTTGTCCGCAAGGTAGGTTCCTTTTATAACCGGTTGCTCACTTTTATATGGTTGCATGAGTATGCTTTGATTAAGCTCAAGGTCCCCTGTTCGGTAAACCCCGCCCCGTAAAATAATGGCATCGCCGGTTACTACTTTGGTAATGGCATTATCCAGACTTGTAGGTTCTGCCAATGAAGTGCCTGAGGCATTGGGCTCTCCATCGGGAGCAACGTAGTAGATGGTACCTGCAATTTCAGGTAATTGATAATTCTTTTGAACGGGGCCATATGGACCTCCGGTTGGTTGGGCAAAAGTTGCGCTTACTAATAGCAGACTAAATAGAGCTGCAAAAAGGACTCCATGCTTTTTGAACATAATGATTTGGTTGGTTAGCTGATATTGGAAGCTATTATTTTTGGAGGATAAATTCAGAAAATTATGGTTTAATTTATCACAAATATTGAGAGAAAATTGCTCAATCTCGGCTATTCAGGTTTTTACATAGTCTGATAAATGTTATCAAAGAATATGGAAGTAAATTCTATCTGCCACATAACGATAACCAATCACCTTACTTCGAAACTGGAATAAAAAAGCCTTATCTTTATTGGTTCACCTAAAAAGTAATTATATGAGTAAAAAAGGCCGGGTATTAGTAGCAATGAGTGGCGGAGTAGATTCTTCCGTTGCAGCTGTAATGCTCCGTGAACAAGGTTACGAAGTAATTGGAATAACCATGAAAACCTGGGATTATCATCGCAGCGGTGGTAATAACGGGAAAGAAACGGGTTGTTGTACGGTTGAAAGCATGAATGATGCCCGTCATATTGCCGTAAATCATGGATTCAAACATTTTATTGTAGATATCAGAGATGAATTTGGTGATTGGGTGATCGATCGTTTTGTAGATGACTATCTGGGAGGACGAACACCGAATCCATGTGTACTTTGTAATACCCACATAAAATGGGCAGCATTACTAAAACGTGCCGATAACCTGGGGTGTGACTTCATCGCTACCGGACATTATGCCAACATTCGGGAGGAGAATGGACGCCACATAATTTCACGAGGACTTGATCCTAAAAAAGATCAGTCGTATGCACTATGGGGAGTTAAACAGGAACACCTGGCCCGAACAATATTTCCTTTGGGTGGATATTCGAAACCTGAGATCCGGCAAATTGCAGAAGATCATGGCTTGTTGAATGTGGCAAATAAACCAGATTCCTATGAGATCTGTTTTGTGCCGGATGACAATTACCGAAGATTTCTCAAAGATCGTGTAGATGGCCTCGAGGAACGACTGAAAGGTGGTAAATTTGTAGATAAAGAAGGTAACGTTGTTGGTGAACACGAAGGCTATCCTTTCTATACCATCGGGCAAAGAAGAGGACTGAATCTGCCAATGGGTAAACCGGTGTATGTCACACATATCGACCCGGTAACAAATACGATCACCATCGGAGAGAAAGAAGATCTTATCAGTTCCACTTTGATAGCGCGCGAGATCAATCTGATTAAATACGACAGGATCCCGGAAGAGAATATGGAGATCACAGGGGCCATCCGTTACAATGATAATGGTGCGATGGGTACGATCACTCAGACCGGTGATGACGAGATCAAAGTACATTTCCCTGCCGGCAGAGATGCGATCACTCCGGGGCAGGCGGTAGTTTGTTACGAAGGTGATGATGTGGTTGCCGGTGGATGGATCAAAAAAGTAAATGTAGGATTGGATGATCTGATCACTGTCTGATCATATTATGGCGAAACATGTAGCCTTTCGATTCGTTAAATGGCCGTGTTTAATAACCAATTTTAAAATATATGTCGTTTAAAAAGATACTATCAGCTACATTTTTTGCGTGTTTACTGTTTATTTCAAGCTCAGCTTTCGCTCAATTTGAAGGACAGGTCACCCTGAAGTTATACGGAGATGATGACCAGGGGAATTCAAAGATCAGCACGTTAAACCTGTATGCTACTTCCCAAAGAATAATACTGAAAGGGGAAGAGCAGTATAGTTTTATGGATGGCGCTTACGATGCCAGTGGTTTGTTGATAAGAAATGATAAGCTGGATTTTATCATTCTGATGGGTGAAAATGAAGCTCTTCAATTCACTAAATCTGAGCTGGAAGGAGTCTTTGATATGTTTGCAGGGCTATCTGGTGATGATGTTGATGTGGACGTGAACGATAATGATATTAATGCCAACTTTACATACACCAACAAGACCAGAACCATTAAAGGTTATGATTGTACGGAGCTTTTGATCACTAATGACGAAAATGATAATACGGTTTCGATCTGGTTAACTTCAGGTATAGATATAAATTGGGGAATGCTGGCAGAACCCTGGAAGAATGTGCCGGGAGATATGAGAGATCCTGCTCAACGTTTAACTCAGGAGTTTAAATCAAAGAACTTCCCCATGTTGATCGAAGTTCATGAAGACGGAGCCACAAAAAAAGTGATGGAAGTTTCGAATGTAAATAAGTCGGCTATAGCAAAGGCTATGGTAGAGATTCCACCAAATACAGAAATTGTTGGGTTGAGTGAGATCCTGTTCAAAATGATGATGAACAGTAACCGATAGAAATCAATATAATATTGATATTGTTAAAGCCTGCGATGTTCGGCGGGCTTTTTTTGTGGAAATAAAATAAGGATCACCAGTCACGGTGATCCTTTATCTGTTTTGCTGTTTCGCCTAATTTATTTTATAAGCATCATTTTTCGGGTCATGCTATTTGTACCGGCCGTAAGTCGGTAAATATAGATTCCGGATGACAGTTCAGAGGCATCAAAATTTACAGTATGTGAACCGGCTGACATTCGGGTATTCAATAGTGTGGCTACTTCCTGTCCAAGCATATTAAATACTTTAATTGATGCATTTGACGGTTGATCGAGCGTAAAATTTATAGTAGTGGTTGGGTTAAACGGATTCGGATAATTCTGTTCTAATGCAAATACATCCGGATTCTCGTTATTTGCTTCTGCAGCAGTTACCATTCCACGTTGGAGCATCGCTGATCTGGGCATACTGTATGTACTGTTGCTTCCATCACTGACAACTACACGATGATAGACAGTAGCCGTTGCTCCAATTTCGATGTCAAGGCTGGCAAGAATGTCATCTAACGTGCCGAAATCAGTAGTAAAGTTTGTCTCGGCTCCAACACTTGAATTCACGATCACATTAGTAAATGCAGAATCGGTTGCCAGCTGCCATACGTAATTTAGTTCATTTCCGTTGGTGTCGGATGCCATTTCCCAGGTCGCTTCGAACATGGTAGCTATGTCTCCGGTAATGGATAATGAAGCTCCTTCCATGGGCGTAAGTATAGCACTTGAATCAGGAAAGAAATTGGTTCCGTACAGAATCTGTCCTCTGAGTTCGCCCGCAGCAAATGCTTCGGTATGGATATTTACATACATGCCTTCCTCATAAAAAGCCATTAACTGAGCCTCAGTTAGCGTGAAGGTATTCATTGCAGCTTCAAACATTCCGGCTGTATCGCTCATTACTGTGGTGTTTAGCAAGATGCTAACATCTCCGTTGGCATCAACTTCTCCGGTATGTATATGTGCACCACCGGCGATACTTGCATCAAAATTTGAACTTAGATCGGTAAACCCACCTGATACAATAGCAGTTTCTCCGGAAACCTCAACGTTTATGGCTCCCATTGCCTCTGTCATTATGGGGTGAATTTCATTCATACCCGATAAAGTAGTTTTGAAATATGCGGTTGCATCTCCAAGTAATTGACCTCGAAGTTCACCTCCTGCATGTTCCATAGTGTGAATATTCAAATAGTATCCACGGGCCATTAAGGTAGCTTTTTGTTCTGTACTGAGTTCAAAGCTATTATCAGTGGCATGATACATACCTGAGCGAAGGTCGGATTCTGTGTCGGCTGTAAGTAAAAAGTCAACACCTCCATTGGTTCCGGCGTGTCCCGCATGTAAGTGAGAGCCCCCTGCAATGGATGCATCAAAATCTGATTCAAGACCCTGGAAAGAACCTGAAACAAACAAGGAGTTTCCGTGTAATTCGGCGATAACGGCTCCATAAGCCATCGAATTTACTGAAGGTAACTCAGCAGATCCCGATAGCGCGGAATAAAAAGAAGCGGTAACCGGGGGAGTTACCTGTCCACGTAATTCTCCACCAGCGTACGAGGTAGTGTGAATATTTACATAAAACATGCGATCCATGATCGCTTGCTTTTGATCGGTTGTTAATTCAAATCGATTCTCAGAGGGTAAATAAACACCGGACTTCATATCAGCGTTAACTGTTGCATTCAATGAAATTGTAACATCACCATTCATGCCTGCCGGAGCCACATGTAAGTGAGAACCACCTGCTATGGAAGCGTCAAAAGTGCCATCAAGTTCGCTAAACGAGCCGGATACGATCAATGAATCACCATGTAATTGGAATACTAATCCACCATAAGCATGTGTTTTAGCTGCCGGCACTTCGAATGCACCGGAAAGATTAGTTCGGAAATGTGCATCGGCTTCCGGTAAAAGTTGAGCTCTGAGTTCTCCACCCTGATAAGAGGTTGAATGTATGTTTATTTATATATAAACCTTGCATCATCAGAGTATCTACCTGACCGTCGCTAAGTGTAAAGGTGTTGTCTGCCGTTGCGTACGTTCCGCTTTTATTATCAGCGTTCATTGAAGCAGTAAGTGCTGTTAAAACGCCACCTGCCTGTCCGGCCATTCCAAAATGGATATGAGAAGCAGCGTAATCACCGGTTAATCCTCCAAAAGAACCTTCTAAGGTTAGTTCGTTGCCAATTAACGTGGCCATTACAGAACTGGTTGCTGTTGTTGTGAGAGCGGGTACCTCGTTGCTTCCGCTGAGGTGAGCCTCAAAATTAGTTTGTGCCTGCGTAATCGGACTAAAACCGAAAACCGCAAAGCAAAGAACTGAAATTATAGTTCGTAGCCTATATAACGATTTCATGTGCGATTGATTTAATTAAAGTTAAATACCCTTTTGGGTTAGTTGTCTGTTGTTACGCAGACTTTACACGCACAGATTGGTTTGCTATAAAAAAACCATTTAGCTACTTAAACGACGATCTAAGTAAGGGGTTTGAATCAACTCCCCAGTAAATACATATCTCCGGTAGGTTGAGGAACTCCACCTTTAGGTTCCATGGTAATAGCGAAAGCACCGGAACCAAGGTCATGGGAGAGTTCATCTACTTTGAAGAAAGAATTCGAAACCGGTTCCGAGATTGAAAATACCCCGGCACTAATCGGCTGATTGTTTACGATAAGCCATAATTGATAGTCTTTATCGGAAGGAGCTGCCGGTAAATTCGAAACCTGTAGCAGTGCCCGGTCGTTATCTTTATCCCAGACAACTTTCCCATATCCGCCGGGATTCACTTCCAGCCCGTTCATCATTACCAGATCCACATCACGGGCTTCCAGTATTGTTAATAATTCTTCCTTTTGGGATAATTCATCACCAAGTCGTTCTATCACAGTTTCGTATTTGGCCAATTCCCTTGATGAGGAAGTCATCTTATCGGTCAGATTCTGGCTGTAGAAACCCAACCCAACCGTAGATATCAGGAAAAGTACAGCTGCTGCCAGAGAGTATCGATAACGGGTAAGATATTTTACATTCGACCGTTGAATGGTTGACCAAACTCTGCGAATGAGAGTTTGTTTCAGGGTTTCATCAGGTGCCTGTGCGGGGTACAAAAGGGCAAGTTCCGAAGCAACCCCTTTCATTTCTTCAAAAAATACTTTTTGCTGTGTGGAACTCTGTTCGAGCAATTGCAGGAATAATTCTTTGTCAGATTCAGTGAGTGAATCCAGTACATATCCCGCGCATAATTCTTCAAAATTTTTTTGATCCACCTGTGACATTATTCATCCTCCTGTGCCAATAATTCTTTTAGCTTCAGCATGCCGTCACGCATCCGGGTTTTCACAGTTCCCAGAGGTATATCATATTTTTCTGATATCTCAGACTGTGTTAACCCACCAAAGTAGGCAACTTGTATAACGCTTCTCTGCTTTTCTGAGAGTTGTCCGAGCGCTTTGTACACCCGTTCAGCCCGATCGGAGAGAATAGTATTCTCAAGCGGATTATTTTCGTTCGAAAACAATGGATTATACACGTCTTCATCATCCAGGTTTATGGATTGCTTCTGCTGTTCTTTATAAACTTTTGATCGCAGCCTGTCTATCGCTTTATTTCGTGTAAGGGATACGATCCACGTGTAAGGAGTACCCCGGGAGGGATCAAATTGATCTGCTCTTTCCCAGATGTTTGTGAATACCTCCTGAAGCATATCCTCAGATTCTTCCTTTTTATGAAGTATAGAAACAAGTATTCCGAAAAGTAATCGGTTATAATGATCATATAACTCTTCCAATGCGTCAGGTTCCTGAGCGGCGATCCTCCGCATAATATCTCTGTCGCGGGAGTTATTCTGAGTTAACAAACGGCCTACAGCCGAAATAAAGATATATAACATAAACTGCTTAGTTAGGAATACGAAAGAATACGGGTATTGGATGGTTGTAAACTACAGGAAGATCAGCAAAATCCGAAAGTCAGAGTAATTCTTTTAAGGCGCTCAATGAGTTAACGGGTTTTTCACAGCTATAATTTCTGCATACGTAAATGGTGGTATCATCATTTAATGCAGGATTGTGGGTCAGGTAATTACACAGCGTGAAGATAGGGTCTTTCTCAACTCCCGGATTATGTACGAGTACTTTTTGAGGGAGGTATGCAGACCGTAGATATCGAATGATCTCTGCAGAGCTTTGACTTGCAGCATTTTCTGCAACAATGATCTCTTTTGGGGAATGATGGATGAATTGTAAGGCCATCATACCCATCGTAATGCTCGATCCGGAACGTATCAATTCCGAGGAGAATAACTTACCGGTCTGTTCGACCAATTCATCATAGTGTGTATTTCCGGTAATTTTGCCAAGGCGGAGAAGATTAACGAGTGCCATTGAATTAGCGGAAGGAACCGCTCCGTCAAAAACAGGTTTTTGAGCTCCCAGTACCAGATCTGCTTCATCACTTGATGAATAGAAACCTCCTACTTCTGCATCATAAAAACGATCAATAAAATGATCGTTCAATGCCACGGCCTGTTTCAGATATTCACTGTTGAAGGTAGCTTCATATAAGTCGATAGAAGCCTGGATCAGAAAAGCATAATCGTCGGCAAAAGCGTGAATGGCTCGTTCATCATCCCTGTACCGGTGATAAAGAACCTCATTTTCGAGCATTGTGTGTAGAACGAATTGATAAGCTTTTTCCGCAGATTGTATAAAATCAGATTCGTCAAATACCGCACCCGATCTCGCAAGAGCTGAAATCATGAGTGCATTCCAGTCCGTAAGCATTTTATCATCTAACAGAGGACGAATCCGTGTATTCCTTACAGAAGTCAGCGTTGCCCGAATGGCATGCCAACGGGACGTTTCAGCACTACCCAGAGGAATATCAAGCCATAGAATATTCTGACCTGTTGGCGCCCCGGTAGCTTCATCATTGAAATTTCCTTCCTTCGAAATGTTGAAATACTCTTCCAGAAACTCCATTTCTTCCTCAGGCAAAGACGAAGTTAATTCTGCATGGCTCCAGGTATAGAATTTACCTTCCTCACCTTCACTGTCGGCATCTTCAGCAGAATAGAAATATCCTGCTTCCGACCGAAGGTCCCGGTTAACATATTCCGCGATCTCATAAACAGTTTGTTTGAATAATGGATTTTGAGTGGCCTGCCAGCCTTCGGTGTAGGCCATCATCATAAGAGCCTGATCGTAGAGCATTTTCTCAAAATGGGGGAGTAACCATTCCCGGTCGGTGGAATAGCGATGGAATCCATACCCGACCTGATCCCAGATGCCTCCCAATCGCATAGCCGTGAGTGTTTCAGAGGCTGATCTTTTAAACCGTTCATCCTTGGAGTAATGCCATTGGCGAAACAGGAACATGAGATTGTGCGGAGTCGGAAATTTCGGAGCAGAACCAAATCCACCATAGTCGGCATCATAATTTTGCTGCAATTGTTCAGCGGCAAAATCAATAGCCTCAGTTCCCGGAAAAACACCGGATTCAAATTGTTGAGAACGACTATACCCTTCCCGGATCTTCTCGATGGCTTTAGTGATCTTGGCAGGTTCATTTTTCCATACACCGGTTATTCCGGGAATCAATTGACGCAATCCGATTCGATTGTAACGAGCTTCTTTTGGAATATAGGTTCCGGCAAAAAAAGGTTCTTTTTCCGGGGTCATAATAATGGTGAGCGGCCATCCGCCCTGACCATTCAACATCTGGCAAACCGTCATATACATTTGATCCAGATCCGGTCGCTCTTCCCGGTCTACCTTAATGTTTACAAAAGCCTGATTCATCATAGAGGCGATCTCTGAATCTTCAAAACTTTCGTGCTCCATTACATGGCACCAGTGGCAGGTAGCGTAGCCGATCGATAAAAAGATCGGCTTTTGTTCTTTTTTTGCTTTCTCAAAGGCTTCATCACTCCACGGATACCAATCTACGGGATTGTCTTTGTGTTGAAGCAGATACGGACTTTTTTCCTGTGCGAGCTTATTAGACACTAATATCCTTTTTGAAACGCTGACTATAATCTACAATAAAGCGTTCGTATGGTTTATCCATGAGCGGGGATGAGATCAGAAAATCAGCTGATGCCCGATTTATTGCCATTGGGATATTATACACCACACTAATTCTTTGCAGTGCTTTCACATCTACATCGTGTGGTTGCGCCTGTAGTGGATCCCAGAAAAAGATCATGATATCAATTTCGTTGTCTATGATGGCTGATCCGATCTGCAGATCGCCTCCCAGAGGACCGCTCTTAAAAGTAAATACAGGCAAATTCAGTTTTTCGGCTGCCAGAGAGCCGGTGGTACCGGTACCGAATAAATTATGATTAGATAGAATATCCCGATTGTATTCAGCCCAGTCTAAAAGATCCAGTTTTCTGTGATCGTGAGCGATCAGGGCAATGTTTTTTTTGGGACGCATTTTTGTGATGCTATCCGCTATAGATGGATGATGTGCATTCTTTTTCATGTAAATTTCGTCTCCTGAGTGAGTTTGAAAGCCGGTAATTATATACGAATTGGAAGGTAAGTTTTTACAACCAATAAGCCGAATTTAAACCACTAATCTGAGCGATGGTCGCTCAAGCCGGATCTGTTTGATCTTGAACTCTTTGTCTTTGAATCCCTTAAGCTCGATGGCACTTTCTTTAACGAACAAATGATCTTTGCGCTTATCCAGATATAGCTGAACATCAGGATGCTGAAAAACGTCGTCAGAAATTACGATCTCTTTTTCTTTGGCAACATCAACAAGACGGGAGGCGATATTTACCGTTGTGCCAAAATAATCGGTGCGGCCATTCAAATTCACAGCGGTACAATCCCCAAAATGAACCCCTGCTTTAATCTTAAAGGAGCTGCCCATGGCAGTAGAAAAGGTGAATATCTGTTGAATGCGTTCAACCGCTTTCAGGGCAGAGACCGGCTCTCTGAATACCGCCATCACCGAATCCCCGATGGTTTTTACAATGCCACCACGTTCTTCCGCTACGATCTGTTCTATGATCTTGAAATGACTCATAACTCTGCCGATTGCAAAATCATCGCCTTCTTTGCTGTAGATCTCGGTTGAATTCAGGAGGTCTGTAAATAGCATGGTAACTCCGGAAGCTTTAACCTGTACTTCCTCATCCAGAGCCTCCATCGGAAATAAAGATCTGAAATCATGAGCAGAACTAACTTCACTGGCATAAGTGGCTTCCTTTTTCCAATCCTTTTTCTCCAGATTACAGACCAAACGATGCTCAGTTTTATTAATGAGTGTGATATTTGGCTTCGTCGAGATCACCACTTCCTGCCCTTTGAAATCATCTTCTGTTAAAGTGATGGTTACCGTATCTACCGCATTATCTCTGGCATGAAGTATTAATTCCCCTTCATGAGCATCGCTTTTAAATATATAGGTACCCTCTTCCAGCCAGACTTTAAGGTACATAGTCTCTTTTGCACGCATAAAATGCTGGCTCACCTTATGTGGCGTTTCCTGAGGGTCGCCAATAGAATACTTGCGATCTGATAATTTTCTAACAGTAGGATGCGGGCTGAATACCAATTGGGTATTTAAGTTAAAATCCATGCTGTAACTGGTATCGCATTCAGGGCAATGAAGCTCAGTATCGCAGGTTCTTAAATTTTTAAAACTGTAATGAGGTTGCTTACAACCCGGACAATAGACTTCCCATTTATAATCAAGTAATTCGATATGGGCTCCATGAAGAAACACATTAAGCACAGAATATTTTTTCTCACCCCAGTGTTCCGCTAAAAGAAAAGGATGGATCTGATGGAGTTCGGCATCATCGGCTCTGCGAATATATTGAACCAGATGATCAATAATTCTTTTTCTTCTGGTTTTAGTGAGGAGCTCTTTTTCTGCCTTATATATTTTCTTTTCGGCAGATCTGCCCAACATTTTTGGAGTATTGAACTCGTAGGGCATTTTATTTTCTTTCGCACAGCGATCGAATTGCTGAAGCAGGGCATCGTACCGCGTTTTTAAATATCTCTCGAGAATATACTTAGCGAAAGCAAAGAAGATTTTTTTATCCGGAGTGATCCAAAGCCGGGTTCGTACCAAGGTACCTTTTTTATTTTGGGTAAGATCAACGAGATATCTGAACTTCTTTAAAAATCCGGATTTATAATATCGGGTAGTTCCAAATCTGAAGGGCTGTTCCCAAATGTAGGGCTCCTGCTCCCATAATATAAAAGAACTTAACTGGTCACTTGATATTTCCAGAAGGTGCTTATTTTTAGGCTGTGTGATCTGATTTTTCTTAACAGCCTGTAAACGAAGGGCTTTAAAAATGGCATCGGTATCAGACACTAATGGCCACAGCTGCTCCGGCATTGCCTCCAGCTGTATTGACCAGTCAAAATAATGTTGTCGTCCTTCGTTATTCAAAATCGCTTCCCGTTGCCAAGGTCGATAATTAATCCTTCAAACCGTATCTTATTGTACGTGTTTTTGAAGAGAGCTCCTTCAAAAGCTTGTTACAAAATTTTAATAAAACATATCAATGGCAATAGAAAGAACATTAACTATTCTTAAACCCGATTGTGTAAAGAAAGGCCTGATCGGAGAAGTAACAAAAAGAATTCAGGAAGCTGGTTTTACTATCCTCGCAATGAAAATGACCCGACTAACCCCGGATACTGCCGGCGGGTTTTATGCAGTACACAAAGAACGTCCGTTTTATGATGAGTTGTGTGAGTTTATGAGCAGTGGAGCATGCGTGCCTATGATCCTTGAAAAAGAGAATGCAATCGCAGATTTCAGAAAGCTGATCGGAGCAACGAATCCGGCTGAAGCTGATGCCGGGACCATCCGTGCAGATTTTGCAGATAGCATGGGCGAAAATATTATTCATGGTTCCGACTCGGTAGAGAATGGAAAGATCGAAGCAGCTTACTTCTTTGCTGAATCAGAGGTGGTTGCAAATCTGGCCTGATCGTAGGCTTGGTTAAAATTTATCTTAAGCCTGATGGAACACATCAGGCTTTTTTTGTATCTACGAGTATGAGAATAAGCGTGATAATTATTGGGTTGATCTTGCTAAGCTGCTCGGGGCGTGATTCACGAACAGGATCAAAAGCAGTAAAGACCGGAGCAGAAATGCTCATCGATCAACATCTGAAAGAGTTAGAGGGTAAGAGAATCGGACTGGTTATGAACCCGACAGCAAGAATAAATGGCGTTCATATGTTGGATACACTGATCTCACTGAATGTTAATATTACCGCATTATTTGCGGCTGAACATGGGTTCAGAGGAGATAAGGGTGCCGGTGAAACGATCACAAACGGTATTGATCAGGAATCAGGGCTCCCCGTTTATTCATTGTATGGAAATACCAAGAAACCCACTTCAGACATGCTGGCGAATGTTGATATTTTACTATTTGATATGCAGGATGTTGGCGCCAGGTTCTTTACTTATTATTCAACATTACGTTACGTGATGGAATCAGTTGCCGGAACGGAAAAAGAAGTTTGGATCCTAGACCGGCCGAATCCGGCAGGAGGTAATTACGTGGCTGGTTGGGTAATTGAACAACAGTATATGTCATTCGTAGGATCTTACCCCATTCCGATCGCGCATGGCATGACTCTGGGCGAACTCAGTAAGATGGCAGCAGGAGAAGGATGGCTGCAAACCGAAGAAGAACCCGCAATACGTGTGATAGAAATGGAGGGATGGCATAGGGAAATGAAATGGAAGGATACCGGTCTGGAGTGGATCGCCCCTTCCCCAAATCTTCCGACTCCGGAACATGCTTATGTATATTTAGGCACTTGTTTATTTGAAGGAACCAGTATTTCTGAAGGGAGAGGTACAGAAAATCCGTTCTTAATGATCGGCGCTCCGGATTTCAAATATCCCGCCAATGACATGCGTGCGCTGTCAGATAAGTATAATATGGAAATTGAACCAACTGTTTTTACTCCGGTTTCAATTCCGGGAAAAGCACTACAACCCAAATATGAAGATCAGGATCTTAATGGTATTCGTATTTCAGTAAACAATGAAACATCAGATCCTGTCGGATTTGGAGTAGAGTTACTTCATATTATGTTGAATAATTCGGAACATGCAGTTACCAATGTTTTTTTATTAAAACTTGCTGGGACCGAAAAGGTCCTGAAAGCAAGCGTACCCGAAGACTGGGGGGATGAATTTGACTCTTTTTTGAAAAATAGAACACAATATCTGCTCTATGATTAGGTCAGGCGTCGTTTCCACTCATAACTGATCAATGCTGCGGTCACTGAGGCATTGAGAGATTCTACACTGTGCTCCATTGGGAGTTTGATCAGAGTATCACATTTTTTGATCACCTGTTTACTCACTCCTCTGCCTTCATTTCCAATGATAAAAGCAACGGGGCCTTTTAAGTCTGTATCCCAAACGCTGTGTTCCGCACCGGCATCGAGGGCTACTAGTGAAAATCCAGCCAGATTTAAGTCTTTTAGCCCCTGATTGGTATCATGAACCCGGATAACCGGAATTCGTCCCGCAGTACCTGCCGATATCTTAAATACGGTTGCATTTATCGGAGATTGATTTTGAGTGGGTACCATCACCGCAGAGATTCCTGCTGCAGCTGCTGTTCTTAGAATGGCTCCCAGATTATGGGGGTCTTCAATTCCGTCCAGAAATAATACAGCAGTGTCACTGGTTAAAGCATTGGTTTCGATCCACTCAAAAAAATCCAGGTATTTGATTTTACTGAGTTGAGCGACAAAGCCCTGATGATTTACCTTACCTACTAACCGTTCCAGTTTTTTATCGGGAACTGTAACTAGAGGAATTTGGTTTTTGAAAGCGGTTTCAGAAATATTATTATATGAATTAGGAGCAATTGAATTCTTAACAAATATTTTGTCGATTTCTTTTGCTTTGTTTGATAATATCTCCTCGACGGGTTTTCGACCGAAAATTAAAAAATTGTCATTCTGACGCATAAAGTTTTTGAATATATGGCACTTTTTATAACTTGTTGAGACAAGTCGTGGTTAGTTAAATTAGCAAGGACATGTACGAAGAACCAAAAGATAATAAATCTTTAGTTCAAGAGGATTCGATTCGAGTAGACATACCTACACGACACCTTAGTAGTTTCTCTGTGTTTTTCGATAAAGTGCATTCTATCAATGGATTGCATCTCTTATCAGCAGTATCTCAGATATTTTTAGGTACACTCGTGGTAGCGCTTTCGCTGCTTGATATTATTCAACCTGGTTGGATTGCGGGATTAATGACTATTGTTGGTAGTGGAACAATAATCGTCGGAATGTATTTTGTGTACTATGTACTCACAAATACGGATTCTTTCGACTCTTTACTTAATAAAGCAATCAGAAGGGTTATAAACTCTCAGAATTAAAGTATTAAGAAATCATTACTGATAGTTAAGCTCATTGTTAATAGGGCTTAAAATGATCATGTTTATATATCTCGGACACATAAAAAGTGTTCGATGATAGAAATATGTAGTGAATCTCATCTGAACTAATGAAAAGTCTTTTCTCTCTCATCATCGTACTCATTATGTCTTTTATACCTCATTCGCAAGGATTTATCCTCCCGGAATTACCTACTGATAACGGAGATGGTTTTATTGTGATCGCTCACAGAGGGGCAAGTGCCTATGCTCCGGAGAACACACTAAGTTCCTTTAGGCTGGCTGTAGAAATGAAGGCAGAGATGATGGAGCTGGATGTCTCTTTGTCAAAGGATGGAATTCCGGTTGTTATACATGACGAAACAGTAAACAGAACAACTGATGCAAATGGAGCCGTATCTGATTTTACCGTCGATGAATTAAAAGTGCTGGAAACCGGAGCATGGTTCAGTGAAGATTTTGCCGGCGAGCCATTTCCAACTCTTAAGGAAGTTTTGTCAGAAGTAAAGGGAGAGATCGCAGTAAATATAGAGATTAAATCGGAAGCAGTTAAGAATACAGCTGAAGGAGGAATTGTTGAGAAGTGCCTTCAAATAGTGCGCACTCTGGGTATCGAAAAGAATATCATTTTCTCAAGCTTCGATTATAGGGTGATGGATCATTTAAATGAATTGGCTCCTGATCTGCCCAAGGCTATTCTTTATGAAGAGTCACAATCCGGGAATTTACTTCCTTCCGAATTAGTGAAAAAGTACAAGGTTGATGCTTTTAATTTCAGTCACAGGCAGTTTTCACAAGAATGGGAAGATGATTTAAAAGTACATGGTATCCCGTTTTTCATTTATACGGTAAATGAAGAGAAGCTCATGAAAGAACTGATAGAAAGAGGGGCAACAGGCATCTTTTCTGATAAACCTGATGTATTAAAATCTGTTGTGGAAAACTTGTGAAAAAATAATTGGGTAAATCACCCCATCTAAATTGAAGAAGGGAAAAGAGTGTACTATCTTTTACATCCATCAACTTCACTCTCTTCTACATGTCTACAAAGTATATTTTCGTTACCGGAGGGGTAACATCTTCACTTGGGAAAGGTATAATCTGTGCATCGTTAGGCCGCTTACTCGTCGCCAGAGGTCTTAAAGTAACTGTCCAAAAATTAGATCCATATATCAATGTGGATCCGGGAACGATGAATCCATACGAGCATGGTGAGGTGTATGTGACCGATGATGGCGCAGAAACCGATCTTGATCTGGGGCATTACGAGCGTTTTCTCGACATCAAAACATCTCAGACCAACAACGTAACCACCGGTCGGGTATATTATGATGTGATCAAAAAAGAACGACAAGGTGCCTATCTAGGTAAAACAGTTCAGGTTATTCCTCACATAACAGATGAAATTCAGTCACACGTGCTAAAATTAGGCGAATCCGGCGAATACGATGTGGTTATTGTGGAGATCGGAGGGACAGTGGGGGATATTGAAAGTTTGCCTTATGTGGAAGCTGTCCGTCAGTTGAGATACAATGTGGGAAGAGCAAATACACTTTCCATTCACCTCACACTTGTTCCATATCTTGCTGCTGCCGGAGAATTAAAAACCAAGCCTACTCAGCATTCCGTAAAAACGTTGTCTGAAAGTGGATTACAACCGGATATTCTGGTTTGCAGATCTGAACATCATTTAGATGCTTCTATCAGAAATAAGGTAGCTCGATTCTGCAATGTCGAAAACGAAGATGTTATTGAATCAATTGATGCCCGCTCAATTTATGAAGTTCCTTTGCTTATGCAGAAGGAAGGGTTAGATACCCGCGTGATCGAAAAATTGGGTCTCAAAACTGACAAAGAGGCAAAACTGGACAACTGGATCGGTTTTGTTGAAGCCGTTTGTAATCCTTCGGGTGAGATCAAGATCGCTCTTGTAGGTAAATATGTGGAGCACCATGATTCTTATAAATCTATCGTTGAAGCATTTATCCATGCGGGCGCGGTTAATGATTGCAAAGTGAAGGTGGTGTGGGTTCAATCAGATGATCTGACCCCAAAAAATATTGGAACTGCTTTATCCGGAGTATCAGGAGTGCTGGTTGCTCCAGGATTTGGTGGACGTGGAATCGACGGTAAGTTAACTGCGGTTAAATATGCCCGTGAAAATGGCGTTCCGTTTTTTGGAATTTGTTTAGGTATGCAATGTGCTGTTATAGAATATGCCCGGAATGTTTGTGGTTGGGATGGTGCCAATAGCACAGAATTTGATGACAATACCGAATACCCGATCATTGATATCATGCACGACCAAAAAGACATCGAGAACATGGGTGGCACCATGCGGTTAGGTAAATACAAATGCAAAGTAAAAGAAGGCAGTTACGCTCATAAAGCCTATGGTGAAGACATTGTAGAGGAACGTCACCGCCATCGTTATGAGGTAAATAATAACCTTCGATACAAGCTTACTGAAGAGGGTATGAGTTTCACTGGAATGAATCCCGAAAGAGACCTGGTCGAGATCGTTGAAATTGCCGATCACCCCTGGTTTGTCGGAGTTCAGTTCCATCCTGAATTGCGTAGTACAGTTAACAACCCTCAACCGTTATTTGTTGATTTTGTTAAGGCGAGTTTAAAATATGCTAAAACAAATGAACTTTATAAGCCATCTAAGAAAACCGGAATGCCGGTAAATTGATGACCAGCGATATTTATTCAGGAAAAATTCGAATACGTGTTTGCGGCCTTCTCTTCAGGGAAGGCCGTCTTTTATTGGTCAAATTGCATTCTCCGGTAACCAATAAAGATCTGTGGATACCCCCCGGTGGTGGCTTGGAGTTTGGGGAGAGTCTGCATACTGCTCTTAAAAGAGAATTTAAGGAGGAAACCGGTCTTACAATAAAAGTTGGGGAATTACTTCATATCAATGAAATGATCAAGGCTCCATATCATGCACTGGAGTTTTATTTTAATGTTGATCTGATTGAAGGGAAGTTGACACTTGGTTACGATCCGGAGCATTCACCTAACGATCAGCTATTAAAAGATATCAGATATTTTAGCCCGGATGAACTATCCGGAATTGAATGCGCCCCGGATTATATCAAACAGGAATTCCGAAAAAAACCTGGTAATACGATTGTTACTCGCTGGGCGGATTGATAGGTAACGTGAAATAAAAGCTGGAACCCTCACCGGAGGTACTGTTTACCCAAAATTCACCACCATTTCTGGTTACAAAGTCCTTGCACAACATGAGCCCGAGACCGGTTCCTTTTTCATTCCGTGTACCTGATGTGCTAAAAAACTGATCAGATAATATCTTGGGAATCTTCTCCTTAGGGATGCCAATGCCGGTATCGCGAACACTGATCACAGCTACATTATCTTTTTTTACCCGTGTGGTAATCTCGATCATATCCCCCGAATGACAATATTTTATAGCATTCGAGATAAGATTCTGAAGAACCAGATCGATCATATTCTTATCTGCGTACACCTCAAAAGGCTCTGATTCGAACTTGAAATGAAGTTCTTTTTCATTGATACGTTGTTTAAGAAGCTGTGCCTTATCCTGAATAAGTTCGTTGATATTGAAGAATTCCGGGAGCACTTTATATCCATCCATCTGACTCTGTGACCATTGCAATAAATTATTCAACAGCGAGGAGACCTGAGTAAAATGCTTCACCAATTCCCCGAACATCATCTGCATCTCATCTCTTGAGATTGATTTTGATTCCACTAACATGATGAGGCCATGAAGTGAGGTGAGTGGTCCCCGTAAGTCATGTGCAATAATGGAGAAAAGTCGGTTTTTGATCTGATTAGTTTGAACCAGTTTTTCTTTCTGTAACTCGATCTCCTCGTTCTTGCGGGATAAAAGTTCGTAATGTTGCTTCTTTTGATTATAGATATAGAACAAGATCGCGATGATCAAGAGGCCAAGGATACTAAGAAAACTCAGGAAAATGGTTAAATAGCGCTGTTTTTTGATGGTGGCTTCACTCTCCAAAGCCCTTGTTTTTTCTCTTAGTAAGAGTTGAGCTTCCTTATCCTTATACTCAAATTCTGCGGTTAATTGCCCAAGTGCAGCATTGGTTTCATCATCTTTTAAACTATCCGAAATAGCTTTAAAGGCTTCAAAATATTCAAGGGCAGGTTTGTAAGCGCCTTCAGCACGTTTAATTCTGTAAAGCAGTTTCAGGCTATTTTTTTGCTCGATCAACGCATGATTCTGCTCTGTTACTTCATATGCTTTGGAGGCAAAATCGAACGCTCTTGCATAGTCTTTTTTAAGAAGATATATATTTGCAATACCCAGTAATGACTGTACCTTCTCAATTTCATTCCCAAAGATCTCATCATACACTTTGATGGATTCATTGAACGATGATAGTGCTTTGTCTAATTCATTTTCCGCCGTATATATCTCTCCCAGTTTGAAATAAGATAGACCATAGGCTCTTTTATCAACATCTTTCAGGTTTAATGCATGGTTAAGATTTTTGCGGGCCAGATCAAAATCTCCAAGCTCGTAATATACATATCCCAGATTAACTGCCACGGTAACAAAGAGTGGATTATTCATGTCCACCATGCTTTCAAGTTCTTTGAAAATTTCCGCAGCCTGATTGTAGCTTTCAAGCTTTATATACAGTACACCGATATTGTTCAGGGTGCCAAAGAGTCCTGTCTTATAAGCTACTTTTCGATACAGGATTTCTGACTCAAGAAATGATTCAAGAGCCAGTTCGAACATACCGGTTTGCGCATAGGTAGAGCCTTTCGCTCTTAGAAGATCACCTTTTATGATCTCATTTCCATCGAGATCTGTTAATACTTCCAAACCCTTATGGCAGTATTCCAGTGCCTGCTCGTAATCACCTTTCAGAAAATAATAGTAGTTGTAGAGATAATAGATCTGAGCCGCATCGGCTGGTTTTATCTCACTATCGAGGTAAAGGGAAGCTTCGTCTAAAAAATACTTCACGCTGTCAATATCCGAGTATCGATAGTGAAGACTAAGATTGATCAGAGCATGTACTTTAGCCGTATCAGAATCTGCAGTTTCTAAAGACAGAATCAGATCATTGATCGACGGAACTCTCAGAGAGTCACCATTGTACCCAGATGTATTGGTTAACCCGGCAAAAAGCCAGATTAATATTAACGTGTACCTTCTAATCAAACCAAGACAATTATTTTAGGAAATATAGGAAACGTGCTTAGTTTATCAGTGAATATTTGTAAATCTTAATCACCATTTAAAATTAAGCGAGGTCGATTTAATAAACAGTACCTTGTTTTATATATTTAAAATAAAAAAGAATGATGAAAAAACTTCTGATACTACCTCTCACAATTTTCCTGATGATCTCTTGCGGAAAGAAAAATGTGGATCTCATTTATACCAATGTAAATGGATATACATTGCAGGATGACAGTCTGGTAACTTTCAATACTTTGGTAGTGGATAATGGTAAAGTGCTCGATATTGGGGATCAGGTAGTACTTGAAAAGTATTCAGGTGAAAAAATTGACGGGCAGGGAAAAACGATGTTGCCCGGACTCATAGACGCTCACGGGCATGTTATGGGATTGGGTTTTCAGGAGCTGGAAGTAAAACTCGCCGGAATCTCCACACTGGATGAGACCCTTCAAACCATTAAAGAATACGCGGATGAAAACCCCGATCTGGAATGGATTCTGGGTAGAGGATGGAACCAAACGCTATGGGAAGAGAATGAATTTCCAACCGCTGAAGATCTGGATAAGGTGGTCTCTGATCGTCCGGTTTGGCTAAGTAGAATTGATGGTCACGCCGGATGGGGTAATTCAAAAGCTTTGCAACTGGCAGGAGTAAGTTTAGAAACACCGGACCCACAGGGGGGAAAGATTGTACGGGATAATATGGGTAATCCAACCGGTGTTTTTGTGGATGCAGCGCAGGGCTATGTACAACAAGTGGTTCCACCGAAAACTCAAAAAGAGTTTGAAATGGCATTACAAAAGGCGATGGATCAGCTGAGTAGTGTTGGGTTAACGAGTGTGCATGATGCCGGTGTTAGCGTGCAGGCATGGGATCTGTACAAGCAATTTGCGGTAGAGGGTAAACTTAAAACCCGGATCTACGCGATGATCGGTGGTGCAGGAACAACATTCGATACTTTAGCCGCTGATGGCCCGATACATTCATTTGAACATGATCTGCTTTCCCTCAGGAGTGTGAAATTATACTCAGATGGAGCTCTTGGTAGCCGAGGGGCAGCCATGTTGGAACCATACTCAGATGATCCGGATAACAGAGGACTGTTATTTGTAGATCAGGATGAAATGAATCGAATGGTAGATAAAGTAGTTAGTAATGGATTTCAGGCGAATATTCATGCCATTGGAGACCGTGGTAACCGACAGGTATTAGATGCACTTGAATATGCACAGGATAAAAATGAGGCCTATGATCTTAGAAACAGAGTTGAACACGCCCAGATTGTAGCGTTAGAAGATATTCCACGGTTCGAAGAACTTGATCTTATCGCTTCGATGCAACCAACGCATGCAACCAGTGATATGAATATGGCTGAAGACCGGGTGGGCGAGGAACGGATCAAAGGTGGGTATGCCTGGCAGAAGTTTTTACACCAGGGAACGGTAATTGCAGGAGGTTCTGATTTTCCGGTGGAATATTCGAACCCGTTTTTTGGCTTATATTCTGCAGTTAGCCGAAAAGATCATGATGGAAATCCAAAAGAAGGCTGGTACCCGGAGGAGGCAATGAGTCGGGTAGAAGCATTCAGATCATTTACTGTTGATGCAGCATATGCCGGTCATCAGGAAGAACAGTTGGGCTCCCTTGAAAAAGGAAAATGGGCCGATTTCATACTCATTGACAGAGATTATTTTGAAGTGCCGGAGATCGAGATCTGGCAGATCGAAGTAGTGGAAAGCTGGCTGGCCGGTGAAAAAGTATATGAGAATAAATAGCAATTCGTCTGGTTATTAAGCAAATCACTAAAAAAAAATATTGTCATGAAAAGGTCGCTAGGTATTTTTTTAATTCTCGGTATGGTAATGATGTCATGCGGAGAAACACCCAACGAGGATGTTGGTGAAGCTCCTCAGGTGCCATCAGCTTCTACCTTAGAAGTTGATTACAATGGTTTTCAATCGGCTCCTAAAGTTACCAGTGTTCAAACTTCGGATAACTTCTCGACGGCAGCATTGCTTGCAACTACTATGGGTGGAATAGTGCGGGCAAGTGCAGCAATTCCAAAAACAATACTCGCTGGTGCTCAAAATACCACACCTGAATATATCGGTGACAGTACCTGGAAATGGACGTTCACCGCAGATGGTGAGGAAGGTAGCTTTACCATCACCTTATTAGCAGTTACCGACCGCCAAAATGTTAATTGGGAATTCTATGTTACAACAAGTGCCGGTAATCTTGATTGGAATCTGGCATTATTAATGTCCGGCACTTCAACCTACGACGGATCGGAAGGGATGTGGTTAATTCATAACCCGGAGAATGAAGAGGTTGTTGCCAGTACCGTTTGGGAATTTACTGACGATTCAAATACAGTGGATATGAGTTTCTATGAGGATGGTAATGAAGATCCCTTTGCAAGCATCTTATATACGTATGCAGATCCCGAAAAAACATTGGTTTTTGATAATCTGAATGAAGATACCCAGACGGTGATCAAATGGAACACAACAACAGGTGAGGGATCATTAACGTCGGATAATTATAACGATGGAGAAAAAGCCTGTTGGGATAGCAGTTTTCAGGATGTGTCCTGTCCGGTATAAAAATTGAAATAGATAAAAGCCATGATCAGGGCTTTTATTTTTACATCTCTTCCACGAAATTTTCTACGGCAGAGTCCATGGCACTCATGCATCGGTCAAAGGTATTTGCCGCTTCCAAGGGACTATCAATGAAAAGTTCGATGGAGATCCAGACATTGTCTTTATATGTATAGGCTTTTGCAACTTTTTGTTGCCGGTTAACTGCATCAACGGCTAATAAGGCTTTCATGGATTCAGCCTGATCTTCAATGTCCCAGATATTATAAAGTACAATTCTATAGAATTCAGGATCTTTACTATTAACATCGATGAAGTAGGTCCTTTCACCTCGTTTAAACCGAACATCCCCATCACTGTCAATCCAGTTTTCAAGCCCTTTATCATCCAGCATATTTGAGTAAATATTTTGTAAAGCCTCATCCGTGTATTGTGCAGCTGCAGTATGCGCATCAATGATCATCAATAAAGTAAAAGTTAATAATAATCTTATGTCCTGATATTTGTATGATTTGAAAAATGAATTAAGGAAGATAATTCAGAAAAAGAAATCAATTAAATATATGTGTGAAGTATGTGTTATATTTAGTGTATGGCACTTGAAAATCCAATAAAAGGCAGAGGCAGTTCTGACAATCCGGTAAACAGATTTGAGGGGCATTATACCGATTATGATCTTGACGAAATAAGCGGAGAGAAGCCCTCACAAAAAACTCATTTATTGAATGATGACACTAAGACCATTCTGTCTCATAACACTAGTCCGGATATTCCTTTTAATGTTGGATTGAATCCATACCGAGGATGTGAACATGGCTGTGCATATTGCTATGCCCGTCCGTATCATGAATATCTGGGGTTTTCGCCGGGTTTAGATTTTGAAACAAAGATCATGGTAAAGAGAGATGCCGCCACATTATTAAAAAAGGAATTGCGAGATCCTAAATGGGAGCCTCAGGTAATTGCCATGAGTGGGGTAACGGATATATATCAACCCATTGAAAGGGATCTTGAGATCACCAGAGCGTGTCTGAAGGTATTGGCAGAATTCCGGAATCCGGTGGGATTGATTACAAAGAATCACCTCATTACCAGAGACATTGATATTCTTAGCGAGATGGCTCAGTTCGATATTGTACATACAACCTTATCAATTACCACGCTGGATAAAGAGTTAGGCCGATTAATGGAACCACGTACATCTTCCCCATACCGCAGGCTGAAAGCCATAGAGAAATTAGCAGAAGCTGGAATTCCGGTCGGAGTGAATGTTGCACCTGTGATACCCGGCTTAACAGATTTTGAAACCTCAGATATACTCAGATCTGCTGCTGACGCCGGAGCCGCTTATGCCAACTATATCCTGCTTCGCCTGCCATATAAAGTAAAAGATCTTTTTATGAATTGGTTAGAACAGCACTACCCTGAACGTAAACAAAAAGTGAGTAACCGACTGAAAGATATGCGGGAAGGAAAATTATATGACAGTAATTGGGGCGACCGTATGTCTGGCAAGGGGAATTATAGCGATCAAATAAAAAAACAGTTTGATATTCAGATACAGAGATATGGGTTGGAAAAAGTACGACCGCCTCTACCAACACATCATTTTGTGAAATCTCAGGGGACACAGCTCCCACTTTTTTGATCTGTTTACAATTATTTAACGATCAGAGGGAAACATTTGGTGATGTGGTTCGTCTATATGGCGTGTAGCTACCCGGCACCATACGAGTTTAGCTTTTTAAACATAGATGACCACTATATTACTAACTCTACTGGTGCCGGGTTTTTTTATACCTATCTTATATTAAATCCGCATTTTACTTTTTTTAAATACAATTGATTTCTGTTTGTGACTATCATCACACAATGCTACACAAATTAATACGATTCATCACAGTTACTGCAGTTATAAGCTTTCTTGCCTTGTCAACTGCGTACACCAGGCAGAGTACAGTTCTTAGTTTGAAGGGAAAGGTATTGGGTAAAGACTCAGCACCCATAGAAAGTGCTTACCTGAGAGTTTATTCTATTGTTGATTCTACCGATTACGTGGAAGCTTCAACAGACAGAAGAGGTAATTTTTCGATTGAAACGGAATTGGCTCTTCCACTAAGAATCCTGGTTATTGCTAAAGGCTATGATGAGCATAGAACTACCATTCAGGATCCCGGTGAGGCTGACTTAATCATACAATTGCAAAGTAAAGCTGAGGTTCAGTATCTGAGAATTGCGGGAAAGGCGGTGGATGCGACAAATGATGACCCGATCGAGTTTGCAGCTATTCAGGTCATTTCAGCTGATGGTAAAAATAGTCCCGAAAGACCTATAGGAGCAGTAACGAATCAAAAAGGAGGATTCGATTTCAATTTCAGATACTCCGTTCCGTATAAACTAAAGGTGAGTCATATTTCGTATGCGCCCACCGAAGTGCTGGTGGAACAGGCTACCTTCCATGAGGTTAAGATCAAGTTAGTTCCATTAACGGTTGAGGGGGAAGCCATTTATGTGACTTCGGAGATTTATCCCGAAGAGGACTTAAGAGAATCGGGTACAACAGATAAAATAAGTACTGTTGATGTTGAACAGGTGGCATCATTTAGTGTATTCGATCTGGTATCTTCACTTAGAGAGGTGGATGTTGCAACCCAGAGTATGAACCTTCAATCAGTTTCGACGAGAGGGTTCAACACCGGGGCAAATCCTCGGTTTCTTCAATTAACTGATGGTATTGATAATCTCGCTCCCGGACTTGGTTTTCCGATCGGTAACCTCATGGGACCATCTGAATTGGATATAGCCGGTTTAGAATTATTGATCGGCCCGGCATCTGCGCGATATGGTTCCAGTGCTATGAATGGCGCATTACTTACCACTAGTAAAAGTCCATTTATATATGAAGGAGTAGCGGTAAATCTAAAGACAGGGATCCATCACATTAAGTTGGGTGGATCTTCTCCATGGGGAATTGAGGGAGATAATATGTTTGATGGATCTTTCAGAATTGCGAAAGTTCTTGGGGATAAGTTTGCATTCAAGTTAACGGGAACACGGATTCAGGGTCAGGATTGGCGGGCAACAAATTATGATAACATTGGCCCCGGGAAACCATATTTCGATACCGGAGATGTACCGGGATACAATGGCGTGAATATTTACGGGGATGAAAATAGTGTATTATTACCAGTTGGGGTAGACTCTGATGATGCACCGGATGGAAGTTATGTACCGGTTACCAGAACAGGATACCGGGAAATTGATCTTGTGGATTATAACATCGCCACTACCAAAGCCTCGGCAAGTTTGTACTACAAATTCAACGAAAATGCCATGTGGATGGTCGAAGGTCGGTATGGGTATACCAATACCTTATACACCAGTGACAGTAGAATTCGTCTCGAGAATTTCGAAATATTGCAGGGTAAGACGGAATTGACCATCAATGACTTTTATCTGAGAGCCTACTCAACCAATCAAAGCTCGGGGGATTCTTACAACGTTAGCTATCTGTCGAAAAAATTGATAGAAGAGGCAAAGAGTGATTTCAATTGGTATCGTGATTTTGAGATCGCATTCACACGAGGATTGCCGATCTATCAGATCCCAAGAGGTGATATTGCTGCAGCCCGCAGATTTGCCGATCGGGCAGTTACACTTTTACAGGATCAAACTGCGGAAGCACGATTTGAACCTGGTACGCCTGAATTTGACGAACGGGTGAAGAATATAAAATCGACCTTCGATTTCGATGAAGGTGCAGGCATTAAAGATGATTCCAAATTATACCATATCGAAACGGGCAACAAGTCCGACGATCTGATTGATGGCGTTGAACTAAATTATGGAGCCAGTTTCAGGTTTTATGATCTGGAATCTGCCGGAACGATCTTCCCTGATACATTGGGAAATGATATTACCAATTATGAATATGGCGGCTATCTTCAATTTGAAAAACAACTGGCCAACGACCGACTAAATATTTTGGGTGCTTTCAGGGTTGATAAAAATGAGAATTTTGCACCACGATCCAGTCAACAGATCGGTTTTACCTACGAACTTTCAAACCGGCAGTTTGTTCGTTTTTCTTATCAGAATGGATTTAGATACCCTACAGTGAGAGAGCAATTTTTAAATACTAATCTCGGGGATGCCCGTTTACTCGGGGGATTATATCTGGTAACCGATCCGTATGAGCTACAGAATAATAGTTTTTATGAAAGTGCTGTTCAGGATTTTAATGATGCGGTAAATGATGAACTGGAAGGGAATATAGCATCCACCGAAGTATATAATCGTCCACAGGCAGAGCTGAAAAATCTGGGTATTTTGGAAACGGGTATTCTTGCAGAATCGGGGTTGACAAAGATCAAACCAGAGAAAACGAATGCTTTTGAGGTGGGATTCCGTCAGTTATTTACTGATAATTTTTACCTGGATCTTAATTATTTCCTAAGCATGTACAACGATTTTATCGGTATCAAACGCTTTATTAAGCCGCGTACCAGTCCGGTAGAAGACCTTTATTCGGCGGCAGGTCAGATCAACAGTTCGCTGGAAAATGATCGTTATTATGTGTACAGCAATGCCAGTAGCCTGGTTTTTGCTCATGGTATGGCCTTTGATCTTAAATATTCTTCAGGAACTTTTGTACTAGGACTGAATGGTACATTTACGACGCTGGCTAAATCCAGCGATGATCCAATTGTGCCGGGATACAATACGCCTCCGGTGAAGATCAATTTTGAATGGGGAAACAGAGAGATCGTTGAGAATGTCGGTTTTAAATTTAATTTCAAATACCGTACCCGGTACGATTGGGAAAGTTCATTTCTGGATGGTTCGATCGAAAGTTACGGCCATTTCGATTTCCAGTTCAATTTCCGGATCCCTAAGGCAATGTCTACCATCAAACTGGGCGTTTCTAATATGAGCACAACCTCATATTACAATGTGTACGGCGGTCCTGCCGTCGGTAGCTTGTTATTTGCTACCTACAGTTTTAACCCGAGAGATTTTTGATCATGAAGACACTAACAAAGAAATATATCATACTGTTATTTCTGGCAATGGGTTGTGCCTATGATCCGGCAAGCCCTTTGGATGATGGAAATGAGTTGCCGACTTCCGCAGACTTTACCCGTTTTTTTGTGATGGGAGATAAATTTGCATCGGGCTTTATGGATGGAACCCTGTATAACGGTGGGCAGAAATATTCATACCCGTCATTGCTTGCTCAGGTCTTGGATTCTGTGAATGGAGAGCCCACTTTTCAGCAGGCTTTGGTGAGCTCAGAACGTGGAATGAATGCTGAGCTTTCAAACGAAGGAAAATTCTATTTGGAATATCCTAGTTCAAATTATATCTACACCTACAGGAATACCGAAGCAGCCGGATCTTATTCTCAGGCCTCAGTTTCGCTTCAGTCATTGAGAGATTTCAGTTTCCCGGGTCTTACAGTTTTTAATGTGGATGATGCGTCGGCATTAAATGGAAACACTTATTATGAAAGAGTATTTACTCAAAATGAATCTCCGCTCGCACAGTTAACAGCTAATGATCCCGGAGTGGTATTGGTATCATTTGGCATGGATGTACTGTACAGATATGCTCTGGCCGGCGCTTCCGGAAGTGAGAATGAAGCATTGGCAGATCTCGGTGAAACAGACCTGTTACTTCCTGCCGATTTCGAACAATCACTCAGTACCATTATTACCTCGATTCTCGACAATACAGAAGCAGATGTAGTGCTAACGAATTTATACGATCCTTTACTAAGTCCGTTCTTTACTACGATAAATACATCATTGGAAACTGAGATCTATCCATCGTCTTATGTGTCTGATCTGATCGGGTATTATGCAGATTTCAACACGAATGTGTTTACCTACAATCAAATAGAAAATGATCTGCCAAGAGAGCAGCGCCGAACAACCATCGATTATGATATTGAGAACTGGCCACTGGTAAGTCCGGAATTCAGAGCGAGAGTGATCAGAGATGAATATACCCCCGTAGTATATCTGAATGATGGAACAGAAATTCCGAATATCAGGAGGTTGAATGAAGATGAATACGTACTATACCATGTAGTTAAGGATATATCTCCGGGATCAGATTTTTCCAGCAGGATTCCAATGACTGATGAAATGGTATTAGTAGAACAAGAGATAGAGATCATTGATCAACGCAGAGAAGCATTTAATCAGATCATCGAGACAATAGCTGCCGGTTCCGATCGTATAATGGTAGCAGATATTGCTTCAGTAGTAGAACAGGTGGCGAATGAGGAATATAATCTGGAAGGCGTTGGTTATTCTGCGAAATTTGACCGATACGGTATTTTTTCTGCGGACGGGTACTCCTTTAACCCCCGTGGAAATGCATTGATAGCGCGCACAATTACCCGGCAGATAAATGAGTATTATGGCTCATCTATCCCGCTCATAAATCCAAATGTATACCGAGGCACATCGTTCATATATAATTGAAGCAGTATCTATAAGTAGTTTAATTAAACGATTAATACTAAAGCTGATATTAAATTGATTTACCCACCGTTTTTTATGGGGGTTTTCCCTTACGGATGGTTAAAATTAAGCGTATCTTAGTGTTTAACACATTTATCAAGTAATAAACCTATTGAATTCGGCTTGAGAGGCCGAGTAATTGACTTAATGACTATGGCAGCTACAGAATCTACTATGCTGAAACTGGGAACCGAGGCGCCGGACTTTAAATTACCGATTGTAACCGGCGGAATATTGAATCTACACTCCTATGCACAACGATCTAATGGGTTTGTGATCGCCTTCATTTGTAATCACTGTCCTTATGTAAAACACATAAACGAACAACTGGTTGCACTATCGGGTGAATTCATTCAAAAAGGAGTTGGCTTCGTGGCAATTAGTGCTAACGATGTAGAAAAATATCCGGATGATTCCCCGGAAAAAATGATCGAAGTTGTGAGGGAAGAGAAGTACCCATTTCCGTATCTTTACGATGAAAGCCAGGAAGTGGCTAAGGCTTATATGGCCGCCTGCACACCGGATTTCTTCCTCTTTAACAAGAATAAAGAATTAGTTTATAGAGGACAATTCGACAGCAGCCGACCAGGTAATGATGAACCGGTAACTGGTTCTGATCTTAGAAATGCGATTGAACGCATGATGGCAGGCGAAGATCCGGTTGAACAACAAATTCCTAGTATTGGATGCAATATTAAATGGAAACCCGGAAATGAACCGGACTATTTTGGTTAACCATGAGCGAACTAAATATTCAGGATATTAGGCGGGAATATACCCGCCATTCCCTGGATGTAAAGGATGTGGATCCAGATCCTTTCAAACAATTTCAAATTTGGTTTCAGGAGGCTATAGAATCTAAGGTCCCCGAACCCAATGCAATGAACCTGGCCACCGTAGGTGCAGATGGAAAGCCTAATTCCCGGGTTGTACTCCTCAAAGATTTTGGTGCTGATTACTTTAGTTTCTATACCAATCATGAGAGTAATAAAGGGAAAGAAATTGAAGCTAATCCGAACATCTCCGTAAATTTTTTCTGGATTGAATTGGAGCGACAGGTTCGTATAGATGGAATTGCCGAGAAATTGTCCCGTGAAGAAGCAGAAAAATATTTTCAGGTAAGACCGTACATGAGTAAGATCGGAGCTCACGCTTCGAACCAAAGTGAAGTGGTTGAAAGCCGGGATTATCTGGATAAGAAGTTCAAATCACTGCTTGAAAAATTCCCGGAAGGTGAGGATGTACCCATGCCAGATTATTGGGGAGGATATAAAGTAACTCCGAATTTTTTTGAATTCTGGCAGGGCCGCAGAAGTCGTTTACACGATCGCATAACCTATACACTCCATGATAGCAACTGGGATATCAAACGTCTTTCTCCGTAATGCCAAAGATCAAACATGAACGGATGGAAGAGATCAGACACATGGAGAATGTGTTTGAATGGTCGGATTACAACAGTGCGCATCCATTTCCAAAAGGCACCTGGAATAGCGGGATCTTTGGAAATGATCATCCCATAGTGCTCGAATTAGCCTGTGGGAAAGGAGAATATTCGAGAGGATTAGGTAAACTCTATCCCAACAAAAATTTCATCGGATTTGATATAAAAGGAAACCGATTATGGGTTGGAGCTAAGCAGGCATTAGAGCAAGGCCTTGATAATGTCAGATATTTCAGAGCATATATCGATCATCTGGATCAGTTTTTTGATGAAAATGAAATTGATGAGATCTGGATCATCTTCCCTGATCCACAGCTAAAAAAGGACCGAAAGAAACTCACCTCTCCAAAGTTCCTGCAGTTGTACAGGCCACTTCTCAAAAAAGGGGCAACCATCAACCTGAAGACGGATAGCCCTGAGTTATATGAATTCACAAAAGAAGTGATCGAAGAGCAAGGGCTTAATCTCCATCGCGATATCGGTGATGTCTATAGCGAATGTCCGGATGATCCGGAGTTATCCATTCGAACGTATTATGAGGGTATGCACCTGAAAAAGGGCCGCACTATTCGTTTTCTTTCCTTTTCTCTCGATTAGAAAGCATTCCATTATCCCTTGATTTTCTCCAAGGATTGATTAAATTCGTTCACTTAACACTGTTAACCTGACTTTTATGAGTGAACCTGAAATATCGCTACGCGAGCGGATCCTGGAAACCAGCCGAAAATTTTTGTTTAGTGACGGATATTCCTCACTAAGTATGCGAAAGATCGCAAAAGAGATCGGGGTTTCTGCAACAAGTATCTATTTGTATTTCGAAAACAAAGATCACCTTATTCACACATTGATCGAGGAATCGGTGGAAGAATTGAGTACATCCATTGAACAAAGCGTTGAAGGTGTAGAAGATACTATTAAGCGATTCGAGGCGATCATTTGGAGTTATATCAGGTTTGCGCAACACAATCCGGAAAAGTATCAGATCATATATATGGTACATTCTGATAGAATGGCGCGCTATCCAAAAGAAAAATTCAGAAAAGCACGAAGAGGTTACGCTTTACTTGAATCTGTGATCATGGATGGAATTAAAGAAGGGTTAATGGAACTGGATAAACCGATGATCGCAGCCTATACGATATGGGCTCAGTTACATGGCGTTGTTTCAGTAGTGTTTAATCAGCGGTTAGACAGCAGGATCGACCGTGATGAATTTATCGAAGAATCAGTAGAGCAAATAATGCAGGGTTTTCTGATTCGAATAACCACAACATAGAGGTGTAGAAAAATGGAATATTTAAATGAATTATCTGGATTTTTGATGGAGGTACCGGTTTGGGCCTCTGTGATATCAGCTATTGTGCTGATGTTAATTCTTGGGTTTACCGGTGCACCCCTTATTCTATGGGCGCTGGCTGGGTATGCCGGACTGCTCGGATTAGACGCTCCTATGTGGAGCTACATCATTTATTCGGTATTTGTTGTTGTATTTAATATAACTCCGATTCGCAGAATGTTGGTAAGTGCACCCATCATGAAGTTACTGGATGCACTTAAGTTTTTACCGAAGATCTCTGAAACTGAACAGACAGCGATTGATGCCGGTACTGTTTGGGTTGATGGAGAATTATTTTCCGGGAAGCCGGACTTTAAAAAGATCCTCAGCGAACCCTATCCTGAGTTGACAGGCGAGGAAAAAGATTTTTTAGATAATCAGGTGGAAGCGCTTTGCAAAATGACTTCAGATTGGGAAATATTTGTTAATAAAGATTTTCCGGAAGAAGCATGGAATTATATGCGTAAAGAGGGATTCTTTGGACTAATCATCCCCAAAAAGTACGGAGGCAAGGAATTCAGCGCGACTGCCCATAGCACGATCATTGCAAAGCTAGCATCCAGATCAGGCCCGTTAGCCACTACAGTTATGGTACCGAATTCACTGGGTCCGGCTGAATTATTACTACACTACGGAACCGAAGAGCAGAAAGATTATTATTTACCACGGTTAGCGGTTGGTGAAGAAATGCCTTGTTTCGCCTTAACTGAACCAAATGCAGGTTCTGATGCAGGTGGAATGGAAGCAAATGGACAGGTTTTTAAGGGAGACGATGATAAGCTGTATATAAAGTTAAACTGGAATAAGCGGTATATCACACTTGCAGCGATCTCGACAGTGATTGGATTAGCCTTTAAACTGGATGACCCGGAGAATCTGTTAGGGAAAGGCGAGCACCTTGGTATTACCTGTGCTTTAATTCCTTCAGAGACAGAAGGTGTAGAACTTGGTAAGCGGCACGATCCACTCGGAGTGCCATTTTATAACTGTCCGGTACGAGGACGTGATGTAGTGATACCGGTCGATGCCATCATTGGCGGTCGTGAAGGGGCCGGAAATGGGTGGAGAATGCTTATGGAATCTCTGGCGGTAGGTCGGGGTATCTCTTTACCGGCTCAGGGTCTTGGTGGTGCTAAACTAGCAACCCGAGTGGTTGGAGCATATGCGAGAATCAGAAAGCAATTTGGATTGAACATCGGGAAATTCGAAGGTATTGAAGAACCGATGGCAAGAATTGGGGGGTATACCTATATGATGGAAGCTGCCCGCAGGTTCACTACCGGTGGACTGGATAAAGGGGCTAAACCAGCCGTGGTTACCGCCATTGCCAAATATAACTTTACAGAGTTAACCCGCGAGATCATAAATGATGCCATGGATGTAGTGGGCGGTTCAGGGATCTCCAGAGGGCCACGCAATGTATTTGCGAACGGATATATTTCATTACCGATCGCTATAACCGTGGAAGGCGCTAATATTCTAACAAGAACACTGATGATCTTTGGTCAGGGTGCCATTCGTTGCCATCCATTTGCCCTAAATGAGATCAATGCATTAACTAAGGGCGATTCCAAAGCCTTTGATAAAAATTTCTGGGCCCATATCGGTCATGTCATCAAAAATAAATCAAGAGCTTTTGTACTCACATTGACCAGAGGATATTTAGCAGGATCGCCGGTTGGCGGCCCATCCGCAAAATATATAAGGAAGCTATCCTGGGCATCTGCTTCTTTTGCCTTCTATGCTGATCTTGCACTTGGATCCTATGGTGGCGCTTTAAAAATGAAAGAGAAGATCGCAGGAAGATATGCTGATATACTGAGCCACATGTATTTGGCTGCATCAACAATCCGCAGGTTTGAAGCTGAAGGGCGATTGAAGGAGGACGAGATCTTTTTCAAATGGTCTATGGATTACATCTTCTATCAGATACAGCAATCCTTTGATGGTATTTTGAGAGAGATCAAAGTGCCGGGGATCAGTTGGGTGTTCCGGCTTGCAGGCGTTTGGTCACGATTAAATCCGATAGGCACCTATCCATCAGATAAATTAGGTCATAAAGTGGCTCAGGCAATGCAATATATCGGAGAACAAAGAGATCGTATCACGGAGAATATCTTTATTCCTGAGGAAGCTGATGAAGCTGTTGGCCGCTATGAACATACCTTAAAGCTAATCACAGCGGCTACACCTGCCTACAAAAAAGTGTACGCAGCTATGAAGAAAAGGGAATTACCGAAAGCACCGGTTACAGAACTGATCGCAATAGCCAGAGATAAAGGCATCATTTCTGAGGATGAAGCAAATATGATGAAAATGGCAGAAGATGCACGAACCGATGCCGTTCAGGTTGATGAATTTACGCTGGACGAATACCTCCATCAAACGCCTAATGCCCCCCTGGGCAAAGGGCTTACTACAGATGAGGTACTGGAAACCACGTAGAAGTACATTGGTAGTTATACATAACATGTATAGCCCCGGAGGATTGAAATTCTTCGGGGTTTTTTTGTTTTTGGGATTATGAACTTAAAAATTGTACATATTCAAAATAAATCACTAAAATGTAGAGTGAATACAGTATCAAAGAATAGTAATATTTAAAATTTCAGTAATGAATCCTGTAAAAATGGATGATATAGATCGTCAGATACTGACGATCATTCAAAATGAAGGACGAGTCTCAAATAAAGATCTGGCGGAACGGATCGGACTCACCACTACTCCTACTCTGGAACGTGTAAAACGACTGGAAAAAGAAGGAGTGATCGAACAATATTGTGCGAAGATCAATCGCGAGGCCGTTGAGAAAGGGTTCAGCGCGTTTGTAACTGTTACTCTGAGCGTACACCGCCTTAAGTTGTTGGATGAATTCATAAACGCAGTAAAGGCTATTCCTGAGATACTGGCATGTTACAATACTACGGGTGAAGGAGATTTTCTGCTATACATCGTAGCTAAAGACGTAAAGGATTATGAATTCCTGATGCGAACAAAACTAGCGACTTTACCAGATGTACAGCGTCTCCATACCAGTATTGTACTCGGAACTATTAAAGAAGAAACTTCAATCCCAGTATTATGATGGACACAAAACAACATAAGATCTCATTTTCAACCACCGCAGTTCATGCCGGTAAAAAAGAAGACCAGTTTGGAGCCCACGTTTCTCCAATCTATCAGACATCTACGTTTGTGTTTAAGGATGTGGATGAAGGAAGAGAAGCATTTTCAAATGAAGAAGGATCAGAGACTCATATTTATTCCAGGCTGGCAAATCCAACGGTAGAACACCTTGAACGTGCGATCTGCTCACTTGAGACCTATGGTATGGATACTGCTGATGAATACCAGGGAATGGCATTTGGTAGTGGAATGGCAGCCATCTCTACAGGTATTCTAACACTGGCTAAAGGCGGGCATGTGATCGCGCAGGATGCACTGTATGGATGTACAAGTCAGTTTTTAGAAGGAGAGGCTCCGGAACTGGGGATCACTACTTCTTTTGTGGATACCAGTGATAGTTTTCTGGTAGAGATGGAGTTAAAAAAACATCCGAATACAAAGTTGATCTATCTCGAGAGTATAGCAAACCCGACCATGATGGTGAGTGATATTCCGAGAATCGCAAAACTGGCAGAAGATTATGGTGCGCTGCTCATGGTTGATAATACCTTTGCGAGTCCTTATCACTTAAAACCAATTACTCTGGGTGCTGATGTTGTAGCACATTCAACAACAAAATATTTAGGCGGGCACGGCACCGTGATCGGTGGGGCATTGGTTTTGAAAAAGCAGTTGATTCAGGATTCAGCCATGGCTGTATTCAGAAAAAATCTGGGAGGAATTGCCGGACCCATGGATGCCTTTTTACTCACTAATGGTGTTAAAACACTCGCATTGCGTATGGAAAAGCAAGCAAAGAATACGATGAAGATCGCCCGATTTCTTGAAGCACATAGTGCGGTAGATCGTGTTTGGTACCCCGGATTAGAATCTCATCCACAGCATCATTTAGCTAATGCAATGATGAGTAATGGATTTGGTGGGGTATTAGCCTTCGAATTAAAAGGAGGATACGAAGCCGGTAAACATCTCATGAATTCGGTTAAGCTTTGTAGTTTGGCAGTTAGTCTGGGAACCGTGGATACACTGATACAGCATCCTGCATCCATGACCCATGCGGTTATGAGCGAAGAACTCAGGAATCAGGCGGGTATTACAGAAGGACTCGTGCGCCTGGCTGTTGGAATTGAAGATGCAGAGGATATTATATACGATCTGGAGCAGGGAATACTCTGAACGCGATCAAATAACAGTATTATAAACAAAAAAGGTGTTTTTAAATGGAACACCTTTTTTTGAACTATAATGATTACCAGCCACCACCGGCACCGCCGCCGCCGGATCCGAATCCGCCACCGCCGCTAAATCCGCCGAAGCCACCACCTCCGCCTCCGCCGAATCCTGATCCTCCACCTCCGAAGCCTCCGCCACGGCGTCCACCACCGAAGATCTGACTCCAGAACAGAGCTTCTATCACATTTTCAGGGCCAAAAGTACGTCGTCTACCGCCACCTCTGCCACCCCGGGTAATGATAAAAAGGATGATGAATATGATCACAATGATCACATCAAAAGGAATGCCTCCATCACCATTGCTGGAATTATAATTCTCTCCTGTACCCTCGTATTCGCCGGAGGCCAGTTGAATAAAGGCATCGGTTGCCCGGTCTAATCCCTCATAAAAATTTCCGTTCCTGAAGTTTGGAACCAGAATATTCTCATAAACCCGATTTGCTATAACATCGGGTATGGCTCCTTCTAAACCGTATCCAACTTCGATCCACATTTCCCGGTCGGAGCTTGAGACCAAAATAAGAACCCCGTTATAACGCTCTCCTTCCCACATTCTCCATTTATTGAACAGTTCGTTGGCCGTCTCTTCAACACTATTACCATTCAGGCTTTGAATGGTAGCAATAGCGATCACATTGGAGGTGGTATCGCGATAAGTACGAAGTTTAGATTCGAGCCGGGATTGTTCCCGTGAGGAAAGCATATCTGCAAAGTCATTGACCATACCCACCGGTTTATCCGGTAGAAAACTAAAATCCTGAGCAGCCAGCGGAGAAGTTAAAAGTATGAGCAGCAGGGTGAGGACTCTTTTCATTTTATTCACTTTTATCATCCTCATCTTTTTTTCCGTAGCTGATATCATCATCAAGTTCATTTACATCGTCGGATTGATAGGGGAAAAACTGTCTGAGCTTTTCACCGATCAGTAAAACGGCATCCCGTAATCCGCTCTCGTAGTCTTCGGCCATGAAGTTCTTTTTCATCAGTTCCAGAACATCATTCCAGAATTCCTGTCCAACATTCGAATGAATGCCTTCATCTCCCCAGACAGCCATTTTGTGATCTTTTGTAGCCACATATACGATCACTCCGTTTTTAAGCTCTGTTTCGTGCATGTTAAGATCGGCGAAAACCTGTTTCGCACGATCGATCGGATCTTTGGCTTTACAACGGTCTTCGATGTGAACTCTGACCTCTCCGGATGTATTCGTTTCTGCTGTTTTTATTGCAGAGACGATCGTTTGTTCTTGTTCTTTGGTAAGAAATTTAGACATAAGAAATTCGTATTTGCAGCAATGAACGGAAACCATACGAAGTGATCATATCCAATCATGGAGATCACTTCATAGAAACCTTGTATGGAAGTTAGTTTGAGAAATCTACCGTCGGCGCTTGTTCTGCCCCGGCATCAGCTTCGAAATATGCTTTTCGTTCAAATCCACCCAGATTCGCAAAAATACTTGTCGGGAATTTTCTGATGGCCGTATTGTAAGAGCGGGCAGCATCGTTGAAGCGCTTACGCTCTGTAGTGATACGGTTTTCGGTACCTTCAAGCTGAGCCTGCAGATCTCTGAAATTTGCATTCGCTTTTAATTCAGGGTATCTCTCCACAGAAACCAGTAGTCTGGAAAGAGAACCACTCAATTGAGCTTGTGCTTGTTGAAATTGCTCAAGCTTGGCAGGGTCATTCAGGTCATCCGCACTAAGGTTAACCGAAGTCGCCTTGCTTCGTGCCTCGATCACTGCTGTAAGTGTTTCCTGCTCAAAATTCGCAGCACCTTTAACGGTATTTACCAGATTAGGTACCAGATCGGCCCGGCGTTGATATTGATTCTCAACCTGAGCCCAGGCACTTTCAACGATCTCTTCTTTTTCTACAAGTCCGTTATTGATATTAATACCAATGAAAATGAGCAGCACTGCTACTCCAATTCCAACTAAAGCTTTTCCCTTCATGTTTGTTCGTTTTGTTTGATTAACTTTGAGCCCGCTATACGAGCCAATTAAATTAAGGTTCAATTCATTTCAACAATAATCAAAAACTATTCCATTGTCAGTGCTAACTCCCGAATTCATTTATTTTGACTTAGATGACACCCTTCTTAATCACAAAAAGGCAGAACAAAACGGTCTGGCAGATGTCCATGATCATTTTGAGGAGTTTTCAGACATCTCCCTCAAAACACTGGTAGATACTTATCACCATATCAATAAAGGATTATGGGAGGAATATGGAAGAGGGGAGATCGATCGCCACATTTTGCATCGCAGACGATTTGAAGAAACGTTTAGAGAGCTGGGAATTCGCACTGAATTATATGAAGAAGCCGGTAAAGTGTACATGCAGTATTATCGGAATCATTGGGAATGGATTGATGGGGCAGAGGAGGCCTATCAATCAATTGCACAGAAGTACGAAGTTGGGATCATCACTAATGGATTTGCTGAAACACAATGGATGAAGATCGATCAGTTTGGTTTCAGAGAAACTGCCCGTCATATTGTCATTTCGGAAGAGGTTGGGGTGATGAAACCACAACCAAAGATCTTTGATCATTCCACCGAACTGGCAGGAGTGGATCGTGATAAGATCCTGTATGTTGGAGATTCACCTACATCGGATGTGAAAGGAGGATTAAATGCGGGATGGATGGTAGCCTGGTATAAATCAAATCCCACTGAACTGGAAGCCACACTTCCTGACCTAGTTTTTGATGATTTTTCTGTTTTGATGAAAGAATTGGGGATTTAAAAACGGGAACGATTAACAAGCCGTGGACTTGTCATTTGTCATGATCTGATGAGCTCATAGATATATGCACAAAACTGCTAACCAAAGCTGAAAACATTCCCCAAAACCTGATTACAGGTTTAATAATTTGATTCAGAAACAATGATCCGGGGGGTACTATCTACTCATTGTTCGGTATCCAATGGGATATATCTTTCATTAATAATGTTAAAATGATGGATCTGATGAGCAGTAATGGAGAAACCTATGGCAGACAGAGGCATTTCATATTCAAAAAATTTACAAGTCATAGAGAGTATATCCTCATTAAATGATTCGAACATGAGTATGGTAGATTGACGAACAACCCGAAGTTCCTGAATCAAATGCTCAATGGGCAGATCATCGGCATTAGAATGCGTACCCATTATTTCCTGATCATGTGCATCGGGGATGGTACCTTCTTTTCGGGCAAACAGGATGGCTCTGTAGCACCAGATCCTTTCCCAGTCGATGAGATGTTGCAGAATTTTGTGAACCGACCACTTTCCCTCTTTATAGGTTTTCAGTCCAATTCTTTTCAATTGCTCAATATCAAGATCATCAATAGCCTTAAAACTGAGTTCAAGGGCCTTAAAAAGATCCCTGCCTTCATTCAGCTCATAAACTTCCTGTAGAAAATCAGGTTGCTGTTCAGAGTTCGATTCTTCCATAGTATAGCATAAGTTATTGTTGGACCTGAAGTGATCTTTGACAAGATAATATTTCCCATCTTTGGGAAAAAAAAGTGGTTTCGATACATTCCGAGGTCTAACCAATCGAATACCCATAATTATGAGATCCCGCTTTTTTTTACCGGTATTATTAGCCGGTATATTTACCCTTCAATGTACAGCACAAAAAGAACCTTGGCAGCCATTATTTAACGGAGATGATCTGGAGGGTTGGACTCAGCTCAACGGTGAAGCCAACTATGAAGCAATAGATGGAGAAATTGTAGGAACTACCGTTTACGGAACGCCGAACTCTTTTCTGGTGACAGATCAGCTGTTTGGTGACTTCGTCCTTGAATATGAGGTCAAACTTTCCGCTGCTACTAATTCAGGAGTTCAGATCCGAAGTAACAGTATTCCGGAATTTAATAACGGAAGGGTTCATGGATATCAGGTGGAGATCGATCCCAGCGACCGTGCCTGGACCGGAGGGATCTACGACGAAGCCCGACGAGGTTGGTTGTTTCCACTAAAAGACATGCCGGAGGCCAATGCCGCATATAAACATCTGGAATGGAATAAATTCAGAGTAGAAGCTATTGGTGATACGATTAAAACCTGGGTAAATGGTATTCCTGTGGCTCATTTAATTGATGACCGTACTCCGGCCGGATTTATAGGACTTCAGGTACATAGTATTGGCAGAGAAGCAGAAGAGGGGATAGAGATAAAGTGGAGAAATATCCGGATCATAACCGAAGATGTCAGAGCATTCGCAATGAAAACTCCGGTTCCCCCAAAAAATAACTACAATACGCTCACTTTCAGTGAGCAAGACTGGGGATGGGAACTGTTATATGATGGTTCAGATATGAACAAATGGCGTGGTGCAAAACGCGATGATTTTCCATATTCAGAAACCGGTATGGGTTGGGATGTGAATGAAGCGGTGGTTAAGATCCATGAATCAGGCGGGGCAGAATCCGCAGATGCCGGAGATATTGTTACCAACGAGGTTTTCAGTGATTTCGAAATACTCATTGACTTTAAGATCACAGAAGGGGCTAATAGTGGAATTAAATATTTTGTGGATCCTGAGCTGAACAAAGGCACCGGTTCGGCCATCGGGTTGGAATATCAGATATTGGATGATGAACGGCATCCGGATGCCAGGCTAGGTGCTCAGGAAGGGAGTCGTACTTTGGCTTCGTTATACGATCTGATAAAAGCCACAAATAAACACCCAAATCCGATTGGTGAGTGGAATCATGCCCGCATCGTTTCAGACGGAGATCATGTAGAGCACTGGCTGAATGGCAGAATAGTATTGGAATATGAACGGAATACTCCTGAATTCCAGCAATTGGTCAACGAAAGCAAATATGCAAAATGGCCGGGATTTGGTAAGTGGGAAGAAGGTCATATCCTGCTTCAGGATCATGGAAATGAAGTTTCGTACCGTAATATTTTTATCAAACGATTATAGTTTAGGGGAATTGCAATGAGTGGAATTAACAGACGTACATTTATCAAAAAAACAGCAGTAGCAGGATTGGGTAGTGGTTTGATCTTTTCATCTCCCACGATTCTGGCCGCATCAACTAACGAACGATTGAATTTTGCGGTGGTAGGCGTTAGAAGTCGGGGTAGGGCTCATGTTCAGGCGATCAAAGAACTGGAAAATGCCAGAGTTACCTGGTTCTGTGATGTGGATGAGAATATCATTGATGAGCATAAAACCTTTGCCAAAAAGGAACTGGGGTATGTTCCTAAAGTAGAGCGCGATTTTCGAAAACTGGTGGAAAAGGAGGATATTGATGTGATCACAATCGCTACACCCGAACATTTACATGCTCCGATGGCGATCATGGCCATGGCGGCAGGAAAGCACGTGTATATTGAGAAACCATGTAGTCACAATCCATGGGAAAATGAATTACTGGTCGCGGCACAAAAGAAGTTCGGGAAATTGTGCCAGATGGGGAATCAACAACGTTCATCTGTAACATCTGCTAAAGCTATCAGGGAGATCCGCGAGGGTGCTATTGGGGAAGTATATTATGGAAAGGCCTGGTATTCTAATACCCGTGGACCTATCGGAAAAGGGAAAGTCGTACCGGTTCCGGAAACACTAAATTGGGATCTATGGCAGGGTCCGGCGCCCAGAGAAGAATATCGGGATAATGTGCACCCATATAACTGGCATTGGTTCAGAGCCTGGGGAACCGGTGAAATTCATAACAACGGAACGCATGAGATCGATATTTGCCGATGGGCTTTAGGAGTTGATTATCCAACAAAAGTTACCTCATCCGGTGGACGTTTTCATTACGATGATGACTGGGAATTCTACGATACTCAGAATGCCAGCTTTGAATTTGAGGGTGGGAAGATGATCACCTGGGAAGGTAAAAGCTGTAATGGACAACCTTTTTATGGAAGAGGTCGTGGTGCAATGATCCATGGTACAGAAGGTAGTATGCTTTTGGATCGCGGAGGATATCTGCATTTCGATCGCGGAGGTAAATTACTAAAAGAAGAGAAAGAACCGGTGTATGGTGCTTCCGATACGGGCGATACAATGGGATTTGATGGACTAACCATCAATCATTTTAAGAATTTTGCCAATGCAATACGTACCGGAGCCATGCTACATGCCCCGATCGATGATGCTTCCATATCTACTATGCTGTGTCATTATGGAAATATCGCACAGGAAACGGGAGGAAGTTTACAGATCAATCCTGATACCGGGCAGATCAGGGATAATTCGGAAGCCATGAAATTCTGGAAACGGGAATATGAACAAGGATGGGAACCAAAGATCTGATCAATTATGAAAAGAAGAGAATTCATCAGAAATACAACGATGGCAGGTGCAGCAGCATTAACAACGGGATTTGCCGGTGCTTTTAGACACAGAGAATTTGATACGCTGAAAGTTGGGGTGATCGGTACAGGAGACAGAGGAACAGGATTATCTTATCTGATCAATCAAATTGACGGAATTGAAGTGACTGCAGTTTCAGATATCATTCCATTCAGATTAGAAAATGGTCTTAAGCATGCTTCGGAAGGAGCGAAAGGATATGAAGATTATCGAAAGCTTTTGGAAGAATCGGATGTTGACGCTGTAATAGTATCTGTTCCTTACGCTCTACACGACGATATTCTGAAAGATGTGATCTCCGCTGAGAAGCATATTTACTGTGAGAAAACGATGATCAAAGGTGAGAATGCTGCGGTGGATCTGGTGCATCAGATCAGAGATTACCGGCCTGTTTTTCAGGTGGGACATCAATATCATAGCAGTCGTTTGTATATGAAAGCGGTAGAGATCATACATAGCGGATATCTGGGGCACGTAGAGTCCATTGAATGTCAATGGAATCGGAATGCGGATTGGCGGCGTCCTGTACCTGATCCAAAATGGGAGCGCATGATAAACTGGCGAATGTACCGTGAATATTCCGGTGGACTTACCGCTGAATTATGTTCTCATCAGATCGATTTTTGTAATTGGGTAGCCGGAGAAACTCCGGCAAAAGTAACCGGTTTCGGAGGGATAGATTATTGGAAAGATGGCCGTGAAACTTATGACAACGTGCATATCATGATGCAATACCCGAGTGGACTGAATACGAAATTCACCAGCCTGACAACGAATGCCTATGAACGCTATCAGATCAAAGTTCAGGGAAAGAAAGGGACGATGATCATTAATTTTGATGGAGCAAAGATCTATCTCGAGAATTTTGAGGAAGCCAGAGAAACCGGTGTAGTTGATGGTGTTTCCGGAGCAACTTCTGAAGCCTGGAGCCGTGGGCAAGGGGCCCCGATCGATGTAGATCAGGATATCGATCCAACAAAACAGGCGCTGATCGATTTCAGAGATTCAGTGAATACCGGTAAGAAACCAATATCAAATGTTGAAACGGGAGCAAATGTAGCCATTCTGGTTAGTATGGCTATTGAAGCGATGGATACAAATACGGTGGTTGAGTGGAAGCCGGAGTATGATTTTGAACAGGGATGATCTGAAGTTATTGATGAATTAGGCAGGGTCAGATCCTGCTAACTAATTCATTTCAGTTCCGGGGAAGATGCAAAAGCCTTCCATCCCGTCGGAGAGCACCTTGGAAAGTTGTAGGTCCTGCAAGGCGATTCCACGTACGATCAAAAATATGCCTAAGGCAAAGGCAAGATAGGGAACCATCTTACGAATGGAGTTTCGAAGATCCAGCGACAGGATAGATGGCGCCAGATACATCAGATACATTGCCGGAAATGTGCCAAGACCAAATATGGCCATATAAGCCATACTGTGATAGGGTGTTTGAGTTAAAATAGCTGCTGCTAACCCTGAATAAACAAAAGCACAAGGAAGGAGTCCGTTTAAGAAACCCATTCCAAAGAGGGCCGGGTACGATTCCTTTCGGATCAATTTTCCGTAATACCTGGTTATGAGTGAAGTTAATCTATTAAACGAGGTAGGAATATAACCTTTGAAATATCGATTGATGATAACCCCGGCAACAATAATTACCCCCAAAATAATTGATAGTGAACCTTGCAGTCCTGCAATGGTTATATGGGCACCAAGAAATCCAAAGATCAAACCAAAAATTGAATAAGTCAGGATCCGGCCGGAATTATAGATCACCGCATTCAGGGTGAGTGTACCCATCGATGAACTGGAACGGGGGATGGACATTGCGATGGGACCGCACATTCCTACACAGTGGAAACTTCCAAAAAAACCAAGTAAAAGTGCCGTCCAGAGTTCCATTTCGCAGATAAAAAAACATCCTGACGTTCAAGCGATTGAAATTCAATCACGAGCCCGGTCAGGATGTAAAGATTTAGTGTAAGATCTCTTCTATTTTGATGTACTCTTCATCATTCATTGTAAACCGGATGGTAAGAGTCCATTTACCTTTTGCCATACGTTCCATCGGGATCACGTGGGTATTACCCGCACTGAATTCGATAGGAATGGTTAGGTCCATAGAAGAATCGTTGGGGCGGTAGAGAGTCATTGTACCATTACTTGCACTGTCAACCACTACTTCCGGAAAAACAACCTTCAGAACATTTCTTTTTTCATCAAAAAAGATGATGATCGGTTCGTCTAATTCGTCGGCTCGTTTTTTGCCGTCTATAGTTTGTTGATAGTTTACTCCTTCCTCATAGTGATTGTTGTTCACAAGATAGAAGTCGAGACTTATGATATAACTGACTACGCTGAGTATCCCGATCACGAATAAGATCAAAACGATCGAGATACCCTTTCCCCAGTTCATTGATTTCATTTAGTTGAGATAAATTGATGATAGATTAATTATTTGCTGGCCCTAGGAATCCAGTCTTAACACGTTCAATTTCCTCACCATTTGAGAGAACTGCAAATGTTAGTTCTGTTCTGAAGCCGGTGAGTTCATCACCATTCAATTTAACCATGAAACGACCTTCTGCCAGACTTTGGCCTTCTACTTCCTGAACAATTCCAAGTGAAACGATCTCACCTTGAGGCTCGACCAATTTGATCTCATATTTGATCGGATCGAAAGTCTTGTTGATCACCTTCATCTCATAGATATTGCTGTATACATTACCCGGAAGTTCCTGATACACAGTTCCACGCTCGCGAAGAATAGTGGTCTCCAGACTACTGCGCATGCTCATCAGGAAGATGAAAATGGTAACCATGATAGTAAGTACGATACTGTAACCAATCGTACGTGGGTTCATGAGTTTGTTATTTCCTTCACGAATGGCCGTTTCTGATGAATAACGGATCAAGCCACGCGGTTTATCGATCTTATCCATTACAGAATCACACGCATCGATACAGGCGGTACAATGCACACATTCGAGCTGAGTTCCATTTCGGATATCAATACCCATTGGACATACTTTCACACACTGATAACAATCAATACAATCACCAAAGGTGTCGTCGTCGTTAAAGCCAAGGTCAGCTAAGGTAGCTTTGCCAGCTTCCACTTTTTTACGGTCACCCACACGGGCGCGAGCTTCACCACGAACGTAATCATACATCACGTTAATGGAATTGTTATCGAGCATTACTGATTGCATACGGCCGTATGGGCAAACAAAGTGACAAACCTGCTCACGCATAAAAGCAAACACGCCATAGAATACACCACTGAAGATCAGAATAGCGGTTAAGCCGGCAAGGTGCTCTGATGGGGGATCGGTAACTAACTGAAACCAATCATCTTTCCCGATAATATACATCAGGAACCAGTTGGAAATAATAAAGGCCATGGCATAGAAAACTCCATGCTTCAGGGCTTTTTTAAAGATCTTTTTGGGAGTCCATGGGGCTTTATTCAGGCGCATTTGTTCGGTTGCATCGCCTTCGATCCAATACTCTACTCTTCGGAAAACCATTTCCATAAAAATGGTCTGGGGACAAGCCCATCCACAAAACAGTCGTCCGAAGATAGTGGTGAAAAGTACAACGCCTACAATAAAGGCCAGCATCCCGAATACTAAGAGGTGGAGATCCTGAGGCCAGAATGCAACTCCAAAAATTACAAACTCTCTTTCAAGAATATTGATCATTAATAATGGGTGACCATTGATCATGATGAATGGTCCGGAAAAGAAAAATGCCAACAAGAAGAATGCAACTATATTCCGGGCGGTGTAGTAACGACCGCTGGGTTTTTTAGGGTAGATCCAGTTACGGCTCCCTGTTTCATTTACTGTTGCAAGGTGATCCCGGTATTTGTCTTTCGTGATTCTGCGATCGTCTACATTTGACATGATAATACCTGCTAATTGTATAATAAAAGCCCCCGAATATCGGAGGCTTTTGTGAGTTATTTATGAAATAATAATATCAAAAAGAATTCTATTTAATAGAACATTCAGATGCCCGGGCTTCATCCACAGGTTTTGGATTAGCGGGTTCTGTGCCCTGGATGGATGCAATAAAGCTGATCAGATCGGTGAGATCATCATCAGAGATCCTTGCGCCACTACCATAAGGCATCATACCTTTTTCGGGATAACCGGTAGTAACACTGGTGGCTAGTTCTTCAGCAGAACAGCCATGTAGCCAGTAACCATCGGTCAAATTTGGACCTACCAAACCTTCCCCGTTATTACCATGACAGGTAAAACAAAGATTTCCGGTACTCATGTAGATCTCTTTACCCCGGGCGATAGATTCCGCATCGGTCTGGAATTCCCAGCTTACGGCCGCCGCCGTTGCTTCGCCGGAATCATCAGATGGAGAACCATACATTTGCTCAGCCATGGCCACTTCAGCTGCATACTCTTCGTGCTGATTCTGGCCAATTCCAAGCACATTGTAATACAGTAGGTAAACTACAGCAAAACCAATCGTGAAGTAGAACAACCATAACCACCAAACCGGCATGTGATTGTCCAGCTCCCGAATTCCATCATACTCATGATCGAGTAGTTTATCGCGTTCGTCGTCTAAAATTTGCATAATTAATACTCTATTCAGGTTGTGGTTAGTCGTTTGTGTCTAAAGGGAGGTTAGAAGCTTCTTCCCAGGGCTCTTTTCCGGTTTTGATCAGGTAACCGATCAAAAGCAGGAAAAAAGTAAGGAAGAGGATGAGGGAGATACTTGGGTATATCTCCACTCCGTCCATTGCTCTCAATACATCTTTATACATGGTATTAATCCTCCACGATGTTAGCACCCATACGAGCATCGGATGGCAAACCGGCAAACGGATCATTATCTCCGGTGATGTCGGTTCCAACACGTTGCAGGTAGGCGATCAGAGCGATGATCTGTTTTTTGGAAGTGATGTTATAAGTAACACCTTTTTCCTCATCATTGATCACACCAAAACCATTGTCTTTTAGTCCCTGAGCTATCATTTCAGCCTGTGCTTCCGCATCTTTGATAGCCAGATCTTCATACCCTTCTGCATACGGTACGCCTACAGTTCTGAGTGCATTGATCTTATTCGGGATGTCGTCAGTCTTGTATTCACGATCCAGCATCCATGGGTAAGCAGGCATGATAGATCCTGGTGAAGTTGAGATCGGACGGTGCATGTGGCGCAGGTGCCATGAGTCAGGATACTTGCTACCGATACGGTGCAGATCCGGACCGGTACGTTTAGAGCCCCACAGGAATGGGTGATCGTAAACGAATTCACCGGCTTTTGAATATTCTCCATAACGCTCAGTTTCTGAACGGAAAGGACGAATCATTTGAGAGTGACAGTTATTACAACCTTCAGAGATGTAAATATCACGGCCAACCACTTCAAGAGGTGTGTAAGGTTTCACACTTTCGATAGTCGGAATGTTTGATTCGATCAGGGCTGTTGGCATGTATTCCACAATACCACCAATCAGAATAGCCACCAGTACAAGTACGGTGAATTGTAACGGACGTCCTTCCAGACGACGGTGGAATTTCTCTTTATGACCAGCAGATGGATCGATCACAGCAGGTGCCTGAGCTTCTTCTTCGGCAACCAGACTTCCACTGAATGCAGTTTTAACCAGGTTAAATACACCTACCAGAGCACCAATGATGAACATTGAACCACCAATTGCACGTAATGCATACATTGGCATAAGCTGAGTAACAGTTTCAAGGAAGTTTGGATACTTCATGAAACCTTCGGTTGTGAATTGTTTCCACATCAGTGACTGAGTGATACCACCCCAATACATTGGGATCACGTAGAAGATCGCGCCAAGAGTAGCAAACCAGAAGTGAACGTTCGCCAGTTTCACTGAGAACAACTTGGTTTTGTAGATCTTAGGTGTGATGTAGTATAACATTGCAAATGTAAGACCACCATTCCACATAAGTGCACCATTATGTACGTGACCGATAATATAATCGGTATAGTGAGCAATGGCGTTAACATTTGCGATTGAAAGCATCGGGCCTTCGAAGGTAACCATACCGTAAGAAGTCACTCCAACAACTAAAAACTTCAATACGGGATCTTCACGTACCCTGTCCCAGGCCCCACGTAAGGTAAGCAGACCATTGAGCATACCACCCCATGATGGCGCTATAAGCATAATACTAAATACAGTACCTAAAGCCTGTGCCCAACCTGGTAAAGAAGTATACAACAAGTGGTGAGGACCGGCCCAAATATAGATAAAGATCAAAGACCAAAAGTGAACGATCGATAACCGGTAAGAGAAGATCGGACGTCCGGCCGCTTTTGGAATAAAATAGTACATAATACCCAGGAATGGAGTAGTAAGGAAGAATGCCACCGCATTGTGACCATACCACCATTGAACCAACGCATCCTGTACACCGGCATAAAGCGAGTAACTTTTAAGGATGGTTGCAGGCATTTCGAAAGAGTTTACCACGTGAAGAACAGCAACGGTTACGAAGGTTGCAATGTAGAACCAGATGGCTACATAGATGTGTTTTTCACGGCGTTTCATGATCGTCATGATCATGTTTACACCAAATACCACCCAAATAAGCGTAATGGCGATATCGATCGGCCATTCTAATTCGGCGTATTCTTTACTGGTGTTGATACCAAATGGAAGTGTTAACACGGCAGATAAAATGATCAGCTGCCATCCCCAGAAGTGAATCTGGCTCAGTGTTTTGCTCCACATTGGTGTTTTAGTTAATCTCGGCAGCGAATAATAAACCCCGTAGAAAATGGCGTTACCTGCGAATGCAAAGATAACGGCATTTGTATGCAGAGGTCTTAGTCTTCCGTAAGAAAGTTCCGGGATAAAGCCCAGAAAATCAGGGAAGATTAATTTCAAGGCTACGATCAATCCCACAAGGAAACCGATAACCCCGAAGGTAAGAGCCGCAATACCGAAATTACGTACTATCTTATTGTCATAATGAAAAGTATCCATCGACATTTGTAATCCCTATTATTGGTTAGTGTTTAGAATTTTGAGTTTGAGAAATTTCGTCATCGAAGAGCATTCTGATGGATGGAGTTTCCGAATCATCGAACTGACCCGTTTTAACCGCCCAGTAAAAAGCTCCCAGAAAAAAAAGTGCCACCATCAGGCTGAATAAAACCAGTACTACAATTACGCCCATATTTTTAGCCCCATTTTTCGTGCTTTAATTCGTGTTACTGTATAAGTAAAAGCCATTACACTCACCGAGCTCAGTGGCATCAAAATAGCCGCAACCAATGGTGATAAATGGCCGGTAACTGCAAAACCTAATCCGGTAATATTGTAGATCAGCGAGATCACAAAACTCGCAATGATGATCCGGAATGAAGCTCTGCTGAATTTCAATAATGTGTGCATGTTTTCGAGTGATCCACCTTCTGCAATGGCATCACAGGCCGGGGAGAAAGAACTCATATCATCAGAAATGGCAATCCCGAAATTACTCGCCTGCAAGGCCCCGGCATCATTCAGCCCATCACCGATCATCACAACATGTTTGCCTTCATTCTTAAGTCCTTCGATCACATTCAGCTTTTGAACCGGAGACTGATTGAATAACATTTTCTTCCAGTTTGAGAAAACGTTTCTGAGTTTATTCTCCTCAAAACTATTATCACCACTTAACAGGTAGGCCTCATGATTCTCCCGTTCGAGATCTTCCAGTAAGGTTTTAAGTCCTTTCCGAACCCGGTTTTCGAAGGTGAAATAGCCTTTATAATATCCGTCGATGCAGATATGAACCATAGAACCTGATTCATTGGTTGCCGGGATATCCTCATTGGTCAATCCTTCCTGCTGAATGAGGAAAGAGCGACTGCCGATCGCAACACTGGTACCTGAGATCAAAGAAATGATGCCTTTACCCGGAATCTCATCAAACTGATCGGGAGTAATTGTATCTCTGATCTCCAGTTTATTGTAGATCTTTTTTGATAACGGATGAATGGATTGCCTGGCTGCTGATGCGATGAGTTGAATATCTCTTTGAGACAACCGGGAACCTGAAAAACGAATGTCGGCTTTGTCAGATTCAGTAATAGTTCCAGTTTTATCAAAAACGAAGGTATTCGCTTTGGATAGTTCTTCTACTACATTTGTACTACGGATGTACAATCCATTTAAGGCCAGAATATTCACTGCAGAACCTAAGGTAAACGGGGTGGAAAGCGCAAGGGCACATGGGCAGGCAATGATCAACACCGAGGTGAATATGGTGAAAGCCCGGGTTGGTTCGATCTGAAACCAAACAATAAGTGACACAATGGCAATTCCAAGCACAGTAAATGTAAAATGCGGACTGATGCGGTCTGCGAAGGTAGTTACGGTCTTATCTTTTTCTGATTTCCCGAAAGCCTCATTTTCCCAAAGTGAAGTAAGATAGCTGTGTTCCACTTTTTTGGAAACCATAAGCTCGGCATGACTACCGATCACTTTTCCCCCGGCGTAAACCTGAGTGCCTTCGGTTACGGTAACGGGCTCGGTCTCTCCGGTGATAAAGCTGTAATCAATATCAGCTTCTGATGAACGGAGTACTGAATCGGCGGGGATCAATTCCTGATTTCGGATGATGATCTCGTCGCCGATCTCTAATTTATCCACCGGAATAGATCGTTCTTCCTCATTTTCCTTTCTGATAACCGCTATAGGCAGGTAAGATTTGTAATCGCGGTCGAAAGACAATGAATCGAAGGTTTTCTTTTGAACCACCTTCCCGATCAACAGGAAGAAGATGAATCCGGTGAAGGAATCGAAATATCCGGCGCCGGTACCACTCAGTATTTCGTACAGGCTTCTGCCAAATAATGCAATGATACCGATCGAGATCGGAACATCCAGATTGATCCCTTTTTGACTGATTGCCGCCCAGGCCGATTTCAGATAATCGATACTGCTGTAGAGCAGTACAGGCGTTGCAAGGGCGATATTTAATCCCCCGAAGAAATAGCGAAACATCTGAGAAGAACCCGACTGATCCATCTCAAGATATTCCGGAAAACTGAAGAGCATGATATTACCAAAGGCAAAACCGGCTACACCGAGTTTAAGCAGGAGTCCCCGTTGGATGCTGGAGGTTTTCTTTTCCTCCAGTTGTTCCATTTTAAGATTGGGTTCGTAGCCAATGGTGGTTAGCAGCTCTACTACATTACGCAGGTTCGTTTTCGAGGCGTCGTAAACGATAGTTACCGTGCGTTTCATGAAATTCACCGTTCCCTTTAAGATACCTGCATCAATATTGTGCAAATTTTCCAACAACCAAACACAAGAAGTACAGTGTATGTTGGGAACGAAGAAGGTAACGGAAGTGGTGGTCCCGTTCCGGAAATCGACCAGTTTGTGTTCAACATCCTGATCGAGCAGATATTCGAATCTCTTTCGCTCTATACCGGTTTTTACGGTATTACCTGCATTTTCGTCCAGATTATAATAAGTACACAGATTGTTCTCATTCAAAATCTGGAACACGGTCTTACAGCCTTCACAGCAAAAGATCTTATCATCATGATAGATCTCCGTACCCGTGCAGTCCTCACCACAGTGGTAACATCGGGTATCCTCTATCACATGATCGTTTGCCATTATTAAGCTGCTCCGTAGGTATAGCTCAGACGTTCATTAAACCACGACTGAGACATTAAGGCTTCGGCTTGCGCAAAGGTAGTTTCCTGAAGCCATTCCTGGATCTTATCTCTTTCTTCAGACCAGAAGAGATGGAAAGGGCAGGGCTCAATTTGGCCACACCCTTCTATCCCCATAAAACATGTGTGAAAAAATGAATCTCCATCTATGGCGGTGATCACATCGTACACAGAAATTTCATCAAGGGGTTTGGCAATATATACACCGCCGTTCAACCCACGTTGAGAACCGAGTATGCCCGGAGCTTTTAGTTTTGAGAGTATCTGCGACAGATACGCCGCCGGGCAATTTAAATGACGCGACAATTCAGAAGCAGAAATAACATCGTTTTCCTGCTTTGAAATTGCGATAATCGCTGATATCGCGTATTGAGCACCTTGGGAGACTAATTTCATATCCTCTATATAATTCTAATATCCATATTCGAATATCGATATTAGATTTTAAGAACCTTATTCAATACATGCAATGGGTACTCAAAAAATAATTCATAAAATCTTCATAGAATCAGGTGTTTCCGGATAGCCGTGCAGCAACAAAAAAGGAGTTACATGGGAAGCACTATGGATGTATTGGAGATCGAATTTCAACAGAACGGGTAGATTTGAAATTGGATACCATCAAAGGTCCAAACTACTCAGATCTAAAGATAATGATCCGAAGATCTCCGGAAGTTTATCCCGGACGTAGGATTTACCGGCAACCCATATAATTCTAAAAATCCCTACGAGAACATGAATGATTGTATGTATATGGTGAATAACTTCTGAATATTGGGGAAAAGTCAGTCCTCATTTAAAGAAAAAACCTCGTACCTTTTGGCCGTCTAAATCCTAATAAAAACCTTTCGATTGATGGCCACCTCTCACGCTCAGGAACCCGAAGTAACACTAGAACTAGCCCTTGAACATGGTTTAAATGAAGAAGAATACGGCTGGATCGTGGATAAACTCGGACGAACTCCTACATTCACCGAACTTGGTGTGTATTCGGTTATGTGGAGTGAACACTGCTCCTATAAAAATTCTATTGTTGAATTAAAGAAATTACCCCGTGATGGTGAACATTTGCTTGTGGGAGCCGGTGAAGAGAATGCCGGTTTGGTGGATATTGGTGACGGACTTGGTTGTGCATTTAAGATAGAAAGTCATAATCACCCGTCTGCAGTGGAACCCTATCAGGGTGCGGCAACCGGAGTGGGAGGAATTCATCGTGATATCTTTACTATGGGTGCCCGACCTATAGCTAGCCTGAATTCTCTGCGATTCGGGGATATGAAGAACCCGCGGGTACGTTATCTGCTAGACGGAGTAGTACGGGGTATTGGAGATTATGGAAATTCCTTCGGTGTTCCGGTGATAGCCGGTGAGGTTTATTTTGATGAAAGTTATGAAGGTAATCCACTCGTAAATGCGATGAGTATCGGGATTGTAAAGGCAGGAGAGACCGCCTCAGCCATTGCAGAAGGTATCGGTAATCCGGTGATCATAGTTGGTGCAAGCACTGGTCGGGATGGAATTCATGGTGCCACCTTTGCTTCTGAAGAGATCAGTGAAGAAAGTGAAAAGAAACGACCAAGTGTTCAGGTTGGTGATCCATTCACCGAGAAACTGTTACTCGAAGCGAGTCTGGAAGCGTTAAAAACCGGAGCTGTGGTTGGAATGCAGGATATGGGAGCCGCAGGAATAGCCTGTTCTTCCAGCGAAATGACCGCAAAAGGTCAACAAGGTATGCGCGTGGATCTAGATAAAGTTCCGGCACGTGAAGACGGAATGACCGCGTACGAGCTTCTATTGTCTGAATCTCAGGAGCGGATGCTCGTGGTTGCACACAAAGGACGTGAGCAAGAGATCATTGATGTATATGAAAAATGGGATCTGCATGCCGTTGTTGTGGGCGAAGTAGTAGATGGGGATAAAGTAACTTATTGGAAAGAAGGGGAAGTTAAGGCAGAGATCCCGGCTGACCATCTTGTTTTAGGTGGTGGGGCTCCTCAATACATACGTGAAACTAAGAAACCGGCTTATCTCGAAGAAACTCAGAATTTTGATATCGAAGGTCTGGACCATCCTGCAGATCATATTGATACCATTAAAAAGCTGCTGAATAGTCCTAATATTGCTTCTAAACGATGGGTACACGAGCAATACGATACTACGGTGAGAACAAATACGGTAACCGCTCCGGGAGCATCCGATTCCGGAGTGATACGTATCAAGGATACCAAAAAAGGACTGGTGGCTAAAACGGATTGTAACGGTCGGTATGTTTATCTGAATCCACGAAAAGGGGGGCAGATCGCTGTTGTTGAATCAGCACGAAACGTTGTTTGTTCAGGGGGCAAACCTATGGCCATTACCAATTGTCTTAATTTTGGAAATCCCTATAAACCCGAAGTTTACTGGACATTTAAGGAAGCATTAGGTGGTATGGGAGATGCCTGCCGTGCCTTAAACACACCGGTTACAGGCGGTAACGTAAGTTTTTATAACGAAAATCCGGAAGGGGCGATCTTCCCGTCTCCGATCATCGGCATGCTTGGAGTGATCGAAGATGTGGAGAAGCATACAACCACTCCTGAATTTAAAGCCGAAGGTGAGATAATAGTTTATCTGGGTGCAGATAGAAAGGGGTTGGGAGGAACAGAATATCTTAAAGTGATCCACAACCTTACGCAAGGTGATGCTCCGGAATTAAATATCGACTTTGAAGTAAAACTTCAGGAATCACTTCTCGAAGCAATAAAGGCAGGATTTATCACTGCAGCCCATGATATCGCGGATGGCGGACTGGCGATTACATTGGCTGAAATGGCGATATTCAGCAAATTGGGTGCAACCGTAGATCTGGCGAAACTCACTGGTTCAGCACACGAGGTGCTTTTTAGTGAAGCTCAGTCCGGAGTGGTTGTAACAATCCGGGAAGCAGATCTTTCTACAGTAAAAGCCCATTTCGAAAATTTCGGAGTACCGGCAATTGAAATAGGTAGTGTAAACGGATCTGATAAACTGGAGATCAAAGGAATCGGATCACTTGATCTGAAGGAGATCTCAGAAACCTATGAATCGGTGATTCCGAATGCGATGAACACCTGATTGAAAGCAGGTACTTAAAAATTTTAGAGACCCCGTGGAACGAATTCACGGGGTTTTTTCATTTTGGGATGCACATTTAACTCAATAAATAAGCATCATCAATGAAAGGAAAGCTAGCATTAATTGTCGGAGGATCGGGCGGAATTGGTTCTGCGATCGCCAGAGAGTTATCATCTAAAGGTGCCCGTGTGGTATTGGCGGGTAGAAATAAAAGTAAGGCGGAAGAGGTGGCCAAGGAGATCAACGAAAACGGAGGAGATGCCTATGCCATCGATGTTGATGTTACAGCTGCTGAATCCGTAAAGAATATGGCTCAGCAGATCTCAGATAATTTAGGTGAGATAGATATTTTGGTAAATGCTTTCGGTCAGGGATTGATCCAACCATTCAAAGAAATTAACCCGGCTTATGCTAAAGAGATCATTGATGTTAATGTGTTTGGTACTTTTGTTGTTACACAGACCATTTTATCTCACATGAATACAGAAGAGCCCGGACACGTGATTATGTTTCCGGGAACAATGGGTAAATATGTAATGAAGAATTCCTCGGTATATGCCGCTTCGAAATTTGCTATTCAAGGTATGACCAAAGCCCTTGTTGAAGAATTGAAAAGGGATAATGTGCGCTTTTCTCTATTCTATCTCGGTGGAGTAAACACCCCATTTTGGGATGATGAACGCGTATCAATGAGGGTTAAGAAAGAGGCAATGTTAAGTCCGGATGAAGTGGCCAGGACCGTAGTCTCAGCCATTTCAATACCGGGTATCGGAGTTGTTAACGAAGTGGTTATGCAACCCGAGAGTCATCAATTGGTTTAATGCAGGGCAGGGCAGCGTTCAATCGCTGATTTGTATGACTTCTCAATGATATCGAGCCCTTCATCTAATTGTTCGTTGGTGATTGTAAGTGGTGGTCGGAAACGAACAGTCTTGTCACCACACGCGAGTATCATCAGACCATTTGAAATACAATCTTTGATTACGGCATCCCGCGAATGTGAATCAGGCAGGTCGATCGCAGAATAAAGTCCTTTCCCTCTTGGATTTGAGAAGTATTCGTACTTATCGGCTAAACCAACCAATTTTGATTGCAGATATTCACCGGTTTTGGCAGCGTTTGATACAAGATCTTCATCTTCGATCACATCCAGGATCTTACCGAAGCGAACCATATCAACAAGATTTCCTCCCCAGGTAGAATTTATACGGGAAGAGACTTTAAATACATTGGTTGGTACTTCGTCAATTCTGGTTCCTGCCAGAACCCCGCATACCTGTGCTTTTTTTCCAAAGGCAATAATATCAGGTTTTACAAAATGCTCATGAGCCCAGAATTTACCTGTCAGACCAACTCCGGTTTGTACTTCGTCGTAGATCAGTAAGGCATCGTGCTTGTCTGCTAGTTGTCGTAACGCCTGATGGAATTGTAATCTGAAATGGCGGTCGCCACCTTCTCCCTGAATGGGTTCAATCAAAATTGCAGCAATATCATCTTTATAGATCTCAAAATATCGTTCGATCTGGGCTACAGCCAGGTGTTCTTGTTTCTTAACATCAGCAAGTGATTCCGGTGTCTCAGGGTACTGCATGGCAGGACTGATCACCCGGGGCCAGTCGAACTTCGGGAAATATTTAACCTTATCGGGCAGCGTATTTGTTACAGACAAGGTATAACCACTTCGGCCATGAAATGCCTTTTCGAAGTGCAGGATCTTATGTCCTTTTTCTTCTCGATATCCTTTCTGAAAGTTTTTCTGAACTTTCCAGTCGAACGCGATCTTCATGGCATTTTCAACAGCCAAAGCTCCACCGGCAATAAAGAATGCATGAGGGAGATAATCCGGAACAGCCACCCGATCAAAAGAGGTCATGAACTCGGCATATTCTTCGGTATAAACATCAGAGTTTGAAGGTTTATTTATAGCCACCTGACCTAATTTTGCAACAAAATCAGCATCACCCGCTAACTTTGGGTGATTCATCCCTAATGGATTAGAAGCAAAGAAAGTGAAGAAATCGAGATAATTTTTGCCACTCACTTTGTCTTTTAAATAGGCACCTTTGCTTTCCTTCAGATCCAGAACCATGTTCATTCCATCTGTGAGAATGTGCTTGCCTAATACTGAGCGTACTTTTTCCGGGTGAATAGTGTTGTTATCGGACATTAACTAATATTTATACGGTTTTAAATTTCAGGCCTGAAACTAGGAAACTCCCAACTTCAACTCAATCAAAAAAGCGCTTTTCTGATATTATTTCACAAATTCAGTTAAGGTGGTTTTGATGATTGTTACACATTCCATAAGCTCAGATTCAGACATCACCAGTGGGGGTGCAAAACGGATGATATTTCCATGCGTAGGTTTTGCTAACAGGCCATTTTCCTTCATGGCAACACAAAATCTCCAGGCAGTATCACTGTTGGGGCTGTCATTGATGATCACAGCATTAAGTAAACCTTTTCCACGAACACTCAGGAACAGATCCGATTCATCAACCAATTTTTGCATCTCTGATCTGAATAGTTTGCCTAATTTCCGTGCATTTTGGGCGAGATGTTCCTCATTTACTACGTCTAAAGCAGCGATAGCTACCTTTGCGGCGAGTGGATTACCTCCGTATGTAGAACCGTGCTGTCCGGGTTTTATCACATTCATGATATCATCATCAGCTAAAACAGCAGAAACCGGATAAGCTCCACCCGATAACGCTTTCCCCAGAATGAGGATATCAGGTTTAACATAGGTTGAGCTTCGTTCACATGAGTTTTCACAGGTGCAATTTCCGCAAACTGCCAGTAATGAACCTGTTCGTGCTATTCCTGTCTGTATTTCATCAGCTATGAACAGAACATTATGGTCGGCACAGAGTTCTTTTGCTCGGGAGATGTAGTCCTGATCCGGAACCACCACACCGGCTTCACCTTGTATCGGCTCCACCAGGAATCCTACAACGTGCTTATTTTTAAGTGCTTCAGACAATGCTTCCAGATCATTGTAGGGTATTTTTTGAAAACCGGGCGTATACGGACCGAAGTTCTTTTTAGCATCAGGGTCATTCGAAAATGAGATCACCGTTGTGGTTCTGCCATGGAAATTATCTTCACAAACAATGATGATAGCTTCATTTTCAGGAATCCCTTTCTTTTCATAGCCCCATTTTCGACAGATTTTGATGGCTGTTTCTACTCCTTCAGCTCCGGTATTCATGGGAAGAACCCGATCGAACCCAAAATACCGGGTAATATATTCTTCGAATTCACCCAGTACACTGTTATAAAAAGCGCGAGAGGTCAGGGTAAGAGTTTCAGCCTGATCCTGTAATGCTTTTACGATCTTTGGATGGCAGTGGCCTTGATTGACTGCTGAATACGCAGAAAGGAAATCGTAATACTTATTCCCTTCCGGATCCCAAACAAAAACTCCTTCACCTTTTGATAATACAACCGGTAGCGGATGGTAGTTATGGGCACCATACTTGTCTTCTAATGCAATTGCTTTGTCTGTAGATATCATAGTTAAATTTTTGAGTGAAGATAGGAGTTCTGCCTAGAAAAAGAAGGAGAATTAATTAAAGAAAAACTTGGTGTTGGTGCTCATATTTGCGTATCTTTGTCATCCTCAAATCGCGGGGTGGAGCAGCTGGTAGCTCGTCGGGCTCATAACCCGAAGGTCTGAAGTTCAAATCTCCCCCCCGCCACCAATGAAAAGCTCGTAAT
>DLCN01000020.1 GCA_002480645.1 Balneolaceae bacterium UBA7797
GCTCAAAAGTGGTAAGACCTGTTTTTGGGTAATTATTATGAGATCGTTGTATGGAGCAGAGCTCCAATGGGAGTATTCCGCAGCGGAGCACGGAACCAGGTGTTTGAGCTCCTCCCCTTGCGAAGGGGAGGTCGGGTGGGGTCGGAGCTTCGCAGTTTTGAGTGATGAGTTTTGAGTTTTGAGTGAGGCGCCTCGCTCACTGAACCCCTCGCAATAACCGCTACGCATCTGCTACATCCCGAATTGCTTCAGAAAGTTGTCTTTATAGGTTTTGCCGATGGGGAGTTCCGTGTCGTTGATCATGACCCGGTTCCCTTCCACATAATCGATATGGCGAATGGCAACGGCATAGGATTTATGGATGCGGATAAAATCCGTGGCCGGCAGCCGGTCTAGCAGGGATTTCATACGGTCATAGACCGTGTATTTGGTCTCCCCGGTGTGTATGACCACATAATCGCCCTGACTCTCGAGATAGTGAATTTCCTGTGTCCTGATGCGGAAGGTGCGCCCGTCTGTTTTTATGATGAGTGGTGCGGAGGAGGCTTCATCCCCGGAAACAAAAGACGGTGTGACTTTATTTACGGCTTTAAGAAAGCGTTCAAAGGAAAAGGGTTTCAACAGGTAATCGGTCACATTCAGCTCAAATCCCTCAAGCGCATATTCGCTGTAGGCAGTAGTAAGGATCACCGCCGGAGGATCGTTCAGACTTTTCAGAAAGCTGATTCCCGATAATTTGGGCATATTGATGTCGAGAAAGATCACATCCACCTTCTCATGCTGCATCACCGAAAGCGCCTGCATGGCATCCTCACATTCGTCCACCAGTTCCAGATCCGGCGTATCGCTTACATAGGTGCGCAGGATCTCGCGGGCTACGGGTTCGTCATCAACAATCAGGCAACGCATCATTTCTGATAATGTAGGGTTAGGGTGGTTTGATAGACGCCGTGTCCGGCTTTTTCTTCGAGAGCGTACATTCCGCCATAGCGAAGTTCGAGTCTGCGCTTCACATTTTCCAGTCCGGTTGAGGTGCTTTCGGCCTCGAGTTCATTCTTTGCTTCATTGTAGGTGTTCGAGGTGATGAGCACCAGTTTCTTGTAATTCACGGAAATGATGATGCGGATGAAATCGGAATCGGCATTCAGCTGCCCGTGTTTGAAACAGTTCTCGATGAAGGTAATGAGTATGAGCGGTGCTATTTTTTTGGTTCCGGGATCGCCTTTTATCTCAACATAGATCTGACCGGGCCGGCTGTACCGTTGTTTCTGCAGGGTGATGAAATTTTGGATGTAGGTGATCTCGTCGGCCACCGGTACTTCTTCCTTCTTACTGGTGTCTACCACATACCGCAGGATATCGGAGAGCTGCAGTACGAGTGCGGGTGCTTTTTCGGTCTTTTTCAGGGTCTCCCCGTAAATGGTGTTCAGCGTGTTGAACAGGAAATGCGGATTGATCTGCGCTCGAAGGGCCTGAAGTTCGGCGGTGCGTTTCTGCTCACGGAGTTCACTTACTTTTTTGAGTTCTTCCTGCTGTTTTGACCAGCTGATCGCCACATGTAGCAGCAGGGTGATGATCACATAAATAGCTCCGATCCCAATGATCTCCGGCCAGCTATACACGGCCACGAAGTAGAAATCGGGGAAGATCCAGTCGGCCAGTACATCAAAACTAAAGAAGTACCCTTGCGGGATCACGGTGAGCGTGAGGAGGAGAAACTGAAATGCATACACCCCGTATTTGCCTTTATCGAAGCTGTTCCGCAGTGCATAGGCGTGTAATCCTACCCCGATCCAGAGCGGGATATGGAACAGAAAGGTGTAGATCACATCGATCGGGTTGATGTATTCTGTTCGGTTGAACAGGCGCAGCAACACGAAGAATGAGACCGCCCAGAAGATCAGATTCCGGGCGATGGCGAACCAGGTTTGTTTCTTAAAAATTCTCATGGGTGCGCTCCAGGATTACCGGGTCGTCGAAGGCGTCTTCATCTTCTGCATATTTACTCACGAATTTCTGTAGTTCCTTGGTTGAGGCCGTGATGAGAATACTTTCATCGACTTTCTCGTATTTGATGCGGACCCGGTTGCTTTCTATCAGTTCTTTGATCCAGGCGGATTTAAAGAATTCAATATTCAGATCATCTCCGTCTACCGTTACTTTCGAGAAGGTATGTACCGGAAACTGATGAGCTGATATCAGATCGTCTTCCCCAAGACTGAAATCAAATAGACTGAGATCGAGGAAATAATGGTCGTTGAGTTGTACAATGCGACCGAGTAACACATAGGGTTCTTCATCCGATACGGTATTTTCGTCCAGCTTCTGAACTAATACCAGATAGATCGTTTCTTCGATCTCTTCCCCTTCTTCAAATTCTACGTCCAGCTCGTATTTGGAAAGATCCAGATTTGTAACGTTGCGCGGGTCGTTAATGAAGGTCCATAACTCGTCGTCATTCAGCCAGGTGCCTTCGAGTCCGGGCATCAGTACGGCGTCTTTTTCTGATACCAGCGGATGTACGGATTTCAGAAAACATCCTGTGAAAGTGAATAGAATGAATAAACCAAGTAGTAAGCGTTTCATAGCAGTTGGATTGATTGGGATTCGCTCCAAAGAAAAGCTGCTTTAAGGTACTATTAAAAAGTTTTCGATGAACGTACGGGTTTACACGATGAAAGGGGTAGCAAAGCGAAGCTTTGCAGTTTTGAGTGTTTAGTTTTGAGTTTTGAGTTAGCCGCTTCGCATACGCTGCGCGGAATTATGAATTCAAAATTATGAATTAAGAATTGAGGATAGCTTCGCAGTGTTGAGTGAATAGTGTTGAGTTTTTAGTTGGGTTTCAAAGTTGTACAAAAGCCTTAAACCATTGTTCTATTCGTGCTGGTTCAACGTTTGGCGGATCCTTCTCCGTCAGCCGACGGATCTGGATGATTTTCTATGGGAAATACATGTAAATAAGGAGCTCCTCCCCTTGCGAAGGGGAGGTCGGGAGAGGTCGAAAAACCCAGTTTGGGTATAAACTACTTTGATTGGATGAATGAGCCTGTATGTTACACACCCCTAAATCCCCTCTCAAGAGGGGACTTTTGATGGGCACTTATATCAACTAACGAGCTACAAAAAGCTTCCGGGAGAAATGCGGGACTAATGGTTTAGAGGAAAGGAGTAGTTCAGAGCAGGAAAAGACATCAACGTATGGTTATTACGCCATCTCCATTTCTTCCGGCGACTTTTGCGCCACTTTTGGTCGCTCAAAAGTGGTAAACAGTGTTGACTGTGAGTGGGTTAATGATCCACAGTCGTAGTTTTGTTCTTGCTGGTTCAACGTTTGGCGGATCCTTCTCCGTCAGCCGACGGATCTGGATGGCGGATTTGGTCACTCAAAAGTGGTAAACAGATTATTCTATGGAGCAGAGCTCCAGTGGGAGAATTCCGCAGCGGAGCTACGGAACCAGGTGTTTGAGCTCCTCCCCTTGCGAAGGGGAGGTCGAAAAACCCGAAGCATGATTATAAGCTTTGAATGGTGGATGAGCTTGTAAGTAACACACCCCTAAATCCCCTCTCAAGAGGGGACTTTTGATGAGTAAATGGTTTTTTGAGATTTAAGGTCACTCAAAAGTGGTAAACAGATCATTCTATGGAGCAGAGCTCCGGTAGGGGAATTCCGCAGCGGAGCTACGGAACCAGGTGTTTGAGCCCCTCCCCTTGCGAAGGGGAGGTCGGGTGGGGTGGGCGCAACGCAGATCACGAGATTGCCGCGGTTTGTGTTCGCTTTGCTCACTTCAACCCTCGCAATGACCGTTTCAGAGTTTTGAGTGAGGCGCTTCGCATTCGCTTCGCGGAATTAAGAATTCAAAATTATGAATTATGAATTGGGGCTTCGCAGAGACCAGCTTGTGTTGCGGAAGGACTGGATTATGGGTGTTAAAAGCCGGCCTCTTCCCAGTTTACTATCCAAATGCGTTGGCCGTCGCTTTGGAAGATCATGCCTTTGTCCCGGCTGGTGAAGTAGAGTTCGGTGCCGGTGGCTTTGAGACGCTGAATGGCTTCGGCGTGCGGATGGTCGTATTTATTCTTTTCACCCAATGATACCACGGCTATTTCCGGGGTCACGTAATTGAGAAATGATTCATACGAACTGGTGCGGCTTCCGTGATGACCCACTTTCAGGAAATCGGTATCCAGCAGGTCTTCGTAATTCTGCACCAGATGCTCTTCTTCGGCCTCTCCAGCATCCCCCGTAAAAAGAAACTCCGTTTCCCCGTACACCACATTCAATACCACCGAATGCTGATTGGGATCTGAGTTCCTGACGGCTCCGTCCGGTCCTGCCACCATCACCAAAAGAGCCGGATCTATATGGATCATCTCGCCGGATTGTACCGGTCGGACCGGGACTTCCTTTTCTTTTGCTAATTCCTGATATCGGTGAAACAGGTTGGAATCATATTCGAAACCGGAATTGTAAATGGTGTCGATCTCTACGGTTTCCAGTAACGTCAGAATTCCACCGATATGATCGGCGTGGGGATGACTTAACACGACCGCATCAAGTGTATGAATGCCTTTGCTTTTCAGATAGGGTATGATGACCGACTTCCCGCTGTCGTATCCGGGACTCCAAACTCCTGCATCGATCAGTAGATATTTGTTATTCGGAGTTCGGATGAGCGAGGCATCTCCCTGCCCCACATCGAAGATGGTGACCTCCATCAGATTGCTCCCGCTGGTTCGAAGCAACCCATCCATTTGTACGATCAGAATAAGGATCAGCGACAGATTGAGCATTTTCCATCGAATGGCCGGAGTATTCCACCCCGCAATGGTAAAAATGAGCGCCAGCCACATGGGGAAGATCCACAGACTTTCCAGTCCGGACTGCATCCATGCCCAATCCTGGGTGGAGACAAACATCACAAAGCGATTCATCCCTTTCAAAAACCATAGAACCGGAATATTCAGGGCAGAACTCACCGTGATGCTGATCGCCCCTACAAATACATTCAGTAAGGCGAAAGGAACCATCAATCCTAATAGAGGCACGAATAAAGCATTGGCCAGCGGACTCACCACTGAGATCTCCCCAAAGTAATACACCTGCAAGGGATACAAACCCAACTGCACCACTACGGAAACGATCACCACCATAAGCGGACTCCCGTACCATTTGATGCGTAACCAATAGGGCAACCAGCGCTGTATGACGGGCAGGATCAGTAAAATGGTGAACACTGCCGCGAATGAAAGCTGAAATCCGATCGCAAACAGATCCGTGGGATCGAGCAGTAATAATGTGATGGCTGAGGCAGCCGTTAGATTGATGGAGTTCCCTGACCGATAGAATAATTTGCCGTAGGTCAGGAATCCGGCCGTAATGGAGGCCCGCATCACCGAAGCAGGAAACCCGGTAATTCCGGCATAGCCCCACAATATGAGGATCAGGATCACCATCCCGGCTTCGCGACCGTATTTGCGGTTCCAGAACCAGGGAATCAGAAACCAGAATGGGGCGATCACAAAACCAACATGCAATCCCGATACCGCCATGATATGTGAAAGTCCCGCCCGGGCAAAGGCCGTTCTCGATACTCCTTCCAGATCCTGCTTGTAACCGAGTAACAATGCTTTGGCTATGGGTGCGGTTTCCTCATCAAAGTTTTGCTCTACAATGTGTAATGCTTTTTCTCTCCACCAGGCCCAACGGAATACCGACGTGTTTTTATGATGAGTGATCACCTTATCCAGTTTAACCTGCACAAATATTCCGCGGTCTTTCAGATACGAGGCATAATCAAAATCGGCGGGATTCCTTCTTTCACTCACCGGAATGATCGTCCCGATAAAAGTAAGAGTCTCGGATCGTTGCAGGTTAAGGTCCTCCTCAAATAGTAGTCTGATCATGAATGGGGCATCATCAATACGTTCATTTTGTATTTCTGTGCGTGTAATTTGTATATCTGCACGATATTTGGAGGAGGCCGTTTTACTCGTTGAGACTACCATACCGGTCATTTCCACCTTTTCCCAGGCCATGAGTTGCAGGAGTTGCTCCACAGAACCCGGAGCAGCATCTTTTACGGCCGATATTCTGAATACGCCGGTGAACAGGATCAGCAAGGCAACACTTCCGGTCATTAACCTTGTGCGGATCAACCCGATCTTCTTTTTCTTTTGAAGCTCCGACATCAACACGCTTCCTGCGATCAACAGTATTATCAGCGCCGGGATCCATGGTGAAAGATACAGTTGTTCGCCTACGATGATCCCCGCTATCAGCAGCACCGCAATGCGCACGGCCGGATAACTCCCGAATGGAAAACGATATGTCGCTCTCTTCCCCATACCCGTTAGACGCACCTTCGGCTAACTCCTTACAATTTTTTAATTACAGGGGCGGGAATTGCTCTGGTAGTTCTGCTTTGTTTTTGGTTAATTCAGCCAACCAACCTAACCAACTTTTACTATGAGCAAGCCTGAAAAAGAATCTAAGAAGAGCATCAGCCGCAAGGACTTCCTTAAAACCATGGGCATGGCCGGAGCCGCATTTTCAATTGTACCGAGTCATGTGCTGGGCGGGCCCGGAAAAGTAGCTCCGAGCGACACGCTCTACATTGCCGGTATCGGAGCCGGTGGTAAGGGAACCAGTAATCTAGCCAGTTTTGCCACCCATCCCAATGCAAAGATCGCTTATCTCTGTGATGTGGACCTTCGCAGGGCGGCCACTTCGCGGGAGAGTTTTCCCGATGCTCCTTTTTATAAGGATTACCGAAAAATGCTGGATGCCGAACATAAGAACATCGATGCGGTTTGCGTAAGCACTCCTGATCATAATCACGCCATTCAGGCTATGGCGGCCATGCAGTTGGGTAAGCATGTGTATGTGGAAAAACCACTTACTCACGATATCTACGAGGCGCGCATGTTAACCGAGGCAGCCGAGAAGTACAAAGTGGTCACTCAAATGGGAAATCAGGGCGCTTCGGGAGATGGCGTACGGCAGATGACGGAATGGTATCAGGCCGGACTTATTGGTGATGTTCATACCGTTAAAGTGTGGACCAACCGCCCGGTTTGGCCACAGGGAATCAAATGGCCGCAACCTGCTCCTTCTATCCCTGCTGAACTGGACTGGGATCTATGGTTGGGCACGGCTCCTCATAAAGAATATGTGGATGGGCTGGTTCCGTTTAACTGGCGCGGCTGGTGGGATTACGGCACCGGTGCTCTGGGCGATATGGCCTGCCACCTGATGGAACCTCCTTTTACTGTATTAGGCCTGAATTATCCCGACCGGGTAGAAGCAAGTGTGGGTGCCGTGTATGTGGATGAATTCCGCCGTGGTTATTTCCCCGACAGTTGTCCGCCTTCGTCTCATATCGTACTGAATTTCCCGGAGGAAGGAGACCGGCAGAAGGTAACCATGCACTGGATGGATGGAGGCATTCAACCCGAACGCCCTGAGGAACTGGAACCTAACGAAATTATGGGCGATGGCGGTAACGGTGTTCTGATGATCGGGGATAAAGGAACCATGATGTGCAGCACATATGGACGCAATCCCCGGTTATTGCCTACTTCACTGAATGAGGTAATTGCGGTTCCTGAAACCATTTCGCGTGTTCCTGAGGGGCATTATCATCAATGGGTGAATGGCTGCCTGGCGGGTTACGGTGAAATGAAAATGAGTTCCGGCTTTGAAACCGCAGGACCACTCACTGAATCCATCCTGATGGGGAATCTTGCTATCCGCAGTTACGATTATCTGGAACAGGTTACCGAAACCTATACCGACGATACAGGCGTGGAGAAAAGCAGAGTTCGGGATACCTTCCCCGGCCGTAATATTCAGTTATTATGGGATGGCCCGAATATGAAGATCACCAACTTTGAACCAGCCAACCAATTCGTGAAGCGTGAATACCGGGATGGCTGGAGCCTGGGTATCTGAGATTGCTGTACATAAAAAACCCTCAGGATCTTAACTTCCTGAGGGTTTACTTTCTTTCCGCACCTTTAATACTCGGTTATTTGGCCGTTACTTTGTAAATGCCTTTTCCCTCCACGCCGACGTAAATGATCCCGTCAGGACCTTCTTCCACGCTGCGAACACGACCGATACCGTTCAGTACTTCTTCCCTGCCGGTTACGGTGTCGCCATCTAATTTTACGAGATGCAAGAAGCCGAATTTCAGTGACCCCACCAACAGATGTCCTTTCCAGTCCGGATAGGTATCGCTGGTCACAAAAGCCATTCCTGAAGGCGCAATGGATGGCACCCAATAGGTGGCCGGCTGTTCCATGCCTGCCCGAGCAGTATCTTCGGCAAACTCGGTACCGTTATAGTTGATCCCGTAACTGATCACCGGCCAGCCGTAATTCTTTCCGGGCTGAATGATATTGAGCTCATCCCCACCCTGTGGTCCGTGTTCATGCGCCCAGATCTTTCCGCTCCACGGGTTCATTTCCATGCCCTGCTGATTCCGGTGTCCGTACGAATAAATGGCCTTCTTAGCGCCTGATTCGTTGTAGAACGGATTGTCTTCCGGGATGCGGCCATCATCAAAAATGCGGTACACTTTACCCATATCGCTGGTTATATCCTGTGGATACACATCTCTGTTCCCGCGGTCTCCCACGGTAAAATAGAGATAGCCGTTGTTATCAAATTCCAACCGGCTGCCAAAGTGCTGGCCGCGATTGCTGTTCGGTCCAGCTTTGTACAATACTTCTGTTCCGGTGAGGGCATTTCCTTCCAGTTTTGTGCGGATCACTTTCGTATTGGCACCATCCCCTTCACCTTCGGTGGATGCATACGTAAAATAGATCCAGCCATTTTCTTCATAATCCGGGTGGACCCTTACATCCATGAATCCTCCCTGACCCTGTTGCACCAGATCATCCGGCACATTCGAGATCGTTGATACAATTTCGCCCTCTCTTACCAGAAACAGATCTCCGCCTCTTTCCGTAACCAGCATATCTCCGTTGGGTAACCAGTCAAATCCCCAGGGTACTTCAATTCCTTCTACGTAAAGTTCGAACCCGTATTCTTTTTCATTGGTAGTGTTTCGCTCAGGATCGGTCGTGGCTGCGCACGAAACGAATACAAGAGCCAGTATGGCCAGCTTTTTCATGATGTTTGTTTGTGATTAGTAATTGATTGAATCGGACTTAATTGAAGATAATAGTCCGGTTAGCGGTTACCAAAGTTTTACGCTGTATATGTTTCCAAACAGCGCGGGACAGCACTAACGTTTCCAGATCCCGCCCTTTTCTTATCAGATCCTGAATGGAGTCGCGATGGGTAACCGGCACAATGTCCTGCTCTATGATAGGACCTTCGTCCAGATCTTCTGTTACATAATGGCTGGTGGCCCCGATAATCTTTACCCCGCGTTCGTAGGCCGAATGGTAGGGGCGCGCCCCCGGAAATGCCGGCAGAAAAGAGTGATGGATGTTGATGATGTTATTGCGATACGCATCAATGAACGAAGGAGACAGGATCTGCATGTACCGGGCCAATACGATGAGCTCAATATTGTGTTCTTTGAGCAGTTCGATCTGCGCCGCTTCCTGTTCGGCTTTATTCTCTTTGGTGATGGGCAGGCATTGATATTCGATCCCGAATTTCTCCGCAATTTCCCGGGCATCTTCATGATTACTGATGATGAGCGGGATATCTACCATCCACTCTTTGGTCTTCCAGCGGCCCAGAATGTCGAACAAACAGTGTAATTGCTTTGATACAAACAGCGCAATCCGCGGTGGCTTATCGGAAAAGGAGAGATCCCAGTTCATGGAATACGTGCCCGCCACCATCGTGTTGAATGTGCTCCCGATCTCTTCCCGAGGAATCCCGAAGTTGTTCAGGTCCCATGATACCCGCATAAAGAATTTTCTGTTATCCGAATCGGTGTGTTGATCCAGATCGAGGATATTACCTCCGTGATCCAGAATAAAACTGGTGACCTCAGCAATGATCCCGGGCCGGTCTTCGCAATAGATCCTGAGAATGGCTTCGTTTATATCGGTATGCATCCGGTATCCTATCGGTAAAGAAACTGACGGAATTCGTCTACATTCATGTATCCGGTCTTTTTCTTGATCTCCTTTCCGTCAGCATCCAGAATAATAGTGGTTGGATACACAAACACGCCAAATTCTTTGGCCCATTCTCTCGAATTTACCGCCTCCCCGTTAAATGTGATCATCTCATCAGAATTTCCATTTATTTTTACGGGAACGTAACCGGCGTCGAGAACGGCTCTCACCGTTGGATCGGGATAGGTTTCGCGCTCCATTGCCCGGCAGTATTTACATCCGTCTTCATACACATCCACCAGGATCAGTTTTTCACTTTCTGATGCAACTTTTTGTCCGGTTTCCAGTGTTTGCCAGTCCGGTGCATTGGGTATTTCGGTATTGGTGGTCTCATGGAGTGCATTGTACATGAAGAATGCGATAAAACCGACAATTACGACTGCTATAATACTCTTTTTGTTCATTGTGCCTGCTATTAAACAATTTTAGTTGCTAAAATAAATATCTTTGTCCACCAAACGAACATCTTTTTTAAATCATGCCCGAAATCAGAGATAGCTACAAACTGGGAGACATACAGGTTACCGTTAGTGAATCTGAAAAACCGAATAAACTGTTGGTATCCTGTAATAACGGGGAGTTCAGATCTGAATTTACCGTTAGTGAGTATGAGTTCGCGAATTATAAGCGGCTCATGAATCAGCGTATCACCGATGCTTTTGCCTCCGGAGAGGAAGACTGATCTGCTTCCGAAACACGGCCGGGCAGGTGCCTGCTAACTCAACAATTTTATAAACTTCGGAACTGATCACCTTATTTCGTGTAGCATTGTATGTAACACTAATTAATGAACATACAATGAGAAAGCTATTCGTTTCTATTACCTTTTTGGGGCTGTTCTTACTTTTCGGTACTCAGGGGTATGCACAAAACACCGATCCTTTTCAAAAGATCAAAACCCACCTTAACGAAGTGGTGAAAGATATCCACCAGACCACAGAACCTGAGTTAAAACGGGAGAAACTGGACACCGAACTCACCGGTCTGATCTCCACCATCAGTAAAGTGGAAAATATGGATGGAATTCCTGATACCGACCGGGATAACCTTTCTGATCTGAGGACGGATCTACAGAACAAAAAAGACGAATTGAATGGCGAGAACGGCTATGCCCGGGTTCCGTCAAACCAATTGAACGATTATGCCACCTTTGTCCAACAGGACCTGGAGCAGGCTGATAGTGTGGTTACGCTGAGCCTGAGTACGGCTCTGCTGATCGTGATCATCTTATTACTACTCTGACCGGAACCGGAGGGAATACAAATGTCCGGACATACATCTTTTATATCTTCAAAGATCCTGTGGTTACTTGCCGGTATCGGGCTTGTCAGTGGGGCCTGCACCGGCTCACGATCCCTGAACAAGCAAGTACCGGTGAACAAAGATACTGCGCCGGACTATTCCCTCATCTACGTAATACATGGTGACGGGGATTATCTCTACCATGATGACGGTAAGGCCATTAAGGCTGATGAACACGCTGTAAAAAAAGCTTATTCGGTAGCGCTGAAAGCACATCATGGAGAGGTGTTTATCTTTCATCAGAAGCCGGAGCGTAAGGCCGCCCTGTTCTTCCCTAAAAAAGACCGGGAGTGGTTTCATTACCGCAATGGAAAGCTCGTCGACTACGGCACTTATTCTCCCCAAAACGGTGGATTACAAGCCGAAGCAAGGATATACTCAGCACGAACAGAAGCCCGGAACGCTGACACCTATTTCTTTTATTTCGGACATGAGATCCCGCAGGCACCTAACTCAGTGTATCATCGTTCGGCATCCGATCTGTATTATGATTCCCGCCTCTTTGCGCATGATCTTTCGCTGTTCAGTAACAATATCGCCCTCACCACCCTGTCTACCTGCAACAATGGCACTCCTTCTATGATCCGGTCTCTGTCCGGAAAAACAGAGGCAGTCATTGCTTCCCCCACCGAATTACATCTTTCCTACCTGGATACCGAGGGTATTCTGATGCTGGAAAATGCCCCGGACACCGATGTGATCGCCCTCGCCGATACCATCTCCATGACTTCTTATCAACGATTATCGCAAGAAGTAGCTACGGCGGTAACCATTGCCGTATATGACCTAAGAGTGGTTTCCGAATATGTGGATGAGTTGTATGAACCCTATCTGGAATATAAAAACTCAACTTCCGTTACCAATTCCCGCATCACAACGGCCCGGGATTGTTTCAGTTTACCTGAATATGCAAACATAGATCAAACAGAAGGCGTACAGGTTTTTTACAGTGCACCGCAATTCGGAGTTAAAAAGGGAGAACGTGCTGCCACTCATTCCGGCTGGGGATGTAAATAACGGCTGTTTTCTTAGTGCGCAACGTAGTTGAAAATGATGATGAAGCCGATCACGGATAAAATGAGGCCGAACATCAGGAAGTCATAGGAAAAGCGAAGCAGCTTGTACTTTTTGGTGAGCACCTTGCCGATCCCATAAATATCTCTGGCTAAATTGTCGTATAAGCTGGTGCTGTCCTGCATCAGTTCTTCGAGGCCTTCCACAAATTCTTCGCGACTCAGCATGTGGTAATTTCCAAAGAACAGGATATTGGCTTTGTTCGAGCGTACATCATCCAGGGTAACCTGTTCGCTGCTTATCCTCGGGCGGGCAGATAAAATAGCAAACACCATAGAGATCACCGAAGTGATCAATAAGATGGCGGTTGGAATGAGCAGCCAGGGATTTGAATCGATCTTGGGGGAAATGGAAGCAAGAATGATCGAGATAATGATACCATTGATACTGATCATGATATTCGATTTGTTATCAGCAATATTGCTCAGATCCATATGGGTGCGATACAGTGTTCTGAACATATCAGATACTCCCCGTTTCGATGACCCGAGCTTCTTTTCTTTCTTCTTCGTTTGTTCTTCCATACTTACCCTGCTTATTTAGATCTAAGCAAATCTACTAAATACACCGTTTAGTTCAGTATCCTTTTTTTATTGAACCATCTCGCTGGCAATTCGGTGTTCGGGGCATAATCTCTGGAAGATCCTCACATAATCGGGATCATTCTTCAGCGGGTCGAAGGTGGGTATGGTATGAAGAAATAATACCGCACCGAACCGCTCATCCACCGCCTGCTCTATCGATTGAAGCGTCCTTTCTTTATCCCCCAAAGCGGCATAGATCAGGGCCTGCCCAATGACCAGATTTAAATTGTGATTCTCCTGCTCCACCTGTTTCATGCGCTCCAGGATACGATACGCTTTTTCTTTATTGCCTTTTAATGCCTCAATGTAGCCTAACAGCGGGATACTATCCATGTCTTTCCCGCTGATCGTGATCGCTTTTCGAATGGTTTCTTCGGCTCTTTCATAGTCTTTCATGTTGATATAAACCGCGGTAAGCCCGGCATAGGCCGGTATGTACAGTTTATCCAGATCAAAAATCTCGTTATAGATGGCCAGTGCTTTCTTATCGTTGCCCATGATGTTATACGCTTTTGCCAATTCCTGCTTAGCGGGTAATGAAAGCGGGTCGAGCGATACGGCTTCTTTAAAATAACGCACCATCTTTTCGTTATTTCCCACGATCATCGCGTGATAACCCAGTCCCATTCGGGCGTCTATATTATCCGGATCCAGGGTAATTGCTTTTCTGAAACAAGCCTCTGCCTCGGGGAAGTCCCATTTAAAGAGCAGATTTACAATTCCCAGAGCGGCGTACGATTCACTGGAGTTATTATCCAGTTCCAGAGCTTTGGTGGCATACGCTTCTGCTTTTTTGAGCGCCTCATTGCCGGTTACAAATCCGATCGCGGCCAGAAAACTATAACAATTAGCCAGGGCTGAATAGGCTTTGGTGTAGGTGTCACATTCAGAAATAGCCAGTTCGTAATATTCGATGGCTTTGAACACGGCATCCGGAGTGCGCTTATTCCAGTAAAAACGCCCTTTCAGATAATGATTGTAGGCCACCACATTGTCGGTGGATGCTTCGTATACTTTTTTAGAGCTCGACAGATTGAAGCTGTTCTTTAGCTCATCGGATATCTTCCGGGCGATCTCATCCTGTACTTCAAAAATGTCTTTTAATTCCCGGTCGAAATTCTCCGACCACTTATGAAACCCGTCGCTGGTGTTGATCAACTGTGCCGTTACTCTTACCCGGTTGCCGAACTTTCTTACACTTCCTTCTAATACGGTAGCCACGTTCAGTTCTTCTCCGATCTTCCGGATGTCTTTAGACTGATCTTTATACGCAAATACCGAGGTTCTCGATGCCACCGACATCCCTTTATGTTTTACCAGCGCATTGATGATCTCCTCGGTGATGCCGTCACTGAAGTATTCATTTTCAGGATCTGAACTCATGTTCATGAAGGGTAACACGGCCACGCTGTTCTCAAAGGTACCGGTCAGGTTTTCGATATAACTCTGGCTGGGCACCTCAAGTCCCTTGTGGGCTAAGGCAAATATTCCGATCGGTTGAAATACATTCTTCAGCTCATGTTTTCCAAAAGCTTCTACTCTGAGTCCCGGATGATTTTTGATCTCATCAAAGATCTTTTCCGACATCAAAACGGATCCGGGTATGCCCAGGCCCTGAATACGCGCTGCGATATTTACCGCATCCCCGTAAATTCCTTCATCATCGTACACCACATCCCCCAGGTGGATACCAATTCTGAGCGGCACTTTAGGTTCTTCCTGTCCTAATACCTGCTGTATCTTTTTTGCCGCATTCACTGCTTCGATCGCACTGCCGAACATACTCAGGGTTCCGTCTCCGTAATACTGCATGATCCGCCCGTTATGCTCCAGAATATAGTTTTCCAGCACTTTGCGTTGATGATCGCGCAGAGACTTCGCCTTCCCTTCATCTTCCTGCATAAAGCGGGTGTAGCCAACTATGTCGGCAAACATGACGGCGGCTAATAATCGGATGTTGTTGTGTTCAGCCATTCGTTGAATTTCCTGAGGTTAAAATGGGTTCTGCCCTGTTCTCAATTATGATGCCAGAACAGTGATCAAAAGAAAAATCCTGCCGTAATTAACACATTATGACTGTCTTTTGATCTACCGAAGTAGCCGGATACGAGAACGGCGTCAAAAAGGTTAAACCAAATTCCGCCTCCATATCCTTTATGCCAGATGGAGGAATTCTCATTATCGGTCCATACACGACCGATATCCATAAATGTGATGGCGCCCAGTTTTCCGCCCACGTAGTGATTATAGATATCAAAAAGCTCGAACCGGAGTTCATTGTTACTGTAAAACGAGCTTCTTCCTGAAAATCTTCGGTTGTTGAATCCCCTCAGATTATGGGAACCACCTACTGAGGTAGACTGATAGAATGGAAACGCTCCGATAATATGCTCACCCCCAACCCGGCCGGCATACGTGACCTGTCTTTTTGTCTCGGCAGTGTAGTACAAACTAAGAGCAGAATTCAGTTTGGTGTGATTGGTACTGAACTCATTCAATCCGATATAGTATTCCGATTGCAGATCAAAGTTAACCCCATTGGTTGGATTGGGGTCATGACCCGCATCATTAATTGAAAAACCAATTTTTGTGGCTGAATAATACTGATCATTAAAAATATTCGGGTTAACTCCGGCCTGTGGATTGGTGAGGATATTATTTGAACCCTGCACATCTTTCACATCGGTAAACACCAACCCGGTTGTGGCATTGAATGTGACGGTCTCATTTCTGCTTTTACTCAGTCCTCCGGAGATCTCATATTGAGATAATAATCCCCGGTAATAATTGATCGACCGGCTTTTCGGGTCGGCTGTTTCATTACCCAATCCATAAAAATAACGGAAACTGCCCGGTAATTTTACCAACCCGTCGGCAGAAATATCCAGCCCTTGTTTAACCTCGTACCACACGCCTTTATACTTTAAGGTTGCGGCCATGGTAAGTGGTGCCAGATTACCCACAATATATTGATCGAAAGCCGGTAACCGGCGGAATGAGTGGCGTGTTATCATAGGGCCGCCACCGATAAACAGCCCGTCGTTACTGTTGTAGTTGAAGTAAAATTTCGCCCGCACTGAATTCCAGGCATAATCATCCTCCATGTTATACTGATTGATAGCAGGGTCGGCTTCGGTGGTTATTCCGGCACCCTTTCCCAGCTCAAAGGAGTTACCTGCTTCTGTATCGTATACAAATACATGTTTCCGGATGCCGGGATCTTCATCGATGAACTCATCATTTCCTGCACCACCAACTATTCGCAGCCGGATCTTATTGGTGGCCTTACCGTTAAGAATGATCTGATCATTATCTCCCATGGCAAAGATCCTGAGTTCACGGGTTTCCTGATCGTTGAACGTCCGGTCGAAGTAGAGATCCCTGAGTTTTCCCTTTCCGCTTAGTTTGTAGATCTGTACCCGGACATGATGTTCGTCGGGGATGGTGATGAGAATTCGTTCCCTTTTATGGCTCGCCGGAATGCTTACCACTTTACTGATCAGACGGTAATATTGTTCGGTTACTGCCCGAAGCTGATCACGGCGTACTTTCAAAATGCGGATCATATCCTCCCCGTGCAGTTCATACACCGCTCCGGGATATGATCTTACTGCAGATTCTATGGCTTCGTCGGTTAAATTTTGCTGTAACTCTTCCGCGATCGTCAGCCAGTCTTCTTTGGTAAGCTGATTGGTGAAGCGCCGTGTGATCCCTAACGAGTTATAGTTCAATCCTTTCAGGTCGCCATAGGATTCTTCCGTATTCTGATACTGAAAGAACGGGCCAAACTTTGCCAGCGTTGGCGCAAATCCATTGAGTTTCATGAGGGCCACATCCCGGTCGCGGGGAATGGGTCTGTAGATCTTTCCCTGATTATCATCCGGCTCCACCGCGGCCCAGCGCCATTGATCGTAGTGCCGGTCCCAATCGCCGATAAACATATCGAACAACCGCGACCGCGCCATCAGGGGTTGATCGATCCGGTGATCAATGTCACCATCCACTTCCCGGAGCATATCAAACCAACCCATAACGTCTTCGGCATACTCAACAGAGGCCACATCACTCATATCGTTATCAGGTTTCTGCTCGAACAATGCCAGTGTTCCCGCCATTTCCTTGCCATATTCCCCCAAAAGTGGATCATCGGGTACATAGTAGATCGTTGGTTCCACGTGAAGGACTCCTGCCGCTCCCGATAACGAACTCACCACCAACGCTGCATATGGGTCAAGCATGGAAAACTGATCCTGAGCTACATCCAACGCAAAAGTTTGTCGCAAGGCGTCAGACCAGATCTTGCCCGCCACCTTATCCACCGAACGCAGTACAAACTCCCGGTCATCTGAACCATCCAGATGCAGTGTATTACTTTGACCTTTCCCCCCTGAACGAACCACTTCCAGCCCTCCTTCAACTTCGGTTACATCAAAAACCGGAAATTCTGACTCCACCGCCCACAGGTCTCTTCGGTTACTACCCATCAGCGCCCGCTTTATTGGTCCTGCTGATGCGTAATCGGGATTTGCTGCGGTAACCACGGTACTATCAGAATAATCGTAATCCGGGAGTTCTTCAGGGGCTTCTTCCAGGGGATCGCCAAAACTACCCTGAATTTGCGTACGATAAAGTAATTCTCCGGAGCTGCCATCCCCTTTTGGCCTCCATGCTTCCATCCATACCGAGCCGTCTTTATATACTCTGAGTGATAAGAACCCTTTGCCTTCATAACTGAACTCGGAATCCCTGCCATCGGCTACGAAATCTGTTTTAGATCCGGCTCCGCTAACGAGATGATGTTGGGTATAGCGTTTATTCTGCACCATTCTATGGTATTGCAAACTATGTGCATGGCCCGACACATAGATGATCTCTTCTTTCTCACTAAAAGCCTCCTCCATATTTTGCACCATACTGCTATATAGCGGGTGGGTGATGTCCTGCTTATACCCGAATATCTTTCGGTATAACACGTACAGTGAACCAAATACCGGTGGTTTTAAATGGGTCTTCAGCGGAAAATATCCTCCATGTCTTTCTTTTGAGATCAATGGGTGATGCCCGGCCACGATCAGATAATCATTCTTCCGTTTTCGTACAATATCCTGCAATTCATTGATCATGTCCCCGGCATCGGTCAACTCGTATTCACCGGTATCGCCGAATGGTTTTTCAAAGGGATGTAACCACCATTGAGTGTCGAGTGCCACAAGCCGGATATCGTGCTTCAGGTCCGGATGATCATCCTTATCCATGAGTTTAATTTCTACCGGTCCCGGAAAACCATTATCAGGAATAAAAATATTCCCCCTGTTCAGGTAATGCTCGATGTACCTTTCCTGTCGGTGTATGGCAGCCAAACCATCTTTACCGCCATCATCCCAATCATGGTTACCAGGAATAAAAAACACTTTTCCCTTATAGCCTTCTACCGTTTTCAGTTGTTCGTTGATGCGGGCCTCATAAAATGACCGGTTTGGATGGGTGGTATCGGGTAGCCCGTTCAGATAGATATTATCGCCGAGAAAAATGGCGGCGCTCTGTTCTCCGTCGTTCTTCAAAAATTGTTGAAAAAGTGCCAGCACCGGTTCCTGTTTATCAAGGGAAGGAGAACCGGCATCACCGATCAGGTGAATACTATAGATCAATTCCTGTGCATCCGGCCCGGGGGTTCTATTCCATGAAGAATGATCCCGGTCAATAAATAATTCCGAACCTGAACAGGAAGTCAACAGGATTGCTGCCAACAGGAAGAGTATATTCCCTTTCATAACTGGTAATTTATAGTATTAGCCGGCTAAAGTACGAATCAGAATCGGAAATGGTAATCTGCTCGTTAATTTCAGGTGGGATTCCGTAATTCACGGACATAAAAAAAGCCCGCTTTGATCAGCGCGCTGCCTTGTTTTTTGATTAACTGCTCTCAATATACGGCGGTAAAGCCCGGCTGACCAAATCAAATTTGTTATATATAACTAATGATAAGTTAGTTATATTTAAAATCTGTTTAAGCTATATCAATCACTGATAATTTATAATCTATTACTATTCTCAATGCCACGTAAAATTGGAAATCTTACCCTGTATTCGGTGGATGATCTGCATGAATTACTGGGAATCTCAAAACTCACTCTTCGAAGCTATCTCAGAGAAGGCAAACTACGAGGGCGCAAACTAGGTGTTAGCTGGTACGTTACCGAGGAGGCGATCCGTGAATATTTTGAAGAACCACAACCGGAACCAACGTCCGCTTCAGCAGCTAAGAAAAAAGAAGCCACCATCCGGTATATTGTACAGGGAGTAAATGATCTGGTAAGTGAAACGGAAGAATGTGATACCATTGAAGAAGTGATCGAGACGTTGAACGATCAGGCCATTATCAGTTTATTCCAGGTGCAAGTGGTCGATCGCAGCACCAACGAGATCATAGAAATCATAAAAGCCAGAGATTTTTTAGAAAAACATGCCTGAATTACACGAAACCCGTCTTGAGAAATTTCCTTTTGGAGAACAACCCGAGGATGTCTTTTATCTGCTTATTGACCTTAAAGCCAATCCCGAAGGGGTGGATCTGGTAACATTGTCGAATACCGATCCGCGTTTTCTGGATGCCACACTGAATGAAATGGGATGCCTGTTAATGTTGAGCGGTGATGAAATGAATGAACTGATCCGGCGGGGTCAGGTAACTGAATCTGAGATGCATGCAACGTTATTTGAGTTGGCTAAAAAAGAAGGGATCATTAAGTAATTGGCAAGCGATTCAGCCAATTCCAGACCCGGGTTAAACAAACCACCGTCTTACCGTCGTTGATCTGGCCATTATGGATCATATCCATGGCTTCCCCGAATGGAATACGCTCTTTTTCAACAAATTCATCCTCGTCGGTATTTTGCTCCACGGTTGAAAGCCCCGTTGCTGCATAGATATGGATCACTTCGTCGGCATATCCGATCGCCGGATAAAAATGGCCGATGTAGTGCAGATCCGCGCACACCAAGCCCGCCTCTTCTTGCAGTTCCCTGCGGGCAGTAGCGTCCTGAGACTCCCCCGGATCGATCTTTCCGGCGGGTACTTCCCAGAATATCTGTTTCATGGGGTAGCGAAACTGACGCACCAGCATGATGTCATTGTTTTCGAAAACCGGAACGATAGCACAGGCTCCGGGGTGTTTTATCCATTCCCGGCTACTAACCGAACCATCCGGTAATCGGGCTTCATCATAAAAAACATGCAGTAACTTGCCACAAAATACTTCTTTACTTCGAATTTCTTTTTCTACCAGCTCATTGGCGTTATTCATAGTGGTTTTATGTGCTATTTGGCTTTAACTTTGCGTGGAATATCGCAAAATACATTCAGGATTGGGTATTAATAAAAATATCGACGGAAAGAAGGTAGAAGTAACAGGAAAGGTGGTCACGCTTTCCAATTTTATTTCGTTTACCAGGTTCTTTGTAGCCTTTCCGATTATTTATTTTCATTACAGGAACGAGTACAACTATAACGCCACGGTACTGGTACTCATTTTCTATGGCCTGATCTCGGATTACCTGGATGGCCTGGTCGCCCGAAAGACCAATACTATCTCTGAGGTGGGTAAAATGATCGACCCGATCTCGGATAAACTATGCGCCGGCACTTTGTTCATCTATACCGTTTGGCTGGGATGGGTACCTGTTTGGTTCCTTATCTTTTTCATTATCCGGGATGTGTTGATCCTGATGGGATCCTCTTTCATTAAACTGAAATACGGTAAGGTAGCCATGAGTACCATGAGTGGAAAAATTTCGGTGAATGTGATCGCTTTATACTGGATCTCTGTGTTCTTTTTCCGCGATGCCACTCAGGCCCATGAAATTCTGCTTTACGCTTCAGTGGCTATCATGATCATTTCATTTATTGCTTATTTTAAACGCTACCACAACATTATGCGGGGAGCTGAATTCAACTAACTACTATGGGATTTTTAGAAAAGATCGGTTTAAAGAAAAAAGAAACACTGGATAAAGGTGTTGAAAAGAGCCGAAGCGGACTGCTTAATAAACTCGGCAAAGCACTCGCCGGGAAAGATCAGGTGGATGATGAAACTCTTGATGAACTTGAAGAGATCCTCATCACCTCCGATGTTGGCGTTAAAACCACCATTGAGATCATAAAACGAATCGAAAAACGGGTGGCCCGTGATAAGTTCGTTACCCAAAGTGAGTTGCAGGGATTACTCCGTGATGAGATCGTTGCCTTACTCAAAGACAGTTCTGATGATCGTCCCGCCGCCTACGATGCCGATTTCCCGGAGAAACCACATATTGTGTTAGTGGTGGGTGTGAACGGTGTTGGGAAAACCACCACCATCGGTAAGTTATCTTACATGTACAAAGCCGCCGGAAAGAATGTACTATTAGGTGCGGCCGATACCTTCCGTGCTGCTGCGGTCGATCAGTTGAAGATCTGGAGTGAACGGGCAGAGGTCCCCATCATTGAACAGGGACAAAATGCCGATCCGGCAGCCGTTGCTTACGATACTGCTGCAGCCGCTAAAGCCCGTGGTGCCGATATCGCACTTATAGACACGGCCGGACGATTGCATAATAAAAAGGCACTGATGGATGAATTATCCAAGATCAAACGGGTTATGAGTAAAGTGGTGGATAATGCCCCGCATGAAGTGATCCTGGTACTGGATGCCTCTACCGGGCAGAATGCCATGCAGCAGGCCAAAGCATTTACCGAGGCGGTGGACATAACCGGACTCGCACTCACCAAATTAGACGGAACAGCGAAAGGTGGTATTGTGATAGGGATCTCACACGAATTGAACGTACCGGTGAAGTATATCGGGCTTGGAGAAAAGATCGAAGACTTGCAGGTTTTTGATAAAGAAGCCTTTGTGAATGCTCTTTTCGGAGAATAAAAAAAGCCCCTGGAATTCCGGGGCTTTCATTTTTTTCTGTCCAGATTTTTACTGAATTACCCATTACCTCCCGGGGGATTCGTAGTTCCGCCATCACTACTTCCATCGCCCCCCGTCTCTTCCTCATCATCTGTTCTGTACCTGACTTCTATTCTCTCTGTGCTTAACGTATTCATTGTACACTCCTATTTTAGTTTTGGTTGTAGCTAAAAAAACAGGATATTACCTTTTAATAACAAGTTAAGTCTCTCTTATAATATCGTTTGTCTGCATGCTACCGCTGTACAGAACATCTCTTCTGATACTGTTTCTGTTCCTACCCGCTCTTTCCAATGCCCAGGATTGGATACATGCGTATGATTATAATTTAGAACAAGCCCTTGATCTGGTAAAAAAAGACCTGCCGGATTCTGCTGATGTCTTGTTTACCCGGGCCTATGACTCTGCTGTTAAGAATGCCGATTCAACCCGGGCAGCACACGCCCTCATCACCTATGCTAAATCGCTATATAATTCCAGTGAGTATGAGGTGGCCTTAAACTATTTTAAAAGAGCAGAACACCTCTATCAGAACGTTGTTTCGCCGGCTGACCGGGGTTTTATAAAGAATCACATCGGAAATATTTATGGCTTTCAGGGAAACCGGGACTCTTCCATCATTTTATTTCAGCAAGGGATTGACCTGATGCACCCTTCGGACGATTCCTCCCAATACGCTACGCTTTACAGAAACCTTTCGTATGCTTATCAATTCTTAGAGGACTTTCCACGTTCTATAAGTATGGCTGATTCGGCGTTAAAATACAGCCCGGTATCTGATCTCTATGCAAAAAGCAGAGCGTACCTGTCGAAGTATATCTCTTATTTATGGCTTGGTAAAGTCGAGGAAGCAGAGCCCTTTATCCTGGAAAGTTACTCCATTGCTCAGGCTATTCAGAATAAGTATCTGCAGTTGGAAATATACCGGTTAATGGGTGATTATTATCGCCGGTTAAACGATTTGAATAAAGCCATTATCTTCTTACGAAAAGGGCTTGCTCTGGCTGAAAGTATGGACAAACCCGTGGATGTAGCTCGGTATCAGGATCTTTTGGGCCGCCTCTATTTAACATTGGGAAATGCAGATCAGGCGATACCCCTGTTCAACAATGCACATCTTATCTATGAGAAACTGGGGAGTGAGTCTCTGGACGCTCATATTCTTCATTTACTGGGGAGAAGTTTTTTACTTCGTAACGATTACGAAATGGCCGGACAACTTTTTACTTCTTCGTTGGCCATAGCCCGGGAGAATGATAAGCAAGTACTCGCCGGAGAAATTCTCATTTCGTTAGCCGATCTTGCCCTGCTGCAGGACGAACAAAAAAAAGCGCTGGATTTTCTAAACACAGCTAAAGATGAGGCACATAATACTGAGGCCTTCTGGGTATTACGAAGTTATCAGGACCGCCTTACAAAACTCGATCAGGAATTTATCTCTGATCAGGAAAAGCTTTCGATCACTAAGAATTATTACAACATTGCTCTTTCTCTACAACCCGAATCCCGGTTAAATGCCCTCATCAAACTTGCACAGGCGTATAGAGGTGTGGGGTCAGATAGCGCCTTTATTTACGCTGAAGCCGGTTTAGAAGAAATTGAATACCGTCGGTTTAGTTTATCGGGTAACTCACTAAAAATCGGTGCTTTTTCGGATTATGCGACCTTTTTTAATGATGTGGGTTCCTGGTATGCCACCGATGATAAGAAGCTGGATCGTGCCTTTGAACTATTTGAGCGGGCAAAATCACGGGCTTTACTCGATCAACTGGCATTAGAAAAAAATAAACCGTTGCAACTCTCAGAAAGCGATGATCTTCAATTACTTGAAATTCAAAAGAAGATAGACCGGCTGTATCGTTCACAGGAAGAATCGCAGAACTTACAAGACAAAACCAACATTGGTGCTGAGATCTCTGATCTTCAGATCAGGTATGATGCCCTTTTAGAAGAGATTCTTCTTAAATATCCTGAGTGGAAAGAAATTAAAAAACCGGAAATGTTGAGCCTGAAAAAAGTTCAGGCTATGACAGATAAAAATACGGCCATTATCGAGTACGCTTTTACTCACTCGGGGATAGCAATTATGCTGATCACGAGGGATAAGGTTCATTATCATGCATTATCAGGAAAGGATTTTTCCCGGGAAACATTGAATCTACAAATTGATGACTTCAGGAATGCGATCATCGCGATGAAAGACGAAGACACCCTTTCGGATCTTTCGCAACCTCTGTTTGATCAGTTGATCGGCCCCTTACTACAATACCTGACCGGTATCAATCAATTGGTGATCGTTCCGGATGGCGAGCTTTCGCTGCTACCTTTCGACGCTCTTCTCATCGGCGATAGTTATCTGATCGAACGGTTCATCATCAAGTTCATACCTTCGGTCGGGGTTTATAATTTATTACCTGAACCACATCGAAGTGCATCAGAGTCTGTCTTAGGGCTTGCGGGAACCGGCTTTGAGTCTGATGATAGTGGTTTCTTTCAAACCGGTTCTCAAAATGCCTTTGCCACGCTTCCTTTTACCCTCATCGAAGTAGATTCGATGGCTAAAAATTTTGATTCCGCTAAGATCTTAAAGAACGAACAGGTTACGGAGGCCGCCCTTAAGAAACTGGACCTGAGTGAATTCCGTTACATTCACTTTGCCACGCATGGGGCCATTAATGAGCTGGTACCCGGACAAAGCGGACTTATCCTTTCAAAAAAACTGCAATACGAAAACCTATTTGGGGAAGACGGTTATCTGAATGCTAACGAAATTGCCGCTCTGGATCTCTCCGCCGACATGGTTGTACTCAGCGCCTGTAATACCGCTACGGGTAAGGTTATTTCAGGTGAAGGTATTCTGGGCTTACAACGAGCCTTCTTAACCGCCGGAGCCTCTTCGGTAGTGGCAACTTTGTGGAGTATCTACGATCGCAGTACCCCCGTTTTTATGGCAAAGTTCTATCATCAGATCAACGTTTTGCAGGAACAGGAATTCTCGCTGATGGATAAGATTCTCATTAAAATGGATTGGTATGAGTCCGATCTGATGGATTATAAATCTATGGCCCTTCGGGAAGCTAAACTGGAAATGCTGAAACACCCTTATTATAGTCACCCGGTGCACTGGGCTTCTTTTGTGATCATGGGGAAATAAAAAAGGGCGCTATATGCACCCTTTAAACTATGTGTGTTAGCAGCAACCTATCTCGGTTGTTGCTGGGTCTTTTCAATAAAAACCTGATTATCCACTTCCGGACGTTCAGCGGCATTTGCTACCATCGCTGTAGTTGCAAAAAGGAGTTGGGTGCGTTTGGTTAATGCTCCGAAATCGATCTTCTCGATCTCATCCGAGGCTTTATGGTAATCTTCATGCACTCCGTTAAAAAAGAATACGAATGGGATCCCCAGGCGACCAAAGTTCCAGTGATCACTTCTTCGGTAGAACTGATTTGGATCTTCCAGATCATTATAGCGGTCACTCAATTCAATATTCACACTTTCCTCATTGGCTTGTTTCAACATATCATTCAATCCGGATGAAATGATCTCCCCTCCGATGATATACACATAATCGGGGTTGTCCGGATGTTCAAAATCACGTCGGCCGATCATATCCACATTCAGGTTTGCAACGGTATTCTCCACTTCAAAGATCGGATGATCGGAGTAGTAACGGGAGCCGAGTAATCCTTTCTCTTCTCCTGATACATTCAGGAACAGAACGCTGCGTTTTGGTCCGGCACCAGCTGCTTTAGCGGCACTGAATGCCTGCGCTGCATGTAAGACTCCAACCGTTCCGCTTCCGTCATCATCCGCACCATTATAAATGGTATCTCCGGTTGAATCCGGCGCGCCGATTCCCACATGGTCGTAATGGGAGCTTAATACCACTACTTCATTTTTCAGTTCAGGATCAGAACCTTCCATGAAGGCCACAATATTTTTTGACTTTACGATACGCTGCTCCACTTTTGGAGAATGTTCAAAGACAAACGGAAGGTCATATGCTTCAAACTCAGCCGGGGCCGCTTTTAACTCTTCGGCCATTCCATCCAGCTCTTCCACGGTATCAAACCCCAGAACTTTGGCAGCCAATTCAGGATTGATCCGGTTAATCGCGCTTGAAAATTCTTCGTTACCTTCATTTAAATACGATAGAGATAATCCCCCGCCTTCATTAAACTCGCCTTGCATCCGTTCTGCCTGTTGGGTAAACGATTCCACATCGGTTCCCATGATCAGGATGGCGCCAACAGCTTTGCCTTCGCCTATATAGGATCGAAGTGCTCCAAAATCAGAATATCCGCGCTCGTACAGTAATACCAGCCATTTTCCGGCTACATCATCGGTAAACTGATTTACTTCTTCGTTCTGAAGACCATACCCCACAAATACGGCTTCACCTTTTAATGACTGTTCGCCACCGATCAATGTGGTGAAATTTGCAATTTCTTCTGCGCTGTGGGTCGATCCGTCGATCAGATACTCATTATCATCGTAAACATTATAAGTAACGCTTTCGAATACGGTTTGATCCAGATCAAATTCCTGAAAGTACGAACCATTATCTCCTACCGGCTTCAGGCCCATCACTTTATATCTTCCTGCCAGATAACGGGCTGCTTTATCCAATCCGGGTTTCCCCGTTTCCCTGCCCTCCAGAGAATCGTGAGCTAATACACTAAGATCTGCTTTTAGTCCCTCGGATGTGATAGTGTTGTAGAATTCAAATATCGAGGGCGCCGGTTTTTCAACCATCGGCTCTGTACCTCCACAACTAATCAGTAATGCGGATACGGTTAGAATGGATAGGAGTCGCTTTATCATAATACCTTTTTAATTAGTGCCTATTATTTCATCAACAGGTTTCAGATCAACATAGAAATCGGTGGGTTCATCACCCAAAAATAAATTGATCTGCTGCTCTTTGATCATTTCCAGAACAGCCAGAAAAGTAACTACAACAATAATTCGATGTGTTATTGTTGTGCAAAGTTCTGTAAAAGACATTCTACCTGATCTTTGTAACCGTTCGATCACGAATTCAGCCTGTCGCTCGATCGTTGTTTCAACTTTTTCGACTTTATGAACAATGTTCTTTCGTTCAATATCAGATAGTACTTTTCTGAAAGCCGCTATCAGGTCAAAAAGATTCACATCTTTAAGTGCCTCACCGGAAGCTTGTTGTTCGACCTCATCAGCATCATGATAGCCCCGGGCATATTTTTTCCTGGTTTCTTCGTCGATATCCGCCATTTTTTCGGCCATCTCTTTGTAGCGCTTATATTCGAGCAAACGCTGAACCAGTTCGTAGCGTGGATCGGTCTCATCGATCTCATCCTCTTCGCTCTCTTCGCGGGGCAACATCATTTTAGCTTTTATACTCATGAGCATGCTTGCCATAAGTACAAATTCGCTGGCTACATCAAGGTCCAGTTCCTCCATCAGGGTGATATAATCCAGAAATTGTTCCGTGATGTAGGATATCGGGATGTCATAAATATCCAGCTCGTCCCTTTTTATAAAAAAAAGCAACAGATCGAGCGGACCCTCAAAGTTATTTAGCTGAACGCGGTACATGCATTAAAACTACGTGGTTAAAATCTAATTTTCTTAATTATATTTTTATGGAGTTATGTTATCTTAAGCCGTTAAAAATTTTGGAATAACAGGTACATGGATTATTCGGAGTTTGTCGCTGCTGTCGAAAAGAACGACCGGGTTGTGTTGGCCAGGCTGACACCGATTATCATTTCTGTGCTGATAAAATATTTAAAAGTGCGCCTTCATGCCGGACATGAAGATGCTCAGGACTGTGCACAAAATGCACTTTTGGGTACCATTGAGCAAATCCGGGCCGGGCAAGTGGAGAACCCGGACACCATTATCTACTATCTCTTCACATCGGCCCGAAATGAGTTTATTACGCTTCTGCGAAAGCACAAAGAAGAATCTTACGAAGAGGTTCCGGATTCCTACAAACAAGATGGGGATCAATTAAAAAACCTGCTTGAGGAAGAACGACAGGTGGTTCTGGAAAAATGCATGAATGAATTACGACCTGATTATAAAGAATATATATCCTATTGGTTCCGGCATGCGGGGGATGAGGCAGCAGCCGTTGCAAAACATTTCAAAATTTCAGTGAACAATGCATGGACAAAAAAACATCGTATCATTAAAATGCTGAAAGAATGTTGCCGCAAAAAACTAACTATTTGAAGGAATTAATGTAAGGAGTTGTATTCTGATGCGTCTTACCTTTCAGAATGTAGAATGTGATACATTCTGAAGTACATATTTTTAGCTATGAGTGACACAAATAATCAAATTAGAAAACAAATTGACGCCTATCTAAACGGTCAGTTAAGTGAAAAAGAAATAGAGGCTTTGTGGGTCGAGTTTGCAAAAAATCCGGACCTGTTAGACGAATTGGAAATTGAAGTTGGCGTACGAAAACTACTTGAAGAAAGGTCGGATAGTTTAAAACCCGGCGATCGCGCTGCAGACATTCATGCCCTTCCAAAGTGGACCTGGCACGCCGTAGCAGCATCTGTTCTGGTACTTGTTGCTTTTCTGCAGGTTTTCAATGATCCGCCGAAAACAGAACTCTCAGAATTTTTGGTGGATCATATTCCGGCAGATCAAATAGAGACTTCTGATGGTATTAGAGCTAAAGAAATGATCATAACTCCGGCGGATTCACTACTGAATCTTGGTTTTAATGCTTCGTTAACCGGGAATACCGATCAGGCAATTGAATTGTTTGATGATGTGATCGAAAACTTCGATACCGAACCTTACGGCTCTAAAGCTTATTTAAATAAAGGCATCATTTACTACAATAAAGGTGATTACGACCAATCAATTGAGGCTTTTAATGCAGCCATCGAACGTGTTGAAGACAGTAATCTCATGATAGCAGAAAAAGCATGGTGGTACCTGGCCAACGCATTAGTAAATGTTGGTCAAAGCCGTGAGGCTCTCACCGCAACCCATAAAACATACGCCTATAATGGTATTTTTCGGGATGCGGCCTTTCTGCTCTATCAAAAACTGAATTATGATCTTGGTTATTCTGACTACGATAATTTCGAAGAGCAGACCAATCAATAATATCAACTACGGTTCCAGTATCTCTACCGGAATGGGTTCGGCCGCGTCTTTCATATGGCGCATCAACATCTTATGGGTCGACACTTTGGCCTCTCCTTTTTCGCGGGTAACTTTCACGTAGGAACCGTCATCATTCAGTGTCCAGCGTTGTTGATTATCTTTTAAATAGATATTCAACACAAACTGAAGGTATTTTTTGAGCTGGGTACTCTCGATCGGAACGATCGCTTCCACCCTTGCATCCAGATTTCGGTGCATCCAATCTGCCGAACCGATCAGGTAACGATGCTTACCTCCATTATGGAAATAATAAATTCTTGAGTGTTCAAGGAACCTTCCTATCACTGAATGAACCGCAATGTTTTCACTTAATCCGGTTTTGCCTGGAATCAACCTGCATACTCCGCGAACGATCAGGTCGATCTTAACACCATGTTGTGAGGCCTCATACAGCTTCTGAATGATATGCGGATCTTCCAGACTATTCATTTTTGCGATGATTCGCGATGGCTTTCCGGCTTTAGCTTGTTTGGTCTCAAATTCAATGAGCTCTGTCATCTGGCGGCGCATATGTTTGGGAGCTACAAAAAGCTTCTCAAAAGTCTGGCTGGGAGCATATCCGGTTAACAGATTAAAGATATCGGTTACATCCGAAGCCAGGGTTTCATTACAGGTAAACAGGCCAAGGTCTTCATATAACTGAGCGGTATCCGGGTTGTAGTTTCCGGTCCCGATATGACAATAGGTTCTCAAGCCGTCGGCTTCTTCCCGAACCACCATAGTAACTTTGGTATGAATTTTAAGTCCGGGTATTCCATATGCCACGTGCACACCAAAATTTTCTAATTGCTGAGCCCAACTGATATTTCGTTCTTCATCAAATCGGGCTTTGATCTCTACCAACACCGCCACTTGTTTACCGTCTTCTGCAGCTTGCATGAGGGAATGCATGATCGGAGAATCTTTTGAGGTGCGGTACATTGTTTGTTTGATCGCCAGCACATTTGGATCTTTCGCGGCGGCCTCGATAAAATGTTGCGTGCTTAATCGGAAACTGTGGTACGGATGGTGTACCATAAAATCTCCTTTTCTAATTACATCAAATATATTCGGGGCATCTTCTTCGATCTCGTGTTTTAACACCGGATGAAGTACCGGCAACCACACTTTACTTTTCAGTGAATTAAAACCCTTAATTGACGCGATCTGAAAAGCATCAACCAACCCGATCGTCCCTTCCATCTCGTACACATCATTCCAGCTGATACCCAGATTTTTAATGAGTAATTTTTTGATATGTCGAGGCATATCCCGGTCTAACTCAAGCCGGACGATCTCTGCAAACTTACGTTCTCTTAATTCATCTTCGATCACTTCCAATAAATCGTCGGCTTCTTCTTCATTTCTCTCGAGCGATGCATTTCTTGTAACACGGAAAAGGTGTGCCGAAAGTACATTCATCCCGGGAAAGAACGAGCCGATCTTTGAACTGATCAGATCTTCGATGGGTACTAAAATGACCCGGTTCCCCCGTCGGTGAACCTGTATAAATCTCGGGCGGTTTGACGGGATCTTGATCCGTGCAAACATCTTTTCCCGGGTGGTCGGATGCTGTAATTCTACGGCAAACGATAAACTCTGATTAGAAATAAACGGAAATGGGTGAGACTCATCTACCGCTAAAGGAGTAACGATCGGATAGATCTGCTTCTCAAAATAATTATCGCTTACATTTTTTTGATAATCACTAAGCTCGTTATAATGCTTAATTCTGATTCCCTTCTCCTCAAGCTCCGGCAGTAATTCATTAAAAAAACAGCCCCGGTATTCTTCGATCATCCTGTGAACTTCCAGTCGAATGGCTTTCAGCTGTTCTGAAGCGGTCATCCCGTCTACCGAGAGTTTCTTTACCCCGGCATGTACCTGTCGCTTAAGTCCGCCCACCCTTTTCTGAAAAAATTCATCCAGATTGGAACACACGATCCCGATAAACTTTACCCGTTCCATCAATTTATTGCCGGGATCTTTTGCCTCAGCTAAAACTCTCTCATTAAATTTTAGCCAACTTAATTCGTAGTTGAAGAAAAATTCGTTACCGGTAATTTTAACGGTATCGGAACTTAATCCATCCTTCAATCCTGCCTCCTTTAGTGTGGTTTTCTTCTTTTTGTTTTCCTTTTTCTTTACGTTCCGCTTCTTTTGTTCCTCGATAGGATCAAAATTTAGTTCATCCGGAGATAGAGAATCTGTATTCATAGCTTGCTTCCAGTTAGCTGCGCAATTCGGCAGAAAACTAAGTATTATTACATAAACTACAAGTAATTTAACCCATATATCTGTGCAAAACCCGCTTTTAAATCCGTCCGGTAAAGAAGATGCTTTCGAGCAATCTGTACGCCCTTCTTCACTGGAGGAATTTATAGGCCAGCAGAAGGCGATCACGAACCTTAGTGTGTTTATTAAAGCAGCTAAACAACGTGGCGATGCCCTCGATCATGTGATCTTATCAGGACCTCCGGGTTTAGGTAAAACCACCCTTTCCTACATTATTGCACAAGAAATGGGCGTTAATATTCGACCTACTACCGGTCCGGTTCTTGAAAAACCGGGAGACCTCGCCGGGATGCTCACAAATCTTGAGCAGGGAGATGTGTTATTTATTGATGAGATCCATCGTTTGAATCCCGTGATCGAAGAGTACCTGTATTCGGCTATGGAAGATTTTAAACTGGATATTGTTATCGACTCCGGACCTAATGCCCGAAGTATTCAGATCGATCTGAATCAGTTTACATTGGTTGGTGCCACCACCCGGAAAGGAATGCTCACGGCACCGTTAAGGGCGCGGTTTGGGATTGATATCAGGCTCGACTATTACGATGTGGAGTTACTTCAACGTATTGCTTTACGTACAGCACATATCATGAATTTCGGTATTGATGAGCCCGGTGCATACGAAATTGCCAGCCGGAGTCGGGGAACACCTCGTATTGTAAACAAGCTGCTTCGCCGGACAAGAGATTTTGCTCAGGTGGATGGACTTACTGCCATCGACCAGAAAGTAGCTGATAAGGCTCTAAATATGCTGGATGTGGATGCCAACGGCCTTGATGAAATGGACATCAGGATGCTGCGGGCAATTATTGAAAACTACAGTGGTGGTCCGGTCGGGTTAGGTACGCTGGGCGTTGCGGTGGGCGAAGATAAGGGCACTATCGAAGAAGTTTATGAACCCTACCTGATCAAAGAAGGATTTTTACAACGAACCCCCAAAGGGAGGGTGGCAACCGCTAAGGCTTATCAATATCTGGGTATCGACAAAAAGAATGAAAATGGCGATCTGTTTGGGTAGCACGCTCTACAATTCTGCATACCATAAATTTTAGTTTTTCTCTCTTATTTCCGATAAATCTGCTTAACTTGAGCTTTCTATTCGTAACCGAAAGTACCTTATCAGAAATTAATACATGAAAAAACTATTTACTTCAGAATCTGTATCGGAAGGGCATCCCGATAAAGTCGCAGATCAGATCTCAGATGCCATATTGGATGAATTACTCACCCAGGATCCAAAATCCAGAGTAGCCGTCGAAACTTTTGTAACCACCGGATTAGCTGTGGTTGGCGGTGAAGTTACCACTGAAGCGTACGTTGATGTTCAGGAAATTGTGCGTCAGGTGATCAAAGAAATTGGTTATACCAAACCTGCTTACCGTTTCGATTCGGAAAGTTGCGGGGTATTATCATCCATTCATACTCAAAGTCCCGATATCGCCATGGGTGTTGATCGGGATGGCGCCGGTGACCAGGGAATGATGTTCGGTTTCGCCACCAAAGAAACGCCCGAATACATGCCAATGCCTTTACAATTCTCTCATAACCTATTGAAAGAGCTGGCCCGCATCCGCAAAAATACAGACTTAATGCCGTATTTGGGCCCCGACAGCAAATCGCAGGTTACCATTGAATATGATGATGCCGGCAAGCCGAAACGCATTGATACCATCGTGCTTTCAACTCAACACGCTGATGGCGTGGAACAGGCGCAGATCCACGAAGATGTAAAAAAATTAGTGGTTGCAAAGATTCTTCCTGAGCACCTGCTAGACGCAGATACAAAATATCATATCAACCCAACCGGAAAGTTCGTGATCGGCGGACCTCATGGAGATGCCGGCCTTACCGGTAGAAAGATCATTGTGGATACGTACGGTGGATTCGGTGCTCATGGTGGCGGTGCTTTTTCCGGGAAAGATCCATCAAAGGTTGATCGTAGCGCAGCCTATGCTGCCCGCCATATCGCTAAAAACCTGGTTGCTGCCGAACTGGCTGATGAAGTTCTGGTACAACTGGCCTATGCTATCGGCGTTGCAGAACCTGTTTCTATTAGCGTAAACAGTTACGGGTCAGGTAAAATGAGTGACCTTGAACTTGCTGATCTGGTTGCAAAAACATTTGATTGCACTCCGAAAGCCATCATAAACCGTTTTGATCTGCTTAGACCGATCTATCGACCAACCGCAGCTTATGGACATTTTGGCCGGGCTGAGTTTCCCTGGGAAAAACTGGATTACGTGGATAAACTTGTCTGATCATTTTTTTTGTACTTTGAGGGTGTTGAGTGTATACTCGACACCCTTTTTTATTTCAATTTCATACCCCTGAACCGGTTTAATACCCCTTTTTAGTATATCTCCTCCCATTATGAGGCTAAATAGATCTGATTTTTCAACCGAAGAATTACAACGACATTTTTCCAACCTGAATACCGGGCACCGATCTGCTCGTTATGTTCATATTGGTGAGCAGAAGGTTAGCTTTTTGTCATTTAGCGAAGGACGCCTCATCCATTCCGAAAACCTCCCGATCGGGGTTCAAATACTTATCGATCGTTTTATTAAAAACGATATTCCTACAGAAGCTGAAATTGAGTACACGATCACTGAGATCGAGGATCAGTTGATGGCCAGACCGGTACTTAAAAATAAGGACCAACACTTAGTGATCAATGATGAACTGATTGCCTCAGCATTGAACCTGCCAAAAGGAAAGCATCAGTCATTTTCAAAGCAAGAGATTGAATCTGTATTCACTGAATATGCGATGCTTTCCATGGGGCGATCTCCCGTTCTGTCTCAAGTGGAAATGGACCAACAATACTATGTTGGCATTCTGATTCTTCGTGAGATTCTACATCATTTATACTTTGACTCTGTTTGGGTGATGTGAATTTCAGCTCAATGGACTCCTCTTTCCGGTAAATATCGTATCCGGAAACTCTGAAAGCTATTAGTAATTACTCCATAAAATTCATTGATAATCATATATCAAAAACTGATAAACAGCTATTACTTATCATTAGTTATATATTATAAAACAGATTTGGTCTGGCCACGACGTCCACCGTATATTGATAGGAGTTACTTGAAACATCAGGCCCGCTACAGCAGCAGGCCTTTTTTGTATCTACGAATTACCCTTCTCACATTTATTTTTTTTGAACTGATTTTTCAGGTTATTTATTAATTATTTAACTACTCTTTTTCCGTGTGAAAAGCCTTTCAAGGCTACGATTAACAATTCGCTACTTCCTGCTTTCACTTTTCCACTGATCAACCGATTTTAATCATTTATACAAATTCTTTCGTTACTGTCATGAGGCGTTTTAAGATTTCAGCAATTCTGGGGTTTTCACTTCTCTCCATAATTTTTCTTTCAATGAGTGTACCTGCACAAACACCCGATCCTGATTTCTATATATACCTCAGTTTTGGACAATCTAATATGGAAGGACAGGGAGCAATTGAAACGGAGGACCAGCGTGTAGATAGCCGTTTTCAGGTTTTTCAGGCTGTTAATTGTTCCAATTTAAGTCGCAGTAAGGAAAATTGGTACCCGGCCGTTCCGCCACTCACCCGATGTTATAGTGGCCTTTCTCCTGCAGATTACTTTGGCCGAACCTTAGTTGAAAACCTCCCTGACAGCATAAGGGTAGGAATTATTAATGTTTCGGTGGCCGGTAGCAAAATTGAATTATTCGACAAGGATAAATATCAGGATTATGTGGAATCTGTTACAGCAGACTGGCTGCTTAATATCATTAATGAGTATGATGGTAACCCATATCAGTACTTAGTAAATCTAGCCCAAGAAGCACAGAACTTTGGGGTGATTAAAGGATTTTTACTTCATCAGGGAGAATCCAATAATGGTGATTCAGCATGGCCTCAAAAAGTTAAAACCGTATATGATAACCTGATCAACGATCTGAATCTCGATCCGGAGCAAACCCCATTACTCGCTGGCGAGGTAGTTCACGCTGATGTTGGTGGAGTGGTGGCCGGTATGAATTCGATCATAAATACTTTACCAAACACTTTGCCTAATTCTTATGTGGTTTCCTCCAGCCAATGTACCGCCGCATCCGATAATCTTCATTTTGATTCCGCCGGTTATCGTGAATTAGGAAAACGCTATGCTCTTAAGATGCTGGAGGTCATGGAAATTCAGGCGTTTGTAAATCCTGTTGGTACCACCGAATTATTTCTTGAACCGGAATGCGCCTTTCATGGAGATAGTTGGGAGATTTTAAAGGATTCTTTAGCATCAAATGATCTGTTGGTCTCCCCTAAAGAGGGCTTCAATAATTATCGGAATGCCTCCGCTGATAGTTCCGCACTTATAATTCTACCTTTCAAAATCGATACAACCGGCTATTATGATGTTTATGCCCGTTTAAATAACCCTGAAAGTGGTGGAAATTCACTCTACTTAAAAATTGATGACGGGGATTTTGAACCTATATTAAACCTAACTACATCAGGATGGGAATGGGTGCCAGTATTCAATAAAAAGCTGGAAAAAGGGGACCATATACTTACCCTTAGTTATCGAGAAGATGGGTTAATGCTGGATAAACTTGTGATCTCCAACTTTGAAGAAGCTCCTATGGGTGCCGGGGGTATTGCATCCAATAGTTGTAAACTTACAAACACTGAGCCTCTTGAATTAAGACCTGCCGGTTATCAATTATTACCTAATTACCCCAATCCATTCAACCCGACTACCTTAATTCAATACGAATTACCGGTAGCTAGTGAAATCTCTCTTCGGGTTATTAATTCGATTGGACAGGAAGTAACGATATTAGTAAACAAGGTTATACAGTCGGCTGGATTACATTCGGTTAAATTTGATGCAAAAGGGCTGTCCAGCGGTGTATATATCTATCAATTAACTACCCCATCAGGGATCTGTATCTCCCGTAAAATGCTCTTGATCAAATAATAGCCAGATTATAGGTTTGCGTAACGTATAGTTCTGTTTTTCTGGTCTTTTTTGGCTATTCCGGGTCAATAAACTATACTTAAGGATATGCAAACTCACAGCGGACAGCCCTCCATTGAACTATTTGATATCACCATCATGGAACCGATGGTTACTTTCACGGATCTGTGGATCACGGGAGTTTGTGTATATGCGTTCGTCCGCTTGAAGCAATTAAATAAGCCGGGAAAAGTACATCGGTATATGCGCTGGTACTTTTTAATCATGGGCATTGCCACGTTTTTAGGGGGTATGCTCGGGCATGCGTTTCAGGCTCAGGTTGGCTTAGTCTGGAAATTACCGGGTTGGCTCATAAGTATGCTGGCCGTCATGGCTGTTGAGCGCGCGTCTATAATGCATGCTCAACCCGTCATCAATCAAACATTTGGTAAGTTTCTGGAAGTTGCCAATTTGATTGAGTTACTAACCTTTGCCGTAATAACCTTCTCTACCCTCAATTTCTTTTTCATACAAGTTCATTCTGCATATGGATTAGGGTTGGTGGTATTGCCACTGCATTTTCTGGTGTTTAAAAAAACCCGCAATGAGGGAAGCCGTTATTTTGTATTAACGGTTTTATTTGCCACACTAGCCGCCTTTTTTTACACCAGTGAGATCGGCATCAGTAAATGGTTCAATCATTTGGATATCGCTCATACAGTAATGGCGATAAGTATGTATGCTTTTTACAGAGGCAGCCGAAAACTGGAAGTTTTGAAACCTGAAGATATTATAGAAGAAAAGATATCTTTTAGTAAAACTGTTCGTAGGTTATTTCAAACTCAGAAATAACAGACTTTATGGGCTTATTCAGAAATAAGAAAAAGGGCGTTCCGCCACATTCCTGGTATCCTGAAATTCTACACTGGAAAAAAGATGACCGGATCAATTGCTGGAATATTGCACAGGTAGTTAGCGTTTCGGGCAGTAAATTCGACTGGGCTACCTTCAACAAATACCGAACTGCGACCTCATCTGCCGGGCGACATACCTTTAAATTCAAAAGTGTAGATCAGTTTGGTAAGGTCTATCTGGAAGATGAAGACGGTGATCTGGTTGAGTTCCATTTCTACAGACTCATCAAATATGCCCGTAACGAAACCCTCATTACCAGAAAAATTGAACGTCGGGTTTCAGATTCTGAAAAATACATGGAACTGATGGAGAATTTTCAGCAGGCTTTTGATGAATTACAGGCTGAGGATAATCATCCTAAACGACTTGGGAATGGTCTGAGTGATTGATCATCCGTTAATGATCTCCTTTGCCTTATTCTTTAACTGATCTAACACTCCGCTGGTTGCCGCTTTCGTAATAGCCTCTTGCAACATCGGCTCTATGACCTGTTTTATACTTTGCTGAATGGTGTTATTCCCTTCCTTTCCAATATTATTCAATTCAAATCGGTCGATCTCTGCACTTGCCATTCGTTCTCTGTCGATGTCGGTACTAACGGTGACCTTTCCTTTATCCACTATCAAATGCTCGATCACCAGCATTTTGTCCGAATCTTCGTCACCGCTAGTGTCTAATTGATCGTTTAGCTCTTTCAGGTTTGCGGTCATGCCCTCCTGTTCAAAGGTTAATTCAGGAGCATAAATCCTGAGGTCTTTTATGATTACCTGATCGGAGAATAAGGAAGCCAGATCGACTCTGATCGTTGCTTTCTTTATCCGGATGGCATTCTCTGAATTATATTTTTCCGGATTATTTACTTCAAAACCTTCAATACTTCCCGATCCATCCAGTAAAGAAAGATCTACATCTGCTACCGACACTTCGGTATTAAGCATTTCAGATCCGTTCTTTTCGATACCGGATTTCACCATGCCATCAATACTCAGCGTAAGTTTGACTATTCCAATGATTATAACACCGAGTACTACCCCGGTCGCTTTTATTATTTTCATAATTAACTCTGTTTTTTACTTTTTCTTTTTAAAGTATCGCGAAGTATTCATGTTCCAAATCAGCCTTATTTGCCATGAATTTTAACCTGATGGTATATTTAGAATTCCAATATTTGTTTTTATGAGTGTTCCACAGTACAATCCACCCATCAATCATTTTCAATAGTTATTTCGGAGAATAAAGCATGCATATCAGGAAATCGCAGGATGGGTACGATGCCGTGGTTGTGGGATCTGGTGCCGGTGGTGGAATGGCCGCCAAAGTTTTGGCAGAATCGGGCCTGAAAGTTGCCGTATTAGAAGCTGGTCCATTTTTTGACCCGGCGAAGAATGAACACCGAACTCAATTGCGTCCCTCCTGGGAATCACCCCGACGTGGCGCTGGTTCAACACGTGCATTTGGCGATTTTGATGCCGCGTATGGTGGCTGGGATATCGATGGAGAGCCTTACACCCGAAAAGATGGCACCCAATTCGACTGGTTCAGGTCGCGCATGCTTGGAGGAAGAACCAATCACTGGGGACGTATTTCACTGCGCTTTGGCCCGCTCGATTTTAAACGTAGAGATTTTGATGGTCTTGGTGATAACTGGCCGATCTCTTACAACGATATTAAACCATATTACGACCGGGTAGATAAACTGATCGGTGTGTTCGGGAGTAAGGAAGGGATCTTTAATGAGCCGGATGGCTTTTTTCTGCCTCCTCCAAAACCCAGATTACATGAACTCTACTATATAAAAGGCGCCCGTAATGCCGGAATTCCGGTAATCCCTTCCCGATTGTCGATTTTAACGAAACGGATTAACAACGATCGTGGTGTTTGTTTTTACTGTGGCCAATGTAACCGGGCTTGTCAGATCTACGCTGATTTCTCCGCCGGAACCTGCCTCATTTTTCCGGCTCAAAAATCTACCGGCCGGGTCGATCTTTATAATAATTCCATGGTGCGCGAGGTTTCGGTTGACGGAAACGGAAAAGCCCGGGGAGTGATCTACATCAATAAAGTGACCGGAGAAGAAAATGAAATCCGGGCAAAGGTGGTAGTATTGGGAGCTTCTGCAGCAAGTTCTGCCCGCATCCTGTTAAATTCGAAAAGTAATTCCCACCCTAATGGGTTAGGTAACAGCAGCGGGATCGTGGGCCGGTATATTCACGATTCTACCGGTGCAAGCCGGGCCGCAATTGTTCCGGCCATGCTCAACCGGAAAACCTATAACGAGGATGGTGTTGGTGGCATGCACGTTTATACGCCATGGTGGTTGAACGAAAAGAATCTGGATTTCCCTCGCGGGTATCACATTGAGGTCTGGGGCGGACTTGGTATGCCTTCATATGGGTTTGGATTCAACACCACCGATCTGAATAAGCATTTTGGCGACACTGTTGGCGGATATGGTGATAAACTCAGAACCGACGTAAAACGATTTTATGGTGCTGTAATGGGGATGTCGGGACGGGGAGAAAGTGTTCCACAGTATGATAATTACTGCGAGATCGACCCGGATGTGAAGGACCAGTGGGGAATTCCGGTGCTTCGGTTCCATTATAACTGGACAGATTACGAACGATTGCAGGCCAAACACATGCACGAAACCTTCGAGCGCATTTTTGAAGGAATGGGAGCCATTCCTTTAGGCGATAAACCGGGTGCCGATAGTGACTATGGTCTGGCTGCTCCGGGAAGGATCATTCATGAAGTGGGAACAACAAGAATGGGTGACGATCCAAAAACCTCGGTAACCAATCGCTATAATCAACTGCATGATGCTAACAATGTATTTGTGGTTGATGGAGGTCCTTTTGTATCTCAAGCGGACAAAAACCCTACCTGGACCATTCTGGCTTTATCATGGAGAGCCTCGGAACACATCGTAGATCAACTTAAAAAACAAAACATTTAATTATGGACCGACGAGATTCAATCAAAACCCTGATCTTAGGCTCACTAGGTGCCGGACTGTATTTAAATGGTTGCACAATAAGTATGCGCGACCCCAGGAAGTCGCTTACCGATTTCTATTCATTTGAAGAATATGGTCGTTACAAAGAAGAAATGCTTCGTGACAAGCGGCTTTTTGCCGAAGAATTCTTAACCGACCATGAATATGAGACCATCGCTGATCTTTGTGATCTCATCCTCCCGGCTACCGATTCGGCCGGTTCTGCCGGGGATGCACATGTACCTGAATTCATCGATTTTATTGTAAAGGACATGCCCAATTTGCAAAAACCGATTCGCAACGGAATTAAGTGGCTTGATGATTATGCGAAAGCGAATTACAACAGCCATTTTATTGATCTGGATACCACTCAAAAAACAGAGATCATGGACGCTATCGCCTACCCGGATAAAAGTACCCCGGAGACAAAGGCCGGAATAGAGTTCTTTACACGGATGCGAAACCTAACCCTGACCGGTTATTATACCTCCGAGATCGGATTTAAAGACATTGGCTATGAAGGTAACCGGCCTAATGTGTGGGATGGTGTCCCTCAGGATGTGCTTGATGAACATGATCTTAGCTATGATGAGGAATGGCTGGCAAAGTGCATCAATCATCAAACAAGCTCCGCCGCTGCCGAGTGGGATAAAGACGGAAACTTACTGAATAATTGACGGTTTTTTTATTGAACGTCAGGGCTCTGTCATTCAATGGCAGAGCCTTTTTTGTTTGTACTTACACCGTTCTCATCTTCATTAATTAAGCAGAATTATGGTCCCGCCAAAAATTTTGAGTGATTCGTGTAAAAAAGCATCAATGTGTTTTTTATCTACCGCTTAAAACTGTTTACTTCCCTGTGCTAAATCGAACTACCAATCAGGGAATTATGAAACGAGTTATCCTTACTGCATTTCTGGCGATCTATGCTGCCGCACTTATGGCCCAAACGCCTTCTATTAAAGAAAAAACCAAAGACCTTACCGTTACCGAAGGTTTTTTTGATTACTACCTCGACGAAGATAATGACAAGCTTTGGCTGAAGGTTGATAAACTAAACTTCGAATTTTTGTACGCCAATTATCTGGCTGCCGGTGTTGGCTCTAACGATATAGGGCTGGACCGGAGTCAACAGGGAGGAGAACGTATTGTCTATTTCGAAAAGCGTGGCCCAAAGTTATTCATGATCCAGCCTAATCTGAATTACATCGCACAATCCGATAATGAACTGGAAAAAAAATCGGTTCGTGAAGCTTTCGCTTCATCGGTATTAGCTGCTTTTAAGATCGAAGCCGAAACAAACGGAACTTATCTCATTGACCTGACCCCTTTTCTGATTCGTGACGCTCACGGGGTTACAGATCGGTTAAGCCGCATGCGGGAGGGTAGTTACCGGTTAGATGCGAACCGTAGTTCGTTATATGCTGAGGGAACTTTCAACTTCCCAAAAAATACTGAATTCGAAACCATGCTTACCTTCGGGGGATCAAATCCCGGGGGACAAGTTCGTTCTGTGGTTCCATCTCCGGAATCTATCACCGTTCGCCAGCATCATTCATTTGTTGAACTTCCTGACGATAACTACGAACCCCGATTGTATGATCCCCGGGGTGGATTTTACCCAACGTCATTCATGGATTATGCAGCTCCTATCGATGAAGACATGATGGTTCGGTATATCAACCGTCACCGACTGGTAAAGAAAAACCCGGAAGCTGAAATAAGTGAACCGGTTGAGCCTATAGTTTATTATCTGGATAATGGTACTCCGGAACCTGTACGTTCAGCGTTATTGGAAGGTGCCAGCTGGTGGAATCAGGCTTTTGAAGCGGCCGGTTATAAAAATGCGTTTCAGGTAAAGATCCTCCCGGATGATGCCCATCCCCTCGATATTCGATACAATGTGATCAATTGGGTGCATCGTTCAACGCGCGGCTGGTCGTATGGCGGCTCGGTTGTTGATCCAAGAACAGGAGAGATCATTAAAGGAAACGTGTTGCTTGGCTCGCTTCGCGTTCGTCAGGATTATATGATTGCCACAGGATTACTCGCTCCTTTTAAGGAAGGAAATGAAGACGATCCGCGAATGATGGAAATGGCTCTGGCCAGAATTCGACAGTTATCAGCTCACGAAGTGGGCCATACACTTGGCATCTTTCATAACTTTGCAGCCAGTGTTAATGACCGCGCATCTGTAATGGATTACCCTCATCCTAAGGTAGACATCAAAAATGGAAAACTGGATTTGAGTGATGCCTACGATACCGGTATCGGTGAGTGGGATAAAGTGACCATTGCGTTTGGTTATCAGGATTTTCCGGAGGGAACGGACGAACAAGCTGCGTTAAATAAAATACTGGAAGACGCTCACGATGCCGGATATAAATATATTTCTGACAGTGATGCCCGTCCCCAGGGTGGTGCACATCCTTATGCGCATTTATGGGAATTCGGAAAAGATCCCGTAACTCAGCTTTCGTATATCCTTAAGGTCCGTGATATCGCGCTGGATAATTTCGGGGAAGCAAATATCCCTGCAGGCACACCAATGTCTAAACTGGAAGATGTGCTTGTTCCGATCTATTTCTTCCATCGATATCAAACGGAGGCTACCGTTAAACTGATCGGCGGACTCGATTATACGTACAAACTTCGTGGGGACAATCAACCTACACCGAAGATCCTGGATCGTTCAACTCAGGAAAAAGCACTACAGGCTATGTTGAAAACCATCCAGCCTGAAGTTTTAGCCGTGCCCGAGAATCTGCTGGACCTCATCCCGACCCGACCTCCCGGAATGCACTCTTCCCGCGAATTATTCAAAGGAAATACCGGACCATCGCTGGATGCCCTTGGAATTGCAGAAATAGCAGCCAACTTTTCTCTTGGTCTGATTCTGAACCCGCAACGGGCAAACCGGTTAGTAGAATACGGTGCACGGGTTAATAATCTGTCTCTGGAACAGGTTATCGACGAGATCATCAAACATAGCTGGAAGAATAAATTCGGCGATGATTATCACGATGCCATTCAAAAAGTAGTCGATCAACTCGTGGTGGTAAATCTGATCAAACTTCATGCATCCTCTCAGTCAAATCCGCTTACAAAAGCTATTGTCACCAAAAAACTGGTGGAATTGAGTGAAATGCTGAGCGAACGTGACGATGCCTTATCGTTATATACCCAAATGATGATCGAGAGCTATCTCGATGATCCGGAGGAGTTTGATATCCCTGATTCCATGTCACCACCGCCGGGTTCTCCTATTGGCTCCGGTCCGATGATGTACTGTGATTTTTAGGGGCTAAAAGCTTTGAGTTTAGAGTATTGAGAGTTTATTCAGTTTTTTTGCAATTAATTCAACTCTCAATACTCATATTGTGTGACTCCATCTAACTAATGAACATCATTCCTCCCGAAAATTTACTTTCTGCCTATGCTCAGGGAATATTCCCGATGGCTGATTCCAGAGATTCCGATGATGTGGAATGGTATTCGGCCCGAATGCGTGGAATTATCCCTGTTGATCAGTTTCATGTTTCAAAAAATCTGGCGCGATTGATCCGGCAGGGTAAGTTTGAAGTAAAGATTGATACCCGGTTCAGAGAAGTAGTAACCGCATGCGCCGACCGCGAGTCAACCTGGATCAATGATCTTATAATTAATTCGTACGACATTCTAAATCAAAGTGGGTACGCTCACAGTGTAGAAGTGTACAAAGAGGGTAAATTAGTTGGGGGACTGTACGGGGTGCATTTACAAGCCGCATTTTTCGGGGAAAGCATGTTTAAACTGGAGAATGAAGCTGATAAAGTTGCGCTTTATTACTGCCATCAGATCTTAAAGAAAAACGGGTTTCGTTTATGGGATACCCAGTTCTACACCGACCACCTAAGCCAGTTCGGGTGTATAGAAATTGATGCCGAAGATTACGAACTGCTGCTCGAACGGGCGATGCAAAAGAAGTGTGATTTTGACTTATGAACCGGATTTTATTCTGATTCTAACATAAAAAAAGGTTGTCTCCTTTCCGGGAAACAACCCTTCAACTTTAGCTAACAGTAATCTAATCAATCCTTTTTTAGTACTCCTTAAGCACTACACTTTTCAATGCCTCTTCCCGGGATATTTTACCGTTGTCTAAGCGACTCAAAACGGATTTTTTGATCTGTACATCAAACCGATCGGGAATAGTGTCCCATCTGCCACCGATATTTACACTTAGTAAAACATAATGATCGTCGTTTAGGGAACTCAATGTTCTGCCATAATCTACCAGGTACTCTTTCAGATCATTTTTAAGTCGTTTGTATGCTTCTTCCGCTTTGGCTTCACGCTCACTGTCTTTGATCACATCCGGGGCTCCCGGGGCGGGCTCTTCATTTACTCCGGTTCGCTTGGTTCTTTCATCATGCATTCTGTCTCTTAACCGTCGTAATTCATCAAATTCACGGCCAAAGCTTCCAAATTCGCTGTACATCACATCCATCGAGAATAATGCTCCAAAATTATCCAGCATCATATAATTGATGGTACCACTTAAACGAAATGCATCTTTCTCTTTATCGCGAAGGGCTGTTTCAAAAATATTGCTCATCACTTTAAGATCCAGATACTCCTTATCCTCAACGGTAGATACTACAAGCCGGTCTTCTAGTTTACCATCGTTTATTTTACCGGTACGATAGTCTTTCAGATCTTTCACTTTTGCTGATATTGAGATGACCGGTAACTTTTCCGGTGTATCGGATTCATCTGTATTTGATCCCGGATATAACGCGAAGGCCAATTCACGACTACTTTTCGAGCCATAGATCACATTTATGTGTTCATTATCATCAAGCTGACCAATGGTTGAGCCATAATCTTTCAGAAATTCCTTGATTCGGGCAATTACGGATTCTTTATCAACAGAGCGATCCCCCTCCTGTTCATCGGAGTCATAATAGAAGGAAATGCTGGCACTATTTCCATCCCGGGAGATCACCTGAATTCCCCGCCCGAAATATGAGTTTTGCGGAACCATCATGATCACGCCGTAGCCCGGCAGATAGGTGCCGCGAATACCCCGTGAATTTATTCCCCCCATATTACTTATGAACATACTGTTGCGGCCACCATTGGTGATCTGAACTTTAAATAGTTCACCAAGTATATTTTCCATGATCCGGATATCCCGGTTCATTCGGTTTGTATCGATCTTTTGAGCGCGGATCATGGTCGGATTCACCGTGATCGCGATCACTCCGATCAATAGTATTTGTAACAACTTTTTCATCTTCTATCCTATAAATTAGTTTGTACTTACAGTTTGTATGATTTCGCCCAACACCTGATCGGTTTGCTCAAATCGGTTGTAGGTAGTTTCTTCCAGGCTGGATAACCCGTAGTTGAATAATTCCCAGTCTGAGGCTCTCTGATCGTTAAAATAATCGGCAAAGGTAGATAAGGTTTGTTCAAATTGAAGCTGCTGCTGTGCCTGTGCCGATTCGATATACTCATTGATCATATCTGCATTTTCCTGCTGTACCTGACTCACGATCAACTGAACCTGTTCGGCGGTGAATCCGGTCTGTTCAGCCGGTTGTTCACCGAAGGTGAGTGAAAACGCTCCGTCTGTTACACTAACTTTCATATCAGTTAGTGCGCCGGTTACGATAAATAGAAATGCAAACGTGGCTACACCAAAAGCGAATCGACCAAATCCTTGTTTTGGAAACAAGGCGTTACTCACGATTGACCACCAGCTTTTCGCATCCGATGCGGTTTGTGATCGGTTCTCTTCCGGCGCCATCATTACCAGTTGCTCTTCAGGACTTTGAACCGGTAAATGCTGCAGCAAGGAACGGGTCTCATTAAGTTCATTAAATTCTTCTTTTAATTCAGGATCATTTTGCATGAACTCTTCCAGTGCGCGCACCTGACCGGGATCAAGTTCGCCGTACATGTAATCCATTAATAAATTTCGTGCTTCTTGCTTATTCATAATTGAATACTTCTTTATTGATGTTCCAGGAATCGAAGGTTTTTTTTAGTGCCCGAAGTCCGTAATACATCCGGGATTTAATTGTATTCTCCGATTCATCCAGTATTTCAGCAATTTCTCTGAAAGTGAGTCCCTCATACTCTTTCATGATCACCACCATGCGTTGCTCGTTGGGTAATTGCAATAATGCTTTATGGAGCAATACCATGGCTTCACTTCTCATCAGTTTTGAATCTGCTGATGAAGCTGTTTCTGATTGAGGAGCTGTTTTCAGGGCTTCCAGCGATGTCGACTTTCGCCGGCCTGCCCGCTTCAACTCATCTAAACAAAGGTTATTGGCAATTCGGTACAGCCACGATCCGAATTTTTGCACGTCATCCAGAGTATCTAATTTCTGATACGCTTTGATAAATGTTTTTTGGGTGATCTCGGCCGCATCATCGTTACTGGCAAAATACCGGTATGCAAAATGATGGATACGATCCTGCCAGCGATCGATCAGCTTATTAAAAGCCTGATGATTGCCTCCCAAAAAATCCCGGACAAGTTGTGCGTCTTCCATTTCCTTTGTTTTCAATCCAACTACCGCAATTGGTTACAGGGTTAAGACGAAGGGATATGGAATATAGTTTTATACCGGTTTATTTTTTTATAAATGATGGAGGCAGTGAAATGGTGATAGGTAAGTGACCAAGAAATTATACATTTTTTGTTCGTACTTATTCTGATTTTAGTCTCTTTACATTGAGCTGGATCACTGTATAAAATAAGAACCTCGTCTAATCATCACTTACCATTAAACCCCCAATTCCAGCTGCTCCCAATACTCTTTCTCGATCAGATTTAAATTGGATAAGGAAATTCCCAGCAACCGGATCTCCCTTTTTCCGGCTTCGGTTTGCTCCAGTAGTTGCCGTGCTACCATAGATATTTCTTTGGCATCATTCGTGTAATGCGTTAAAGACTGACTTCGGGTAACGGTATCAAAATTTTTATACCGTACTTTTAGTGTCACTGTTTTTCCGGCTGTGGGTATTTTCCTCATCCCTTCAGAAATAGTCTGAGCCAGTTCATCCAGAAAATTATTCACCCAGTCCAGGCTACTCATATCCTCCGAAAATGTGCGTTCCTTACCATACGATTTCCGGGTTCGGTGCGGCTTCACTTCCCGGTTATCTTTTCCACGTACTATGTTGTAATAGTAACGCCCCGATTTCCCGAAGGCTTTCACCAGATCTATCTCTGACCATTTTTTAAGATCAGCTCCCGTTTTAATGCCTAATGCATGCATTTTCTGCTGAGTGGCTTTACCAACCCCGAAAAACTTCTTTATATCCAGCTCTTCCAGGAATTCTTCTGCTTTATCCGGAGTAATTACCGTCAATCCATTCGGTTTATTGAAATCTGAAGCAACTTTGGCAATAAATTTATTCGGACCTACTCCCGCAGAAGCAGTTAACTGAGTGGCTTCCAATATCCGCTCTTTGATCTCCTTTGCAATGAGTGTAGCAGATGGATTGTTTATATGATTCTCGGTTACATCCAGATAGGCTTCATCCAAAGAAAGAGGTTCAACCAGATCGGTGTATTCAAAAAAGATTTCTCTGATCTTTGATGATGCTTCTTTATAAGCATCAAAACGGGATCTCACAAAAATACCATGAGGACATAATTGATACGCTTTATTGGTTGGCATAGCAGAATGCACCCCAAACTTGCGTGCTTCATAACTAGCCGTTGAAACTACTCCCCGGCCACCGGGTCTGCCCCCAACAATCACCGGTTTTCCTCTCCACTCGGGATGGTCACGTTGTTCCACCGCGGCAAAAAATGCATCCATATCCACATGGATGATCTTTCGTATAGGAGCTTCTGATTTCATAACATATATTATACATATAATTTAACCCTTCGGGAATTAGAATATCAGTTTTTTTAACCGCGCGTAAATATTTTTATACATTATGTAACATTTATTTTACACGACGTAAAGCCCGGCATACATTAAACAATGGAGTATTTATGTCGAAACACGAAATTTTATCCTGGACTTCAATCGCCTCATCAGCAACTGTAATTTTTTTCTATGTGTTATTCTTTTTCGGAATGCCCGGATTTCTTGCAGAACACGAAGCATCACTCACTAAAATATTTGTAAACACCTTCTGGATTGTTCTGGCAATTGAATTATTTATCGGATTAACCGAACACCGAAGTAACGTGGATAAAGATGAACGTGATTATCAGATTGAAGCTTTTGGTCACAAATTTGCTTATTCGTTTGTGATGGTAATTCTGGTAATTATGCTGGTTCAGCTTTTTCTGGCTCCGATTCTTGGGCAAGCTAATGAGACTTATAGTAGTATTTATTCATTATCTACATTAAGACACGTTCTCTTTCTAACCATTTTAGGATCCAGTTTGATAAAGCGCATAACTATGGTTTATCACTACAGAAAACTGGCATAGTATGATGGATGGACAAATTGTAAATCAGATTCGAAAACTCCGCTTTCTGCATAACGAAATGACACAGCAGGAACTGGCAGAAGCTGTAGGTGTAACGCGGCAAACCATTAATGCAATTGAAGCGGCAAAATATTCGCCTTCGCTGGAGCTGGCTTTTAAAATTTCCATCGTTTTTGATAAACCTTTGGAAGAGGTGTTTTCGTACCAATCGTAAATCAATTTTTTATTCATTTTTTACAGTTGAGTTCGGAATTAATACATTTTAGAAGTATCAATCATTCTAACCCATTGCTATGCCTACGATTAACGTTTCCGCATCCGTTTCTATAGAAAAATCTCCGTCTGAAGTATTTCAAATTCTCAACGATTTTAAACAATGGATACCATGGTCGCCATGGTTGATTATGGAACCGGATGTAAAACTGACCTTTTCTGATGATTCCAATTATTATCACTGGGAAGGTGACCGGGTTGGCGCCGGCGAAATGACAATAACCGGAGCCAAAGAAAATGAAACACTTTTCATGGACCTCACTTTTCTGAAACCATGGAAATCGGAAGCTAAAATTACCTTTAAACTTAATCCGGATGGGAAAGGAACACATGTAAAATGGATCATGGATTCATCGTTACCCTGGTTTATGTTCTGGATGAAGTCTTCGATGGAACAATTCATCAGGATGGATTTTGATCGAGGTTTGTCCATGCTCAAGGATTATGCAGAACACGGTGAAGTTCCTTCAAAACTGGAATGGAAAGGTGAGTCCGGTTTTACGGGCACAAAATACATCGGCCTTAAGAGCTCCTGTGCCATGGATCAGGTAACTATTCAAATGAAAGAAGACTTTGGCAGACTGGGTGGGTATGCATTCGAAAACCAATCTGTTCTTAACGGGATGATGTTTACCATTTATGATGAATGGGATTTTAAAAAACAACAGGCTCGGTATACTGTTGGATTTGGAATTGCTGAAGATCCTGAAAACTTACCTGATGATTTCTTTATTGGTGAAATACCTTCAACCCGAATTTACACGCTTCGCCATATCGGACCCTATAAACATCTGGGCAATGCCTGGACTACCATGATGTCTATGGGCAGAAATAAGGAATTCAAACAGAACAAAAAGATACCACCAATAGAAATGTATGTGAATAATCCGGCTGATACCGATGAAAAAGATCTCATTACCGATATTATGTTTCCGGTTAAATAAATACTCGATTAAAAAGTTTTGGTAATTAATCGTTGAGGCTGATTAGTCGGGTCACTTATCACTTTAAAATTGAGAATACCAAGAACAAGACCTTCTTCGGTGGTAACTTCTACTTTCCATTTCCCTTCCATCATATTCGATTTGTAGGAAAATCCGCGGTATCCCTGATCTCTTCCTCCGGTTATTTCGAAACCGATATCATCGATCAGTTCCCACTCTTCGGTATGCGGACTATACCATTTCCATTGATGAGATACTTTTTTGTTGAGATCGGAGGGAGCAAATATGGACGTAAAAATATATATAGGTGTTCCGGGCGTATGGGCAAACTCGTAACGGTTTTGCCTCCAGAAATTATACCATGGCGATCGTTCGTACTCCACGATATAATTACCATTTTCCTTTTCGATGGAGTGAGCCACCATGCCTTCGTCCATGGCCAATGGTACCGGAGGAATAAAATTGAAGTAGTACATCACATTGATGAATAAAAAGATACCGAGGATCAAACCCAGCATTTTACCTTCATGAATTTCTCTTCGGGTAGACGGACTCACGCTGTAGATAAATACGATCAATCCAATGGTTGTGGCCAGACTCACCAATCCGGAAACGATAAAAATGAAGGTACTCATCGTTTTTAGCACCACCGGTAGAAAGAAGGTGAAGAAGGTGAAATTCACGAAAAAGTACACACTGAACTGCAGGTACTTGTTGGATATTCTTTTTTGGAGTAATTCATTTGCGAACAACAAGATCACCAGAATAAAGAAGAACAACACCGACTTTGAAAAAGAGACACTTCTGGAAAAATAGATCACATATGCACTGCATAAACCGCCAAAGAAAAACTGAATCGCTAACGGCAGATATTCTTCTACCCGTTCAACGATCGTGCCCTTCCATTTGCCATCATCGGCCAGATTAAACAGATAAATACAAATGCTTGCGGCAATCAGATAGGTGCTTAGAATCACCCGATCCAGCAATTGATCAATTCTGCCCAGTGTAAGTGAATCCCATAAAAAACCACTGATAAAGAACAATACCGGGGCATATTTTTGATTCTGCCTTACCCATACCCTGAACCGACTAATTTTTCCGATCATAGACTATTATTTCTCTGAAGGTATTCTGTCTGCCAACTAAAAGCTGTTAATAAATTACAAATTACTGTTAATCACCAATTCAATTATCAGACAGTAAATTTTTTGTGGATAACTCTCGCGAAATCTATCTACCTCTGATCAAAGTTAAAATTTAAACCAACCATCCTTTACTCACCTTTCTGATCAATCATAGATGAGGTTACTGTTATTACATGAATTACTAATTATTCCAGTTACCGATCTCACCTCAACCTAATTTATTTAAGCAATTTTTATTCCCTGTCGATAACTGCTGAACTATTCATTCTCTATGAAAGAGGAATACAATTAAAAGTTAAAAAAAGAGAACATGCTTAAGGTCAAAGAACAGATCATTTTAGCAGTATTCATTACACTATTAAGTGTAGGAACTGCATTTTCTCAGGATTTCTGGGAACCACAAACAAATATTACAGGATATATTAGCACCGAATTAAACTATTTTGACGGTGTAGATAATTTAGATGTTAATTACGGAACAGCTATTTCGGAAGCCGGAATTCTCGTTACCTATCAACCTACCTCAAACTTTACGCTGAAAAGTGTTTTTGTTTACCGCCCTGGGTTTCAATTCGATCAAATGTTAAACGAAGCCTATGGTCAGTTAAAAGTAAACGACTATGTAAACGTTAAAGTGGGTCGTTTTTTGCTACCATTAAGCCCGATGAATACCTATTACTACGCTCCGGTGAATACTAGTGCAACACTGCCATTATTGGTATCGAATCATGAGTTTTTCCCATTGAATGCAGACGGTATTTCCTTAAATGGTAAATCCGGTGAGGATGTTAAACTTTCCTACGATCTATTTGCAGGTGGATTCAGAAATACCACCTGGCTAAGAACCGGTGCGGTAGGATTCTTTGGAAGTGAAGTAACCTATTTTTCAACCAAACAAGGCGACCCCATCTCTATCGATGAATCATTCAATAACACCTATAATGTTGCTGCAGGTGGTAATGTAGCCCTTTCTTACAAGCAGTTTGCTACGGTTGGTTTCAGCTTATTTAAACAGAAAGATTATATCATACCGATCGGTGCAAATGTTCCGGCAGACTTCCTATATCCCGGCTCTCCGGCTATGTATGTAGTGCAGGATTATGAAGCCAAAAAGCTATCCTATGCTTTTAATGCCAAACTGAAATATGAAAATACTACCGTTTATGGTGAATACTGGACCGGTGATCTGAATATCAACAACACTGATTATGATCTTGACGGAGCTTTTGTAGTTGTGAGTCAGACCATAAATAAAGTGACACCTTATGTTCGGTTCGAACACCAAACAACGACCTCAGTGGAATACAATCGCTATACCGTGGGTATAAATTACAAGCCTAGCTTTACCCGTACTGTAAAAGCAGAATACATGCTTTATGAGCAGGAAACCGGAAACATTGGCGGACTTATCGCCACACTCATCTACTCATTCTAAAAGCGAGGTATCATTATTATGAAAAGAATTTTATTAGGTTTAGTCATTGCCTTTATATCAGCTGCGTCTTCAACCATTGCGGCTCAGACATATAAAGTGATCGTAAATACAGCAAACACCACCGAAAGTGTATCCAAAGAAGATCTATCTAAGATCTTCCTGAAGAAGAAAGGAAAATGGGAAGATGGCAGCTCCATTATTCCTATCGATCTTGGTGATCGTAATCCAACCCGAGAAGCCTTCTCTAAAGAAGTTCACGGTAAAGGAACCGGAGAGATCAAGACATTCTGGCAACAAGCATCTTTTGCCGGGGAAGGAAACCCACCCCTGGAACGTCCCGGTGATGAAGATGTGATCAAATTTGTTCAAATGTATCCCGGTGCCGTAGGTTATGTTTCTGCTTATGCAGATGTTTCCGGTGTTAAAGTGATCACGGTAAACTAAACAAAGAGTTATCCTTCATTTAAAAAGCATCTCTCTTTTTCTGAGGATGCTTTTTGTGATCAGCACATAAAAAAACCCGACTGTTGGTTAGAACGGTCGGGTTTTCTTTTAAAATTGATCTGCAGATCCTTACGAATCTTCCATTTCAGCGGCTTTTTCCTGAAATCGCATCGCCAGATCTTTATCGGTACGCAGTGCCATTGCGATACTTTGAAAACGGGTGGCCGTCATCTCAGAATTATCGATCGCTTCCAATTGCTGTTGTTGCATCTCAGTACTCAGTTCCTGCAGATACGACTGCATATTCGCTACGGTTTGTTCTTCTTTAGTGGATAACTGCAAAGCCGGAGCATTTGGATTTTGCTTACTCTGCATGATCTGCTGGAAACGTTCTGTGGTCATGCCTTCTTCATCTAATCTGGCCATTACCAGCTGATCCATTTCCATGCGAATACCCTGAATATCCATAGCCACATCTACAAAGGTCTCCAATTCCTGTTCAGAAACTGAATCGGCCGGAGCCACCTGTGGCATTTGCATTTGCTGCTGAGCAGATAAAGTAGTGGTAGTAATGATTAACGAAAGGAGCAGTGCTTTCACCGCTTTTGAAATCTTCATGTATGTAAAATTCTTGATGAATGGTTTATTTCATAATAAACCTATCCATGAATGAGGGAGATTCTAAATTTTAACCGGGATTTTAATCGGCTTTTACATCGGGATGTGGTAGCACTGATAGGTATGGGTCCGACGGGGTGAGATTAGCGTAAAGATCCCTGATTCCCGGACATAAAAAAAGCCTGCCCTTTTGGAGCACGCCGCTTTGTTTTTGATTAACAGGAGCTAATATACGGCGGGAATACACCGCTGACCAAATCTTTCTCACATTATATAACTAATAATAAGTATTAATTAATTAAACTATATTTTTTATACAGTATTAATGATTTTAATTTACATAAAGTCGGTTCTGAAATTAAATCAACGGACAGATAAATTCAGATCAGATATTCTTAATTGAGAGAATAACTCAGGTTAGATACAACAAAGTGCTCCGATTCCGTAGGAGTCACATTTAGTTAAATTAGTATATGACCCCCGTTTAAAATGAAAAGAAGTCTCGAAGAACAACGAATAGAATTTTCAAATCGGAGTTTTCTGGCTACTCCTCTAGCCGGATTATTTGTCTGGTTGATCATAGGAATTGGTGGCTTTTTCCTACCACCTGAACTTGAAGTTTGGCTCATCTTTATAGGTACTGGTAGTATTGTGTATCTGGCACTATTTCTTTCAAGATTTACCGGCGAGCATCTGGCTGATCGTTCCAAACCAAAAAATGAATTTGATGCCTTGTTTTTCCATGGGGCCGCTCAGGCAATCTTAGTGTATTCCATAACTATTCCTTTCTTTCTGATGGATTACACCTCACTCCCTATGACCGTCGGAATTTTAACCGGATTAATGTGGATTCCCTTTTCGTGGATCATCAAACACTGGGTAGGTATTTTTCATACTGTCATGAGGACTGCTGTTGTGCTTTTACTGTGGTACCTTTTCCCGGATCAGCGATTCACCTTCATCCCTCTGGCAATTGTCCTAATTTATGTGATCACCATCGTCATCCTGAAAAAAAGAAAAAGGGAGTAATGACCGGGAGACTTCCTTTTAAAAAGCAGCTAAGAATCCTGTTGGGGGAATGTAAACAACTCTGATTACTTGAAATTTCTCAGATCCAATAACTTGAATGAATTGAAGACGGTTAATATCTGAATCTCATCATTATTTATAATTCTATAAACGATTCGATAATTTTTGTAGATAAGCTCACGAACATTCTTGTCTTTCATCTCTGAAACCTTCCTACCGGAAAACGGATTCTCAATTAGTTGATCTGTATGAAAATATAGTCTCTCTACAAATATTGAGGCAATTTGATGTGAATCTCTTGCTATATATTCAAAAATGGATGCTAAATCCTCAATAGATTGAGATGTCCATTTGATCTTCACCACTTTCTGATTTTATTCAATACTTCTTCATGATCAATCAACTCTCCTCTATCAGCTTGTTCAATACCTTTTTCAATTTTATGGATAAGCAGAATCTTTTCCATAATGTCTTCCATACTTGCATCCTGTGGAAGTTGCTCTAAACTATCGAGCACCGTTTGTTTGATATTTAAATCTGCCATGATTTCTGATTAGTTCTTATAACAGTACCAAAAACTAAATAGGATTACAATATTGAATGGTTTAAGAAAATTTTTTTATCGAATTTTAAATCCGTGAAATCCTTTCATCCGTGTAATCAGTGGTTCTAAGCGATTGGTGGGAATGGAAGTCTGGAGACTTCCTTTACTATGACTTTTAAGTCACAGACTTAAAAGATCGGGGGTAATGACTAAAAGATTATTCTTAATTGATCATTGAGAATGGATTAGATGGTTTCACAGATTTTGATTATTTATTCTATCTAATACATACTTAAACGAAATAGAAAATGTCCAATAAATGGGGAATACCTTTTGAAGTAGAAGAATTTGTTAAAGAGAGAGATACACATTGTATTTATTGTGGAATTGAGTTTGAATACACTAATAAATCTAGAAAAAACAAACCTTCCTGGGAGCATATTGTAAATGATATTAGAATTAATGATTCCGATAATATCGCTTTGTGCTGCATTTCTTGTAATGCCAGTAAAGGTGCTAAAACACTGGAAAATTGGTTGAATAGTGAATACTGTAAATCAAAAAATATCACAATTGAAACTGTTGCTGATGTAGTAAAAAGAGCATTAAAAAATCCACCAACCTTATAGTCTCTATTCTTACCAAAAAAAAGACCACCCATTTCTGAGCAGTCTTATATTCTTCATTCCTAATTGAACTATTCCTAATTCGTAATTGATCAGTTCTTAATTGTAGTCCCTACTTCGAATACTTCTTCGCCTAGTTCTTCAGCTTTTGCTTTAACAGCATCCACCGCATCAGGTGAAACAACGGTTACTAAGCCAATCCCCAGATTAAAAGTTGCCTGCATATCTTCTTCCGGTACATTTCCTATCTCCTGAATGAGTTTATACACAGCCGGACGTTCCCAGGCATCCCAGTTTATATCCAGAGCAAGTCCTTCGGGAAGTATCCGTTTCGTATTCCCCACCATTCCTCCACCGGTGATGTGCGAAAATCCGTTTACACCGTCCAGCACTTTTAATTCCGAGATCAGTGACAGATACGAACGGTGAACTTTCAGTAATTCTTCACCTACTGTGCTGCCGAGTTCATCCACATGATCGTTTACGTCATATTCACTGAACAACACATTCCTGGCGAGTGAATATCCATTGGTATGCAAACCTGAACTTTTAAAACCAAGAAGCACATCCCCTTCCATAATTCCGGATCCGTTGATAACTTTATCTTCATCCACAATACCGACGATGGTTCCGGCCAGATCGAATTCACCTTCGCCGTAAATATCCGGCATTTCAGCAGTTTCCCCTCCGATCAGTGCCACCCCGTTTTCTTTACAGGCAGTGGCAAAGCCTTTGATCACATCAAATCCCACATGCTGTTCCAGTTTCCCGGTCGAGAAATAATCCAGAAAAAACAGCGGAGTTGCACCGCAAACTGCAATATCATTCACACAATGGTTTACCAGATCCTGACCGACGGTATCATATTTTCCGGCTTTAAAAGCCACGATCAGTTTGGTTCCCACTCCATCCACCGAACTCACAAACACCGGTTTGTTAAAAGCGCCCAGATCGGGACGAAAAAAACCACCAAATCCACCAATATTGGATAATACAGCATCGCTGTGGGTTTCTTTTACCACTCCTTTGATCGAGTTAACCAGTTCTTCACCGGCTTTAATGTCCACTCCGGAATCTTTGTAAGTGAATGTTTTCTTATCGGCCATCAGGCTATTTGTTTTGTGTTACCAGTTGAATATGGGCTAAATGATGATTTCCATGCCAGGCATACATTCCTGTAATTCTGAACAGATCATTTGGATAATCGTCTCTTCCTTCGGGATGAATCAACGTGCGTTTAAAATCTTCCGGTTTCATGGTTTCCAGTACTGCCACCCATTTGCGATGAATGATCTTAATAAAATCGAGTCCGTCTTTGATAGAAACAGTTTCATAATCACCGAGTTGAGCCCATCGTTTTTCGTCATAGGGTTTGATGGTTGGATTATCCTCCGTCAAAGCCAGTTTAAAACGGGTCAATGCATTCAGGTGACTATCACCAAGGTGGTGAACGATCTGTCTTACCGTCCAGCTGCCTTCCCGGTAAGGAGTATCCAGAATATCATCTTCCAACCCATACAATTCAGCTTTTAATCGAAGAGGAAGTGATCTTATCTCATCGATCCATTCTTCGAGTACAGCGTCATCATAAATTTTGGTGGAATCAAATGTTCCTATCGGGTAGCGTTTATTCATGTACACCTTATTTAGCTCACACAAATATACCCCATTTCATGAAGCATATGGAAAAGCATTTTCCATTTGTTTTCCACACCGTATTAGACAAATAATATGAGATTTAAATCTTTTGTTATTTGTTATAGATAGTGTGGATATGTGGATAACAAACTTTTCCTTTTTTTGAACAATGCTTGACATAGGTTTGTGGATATCGATGTTGAAAAAACCTTCTTTAGTTTCATAGACTTAGCAGAGATCAGAAAAAGTTCTCCACAACCGAACGGTAATCGCACATATAATCTGGATAGCATACATCCACACCAAAAGTTATTAGATTCGGATGTTGATTAGCTCAGTTAAATGTGGAAACTTGTTGAGAACTTCAGGGATCGAAAGTTATCCCAATCTTATAAAATTGTTATTCACATAGTAATCCACACTTATTCACAGCATGAAAGTAGTAGTACAGCGCGTAAGTTCGGCATCGGTTAAGGTAGGTAATCAAATAACCGGAGCTATTAATAAAGGTCTTTTATTGTTAGTTGGGGTTCATCAGGATGATACCGATGAGCAAATGAAATGGATGTGTGAGAAGATCCTGAAATTAAGAGTGTTTGAAGATCAGGACGAAAAAATGAATCTCTCGGTGAGTGATGTGAAGGGAGAAATTTTGGTGGTTTCGCAGTTTACGTTATATGGAGATGCCCGAAAAGGAACCCGACCCAGTTATATTGATGCAGCCCGGCCTGAAAAAGCAGAACCCATGTACGATGCTATGATCAAATACTTTGAAACACATTCTGATCTGAATATTCAAACCGGAAAATTCGGAGCGATGATGGATGTTGAGCTGGTGAATGACGGTCCGGTAACCCTGATCCTGGAGAAGTAACTTGTCTGTAATTTTTATTTTTATTGATGGTGTGGGATTAGGGGAAGCGCATGAACAGAATCCATTTCAGCTAAAGAATTACCAGAGTTTTACTGATCTGACGGGCGGTTCTTTTGTGAAAGGTGCGGAGACTGTGATCAATCCGGATCATTTATTTAAACCTATCGATGCCAATCTTGAGGTGGAAGGATTACCCCAAAGCGGAACGGGTCAGACTACCCTTTTTACCGGACATAATGCATCAAAAGCGATCGGGAAGCATTTCGGGCCGTATCCACATTCCGGAATCAAAGGGTTTCTACGAACAGATAGTATTTTTCATGGGGTGAAAGAGTTGGGATTGAAGCCTTATTTCATGAATGCGTACCCACCTATCTTCTTTCAGATCGCAGAAAAAAGAAATCGTTGGAGTTGCACCACACTTATGACCAAAAGTGCCGATTTGAAATTGAACTCAACCGAGGAAGTTCTCAACGAAGAAGCACTTACGGCAGAGATCGTTCAAAATGCGTGGCGCGAACGGCTGGATATTGATATCCCAAAGATCACAGCTACCGATGCAGCTCAACGACTATTGAATGTGATTCCGGATCATGATCTGGTGCTCTACGAATACTATCTCACCGATAAAGCGGGTCACAATCAAAAGCAGGAAGATGCAGAACAGGTACTGGATCCGCTGGATGAATTTCTGAATCATATCATACATAATAAGCGAAGTTCAGATCTGTTGGTTATCACCAGCGATCACGGTAATCTGGAAGATCTTTCTACAAAAACTCATACCAGAAATGAAGTTCCATTATTTGTGATGGGTGAAGGAGCAGATCGGTTTAATGAGGTAAACAGCCTGATGGATGTGAAGAAAAGTATGTTGGATTGGCTGGGGTAGATGTTGGATTTTTTCAATTATAAAGAGATCATACTCACTATCAGTTAGTAAAATGAAGTACTTATTCGCTACCTTCATTACATGAAAAAGAACATCCTTTATATTCTTCTGTTAACAGCTGTCCTCTATGGCCTGTTACTGATCCCTGATACCTCTTCCATCAATATTGAAAGTGAAGGAAATTCCACTCCTTTTATCTGGGATCTGGATGAACGTTGGAATGAGCTTGAAGAAAAATTCAGTTATGCCCGACAGAATAAAGAACTGCTAAACCCGGGAATAATTGAAGCGGAGATATCCACTATTAATGAAGTGTTGAACGAGCTGCGATCCTCAGATTTTGAACCGAATGATCAACGGCTGGATATATTATTGAATCAGTTTTTCGAGCTGGCACCCATGGTTGCTGCGAACGATCCAACCAATCAGACATTTTTCGAATTGTATAACCGTAGCCGGAGAATCCTTAAAGAAGAATCCGTGAATTGGGATATCAGTGATCGTATTACCAGAGATGCCTTGTATAAAGTATTGTATGGAATGCGGGCTGCTGTGGAGGAGGTTTTTTTGCAATCGGATGGAAAGACAGTACCTGTTTTATTTGTAAAGGAAGAAGAGTCAGCAACTCCGTCTACAAACATCCTTGGTATTGAAGTACACAGTGGTGATCTGTTAGTATCGCGGGGTGGAGCGGAAGTTTCGGCGTTGATCTCCCGTGGTAATGATTATCCGGGTAATTTCTCCCATGTTGCTTTTGTATATGTGGAAGAGGGAACCAATATCCCATACCTGATCGAAGCCCATATTGAACGGGGTGTAGATATCGCAGACCTTGAAGAATATGTCCGTGACCGAAAGCTAAGATTCATGGTGCTCCGACCCAGAGCCGATCTCCCGGAAATACAGAAAGATCCCATGCTGCCTCATAAAGCGGCAAAGGAAATGTATGAAGAAGCAAATAGCAGACATATTCCCTACGATTTTAAAATGAACTTCTATGATCCGGAAGCCATGTTCTGTAGCGAGGTCGGTTCCTATGCGTATAATCAGTATCAGATCAAATTGTGGCAGTCGGAATCCACGATCTCATCTAATGGGGTAGTTACGTTGTTAAATACTTTTGGAGTGGAGAATTTTGTCACTCAAATGCCATCCGATCTGGAATATGATCCGCAGTTATCGGTAGTTGCTGAATGGAGAGATACAGAATCACTGATGGAAGATCATATTTACAATGCGGTGATCGATGCTATGCTGGAATGTGCTGATGCCGGCAAAGAGATCGATTACAACAACTTTATGTTACCGATAGTCAGAGTGATGAAAGGATACAGTATGCTCAAAAACGCTTTTGGCGGAATTGGTCCTATTCCCGAAGGGATGAATGCAACCCAGGCATTAAAAAGTGATGCGTTTATCAACCGGCATAAAGTACTGAAGAATCAGCTTACCGAAGAGGTAGAAAATTTCAGAAAGCGAGAAGGGTATAATCCACCTTACTGGGAATTGGTTGAAATGGCTGAGGGATTAACCGGCTGTGAATGAGTAATTCGAAGCAATATCAGATCAATAGAAAAGGGATCGGAGAGATCGAACTGGAATTTTATCCAAAAAAAGTATGGTTCAATATCATTTTTATGATAGTGTGGCTTTGCGGATGGTTATTTGGAGAGATCTTAGTAATTAGTACCCTATTCTTCGAAAACATTTCAGTCTCAAATACTATAGAAAATGAATCCTCGGCTTTTATGGTATTATGGCTTATCGCATGGACAGTAGGAGGAATTTTTGTTTATATCACATTAATTTGGATGGTATTTGGTAAAGAAGAGATAATAATCGACAGACAAGAGTTAGTAATACAACGTGTACTGGGATTTTATAAAAGGAAAAGGAAGTACGAACTGGAGCACATCAAAGAACTGCGAATAAAGATGGAAAAGCAGGATTTTTTAAAAAAGAGAAAAAATTCTAAAACAGTATTTTCAGATTATGGTAATCTCAGATTTAATTACCATAACGAGGAAGTAAAATTCGGGTTGGATATAAAAGCCTCGGATGCAGGTGTGGTATTATCCGAAATAAAAGACATCAGCAGATTCACAAATTTATCGATAGAATAACATGGAAAAGAAGAAAGTACATTTAGTACTGGGAAGTGGTGGAGCAAGAGGGATCGCTCATATTGCGGTAATAGAAGCGCTGGAGAAAGATGGGTATGAGATCATTGAAGTGATTGGCTGCTCGATGGGCGCCGTTGTTGGGGGAATTTATGCGGCCGGACATCTTTCAGAATATAAAAAATGGCTGCTGTCACTAACCCGTTCGGATGTGTTTGAACTTTTGGATTTCACCTTTACCAAAACCGGATTTGTTAAAGGTGAAAAGCTCTTCGCTAAACATAAAGAGGTAACCGGAGATCTGTATATCGAAAATTTTAAGATCCCTTTTACCGCAGTTGCCACCGATATGAAACACAATGAAGAAGTGTATTTCAGAGACGGAAACTTATATACCGCCCTCCGGGCTTCAGTTTCCATTCCCGGATTATTCACCCCGGTTGTATTAGGAAATAAAGTGTTGGTAGATGGTGGGGTGTTAAATCCGGTTCCTGTTAATCTGGTGAATAAACAGGAAGATGCGATCATCGTTGCGGTTGATCTGAATGCCCGTGCCGAAGAGAAGAAACTCACAGAATCGAGTTTGAATAGTGAAGAAGAAAAAGAACAGAAATGGTATGAAAGGCTGCTTCCCGATCAGGTTCTGGAGTTTGCAAAGAAACAGGACAAACAGGAAGAGGAAGCTTTTTCATTGTTGGGGTTAATGGAAAGCACCTTCAGCTTTACTCAGGACCGTCTTACCTCCCTTATGTTCGAGATGTACAAACCCGAAGTTCGCATCAATATTCCAAGAAATACCTGCAACACCTTCGACTTTTATAAAGCAAAAGAAGTGTACGAAGCAGGTATTAACGCATACAAAAAGGATATGATCCAAGAGTGATTACTATCAGAAATCGTCTGTTCTGAATGGCACTGCGGGTAATCCTTCCTTATTGTAGAGTGAAACATCAGGATTATCTGCCCATGCATAGCGAATGTATACAGGTTCAGGAACATTGTCTGATCGAAGTACGATCTGATTTCCGTCGATGGTTGCCTTGGCCCAATAAAAGACCCCGTCTTTACCGGCTATAGCAAACCCATCTACTTTATCCGAGTTCTTAATGATCAGTCCTGAACCGGTATGATCGAACGATACCCGAATTGTATTCCCTTCAATTACATGAGACCGATACATCGGACCGGAATACACAATGTCTTCGTTAAAAGCCACATGTCGGGCCGATTGCCATAACCGATAGCCTACATCCTGTTTATTTCTCGGATGGATGTCGTTGGCATCTCCGATATCAACAATTACTGCCATTCCTGTATTTGCCAGACTCAGAGTTTGGGTCTGAGCTTCCTGAAGCCGGGCCCAGCCGGAATCAGTGGGATAATCATATTTCTGTTGGTAATTGGCTAACTGAACAAACAAAAATGGGAAATCGTCTTGTTTCCAGTAATTTCTCCACTCTTCGATCATTGCTTCAAAGAGTTCATTGTAATACTGATTTTTATCCACATTACTTTCGCCCTGATACCAAATGGCACCCTTAATGGTATATCCGGCCACCGGTTTGATCATTGAATTGAATAAAGCTCCGGGTTTGTGTTCATATCTGGTAGTAGCAGGAAGAGGTGGTTCCACTCTGTTCGAGAATTTCCAGAGGCCTTCCAGATCTATGGTCTTGCCGTTAGTTTTGATCCACATCTCACCGGTTTTCCCAAAATAGGTATCGTTACTCCAGTCCTCTACCGTACGGACTGCAATCACATTCTTTCCTTTTTTAAGATACTTCTTATCAATTTTAATCACTTCCGGGTCATCGGACCAGATCTTGGTGTAGACATGTTTTCCATTCACAAAAGCGACCGTGAATTTACCGGGATTTCCAAAAGAGAGTTCTGCATCATCCACTTCTTTCAGTTCAAAGGTTTTTCTCAGCCAAACGAAATCGCGCAATACTTTTTCATTCGGAAGTGAAATTTCCTTCCATTCAGAATCATCAAAATTCATGGTATGAGCTCCATAGATCTTGAAATCCTCAGTATCTTGAACCCGCTCATATTTTATTCTATTCACTTCTTCATTGTCTGCTATTATCTGATCCCAGTCTTTTCCAGGTTCCAGCATTTCGGCAGCTTCCTGTTCATATCCTTTCACGGTAAGCAAACGCATGATAGGTGTCCAGGCCTCGGCGGGTGTTCCTCCCCAGTTATCATCTATTATTCCAACAGGAACATCTTTTTCCAGATGGTTATGTTTAGCAAAGAACCAGGCAACAGCGGAAAAATCACGGGCATTTTCTTTATTGGCTACCTTCCAGCTGGTCTCATTTCGCAGATCGTTGAGAGGCATCATCGAAATATCATGAGGGATCTTTATAAATCTAATCTCAGGATAATTCGCATCATTCAATTCCTCCTCCATATTGTCAATATTCGCACCGATCTGCCATTCCATATTAGACTGTCCCCCCGCCAGCCAAACATCTCCGAAATATACATCCTTAAACTCGATCTTGTTTCCGGCTGTGATGGTAAGTGTGTGTGGTCCGCCAGCTTTTTGCGGGGTGATAAATACCTCCCAATATCCATCACTATTACTTATAGTGTTAAATTCCTGCTTACCAAGTTTGATTAGAACGGAAGTCTCCGGGGATGCATTACCCCAAAGTCGAACATCGGTATTTCTTTGTAATACCATATGATCGTTAAAGATCTTTGGCATGGTTAGGTTCTGAGCAAAAGTTTGTAATGAAAGACTCATAAACAAGGCTGTAAGTAGAAGTGGCCGGAACATATTGGTAGATTGGTTGGTCTGAGTTAGTATAGTATTTATTCAAAGGATTTTAGTAAAGTTAGAATAGCAATCAAATAAATAATTGAAATTCATTATGGACTTAAAAGTATTAGGAAAAAGTGATGTAAAAGTAACGCCGATAAGTTTTGGTGCCTGGGCGATCGGTGGCTGGATGTGGGGTGGAGCTGATGAAAAAGAAGCTATAAAAGCCGTACAGAAGGCATTTGATCTGGGAATCACCAGTATTGATACAGCACCTGTTTACGGCTATGGAAAAAGCGAAAAGTTGGTGGCAGATGCCATGAAAGATATACCTAGAGACAAATATCAAATTCTGACCAAATACGGGCTTAACTGGGAGAGTGAGGATGGTCATTTTCGGTTTATGTCGGAAGATGATCAGGGGAATCCGGTTCCCATCTATGCCTGGGCGAGTAAAGAACGGGTTAAAAAAGAATGCGAAGACAGCCTGAGAAGATTAAACACCGATTATATTGATCTGTATCAGATACACTGGCCCGATCCCTCCACACCCATAGATGAAACCATGGAAGCCATCTCTGAATTACTGGAAGAAGGAAAGATCCGCGCGGCCGGGGTTTGTAATTACAGTACAGATCAGGTTGAGGAAGCCCTTAAAACAGTACCTTTGGTGAGTAATCAGGTTCCATATAGTATGATCAACCGAAAAAACGAAGAATCGGTGATCCCGCAAGCTGTAGAAAAAGGAATGTCGATCCTTCCGTATAGTCCATTACAACGAGGTTTATTGACCGGAAAGATCACTCCGGGTTATGAGTTTTCAGGGTATGACACCCGTAAAACCGATAAATACTTTAAGGATGAAAATATCCGCAGGGTTCAGCAATTACTGGATGTGATCCGGCCGATCGCTGAAGAACATAATGCGACACTGGCACAGGTTGTGATCAACTGGACCGTGCATCAACCGGGAATGGGAACGGTATTGGTGGGAGCAAGAAATGAAAAGCAGGTTTCAGATAATGCCGGATCGCTTGATTTTTCCCTCAGTGATGAGGAATTATCGGAGATTACTAAAGCATCAGACGCATTTAGTTTAGTGGATTAAAAGCGCTGTATCTAAAATAAGGAGCAAAAAAAAAGCCTCTCAAATCATTCTGAGAGGCTTTTTACATTGTTATACTCTATCTCAACCAAGTGCTTGCTTGATACGATCAAAGATCTCATCAACCGTACCAACACCGTTGATGGATTTAACCAAACCCTGATCGGCATAATAAGCGAGTACAGGTGCGGTTTCGTTATGGTAAACTTTTAAGCGGTTCTTCACTCCCTCTTCGGTATCATCGGTTCTCCCCTGTCCGCGGGAAAGAATTCGTCTAACCAATTCTTCTTCAGGTACTTCAAGGGCGATCAGCGCTTTAACGTTTTGGCCTTTATCAGCAAGTAAGTTATCAAAAGCTTCCGATTGGGCAACCGTTCTCGGGAATCCGTCAAAGATACACCCTTTGTCGTATTTGGGATCTTTGAGCTCCTCGTCAACCATTTCAACTACGATCTCATCAGAAACCAAATTACCGGCATCCATAATAGACTTCACTTTTAAACCTACCGGAGTTTCGTTCTTGATGGCGTTCCGGAACATATTGCCGGTTGACAGATGCTCAAGATTGAATGCTTCTTTTATTAAGGCAGCCTGTGTTCCTTTTCCCGCACCAGGTGGCCCGAATATGATAATGTTCATTAGTGAAAGATTTTGATAATGCGATTATAAGTGAGTCCGGTTCGATAAAACACACAACCCCGCGTCCTGTTTCCAGGGCGTGGGGAGTGTTCTTAAAATCGACCGAGGATCAATTATAAAAGAATTAAGACTTCTTTTTTGTGTCTTTTTCTTTGATACGAGCTGCTTTACCACGTAGTTCACGCAGATAGAACAGTTTAGAACGTCTCACTTTACCGCGACGTTTAACCTCAATTTTTGCAATGAACGGAGAGTTAAGCGGGAAAATACGCTCAACGCCAACGTTGCTGCTCATTTTGCGAACAGTAAAGGTTTTGTTTGGGCCGCTTCCTCTTTCAGAGATAACCACACCTTCGTACTGCTGAATTCTTTCCTTTTCACCTTCACGTACACGATAGTGAATATTTACAGTATCACCAGCTGTGAACTCAGGAATATCTTCAGCTACCAGAGTCTGTTCTACTAATTTTAGTTTGTCCATGATTGTATGTGTTAATCCTGTCGAAACAGGCGTTAATATTCTTTCTTGTATTGTTCGTATAAATCCTTTCTTCGCTCTTTTGTGCGCTGTACAGCTTGTTCGTGTTGCCAGGCCCCGATCTTTTTCGGATCGCCGGAACGTAAAACGTCCGGAACGGTCATACCCTTGAATTCTGCAGGGCGGGTATATACCGGCGCTTCCAGTAATCCATCCTGAAATGAATCATTCAGAGCGCTGCCTGCATCGCCAATGGCACCGGGGAGTAAACGTACAATGGCATCAGTAATGACCATTGCGGGTAGTTCTCCTCCCGATAACACGAAATCACCAATGGAATATTCTTTGGTGATCAAAGCATCGCGAACCCGTTGATCCACCCCTTTATAATGTCCGCTTAAAATGAGAATGTTCTTTTTCAGGGAAAGTTTGTTGGCTTCTTCCTGAGTAAACAATTCGCCATCGGCGGCGGTAAAGATCAGCTCATCATAATCACGTTGTTGTGTGAGATGTTCGATACAGCTGAAAATGGGTTGAGGCGTGAGCACCATTCCGGGATCACCGCCATAGGGGTAATCGTCAATCTTCAGGTGCTTATCCTCGGTGAAATCACGCAGATCATGAATATGTATCTCTACCAGTCCTTTTTCTTTAGCCCGTTTTACAATACTGTGATTGAGCGGACCTTCGAGTAAAGCCGGAACAGCGGATATGATATCAAATCTCATCATAAGCCTTCCAGTTGTTCGAGGTTGTGGCAAAAAATACGCTGATTTTGATCATCAATATCGGAGATGTATTCATCAACAACCGGGATCAGTAAAGAACCCTTGGTGGTTGCTACGGTAATGAGTGTTTGAACGCCCTGGTCCATAACATCAATTACCAGCCCGAGAGATTCGCCAGAATCATTGATTACTTCAAAATCGAGTAAAGATTCATTGTCTGCATCCGGATCTTCAAAAATTTGTTCAGCAACACGATTTTCAACGTAGAGTGAACGGTTTTTCAAAAGATCGGCGGAGTTGCGATCAGCGACAGAGTCAAAATGTGCAAAGAACGAAATTGAATTTCCCTTGCCTTCAGTTCGGATCTCGTTGATCCGGCGAGGGTAAAAATCTCCACGGTCGTTTTGCAGATACACCAGCGAAACAGATTCAAAGTTATTAATGAACTCAGGATTGATCTGAACTTTAAGTTCGCCGTGCAATCCATGAGACCGGACAATGTGCCCGATAGCTGTAAAGGGTGATGTATTGGCATCCCGAACCATAGGAGCCGATTAAATTATTCTGCTTGTTTGCTTTCCCAGGCTGCAAGAACAGTTTTACGATCTTCACCTTCAGCTACAAAACCTTCGAGGTCTTTCAGGTCGGTAGAGTTAATGTGATCGATAGCTTCTTTTGCAGTGAGATCGCTGGAAGTTTTAGCATCAGAAGATTCTTCGGTTGCTTCCTCAGCAACTTCTTCTTCTGGAGCTGCTTCTTCAGCTTCAGCCGGTGCTTCTTCCTCAGTTTCCTCAGCAGCTTCTTCCACTACTTCTTCTGTTGCAGGCTCTTCGGTTGCTTCAGCTACATTTTCTTCCACTGCTTCTGCGGCTTCTTTGGCAACTTCCTCTTCGGCAGGAGCTTCTGCTTCTTCAGTAGTTTCTTCAGCTTCTTCTTCGGCAGCAGCGGCTTCTTCTTCCTCTGCAGCCTGAGCAGCTAATTCTTCAGCAGCTTTTGCAGCTTTGGCATCAAGCTGTTTTTTCATTTCTTTTTCTTCGGCAGCAAGAGTGGCTTTTACCTGATCTTTTCGGGTAACTTCTTTGTCCTCTTTGGAATCGCGGTAAGCTTTCCATTCGGTAAGTGCTGCTTCAATTTCTTCTTCGCTTTTACCCCACATCATCAGGTGACGTTTGTAGAGCAGTCCTTCCTGGCGAAGGATCTTACGAACGGAGTCGGTTGGCTGAGCTCCGGTATCTAACCAATACATGATACGTTCTTCGTTCAGTATGGTCTCTTTCTTTTCGGTAACGCCATCATAACGACCAACTTGCTCAATAATACGTCCATCACGAGGTGAACGGCTATCAGCAACTACGATATGATAAATAGGACGACGAATACGCCCTTTGCGTTGAAGTCTGATTTTAATCAATGATGTATCCTCAGTTGAGTTTTGTTGTTATCTAAAGTCTATCGGCCAAAAGGCAGATTTTTAAGTCCATGAAGAGCACGGCCCATTTTTCCCATTTTGGACATGGTCTTCATCATTTTCTTCATCTGTTCAAACTGTTTCATCAGATCGTTGATCTCACGAACAGTGGTGCCGGAACCTTTAGCAATGCGCCGTCTCCGGCTGCCATTTAATAAGCTAGGGTCCCGCCGTTCCTCCGGCGTCATAGAATAGATTATAGCCTCAATGGGCTTAAAAGCATCATCACTGATATCTGCATCTTCTATTGCTTTGCTGGCGCCGGGGATCATTTTGACGAGGTCACCGAAGTCACCCATCTTTTTGATCTTCTGAATCTGATCGAGGAAGTCTTCGAGATCGAACTTGTCAGAACTAATTTTCTTCTGAAGTTTCTCGGCTTCTTTTTCGTCAAATTCCTTTTGTGCTTTTTCAACAAGCGAAACCACATCACCCATACCAAGGATGCGTTGTGCCATCCTGTCCGGGTAAAAAGGAGAAAGAGCTTCCAGTTTTTCACCGGTGCTCACAAATTTGATGGGCTTATCGACAACGGTTTTAATGGAAAGGGCGGCACCACCACGGGTATCACCATCCAGTTTGGTTAAAACAACGCCATCGAAATTAAGTCGCTCGTTAAATTCTTTTGCAGTATTTACCGCATCCTGACCGGTCATGGAATCGACCACGAACAGGATCTCATGAGGATTTACGGCATTTTTAATTTCCGCAACCTCATTCATCATCGCTTCGTCAACGTGTAAACGTCCGGCGGTATCAATGATAACCGTATCTAGAGCAAGACTTTTTGCCATCGAAACAGCCTCTTTGGCTACCCGAACGGCATCTTGTTGCTCTATGGAATAGACCGGAATGTCTATTTGTTGAGCGAGCGTTTTTAGCTGGTTTACTGCAGCAGGGCGATAAACATCGGCGGCAGCAAGAAGAGGATTCCTTTTATGCTCCTGCTTGAGATAACGGGCTAACTTTCCGGAGAAAGTGGTTTTACCCGAACCTTGTAAACCTGCAATCAATATAACTGTAGGCGGAGTGTGTGACTGGGCTATGTCGTGCTTTTCACCGCCAAAGGTCTCAACCAGCTCATCGTACACAATTTTAGTGAACTGCTGGCCGGGATTTACGGAGGTGAGTACATCGGAGCCGAGCACCTTATCCTTAATATCGGCTGTAAACTGACGGGCTACCTCAAAATTAACATCGGCATCCAGCAAGGCACGACGAATTTCACGTACTGTCTCCGCGATATTCACTTCGGTGATACGTGCTTCGCCCTTAAGGCTTTGGAATGCTTTGTCTAGATTTGAGGATAGATTTTCAAACATGGAAAAACAGGATTTACTCCGTCAATTACAGAGCCGATAAAATTACGGACTATAATTGGTGTTATCAACAGTAATGTGGATAATTTTAGTTGTGAGTTCTGAGTGATGAGTTTTGAGTTTATAACACCCTGTTCTGTTTTCTCTTTTTAAAGGAAAGATCTCGTTGATATACTGCAAAACCAGAACAAAGAGCTCGCCCCCCGGGAAGCCTGTGTTGAGCTTTTCAATTTTAAGTTCTAGTCTTAAAACATATTTTGGGAATTTTGTATGCACTAAAAAAATGATTTTGTTAGAGTAAGATCTGGATATATTACCGGTATATTTTAGGATGGTTAAATATTTTTCTGAAACCGGGTTGTCAATTTGTAGTTATAAGAAATCAATGAAGAGAATAATAATAGCGCTGTGCCTGTTGATGGTTTTTTCAAAAGTGTCATGGTCTCAAACGAACTTTCAAAAGGGTTTTATACTATCAATAGAAGGTGACACTTTAACGGGAGAGATCGATTATCAGGAATGGTATCAGAACCCGGATACCGTTGTTTTTAGAAGTAACCCGGATTCTGATTTAAAGAGCTTCTCACCGGCAGATATCGATGGATTTTATGTTTCCGGTAATCTCTATTATTCGGCTGAAGTCTCAGTAGATCAGACACCGTTTAAATTCAACTCGACGAATGATCTGAAACCTATCGAGCAGTCATCAATCATAAAAAAAGTTTTTCTTTCGGTTTTGGTGCAGGGAACTGTGGATCTGTATTTATACAGACACTCGAGAGATAATTTTTATTTAAAGACTGACGAAGGAATATTCGAGTTAATATCTCACGAATATGTTGCTCTTAATACAAAGGATGAATTGGTCATTAAGGGAGAGTTAACTACAGGGCTTAGTAAATACCGTGTAATGACCGGGGATAAAGACAATTATAAGTATCAGTTGAAGCATCATTTACCGAGCTGTTCTTATGAAGAAATCGATCAATTAAGGTATACAGCGAAGCATTTGATGAACTTTGTTGTTAGTTGTAATCAGCAAATGGGGGCCGATGAAATAACATTTATAAAGAAATTAGATAAAACGCGTATAGGAGGCAGGATATTTACGGGGGTATCTTCATCTATGTTTAATGAGCAGTTATTCTCAAACGATACCAAAAGATTTTACTCAACTATTCAATTTACTCTTGGAGCAACCGCTAATTTTATATTGCCGGGAGAACTAGGCAGGAAATCGTTTTTTGTAGGGGTGCAGTATTTTTCTATCAACACACCTGAAGGTGAAGAAATGAGGTCTTTTACCCGACGTGAGACTAATATGTGCGGAGGCATTGCAGGACCATGTGTGGTAGAAACCGTTACTACAAAACGAAACAGTAATATTTCGGCTACATTTTTAAGATTCGATGTGGGGTATTCTTTTACATTTAATCAGGATAAAATACAGCCTTTTGTTACCGTAGGAACAGGATTAAGTAAGAAATTAGAATACTCATCCAAACAAGAATTAATTCTGCAAACGTACCATATAAGAGACCAGATAAGAACGCTGGAGAACGAGTCGGTTTCTGAGCCCGTAATTACTTCGCCTGATGAATACTATCTAAGTTTATTTGGTGGGCTTGGAGCAAAATATGGACCATGGTCTATTGAATTAAGAGCAGATTATGGGCACAGGTTTCCTAAAAGAGTCCCAATATATAACGCGTTTCTACTCTTTGGCTTTCAGATACCTTTCCAATAGATCGATTGATCAACTCAGACAGAACAGTTTAACGTAGGATGGTTTTCATTCTCATCGGATCTCAAATAGCCATCATTGGGGATCATAGCCCGGAATCTTCAGCACTCATATTAACCCGATGTTTTGTATCATTTCGGGAGTAACCGCAAGAAATTTTAAACCATGATCAACTGCCCGGATTGTTATTCAAAAATGGAGCGTAAACTACTCGATAAACGGGTGCCGGCGTATGTTTGTAGTTCGTGTGAGGGAACGTGGATTTCGTCCAGCGAATATGCCGACTGGCTGGAAAATCAGGCCGGAAAGATCACCATTGAACCGAAGTTGAGCGAAGAGACGCCCCTGCCTGCCGTAGCAAAAAGAAAACCCTTGATCTGTCCGGATTGCGGAAGGATCCTGAAACGATATAAGATCTGGCCGGATGTTGAGTTCTACATCGACCGCTGTGGTGGATGTAACGGCGTTTGGTTCGACAGAGATGAGTGGGCCGTTCTAACGGAAAATGATCTTACCCGGCAGTTATACAGATTTTTTACTGATGAATGGCAGAATCAGCTGAAGAATGAAGAAATGGTATCAAGGTTGAGAACCATGTATTCAGAGCGGTTCGGTAAATCAGATTACGAAAAACTCAGAGAGACCAAAGCGTGGCTGGAAAACAATTCAAACCGTGACCAGCTTTTAGCGTATCTGATGGATAAGGATCCGTATAAAAGTTAGATTATCACAATGGAGATAGAATCTGAACATAAGCTAAATCTTGGGTGTGGCAACGATATTCGCGAGGGTTGGGTGAACCTTGATATTGCTCCCCTGCCCGGCGTGGATGTGGTTCATAATCTGGAGGAGCTTCCGCTGCCGTTTGAGGATGAGGAATTTGATCACATCCGGGCACAGGATATCCTGGAGCATCTGGAATACATTCCGCTGTTAAAAGAGATTCACCGCATTTTAAAACCCGGAGGTACGATCAGTATACGTGTGCCGCATTTTACCAGCCGGTATAACTTTAATGATCCAACCCATAAAAAGATGTTCTCCTCTAAAACCATGGATTTCTTTGTGCAGGGAGCTTCGTATGGCCGGGATTATTATTTCGATTTCCACTTTTCGGAAAATGTATACACCCGCATCAAATTCGAAAAAGGATTATATCTGTATAATTATCTGATCGAGCCCCTTATGAATATTTCGAAGCAGACCAGAACGGTCTATGAGGGTACTTTTCTCTCCCGGCTTTTTCCTGCGGGAATGATGGAGATCACCCTGAAGAAATGATCCGGGTTATTCTTTTGAAGTTACATTCAAAATGATGAACTGAAGCACCAATTAGCAAGAATTAACAACATGAACGAGTTGAATTACGAAAGGATCGGTTTTGTAAACGGTTTAAATAACCCGCTTCTTTGGAATAGTCGTTCAGGTTATCAGTGTTAAGTAGGTTAATTCATGGTACCCAATAGCTAAAACTAATTACGGCTATCATTTTATCGGAATAAGTGGGATTTTACCCCGTTCAAAACAACCAACAGGAAAGTTAATAGAATGAGTGAAGGTTACGGTTTACTAAAAGGTAAAAAAGGAATCATTTTTGGTGCACTCGACGAGCGCAGCATCGCCTGGAGAATTGCATTGGCCTGCAAGCGTGAAGGAGCCGAATTTGTGTTATCGAACGCTCCGGTTGCATTGCGTCTTGGACAGCTGGACGCGTTAAGTGAGGCAACAGGTGCACCGGTTATCCCATGTGATGTTTCAAGTGATAATGAAGTCATAGATCTTGTAAATAAAACGAAAGAACATTTTGGCGGCGGAGTTGATTTTGTACTCCACGCGATCGGTATGTCGCCCAATGTGAGAAAGAAACTCCCCTATACCGATATCAATTATCAGTGGTTCCAGCAATCTCTGGATATTTCTGCTATTTCATTACATCGCATTTTGCATCATGCTGATGAAGCCGGTCTTTTAAACGACGGTGGTAGCGTTGTTGCTCTTTCATACATCGGGGCGCAGCGTATTTTCAGTAAATATTCTGATATGAATGATGCCAAAGCGTTATTGGAAAGTATCGCCCGGAATTACGGAAGCAGACTGGCTCCAAGAGGAATTCGTGTAAATACCGTTTCTCAGGCGCCGACTAAAACCTCGGCCGGAACAGGAATCAAAGGATTTGACGGCATGTACACATTTGCTGATATGATCGCCCCGCTGGGTAATCCATCTGCGGATGAATGCGCCGATTACTGCGTAACCCTGTTCTCTGATCTTACACGAAAAGTGACCATGCAGAACTTATTCCATGATGGTGGGTTTGTAACTTCCGGAATCTCTGAACAGATGATCGAAGATCTCGCAAAAGTTTACGCAAACGAAGAATAATTGAATGCCTGATATTATCCTCGGTATAGATCCTGGTTCCAGAAATACCGGATATGCGGTTCTTACCGAGGAGAATGGCTCTTTGATCGCACTGCGTTGCGATACCATTCGCTCCGCTCACATCGACGATCATTCCGATCGCCTGAAACACATCTACGGCAAGATCACTGAGATCATACGATCTGTTCAGCCTAATAAGTGTGCCGTTGAAACCCCGATCTACGGGGTGGATCCGCAAGCAATGCTGAAACTAGGCCGGGCTCAGGCGGCAGCGATTCTGGCCATCAAGAATGCCGGACTTGAAGTGACAGAGTATTTCCCAAAAGTGGTGAAGAAATCCATTACCGGAAATGGAAACGCCACGAAAGATCAGGTTGCCTTTATGCTGCATAAAATGGTAAAGTTGCCCGATGAAAAACTTTCGAAGGATGCCACAGATGCACTGGCCGTTGCCTGGTGTCACCTGATGAACGGCAAAGCAATTCCGACATCCTCCAAAAAAACACATCAAAACAATAAAAAATCGGATTGGGCCAGTTTTGTGGAAAATAATCCGGACAGGGTTCGTAGATAATGATCGCATTTTTAAAAGGACATATTGAAGAGAAGCATCCGGACAGAGTTTTGATCGATGTGAATGGTGTAGGTTATCGGGTTGAGATCTCCACCCAAACCTTCGAGCAACTCGAATCGGCGGGCAGTGAACTCAAAATACTGATCTATCACCATATCACAGAAAATGACCAGCGGTTATTCGGGTTCTTCACCAGCGCGGAGAAGGCATTGTTCGAAAAGCTGATCACCGTAAAAGGTGTGGGGCCAAAACTCGGACTCACCATTTTAAGCGGATTACCGGCTTCCAACCTCATCTCAGCCATTGTTAATCAGGATACCGCCACCCTCTCCAGAGTTCCCGGAATCGGGAAAAAGACAGCGGAACGTATTTGTCTGGAATTGAAAGAAAAGCTTAAAGAATTGGACACGTCCGGCAATGGTTCGGCGACTGTTCCAAAAACCGGGGTGATGGAAGAAGCGATTCAGGCATTGGAAGCATTAGGGTTCCGGACAAAAGAAGCAGAACAGGCTGCTATGAAAGCCATCAAAGAGGTTGGTGGCGAAGATTCATCTGCAGTAATCCGCAAAGCGTTGTCCATGTTGAATAAATAGCTATTCTCGTAACAATTTCTTCATTTCCTATTGGTGCATTACATTAGTACCATTATAGAATTATTACCGGATAATAAACCTAACGTTGCTGTGGCTAAACAAACCATTCTAGTAGTTGATGATGAACGTGATCTTTTAGATCTGATCGAATACAATCTTAAAAAAGAGGGATTCGAAGTATTAAAAGCCGAAAATGGTGAACAAGGCATTGAAATTGCCCGCGAGAATAAACCCGATCTCGTATTGATGGATATCATGATGCCGAAAATGGACGGGCTCGAAGCAGTTGAGATCATGCGTAAAGACGATGAGTTAAAGCGCATTCCTATCATCTTTTTAACCGCCCGAAGTGATGAAAAGACCGAGGTTGAAGGCCTGAATAAAGGCGGGGATGATTACATCACCAAACCGATCAGCACGACCAAACTCGTTTCGCGCATTAAAGCGGTTATGCGCCGCTTCGATGAAACTCAGGAATCGGTAAATAAACTGGATGTTCACGATCTGGAGATCGATAAAGACCGGTATATCGTAAAACGAGGGGAAGAAGAATTTCAATTACCCCGCAAAGAGTTCGAATTATTGTTTTTCCTGGCCAGCAGAAAAGGAAAAGTACTGGATCGCCAGACGCTGTTAAATAAAGTGTGGGGAGACAATATTTATGTGGTGGATCGTACGGTGGATGTTCATGTTCGAAAGATCCGGGAAAAACTGGGAGATCATTACATCGAAACAGTGAAGGGCGTTGGTTACAGATTTAAGGAATGAGTAAGAAACGCAGAAACGCAAAATTCTTTAAGCTAGGTTCACGAATAGCGCTGTATATATCAGCGCTTTCTGCATTAATAGCCTACCTTTTGGTGTTTTTTATTCTTGAACACTCCCAATCCGAATCGTTGATGGTTTCGGGGGCTATTCTGTTTACCTCGTTTATTATAGCCTACACGGTAACGTATCTTCTGGAGTTCAGGCGGATCAAAGTACTGGAACAGGTCTCGAAGAATATTTCGAAGAAACGGTTCGAGGAAATTGAGGATCTGCGAACACTTTACGATGATGAATTAGATTACATCATCAAGCATCTCATAAAATCCAGCCGTACCGTTGAACGTGAAATACAACGGTTGAACCGCATTGAGAACTATCGGAAAGAGTTTATCGGGGATATTTCGCATGAATTAAAGACTCCTATTTTTGCCATTCAGGGTTTTATCGAAACACTGTTGAACGGGGCCTTAGAGGATGAAGAGGTAAACCGGGATTTCCTGCAAAAAGCGATGAGAAACGTAAATCGCCTCATCTTTCTTACTAAAGATCTTATGGAGATCTCAAAACTGGAAACAGGGGAACTCAAATCAGAGCTGGAAGATATTTACCTCTATGAGACCATTCACGAAATTGCAGAGAGTCTTACTTACAAAGCTCAGAAAGATAATATTTCTCTGAATATCACAAATATAGACAAGAACCTGCAAGTCAGAGCTGACCGAAATCAGATCAAACAGGTTCTGATCAACCTCATCGAGAACGGGATAAAGTATAATATACCCGGAGGCTCTGTTGATATCGGGTTAACCGATTCCAAAAATCCGAATAAGATCAATTTGTTTGTGAAAGATTCCGGGATCGGTATCGATGAAACAGATATTCCAAGGGTAACCGAGCGATTCTTCCGGGTGGATAAGTCAAGATCAAGAGAAAAGGGGGGTACCGGACTAGGGCTGGCCATTGTAAAGCACATTCTGGAAGCACATGGCGAACAATTAAAGATCAAGAGTGTGCCTAACGAAGGTTCCACGTTCATTTTAACGCTTACTAAATCGGAACTCGATAAATAGCAGCGCAATTCAGTATCTTTGCGCCCCAATGTTAATCTTTATCACAATATTTTTATGGTATATGCTGTAATTATGGCCGGTGGATCAGGAACACGGTTCTGGCCAAAAAGCACTAAATCACTTCCAAAACAATTCCTGAATCTTTTCGGGGATGGAACTATGATCCAGAATACCGCTGCACGCATTAAAGAGTTGATTCCTCAGGAACGTATCATGGTGGTGACCAACGATAATTATGTAGAGATCGTAAAAGAGCAGTTACCCAAAGTGCCGGAGGAAAATATTGTAGGTGAACCGGTTGCCAAGAATACCGCACCTTGTGTAGCCATTGCTGCTGAACTGCTACATAAAAAGGATCCTGATGCGGTAATGGTGGTGCTTCCTGCAGATCATCACATTACAGAGCCTGATAAATTCAATCAAATTCTGAGTTCGGCCATTGAAAAAGCTCAATCCGGAGAACATCTGGTTACGATCGGTATTACACCGAGCCGGCCGGAAACGGGTTTTGGGTATATTCACGCTAATGGAGAAGAAAAAGAAGACCTGAAAGGAAACCCCGTTCACCCGGTACTCGGGTTTAAAGAAAAACCAGATGAAAAAACGGCAGAGGAATACATTGAATCAGGTGATTATTTCTGGAATAGCGGAATGTTCATTTGGAAAGCTTCTACCGTACTTAATGAAATTGAACAGCATCTGCCGGATATGTATGCTGAAGTTAAAAATGCATCTCCTGAACTATTTACAGATTATCATGGTCCGGCCATCAATGACTTTTACCATGCCTGTGAATCCATTTCCATTGATTATGGTATAATGGAAAAAGCCGGGTCTATTTACGTTGTTCCGGGCGAATTTGGCTGGAACGACGTGGGTAGCTGGACCGCCGTGTATGAATTAGCCGATAAGAATAAATTGGGTAATGCGATACAGGCAATGAATGTTACTTTTGCTGCGTCGGAGAATAATCTTGTTGTATCAGAAGGTGAAAAAATGATCTCTCTGGTTGGTCTGGATAATGTAGCTGTGGTTGAAACTGAAGATGCCATTCTGGTTTGTAACTTAAATACAGCTCAGGGAGTGAAACAGATCGTGGAACAACTAAAGAGTACAGAGGATTACAAGAAATTTCTGTAGTGAAATTCTTAAAAAGTAAATGACTGCTGGTCATACGCCAGGGTTATTCCGGCCGGTAGTCGTTTATTGGTTTCTTCGTGATCCACATAACTATTCATGTGGATCAAATAGGTTTTTGATGCCCCCACTCTTTGGGCGATGTTAACAGCTTCCGGTATCGTTAAATGGGTTGGGTGTTCGGGCTCCCAACGCAGGGCACTTAAAATGAGTATCTCACACCCCTGAATTAGTTGCAGGGTAGAATCCGGTATGAACTTTACATCGGTCAGATAAGCGAGGTCATTTATGCGATATCCTAGTATTGGCAACGATCCGTGAAGAATGGGCAACGGGGTGACCTCAATCTCATCATTTAACCAAAATTTTTCAGACGCTTCAATCAGATCCAGAGAGGTTGAACCCGGATATTTGTTCTCGCCGAACATGTAATCGAATCGTTTTTGGATGGAATTAATTGCGGAGGGTGTTGAGTACACCGGTATCGGGTCCGGCCGCTTGTAGTTATACATCCGAAGATCATCCAACCCACCAATATGGTCCATATGTTCATGGGTGACAAGTACATGGTCCACTTTTTGAATTCGGTTCCTGATACTTTGTATTCTGAATTCCGGACCTGTATCAATGATGATCGAAGTGTCTTTAGTTTCAATCCACGCAGAGCAGCGGGTTCGTTCATTTCTTGGATCATGGACCAATTCCTCTCTCATAAAGCCGCCTGAAACCGGAACACCCATCGAAGTACCTGTGCCAAGAAAGGTAAAACGCATATCTACTCTTGCTCCCAGCTATTTGCGGCTGTTACAGGCGAAATTTGCATTTGATCCCACAGACGAACCAGTTCTTTTCTTATTACCGGCTTTATATATACTTCTGAAAGGTCGATCTCTCCGAGTACAGATACAATGGTACCTATCTGTGACTCAACGGGCTTGTTCTTGTTAACCATCACGATCTTATCCCCTTCTATGATACAATCCGATCCACGAAAACTGCCACGTTCCTTTCTAAGTGTATATCCACTTTGCTCCAGGAGGTGTTCAAGTTCAAGTAATAGTTTGTCTGCTTTCAAAGAGATATTCCCAGGGTTAGTTCATGGATGATAAGATCATAATCATAAAATTCTTCTTCAATATCGAAGGATCTCAGGTTAAAATCATACCCGATACTCAATCCTCTTCCGCCAAAAACATTATTCAGGTTTATTCTGCTTTTTCCGGAAAGATAAGAAACCGTTCCCCCAAAGAAATTTCCGCTGGAGTTACTGAACCCATACCCAAGGGTTACCTGATTATTTACTGTCAGGCGTCGCCCTATTTTATTTCTCATGAATAATCCGGTTCCTGCACCCAGATCCGATTGATTGAATCGTAATTGTGATTGTTCGTTGGTAACGCTAGTCAGGGAGGTGTTTAGCTCTATTGGAAATCCAAATGAAAATGCGGGCTTTCTAATTAATCCAATGCGGTTTGAAAGTATAAAAGACAGGTTAAAATAGGTTTGGTCTTTTAATCCGGTAAGATTGTTTCCAACCAAGGCGCGTAAAACAAAACCAGGACTTTCTAATCCCAGAGAGAACGTTCCGTTATTAAGGTCGAACCGATCATTTGCAGCTACGGCATTAGGGTTTCCTGTGAAACTAAAATTGGCAGGTGCATAACCAAGTCGGATATAAGAATTTGATGAAGTAGTAGTCTCGGGTTTACTTCCTACAGAAAACATCTGAGCATGTGAGGTGTCCGATATAAACAATAGGATCAGTAATGATGGAAAAATAAATCGGAGGAAGTTTTTACTCATTTGGAATGATTTTAACTTTAGTATAGGTTCAGCAATAAACGAAAACAATCAGGCAATCATATGAAAATAATTGTTTCACTACTACTAACTCTTTTAATCAGTGTTATGCCCGCGAATGATAACTCTCTATACGATTTTAAACTAACCGATATTGATGGAAAAGAATTCTCTCTGGCGAAATATGAAGGTAAAGTTATTATGATCGTGAATGTAGCTTCAAAATGTGGTTACACTCCTCAATACGAAGGCCTCCAGGAGATCTACGAAGAATATCAGGATGATGGACTAGTTATTATCGGTTTTCCGGCCAATAATTTTAAAGGTCAGGAGCCCGGTTCGAATGAAGAGATCAAACAATTTTGCACACTTGAATATGGGGTAAGTTTCCCAATGGCTTCAAAGGTGTCTGTGATTGGTGATGATCAGGCGCCGCTCTTTAGTTATTTAACTTCTCAACCAAACGAGGATTTTGAAGGTGATATCAAATGGAATTTCGAAAAATTTCTCATTGATAAGGAAGGAAATCTCGTTAGAAGGTTCAGAAGCGGTGTTAAACCGAACAGTAAAGAGCTTAAGAGCGCAATTGAGGGGCTTCTATAAAAATCTCAGAAAAATTGGTTTTTTGGTTGACATCAAATTGAATACCTGTGTATATTTGATGCTCTCAAAAACATGGTCCGGTAGTTCAGTTGGTTAGAACGCCTGCCTGTCACGCAGGAGGTCGAGGGTTCGAGTCCCTTCCGGATCGCAGAAAGCTCTGAATTACTTGTTAGTTCAGAGCTTTTTTTCTATTTGTAGTATGGTGGCTAATCTAAAATGTTCTAAGAACATAATAAACAATAACTAATGTCAAGTTTATACTCTCATTATGATGTAATTGTAGTTGGCGCTGGTCATGCGGGTAGCGAAGCTGCAGGTGCAGCTGCACAGCTTGGTGCTAAGACATTGCTAATTACCATGAACCTGGAAGCGATTGCAAAAATGTCTTGTAATCCGGCAATGGGCGGTGTGGCTAAAGGACAGTTGGTTAGGGAAATTGATGCGCTTGGTGGCTTATCCGGAATAGTTAGTGATAGTTCAGGGGTACAGTTCCGAATGCTAAATCGCAGTAAGGGGCCGGCTATGTGGAGCCCCCGTTGTCAGAGTGATCGAATGGAATACTCCCGGATCATGAGAGAGATGCTGGAACAAAAAGAGCATTTATTTTTCCGCCAGGATAATGTAACCGATTTAATTTCTGATGATGGAAAGGTTACAGGTGTAATCACACAAACGGGTCAGGAAATTTATGCAAATGCGGTAGTTCTGACCAGTGGTACATTTTTGAATGGCATCATCCATATAGGTGAAGCACAATATGGTGGTGGGCGTTCAGGTGAACGGGCATCTATAGGTATAACTGCCGCATTGGAAAAACTTGGTTTTGAAGTTGGCCGGTTGAAAACGGGTACTCCCCCAAGAATTGATGGAAGAACGGTAGATTATTCAAAACTGGAAGTTCAGTTTGGAGATGAAGATCCCTCCCCATTTTCATTTATGACTGAAGGTCCATTGCCATCTGTTGATGAACAATTGAATTGCTGGATCGGATATACCAACCTGGATGTTCACGATGAATTAAAGACCGGTTTTGACAGAAGTCCGATGTTTAATGGAAGAATTAAATCAATCGGTCCCAGATATTGTCCAAGTATTGAGGATAAGATCAATCGTTTTGCTGATAAAGAACGACATCAGCTGTTTCTGGAACCGGAAGGTTGGAATACTTATGAAATGTATTTGAATGGATTCTCTACCTCACTTCCTGAAGAAACACAGGTAACGTCTTTAAAGAAGATCCCCGGGTTTGAGAACGCACTCATGATTCGGCCCGGGTATGCCATTGAATATGATTACTTCCCACCGCATCAAATTAAAAGAACGTTAGAGACTAAGCGTGTAGAAGGACTCTATTTTGCCGGGCAAATTAATGGAACAACTGGGTATGAAGAAGCTGCTTGTCAGGGTTTGATGGCTGGTATTAATGCGGCACTAAAAGTTCAGGGAAAAGATGAATTTATACTGAAAAGAAGTGAAGCTTATATTGGGGTATTGATCGATGATCTGATCAATAAAGGGACCGAAGAACCCTATAGAATGTTTACCTCAAGGGCAGAGCATAGAATTTTGTTAAGACAGGATAATGCGGATCTGCGTCTTACGGAGCTTGGTTATAAGATTGGCTTGGCAGATGAGGAGCGATATAATAAGTTTAGAATCAAGAAAGAGGCAATTGATAAACTTAACGATCTGTTTCAGAATTACACGGTTAGACCGGAGAATATGGATGCAATGCTCAAAAAACAGGGCACTACTCCCCTTTCTCAACCGGTAAAAGCATATACGGTACTTACCCGGCCTGAGATCGGGATCAATGATATAATCGATGCCGATAAGGAATTAAAGTCTCTGGTAGACGGGATAACACAAGATAAATTCGTCAAAGAGCAGGTAGAGATACAGGTCAAGTATTCCGGTTATATACAGAAAGAGTTTGAAATGGTGAAGGAATTAAGTGAAAAAGAGAACACGAGAATTCCTGAATCCATGGACTATTCCAGAATTAAGAGTCTATCCACGGAAGGATTTCAAAAGCTAAGTAAGATCAAACCGGAAACCATTGGTCAGGCAAGCAGAATTAGTGGTGTAAGTGCCAGTGATGTTTCAGTCTTGTTAGTTTACTTGAAAAGCTGATGTTTCATGTGAAACATTCCATAGTAAATACCACCCTATCGACTAATCAGGTTAGTTATATTGAAAAACTCATTGAGAAAAACGCACAGGCCCTGGACGTGTACTCAGAGCAATTATTGTGGTGGAATAAAAAAATAAATCTTGTCAGCCGGGATGTTTCACGTGAAACGGCAGAAGAACACATTGCTCATTCATTGTTGATTGCGAGTGTAGATGAGTTTAAAAAAGCCGAATCTATTATTGACACCGGGACAGGCGGTGGATTACCGGGAATTCCATTGGCTATTTGTAATCCCAAAAAGAGTTTTGTGCTCAATGATATCGTCACAAAAAAGATCATGGCGGTAAAACAGATGGTATTAAAAGTTAAATGTGGTAATGTGATCACTAATACCGGCTCGATCTCCGATCTAACAATTAGTCCCGGTTCAGTGGTGGTTACAAAGCATGCGTTCAAGCTCTATGAGTTGTGGGACTTAATCGGAACTAAGCCCTGGGATTCTTTGATATTTTTAAAGGGGGCATCGGAGGCTGCAGATGAGATTCGGAACATAGATAAGCCTCTCAAAATGACCATTTATCATCTTGATGAAGTGCTTAATTCTTCGTTCTATTCAGGAAAAGCAATTGTAGTACTATCAAGAAATAATGAAAAGCTCTGAACGAAGATTAAAATTAATGCTGCTGCTTCAGCAGCCGGGAAGAAAATTAACCGTTGAAGAGATCGCAGAGAAATTTGGAGTAAGCAGACGCACTATATTTAGAGATTTCAATGCGTTACAAGAGATAAATGTACCGGTAACCTGGGATAAGTATGCCGGTTATGGCGTAATGCCAGGGTATAAAGTTCCGCCCCTGATGTTTACCCCGAAAGAATTAGCTACAATTATGGTGGGATTGAATTTTGTAAAATCTCAGATAGATGAACAGTTGGTGAATGATGCGCATGGTGTGGAACTTAAGATCAAAAACGTACTACCGGATGATCTTAAAGAACTGATGAGTTCGTTGGAAGAGAGAACGATCGTTGATCCTTACATGAAATTTGGAGCGGAAAAAAAGAAAGGCGGAGACTGGTATCTGCTTAGTAGTGCGATCGCTCAGAAAAAAAGAGTGGAGTTTCAATACACCACAAAATCAGGAAAGACGGAGATAAGAAAAGTAGACCCTCTTCTTCTCGTATTTTTTGAAGACCATTGGAATATGATCGGTCGATCTCACCTAAGAGGGGAAATCCGGAATTTTATACTTCAAAATATGCGAGAGATCCGGATTCTGGAAGAAATTGTAGCGATTAAAAATAAAATCTCCGTAGAGGACTTAATTTTCCGTTCTGACAGCACTTCGCAAAAAGTAATACTATTGGTCTCAAAATCTGAGATAGAGCGTTTCAGGGCAAATTTACCGGCTAAAATTTTTAAGGAATCCGATGAAAAATCTAAAAAAATAAAGGTGACGTTCGAATTCGATAACCTGGACTATATCAACAGATGGTTGCTTCAATTTGGAGAGGATGTTGAAATTGAAGAACCGGAACAGTTGAAGATCAAGAGAAATGAGCTCCTCAAAAAAATGCTGGACATCTGACAGCACACTGTTCATTGAAACTTTCAGCCAAATAAAAAGCCCCGGTCAAAAACTGACCGGGGCTTTTTTAATGTAAACTTTTAAAGAGGAGATATTATACTTCTTCGTCTTCCTCTTCATTTACAACCCGAGTAACTGCGGCGATAGCTTCGCTCGAATCTAAACGCATGATCCGGACACCCTGAGTATTTCGACCCATGGTTCTGATTCCGCTACAGCTCATTCTGATCACCTTTCCACCCTCAGTTATAACCATCAGGTCATCCTGATCAGTAACTTCTTTGAGGGCGATCAGATTACCAGTCTTGGGAGTTATCTTAAGTGTAATCACTCCTTTACCGCCTCTAGATTGTTCTCTGTAATCGTCAACAAGTGAACGTTTACCATAGCCATTTTCTGAGATGGCGAGCACAGTGGCTTCGTGAGTATTCTTGATAACCACCATATCAACAATACGATCATCTTTACCTAAAGACATACCGCGAACACCGGAAGTGTTTCTACCCATTTCACGAACATCACTTTCGTGGAAGCGAATAGCCCGGCCATCTTTATTAGCAAGAATAATATTACTGTCGCCGTCGGTGAGTTCAGCAGCCAGCAGGCTGTCCCCTTCTTTTATATTGATGGCGATGATACCATCACGGCGGGGACGGCTGTAAGCTTCCAGCTTTGTCTTTTTGATCTGTCCCTCTTCGGTACACATCACGATAGATTGACTGTTCACATACTCTTCATCGTCGAGCGTTTTAACAGGAACAAATGCTTTAATGTTATCATCCTTATCCAGTTCAATAAGGTTAACTATGGCGCGGCCACGAGCCAAGCGCCCACCTTCCGGAATCTCATAAACTTTAAGCCAGTAACACTTGCCTTTTTCTGTAAAGAATAAAATGTAGTTGTGATTAGTGGCAACAAACAGATGTTCTACATATTCCTCGTCGCGCGTAGTGGTTCCCTTCATTCCTTTTCCACCCCGACGTTGACGACGGTAACCGCTTACAGGCATTCGTTTGATGAATCCTTTGTTTGAAATGGTAACTACAACATCTTCATCAGCGATCATATCTTCTACACTGAAATCTTCAGCCGAATAAACGATCTGAGTTCTGCGCTCATCACCATAGCGGGCAGAAAGATCATCCAATTCTTCTTTGATGATCTCCGTCTGACGATCACGGCTTGAGAGAATAGAACGATATTCATTGATCTTTTCTACGATATCTTTGTATTCAGTATCGATCTTGTCACGCTCTAATCCGGTAAGCTTCTGGAGTCTCATTTCCAGAATAGCCTTAGCCTGAATGTCGGTCAGTGCAAACTTCTTACGTAACTCAACATTAGCTTCCTGAGGATTTTTAGATGCGCGGATCGTTTTAATTACCTCATCAAGATTATCAAGAGCGATCTTAAGACCTTCCAGGATATGTGCCCGGGCTTCGGCAGCTTCAAGATCGTAAATAGTTCGTCTGATAATGATCTCGATACGGTGCTCAACGTAATGATAAATGAGCTCCTTCAGATTCATTACTTTTGGCCGGCCCTGTACCAACGCAAGATTGATCACCCCAAAGGTGGTCTGCATTTGTGTGTATTTGTACAGCTGATTAAGAACAACGCCGGCATTTGCAGAACGCTTCAATACGATCACAACACGCATACCTTCGCGGTCAGACTCATCTCTGACCTCAGAAATTTCAGTGATCTTCTCGTGATTTACGAGTTGAGCGATCTTTTCTATAAGAGTACTCTTGTTGACCTGATACGGGATCTCCGTAATAACGATCTGTTCACGGCCCCCACGTAATTCCTCTGTATTAGCGCGCGCTCTAAGTGTGATCTTACCACGACCGGTTTCATATGCCTCTTTTACCCCTTCGTAGCCATAAATGATACCACCGGTAGGAAAATCAGGAGCGGTAATATGTTCCATCAATTGCTTGATCTCGATATCAGGATTATCGATATAGGATTTAATACCGTTGATGACTTCGGGTAAGTTATGAGGAGCCATGTTGGTGGCCATACCTACTGCAATACCCGAAGAACCATTCACCAATAAGTTCGGTAATGTACCGGGAAGTACCGTAGGCTCCTGAAGTGTATCATCAAAGTTCGGTTGATAATCTACCGTTTCTTTATTGATATCGTTAAGCAGCTCTTCTGCAATTCGATCCATACGAACTTCGGTATAACGCATAGCGGCTGCGGAATCACCATCCACAGAGCCGAAGTTTCCCTGACCATCACACAAAGGATAGCGAAGGGAGAAATCCTGTACCATACGAACAATGGTATCATACACAGCAGAATCACCATGCGGGTGATACTTACCTAATACCTCACCCACAATACGGGCACTTTTCTTGTACCCCCTGTTATGAAGCATTCCAAGATCGTTCATGCCGAATAGAGCACGGCGGTGTACAGGTTTAAGACCATCTCTTACATCAGGCAGCGCCCGCGACACAATAACCGACATCGAATAATCGATGTAGGATGATTGCATTTCATCTTCAATGGTTATTGGTATAATTTTTTCTCTGGCCATATATAAAAGTCTTCTTTAAGTAAGTATGAGTGGTTCAGAATTTGATTAGATGTCGAGATTGGCGTATTTCGCATTACGTTCGATGAACTCGCGTCGGGGTGTAACATCATCACCCATTAAGGTTGAGAACATCTTGTCTGCGCCGGCAGCACTTTCAATCGTAACCTGTTGCAGTGTACGGGTTTCGGGATCCATGGTGGTTTCCCAAAGCTGTTCCGGGTTCATCTCACCAAGCCCCTTGTACCGGGAAACATCGAATTTACGCTTACCCTTCTTTAATTCTTTGATAAGCTTGTCCCGGGTATCATCATCCCAGGCATAATCAATATTTTTACCGGCTGTTAATCTATATAAAGGAGGCGTTGCTATATATACATAGCCGCCTTCAACGATCGGGCGCATATATCGGTAAAAGAAAGTGAGTAAAAGGGTTCGAATGTGAGAGCCATCCACGTCAGCATCCGTCATGATAATGATCTTGTGGTATCTAAGTTTTTCGATCTCAAATTCTTCCTCACTGTGACCGATACCGGACCCAAGTGCAGTGATCATTGCCTGAATTTCTTTATTCTCGAGGATCTTGTTGATCTTGGCTTTTTCAACATTCAGGATCTTACCACGAAGAGGAAGAATAGCCTGAAAACTACGGTTTCGGCCCATTTTTGCAGAACCACCCGCAGAGTCACCCTCCACCAGGTAGATCTCGCTATGTTCAGGGTCTTTAATAGAGCAATCGGCCAGTTTACCGGGGAGACCGCCACCACTCATCACACTTTTGCGTTGAACAAGTTGCCGGGCTTTTCGTGCCGCTTCCCGGGCTTCAGCAGCGAGCACCACTTTCTCAATCACCTTTTTAGCGATCTTGGGATTTTGCTCTAAATATTCATTAAGCTGATCATAAACAGTAACTTCTACGGCGCTTTGAACCTCAGAGTTACCAAGTTTTGTTTTGGTCTGGCCTTCAAACTGTGGCTCACCAACTTTAACACTCAAAACAGCGGTCAGTCCCTCACGGAAATCTTCACCCGAGATGGAGACCTTACTATTAGATTTAATAAGACCGTTCTTATCTGCATAGTTTTTCAAACAGCGAGTAAGCGCTCTTCTGAAACCGGAAACGTGTGTCCCCCCTTCGCGGGTATTAATGTTGTTAACATAAGAGTGCACATTCTCAGCATACGAAGAATTATACTGCATGGCCAGATCTACGGGTACACCCTCAACTTCCCCGGTAATAAAGATCGGTTCCGGCATGGTTGATTCACGGGCCTCATCTAAATAAGTAACAAAATCTTTTAATCCGCCCTCGTAATGGTAGGTTTCCTGACCTAAATCAGGATCCTCTTCGCGTTCATCGATGAGTTCTATAGTTACTTCCGGATTCAGGAAGGCTAATTCTCTCATGCGCTCAGCGATAATATTGAATTTGAATTCTACCGTCTGAGTAAAGATGGTTGGGTCCGGCATAAACGTGATAAACGTACCGGTCTTATCAGTTTTACCGATAACTGAAAGCGGATCTTTAGTGATACCACGTTCGAATTGCATGGTATGAATTTCGCCATCACGATGAATTTCAGCTTTGAACCATGTGGCAAGAGCGTTCACACAACTCACACCCACCCCGTGCAGACCACCGGATACCTTATATGTATCCTTGTCAAATTTACCACCAGCGTGCAATTTTGTTAAGACCACCTCAACAGCAGGGATTCCAAGTTTAGGGTGCATATCAACCGGGATACCACGACCGTTGTCCTCAACAGTTAGTGAACCGTCTTTATTAATACGAACTATGATGTGATCACAATGGCCGGCAAGAGCTTCATCAATAGAATTATCTACTACCTCATTAATTAAGTGGTGAAGCCCGCGTTGACCTGTGTCCCCGATATACATCGCAGGGCGCTTTCTAACCGCCTCAAGACCCTCTAAAACCTGTATATTCGAAGCCTTGTAGTCGGAATTATTGTTATTTGCCATAAAAATAGGGTGATAGCTTGGTTAGATGAGTAGATTGATTTGGGAAAATAGGGCTATTAAGGTCAAAAACAAAAATAGACAGGGTCAATATCGAAAAAAACTGAGATAAGCAGGCAGGGGCTAAATTTGGAAGAATTTTTTATTCAAAAAAGGTGTGGATAAATATTAAAAATGGTGGATAACTCGATTTTTATGAATTTTTGGTGTTACGGGCGTTGAATTTTGAGAATTATAGCTATATCTTTGGTGTCTATCTCAAAAATTGAATAACCCAAGAAACGATGTCGCGAAGAGACGATATTACAGGTAAAAAAGCGATGAACGGTTTCCGTTCTTCAAAGTCTAATAACAAGACGAAACATCGCTTTCATCTGAATTTACAAAAACGACGCTTCTACGTACCAGAAGAAGATAAGTGGATCACTTTGAAAGTATCTGCTAAAACGCTGAGAACCATCAACAAGAAAGGGATCACAGCCGTACTGAAAGACGCTCGTAGAAAAGGAACCCTTTTAAAAGAAGTATAGAACAATGGCAAAAGGAAACAGAGTTCAGGTCATTCTAGAGTGTACAGAGAAGCCAGGTTCATCACGTTATGTGACAACCAAAAATCGCCGTACCACTACAGAGCGCCTGGAATTAAAAAAATACAACCCGGTTCTTCGTAAGCATACCACACATAAAGAAATTAAATAAGTTGAACAATGGCTAAGAAACAAGTATTCGGTTCAGAAGCATTACAGCAGAAAGCATCCGCTCGCAGGATGGCTAAGGTCATTCTTTCAACTAAAAATGAGAGTGGTAAGTACAGTTACCGTGAGGTAATGATTGATCAGGATAATGTGAAAGACTTTATTGACAAAAATAAAGCTTGATAACGTACTGGTTATGAATTTTAAGGTTACGCAAGCTGATTGTGTAACCTTTTTTTTTGCTTATTTTCCAACTAAAAATGTGAGCATGTTATGAGTATTAAAGACCAAATAATGGCAGATCTTAAGGATGCGATGAAGGCTAAAGAGCAGGACAAACTGCAGGTACTTCGTTCACTGAAAGCCAAACTGATGGAAAAAGAGATCGAACAACGTCAGGGTGGTAAAGCAGAGCTGTCTGATGAGGATGCACTTCAGGTTATAACCAAAGCCGCAAAACAACGCAAAGAATCTATAACCCAATTTCAGCAGGGTGGCCGGGAAGATCTGGTAGCTAACGAAGAAAAGGAATTAGCGATCATTGAAACCTATTTGCCGGAAATGATGGGAGAAGATGAGGTTCGGGCAATTGTTAAAGAAAAAATTTCGGCCATGGGTGCAACCGGACCCCAGGATATGGGTAAGGTAATGGGCCCGCTGATGGGGCAACTAAAAGGTAAAGCAGACGGAGCGCTGGTTAGCCGCTTAGTAAAAGAAGAATTAGCCGGATAATAACCATGGAAATATTGGATCTCATCATAGCCGTACCACTTTTATATTTTGCATATCGCGGTGCGGTGAATGGTTTGGTAAAAGAGGTCCTGAATATTGTCGGGATCACTCTGGCAATATTTCTCACTTTTAAATACATGGATACATTAAGTGGTATGTTAACACCATTTTTTGAGGATAATGCCACTCCTTATATTCCGTTTTTATCTGCGGCTATATTATTTCTTGGTACGCTACTTATCATTGCACTGATAGGCTATTTAACAAAGGAATTGTTGAAAGCCGTAAATTTAAGTATGGTAAATAGAATTCTAGGCGGCGCTTTCGGTGTACTGAAAAGCGGGATGATCATAAGTACCATTCTTTTGTTACTGGCTGGTTTTAATATCCCGAAAGAAGAGATCCGCGATAACTCAATGTTATATCCTTATATCATTTATGTGGGGCCATGGGCATATGATGCACTAGCTTTTGTGATACCCGGAACCGAAGGCTATACCGAGACACTCAAAGAAAATTTAAGCAACTATAACCCGGTAGAAAATCTACCATTTCTAAACGATAATTAGCGAATAATGGCATTTCTTCCTGTTGAAGAACAAATCGAGATCATTAAAAGAGGAACCGTTGAGATCGTTCCTGTTGAAGAGCTGGTTGAGAAGCTCAAGAAATCTAAAAAAGAGAACAAGCCTCTTAAGATCAAATTAGGGGTGGATCCAACCCGCCCCGATCTGCATCTGGGTCACTCTGTGATCCTGAGAAAACTGCGACAATTCCAGGATCTGGGACATGAGGCCATACTTATAATTGGTGGTTTTACTGCAATGATCGGTGATCCAACCGGCAGAAATTCTACCCGGCCGCCGCTCACCTCCGAAGAGGTTGAAGAAAATGCTAAAACCTACATTGAGCAAGCTAAAAAGATCCTCGACCTGGAGAAGCTTACTTTGGTAAATAATGCAGATTGGCTGGGCTCTATGAGTTTTATGGATGTGATCGGATTGACCTCAAAGATGACGGTTGCCCGGATGATCGAGCGGGACGATTTCTCGAAACGATTTGAGAACAAAGAGGCGATCTCCTTGCATGAATTTTTGTATCCGTTAGCACAAGGTCAGGATTCTGTACACCTGCAAAGTGATGTGGAGTTAGGAGGTACCGACCAGAAATTTAACCTTTTGGTAGGCCGACAATTACAGAAAGACAGTGATCTGGATCAGCAGGTATGCTTGATGATGCCATTACTAGTAGGTACGGACGGGTCCGCTAAAATGTCGAAATCGTATGACAACTATATCGGGATCGATGAAAACCCGAATGATATGTACGGAAAATCACTGTCCATTCCAGATGATCTAATCTACACTTATTATGAGTTGGTAACCGATGTTCCGATCGATGAATTACCCGCGGTAAAGGATAAAGCAGAGAAAGACCCCCGAAATGCTAAACATGATCTGGCCTTTACGATCGTGAAGATGTATCACGGTGAAGAAGCTGCGAAAGATGCGCGTAAACACTTCGAACAAACGGTGATCAATAAAAGCGTACCGGATGATGCTCCGGAATTTGAATTGACCGCCGGAGAATCCGCTAGATTGATGGATGTAATTAAAGAGCTGAACTTTTCACCAAGTAATGGGGAGACCAAGCGATTGATCAAACAAGGCGGTGTTAGTCTGGATGATGAAAAGGTTGAAGATTTTGCTCTGGAACTAGCCATGAAAGCCGGCGAAGAAGTGGTCCTTAAAGTTGGTAAGCGAAAATTTGCCATACTAAAAGGAGTATGAGATGAAGATCAGTTCTTATAATATAAACGGAGTTCGCGCCGCCTTTAAAAAAGGACTGATGGAGTGGATCGAAGAATCTGCGCCTGATATTATTTGCTTTCAGGAATTAAGGGCTGACATTGATCAGGTTCCTGCAGAATTGAAAGAATTGGAATATCACGAGGCCTATTATGTTGCCGAGAAGAAAGGCTATTCCGGAGTGGCGATCTTTAGTAAAGAAAATCCGGTTTCCATTCAGGAAGGTATTGGTGTTGATTGGATCGATGCCGAAGGACGTGTTCTTACCTGTGAATTCGAAAACATCCGGGTAATTTCTGCCTACTTCCCCAGTGGGACTACCGGTGATGTCCGCCAGGATATGAAGATGAAATTTCTGGATGAATTCACTTCATTCACTTCCCGGTTCAACGACGATCCAAAGCCAACGGTAGTGTGTGGCGATTTCAATATTTGTCATACCGAGATCGACATTCACAATCCCGATAAGCAGCACAAAACATCCGGATTCCTGCCAGAGGAAAGACAGTGGGTAACGGACTTTTTGGAGACGGGTTTTGAAGATGTTTTCCGAAAACTGCATCCCGGAGAAACAGATCTATATTCGTGGTGGAGTTACCGGGCCGCATCGAAACAACGAAATAAGGGCTGGCGGATCGACTACCATATGGCTACTCCGGCACTGGCTGAAAAAGCAGTGGAGGCGGAAATCGAAAAGAAATGGGATATGTCCGATCATGTTCCGGTCTCGATCACCTATAAGCTGTAATCGTTATTTAGACGGGTAATAAACACGATTTCCGGGTTGTTTAATATTAAACAAATGGCGTTATTTGTGTCATGCCAACGCACTATAAAGGAACACAACGAGAAGTAGATACATTAAACGCCTTCATTAAATTGATGAGGGCATCGAATAGTATCTCGAACCGGCTTAGCCGCAAAATGTCGGAAGAAAATATCACTGAAAGTCAGTTCGGTATATTAGAAGCACTCTATCATCTTGGTTGCCAGAATCAGCGGGAATTAGGCGCAAAGATCCTGAAGAGTGGTGGTAATATTACGATGGTGATCGACAACCTGATCAAGCGTGGTTATGTGGAAAGGAAACAAAATCCTGAAGATCGCAGAGCTGTGATCATTTCCCTGACCAAAGAAGGCGAAAAGTTCATTGAAAAATACTTTCCCGTTCACCTTAATAACATCGTACATGAATTTTCGGCTCTGACCTCTGAGGAACTGGAGACATTAGCTGCCCTGTGCAAGAAAGTTGGAAAAGCTGAATAATAAATTCGGATTTCAACTGTTGTCAGTACAGCTTTTTAAAATTTGACTCCATAAATCCCTCAGGGGGCAGACCTGATCGTCTGCCCTCTCTTTGTATCCGAGATGTTTTTAGAGCTCTTTGTTCAGTTTTTCGATCTGATCTCTGATTCTGGCAGCTTCCTCAAATTCCATATTCTTCGCTGCATTGATCATGGTTTCGCGCAAATGCTCGATCAGTTTTTCCTTACTCTCAAAGGTCACCTCATGCATGGCAGGGTTCGGTTTGTACTGAATTCCATCTTCTGCCACCTTGATACTTTCCAGATAATCCTGCTCGGCTTGTTTCTGTGCTTCCTGACCAAAATCGAATTTTTGATTGGAGATCAGAGCCGGATCTACCAATGGTTTTAATTCTTTTTGAACGGTGGTTGGGGTGATACCATGTTCCTTATTGTACTCTTCCTGTATCTTACGACGGCGATTCGTTTCATCGATCACTTTCTTCATGCTGTCTGTAATCTTATCTGCATAAAGAATGGCTCTACCTTTAGCATTACGTGCTGCACGCCCAACGATCTGAAACAGGGAAGTTTCTGAACGAAGGAATCCTTCTTTATCCGCATCCATGATGGCAACCAAACTCAATTCAGGGATATCGATCCCTTCACGAAGCAGGTTAATTCCTACCAGCACATCATAATCTCCTCGTCGATACTTATACAATACTTCGATACGCTCGAGGGCGTCAAGTTCACTGTGCATGTAGGCCGCCGAGATCCCCACATTTTTAAGATATTCACTGAGTTCCTCACTCAGACGTTTTGTTAATGTGATAACCAGCACGCGTTCTTTTTTAGCCACACGAATTCTGATCTCCTCCATCAGGTCATCCACCTGATTGCCTAGTGGTCGTACTTCGATCTCCGGTTCCATCAACCCGGTAGGACGGATGATCTGCTCTGCATAAACGCCACCACTCTTTTCAAGTTCGTAGTCGGATGGGGTTGCACTTACAAAAATAGCCTGATTAACGAGTCCCTCCCATTCATCGAAAGTGAGCGGACGGTTATCCAGAGCTGAAGGCAGCCGGAATCCATGCTCCACGAGTTGAACTTTTCTGGAGCGGTCTCCCCCGTACATAGCCGAGATCTGAGGAATGGTCTGATGACTTTCATCCACCACGATCATGAAATCATCCGGAAAATAATCAAGCAAACAGAAAGGTCGTTCTCCTGGTTTACGGGCACTTAAATATCTGGAGTAGTTCTCGATACCGGAGCAATACCCCACCTCCTGTATCATTTCAATATCAAACAACGTGCGCTGTTCCAGGCGTTTTGCTTCAAGAAATTTTTCTTCATCGATCAACACTTTTGTACGCCATTGCAATTCTTCGCGAATCTGCTGTATCGATTGTTCCAGGCGACTTTTGGTAGTTACATAATGGGAAGCCGGATAGATCTTAAACTCCTGTACTTCTTCAATAATATTACCGGTATCCACATCAAACAGCTGAAGTTTTTCTACTTCATCCCCCCACATAGAGATCCGAAGACCTTCATCAGAATATGCCGGAAAAACATCAATAACATCCCCGCGAACACGGAAAACTCCACGCCTGAAATCATGATCGTTGCGGGTGTAATGAAGATCCACCATATCATAAAGCAGTTTGTTGCGGGGGATCTCCATTCCGGTTCGCAGATTAACGATCAGTTTTGCATACTCCGATGGTGATCCGATACCATAGATACAACTAACCGATGAAACGATGATCACATCCCTCCTGCCGGATAGCAAAGAGCTGGTAGCCCGCAGCCTCAGTCGCTGGATCTCTTCATTAATCGACAGATCTTTTTCGATGTATTTATCCTGTGCCGACAAGTACGCTTCGGGTTGGTAATAGTCGTAGTAACTGATAAAGAACTCTACCCGGTTATCCGGAAAGAAATCGCTGAGCTCTCTAAATAGCTGGGCCGCAAGCGTTTTATTATGACTCATAACCAGTGTGGGTTTTTGAACATTCTCAATTACACTGGCAATGGTGCGGGTTTTACCTGATCCCGTGATCCCTAATAATGTCTGAAATTTATCCCCGGCGTTGATCCCTTCCGTTAGATCGGCAATGGCAGTTGGTTGATCCCCCGCCGGTTGAAATGGTGATTGAAGATTAAATTCGGACATGTAAGAGTGTTTTAGCGTTTACGCGAATCTTAAAGGTACTTGGTTTTATGTTAAGGTTCTTAAAACAATCTTAAAGTTGTTTTCATTGTAGAACAGTCAATTTTAATCCAATAAATAAGCAAACATTTAGTGAGCGGTTATGTATTTTCAGCACTCGAACAAAATATGTGACTATGCCCCATCAACATAAGGAGCTTGATACTCCCAGAAAGCGAATTGATGAAATTGACGAAGAGATCCTTGACCTGCTGGCCGAGCGGGCAAAAACGGTACAGGATGTTATTCGCAGAAAAGTAGAAAACAAACTTCCGGTATTTGTTCCGGAACGAGAAGAAGCCAAAAGTGCAGCATTTAGAAAACTAGCCGAACAAAAGGGAATAGATCCCGACTGGGCCGATGATTTTCTACGAATGATCATGAGTTCTTCCAGGGACAGTCAGTCTCAGGCAAAGTTTCCGATTTCGACCGAGGAGCCCAAACACATTGTTTACATTGGGGGTGATGGAGGGATGGGTGAGTTGTATAAACGTATGACCTCACAAACCGGCCACCATGCTTATAGCATCGATAAAGGAAACTGGCACGAATTAGAGGAATTGGCAGAGATTGCGGATATGATCATAATAACGGTTCCGATCAATGTGACAAAGGCTGTAATCGAGCGTTTGAGCGGGCGATTACGACCTGAAACCATACTGGCTGATTTCACTTCAAATAAAGCATTTCCAATTCAGGCTATGCTGGAATCTCATGTAGGACCGGTAGTTGGGCTGCACCCAATGCACGGCCCGGATGTTGAGAATTTATCCAAGCAGTTGATGGTAGTTTGTCCGGCCAGAAACGGGGAGCAGGCGGATTGGTTTATCAAGCAGTGTGAGTTGTGGGGAATGCGCATTATTGAAGCAGACCCGGAAAAACATGATCATGTAATGCACCTGGTGCAGGGACTTCGTCACTTTGTGGCATTACTCCACGGATCGTTCATGGAGCGATATGATCTGAAGCCTTCAGATATGCTTCAATTTTCCTCTCCTATTTACCGGGCAGAGTTAATGATGACAGGCAGGATATTCGCTCAAAGCGCTGAGCTGTATGCAGATATCGTTTTTGCCAATGAGGATCGCAGAGATCTGTTAACAAACTTTTTTGAGCATCATCAAAAGCTGGCAGAACTGGTTAAGAATAATGACCGGGAAGGGTTTATCCGCGAGTTTGAAGGCGTTACCGATTTCTTCGGAAAATTCGCAACTCAGGCGCTGAATGAGTCCGGTTATTTGATCAATCGACTGGCAGACAGGTTTGCATAACGACATAGTTTATTTATATAGCGAAAAAATCTTATCTAAAAATTTATTCGGCTGCTTTTCTTAACATATTTTATGTCAGACGGTTAGAGAGTTATCCACAATAATAATGGGTTATATATAGCAACTAATTAACAGTTTGGTTATGCAAAGTTGCTAACTAATGCTTAGAATACCACGCCACCTAGCTAAATGTGTAATCCCCGAAATATGGTTGGGGAGCATCCACCGGTGATCCGTAAAATCACTGTCACCACAAGAAGGGCATTAAATCAGAATAAAATAAAACTCATCTATGGTAGGATTACTCTATGGCAGGAAACTGTCCGGCGCATGGAATGCGTACGTCTATTTAGCATTGTTTGCACTTCTTTCAATCACTAATCCGGCTCAAGCTCAAAACCAGACAATTGGTGCGGGACTTGAAGGACAGGCGTTGATCGATTATCTGCAGCAGAATTATACTCCGGCCCAAACACTGGGCTATGATAATGCCAGAGATATCATGTATGGTATTATTGATAATGTGAACGGTAATGTATCGGGTGTGTATACCGGGTACACCATTACTCTGGATCCGAATGCAGACCCGAGTACAGACGCTTACAATAAAGGGATCAATGCAGAGCACACCTGGCCCCAGAGTATGGGTGCGGGAGTGGAGCCTCAGCGATCCGACTTACACCATTTGTTTCCCACAAAATCGAATGTAAACAGCGCGAGAAACAACGATCCCTTAGGCGAGATCGATGATAACCTTACCGATACCTGGTATTATCTGGATCAGTCTCAAAGTTCAATTCCAACCAATAATATCGATCTGTATGCAGAAAACTATGGTAGTACGGCTTTTGAACCCCGGGAACAACATAAAGGAAATGCTGCGCGCGCTGTCTTTTATTTCAATGCCATTTACCAAAGTGCCGCAACACAGAGTTTCTTTGAACTACAGAAAGACGACCTTTATCAATGGCATTACGCCGATCCTGTAGATGCAGCTGAATTGGCGCGAAGTTCTTCAATTGCCGGATATCAGGGAAATGAAAACCCGTTTATTCTGGACACATCGTTAGTTAGAAGAGCCTTTTTTCCGGATGGAAATACCGGTACACCGGATATAACCCCTCCTGTTATCTCATCGGTGCAGGCAGGAAATATCGGATCTAATAGCGCAACGATAACCTGGATTACTGACGAATCATCCAGCTCCCTGGTAGACTATGGGCTGACTACAGGTTATGGTTCTTCACAAAGTACTTCCGGCGCCACCACTAGTCACAGTGTACTACTAACCGGACTTAGCGCTAACACCACGTATTTTTTTCAGGTAAGCAGCACGGATGGTTCCGGGAATAATAGTTCATCCGGTGGATACTCATTTACAACCACACAATCCGGAACCGGGGGAACAGGAACGGTTGTGTTCTCTGAGATCTTTTACGACACTCCCGGAACAGATAGTGATGAGGAATGGATCGAGTTATATAACGGAGGATCGGGCTCGCTGGATCTGGCCGGATATACGATCACCGATAACAACGGTACCGGATCATCCTATACATTTCCGGCAGGAAGTGTGATCGGAGCCGGGTCATATTTTGTGGTTGCAAGTAATGAAGCGGGATTTACCGCGATCTACGGAATAGCCGCAAGTCAATACGGGTCAATTCCTGCCCTGAATAACAGTGGCGACGCATTAATCCTTACAGATGGATCCGGTGCAGAAGTGGACGCTGTAGCCTGGGAAGGAGGCGCTTCTTCGGGAGTCCCAACCGGTTGGGGAAGCGGACCAACGGCAGCTACAGGAGAGTCGATATACCGATCACCGGTAACAACTGACACAGATACCGGAGCAGACTGGGCCGTTGCCCCAAATAATGGTGATCCTGCGAATATTCCTGCTGCCGATGTCACTCCGCCGGTAATTACATCAATTGCAAGCAGTTCTATCACCGAAACGGAAGCAACCATCACCTGGACTACGGATGAGGCGGCAACCTCTGTGGTAAATTACGGGCCAACTGCTACGTTAGGTTCGATGGATAGTGGGACAGGTTCAGTTACGTCGCATTCCGTAACGCTTACAGGATTAACTCCGGGAACGGAATATTTCTTCGAAGTGGAATCCGCCGATCAGTCAGGGAATGTCTCTACCAGTTCACAGGCTTCGTTCACAACGGTTACACCCGCGATTGCTGAGGTACTTTTCAGCGAGATCTTTTATGATACTCCGGGTACTGAGACCGACGAAGAATGGCTCGAAGTATACAATACTACAGCTTCGAATCTGGATATCTCGGGATATACGATCGTTGATAATAACGGAACAGGAGCTTCCTATACCTTCCCTTCAGGAAGTGTGATCGCTCCTAATGATCATTTCACAATAGCCCGAACAGCTCTTGGCTTCCAGGCTTTATATGCCGCAGACGCACATCAATACGGCAGTTTGCCGGCCCTCAATAATTCAGGAGAATCCCTTCTGCTTTTAGATGATACTGGCAATACCATTGATCAGGTAGCATGGGAAGGTGGAGCATCAGCCGGAGTGCCTGCCGGATGGGGTACCGGACCAACAGCCGCTGAAGGAGAAAGTATTGTTCGGGTATCGTTGACTACAGATACAGACACCGATGCAGACTGGACCACGGCGCCTAATAACGGTGACCCGGCCAGCCTGCCGTTGGCAGATGTCACGGCTCCGGTCATTTCAGCAGTGGCTTCGACAGGAATAACAGAAACAGAAGCTACGATCACCTGGACTACGGATGAGGCATCAAGTACGCAGGTAAATTACGGAACCACCACTTCTTATGGTTCTTCAGTTAGTGGGTCAGGGCTCGTAACGTCCCATTCAATTACCATATCAGGACTTACTGCCGGCACCCAATATTACTATCAGGTTGTTTCAACGGATGATGCCGGAAATACCGGAGTAGATGAGCCATATACATTCACAACCGATAGTCCACCGGTAAGTACCACCGCAGATATTTTATTCAGTGAAATATTCTACGATACACCGGGCAACGAATCAAATGAAGAGTGGATCGAGATATACAATACCACTTCAGCTGAGATCACGCTAAATGGCTGGACCATTACGGACAACAACGGAACAGGCTCCACCTTTACGTTTTCCAATAAGCATAAGATCGCAGGGAATTCATATCTCACGCTGGCTTCTCACCGCAGAAGTTTCAGAAATATGTATGGAAAGAATGCGGATGATTATGTGAGCCTGCCGGCGCTGAATAATGCTGGAGAAACATTGATCCTGAAGGATGACTCGGGCAACGAGATCGATGCGGTGACCTGGGAAGGTGGTGCTTCTGCCGGTATTGCAACCGGATGGGGAAGCACGAGTCTTCCGGTGGCCGGAGAAGGGTTTACCATCTATCGTACGTCGTTATCCACCGATACTGATACCTATGCGGATTGGGATACATCAACCGACCTTGGTTCTCCTACCACACAGTCGGATGGTACGTTTGCCGCAAAAGTTAAAGGGGATATTACAAGCGAAGAGGCAGATGAGACCCCAACAGAGATCACCCTGTCAAACTATCCGAATCCTTTCAACCCTACCACACAGATCCAGTTTACTCTTCCTGAGGCACAGAATGTAAGGGTAAGCGTGTTTAATATGCTGGGACAGGAAGTAGCGGTATTGGCAGAAGGAAGCAAAGATGCCGGAACGCATACCGTTCAGTTCAACGCTACTGCTTTCTCAAGTGGAATTTATCTGTATCGTATTCAGACACAGGCTACCGTGATCACCAACAAAATGATGTTGATCAAGTAATTCCGGATGTAAAACGAATAGAAAAGGCTCCTTTACGGGGCCTTTTTTATTTTCACACGTACGAGTGTTTGGGTATTTTAGCCGCACTACACATAATTCCTAACACAAGAATATTGTTTCCTGATAAAGACTGGATCTACCACCATGACGAACCACTGACCCGCTACTCTTTAGGTCAGGAAGGGAATAATCCACTGATCTGTTTTGGGATCAATCCATCCACAGCAAAACCGAACGATCTGGATCCAACGGTTGCTTCTGTTGCCCGGTTTGCCAGGGAACAGGGCTATGATGGTTGGCTGATGTTCAACTTATATCCACAGCGGGCCACGAATCCGGATAACATGCACCGACGCTTTCAGAAGAAGATCCATGATAAGAATGTAGAAGTGATCGCACGGTTGGTGAACGATCTTCCATCGGGAGCGGATATCTGGTGTGCGTGGGGAACCCTGATCGAAAAGCGACCGTATCTGTTACGGTGTCTGAAAGATATTTTTGAAGAGATCAAAGATTCGGAAAGCCGGTACTATACCCGTGGTAATATCTCAAAAGCCGGTCATCCACATCACCCACTCTATTTACGCAAAGACTCCCCGATGGAAGCTTTTGATGTAGGGCGGTATTTAAAGTTGGTGAGTTAATTATACTTTTCGAACAAGGAAGTTGGTATCCAGCACTTAACTGTTCTTTTATAATGAAGGTAATCCTCGCCAAATTTTTGGTATAGATCCTGTTCTTCGATTGGTCTTACAATTATATGCCAGGACAAAGCGCCTAGTATAGCAAACAGTAAAATAGGTACTGATGAAAAGGCGAGAGAAATACTAACTAGCTGGCCAACTCCGGCGACAGCCATTGGATTACGAACCAAAGAATATGGCCCGCTAATTACTAATAGATTCGTTGAGTCTACTGGAAGTGGGGTACCGTTTCCTTTTTTAACCATTTCAAACGCACTGAGTAGGCCGAGTAAACTAAACAATAGGAATAGAGCGGTCGAAACTATCAATAGAGGTGTTGATGAAGGAAGAGATATTAGTGGTTGGGTATTCAATAGAATTATATAAGGAATAAGAACCAGAAAGAGGAGCCAGAAGCTTAGAATCTGTATTGTTGTTTTAATAGAGTTATATAGCAGTGAGTTTGAATCGGATTGTCTGTGAAAATATTTAGGGAAACAAAGATATAGATTGAAGAACAAGCCAAAAGTCATAATCGTAGTAGGTATCAAACCATCATGACCTAAAAATGAAGCATTGATACAAAATAATGTGGCGTACGAAAAGGCTCCAAGTATTATGTAACCCAAAACTTCCTTTTTAAAATAGGCCCTGATCAAAGATAAGATGCCAAGTAATAGAACATCAGGAACCAGAAGAGCGAAGTAAGACTGTTTATTAATGATGGTGTAAGAAAAGACTGAATAAACATGATCATTAACACTGATCATGACCCACCAAAGGATGATTAAAGCAGCTTGAAATAAGTATGCTGTTCCTTTCATTAAGAAAACTCTGAGTTTATTAATCTGTGGTAAAATAGTTGAAAGCTAAGAATATTCAATGAACTCCAATTAATCATAAATAAAAAAAGCCACTCTCTTAAAAAGAAAGTGGCTTTGTGAATGTACGCCCGGGAGGGTTCGAACCCCCAACCCCCAGGGCCGAAACCTGGTACTCTATCCAGTTGAGCTACGGGCGCATCATTTCAATAATTGTTGATCTCTGTCGAAGAACAACGGGCGACAAATATACAAACTCCTGTGATTATATACATGTGAAATTATTCCTCTCAGATTGCCGTTTAAGCTATAAATCCCGAACTTTAAGGTTCCAATTTAAAGGGAGCATTTAATGAAAGTTATTTTACTAACGGTAGGTTTAGCGGTCGCATTTCTTGGAATAGGATTTGCCGGACTCGCTGTAAAGATATTATTTAAAAAGAACGGAAAATTTGGCGGCACCTGCGCCAGCAACAGTCCATTTTTGAACAAAGACGGCGCACCTTGTGCTTTCTGCGGAGCTACTCCAGAAGATCAGTGCAAGAATGAAGACGAGAAAGAAGCTCGCCGTATCGAGGTAGAGGAATTTTCTCCGTTCGTTAACTGATAGTTGATACGATCAGAGGATGAGATGACCGGATTGGTTCCGAATCCGGTTTTAGTTTACGATAAACTCGCGGAACCCCTGAGTGATGTATTCGCCCCAGCTTCCATCCTCATCTGCGTAAACCAGATACCCTTCCAGGCCGGGTTTAGCAGCAAGAAACTCTTTACAGGCTTCTAATCCCTTCACCATACAAACGGTGGCATAGCCGTCGGCATCCATAGCGTTATCAGCCACTATTGAGGCACTTAGCAATTTATTACGTGCGGGCTGACCTGTTTTAGGATCAATAGTGTGGGCATACTTTATTCCGGTTTCTTTGTCCACCCAAAACTTCCGATAGTTACCGGAGGTAGCTAATGCCGCATTGTTCAGTTCCAGGATGAATTGAAACCGATCCTGGGCATTGATCTGCTCGGTTGGTTTATCCACGCCGATTTTCCAGATGTTCCCATCCTGATTGGTGCCTCGTGTTCGTACTTCTCCCCCAACTTCCACCATATAAGACCTGATGCCGTGCTCTTCCAGATATTCTGAGATCACATCCACGGTATAGCCCTGTGCAATGGCGTTAAAATCAATATTGAATCCGGCCGGGATAGTTACCTCATCCTCCTGTATAGTGATATTCTCAAAACCGGTTTTACCCATGGTTTTTGCGATCATGGTCTCTGTTACATCAGTGCGGATCTTGTCGTATCCAAATCCCCATAACTTGACCAATGGTCCTACGGTTGGATCGAAGGCCCCTTGTGTTTCTTTAGCGATCTCCATAGATCGCTTGAGTACGGTAAGGAAATAAGCATCTACCTGTACGGTGGTATCGCCTTTGTTCACCTGAGAAATTAGTGAGGAGGGAATGTATGTACTCATAGACGCGTCGATCTGTTTAAACAGGGTATCGATTTCATCCCCAAAATTGCGCGCTTCTGAGGTTAAATATTTGATGTGATATGTAGAACCCTGAGCATATCCTGAGTTCTCTACCATATGTTTATTCGCGGGTGTATTACAGCCAGATAGAATAATAACAGCTGTTAAAAGAAGGGAAAAATATTTCATATACACAGATTGTTTGCGCTTAAAATAACAACAAATAAAAAACCCCGCACATTTAAAAAATATGCGGGGTTTCAAAGTGCGGGGGGGATTATCCTCCGAAATCATCAAAGGAAACATTCTCTTCAGGGACGCCCCAGTCGTCACACATCTTGGTAACGGCTTTGTTCATAAGTGGAGGTCCACAGAAATAGAATTCGATCTCTTCCGGTTCCGGATGTTTACTCAGGTACTGGTCAATTACCGCCTGGTGAACAAATCCGAGGAAGCCATCGCCATCCTCATCATTAATGTCTTTCTTTTCTTTCCAGTTATCCTCTTCAAGAGGTTCAGAAAGAACTACGAAGAATTTAAAATTATCGAATTTTTCTTCCAGCTTACGGAAGTGGTCCAGATAGAATAACTCTCGCTTTGAACGCCCGCCGTACCAATAAGTAACTTTGCGGCCGGTTTCCAAAGTTTTGAATAAGTGGTATAAGTGGGATCGCATCGGAGCCATACCAGCACCACCACCGATGTATAACATTTCAGCTTCGCTTTCTTCCTTAATGAAGAATTCACCGTAAGGACCGGAAATAGTAACCGTATCGCCCGGTTTTCTGGAGAATATATATGAGGAGGCGATACCCGGATTTACATCCATCCAGCCGTTTTTATCACGATCCCATGGTGGGGTGGCGATTCGAACGTTCAGCATAACACGGCGACCTTCTGCAGGATAGCTGGCCATAGAATAGGCGCGTTCCACGGTCTCGTCATTTTTCATTTTCAGATCCCAGAGGCCGAATTTATCCCATTCCAGCTTGAATTTTTCAGGCTCTCCCGGGTGTTCTTCAGGATGGGCTGTAATGTCGATATCTTTATAGTCTACCACACAAGGCGGAATCTCGATCTGAATATAACCGCCTGCCTTGTAGTCCATATCTTCAGGGATCTCTACAATAAATTCTTTAATGAACGAAGCTACGTTGTAGTTAGAAACTACTTTTGCTTCCCACTTCTTAATACCGAACACCTCTTCAGGGATCTGGATGTCCATATCCTGTTTAACCTTTACCTGACAACCCAGGCGCCAGTCATCGGCTTGTTCTTTACGGGTGAAGTGAGGTTTCTCGGTAGGCAGGATCTCTCCACCACCTTCGTGAACCTGGCACTTACATTGAATACAAGTACCACCTCCCCCACAGGCAGAAGGTAGAAAGATCTTATTGTTACCAAGAGTACTTAGCAAGGTTCCGCCGGATTCAACTTCGATCTCTTTTTCTCCGTTGATTCTGATCTTTACAGGGCCAGAAGGTGCTAATACTGACTTAGCTCCCAGCAGAATTGAAACCAACAAGAGAACCGCAATGAGAAATACTGCAATGCTGATCCCGATAATTAATCCAGTTGATGCTGCAAATATCATAATTTAAAATACCTGATGACTTTAGAGTTTAATTCCTAAGAACGACATGAAGGCAATACCCATCAGGCCGGTTATGATGAAAGTGATCCCAAGTCCTTTCAGCGGAGCCGGAACGTTTGAATACTGGATCTTTTCACGAATGGCGGCAATAGCAACAATAGCCAGTAACCAACCAATACCGCTACCAAGTCCGAATACAGTGGCTTCAGAGATTGATGCATAATTTCTTTCCTGCATAAATAACGAGCCACCCAGGATCGCACAGTTTACCGCGATAAGCGGAAGGAAAATACCAAGTGCGCCATACAGAGCCGGCGCATATTTTTCCACGGTCATTTCCACAAGCTGTACCATCGAAGCAATAACAGCGATGAACAGAATAAACGAAAGGAAACTCAGATCCACTTCAGCAAACTCTGGACTGATCCATGTAAGTGCTCCTTCCGACAATACATAATTCTGAAGCAGGTAGTTAGCAGGTACGGTAATGGTAAGTACGAAAATTACCGCTGCTCCTAAACCAAGTGCTGTAGATACTTTCTTTGATACCGCCAGATATGAACACATGCCTAAGAAGTAGGCAAAGATCATATTGTCGATAAAAATCGATTTTACAAATATGTTTAACAGATCTTGCATGGTTTATTACTCCTCTATCAATTTGGTGTTTCTGGAACGCTGAACCCAGATGATAATTCCAACAGTGATCAATGCCATTGGCGGGAACAACATGAAACCATTGTTGCTGTAAAATCCACCGTTTGCTATGTACCAGCTATCAGGAATAACATGGATTCCTAAAAGAGTACCAGAACCAAGAAGTTCACGGAAGAACGCTACAGTAACGAGGATCCAGGCATAACCGAAGGCGTTACCGAGACCATCAAGGAAAGATTTCCACGGGGTGTTACCAAGCGCAAAAGCCTCAAGTCGACCCATGATGATACAGTTGGTGATGATCAATCCAACAAATACAGAAAGCTGCTTAGATACGTCATACACAAATGCCTTAAGTACCTGGTCAACCAATACTACCAATGCAGCAACAACTACCAGCTGAACAATGATCCTGATTCTGTTCGGGATCAGGTTTCGCATCCAGGAAATGATCACATTACCGGCGGCCAGCACGAATAATACAGAAAGCGACATTACAATAGCCGGCTCCAGTTTTACGGTGATCGCAAGAGCGGAACAAATTCCCAATACCTGTACAGTGATCGGGTTGTCGTCGTTAAGAGGATCTGTGATTAATTTTCTGTTCTTTTTACTAAAGAGCGGCTCCTTTGGCTTCTTATCCACCAATTGCTCTTTTTCAACTTCTTTTTTGTCTAAAACTTCTGCCATAACGAGATTTATTAAGTGCTGGCGTTTAGTTGTTTAATTGTGCGCTGGCGGTTGTGCCTGCATATTCTTCTAAGAACGGATAGTACGATGCCAGACAATCCTGGATCATTGCTTCCACTCCGTTTGAGGTAATGGTACCTCCGCTGATGCCATCCACTTCGTAAGGGGTATCGGCATTTGCTTTAACTACAGAAATACTTACCAGATCTCCGCCTTCAAGAATCTTTTTTCCTTTGAATTGCTCAGTAAATGCTGGCGTTGTGATCTCTGCGCCAAGACCGGGAGTTTCTCCTTTGTGATCAAATACGGCACCATAAATGGTGTTTACATCACTTTCAAGAGCAATATATCCCCAGATCGGTCCCCAAAGACCGGTTCCGCGTAATGGGATCACATAATAAGTCTCGCCGTCTTTTTCAGCGATGTATAAAGGAGCGTTGCGCTCATCGTTAGGGCGACGGGCTTCTTTTTCCATCACCACACCAAAAGCGTCCATACCTTCAACAACTTCACCGCCGCTTAGCACTAACTTATCAACAACGTACTCGTCGAAAACCTCGGCGGCCTCATCGCGGGTTTTATCCACGCCGATAGAGCTTAAAATATTCTGCATCTTTTCCTGCTCCACATTTTTATCCTGAAATGGTTTCAGAATAGTGGCAGCAGAAGCAAGAGCGGCGGCAACAAGAATAACCAGTATACCGGCAAATCCGAATGTGTATGCGTTACTGTTTACATTCATAATTATGCACTCGCAGTTTTAAGAGCTAATCTTTTTTGTCGTTTTTTGATGTTCGCCTCAACTACGTAATGGTCGATCAGAGGAGCCATTGTGTTCATGAACAGAATAGCTAACATCACACCCTCCGGGTAAGCAGGGTTAAATACACGGATCATAATAGCTAAGAAACCGATGAGGAAGCCGTAGATCCATTTTCCTGTTTCGGTTTGTGAACCCGAAACCGGGTCGGTGGCCATAAATACCACACCGAAAGCAAATCCACCAAAAATTAACTGTTGCCAGAATGGAACTGCCATAAATGCTTGTTGAGAAGGAGTGATCGCGTAAGGTGCAACAAGGTTAAAAATGATGCCCATGGTCGCACCACCCACTAAACCACTCAGCATGATCTTCCAACTGCCAATTCCGGTGAAGATCAACAGTCCTGCACCGATCAGGATCGCAATTACGGAAGTCTCGCCGATAGAGCCGGGAATCATTCCAATAAAAGCTTCAAGCGGCGAATAGTGTGTAGTTCCGGATGTGGCAAGCTCACCAAGAATGGTTGCGCCGGAAAAACCATCTACCGCTCCACCGGCTGTATTGATCCACACCTTATCCCCCGACATGTAGGTCGGATAAGCAAAGAAGGCAAATGCACGGGCAATTAAAGCCGGGTTAAAAATATTCATTCCGGTTCCGCCAAAAACCTCTTTTCCGATTACAACGGCGAAGATCGCGGAAACAGCAACCATCCAAAGTGGGATGTCTACCGGCATAATGAGCGGGATCAACATACCACTAACCAAATATCCTTCATTGATCTGGTGACCTTTGATCACACAGAACAGGAATTCGGCACCCAGACCAGCAGCATACGATACGATCACGATCGGGAGCACTTTCCATGCTCCAAATCCGAATTGCATCCAAAAGCCGGCATCTTCACCGATGGCATTGTAATGTTGGTACCCTACGTTCCACATACCGAATAACAAGGCAGGAATAAGTGCCATGATCACGGTATTCATGGTTCGTTTCAGGTCAATTCCGTCGCGAACGTGTGCGCCGGATTCAACCGGGTGAGCCGGAACGAACAGGAAGGTGTAAAAGCCGTCGTATACCGGCCAGTACTTATGCAGTTTCCCCCCCTCTTCAAAACTCGGCTTAATCTTTTCTTCTATATAATTGTGTAATGCTTTCATTGGTTAACTATTAACTTTTTGCTATCACTAACCTAATTCTTCTTTAAGCAGTTCAAGACCGTTGCGTACGGTATCCTGAACCGGGATCTTTGAAGTACAAACAACCTCGCAGAGCGCGAAGTCTTCCTCTACAACCTCATAAAGACCGAGATTTTCCATGCGTTCGATGTCGTTGGTCATGATCGCTTTTAGCAGCTGAACCGGATAGATATCGAATGGGAAAACTTTTTCATACTCGCCGGTAACCACAAAAGCACGTTGTTCGCCGTGTTTGCCGGTATCCAGTTTGTATTTCACTTCACCAAGCTGGCGCTGGAACCAGGAAGGAAGTGTTCTTGAAATACTGAATTTGTCGGGTTTCGGGATCAACCAACCGAACATTTCAGGTTCGTCACCTTCCGGGATCACAGTGATCTGACGTTCGAAGAATCCGAGATATCCTTCGTCGGTGATCTTTGTACCGGTTAACACATTACCGGTGATGATGCGGTTGTTGCCATCTGTGATGTTACCATCCACAAAACCTTTAACCGCTGCACCCAGAATGGTGGAATAATATTTCTTATTGATCACCTCAGAGCCGGTCATAGCAATATTGATGCGCGCATCGAATTTTCCTTCTAAGAAAAGTCGCCCGATAATTGCTACATGCTCTGGATTGATCGTCCAAACGTGTTCGCCTTTATTGATCGGATCCAGATGATGGATATGAACACCCACTAATCCGGCAGGATGCGGACCTTCATACTTAGTCACCTTAACTCCTTTAAGTGCAGAGAGAGCCTTTCCGGCCGGAGTATCAGTGCCTAAACCAAGGTGGATAGGACCTGTTGTTAATTTGGCGAGAGCATCAATACCAGCCTGTAGCTCTTTTTCCTGCCCTTCGAGCAGAAGTCCCATGTCGGGAGCAAGAGGAGCAGAATCGTAGCCGGAAATAAAAATGGCTTTAGGTTCTACTTCAGGGTTTGCTACAATATTGTATGGACGCTGTTTGAGGAATGGCCAGCACCCGGAGAGCGACATTTTTTCAATGATCTGCTCTTTACTGAGGGAAGCCGGATCTGCAGATCCAAAGTCCTCATAGGTAATCTCTTTGTCGGCCAGTACCCGAACTTCAAGAATTTTACGTTTTGCCCCTCTAACTATTTCGGCCACTTCGCCGCTCACAGGGGAGCAGAATTTTACTGTATCGTGGTCTTTATTGTATAGGAGAGGAGTTCCGGCTTTAACTTCGTCACCTTCTTTAACAGAAAGTTTAAAACGAACGCCGTGAAAGTCATCGGGTTTGATCGCGTAGGTTTTAACCGGCACAGTAGGAGCGAATTCTTTTTCAGCTTCGCCAACCAGCTTTATATCAACCCCACGCTTGATTTTAATCACGTTTGACATTTAGTAATTCAAATAATCGATTGATTGAATATTGAATGAAAGTGCACCTCTATTTTTGCCTGCCCTTAGGTGAACTTCGCCGGCGAGTTACCGTTAAGGTAAATCGCAGGTTTACAGGCGTGCAAAGATACTAATTTTTTAAGGTGTTTTCGTAACCTTTTCCTGTAAAAACTTGAGGTTTTCCACATTATGTGGAAAAGCGGTTTTAAACACAGATTGCTTGTTATCGGCTAATCCGCTGAATGCTATAATTTTACCTAACTCATTCAGAGAATGAGCATAGCATCACCGAAAGAATAAAAACGATATTTTTTTTCTATGGCGTGGGTGTATAAGCGGTGCATTTCCTCAAATCCCATGAACGCAGACACCAGCATCAGTAAGGTGCTTTTAGGCAGGTGGAAATTGGTGATCAGGGAGTCTACAGCTTTAAAATCGTACCCGGGAGTGATGAAAATATCGGTGTCGCCATTACCCGGTTTAAATTTTCTGGTTTGAGAGGCAATGGACTCCAACACCCGCACGCTCGTGGTTCCAACGGCGGTTATATGTCGGGCTGTGGAGAGTTCAGATGCGGTTTCTGCGGTTAATTGATACCACTCGGAATGCATCTCGTGTTCGTTGAGATCCTCGGTCTTAACAGGGGCAAAAGTACCCAAACCGACATGAAGCGTTACTTCAGAACGTTTAATTCCCTGTTGATGGAGGTTCTCCAGCAACTCGTCGGTAAAATGGAGACCGGCCGTGGGAGCCGCTTTACTGCCCAGATCTTTAGCATATACTGTTTGATATTCCTCACTCAGTGATTCATCCTGGGCAATGTACGGGGGTAGCGGGGTGTATTTATATGGTTGAAGTTCGGGCGCATCCAGATCGTGAGAGAGTACCAAGGTTCGTAGACCGTCATCGGCAATATGCGTTACTTTGGCAGTCACTCCGTTGGCAAGTTCCACTTCCCTGCCGAGTTTGAATTTCTTTCCCGGTCGCACCAGCGCTTCAACGGTTGTGTCGTTTCTTACCGAAGTGATAAAGAGTTCGCGTTTACCGTCATCGAATAGCAACCGGCACTTCTCCACCTTACTGTTATTCACCACCAGCCGTGTTTTGGGATGTAGATATTTACCGAGATTGTAGAAATGATCGTCGGTAATGGATCGGTCTTCACGGTCATAGATCAATAACCGGGCATGATCCCGGGGATGAGCCGGTGACTGTGCAATGAGTTCTTCGGGCAGGTGATAGTCGAAATCTGAAAGCGTGTAGTTCATCCTCCGAAGATACTAAGCCCGAACCAGTGCTTCTTTCACATTTTTAATGAGGGCAGGAACATCCAGACCAACCTCGGCGTGGAGTTCTTCCTGAGTTCCGTGCTCTATGATTCGATCAGGAAGCCCCATGATCTTCAGTGTTGGGCGGGAAGCTTTTTCAGCGAGGTATTCGGCTACTGCACTTCCGAATCCACCAAGAACGGCACCGTCTTCAATAGTGATGATGTGATCGTACTTGGTACAGATCTCATCGATCAGTTCTGTATCCAGTGGTTTGGCGTAGCGCATATCAAAATGACCGATTTGAATGCCATCCGTTTCCAGTTCTGAAGAGGCTTCCGTTACATATTTTCCAATCGGACCAAAACTAAGTACAGCAACGTCTTCACCTTCCTGCAAACAAACACCTTTACCGATCTCTATTAATTCAAAGCCGTCACGAACCTGCATGCCGGTTGCTTTGCCCCGAGGATAACGAATAGCCCATGCGGCATCATCAAATTTGGATGCGGTGAACATCATATCCCGAAGATCCTGCTCATTCAGTGGAGAGGAAATGATCAGATTTGGGATGGAGCGCATATAAGAGGTATCGTAAGCTCCGTGGTGAGTAGGCCCGTCGGCTCCAACCACACCTGCCCGATCTATACAGAACACGACCGGTAATTTCTGAATAGCCACATCATGTACCAGCTGATCGAACCCGCGCTGTAAAAAAGTAGAATAAATAGCGCAGAAAGCTTTTTTACCTTGTGCGGCAAGTCCGGCGGCAAAAGTAACGGCATGTTGTTCCGCAATACCCACATCAAATGCACGATCGGGATATGCGTTCATCATCGGTAGTAAACTGGAACCACTTGGCATGGCCGGTGTCATACTTACAATATTATCATCTGCATCTGCTAGCTCAACCAGCGTATTTCCAAATACATCCTGATATTTTGGAGCTGAAGAGCCTGTTGGTTTCGGGTTCAGGGCGTCTCCCGTGATCTTATCAAAAGGACTGCTTTGTGCATGCCATTTGGTTTGTTCGCGTTCAGCCGGGGCAAAACCTTTACCTTTAACGGTAACAATGTGCAGAAGCTTAGGACCTTTTACCGTTTTAAGATCTTCGAGTGTTTTTCTGAGGCTGTTCACATCATGTCCATCAATCGGACCGTAGTATTTAAAACCCAGCGAGCGGAAGAGGGAGCCGGGAGTTAAGGCCGCGGTGATGGCAGATTCGAGCCGGGATGCAACCTTTCGCATTTTATCACCGGCTTTCTTGAAATGTCCCAGCATATCGTAGATCTCATCGCGCATTTTATTAAATGTGCGGCTGCTGGTTACATCTGCTAAATATTCTTTTAGGGCCCCTACATTCGGGTCGATCGACATGTTGTTGTCATTTAAAACAACCAGAACATCTTTCTTCATGGCACCGGCGTTGTTGAGACCTTCGAATGCCTGCCCGCCGGTCATGGCTCCATCCCCGATTACTGCGATCACTTTGCCGTCGGATCCGTTCAGGTCGTTGGCTACTGCCATTCCAAGTGCTGCCGAAATGGAGGTGGAAGAATGTCCCACGCCAAAGGCATCGTGTTCGCTTTCGCTTCGTTTTGGGAATCCGGAAACGCCTTTATATTTACGATTGGTGTGAAAACGATCTCTGCGACCGGTCAGGATCTTATGGCCATAAGCCTGGTGACCCACATCCCAGATGATCTTATCGTGTGGGGAATCGTAGACGTAATGTAAAGCCGTGGTGAGTTCAACAACTCCCAGGCTGGCACCAAAGTGGCCGCCGTGTACAGACACAGTATCGATAATGTAATCGCGAAGTTCATCGCATACATCCTGCAATTGGTCCGGTCCTAATTTTTTCAGGTCTTCCGGAGAATTGATGGTGGCCAGCAGCGGGCCGGGTTTGGGGATGTATTCGTTATTATCCATACCAGTAATTTTATTCGGATGCGTCGTTAACCTGTTCGATCTTTAGTTCCGCTTGTTCCAGCGTTTCTGTGCAGATCTTAGCCATTTTAAGGCCTTTTTCGTACAGGTCGACGGATTCTTCCAGAGTAATTTCTTCTTGTTCAAGTTTGGAAACGATGGTTTCCAATTCCTTTAAAGCTTGTTCGAAGCCCGGGCGTTCCTTTGTGTCCATGTATTTTATTTCGGATGAGGTGTAAATACCCTTCCAGCTTTTTTGTTCCGGCATAAATTACCGCTTTTTGAGAAGAATGCCATTCCTCGGTTTTTACCGCTTCGCTCACCGCTTCGCGGAATTAAGAATGAGTGCTGCGCTCACCACTTCGTGGAATTAAGAATTAGGAATTAAAAATTAAGAATTGGAGATAGCTTCGCAGTTTTGAGTGTTTAGTGTTGAGTTTTGAGTTGGATTTCAAAGTTGTACAAAAGCCTTAAACCATTTTTCTATTCGTGCCGGTTCAACGTTTGGCAGATCCTTCACCGTCAGCCGACGGATCTGGATGACGTATTGGGTCGCTCAAAAGTGGTAAATAGATTGTTCTATGGAGCAGAGCTCCGGAATTAGGTGTTTGAGCACCTCCCCTTGCGAAGGGGAGGTCGGGAGAGGTCGGGGCTTCGCAGTTTTGAGTGATTAGTTTTGAGTTTTGAGTTGGTAAATGAGCTTGTATGTTACACACCCCTAAATCCCCTCTCAAGAGGGAACTTTTGGTGAACAAATGGTTTTTTGAGATTTAAGGTCGCTCAAAAGTGGTAAGACCTGTTTACGGGTAATTATTATGAGATTGCTGCAGGTTGTGTTCGCTTCGCTCATTGCAACCCCCGCACAGACTGCTTTAAAGATTAAGTGTTGAGATTCAAGATCAATCAAAAGTGGTAAATAGATTGTTCTATGGAGCAGAGCTCCTGTGGGGGGGGGGAATTCCGCAGCGGAGCTACGGAACCAGGTATAATGATCTCCTCCCCTTGCGAAGGGGAGGTCGGGAGAGGTCGAAAAACCCGGAGTATGGTTATAAGCTTTGATTGAGTGAATGAGCTTGTATGTTACACACCCCTAAACCCTCTCTCAAGAGGGGACTTTTGATGGGCATTTATAATTATTAACGAGCTCCAAAATAGCTTCCGGGAGAAATGTTCGGATCTTCGCCAGGTTGTTGTCATGGAAGTTACCAGGGCAAGTTCAATGCCTGTACGTTATCCTGAGAAAAGGTCTCGAGTTGTTCGATCAGTTCGTCATGCAGTGGATGCCGGATACTCTCAACATTTTGAGTTAGTTGGCGAATGGATGAGTTTCCCGGAATAACCGTAGAAACCGCATCATAATAAGCGCAAAAAGCAATGGCAGTCTGCGCCAGCTCCCGGTCTTTCCCGATCAGGGATCTCAATTCTTCCACTAGTCCGGCGCGGGTTCTTATATCCTCTTTTGACCATCTGGAGCGAATATCAGTAAAGGTGCTGTGTTCATCATATTTACCTGATAACCAGCCGGAATCGAGGGGGATCTTTGCAATGATGGCCACATCTTTCTCTAAGGCCAGATCAAAAGCCTCCGAAACCTCCTGATGGAATATGTTGAAATAAGCCTCGATCACTTCACTGTTCGTTGTATTCAGAACGACGAGCATATCTTCTAACGTGTCGACAGAAGCACCATAAGCCTTGATCTTCCCTTCCTCTTTTAATTGTTCAAAGATCTCATAATGGGGGGAAGTATTTCCGTCCAGATATTCGCGGGGAGGATTGTGAAGGATCACGGAATCCAGATAATCGAATTGCAATCGCCGAAGACTCCCTTCCACCGATTCACGGATTAGACCAGGATCAAAATTCAATTCCCCGCTAGATTGATGTCCGAATTTAGAATTAACCACGATCTTATCCCGGGGTGTATCCCTGAGTGCTTTGCCTAATCGTAACTCACTGCTACCCAATCCATAATTAGGGGCCGTATCAAAGAAATTAACACCCAAATGCAGCGCTTCGTGAACCAGCTCAATGGCTTCTTGTTCACTCATTGTCTGCCAATCGGAATGATCCCCAAGTTGCCAGGCTCCCACTCCGATCTCAGATACGAGGGTGGAGTTCTTAATAAATCGGTTGTATTTCATAACAGGTACATAGAATCGTGTTGCTGATGACGAACGAATAACAAATGGTAAAAAAACGACGTTCAAAAAAACAGCCTGAAACAGAGCCACCCTCATTGTTTTGGAAAGTTTGATGCGTAGCGGTTCTGTTAGATATTGAATCAAAGTAGCGTTCATTTTGTTCAAGTAACGAACAGAAAAAGACTAACAACGATAATTAATTATGAAAGTATTGATAGTGGGCGCGAATGGCGGTATCGGTAGGATCCTGTCAAAGAAGATGACAGAGTCAGAAGATCTGACTCCGGTAGCGATGATCAGAAAGGAAGAACAGAGATCATTTTTTGATGAGATTGGCGTTGATACCAAGATCGGTGATCTGCAAGATCCGGTCGCATCGCTAAAAAAAATGGTAGATGGTCATGATGCGGTAGTATTTACCGCCGGTTCGGGAGCAAAGACCGGTTATGATAAAACGCTGGAGATCGATCTCGATGCCGCAGTAAAATGTATGAAGGCCGCTGAAGAAGCCGGAGTACACCGATTTTTGATTGTAAGTGCAATGAATGCGGATGATCGCGAATCATGGAACAGCAGCCCCATTAAGCCATATATGATCGCCAAACACTACGCCGATCATTTCCTGAAAGAATCTTCTCTTGAATATACCATATTACGACCCGGCAGATTAACGGATGAGGAAGGAACCGGGTGTATCACGCTCGAACCGGCTTCACAAGATCATCGGGATATTGCCAGGGAAGATGTGGCCACCACCATCATCGAATGCCTGAGAAGCAAGAACAGTGTGGGCAAGACCTATGAATTTATTCGGGGTGAACAGCCAATCAGAGAAGTGGTCTCGTAAGGGCCGGAAATCAAGAAATAAAAAAAGGTGCTCCCGCCAGGAAGCACCTTTCTACTTTACGATTATGAAATGCTACTTTATTAAAGTCATTTTCTTTACTTCCCGGAAATTCCCCGATCGCAATTCGTAGAAATACATTCCGGTTGCCAGATTTGAAGCATTGAATGTAAGAGTATGAGTTCCTGCCGGCATGAATCCCTCTTTAACCGTCTGTACTAATCTGCCGGTGATGTCGTACACTTTCACAGAAACCTGACTGGCGGCAGGTACCGTAAACTGAAAGTTGGTACTCGGGTTAAACGGGTTCGGATAGTTATTATGGAGGACGAATCCGGTCGGAATATCTTCACTTACGAGCTCATTGGAAACGGCGAGAGTGGTCTGTACGGTGTCTACATAGTCGATCAGCCAATCCATTGCGTCTTTTGGCCGTTGATCAAAGATCCAGGCTTCCTGATCAGATCGCCAGAGCCCCGGTTTCCATCCCCATAAGGTCACTCCTTCCACTTTGGGATGTTCCCAGAACACAGGAAATATCTGCTGATATTTATCCAGTTGGTACGCTTCTGAATCTCGATCGCTTAGGTTGGGATTCCCGTCAATATCTAATTCTGTAGCCTGAATAGGCAATCCTAACTCTCCTAACAGATCCAGGTTTCTTTTGATAGTGGTTGGTGTGGTACCGGAAGCGAGGGAACTACCGTTATTAAAGGCATGAGCCTGAACACCGATCGCATCGATCAGATCCCGGTCTTTCAACAAATTGATGATAGCACTGTATTGATAGGTGGCGGTGGTACTGCTGATGATGCCGTAATCATTGATCATCAGTTTTACATCATCCGGGAAAGCTTCGCGGGCAATTTCAAAGGCCTTGATGATCCAGTCCCATCCGGTTTCGCCGGGACCGCCTAAAGCGTCCCAGTAATCGGCGGCACCGGTCTCGCCATCGGGGCGCTGATGCAACGGCTCGTTCACCACTTCCACATAATCCACATCGGGATAGCGTTCTGCAACGGCGTTGATCCATTCTTCGATCTCCTCAAGTTGTTCGGCTTCCGGCAGGTCATTCATCCAGCTTGGTTGCTGAGCTCCCCAAACCAGTACATGGAACCGGAATTTCACTCTGTTCTGCTTAGCCAGCGCATACATGGCGTCGAGTTCCGCCCAATTCATCTGGTCCCGGGCACCTTCTACACTTCCCCATTTTCCGGCATTTTCCGGGGTGATCTGATTCCAGTAGTTGAAGAATAATTCTGCCTGATCCGCACTATATGCAGAGCCCAAAAATTTAGGTTTATATTCTGCGATCGGGTCATAACGATCAACCCAGGCGGCATTCAGTTCTACCTCGGCCGTATCAACGTATGCGCGTAACCAATCCATTGCCAGGCGGTGATCGCCGTTTTCATTTACAATAAAAGCTTCTTTGTCGTTACGCCATAATCCGGGTCTCCATCCCCAAAGAGTGATTCCTTCCACTGCGGGGTGCGACCAATATGCCGGGAAGATCTCCTGATATTTTTCCAGCTGAAATTGCTGAGAGGAACCATCAGACAGTGAAGGATTTCCGTCGATATCCATTTCTGTGGCAATGATATTCAATTCGGTCTCATTGTAGATATAATCCAGGATGGCCCGCTGTGATTCTCCGGTAATGCTGCTGCTGGTTAAATTACTTCCATTCGAGAAGGCGTGCGCCTGAACCCCTACCCGGTCGATAAGGCGGCGATCCTGTAATAATTTAATGAGCTCCACATATTCTTCAGCCGCATTTTGATCATTCACGATATTATAATCGTTGATCATCAGTTTGGTGTCTTCGGGGAAGATCTCCCGGGCCATTTCGAACGCTTTTATGACCCAGTCCCAGCCTGAAATTCCTTCGCCGCCTAATGCCTCAATGTATCCGCCGCTTCCGCTGTCGTTTGTCTGATCGGTTGGCGGATCGTGCAGGGGCTCATTCACCACTTCGAGATAATCAATATCGGGATAGCGATCTGCTACGGCCTCAAACCATTCGGTGATCTCCGCGAGTTGCTCTTCCGCACTCAACCCTTTCATCCATGCGGGTTGTTGATTTCCCCAAACCAATACATGAAACCGGAAAGGAAAGCCATTGTCTTTTGCCAGCGCGTAAGCCGCGTCCAGTTGGGTCCAGTTCATTTGATCGCGGGTGGCTTCCACGCTTCCCCACTTTCCGGCATTTTCGGGCGTGACCTGATTCCAGTATTCAGTAAATCCGCTGAATTGACTGCTGCTGTACACATTTCCCAGCCACTTTTTTTTGCCTTTGGCAATCGGATCCAGCGGCCCGGTTGTGTCAATTTCAGTGGTGATCACCAAACTGTCGATCCAGATGGATCTTCCTTCATTGGCGCTAAAGCTGAAATGAAGAGGAGCCCGGCCCACGGTATCAGAGGCGCCGGGAGAAAAGGTCAGTGTGAATTCCTGCCATTGGTCGGTTAATGCCACATTATCACTGCCGATGCGACCGAATTCCTGATAAGCCGGATTTCCGACGGTGAAATTAGCAGTTCCACCCCCATCCGACCTCGCCCACAACGAAAGGTCATAACTCTGGCCGGGAATCACTTCAAACAACTCATTGATCACCTGAATATCCCATTGGTTAGAACCGGCGGTTGTCACATCAATACGAAGTGCCCGGTTTCCGCCAAATACGGTATCGTCAACGATGGCATACGCTGCGGAGGCCGCCTCGGCCGTTTCTATGGTCCAACCGGCAATGTCGAGCGTATCCGCACGATCCGATAATTCTGTTTGCTCAAAACTTCCGTTTTCGGTTACTGTAACCAGTAACTGAGCATGAGCCTGACTTGTGATAAGCAACAGGCCGGCCGCCAGAAGCATTGTTTTTAATTGTTTCGATGTCATTTCTATCCAACTTTTGTTTAATGATCTATTCCGGATTGCTGTAAGCATACATGCCCACAACCGTTCCTACAAAGCCGCCGGCAGTTTCCGTGCTTAAAATGGTACCATCGGCATTTTCGTAGAACAATTTCCAATGTTCAGGATCGGCTCCTTCGGCATAATAAAAATTGTAAGCGTCTCCTTTTGCTTCAATTTTTAAAGAAAGCTCTTCGGTATTGATGTGGAAGGCTTTTAACTGCGAAACCTCATCTTTAATACGCTGTCGAAGCTGTAATTCCGGTCGGCCTTCATGGTCTGTTCCGACTCCAAAAAAGAAATAATGACTTCCGTTTTGATTAGCCACCAGACCGGCTTCATCCCCCACATGTTCCGGTGTATAACGCATTGTGGTGCTGAACGAAGCATATGCATGTTGTTGCCGGCGCCCTATAAAGGATGGCTGCCCAAGGCCACTGATATGATCGGGCCGGGCGGTGATGGTTAGACTTCCGTTTCCGGTCTCGTACCATTTTTCACGCGGAGTTCGCATAAATAACCAATAGGGAGCCAATTCCTGTGCGGTAAACTCTTCCGTTACCGTGAAATTACCATGTGTAGGGATGTCAGGAGCGGGTTGTTCGGGCAGATCCGGTTTTTTCAGTTTAACAGGCACCGGTTTTGATTCTTCCAGGATGACCGGCCAGCCATCCTTCCAGGTAACAGGAAGGAGGAAGGTTTCCCGGCCGGTATTAAAATTACGGCCGTCATAAGGGCGAACTCCGAGAAAAATAGTCCACCACTCGCCATTAGCGGTTTCAACCATATCGGCGTGACCCGTGTATTCCACCGCAAATTCCCGATCCGGTGAAATGGTGCGTTGAGTGAGAATCGGATTTCCTTCATAAGGCGTGAACGGGCCGAGCGGAGATTTTCCTTTCAAAACAACCTGCGAATGATCGGGGCCGGTTCCACCCTCGGCGGCATGCAGATAATAATCGTCCCCCACTTTGATCAAATGAGGACCTTCGATCCAGACCGGTTTTTTTGAGATGTCCACTCCGCCATTAATGATCACTTTCGGTTCGCTGATGCTTTTATTGGTGGCAAGATCGTATTCCCTGATCCAGATCGCGCGGTGTCCCTGATAAAGCGGCTCTCCCTCCGGCGCGTCGTTGTTGATCACATACACTTTACCATCGTCATCAAAATAAATAGAAGGATCGATGCCACCCACCCGATCCAGCCAGATCGGATCAGACCAGGGTCCTGCAGGATCAGTAGCCGTTACCATAAAGTTTCCGCCGGCATCTACCAGCGTATTCAATACATAAAAAGTACCCTCGTGATACTCGATGGTGGCGGCAAATACCCCGCGCGACATACGAAGGCTGTCCAGATTCATTTGAGAAGGCCGGTCGAGTACATTCCCGATCTGAGTCCAGTTAACCAGGTCTTTACTATGAAAGATCGGGATTCCGGGGAAGTAGCTGAACGAGGAATGGATCATGTAGTAGTCATCTTCTACACGAACAATACTCGGGTCCGGATAAAAACCGGCAATGATAGGATTTACGAATTCATCATCTCCGATCTCCAGATCCTCATACACCGGATCATTCCCTTCGTACGTAAAATGATCGAAGACAGGGTTGTTGTTTGCTGTGGAACATCCCATCCAAAGAAATGTAGCCGCTACGAACAGGGATAATTTTATTGAGGCAGACCAAAACGGCCCGGATTTTTTTTCCGCTTCCAAGGTAACTCCGGTTTGATTAACAACGATTTACAGTAACCAAAAGGCAATAATTGCTCTTTTATTGCGCAAATAATGTACTACATACTTCTCAATTATGGTAAATAAGATGCTAAAAGATGATGTAAATATTTAAAAAAATGTTGTATTTATTACTCTGTACAACGAATTTAAAGAGTGTGCAAAATTTGCTCAACTTTTGAATCATTAAGCCTAACCAGCTCCTACCCATGAAATTATCCGTTTCTATCAGCGCGATCAGTCTTTTTTTGCTGATGTTCATTCAGCCTGCCAAAGCACAATCTAACGCCCCTTGTTTCGATATAGTCAGTAATGCCCGATCCGTGCCATTGTATGTTTCCCAACAGGATCACCCGGGGGTTCAGCGTGCAATGGGCGACCTGCAATCCGATCTTCAAAAGCTCACACAAAATCCGGTGCTGTTTCAGTCAACGGGCTTTCCGCATGGCGAAAAGTTCGTACTGGCAGGTACCGTGGGCGTAAGTCCGGAAATTGATGCGTTGGTTGAATCCGGCAAACTCGACGTTTCTTATCTGCGTGATGAATGGGAAGCCTATCAGATTCAGGTGGTAAAAGAACCGTTCGAAGGCGTAGATGAAATTCTGGTGATCGCCGGAAGTGATATGAGAGGTACCATATTCGGGATCTACGAAATTTCACAACAAATGGGCGTTTCTCCCTGGTATTTCTGGGCAGATGTACCGGTTCCGCACAAAGCAGATATAGCAGTACTACCGGGTTGTAAACTACAAGACAAGCCGGGAGTTCAATATCGGGGGATCTTTCTGAATGATGAAAATCCGGCACTGTATGGCTGGGTAAATGAAACCTACGGCGGATTTAATCACGAATTTTACGGAGATGTTTTTGAACTGATCCTGCGCCTGAAGGGAAATTATTTATGGACTGCCATGTGGGGGAAAGCGTTTTATGATGATGACCCATTGAATGCCCCAACTGCCGATCAATATGGAGTGGTGATCGGGACCACGCACCATGAACCGATGGGGCGAGCTCATGTGGAATGGGAGCGTTACGGTGAAGGAGCCTGGAACTATCAAACCAATGAGGCCACCCTGCAGGAATTCTGGAAAGAGGGAATTCAGCGCTTGGGAGATCATGAGGCAACCATCACGCTGGGAATGCGTGGCGACGGAGACGAGGCCATGAGTGAGGAAACGAATGTGGCGCTGCTCGAACGCATCGTCGCGGATCAGCGGGAGATCATAGAGGAGTATTCAGAGCAGGATCCGGACAAAGAACTTCAGCTTTGGGCACTCTACAAAGAAGTACAGGAATATTATGAAAAAGGCATGCGGGTTCCGGATGATGTAATGCTGCTGCTGGCCGATGATAACTGGGGGAATGCCAGATTACTCCCCGAACCAGGCAAAGCCAAAGACCATGCCGGCGGCTGGGGATTATATTATCATTTCGATTATGTGGGCGGCCCCCGGAACTACAAATGGATAAATACCAATCAGATCTCGCGAACCTGGGAGCAAATGAATCTTGCCTGGCAGCATGGGGTGGATCGTATGTGGCTGGTAAATGTGGGCGATCTTAAACCGATGGAATTCCCAATCTCATTCTTCCTGGATCAGGCCTGGGATCCGGATGCAATGGGCATTAAAGAAATGGATGCCTACCCGAAACGATGGGCAGCTTCCCTGTTCGGAGAAACATATGCCGATGAGATCGGACAGTTCCTCACCGATTACACCCGGTTCAATGCACGCAGAAAACATGAGCTGCTCTCACCGGAAACCTACAGTCTTATTCACTTCAACGAAGCGGATCGTATAGTTGCCGATTATTATGAACTGGAAGCTCAGGCCCGGTTGATCGGGGAAAAACTTCCGGAAGAATATTGGGATGCCTACTACCAGCTGGTGCTTCATCCCATAGAGGCCAGCGCGAATCTGAATGCATTATATGTAGCTGCGGCGAAAAACAAATGGTATGCAGCTCAGGGTCGTTCAACTACGAACCTGATGGCAGAAAAAGTGCAGGAATTATTCGACCTGGATCAGGAGATCACCGATTATTACCATCACGAAATTGCCTGTGGAAAGTGGAATCATATGATGTCGCAGACCCACATCGGTTATACCTACTGGCAACAACCTGATCAGAATAATATTCCGGAGACCATCACGATCGATGTGCCCGAAGAGGGGGCAATGGGAGTTTCAATTCAGGGGAAAAAAGGCTCCTGGCCCGGAAAGAACAGCGAAAAACCGAAACTACCGGTGTTCGACAAGTTCAACAAGCAGACGTATTACATAGAGGTGTTTAATAAAGGTAAAGAGCCCTTTAACTATACCCTCGTTGCCTCAGTGCCGTGGATAGAATTTTCAAATATGAGTACGAAGATAGAAACTCAGCAGCGAATTCTGGTATCCATTGATTGGGACAACGTGCCCGCCGGAACTACAAAAGAAGTGTTTACAGTGAAAGCAGAACACGGGGCGCAGGATATCGGAGTGGAGGTATTCAACCCGAAGGTAACTTTGAATGATTTTACCGGATTTGTGGAGTCGAATAATTACATCGCTGCAGAAGCCGAACATTATCAGCGGGCAGTATCATCAGATGCCGGAAAATGGGTTAAGGTTCCTCAGCTTGGCCGGACCCAGAGCGGAATGACGCCCATGCCGGGAACCATCCGGGGACTAACTCCGGGGACGGAAGAAAGTCCGCATCTGGAATACGACCTTTGGTTTTTCAACACCGGTGAAGTGGAGGCAGAACTATATTTATCGCCTACGCTTCAGTTCAATCAGTCTAAAGGATTGAAGATCGCCGTTTCGATGGATGATGAGACTCCTCAGATCCTGGAACTGCACGAAGATTATAACTGGTATCAGATCGTAGGTGAGAATATCCTGAAGCTGAAAAGCAGTCATAAGATCCGTACCGCCGGGAAGCATACGTTTAAAGTTTGGGTAGCAGATGGGGGCCCTGTTCTGCAACGGGTGGTGTTAAAGACCGGAAAGATCGGAGATACTTATCTGGGACCGGTAGAGAGTTTTCTGAAAAAATAAAAGAGTTGTTAACTATAGTTGGAGTACCATGAAAAAACGAAGAACATCTTTGTTCGGGATCATTGGATTACTGGCCGTTACTACCGTTGCGGCACAAGACCTGCCACTGGTCTATGATTCTGAAAACACCGGAATTGATTGCCCGGAAGGCTATACCCTGGCGTTCGAAGAACTGCCTGCCATAAATGCTTTACCCGATCCCTTTGAGTGGAGTGATGGTCGTGGAAGGCTGGAAAATATCTCTGACTGGAGATGCCGGCGAAATGAGATCGGCGATCAGGTACAGTTCTACGAAGTTGGGAAAAAACCGGTCGATCACGATAGTCTCACCGCCAGTTACAACAACGGAGTGCTCACCGTAAATGTATACCGGAACGGGCATGTACTAACACTCCGTTCGAATATAACTCTGCCTGCAGGAAGCGGTCCTTTTCCGGCAATTATCGGGATGGGAAGTCCCACCGGAAGCTTGCCTTCCAGCATATTTACAAGCCGTGATATTGCACAGATCACCTTTAATTTCGGGGATGTGATGGCACATACCCAAACCCGCGGCAACGAGCCTATTAATGAGATATACCCCGAACTGGAATACATGGGAGCCTACAGCGCATGGCCGTGGGGAGTGAGCCGCCTGATCGACGGACTGGAACTGGTTGCGGATGAGATCATGGTGGATACAGAACACCTGGGTGTTACGGGTTGTTCGTTCGCAGGAAAAATGGCGCTCTATTCCGGCGCTTTTGATGAGCGTATTGCTTTGACCATCGCGCAGGAATCGGGTGGGGGAGGTTACACCACCTGGCGATATTCCGAAACACTCGGGAATGTGGAAAGAATTCAAAATACTTCGTATGCCTGGTTCATCAACGATCTGAAACAATTTCAGGGAACGGCGGTTTCCAAACTCCCTTTCGATCATCATGAATTGATGGCTATGGTTGCTCCGCGAGCGTTACTGGTTACCGGGAATCCCGATTATGAATGGCTGGCGGATGAATCGGGTCATGTGGGAAGTCAGGCCGCGAAAAAAGTGTGGGAAGCGCTGAATATTCCGGATCGTTTTGGTTACAGTATTGTTTCCGGGCATTCGCATTGTGTGGTTCCGGCATCGCAGATCCCGGAGATCGAATCATTTGTGGATCGCTATTTAAAAGGGGACGAATCGGTAACTACTCAGGTAGCCACTACCCCCTATAACACGAATGTAAGCAGCTGGATTCCGTGGGACGCACCCGAGCTGGGCAGCGGAACCTCCTATTTCGGGAGAACTTCCATCACCTATCCCGAAGATAAAGCGGGTGGTACCGATACTACCATCACGTTTAGCTGGGAACCTTCGGATGATGCCGTTTCCTATAATTTTGAATTGTCGGAAAAGGCTTCATTCAGCGATGTTGTACATAGCGAAAACGTGACAAGTACCGAACTTACTATCGAAGATCTTACGAAAGGGGAGCGGTATTACTGGAGAATTCAGGTAGTGACAGCTGATGGAAGTGCAGGACCATGGACCAGTCCTGCCACCTTTATCACGTATATAAAATTGCCCCCTGTTCCGGAGCTGGAATCTGCGAACATCTACCGGGCAAGCCGGCCCAATTATTATTCGTTCCGGTGGATGGAAATGCAAGACACGGAATCGTACCTGATCCAGTTAGCGACCGATTCCCTGTTCAACCGCATCACCGTTGCCAGTGAGACAAATTCCACGGCCGCCACGTTGCTGGGCACGGAAGAAGGTAAGCGCTATTACTGGCGGGTGAAGGGAATGAACATAGCGGGGGAAAGTGACTGGAGCGAGACCCGCTCCTTTTTTGTGCTGGCCCCGGCCGACCGGTTTGAAGTGAATCAGGTGAATGGAAACAGCGTGGAGTTAAGCTGGAACGATAATTCACGGATCGAAGATGGATATATCATACGGCGGATGGTCAGCCCGGACACCACCTTTACAACTATCGACACGCTAGCATCGAATGTGGAAGAATATATCGATCCGGGTTTTGATGGCAACACGAATTATACCTACCACGTTTTGGCCTATTACGGAGATGAACTTTCCGACGCAGCTGAATATTCCGCAACGCTTACATCCTCAGAGACCGAAGTGGAGACCCCGGCTGAAATTTCCCTCTTTCAGAATTATCCGAATCCATTCAACCCGAGTACGGTGATCAGTTATCAGCTGGCAGAAAGTGGTGATGTAGCCCTGAAGATCTTTGATACCATGGGGCGCGAAGTGGCAGCATTGGTGAACAGGCCGCAACGAGCGGGGCTGCATGCCATTACGTTTGATGCCTCGGGTTTATCAAGTGGCACCTATTTTTATCAGCTGAAGACGGGAGATTTCATTCAATCCAGAAAAATGATCCTGTTGAAATAAGAGAAGAGATCAGGCCAGTTTTTACTTTTGAGAACCCGTCGATTTTCGGACATTACACCAGTTGTTAATGGTAAATCAGGAGTTAAGTATGCTAATCGGACTCATTTCAGACACCCATGATCATGTTTCCAACATCAACAAGGCGGTATCTTTGTTCAGAACAAAGAATACAGAACTGGTGTTACATGCCGGGGATTATTGCAGCCCGTTTACCATTCCTTTGTTTAAGGGGCTGGAACTGAAAGGGATCTTCGGCAATAACGACGGGGATAAATACTTGCTGATTTCAAAATTCCGGGAGATTGGAGCAGAGATCGCCGGTGATTTTCTGAACCTGCAGATCCATGGATTAAAGATCGCACTTTATCATGGAACGTATGCGGAGATCACGGCAAGTTTATGTGAATCCGGCCGGTACGATGTGGTGATTACCGGGCATACCCACGAAATGGTGCAAGAACACATTGGAGAAACGTTGTGGATCAATCCCGGAACGGCCAATGGCTTTGACGGGAAGGCAACCGTAGCTTTATTCGATACCGAAACACGATCCGTTGAATTTGTTGATCTGGAGGATGTTGATGTCTGATAAGATCGTACCTCTGTTTCTGTTGATGGTGCTCCTGGCCTGTTCGGCTGACTATCCAAAAGAGCCATTTACAGCAGAACTGTGGCCGGAACGATCTGCGGGTATTCCGGACTCCGTTTCATTCACTACGCTTCCATCCCGCGGAGATGGAGTGATTCGGATCACGGATATCAAAAAGCCACTTATTACAGTATATCCGGCACCCGGAACGTGGGAACCCAAGCCGGCGGTGTTGATCTTTCCGGGCGGAGCGTATCAATACATGGCAGTGAACAAAGAAGGTTCGCAGATCGCGGAGTGGTTCAACAGGGTGGGTATTACCGGCATTGTGGTGCGATACACAACACCGAACGATCGCGAGGCCGCCTTCAAAGATGCAGTGAAAGCTCTGGAGTTGGTACATGCACATGCTTCCGTCTGGAATATTGATCCGGATCGTATCGGTGTGATTGGATTTTCTGCAGGCGGACATCTGGCGGCACGGGTAAGCACCAATCTGACGGACCGACCCGATATTCAACCCGATCTTTCCATACTGATTTATCCGGCTTATTTGTCGGATGATACCTACACCCGGGTTGCCGGTGAATTACCGGTAACTCCAACTATGAATCCGGTATTTATCGTGCAGACCGAAGATGACCGGCCCTATGTTGAAAGCACACAGGTGTTTCAGAACGAACTGCTCCGGCAGAAAGTCCCTGTTACTTTTCATCTCTTTCCCGAAGGAGGCCACGGTTACGGGATGCAGGCAGAAGCAACGTTCGAAGTGTCCCGCTGGCCGGTTTTTTTAGAAGAATGGCTCACTGATAACGGTTTCGGACCCCGTTCAATGGAAGAATGAAGCAGTCTTTGCGAGGGTTGAAGTGAGCGAAGCGTACCCAAACCGTGGCAATCTTGTGATCTACGAAGCTCCGACCTCTCCCGACCTCCCCTTCGCAAGGGGAGGAGCTCCATAATTACATGTTTTTCCATAATAAATTATCCAGATCCGTAGGCTGACGGAGAAGGATTTGTGGGGAGATTCTGAAATACGAAGGACCGATGTGCGAAAGACCGACGGATCGATCCGGTCTCCGGCTCAATACTTTGAAGCAGTCATTATACCTAATTCCGTAGCTCCGCTGCGGAATTCCCCCACCGGAGCTCTGCTCCATTGAATAATCTGTATACCACTTTTGAGCGACCAAAAGTGGCGCAAAAGTCGCCGGAAGAAATGGAGATGGCGTTATAACCATACGTTGATATCTTTTCCTGCTTTGATCTGCTCCACCCCATTAACCCATTAGTTCCGCATTTCTCCCGGAGGTTCATTTTGTAGCTCGTTAATTGAACTTCTTGCCATTAATTAGATCTTGACGTAGCAATGAATGTCCTACGTTTGAATACCGTTGAATCACCCCAAACCTCCAATTCTTAATTTTTAATTCTTAATTCATAATTCCGCGCAGCGGTAAACACAACCCGCGGCAATCTCGTGGAATATACCCATATCTAAGATTGTCTTGTCCTTTTGGACCGCCAAAAGAACGAAAAGCTCCCGGCGGGATTTGCTCTGGGGCCATTCCTCCGGCGAATTCTACCTAAAACCAAACGCTCCACAAGGGAGCAGGTTTTAGGATCCGAATTCTTGTATGGAGGAATCGCAATTCCTTCACAAATCCAAAGCCGGTTTTTAGGTTAGTGTGCTATTACTGAAATAATCACCATACGTAGTTCCGCATTTCTCCCGGAAGCTATTTTGGTGCTCGTTAGTTATAAAAGCCCATCAGAAGTCCCCTCTTGAGATTGGATTTAGGGGTGTGTAACATACAAGCTCATTCACCCAATCAAAGTAGCTTATACCCATACTGGGTTTTCGACCTCCTCTGTCTCCTCCTTCTCAAGGAGGAGGACTTTTTCCATAAGTTCAGATTCAATTATACGTCCTCCAGAACTATCAGATAATGGAGAAGGACCTGCGGATTGATGTAGTAACTAGAACAGACCTACGATTGAGTACTGTTGAATCACCCCAAACCTCCAATTCTTAATTTTTAATTCTTAATTCTTAATTCCGCGAAGCGCCCAACTCAAAACTCAACACTAAACACTCAAAACTGCGCAGCACTCATTCTTAATTCCGCGTAGCGGAGAGCGAATCGACCGGGCTTTTGATATAATTTCCGCCTTTATTCAGTACGTGAGTATAGATCATGGTGGTTTTCACATTGCTGTGACCGAGTAGTTCCTGAATGGTGCGGATATCATAGCCTGAAGCGAGTAAATGCGTAGCAAAAGAATGGCGAAGAGTATGCGCACTAATCTTTTTGGTCTGATCAGACCGTTCAGCCGCTACACGGATAGCCCGTTGTATTTTACGATCGGACAGGTGGTACCGATGCCTCTGGCCCGATCGGGGATCCACGGAGATCGTAGTTGAGGGGAACAGATACTGCCATCGGGTTTGATATTGTTCATCAGGATATTTTACAGACAGCGCTGAAGGTAACAGAGCCGCGCCCAAACCATTACGCAGATCCTTCTTGTGGAGTGCTTTAACCCGTTCGACCTGCTTCTTCAATCCGGAAAACACACTATCAGGCAGTAAAGCCACCCGATCCTTTCTTCCCTTTCCATCCCTGACCCAGATCTGCCGGTACTCGAAATCAACATCGTGAACCCGAAGCCTCAAACACTCAGAAATCCGGAGTCCGCTACCATATAGTAACTCTGCGATAAGCTTGTTTAAACCGGATAATTCGCTGAGGAGAGCCGACACCTCATCCCGGGACAGAACAACAGGTAGTTTTAATGGTTTTTTAGCGCGTTTTAAGCCATCCAGATTCAATGGTCGGTTCAGTACCTGTTTAAATAAAAACACCAATGCAGAAAGAGCCTGGTTTTGAGTGGATGCAGCCACATTTTTTTCATTTGCCAGATAGTTCAAAAATGCTGTTACATCGGCATCCGTTAAGTTATCCGGATGTACAGTACCGTGAAAACGGATAAAACGGATGATCCAGTTAACATAAGCCTGCTCCGTTTTATAGCTATAATTTCTACGACGGATCTCTGCCCGCACACGGTCAATAAGCTTTAGTTTCGCCATAATATTATTGTTTTATTCAACATATATTTATAATGTAAGACTACGGACAGCGCAATTCCTTACAAGAAAAGTTGGAATATTATCCGACACAGCAGTGGTTAAAAGTGTCGGATAACATTCCGGATAACAAAGCGGAACTGTGTTTAAAGGGCGATTTTGTCATTTTATCCGACAAAATCAGCAAAAACCCTCGTTCGTATAATAATATGTTAGCTGGCTTAAACAATCGAAATGAATATTCACGCAGTTACAAACAAGATCAACGAAGCTGATTTCTTCTTTGAGAAGTTAAAACACTCTTCCACTGAACCAGTAAATAGATCTGAAACAGAATATTATTTGAGTGCATTTTTGTCTGCTGCCAGAAGCTTCACATTTGTCCTTCAAAAAATGTGCAAAAATAACAATGAGTTTAATGGGTTTGAGGATTGGTATGAAAAGCAAAAAGAGAAATTTCAGATCTACAAATTTTCTGACTATTTCGTTGAGTTCAGAAACGTTGCTCTTAAAGAAGGTGTCTCTGAATTAACTGGAGGGACAATTTATACAAATGAAAAAGGAGAAATGGTCTCTGAAATCTTTTTGTCTCATAACTCAGATAAATTCAAAACCACCAAAATACCAGACAACTTTTTAGAAGAGTCATTTAGTTACCTACAAATTCTTGTTTCAATTTACTGGGATTTTCTCATCGAGTTTGGAGAAAAAATCGATCCGTGGCGTATTCATACAATTAATTTCCTGGAGAAAAACAAAGATTTTCATCATGATTTAATTTACTCAAGCATTGATGATTTTGAAGAAGAGCTAACTAAAGAAAAAGAAACGAACAAACTGTTTTCTAATTCTAAACCACATAAAATAGTTGATCAATTATTCGAAAAATATTTAAAAATAAATCGCTTTGAATAAAACTTATTCGGGAGACACCATGAAAATCAAACTACTTGTTTTGTCATTGATATTAACGGGTTGTATGTCAATGTCAATTCCTCAATTTCAGAATGTTACGACTTACAGACAGGGAAAAATTCCTGAGCTAAATCAAGAAAGTTCTACAGATGTTGGGAGTACTATTTATACTGAATTTGACTATCAGGAAATCGAAACGATCAGATTGACAGAAAGTGTAAAAAGCTCAATGGCTGATATTCCCGCAAATACCTCATTAACTGCTATGACAATGGACGGAGTTCTCGTTTATCAACCTTATGGCACAGTTAATTTTCCTGGGATTCTCTTAAGTGATCAAAATGAAGATGGGAAGTTAGATCGAATTAAAGATATTTCGAGTATGAATAGCAGTTGGAGAAATTTACAACCTGAAGTTGCCTACGAAGAAGCCGAAAGTATACCAACGCAATCAGGTGGATTTAAACTCGAATTGGTTTATCAAGGTCTTACTGATAATCAGATCAAAGTCTTATATCGAGAATACAATAACAATATTGCAAGACCAGCTTTTACTCAAAATGTTGAATATGAATTAGATAATGACGGTGAGAGTCTTATAGCTTTCAAAGGTGCAAGAATTGAAGTATTGGAAGCCTCTTCTACTGAGATTAAATATCGAGTAATTAAGGGTTTTGAAAATTAAGTCGAAAGCCAGCCAGCTAACAAAGCAAATTAAGCGGACTTGTACGCTATTTGCGTAATGGTTTATTGTTTGCTTGTTGTAAAAATCATAGTTATTAACTAACTCCTAAGCGGTAAGTACAAGCCGCTTATTTGCCAAACCGTTATACTGCTAAATACATGAAAGGCCTTCTATCAATTTTAGTAGCACTCATTTTACTTATGCCAAATGGAAGCCTGTTTGCACAAGTTGAAAACGAAATTGAATATTACTTTGGTAAAGAAGTAACAGAGACAATTGAACAGTTTTTATCTGAACAAGAATTTGATCAAGGAGAACCCTTTATTCTAATTTTAGGAAATAACGAAGGAATTAATAGAATTGCGATACTCAATCCTCCAGCAAATTCATGTGATTCATTATTAATAAAAAGAACCAGCAGATTTACTTCGATTAATGGTTCGAACAAAAAAATACTTTTTGAAGAAGATTATAATTTCTCTGTTCAAGAGTGGACTCCTAACCCATTGGCAGATTATCCAAAACGATTACCTAAAAAGTGTTCTGTAATTCATGAATCTCCATACATAATAAAATTTGATAGAAACGGTGTAATTGAGGCAGGTTATGATAACTAAATCGCAGTATAACAAGCGTTTCAAGCGGAC
>DLCN01000032.1 GCA_002480645.1 Balneolaceae bacterium UBA7797
TTAGTCGTAAATGAGCTCCTCCCCTTGAGAAGGGGAGGTCGGGTGGGGTCGAAAACCCTGTAGGTTATAAGCTACTTAGATTGGGTAAATGAGCCTGTTTGTTACACACCCCTAAATCCCCTCTCAAGAGGGGACTTTTGTGTACGGGCACATTCAATGAAGAACATCCAGAAAAAACTACCGGGAGAAATGCGGGACTACTGGGTTTATGGGGTGAAGTAGTTCAGAGCAGGGAAGGCGATCAACGTATGGTATTAACGCCATCTCCATTTCTTCCGGCGACTTTTGCGCCACTTTTGGTCGCTCAAAAGTGGTAAAACCTGTTTCCGGGTAATTATTACGAGATTGCCGCGGCTTGTGTTCGCTTCGCTCACTTCAATCCTCGCAAAGACCGCCTTAACGATTGAGTTTTAAGATTCAATGTCGCTCAAAAGTGGTAAACAGATTGTTCTATGGAGCAGAGCTCCTGTGGTGGAATTCCGCAGCGGAGCTACGGAACTAGTTGAAGGGAAAATTAGTCGTAAATGAGCTCCTCCCCTTGCGAAGGGGAGGTCGGGAGAGGTCGGAGTTTCGGCCGCAGTTGGATGATATTGAATATTGACATTGAGTAAATACAAAAAAAGTCCCGACACAGTGTATCGGGACTTAGTCAGATCCGTAAAATATATCAGATCATAAAAGTGATTTGATCTTAGCTACAGCTTCTTCCACTGATAGCTTATCGGTGTCGATCACCAGAGCATCCTCACCGGGCGCTTCATGATCGGCATCAAATCCGGTCAGATTAGTGATCTCGCCTTTCTCTGCCCTGGCATAGAGTCCTTTCGGATCCCGTGATTTGGCCGTTTCAGGTGAACAGGTCACAAATACTTCTCTGAAAGAGGTATCCGGGAAGAGTGCTTTTACGGCATCCCGGTCTGCTTTATAGGGCGAAACAAATGTACAGATCACGATATTTCCATGTTCGAAGAATAACCGGGCGGTATGTCCCACTCTCCGGATATTCTCTTTCCGGTCTTTAGGACTGAATCCAAGATCCCCGTTCAAGCCGTGACGAACCTGATCCCCGTCCAGCAGTACCGTTTGTTTTCCATCGTTCCAAAGTTCTTTCTCCAGTTCCTTGGCGATCGTACTCTTTCCTGCGCCTGAAATACCGGTAAACCAAAGCACCTGCGCTTTATGACCATTTCGGCTTTCGCGCTCTTCACGGGTAATATTCCATGGTTCCCAGGTCACATTCGGTGAAGTGAGGATCTCATCTGTTCCTTCGTCCCCTATCTGTTTGGACCGGGTGGAACCTGCTCGGATCATACCTGCTCCTACCGTAACATTCGTTGCCGGATCAATAATGATGAAACTACCGGTCTTCTGATTGATCTTATAAGGATCGAAGAAGATACTCTTACTGGTCTTCAGCTTTACACGCCCGATCTCGTTCAATTCCAGGGTATCGGTCTCTTCTCTGTGCAGGGTATCTACATTGATCTTATAAAATAACTCATCCACAAACACCTGCACCTGATTAGAGGTATGTTGCAGGATATACTGTTTGTTCAGATCGAGTTCTTTCTCATTCATCCAGCATACCACAGATTCGAATTCATTTCGAATGGTTGGTACATTATCCTTACGAACGATCATATCCCCACGACTGATATCGATCTCATCCTCAATAGTGATCGTAACTGAATCTCTTGGATTAGCTTCATCGAGATTTCCATCAAAGGTAACCAGTTCCTTCACTTTTGATGTCAGACCGGATGGAAGCACTTGAATCTCATCACCGGGACGTACATGACCTGATGCCACCTGCCCGGAGAACCCGCGGAAGTGCATTCCCGGACGGATCACATACTGCACCGGAAACCGGAAATCCACCACATTATCTGCGGCATCAACTTTCACCGTTTCCAGATGATGGAGAAGCGTGGCACCTTTGTACCAATCCATCTTATCCCCCTGCTCCACAACATTATCTCCTTTAAGGGCAGAGATCGGGATGAAAGTCACATCGGTTACTTCCAGTTTATGAGCAAATTCTTCAAAATCGGCTACGATCTCGTCAAACACTTCCTCACTGTAATCCACCAGATCCATCTTATTGACTGCCACTACCAGATGAGGAATTCTCAGTAAGGATGAAATAAAGGCGTGGCGCCGGGATTGAGTTAGAATTCCCTTGGAAGCATCCACCAGAATGATCGCCAGATCTGCCGTAGAGGCACCGGTCACCATATTACGGGTGTACTGGGTATGGCCCGGTGTATCCGCAATAATGAATTTCCTTTTCGGAGTGGCAAAGTAGCGATAGGCCACATCAATGGTGATCTTCTGCTCTCGTTCTGCTTTCAGCCCGTCTGTTAACAAGGCCAGATTAACCTCTTCTTCCCCGCTGCTTTTGCTGCTTTTCTCGATGGCCTCCATCTGATCTTCAAAGATCGATTTAGAATCGTACAGAAGCCGGCCGATGAGGGTGCTTTTACCGTCATCCACTGAACCGGCTGTCGTAAACCTCAGCAGATCCATGTTCAGGTAAGCATTGTCAGTTTTGAGTTCTGAGTTTTGAGTTTTGAGTTTATTGTCTTCGCTCATATTAGATCTTTGCCTTTGTTGTCTTAATGATCGATGTAAGAATCTTTATGAGCTCAATACACCGATCAATATTTTGCTCAACTTCAATATTCAAAGTATTAGTAGCTTCAAGCAGACGTAGCCAGTACCAAGACTCCCTTGCCTCTTTTAATGCTATCGACATTTTATTTACAAAATCTTTTCTGGAAACCGCTGCTCCGGCTTCATTTACATTTGCCCCGATGCTGGTTCCGGCTTTCAGTATTTGACGACCTAGATCAAATTCATTGAGCCGAATCAGTTCTTTATGTAATTCGAGAGTGATCAAAGCAAATTCAAAAGATTTATCATAAACAGGACCTTTGTATTTCATAAGAGTTGGTTTAGTTGAGTTTAACAAGTAAGACTTAATCCAAAAGAATTCCTTACAATTGTTTAACTCAAAACTATGCACTCAAAACTCTACACTAAAAGTATCCCTGCTTTTTTCGGTCTTCCATGGCGGTTTCGCTGCGCTTATCATCATGACGGGTTCCCCGTTCCGTTTCGCGGGCTGAAGCCACTTCCTGAATGATATCCTCCAGAGAGGCCGCATCCGAACTTACCGCTCCGGTACAGGTGGCATCCCCGATCGTTCTGAAACGAACTACTCTGGTTACCACTTCTTCATCATCCATCTTGTTTACAAACTCAGTATCAGCCAGCCATACTCCGCGACGATTGAATACCTTACGTTCATGTGCAAAATAAATGGATGGAATCTCAATATTTTCCTGTGCAATATACTGCCACACATCCATTTCCGTCCAGTTACTCAACGGGAATACCCGGAAATTCTCGCCCGGTTTTTTGCGGCCATTATACAGATTCCACAATTCGGGCCGCTGATTCTTAGGATCCCACTGACCAAAGATATCACGGTGTGAGAAGAAACGTTCTTTTGCCCGTGCCTTTTCCTCATCCCGGCGTCCACCGCCCAGAGCCGCATCAACCTGATGCTTTTTGAGGGTATCAAGCAACGTAACGGTCTGAAGAGCATTTCTGCTGGCATCAGGACCTGTTTCCTCTTCCACACGTCCGGCGTCAATAGAGTCCTGAACACTACCTACGATCAGTTCCACCCCGTGCTTTTCAACCAGTTTATCGCGGAACTCGATGGTTTCCGGAAAATTATGCCCGGTATCCACGTGCATAAGTGGAAATGGCACTTTACCCGGGTGAAATGCTTTGAGTGCGAGATGAAACATCACGATGGAATCTTTTCCACCTGAAAAGAGTAGGACGGGTCGCTCAAACTGAGCCGCCACTTCCCGCATCACATAGATGCCTTCATCTTCGAGTTCTTTAAGGTGAGAATGTGATTTTAAAACAGTCATATTATAATGATTGTGCGTCTATGAATTCGTCAATCCCGATCATAAAAAAGGGATTAAGCAGATTTTCTTTGTTGTAAGTGAGTGGAGAATATTTTTCTCCGGAGTCGGTGGAATAGCGATATACTGCATCTGCGGCAGCTGTATCCCATTCCATAGTAGGGCCCAGACGTGGATACAGGTCGGCTTTTCCTTCGGCTACCAGACAAAATTTGATAGAGCTGCCGGAAGGTACTTCTTCCGTGACCTCGATCCCGATATCCTGTAATTTCTTCCGTGTAGTGTCATCCCCGTGAGAACGACTTACTACGATACGGGCCTTTCCGGGCTTTTTAAATTCGGGGGAGATCAATCTGGTTTTAGTACCGTCCCCATCGATCTTATAGGTTCCTTCATCAACGGAGCCGAAATAAGTTATATCCATGGCCGGCACATATACCACTCCGAATACCGGCTTCCCATTTTCTATCAGGGCGATATTAACCGTAAACTCCCCGTTCTTCTTTATAAATTCTTTGGTACCGTCCAGTGGATCAACCATCCAGAACTTCGTCCACTCCTTTCTTTCTGAGTAATCAGGGACTCCGGACTCTTCCGAAATGATCGGTATATCCGGAGTTATGGTTTTTAGTCCGGCCACAATATGATGATGCGCAGCCAGATCTGCTTTGGTAAGCGGGGAATCATCTCCCTTATGGGTCACTTCAATTTCGTCGGAATAATATTCCAGGATCTTTGCACCGGCCTCTTTGGCTAACCCGATAATTTTATCAGTCATTAATTAGTTGATTTTCAAAATTCCCATAATAACGGCACTAAAGATAGGGTAATAATTGCTACAATAAAATTTAATGGAAGCCCTATTTTCAGGTAATCAGTATACTTGTACCCACCGGGACCGTAGATCATGAGATTGGTCTGATATCCCAACGGCGTGGAAAAGCTGGCTGACGCCCCCATAATGATCACGATAGCAAAAGGAACAAAGTCAATGCCCATATTCTGTGCGATCGATAATGCAATTGGAAATACCAGGACGGCAGCCGCATTGTTTGTGATCATTTCAGTGAGAATCCATGTGATCAGATAGGTGATCAATAATGCCAAAACCGGACTATCTGAAGCAAAGAGTAACACCTCGGAAGCTAAATATGCAGCCACACCGGTAGACGATAACGCCCCTCCTATCCCTAAGGAAGAAGCGATGGCGATCAATACCCTAAAATCAATGGCTTCCAGGCTCGCACTGTAACGAATCGCGCGTAACAGGATCATTGCTCCGGCTGCTAAGAACGAAGCCTGTAACATACTTAGTAATCCTGTTCCGGCTAAAATGATCATTCCAGTCAGTGTTATGATCGCAGCTCCTGATCTTTTATAATTCGTTGGTGTTGCCCCTTCGATCGGACTTATCAGATAAAAATCATTGGAATTCCGGTATCTCCTCACAAAACTAGCATGCGTCTCCATTAACAAGGTATCACCGGTTTTGAGGGTAATATCTCCGATCTTTTCTTTTAACCGCTCCCCGCTTCGGGATACTGCAATTACCACCGCATTGTAGCGGTCTCTGAAATTTCCTTCTTTGATCGTCCGGCCTTTGATTGGGTTTGATGTGGATACCACCGCTTCTATAAGTATCCGGTCGTTTTTCGGGGCATCCAGTTTAAATACCTGATCGGTGGCGGGTACCAATCCCTGAATATTCTGCAGATCTACGATGGAATCGACAATACCGGCAAAGATCAGCCGGTCACCCGCATTCAGCTTTTGATTGGGGCCTACGGCCGGGATCACTTCTTCATTACGGATGATCTCTACCAGGTAACAACCGGGTAACTGCCGAAGACCTGCATCCTGTACCGTTTTTCCGGAGAGATTACTTCCCTTTTCAACGATCATTTCCATGGTATACTCACGGGGATCTTTAAAGGACTGATAGGCCTCTCCCCGTGATGGCAGCAACTTATCCCCGAAAAGAAATAAGTAGATAAATCCTGCAATGGCAGCCGGTATCCCCACCAGAGCCGGTTCAAATAATCCCAGAGAACGAACACTTGCTTCATCGATCAGCAATCCGTTCAGAATAAGATTGGTACTGGTTCCGATCAAAGTACACGTACCTCCAAGAATAGCTGCATAACTTAACGGTATCAGGATCTTTGATACCGGAATACCCGTTTTACGACTCCAGTGCTCCAGCGCCGGAATAAAAGAAGCAACAATGGGAGTATTATTCATGAAGGCACTCATGATCATTACAGGGGCCATGATCCTCGCCTGTGCCCTTCTCACCGTTTTTATATCTCCCATGATGATCTGCGTGATATACTGTATGGCTCCCGTTTCCCTCAATGCAGCAGCTACCACATATAAGGCAGCTACCGTCAGCATACCTTCGTTCGAAAAACCGGAAAGAGCAGCATCCGGACTTACCACACCGGTGATCAGCAGGAATGAAAGTCCCGCGAGAAGGATCATATCAACAGAATAATGCGTGGTGATGAGCATGATCAGAGTCCATAAGATCACTCCGATCACTACCCAGCCTTCGATGGTCATGTAAATGATGTTTAAAAATTCCATCGAATATAGAGCTTTCTACACTTGTTCGAAGGAATTTTTCCTGATCTGTCTCAGAACAAAAGTGTGCAACTTATTTAAAAGACCATCTGATCTGCGCGCCAAAATAACTTCTCTTGTTCCCGGTGATCTCATTCAACCCGCTACTAAGTGAAAAAACATCTTCATACCTTGAAACAGCATATTTTATCCGGATATCCAAAAACCGGACAGGCTCGTATTTCAGAACCACATATGATCTTTGTCCCCGATCACTCAATACAGTGTTCGACATCACATACAGCAGATCGGTTTCGTATTGATACACTCGGGTATCGAAACTATCGGTATCGAAAAGTGTGTGTCTCATATCTGCACGAAGGTTCCCGGTGATCTGAACTCTCACATCCTGATAGATCAGAAACCCCTGTTCTTTCTCGCCTCCGGCAGGTGTAAACCAAACGTATTCAATTCGGGGACGAAGCCTTAAAGCCGGACTACTGTTATATTCAAACTGCATCCGAATACTTTGCCTTCGCTCTTTTCCTGACTGATCGACCTCCCTGCCATAATTATCATAGATCGTAAAATCTGATTCCTTCACCTCATTTCTGTACAGGATATACCCATTCAATTTTCTACTGACTTCTATCTCTATCAATCCCAGCAGATCATTGCCTTTCGAGGGTTTTGACACTCCGTTTATTGCGAATGGAAAGGTATAATGATCTATATAGCTGCTAAGTGTGATCTTGTTTGAAATTGCATGCCGGAGACCAAAATATACTCCTCTTTCATTTTGAGGATCACCGGAGCGTTCCCCGAATCCATCCCCAAAAAAAGATTGAAAATCTTCATTGAAATTCCGCGCCGATACTGAGAGTTCGGTATGGCCTCCGATCCGGGTTTGGAATCCGACAATTGAAGCGATCCCCCCATTCCTGCTTCGGGCAACTTCGCCATAGAATAATGTGGAGTTAATTATTGCCCGGTAATCGAAGCCCGCCACTGAGTGCACCTTTCCTTCAAAATCGAACTGATCTTCAACAGCGGAGCCACGCAGAATATATGTATCAAACTCATTGTGATATCCCGTGCTGCCAAGGATCCCGACAGGTGTTTGTACTGTAACCCGGTATCCGATGGTTTTTTGACCCAGATTATTCTTTCTGGATAATTCATTCACCGTTCTGTGAAAACCGGATGAGGAAGGAAATCGAACCGAATCGTTCTGTACCACCGAAGCGGTACGTTTTCTGTTGGAATAGAAAACGGTGGTCTTCACCTTCTCACCATAACTTGCGGCCACCCCTCTGAAGAAATCCGTTTCCTGAGCGGAAGAATAAGGCCTGAGTCCCCGTTCATTTCTGTTTGCACTACCGATCACCTCCCTCCCTTTTCCAAAGGCGCCTCCGGTCCACAATACTAACCCCTGACCAAAACTCAGGCTGTAATCCCCAATGATGAGTTGATCCAGCTTCCCATTATTCTGAAGGGCTATATGCCAGGAATTGAGATCGAAACCGGAAACACCTTCTAGTGTTTCACCGGCATCTTTCTCTTGTGTTAGGTTGAGTGAAAGGTGATCGGATTGCATTCTGATCCGTTGATAATACTTTACGGGACTCCCTAAATAACCACCACCGGAATCGGGGCGTATGTATCCCTCCTGTTCTTCCAGGTTCTGTTGAAACCGGTTGATCATCTCAACCCTCGTATTCGCCTTCCAATAATCCGGATTCATGTACATGTCCCGGAAACGCTCTTTACTGCCCCCAATGGTCACATAGGGACTCATGCGATCAAAAGTAACTGACCCGATTCCGGGGATTTTTACCAACTCGCCAATTGATTCAAAGGGTTTGTTTTCCCGGTATGTTAAAATGGCTTTTGCTTTGATGAGATCCATTCCCGGTACCTGAAGCAGGTCATTGATCCCGGCAATATTGATATTTACCGGATCTGCTGCGAGATCTTCCAGAAACTGTGTAAGTTGTTCCCCGCTTATTCCGGAGTTCTCAGGATCCAGTTCTTCAAAATTCGTTTCCAGTTGAGCTTCAATTTTGGTGGAAGTTGAATCCTGAGCCTGAATATCTCCGGCCATCAGAAATAGCATGAGCCACAGCAATATCAGAATGGAGCTCTTCATCTCAGAACACGACGATAAAATCTAATGCCGGACTCATCCCCAGAATCTGATGATGTTGTATGGCGATATTCACATCAAAGGCGGATGCACGGTATCCAAATCCTGCTGAAAATGTAACCGGCTCACTGGTCACGCCTACTCTGCCCCTTAACCTCTCAATGATCTCTGCTTCCAGTCCCGCGCGATAGGAAACAGGAAATCTTATATCCTTGACCACATCCAACAGGACCATCGCAGATTCCTCGATCCTGTAGGAAAATCCGGCAGCAAGCTGTTGAAATAATCGTTCACCTTCCTGTTCAAATTTGTATTCACTGCCGAACGGGTTAACGGCAACCATCCCGAACCGCAGCCGCTCACTTAGTTCCGCTGCCATCCCGACATCCAGTGAAAAAGCACCACCGGAGCCGTAATTATTACCGATACTCAAATGATTGTAGTTTAAGGAACCTCCTATACTGAGGTCGCCAAACTGTTGCATTAACCCAAACCTTAATCTTGTTTCGCTGAAAAGATCAAAGCCATAGCGATGAACCCCAGCCATTGCCGTACCTATGGGAGTAGGAACTCCGGATACTGCCGATATATCGGTGAGCTCTGAGATCCCATAATTTCTGATCCCGTAGAACCCGATTTTGAGCTCTTCGGCATTTGCGTTCGCCGGATTGGAAAATAGTGCCCAGTCGTCACCCGACAAAGATGTGGTGGCCATGCCCAGCGATACGGATCTTGCCCCCATAGGAATTTGTGCCGGAACCTCTACGGAAATCAGGATCAGAACAATTATATGCAGAATGTTTCGTATCATTGATTTTACCCTTTGATTCAACGAAAAATTACTGCCCTGACAGAGTGTTTACCCGCAAGATCCTTTTAATCATAATATTAGTCTTACCCGCATTAATTGCAAATGCACAGGAGTTTAATTGCCAGGTTACCATCAACGACGAGCAATTGGAAGGGACTTCGTTTGAATACGTAAAACAGAATCTCGAAAATGAGATCATGTCCTACATCAATGAATATCGGTGGACAGAGGTAGATTTTCAGGAAGAGGAGCGGATTAGTTGTGTAATGAGTATCGTGCTGACTTCCGGAGATTCGGATTTCAATTTTTCTGCTGAAACGGTGATCTCAGCCCGGCGTCCTATCTATAATACCATGTCGGAAACCACAACCATGATCCTGAGCGATCAAAGCTGGGTATTTTCGTATCCCGAAGGGAAAAACCTGACTCACAATGACCTGGAATTTGAGCCTCTTACGGGATTCATCGATTTCTATGCCTATTTACTGCTCGGGTATGATTTTGACAGTTTTTCGGATCAGGGTGGAACGGTTTATTTCGGGAAGGCACAGGATGTGGTCGACCTTGCCCAAAGTACGAGTGCAACGGGCTGGTCGCGTAGCAGCAATAATCGCAGAAACCGTTTTGTTCTTATCTCAGACCTGCTGAACACCAATTATCAGATCTTAAGAACCGCGTTTTATACATATCACCGACACGGCCTAGACCTCTTTACCACAAACCCGGAGGAAGCACGGCAAAATGTGATCAAAGCACTCACAAATATGCGGGATGCAAAACGTCGTTCTACCAGTACTTATCTATATGACCTGTTCTTCGATACCAAATCCAGAGAGATATCCTCGATCTTTGAAGATGCGGAGAGCACTGTACAACTTGAAGCGTACAACATTTTAAGAGAAACAGATCAGGCTCACCTTAGCGAGTATGATGAGCTCCAGAACTGATCTGCCTTATCTCTGTTTAAAAGTCATCTAAGCCAATAAACTCTTCCTCGTGCCGGTTTGCTCTGTGCGGAGTATGTGTACGGCGGTTATGAACGGTATTGGATGCAGGTATCTGGATCTGACTCCTGCTCTCCACAGACTGACTTGATTCGGTAACCTTTCGATTAATATTCTCGATGGCCGTACGTAATGTATGGATCTGACTCTGCAGCTCTTCAGCCGTTGAAGCATTCTTCTCAGCGGCGCTTGCTGTGTTTTCAGTTGTATTCGAAATATTATGAATGAATGATTTGAGCTGATCCAGTTGCACGATCTGCTCACTACTTACTTCACTCATCTGCTGGATCCAGTTTTTAAGATCACTGATCTGTCGGTGAATGGTCTCTGAGGTCTCCGCACCTTCCTGTGCCTTACTCATATTCTCTTCGATCATTTTCCGGATTTCAGTGGCAGCTTCAGAAGTCTTTTGAGCCAATACTCGTACTTCTTCTGTCACAACCGCAAAACCGGCACCGGCTTCACCGGCTCTTGCCGCTTCAACAGCGGCATTTAATGCCAGCAGATTGGTTTGAGAGGCAATGCTATCAATGATATCTGTAATGGAGGAGATCTCACGACTGGATTCTTTCAGCTTCACCATAGAATCATTCATGCTTACTGAACTCTCGGTAATACTATCGATCTGGAATTTCGCATTGTTGGTCTTCTCATTCATCTCGTTGATGTTACCATTCATGGATGCAATTGAATCGTTGGATCGACTAACCGCTTCGGAATTCTCATTGGCATCAATAGCTAATTCCTGCCCTGATTTGGATATAAAATCTGCCGCTTCACTGGTATAATGCACCGAGTCATTAAGGTCATTCATGATGTTGAACACCTCAACATTCACCATATATTCTTTCGTATTCGCCAACACAATGGTGCTGATCACTGCCGATTCAATAACTACAAAGGCAGCATGAACAGCTACTATATCCCATCCACAGCCATAATTAAATACCAGTAAAGGCGTTCCGGCCAGTGCAAAATCATAGGTCTGCGCCAGATTAAACAATACGTGATGAACGGCAATGGTGGTCGCTGCAGAAAGTACCGGTGCTATATCTTTATACTTGATCAGAAATGCCAGGGCGGTAAAGATATGAAAGTGCATTTCTATCTGACCCATCTGCTGTTGAATATAGATACCGGAGAACACCATAAACGTGGCACCGATGGTAATCCTGCTCCACACAGACCCCGGATTACTCTTATAACCGGCATAGGCTAAACCGAAGGCTAATCCTCCGCCTACAACTCCGAGTAAGTACGTACCGTAAGTTACTGCAGAAATTGTAGCAGCCACTATCCAGTGAATAAGCAGCAGTTTGATCATGAACTTATCTGTGTCTACAAAAGACTGTTCCAGATTTGTTCGCACCGCATCCGATTTATGGGCATCGTAAGCGGGAAATAGTTTCTGTTTAAGTGTTAAGTCGTTAGTCATAGTTTTATTTTTTTTGTCACTTCCTGTACATGGCAGCTTCTGTTATTGCTGCGGCCAAGGTTTCTTTATTTGAATTATTACTCAGGACTTTATGTATGGTCCAGTCTTCTCTATCTCTGCTTAAAATGAAGAAGTAATCGGTGTGGAATATTTCTTCATTTTCATCTCTTGATCTTAGGATGCTAAGGCCAAATTCTTCTTTTAGAACTTCCAGCTCTTCTGCATTTAGATTGTGTCCCTGTATATGCTCTGAAAAAGCCAGACTATATTGATTTGCCCTGCTGATCTGGGTTTGTGCATTCACATCCAGAAAATGAGCTCCCACATGTAAGCCGGGATCTTCAATGAATAATGAATCCAATACATCTCCCAGTTTAAACAGTGACTGAGGACAAATGAACGCACATTCTGTATAGCCGAAGAAAAAAACTTCTGTGGTATTTTCAGAGCTGAGTAACCATTCCGGTTGATCTACTTCTTTCCCGATCAGTGGATGTCCGCCTGAAAAAGACATAGCTACGAACATTCCTGCCGGAAGAACCAGAACAGCTAGTAAGATCACGACTGACAGATGTTTTTTCTTCATAATTGAACTGAATTTCAGAGCTTTCTGTAATGCTTATCGGGTCAGAGGTATCAGTCCTTAAATCAATGCTGGTCTTACTATTCATAAATTCTTTATACGGGCTGTTATTTCAGTTCGAATTTGGACATCTTCCACTTATAGTTTTCTCATACTTTTGTATATTCACGCTTCAAAAAAGCGGTTCCACACTTAATCCATCAAGAAGAAAAGAGCGCATGAAATTTTATGTTTGTATTAAAATGGTGGCAGATATAAATGCACCATTTCAAATTAAAGACGGCGAACTGATTATGGACACCGACCGGGTTGTTCTGAACGCCTACGATGCTTCAGCTGTAGAAGAAGCACTGGTTTTAAAAGAAAAACTGGGTGGCGAAGTTGAAGTAGTCTGCATAGGCCCGGCTAAAGCCACAGAAACTATCCGAAAAGCATTAGCCATGGGTGCAGATAAAGGAGTGCATATCGAACAGCCGGACGGAGCTTTAGATTCTACTTCTTATGCTACCATTCTATCGGCCTTTTTTAAGGATAAAGAGTACGATGTGCTTTCATTCGGTAAACAATCTCAGGATACGGATGCCGGACTTACCGGTAGTATGGTAGCTGAGCAACTTGGATTGCCATATACTACAAACGCGGTTGGACTGGATGCGGAAAGCGGGTCTATGATGGTAAAACGCCAGGGGGATTCTGGACAGGAGATCATAGAATTACCTACCCCATGCCTGGTAACCTGCTCTAATGATATGAATGAACCCAGAATTCCGAATCTCAAAGGGATCATGGCTTCTAAGCGTAAACCGGTAGAGTCACTTACCATTTCAGATCTCGGTTTAAGTGAGTCTGACCTTAGTGCGCACTCGGTGGTAAACAGTTACCATGAAAAGCCTGCCCGTAAAGCCGGAAAGAAATTTCAGGGCGAGGCTGATGAGATCGCCAAAGAAGTGGCCAGTCTGCTCGATACTGAAGCCAATGTGCTTTGATTCCCTCATAATCACTGATCCCTGTTCAATAACTCTGCAAAGATTTTAATTACATGAATTCTATATTAACCTACATCGCCATTGCTGATGGCAAGATAAAACGATCATCCCTGGAAGTACTCTCCCGTTGCAAAGAATTAGCGAACGAGAATGGCCTTACAACAGAGGCGGTTGTGCTTCACCCGAACGCTGAATCCTTCACCGATCAGATCAGCACGTACGGTGCCGATACTATTTACATCAATACACACGAGGTTTTTACCTCTCACAATAACGAAGCAATAGTTGAGGCACTTACCACTACGGCAGAAACCTCCAATGCAGGGATCTTAGCATTCGCTTCAACTGAAGGGGTAAAAGATGTTCTGGGAGCACTCGCATCCAAACTTAATTCAGGAGTGGTATCGGATGTTTCTTCTTTTTCTATTGAAGGTGATGCTGTAAAAGCTACCCGACCGGTTATGGCTGCCAAAATGATGGCCGATGTTACGGTTACAGGCAGTCCGGTACTCGTTTCTGTACGTTCGGGTTCTTACGAATTAACAGAAAGAGCATCCACTGCTTCCATTTCGGAAATTGAATATAGTCCGTCTACTGACTTTAAAGCCGTTCTGAAAGAGATCTTATCCGCACAAGGCGATACCATTGACCTGAATGAAGCCGAAGCGATCGTTGCAGCCGGGCGTGGTGTAAAGGATGAAGAAGGAAGAGCATTGATCTCTGAACTGGCTTCGGTATTGAATGCAGGTATTGGAGCGTCCCGCGCCTTGACCGAAGCCGGAGACTATGACCCCAGTTTGCAGATCGGCCAGACCGGTAAGGTGGTTTCACCTCAACTTTATATTGCAGTAGGAATCTCAGGAGCTATACAGCACGTGGCAGGAATGGCTAACAGTAAAGTGATCGTTGCCATCAATAAAGATCCTGATGCTCCGATTTTTGAAGTTGCAGATTACGGGTTGGTTGGAGATCTGTACAAGGTGCTCCCTCCATTTATTGCAGCGATCAAAGAAATTAAACAAAATTAGTATTGGCGTAGCAGGAAGTCAGCTTCTTCTTACTTGGTTCTAAATACTCATAATTCAAAGCTCATTTACATAGAATGGACGAAAAATTTGATTGTATAGTCATCGGTGGTGGTATTGCGGGGCTTTCTGCAGCTATGATCCTCGCCAGAAATAACATGAAATTTCTGCTGATCGAACGGGGCGAATTTGCAGGTGCCAAGAATGTATCAGGGGGTGTTTTATGGGGTTCCGATCTGGCAAAACTTGTTCCGGATTACTGGAATGAAGAAGATGCAGGCTGGGAACGGTTCATAAATCATCGCAGGCTTACATTTCTCGACGAGCAATCATCTTTTTCACTCGATTTTAAGTCCAGTCACTTTAATACACCTCCGTATTCCGGGGTAGTTGTGCTGCGCTCCCGTTTCGATAACTGGCTCTCCAGTAAGGTTCAGGAAGCGATCGATGCCAGCGACTATGCCATGGATTCTTTCATCGCTACCAATATTAAGGTAGATGAGATAATCATGGAAAACGGTAGAGCTAAAGGTATTAAGACCGGCGAGGATGAGTTTCTGGCTGATTCTGTGATCATCGCGGAAGGAGTTAACAACCTTCTTACACGACAGGTTGGTTTACAGGATGACTACGTACCTGCCGATCATATGCTTACCGGAATAAAAGAGGTTATCCGGTTTGATCAGGAAGTACTGGAACAGAAGTTTCAGCTGAATGGCCGGAGCGGGATGAGCAATGAATTTGTGGGCTGGGCTACCGACGGTGTGGAAGGCGGTGGCTTTTTATATACCAACAAAGATACGATCTCTCTCGGACTGGTTTTAGGGATCGCAGATATGCGCAAGAAGAAAAAAAGTCCTCAGGACCTGCTTAATCACTTTAAGAGTCACCCCACGATCGCTGACGCCATTAAAGGTGGCGAGATCGTGGAATATTCTGCACATGTGGTTTCCTCCGGGGATTCCCGCGCTATGCCAAGGCAATTGTTTAAAGATGGTATCCTGATCGCAGGAGAAGCGGCCAATCTGTTGATGAATGCCGGTAAAGCCATTCAGGGTATGGATTACGCAATGCGTTCAGGAATACTGGCCGCTGAGACCATTATCGAAGCTAAATCTAAGGAAGATTATAGTTCCGGTACTTTAAGTGCCTATCAGAAGAAGCTGGATGACAGCTACATCATGAAAGACATCAATGGATTTCAGGATGCTGTACACTTGTTACATACCGATGTTATGCAGCAAAAAGTACCGAATCTGTTATGTGATTTCGGAAGACAGTTTTTCACCATCAAAAATGATCCAACACCGAAATCAAAAGACATGCTCAGATCTGCCATCAAACGTCATTCTTCGGTTTGGGAATTGGCTAAACTTGGTTTTAAAGCAGGCAGATCACTGTAAAACAGCAAACCGTTATAAACCTTGGTATGAACTCTTATAATCTTAAAAAGCTTAAAGTTTATGCATCAGGTATTGATCTGATCAGACATTCAGAATTATCGAACTAAGTATTCGCAATGTTATCTTATATGATAAATTAAAACCGAACGTCTTTAATCTTTCACGCTTCACCTTTAACCTAAACATTCACCTTTAACCTAAACATTCACCTTTCATTTTCATGAAACTACTAAGCATACAGGAAAGACTGGGACTTGTCAGTTATCGGAATCAATCCAAATCTGAGATCAAGCCACATATTGTGGTGGATACCGACATCTGCAACAGTGGTTGTCCACATAAATGTACAACCTGGGTATGTCCGGCTAAATGCTACACACTGGATGAAGAGAACAAGGTTCATTTTCAGGTAGAAGATTGCATTGAATGCGGTACCTGTATGTATGCCTGTGATCAGGGTGCTGTAGACTGGAACTACCCGGATCCTGAAATAGGAAGAGGGGTAAACTGGAATTTCGGGTGATCTAAAATTCTATATTCTGGATCTTTTCATTCTTGGTTGCCAGCGAGTAATTATTCATCAACGCAGTAGTTACGATCAACCGGTCGGCCGGATCATCCGGGAAGGTGATCGGTAATTTTCTTTGGGCAGAGATCACTTGTGTATCGATGGGAATTACTTTACAAACCTTAGGGTCGGTAGCCTTCACGATCCAGCTTTCAAAGTTCTCCTTTAGAAATAATTTTCCTGATCCTTCCAGTAATTCTGCCTCCCATACAGAAGCCGCCGACACTGCGATCTCCCCTTTCCTGGCATGTTCATCTAAGGTCTGCAACTCCTCCTCGGTAAGGGCTTCATCCCTCAATAACCACCATATCCAAACTTGTGTATCGAGTAGTAACATAGCTATTTAAATATTGGTCCGTTGTATCCATCAAATCCTGAATCAGATGATGAAAGTTTGCTGGCATCCCCACTACTTTCGAGGTCTTTCCAGGGCTCTTCAATCAGTTCAGGCAGTTCCTTTTTCACTTCACCAAGTGCCGTTTTCAAAGCAGAAAAAGTCTCCCTTCTCCCCCCGTCAGAAACCGGAATTTCATTCCCTGAATACGGTGCAGGATCCGGACTATTTCCGGCAGGAATAAGCAGCTCATTCTCAAGACATCTGGTAAAAAAAGCTTTCAGGCTGATCCCCTCTTCTATGGCCCGGATCTTTGCCTTTTTCATTAATTCGTCGGGTAGATCTATGGTTGTTCTCATGAAGATATGATACACATCTTTATGGTAATATGCGAATATGCTTTTTTAATCTATTTGGTATACTTCAATGGAATAAAACCTCTTCATTGACCTCCCTGAGCACTTTTAGGCAGTAGCACTTAATAAACACATATTCACATATTTATGCTTTTTCATATCCTTTATGTATTACTATTCAGATTTTTACAGAATATTGAACTCTTTGTGGTTCATTTTTCTTAGCTTTTGGAAGCGTTTCCAGTTCACTCATCTAATCATCAAAATCCAAAATAAACCACAGAATATGCCTCTGAATTTTGAACTGAATGAAGACCAGAAAATGCTGCAGGAAAGTGTTAAAGAATTCACCGAACGTCATGTAGCTCCCACCGTTTTTGAGAGAGATAATTCAAAAGAATTTCCCCATGATCTGGTGACCCAATTAGGAGAAATGGGAATGATGGGAATCTATCATGATCCCGGGTTTGGAGGCTCAGGATTTGACACTGTTTCTTTCTGCCTGGCCATTGAAGAGATCGCCCGGTGGGACGCCTCTCTTGCCCTCACTGTAGCCTCCCATACTTCCCTTGGTACCGGACATATTTCCATTGCCGGATCTGATGATCAGAAGAAAAAATACATGCCCGATCTTTGTGCCGCTACCAGGCTTGCCGGTTGGTGTTTAACCGAACCCGGTTCCGGCAGTGATGCATCCGGGATGAAAACAACGGCAGTAAAAAATGGGGATCATTACCTGCTGAATGGCTCTAAGATTTTTATTACCCAAGGCTCGGTTGCCGACGTATATGTGGTACTTGCAAAGACCGATCCTGATCTGGGTACCAAGGGGATTTCAGCCTTTATTGTTGAAGCGGATTGGGAAGGGGTAAAACCCGGAGCTCCCATGCATAAACTCGGAATGAATTCTTCGAACACTACCGAGGTGGTTTTTGAAAATGTTGAGGTACCGGTGGAAAATCTCCTGGGTGAAGAAGGGATGGGCTTTGTGGACACAATGAAAGTATTGGACGGTGGCCGTGTGGGTATTGCCGCGCTTTCGGTCGGGGTTGCACGAGGTGCTCTTGAAGAGTCCCTCAAATATTCCATGGAGCGTAAGCAGTTTGGAAAGCCCATCGGAAACTTCCAGCATATTGAAAGTAAATTGGTTGATATGGCAACCAGCGTAGAAGCAGCACGTCTGCTCACCCTGAAGGCGGCAACGCTGAAAGACAACGGGAAGTCCTATACCAAAGAAGCATCCATGGCTAAACTCTTTGCTTCCGAATTATCCGTACAGGCTTCGCTGGATGCCATTCAGATTCACGGCGGATATGGATACACCAAAGAATATCATGTGGAGCGTTTTCTTCGGGATGCCAAACTGTTAACCATCGGTGAAGGTACCTCTGAAATTCAACGACTGATCATTGCCAGAGAATTAAAGAAGTCGTTTATCTGAGTCCGGCAACTTCAATATTTATCTTACCAGCAGGATTGCTTACTATCCGAAAAACAAATCATTTAAACAGAAATAATGGCTAAGAACCTTTTTAACATTGATGATCCTTTTTTATTTGAATCTGAATTGAATGAAGAAGATCGCCTGATCATGGAAACCGCCCGTGATTATGCCCAGTCAAACCTTGAACCCCGTGCACTTAAAGGGAATACGGAAGAATATTTTGATCAGTCCATTGCCCGGGAAATGGGTGAAATGGGACTTTTGGGGTTAACAACGCCCGAAGAGTATGGTGGAGCAGGGGCCAGCCAAACCGCGTATGGATTAGTGGCCCGCGAAGTTGAAAGAGTAGATTCCGGTTACCGTTCGTTCATGAGCGTTCAGTCTTCTTTGGTGATGTATCCCATAAGTATTTTCGGTTCTGAGGATCAAAAACAAAAATATCTGCCAAAACTGGCAACCGGTGAAATGATCGGATGTTTTGGGTTAACCGAACCGGATCATGGCTCTGATCCCGGATCGATGGTCACAACTGCTACTAAAACAGAGGGCGGCTGGAAGTTAAACGGGGCAAAAATGTGGATCACGAACTCCCCCATCGCTGATCTGGCTGTTGTTTGGGCTAAAGCTAAAGAATCTGATTCTGATGAAGGGGTGATCCGTGGTTTTCTGGTAGAAAAAGGCACCAAAGGCTTTTCCGCTCCACATACCAAATACAAAATGAGTTTAAGAGCCTCAGAGACCGGTGAACTGGTTTTTGATGATGTATTTGTGCCGGACGAGAACGTATTCCCGGAAATTCGCGGACTTAAAGGCCCGTTCATGTGTTTAAATAGTGCCCGCTACGGTATAGCCTGGGGAACCATTGGAGCGGCTGAGTTTTGTTATCAGCGATCTCGACAATATGTACTGGATCGAAAACAATTCGGCAAACCTCTGGCTGCCAATCAGCTTATTCAAACCAAACTGGCCAATATGCTCACAGACATTACCACTATGCAGTTACTGGTGCTTCAGTTGGGCAAACTAAAGGATGCAGGTAAGGATCATCCTTCTATGACATCGCTAGCCAAACGGCATAACAGCGGCAAAGCATTAGAGATCGCCCGCGTAGCCAGGGACATGCATGGCGGGAATGGAATTACCGGCGACTACCGCGTGATCCATCATATGGTGAACCTGGAATCGGTGAACACCTATGAGGGCACCTACGACATTCATGGACTCATCCTTGGGCGGGAAATCACTGGAATACAGTCTTTTACACCAAAAGGTAATGACTAACACCTATGATATTTTATATTGTACGTGTTCACATAAAATAAATGAACTGTTATGACGAAAAAGATTCTAATCGGCGTTCTTGCTGTATTCATCATACTTCAATTCTTCCAGATCGATAAATCCAATCCGGAGTATGATGCAAGTCAGGACCTGATCACCATTCACAATCCTCCTGCTGAAGTGGCCGGCATTTTAAAATCGGCCTGTTACGATTGCCACTCCTATGAGACCGCCTATCCCTGGTATACCAACGTTCAGCCCTTGGCCTGGTGGATCAAAGATCACATTGATGAAGGCCGTGATGAAATGAATTTTTCTGAATGGGGAACATACAGCCCAAGGAGGGCCGATCACAAACTGGAAGAAAGTGTGGAACTGGTTGAGGAAGGGGAAATGCCTCTGGAATCGTACACCCTTGCTCATGGCGAAGCAAAATTATCCGAAGCACAAAAGAAAATATTGACAGATTGGTTTAAAACACAACGTGAAGTTATATATCCCGACAGCCTGAGGTCTGCAGATTCCTGATCATTTAAAATTCTGATTAGGGGTTGGATCAGGGTTTAGTGTATTGATAACAGATACTGTTGTTAACTCATCTCTATATGAAGTGGCAGCGTTCCTGATATTAGCTAAACCCGACCATGCAATATACACCTCAGGTACGTTGATCCACTTCATTTTTTTATGTTGATCACCATAAACAACATTCCGTTGCTGAGGTTTTGAAATCAATTTGTTATAATGACACTATCGGTGCAAATAATACCGATCTCTGAAAATTATATTGGGGCACTAAAATAAATTGGCTAACGAATAAGCGTTCAATTAATGAGTAATAATCGCATCGTTTTATCATCTGTACTTACATTATTCCTTTTTTTTCTTTCTACGACGGTTTCAATTGCGCAGGATGTAACCCGCACTAACATAACGTTTGATAACGGGCGTTTTACACTGCACGGCGAATTGATCATTCCAGATACTGCAAAATCTGCCCCAGTTCTGATCTTCTTAGTTGGTGCCGGTGAAAACTCTTCCTATCGCACATTATATAGTGAGTTTGTAAAGCAGAATATTGAGGATCTGTTTTTGAATGAGGGTATTGCCATTCTTTATTATGATAAGCGCGGAGTTGGAAAATCGGAAGGTCGTTGGCAGAGAACCGACTTGTATGAACGTGCAGAAGACGCTAAAGCGGCCGTTGATTTCCTCAAAACACAAGGCAGAATCGATTCGGAAAGAATTGGGATCATCGGGCATAGTCAGGGCGGACAGGTGGCTCAGATCATGGGTGACCGATATCGAAATGACCTAAAATTCATTGCTTCGCTTGGAGCCTCAACTTTTGATATGCAACTTCAGTTGATCAACCAATATTATAGTTTCTATCTGTGTAAAGGCGAGCCTGATAATGAGGCATTCGATAAAGCCACCAAACAAGCCATCTCTGATATAAACTGGGTTTCCTGGTTTCCGTTAACAAAACCCTGGAGACAGCTCAAAGAGAATAGTGAATTTGATCCGGCTCCCCACTTGCTGGAAATTGATATTCCAGCATTTTTCGCCTTTGCAGAGAATGATTACTACGTTTATCCGGGTTGGGCGATCGGGGCACTTAACGAGACCTTTAATAATGACATTCCGGAGAATTTCACCTTGCAGATCATTCCCGGAGCAGATCATGATTTCAGAATTAATCCAGAACTCTGCATTCCTGACCCGGAAGCAGATAAAGAGCCGCCTTCCTCCGACGGCCCGTTTTCAGAGTATTTTCAACAAGTGTTTAAAAGCTGGGTACTTCAACACCTGTAATTAAGATCAAAGTTCTCTGATCCAGATATTTCTGAATCTCATTGGATCCCCGTGATCCTGAAGGGCGATCGGCATTTTAGAATCGTGCGCCACGTAGAAAGGAGATCCGATGTAACAGGTTGGTCCAAGTAATTCCACATTGTTCTGAACCAGTACTCCGTTATGAAACACCGTAACTCTGGCCGGTGAAACCACTGTTCCTTTGTCCGAGAACTTAGGAGCCATAAAGATGATATCATACTCCTGCCATTCATTTACCGGTCTGGATGCATTGACCAACGGAATATGCTGTTTGTAAATGGATGCCGCCTGTCCATTACTATACGTAGGGTTTTCGTAAGAATTCAGTACCTGAACTTCGTACAGTCCCATAAAAAACACACCTGAATTACTGTACATCTGACCTTCTTTCCCTTCCTGCTCGGGAGCTAACCATTCAATATGCAGCTGAACATCACCAAATGATTCCTTGGTTTGAATTCCGCCTGATCCCGGTTTTACCACCAGTTCTCCATTTTCAACCACCCATGGTGCAGGATCTCCTTTGTAATCCGGATCCATCTCCGGTATTTGTTTACTGATATCACTCATACTGGCACCGGGCCCCATTTGCTGAGTTTGCCATGCTTCAAGCCCGGTTCCATCAAACAATATGATCGCATCAGAAGGAGCACTGTTATTGGTGCCTGGAGTCACCTTTTCAAGTTCAACGTATGCTTCGGTGGCTTCAGGAACTCTTGCCTGAGCGAAAACCGCTACTGTTAAGAAGGCTGTAATTAAAGTCAGACTGATTTTTTTCATAATTCCGCTTAGGTTAAATTTTGAGGAATATACTGGTTTTGATTTAAGATGAGAGAATGAGCATATATTTTGTCGGTTAATACCAATAGGCTTTTCTTACGTAGTCACCGTTTACGATCCGATCCACTACCTTCATACCTTCATATACTTCTCCGACAATAGTATAGCGTCCATTCAAATGTGGCATCCAATCATACATAATAAAATACTGTGAGCCTTCGGTATCCCGGCCGGCGCTGGCTATCCCAACTTTCGCCCGATAATATTGATCATTTGTTGCTTCGGTCGGAACTACAAAATCAGGACCACCAAACCCGTCCTGACTCTCCACATCTCCGCCCTGAGCAACAAAATTTGGAATCACCCGATGGAATGGAGTTCCGTTATACGCCTTATCCCTGATCAACTCATCCATCCCGGCTATAGTAGCCGGTGCTGAGAGTACATCCATCACAATCTTAATATCTCCTTTATTGGTCTCCAGCATCAGAATGGGATTTGGACCAAGCCGAACAAGTCGCTTCCAGTCCGGTTCTCTGAATGTGGTAGGTTTGGTTTCAATCTCCGGAATTTCCCATCCGGCATTTTTAAGTGTACTATTCAGTGCTGCACTTCCTTCTGCAGCAAGTGTCATTATATATTCACCGGATAGGTCTTCAAATCTGTTTTTAAGAACTGGAGCCATAGCCTGAAACACTTCCACATCTTCCGGAAGCGAGAATCTTTCCAGCATCGCTGCCACTTTATCGTATTCGCTATCCAAAATGAGCGTACTGTCACTAAATAATCCGCTCATCACATAGGTCATGGATCTATCAGAAGTTTTCATTTGTTCATGAACCAGCTCACGAACTTCATCGGTAAGCTCCCCCTTCGATTCCAGCCCATTCCACCATCCGGCGAGTTGATTCAGGGCATAATAACGGATTAGTCTGTTTCCTGACCCTGCATCTTCTGCCAGTAAAGAAAGCATCTCAGAATCACTCAAATATTCACTCAGGATCCGGTATTTCAACCCGGACAGATACGGTTGATCTTTAGTAAGCTCTTCAACATCGTCCAGATAATCACCGGTCATCCCCGATGCAAGGAACGCATGCAGGCGCAGAGCTGCATTATACCCTCTGATGAGTCCGATCTTATTTAATACGATCCGATCCATCTGACCATCCAGATTTTCCTGTTGTGCCTTGATCGCCAGCAAAGTTTCAATCCGTACATTAACATTGATGTTATCGAGCAAGGCATTGAGTACCACCGGAGTTTGCTTAGTATAAGGTGCGGTAGCCAGACTCCGGGCAAATTCGATGGCCAGTCGTGGTTCCATAAACTCAAACTCACTCATTTCGAAATGATAGAGTGTCTGCTCGGGATGATTCTTCATTAATATTCTTACCAAATACTGAATAGGGCCAACATTCAACGGTGAAGAAAAATATTCCCATCGGTCAAGCATATATGCTTCCACTTCGGCGGGAATCTCTTTTCGGGTACGGTAAAACCCATAGAGCAATGCCTGTGTTACCGGAGGTTCATCTGCATCAAAAGCGAGTGCGACCACTTTTAGCTGATCTTCAATGGATAATTCCAATGAGTTGGTCAACCTGCCAATGGCCAGGCCTGTTTCGAGATCAGGAACCTCAACTCCGGTTAGCCGATCGAAAGTCTCTTTATTACCGTGATACCCCAGTACCGTAACTAACCCTGTTCTCAACTCAGGCTCTTCATCCCATAACATATTCAACCGCGCAATGTGGGCGTCTTTCAGGTCCTGAAACCAAAGTGATGCCCATGCTTCATCAGTATTTGCTGCAACTACTTTTTCCAGAAGGGATTCAACATCATCCACCGGCGTACTGATCATAGCCCTCCAGGCTTGTGCTGCCAGTTTCTCACTTTGTGAATCTGTATAAGTCAAAATTTCATCGGCATCGCGTTCAAAAACAGCTTCATATAACCAGGGATACTCCTCTTTTAACAGGGTCTTCTCCTCAGGACTATAGGTTGTACAACTCAAAAAGAGCCATACAGAGAATATCAGCAAAGGCCTATACATATTTTGCACACATTTATTGTTGAAGTTCACTTAAAATCTCCTTTAATTACACATGTTTCACACATTACATCTTTCAAACTATGGATAATGCACATTTAACCCGAAAACAACAGGAATTTTTTTCTTACATCGTAGATTATAAAAAGGAATACGATGTTTGGCCAACCTATCGGGAGATCGCGGATCATTTTGGATACAAATCCCCCAATAGTGTAACGCAGAATATACAGGCGTTGCTTAAAAAGGGATTCCTTGTTAAAACCAATGATGAAGAATACGATCTGCCCAAAGATAAAAGAAGTTTGTTAGGTGATGAATACGAATCTGAAGGAATTCCTGTTCGTGGATTGATCGCTGCCGGATACCTTCAGGAGGCAGTAGAAGCCGATCTGGGCAATATTACTTTATCCACTCTCTTTCCAAATCTTGACAAATTGTTTGCACTTCGGGTAAGTGGGTTTAGCATGAAAGATGCTAATATATATGATGGAGATTTCGTGTTGTTGATGGATACCGAATTAAAGAATGGTGAAATCGGTGCCGTACTTTATAATGGAGAAACAACACTCAAAAAAGTTTTCTGGGATGATAATGGCCTGCGATTAGAAGCGGCCAATGAAGACTATGATGATATCATCGTATCCCCCGATGTATTTGAAGAAGTTCGCATCATAGGAAAATACATAGGTCATGTAAACCGACAAGGATTCCAGCGGGCCCCCTCTAAAGTTGCTTAATTTTTGTTTTTGAATAGAGTCAATTCTTAGGAACCGGCATCTATTCTGAATTGATTTAATTTCCTGATCGCTAATCCAAAAGACTGATTATCATTAATCTGTTACATTCTGGCTTCCGGTTTGAGAAAATGCATAGCCCGAAATCTTAGACTCGAACCGTATACTAAATAAACCGCTTCCTGAGTTGCGCCGCCTGATTTTGCTTTTGGTTGGTGTGTACCTGCAATTAATAAAATTATTGCCGTAAAAACGTTTTGATTTTTCTTTTTTTTGAAAACAAGAAAGCTTATCTTGTCAAGCTCTGATAAAATCGCAAAAAGAAATTTAAATTTATTATGTACGCGATCGTAGAAATTGGCGGCCATCAGTACAAAGTAGCTGAAAAAGATGTACTGTTTGTTGACAAACAAACCGCTGAGGATAACAAACTTACTTTTGATAAAGTCTTACTCGTTAAAGAAGACTCTGGTGTTAAAATTGGAACACCTGTTGTTGAAGGCGCAGAAGTTTCTGCTACTATTTTAGATACGGTAAAAGCAGACAAAGTTTTGGTATTCAAAAAGAAAAGAAGAAAAGGATACCAGAAAATGAACGGTCATCGTCAGGTTATGTCACAGATCCAGATCGACGGCATTACTTTAGGTGGTACCACCAAAAAAGCTGCGCCTGCAAAGAAAGAAGAAAAAGTTGAAGCTGCTGCTGAAACTACCGATTTAAGTTCAATGACCGTTGCCGAATTAAAGGCATTGGCTAAAGAACGTGGCCTGGAAGGATACTCAAGCTTGAAAAAAGCTGAGCTGATCGAGGCTTTAAGTTAAAATTAATCATAGAAATTACAGGTATTACAAATGGCACATAAGAAAGGTCAAGGTTCTACTAAAAACGGTCGTGATTCGGAAAGTAAACGACTTGGCGTAAAACGATTTGGCGGTGAATTTGTTCGTGCAGGCGGTATTATTATTCGTCAGCGCGGTACCAAATTTCACCCTGGCAACAATGTTAAACGTGGCGGCGATGATACATTATTTGCCACTGCAGAAGGCACTGTTTCCTTTACCACTACTAAAGGTGGTCGTAAATTTGTTAATGTAGACGCTGCAAATTAATTACAGATTTTATCTTTCTGAAGCCTTAATTCCGATCGGAGTTAAGGCTTTTTTTATATCTTTCAATTATGAACTATCCTGAATTAAAAGGCCTTGGCTTAACCGCCCACTCAGTTTTTTGTGTAGGAAGAAACTACTCGGAACACGCTAAGGAAATGGGGCACAATGTCTCGGATGAACCAATCATCTTCCTGAAACCAATAAGTGCATTATGCGATTCGGGAAGTATTATCGAATTACCTGCAAAAAGCAACGAAGTACATCACGAAGCTGAATTAGTGGTTGCGATAGGCAAGTCTGGTAAAAATATCCCGGAAAATAACGCCTCTACGTATGTTGCCGGGTTTGGTATCGGGATCGATTTTACAGCGAGAGATCTTCAAAAAGTAGCAAAACAGAATGGGAATCCATGGTCCGTCGCAAAGGGCTTCGATCAGTTCGCGCCGGTAAGTACCTTTATTCCATTCACGGGTGGTGAAATACCGGATTTTGATATCCGGTTGGAAGTTAACGGAGAGCCCCGTCAATCTTCTAATACCAAGTACATGATCTTTAGTATTCCTGCATTGATCTCGTATTTATCCGAAATTTTTACCCTTCAGAAAGGGGATCTCATCTTTACCGGCACGCCATCCGGAGTATCAGCCATTCAAAGTGGAGATAAGATCAAGGCTACTTTGGATCAGGATATAGCAACCGTAGAAGTTGAGATCAGATAGTGCGTTTCTTTTCTTTACTATTCTTCATATTACTTTTTAACTCACCGTTGTTTGCCCAGATTGAAGGCTATCAATGGCCGGTTACTGTAAGCAAACACTTATCCGGTACTTTTGGTGAAACTCGTTCTGCTCATTACCATTCAGGTCTTGATATAAAGACCTGGGGAAGAGAAGGATACCCTGTCTATGCCTCAAAAAACGGGTATTTATCGCGGGTTGCGATCACTGCCCGGGGGTATGGCCGAGTCTTGTATTTAAAACATGAGGATGGCTATACTACTGTATACGCCCATCTTCAACGGTTCAGAAAAGACATACAGGATTATGTTGATTCGATCAGAGTTCATTCACATACTTTTGAAATTGAACTTTATCCGGATTCTGCACTTTTCAACTTTAAGCAGGGTGAATTGATCGGTTTCACAGGTTCTACCGGTATCGGTCCACCTCATCTCCATTTTGAGATCCGGGACTCTCTTCAGCAACCATTAAATGCATTACAAGCAGGATTTAATATTAAAGATGATATACCGCCTACCATTTCTGCACTCCTAATCATACCCGAATCACCAAAAAGCCGAATAAATGGATCTGCATATCCCGGCATATATTACCCGGAAGATCGCAGGGCTGATACGCTGAATTTTGGTTTGATCAAAGCAAATGAATTGGTTGGAATCACGATTTCAGCTTTTGATGGTGCCAATCAGGTTACCAATAAATATGCACCTTACACCATCACTTTGCGACAAAGTTCTGATACTCTGTTTCATGAGACGATCGACTCTTTCAATTTTGAAGAGGCGAATACCATGTTCTTAGATAGGATCGCCGCTTATGGAGCCAGCCGAAGATCCTTTCAACCGTTATATAAAAAAGACGGTCCGGATATCCCCTTCTATGATAAGGTCAAAAACAAGGGACTCATCACTCCAACAACTGACACCACAGGTTATGAGATCATTACCACCGATTTTTTTGGGAATACCCGCATCTCAACGTTTCAGATGATCGCAGGTACTGATGAAACCGACATCACGAAGGAGATAAAATCAAATCCCCGTAATTGGTATTGGAGGAATAACTGGACAGCACTGAGTAAAGACAGTGTACTTGACATCAGAGGGACCTTTGCAGGTTATTGGGATGATAAGTTTCAACAACAACTCCTTCATGTAGACAGTACTTACTTTCATACTGCACGGATCAACCCGGATAATTTCACCTCTTTTTATACCCCGGATAAAGATCTATTTGTTCGTTTTAAACCGCACACCTTCTTTGACACTCTCACGGTAGCACTAAATCATCGCATTGAAGAGCATTACCCGATCATTGAGATCCTTCCGGATGATCAACCGGCATTGAAAGCTATTGAACTTCAGTTTTATCTGGGAGAACATTTTGAGAAGGATAAGAATTACCGGCTTTTCCGATTAGACCGTTCCAGAAACAGATTGAGCTATGTAGACTCTAAACTGATCGGGAGAACCATTCACGGTTATCCTTCAGGCACCGGTGAATTTGCTGTTATAGCTGACGATGCGCCACCGGTCACCTATTTCCCGGCTTTGCTAGAGACCGATTATGGAGAGTGGAAAGTGGTGATGCGCGTGGAAGACGAACTATCCGGCATTGATTTCAAAAGGTCGGAAATTCAGGTTAATGGGATACGGGGAATCACAGAATATGATTTTGAAGAGGATCTTCTGATCTATTTACATCCCGGTTTTAAACCTACATCCGGTAAATCCCTGGAGGTTCAGGTAATAGTTACCGACCACGCAGGGAATTCCGTTTTCCGAACATATCAGCTGTAGGCAATGCAGCTGATTTCTACCAGCACATTTTTAGGCAGCGTTTGAACCGCTACTGTTTCCCTGGCTGGCGGGTCTGAATCAAAATAGCCACCATAAACCTCGTTTACCGCACCGAAATCATCCATAGTATCCAGAAATATGGAGCATTTCACCACTTTAGAAAAATTGCTCCCTGCTGCTTCCAGTACTTTACCAAGATTCTTCATTACCTGTTCAGCTTGTTCAGCCGCTGTTTCTCCAACAATTTCCATCGTTTCCGGGTTAAGGGGAATTTGACCGGAACAGTAGATCATTCCGTTGCACGAAACGGCCTGACTGTAAGGCCCGATAGCAGCGGGTGCCTCTGTTGTAGAAATGATTTTTTTGCTACTCATTATATTGATCTCCAAACTAACTTAGTCTTCTAATTTATTGCAGAAAGTGCATTATATGGTTACTTTCTAAAACTTGAAAAAGAAAATTAACTATACACTTTCAACACAGAAAAAATGAATAAAAAAGCCTATAGCCTATTCTCAGCATTCATGGTAGCATTTCTGTTACTAAGCTGTACAGGAGACCCTTTAATCACTCCGATTCAGGAAGGCATTAACTCACAAAATTATGACGCTGCTATTGCAGCTGCTGACTCTGCGATCGCACTTCAGCCACAAAGCGGTGTTGCTTACTACTACAAAGGGGTAGCTCTTGGCAAGAAAGCTGAAACCATTGACGAACCATCTGACCGACTCCCTGTTTACGAAGACATGCGCGAATCACTTGATGACGCGAAGCTTCTGTTTTCTGCTTCCACTGATAAACCCAAAGAAGCCGGACAGGTTACAAACCTGGTTTTAAGTACCTGGAGTACTGAGCACAATGCTGCGATCCCTTACGCAACCAACGATAGTGTAATGGCAACGGTTGAAAATCCACTTGAGCTGGCTATTGCCCATCTTGTGAACGCTGTGACCATCAACCCGGATAGTTTACTGTCTCATGATGTTTTAGCTCAGATCTATTACATGAACGATAATTATGAAGGTGCTGCTTCAGAAATGAGTAAAGTAATTGAACTTCAGGACTCTGCAGCCTCTTCAGAATATGACCGCCTTGGTTATTACCTGCTTCAATCCGGTCATGCCGACAAAGCGGTTGAAGCACTGGAAGAAGGCCTCGCATTATATCCTGACAGTGTAACACTGGTTCAAAAAATTGCAGATGCTTACTTCAAAATCGGTCGTGTTGATGACGCCCTTGTAACAGTTGAAAGACTGATAAAGAGTGATCCTAACAACGCTCAGTATCGCTTAGTTATCGGTTCTCAGCTCTATCAGCAAGTTCTGGATTTTGATGATGTGGTTGACGAAAACAATGAGAAGATCGCTCAACTGGAAGAAGAAGGCGGTAACGAAGCAGAAATTGAGAAATTAAAAGCTGAAAACGCCGAATTAGAGACCAAAATGGCTACTCTAACAGATCGTGCGGAACAAGCATTGCTAAAAGCTGTAGAACTCGATGATCAGCTATCCATGGCTTTTAATACACTTGGTGTACTTTATCAGAATAAAGCTGCGGCGTTATTTGATGAAAGAAACAATACTTTGGATAATGACGAAGCAGACCGACTTGATGCACTTGCAAAAGACGAAGTACGCAAAGCTATGGGTTATTATGAAAAAGTGATCGAGATCAACCCTGACGATACCGTTACCTGGGAAACATTATTCCGTATTTATACCCTTCTTGACATGCGCGATGAAGCAGAAGAAGCGATGAATAAAGCCGGAATGTAATTCACCGAAATCATTCTATATGAAAGTATTCACTATTACCCGACGGGCCGGCATTTTGCTTGCCCTCGGGTTTTTTTTCGCTTGTACAGCTTCTAAACCGGACGTTGACGATCTGATCAACTCCAACAACTTTGAAACTGCTTTATCGGTACTGGAAACTGAGATTACTGAAAACCCCGGTGACCCCAACTTGTATTATAAACAAGGCTTGGTAAACCTGATGTATTCAGAGCAATTTGAGGTTCCGGAACGATCTGAGTACTACGAAAAAGCTATGGATGCTTTCACTACATCAATGGAGGCAGGTCTCGATTCTGCTAAAATTGATGAGATGCATTCTGAGATTAACACATACTGGGCTCAGGAGCATAATGCCGGAACTGCAGCGTATGAAGAAACAGATGGCGATAATTCGGTCAGCAGTGCTCATTTTAGCAATGCGATCATACTTAAGCCTCAGGAACTATCTTCCTACATCTCTCTTTCGACCACCCTTTATGCAAATGGCAAAATTGACGAAGCCATTGAAACACTGAATGTAGCGAAAGGCGTTGTATCCCCTGTTCCGGCAAAAATATATGAAAACCTCGGTTTCTTGTATTTACAAAGTGGGGATCCAAAACAATCGATCTTTTATTATGAACTGGCTAATAAAGATATCAGTTCAAACAAAAATATCGCATATGGTTTGGTTAACGCTTATATATCATCCGGCGACAGTGAGAAAGCCATTGAAATTCTGGGTGATCTTGCCGACCGGTTCCCAAATGATGCGGAGATACACAATGTATATGGAACTCAACTCTATAACATCACCATAGGAATTATGGATGATCTGGTTGATGCTTATGAGAATAATGATGATGCATTGGCTGATCAGATCAGGTTTGAAGCAGAAGGAATGGGAGAAGAAACTGAAGTTCAGTTATTGAAAGCCCATCAATTAGATGCAACCAATACCGATTATCTTGAGAGTGTGGCTGTATTCTACAACAACATGACCGGGAAATACCTTGAGGCTGCTCAGTTTGCCGAAGGTAACGAAGTAAATGCATTAAAGAGTAAAGCACACACTACGCTTCAACTTGCTATCGATCATTATGAAAAACTGGAAGAACTGAATCCGCAAACAGATTCTTATTCTTCAGTTCTTGAAAATTTGAAAGCCTTAAAAGATTCCGGCTTATAAAAATATTCATTACTCAGTTTTAAAGGCACCTTCTGGGTGTCTTTTTTTTTGAATAAGTGTTTAAAATCAGCCCTTCAGATCCGGTATATCTTTTGAATTTAGATCGAAATTCATCTACTAATTACTGCAAACTTTACTATCTTCGACAGGCGTAAAAAAGCGCTTTTCAAATTAAAAAATTAAGAGACCTGCAACATGCGTAATGTAGTTATTGTATCAGCCAAGAGAACCCCAATCGGTGCATTTGGTGGAAGTTTAGCCTCCTATACCGCCCCTGAATTAGGCGCCGCTGCAATTTTTGAAGTAGTTAAATCTTCAGGGATTTCTATGGACATGGTTCAGGAAGTGGTAATGGGTAATGTATTAACCGCCGGAGTGGGCCAGGCTCCTGCTCGTCAGGCTGCCATTAAAGCCGGACTTTCTAATCTGACTCCATCTACCACCGTAAATAAAGTATGCGCATCGGGTATGAAAGCAATTATGATCGCTGCCGATCAGATCCGCTTAGGTGAAGCTGATGTAATTGTTGCAGGTGGGATGGAGAGTATGAGCAATGTCCCCTACTATTTACCAAAGCATCGATTTGGTTCTAAATATGGTCATGCGGAAGTGCAGGATGGCATAATGAAAGACGGTTTATGGGATGTCTACAATGATTATGCAATGGGTAATGCCGCCGAATTATGTTCCAGCGAATGTAATATCAGCCGGGAAGCTCAGGACGAATACGCCATCGAATCCTACAAAAGAGCTATTCATGCTCATGAGAATGATCTGTTTCGGGATGAAATGATCAAGATCCATGTGAAGGACCGTAAAGGGAATGTAACAGAGGTAGATAAAGACGAAGAATTAGATCGCGTAAACTTTGACAAGATCCCGACCTTACGACCTGTATTTAACAGAGAAGGAACAGTAACTGCCGCAAATGCATCCAGTATTAATGATGGAGCTGCCGCTGTCTTATTGATGAGCGAAGAAAAAGCCAATGAACTTGGATTAAAACCACTGGCCAGAATCGTTAGTCAGGCAAGTGCCGCTAAAGCGCCAGAATGGTTCACAACCGCCCCATCCGATGCCATGCCTATTGCCCTTAAAAGAGCAGGTTTAACCATTGACGACATCGATCTTTTTGAGATCAATGAGGCTTTTTCTGTGGTTGTTTTAGCAAATAACGATATCCTTAAATTAGATCCTGCAAAGGTCAATGTTCGAGGTGGTGCGGTTAGTATCGGCCACCCCATCGGATGTTCCGGTGCCAGAATTATGGTGACATTGGTTCATGCCCTTAACCAAACTGAAGGAAAATATGGTTGTGCAGGAATATGTAACGGAGGTGGCGGAGCATCAGCCATGGTAATAGAGCGGTTGTAAAAAACAGCCGCTACTATTGACATTTTAGCCTGCTACGGGTATAATTCAATCAAGCTTTAACGAAATTCTATTTATATACAGCAAATAGCTACTATTCACAATCAGCACAAGTCAACGACTTAACAGCTACGATAAGTTAAAGGTTAATTAAACACATCTCTATACGTTAATCGCTACGAAACGCGGTATTACCGCATACTGAAAATAGAATAGATTTAACACACAATGTCCGGCAAATCAGTATCACTATGCTTACTGTTTGCATTATTGTTGTTCAAAAGTAGCGAGGCTCAACAACTAAAAGTAGTTGAGGAAACTGATTCCTACACTGATTATGTGATCAACAATAATGACCTTGAGATAACTCCGCCTTACGAGTTAACGGCACCTGTTATAAATGGTACTCCCGGATTCACTATTCTGGAACAATCGATTTCATCGGTCAGTCAGACGCTAACGGAAGCTCAGGCAATGGCCTGGTTCATATCCAACGCTGATCAACCTGTTATTGAGAGTTCATATCAGGGATTTTACCGAAATGAGCAAGTAGTTTCCTTGAAAGTAAATGTAGCACGTGCTTCAGATGAAGGCACTCAGGTAACGAAGCGACTGAAGTTCCGAGTACAGAAATCTGATAAAAGGCCGACTACATCACTTAAAAGAAAAGCGGCGGCTGACCATGCTCTTTCAACCGGTACATGGTATAAGATACCTATCACGAACGATGGAATTTATCAGCTGAATTCTGATTACCTGAACGACCTCGGATTAAATGCATCAGCGATCGATCCCAGAAATATTCAACTCTGGGGAACCGACGGGTATGTTTTACCTGAACGTAACAGTGCAGAACGGCCTGTTTTCTCTCAAATCCCCATTATTGTTGAAGGGGAAAATGATGGCAGTTTTCATACTAGTGACCGGGTCATTTTCTATGGCAATGATCCTCATAAAGAAGAACGTGATGCTGACGGGTTTACTCATAGTATCCATCCCTATAGTGACACCTCCTTTGTTTTTCTGACAGTGGGAACTGAAAATGGTCTTCGAATTCAGGATGCAACCATAGGAGGCTCTCCCAGCCGTACCATTACTGAATTTGATGACTTTATCTGGCTGGAAGAAGAATTATATAAATCAGAGCCCAAGCAGAAATCCGGACGTTACTGGTTAGGCCAAAAGATCCCGGCAACTGCACAAAATCAGTATGTGACCATTCTTAAAGATACTATTTCCGGCCTTAACACCTCCGTCCCTGTGGAAGTAACAGGCAGGATCTATGCCAGGGCTGAACAGACTCCGCAATTCAAGCTGGCATTTAATCAGGAGGTAATATCTCAATTCATTATCTACCGGATCAACGCCGGATATAATTCTTACGAATATGAATCCGCTAATTCTTTCAGATTCACCGATCTTGAAGCATCTACCCTAACTGCAGATGGTATAGTAGAAATGGAGCTGATGATGTCCGGCACTGATAATGGTGCTGAAGCATTTGTGGATTATCTTGAATTAAAAGCTCGCAGACAATTACTGGCCACATCAGGAAAACTATCGTTCTTCTTACCGGCGGATGGTTCGGTTGATGAATTTGCCACTTATCAAATGTCCGGGTTCAATGGCACCCCAATAGCTCTAGATGTAACTGATCCTGTAAATCCGAGATCAATAGAAGTTACCGCCTCGGGATCAAATTACAACCTGCTTTATCACACCGATGGTGATTCCCGAATTATTGCTCAATCCAGTCTGCAAAGCCCTCTTCCGGGGCGTAAAATTGATAATCAAAACCTGCATGGCACTGCATTCTATCCAGACTATATTATTGTTACCAATGATTACTTCATGGATTATGCTAATGAGCTTGCCAATTACCGGGCTCAGGATGGACTAACCCCTCTCGTAGTAACTCAGTCACAGATCCTAAACGAATTTTCCAGTGGAATTACGGACCCTACTGCTATTCGTGATTTCATAAAATACCTCTGGGATCTTGCTATCGATAACGGACAGGAGCCTCCGAAATACTTACTCCTGTTCGGTGACACTTCGTTTGATACCAAAAACATCATCGACAATTCATTTACCAATTTTGTCCTCACTTATCAAAGTGCAGAATCCATTCATCGTACTCAGTCTTATGGAACCGATGATTATTTCGGTCACTTAGATGATAATGAAGGCTTGTTTAGTTCAGCTGACCGGGTAGATTTGGGAATTGGAAGGATCTCTGCCCAAACCCGCTCCGAGGCCCGTATTGCATTAGACAAGATCTATCGATACGAGAATCCGGACAACAATGGTGACTGGCAGAATCTCTTCACATTTGCCGGAGATGATGACTTCCCTGATCGAGAAGAAAACCGTGATCTTCACGTTCTTAATGCTGACGGTACTGCCGAAAGAATGGATATTGATGCCCCTGGTGGACGATTCAAAAAGATCTATTTATTCTCTTATCCTGAAGAAATAACCGGAGCCGGACGACAATTACCGGGCGCAACCAGTGACTTTATGAATACACTGAATAGTGGAACGCTTGTCATGAATTACTCCGGGCATGGAAATATGCAAACATTGGCAGACGAAGAATTATTCATTTCTGACAACATTCCGGATCTCACCAATCGAAATAAATTAACCCTTTTAGTGACAGCCACTTGTCAGTTCGGTCGTTACGATGATGCCTATGCTCAATCCGGAGCCGAAAAACTTGTATTTGCAGAAAATGGTGGCGCCATCGGTAGTTTTACAACAACCCGTGTGGTATATACTAACAGCAGCCCGACTCAATTGAACTTTGGAATAAATGTAGCACTATCTCAAAAAATGCTGGAGCGAGATGAGGAAGGAAGGCCTTTGAGATTAGGTGATATTTTCGTTCGCACCAAGAACACCAGTATCGGATCAGAGATCAATGCGCGTAAATTTATACTACTTGGTGATCCCGCCGTTCGCTTTGCCTTACCTAACCGGTCAGTTACCGTTACTTCCATCAACGATCAGGATCTGGGAACATTAACCGGCGACCTTACCATAAAAGCGCTGGACGAAGTAAAAATGAAGGGAGCCGTTACTTCATCCAATGGAGAGATCTTATCAGACTTTAATGGCGAAGCAACCATTACATTTTATGACGCCCCAAGGCGGGTAAGTATCCCCATGGATCTTGATTGGGTTGAAGAAATTGGTTGCTATCTAAACCGTGGCACGGAATACGAATGTACTTATCAGGTACAGACCGACATTCTCTTTAAAGGTAAAGTACAGGTTACCAATGGAGAGTTCGATCTGGATTTCATTATTCCAAAAGACATCAGTTTTTCGGAAGAAACAGGAAGGATCATTGTATATGCCAAGGATACCGAGACCACAGCCGGTGGATCTTACACTGATGTAGTCTTTAACGGTATAAACGAGATAGCCGTGAATGATGGAAAAGGTCCGGAGCTGGATGTTTTCCTTAATGATCAGAGCTTTTTAAATGGCAGCCTGGCAAATGGTTCGCCAAAACTAATCGTGGAACTGGCCGACAGTTCCGGAATTAACACTACAGGAACAGGAGTAGGGCATGAAATAATAGCTACTATCGATACAAAACCACAACAAAACTATGTGCTCAATAACTTTTATGAGGGCGCATTAAACGACTATACCAGGGGACGTATCGAGTACCCGCTGGAAGAAATTCCTGAGGGTAGTTATACGCTTAAAGTTCGAGCCTGGGATGTGCATAATAATCCTGCTGAAAAGAGCATTTTCTTTGAAGTAGCGCCGGAAGAGGACTTAGTTGTAGACCATGTTTACAATTATCCGAATCCCATGAATAATTTCACATCCTTCACTTTCGAACATAATCAACAAGGGAATCCACTCGATGTAGATATTCGTATCTATACCTTAAGTGGAAAACTTGTGCAGCATAAAAAAGAACAAATAACTACATCAAGTTCTTATGCCAGTATTTCATGGAATGGCCGTGACCGGGATAATGATCGCCTGGGTAACGGTACTTATATTTATGTGCTTCGGGTTACAGCAGATACCCCCGAAGGAAGATCAACAACCGAAAAAATCGAAAAGCTCGTAATTATCAGGTAATAAAATCAGACACATTGTTGTTTTAGAACCGTTATATTTCGCGCTTAAATCTATAGAATTTTTATATGAAGAAAATCCAGTTGTTAGCAGCAGCAGTTGTACTCGCTCTGCTTCCCGCTTCAGGCATGGCACAGGTAGCCATTACAGCCGTACCATTTTTACAGATCGAACCGGATTCACGCGGAGCCGCTATGGGTAATACCGGTGTGGCTATTGCCGATAATGCTGCCGCTTTATTCTGGAATCCAGCCGGTCTGGCCTTCCAAACCGATAATCAGGCAAGCATTACTCACTCAAACTGGTTAGCCAATTTCCAGGTTGATGATCTCTTTTATGATTATCTGGTCGGTAAATATTATGTAGAAGGCTTAGGCACTGTGGGTGCGCACCTTACTTATCTGAATCTTGGTGAACAAATTCAGACCAATGAGGACAGCCCGGATATCATATCAAAATTCAATAGTTACGAATTAGCCTTTGGATTATCCTATGGTTTTCAGATGAATGAAAACCTTGGTCTGGGGACTAGCTTACGCCTTATTTACTCCAGTTTAGCTAGTGGAACTTCCGTTAGTCAACAAAAGGTGAATCCAGGTAGTAGCGTGGCCGTCGACCTTGCAATGTTGTACAAATCTGATCCTTTTGATCTGGGTGGCAATCAAGGTCATTTCAGCGCCGGACTTAACTTATCCAATTTGGGACCTGGAATTCAATACACTGATAATGCCCAAAAAGATCCGCTGCCAACGTTATTACGATTTGGTATAGCCTTGGACTATAATCTGGATCCTCAAGGGTATAACCGGATCACCATTGCTTCTGATGTATCTAAGATCATGGCTCGAAAAGAAGCCATCGAAGTTCAATCCGGTGATTCTGTTCGTACAGAATACCGTATGATCAGCCCGGTAAAAGCTTTGTTCGAATCATGGGGCCCACTGGAACGTAATATCGGAACCGAAGTGGTTGAACTTAGCGTTATGGAACAGTTTATGATTGGTGTTGGTGCCGAGTACTGGTACAACAATCTATTCTCTGTTCGTGGAGGGTACTATTATGAAGATCCGTACAACGGTGACCGGAAATACATCACTTTCGGTGCAGGTCTGCGTGTTAACACTTTTGGTATCGACTTCAGTTATATAAGAACACTGGAATCCGATCACCCACTGGCAAATACTCTACGATTTAGTGTGCTTTTGAACTTTTAAACGGAATGAAATTCATCCCCCAATTCTCAAAGAGCATGTTATTATTGGGCATGCTCTTTTTATTTAGCCCATCTACGACCTCGGCTCAGCAATCCCGGGTATTACGTACTCACTCTATCAGCACACCTACCCTGCAACAAACGCAGGTTCCTACAACAGGAACCCTGAATGTGGTAGCAGTAATGGTACAATTTCAACCAGATACTAACCGCCTGACCTCAGGTACCGGAATATTTGGAAATGATGGAATGGAAGGCCTCCCCTATCTATCCAATCAAACTGATACAAGGATCGACCCATTACCCCATAACCAACAGTATTTCGAAAGCCATCTGGAATTCGCAAAGAATTATTTCGAGAAATCTTCGGATGATCAACTCACACTAAATTACACTGTCCTTCCCGGGGTATTCACCCTGCCCAAAAAAATGGAAGAGTACTCTCCCATCGGAGAAGAGTTTACACTGGACAAACTCGGTGACCTGCTCAATGACACCTGGACTGCCGTAGAGGATGCGGGTGGATTCAATGCCACCGGCCTTGATCCTGAGAATACTGCTTTTGTGATCTTTCATGCAGGTGTTGGGCGCGATATTGAACTTACAGGTACTTCGCTCGATATCACTCCTTATGATATTCCATCTATTTATTTACGCAAGCAAGACCTTCAAAATATTTTCGAAAACCCATCATTTTCCGGATTTCCGATCAATGGCGGTGCTTTCCGGGTTACAAATTCATTGATCATTCCAAGAACAGAATCTCGCCGGGCAGAGGATATTTCAGGAAATGAGGTAGTTTTCCCGCTCTCTATTAACGGTTTACTGTGTGCTTCAATTGGTAGCCACCTTGGGCTACCTGATCTTTTCAATACAGACACCGGAGAACCTGCCATCGGACGCTTTGGATTAATGGACGGAGCCGGATTCTTTGCCTACAACGGCCTGCTGCCTCCTGAGCCATCCGCATGGGAAAAGATCTACTTAGGGTGGGAAACACCTTTCGAAATCACACCCCAGACAGATGGAGCGATCTACCTGCCGGCAACTTCATTGGATCAACCAAATTCTATCGCCAAACTTTCACTTTCATCCAGTGAATACTTTTTGATCGAGAACCGCCACCGTGACCCTGAAAATGATGGTTTGATCATTACGATCAGAACTCCGGACGGAACTGAAGTACAACAAAGCTTCACAAATAATGATTCTGAGCTGATCTATCAGGAATCAGATTTCGACACGCTGCTAACTGCCGGCACCATCATTGATGTAGATAATTTCGATTTTAGTCTACCCGGCGGCTTAGAGATCGGAGATGATGAAGAAGAAGGTACGGCTGATGACCGTGAGTTAAATGGTGGTATTTTGATCTGGCAGATCGATGAGGCAATCATCAATCAAAAACTAGCTTCCGGTGGCATAAATGCAGATCCCCTTCGGCGCGGAGTAGATCTGGAAGAAGCCGATGGTGCACAGGATATCGGACGCGATGTAGGATTACTCGACAATTCCTCTTCTTTTGGATATGCCTACGACTTCTGGTGGAGTGATAATAACTATCGCGTGATCACAGAAACCACTACCATTGATCTTAATCCTGACAATCAATTTGGCCCTGATACCTATCCGGATAACCGAAGTAATTCTGGTGCCCCATCCTTTTTCGAATTGTACGAATTCTCTGATATTCTTCCGGTCGCTTCTTTCCGGATACGTTCGGTCAGCTCGGTTGATACAGGCTACGAGCAGGTACTCAACATCCCGGCGATCGCAAGCAATACCTACACTACTGATAATGATTACTGGAACTTTTACCCGCTATCAATTGGGTTCTACAGCAACACTTCCGACACGCTGGTAGTTGTTCCGGGGTCTGCAAATATCTATTTCACAGACTACCATTCGGGCACTGCTATTCAAACTATTTCAACGATCAGCAATCAGCAACCTATACTCGGGGATCAATTTATCCTCGCATCAAATCCTACCATCGAAGAGCCTTTAAGTCCGGGAAACATCCGTATTACTGAACACCCCGGAGTTCCAAATAATCTCTCTGCGGCTTATACCATCACATCTCCACCAAATGGCGCGTTTATCAGTACTGAAAATGGTTCTGTAATTCATCCTGATTTTACAGAAACCAGCTATGAATATGACGGCACTTCCGTAAACAGTTTTGACGCCCCTGCATTTCGGTCCGAAGCCATCAACAATAGTTATGCTGAAATTGATGGAAATCTGGTTCGTATTTCAAGTTCAAATGATTCCTACGGCACGTCATATACCGACCGATTGTATGTGGGCACGATCCAAACCATTATGGCCTCCAATCAATATTTTGTCTTTGAAGATGGAGCTTTCAGACTCATAGATCCCACTTCCAATGAATTTGTGGTCACGATCTTTGAAGAAGATAACGCTGAATGGCCGGCCATCAGCGATAGTCTAGAGATCTTCCGGATCAATAAACAGGAGAATGTGCTGGAAGGGTACAATCGCTATGGTGCGTTATTACATAATATGCCCGTTTCAGCTCCGAATGGTTTTACCTTTATCGGAACCCCATTACTAGCTGACATCACCGGAGATAATGAACAGGATATCCTGGTGGTCACTCAGGATGATTACTCGGTTAATATTTTTGCTTACGAAATGGATGGAACTGCCATTCAAGGCTTTCCACTTTACGTTGGTGAATCCCTTGGGAGTAATATCCAACCCATTCATCCGGCATTTTTTGAGAACACACTTTTCGCAGTCAGTCATACTGGTGACCTCAAATCATGGCGATTCAATAACTTTACTACTTCTGTCTGGCCATCCCGTTACGGAGATAATCCGTACAACAAAATCAGCGCCAGAACTGTGATCTCTACCACCAGCTCTCCTTCTTTTTCGGTATTGAATAAAACCGAAACCTATAATTGGCCTAACCCGGCAAGGGATGAAACCAATATACGATTTGAGCTGGCAGCACCCGGTGGAAATGTCGATATCACGATCATAGATCTTACCGGTAGAGTTATTTACGAAACCACCGTTTCTGCCCGAGGCGGAGCGCCGGAAGAGATCACCCTGGATACAAGATCGTGGGGCAGCGGAGCTTATCTGGCGATGATCAAAGCAGAAGTTGATGGTAAAACAGAATCGAAATTGATTAAGATCGGGGTGGTTCACTAATGCGCTATTTAACAGTATTTATAGCTGTAATTGCTCTCCTTTCCTTTAGCAGAGCAGGTTTTGCCCAGACTAATCCAGAGTTCTACGATTATCCTCAGAATCATTTGGATTGGTATTCGGTGGAAAGCTCACATTTTATCATTCACTTTCAGGAAGGGAACAGTCGAACTGCTCAGGTAGTCTCTCGCATAGCAGAAGAGATCTACGGGCCCATCACAGAACTATATCAACATGAACCGGATCAAAAAGTAAGTATCGTTCTTAAAGACCGGGAAGACTACTCCAACGGGGCCGCCTACTTCTTTGATAACAAGATCGATATATGGGTTCCTTCGCTGGACACTCCCCTTCGGGGTTCGCATAACTGGCTTCGAAATGTGATATCCCACGAATTTACGCACATTGTTCAGATTCAGGCAGCAATGAAACGAAAGCGAAAAGTCCCCGCTATGTATCTGCAATGGCTCAGTTACGAAAAAGTACGCCGTCCTGATGTTTTGTATGGCTTTCCGAACGGGATCATTTCCATGCCATTTGCCTCCATCAACATCCCCGCATGGCTGGCTGAAGGTACCGCTCAATACCAGCGAACGGGAATGGTTTACGATACCTGGGATAGCCATCGGGACATGATCCTCCGGGAACGTATTCTCACTGACACCTATCTGAGCCTGGCGGGAATGGGAACCTTTGCTTCTAAAACAAGTCTCGAAAGAGAAACCGTTTACAATCAGGGGTATGCGTTTGTGATCTATATGGTGAACCGTTTTGGGGAAGATGTACTTCGCCTCATCTCGGAAAGTTTAGGAGAAAAAAAGGTATATAATGTAGCTGAAGCCATCGAAATGGCGACCGGAATTCCCGGTGAGAAAGTATTTGATGACTGGATCGAAGAAAGAAAGACGTTCTACACCAAGGCTACGGAACGCATTCAGGTAACCCCCTCTGAATATGTTGAAAAAGACGGGTTCTTCAACTTTTATCCAAAAGCATCTCCCGACGGCAAATCGGTAGCATACATCTCGAATAAAGGGCACGCCTATTCCTGGCTGTCACTATACCTTAAAAAAGACAGCAGTGAGACAGAACTTGCCTTTATTGATGATCTGGAACTCGAGATTCCGAAAAATCATGCAGATGCCACCATGCCGCTCATCCCGTTCATAAATACCTCTTATTCTTTTTCTCCTGATGGAAACAAGTTGGTATATGCGGTAAATAAGAAGAACCGATACGGAGAATCTTACAGAGATCTTTTCATCTTTGATCTGAAAAAACTCGAACAAACCCGTTTGACCTATAGTGGACGTATGGAATCGCCGGCGTGGTCACCGGATTCAACTAAGATCGTTGCTGTAAAATATGAAGGTGGTACTCAGAATCTTGTTCTTCTGGATCCCGAAAAACCTGATTCACTGGTCCGGCTTACCTCGTATAGCAAAGGTGAGACTGTGTTTACCCCCACCTGGTCTCCTGATGGTTCTTCCATATTCTTTGCTATGGCTGACTTTTGGGGCCGTAATCTCTGGAAATATTCAACAGAAACCGGAATGATCGAGGGAATTCTGATCGATGATTATGTGGATTACCGCGATCCAAATGTTAGCCCGGATGGCAAATATCTGTACTATTCGGCCGATCCTGATGGGATCTTCAATATTTACCGAAAACCAATGAATGGTGGTGAACCGGAAAAACTCACCAGTGTTTTGGGTGGAGCTTTTATGCCCAGTGTTACAGAGAATGAACTCTTCTTCGCGGAATACGAAGCTAATGCCTATCAGATCAAGAAAGCTCAGATCTCTACCCTGATCAACCAAGAGGAAACAGGGTTTTATGCCCCGGACATTCCAGAGGTTGATTCCGGTACAAACTCTTCCGAAGATTTCAGTTATTTGCTCGATTTTGATGATAAAGATCTGAAACCATTCGATAATCAGGCATTTGCTTCAGCTGATACCGGTAGTTACTCGTTCGATATTGAAACCAAAGGACAGGATGATGATCGAACTTTCCGAAAATATGCAGATACTTTTACCAGTACTTCTTTCTTTCCTGTTTTGCGTTTCGATAATTATTCCAAGTTAAATGGCAGAAATGGTGCATTATTGCAGCGTGGTGAATTAGGGAAACTTGGCGAAAATCTGCTCCGCGATATGAAACCCGGTGTATATTTCGCCTCCAGAGATGTTACAGATAAATTGAATCTGTTCGGTGGAATCATGTTGGGAGTTGCCAGCCGTGGTGCTGAAAGTGTGGGAAAATTCTTTGAACCCTCCCGCCTACTTCAATTAGACCGGGACATCTTTTTTCAGGCCGAATATCGGGGATTGCCGTTCATCAAACGCAGCTGGTCTCCAACCATCTCTGTAGAGATCTATAACCTTCATCGTAATGTGAACGACGGACTTAAAGTCGAAGAATTCCCATGTACTTCCTGTGCACCGGATACTGTAAATGTAGATATCGGATATGAGGTGTGGCAGGCCGATCTATTTTTCAGAAGTAAACTTAGCCGAAGAAGCTTGCTGGAACTTGGCATTGGGTATTCCCCTTACAGGGTTTCAACCGATAACTTCTATTCCAGAGAATTGAAAGCATTAGTGAGCGGATCTTCCTCTCAATATTTCAAGGGAACCACTCTATCTGCTGCTTATACGTTTAATTATTACGATTACACCCTCGATTCAGACATTGCGCCCGTCGGATTGAAAGGATATGTTCGCTATCAGTTCCAGCCATCTAATCTGCTTGAGGAGTATGAGATCAAAGATGGAGCTCTCATCCCTCTATACAAATCAGTTAGCAATCATTCTTCCGAATTACATGTGCGGTATGGGTTCAGAACCTTTGGAGGACAGGCTTTTCAGGCACGGGTTCGTGGTTTCAGTTATTTCAACAATCCCGATGATTCATTTTATATCGATTATATTGGTGGCTTTATGGGAATGCGCAGCTATCCGTTCTTCGCCATTGGTGGAAATACCACCGCATTTACCAGTTTAAGCTGGTTCGCTCCGATCTTTAAAGATATAAATACACAAATTGGTCCTTACACCTTCGATAAATTGTACGCCCGATTCTTCTTTGAAACCGGGAATGGCTGGTACTTAGGTAGTAGTAGCAACTCACCGGACAAACTCGATATCGGAAATAAATTAAAGAGTGGAATTGGCGCGGAACTCAGATTGGCTACCAACGGATATTACCTTTTTCCGCTTCGGTTTTTTGTAAGTGCTGCGTATGGCTTCGATCGTTTTTCATTAACCCTACCCGATGAATTTGTAACAGGTTCGCAAAGTAATCGCGTGACCTATGGGCGGGAGATCCTGTTCCATTTTGGTTTAACCTTTGATTTTGAATTGTTATGAGATCATTAGTATTGGTTTTTCTATTCTTCATTACAGGTATTCAGGTAAGTGCACAACCTTTGAATAATGCGCTAACCGGTACCATCATAAAGGAAGAAGCTATTATGGATGCACCGGCGAACCGACCTCTATCCATTTCAGATTTCAGGTATCAGTCAGATTTTTCATCCGATCAATATGCCGGAGAACAGACCCAAAAAAATGCAGCCATTCCATTTTTTGCATCTGCAGTAGTTCCGGGTACCGGTCAGGCTATTAATGATAACTGGGGTCGGGCGGCAGCTTATTTTGGTGTGGAAGTAGCAAGTATCGTTTATTACCTGAACAGAAACAGCACTGCCAGAAGCAACGAAGATGCTTATGAAACGTATGCCAATCAAAATTGGAGTCCGATCGCTTATGCACAATGGCTGGTTGATTATTCCAGAGCTAATGATCTGAATGCAAATCTCGCAGCACTTGATAATCTTGAAAATCATGTAGCCGGTCTGTCTCCGAATTATGAGGATGTTACACAGGAATGGACTCAGTTGGATATCAACCTCGTACGTTCGGTTGAAGTACGCACCCCTTTTATTTTTACCAGTGGTTTAGAAAAAAGTGAATTCTCTCACGTACTGCAGGATTATAACTCCCAACAGTACTATGAACTGATGAGCAAGTATTACCAGTTTCAGCCCGGATGGCAGGATTTTCATGAAATGCGACTGGCTCAGGGAGCTGATCATATATATCGCTATTCGTGGGATGCCGACATGCTCACCGACAACTTCAGGGAAGGTCGTGATCGCGCCGAAGAATTCAATAATAATTACCGGCAAGCCGGGAACATCTTAAAGCTGTTACTGGTAAATCATGTGGTATCTGCTTTTGATGCCCTTTTTACCCGGAAATTGCGCAACAGCAGAATAGAAACGAATACAAATCTGTTGATGTCGGAAAAAGCATTCTCCGTAACCTGGCACTTTTAAGTAGTCGCATCAACTCCTATTTTTCAGCATGCTACTCATCAGGATCCTCAAAAATAAATATCTTTACATCAGCATCTTCACTCTTATGGTGATCGGTGCCGGCACGCTACTGCTTTTTGATAAAGTATTGATGCCTGTTTATACGAATTATAATGAAGGGGTTACCGTACCCGATGTAACCCGCATCTCTCTGGACGAAGCAGAGGAACTACTAACCAGCTACGGACTACGATTCGAAGTGGCCGATCGACGGGCTAATTCTGCTTTCCCGGGCAACTATGTGATTGATCAGGCTCCATCAGCAGAAGTGATCGTTAAGCCCAACCGAAAGATCTATTTAACGGTTAATGCGGCAACCAAACCGACCGTTAAAGTCCCTAATGTGGTGAATCTGTCGCTCAGAAACGCTCAGATCCAGTTGCAGAATTATGGGCTGGAAGTGGGGTCTATCAGTTATGAATCTTCAAGATTTAAAAATGCAGTACTACGTCAATCTATATCAGAAGGCTCTGTAGTGGAGAAAGGAACCACGATCAATCTTGTGATCAGTGATGGTCTTGGAGATAAGATCGTGAAGATCCCGGAAATCGTTGGACTACGTTTACCTGATGCCCAGTTGAAGCTTCGGGAGATCGGCCTTCGTGTTGGTGAGATCCGATTTCAGCCAATTAAAGATGTAGTTCCTAACACCGTACTTGATTACACCCCGAAAGTAAGCGAACTTGTGGAAGGCGAATCGTTGAATCTGGTGATCTCTGAACGCTTTGATGCCGTTGAATTACTCGAAGGCGGTGCAGTTTTCAGTGATTCTACCAAAAAACAGCCCGGTCAACCCCAACCTGATATCAAACAATAATGAATTTTTCCCTACCGGTACTGGCTCCATCTATCTTGGCCGCAGATTTTGCCAATCTGGAACAGGATATTACTTCCGCACTGGAAGGTGGGGCCGAATGGATCCATTGTGATATCATGGACGGCCATTTTGTACCAAATATTAGTTTCGGACCTGCTGTGGTAAAGAAAGCGGCCGCAGTCGCAGATGAAGCTTTTATTGATGTTCATCTGATGATCGAACACCCCGAAAAATATATCTCTGACTTTATTAACGCCGGTGCCGATCTGATCTCTGTTCATTATGAAGCATGTGTACATTTACACCGTACACTCACTCAGATCAAACAACAAGGTGCAATGTGCGGGGTAGTGATCAACCCGGCAACTTCGTTATCATCTATTGACCCAATTCTGGAAGAAGTGGATCTTGTTTTACTGATGAGTGTAAACCCCGGTTTTGGCGGCCAGAGTTTTATTGAAAAAACCTATGAACGACTACAGAAATTATCAGAGATCAGAGATGAAAAAGGGCTGGGCTTTCTGATTCAGGTGGATGGTGGGGTAAACCTCAAAAACATCAGAAAAGTAGCCGGTGCCGGTGCAGATGTTCTGGTAGCCGGAAGCTCAGTATTCAGCGCAAAAGATATTACCGCACGCGTTCAGGAAATTCGGGAAAAACTATCAGATCTGTAAAGATTCTGTATCCTGCTGCTCCTCCGGTATTCGATGTTTCGGGTGATAATGCTTATCTTTAAAGGCTTTTTAACTTAAAAAACCGACACTATTATAGACGATCCAAGAACTCTTTTAGAACAAGTTGTTCAACTACCTCCGAACGTTGATCATATGTCCGTATTCGGACTTCATGACAAAAACATACAGGTGTTGGACGATGCTTTTCCCGAAACCCGGATCAATGCACGGGGAGTGCGTATCAAGATCACCGGCCCCTCTGAAGAAGTGGAGCTGGCGAAACAAGTGATCAGTGGAATGATCGATGTAGCCGGGCGTAAGAATCAGGTAAGCGAAGATGATGTAAAAACCCTGATCAGTCTCAATTCCGGATCCGGAAAAATACGCGCTAAATCTATGGATGATCTCGGTGATGGAGATCTGATCCTTTATACCCACCGGGGCGAACCTATTCTGGCCAAAACTCCAGGACAAAAACAGATCTGTACATCTTCTGCGGAACATGATATTGTTTTTTCGATCGGTCCGGCGGGAACCGGGAAAACCTACACTTCGGTAGCACTGGCTGTAAAAGCACTTAAAGAGCGCCGGGTTCAAAAGATCATTCTGGCCCGGCCTGCTGTTGAAGCGGGAGAGAATCTTGGGTTCTTACCGGGTGATCTCAAAGAAAAGATAGATCCGTATCTCCGCCCGTTATATGATGCACTTGAAGACATGATCGATCAGGATAAATTGAACCTGCATCTTTCTAAAAATGTGATTGAGATCGCCCCGCTGGCCTATATGAGGGGAAGAACTCTGAATAATGCTTTTGTGATCCTGGATGAGGCTCAAAATGCCACCAATACACAGATGAAGATGTTTTTAACCCGTATCGGATTCAATAGCAGAGCGATCATAACCGGTGATGTTACCCAGACCGATCTTCCCCGAAAACATCAATCCGGATTGATCTCTATCCAAAGGATCTTAAAAGATATTGAAGGCATCGATTTTGTATATCTGAATGATGAAGATGTGGTTCGCCATAAACTGGTAAAAGATATCATTAACGCCTACGAACGTTTCGACCAGAAAAAAGATCAGGAGAATGAGTGATCCGGTTTCGGATATACTCATGAATTGCAGTATCAAAATAATTTAAATAATGAGTAAAAATTACTGCGCAGCATTATACGAGGGCACCTTTTCAGTTGGACTGGATAAGAAATTTAACCGTATTCCCAGAGATGGCAAACCGGCAAAAGCCTCGTTAAAGATCTCGCTCAATCCGTTTTTGATCGTAACTGAGGATAAAAACATACTGTTTGATTGCGGTATTGGTGAATTTGGCGAAGATACAGGTCCCCAATATATGAGAGAGAATCTTGAACAGCATGACCTCACAGAATTTGATATCACAGATATATTTTTAAGTCATTTGCACTACGATCATATCGGCGGTTTAGCCACCAAAGAAAATGGTTATTGGGAGCTTACCTTTCCGGAAGCAAAGATCTGGGCTTCAAAAAAAGACTGGGAACGAGCTACTTCAAAAGAAACCTGGTATGATGATGAAAAAACGGAATTTCTCCATTTTGTGGATGCACGGGCTGATCTGCATCTTATGGAAGAAACCGATCAACCATATCCTGAGATTCGGGTAGAGAAGACCGGTGGGCACACAAAATATCATCAGGTTCTCTTTTTTGATAATGGTGAAATGAAATTGATGATGCCCGGTGATGTAATGGCTACTCGTGGACAGGTAAACCGGAAATTTGCTGCCAAGTACGATTTCGAACCTGAAATCAGCCAGGAACAACGAGAACGCCTGGCGGAACTTGCATATAAAGAAGGATTTACGATCTTAGGGTACCATGATGACGAAACCCCGATCTTTAAGATAACCGGCTTTGACGATAAAACCGGTTATATCACCGAAGTTATTGAGACTGCATGAATCTACCCAAAACCATACTTCAAATTAAAGAATATCTGATCTCTGTCGGATTTCCGGAAGTGCTGGATGCAGCCGTTATTCTTGGCTCTGGATTAGGAGGTTTTGGTTCTGAAATTGAAACTCCTAAGACGATCTCATACGCAGACATTCCCGGATTACCTCAGTCTACAGTAACGGGTCATTCCGGGGCGCTGATTGTCGGAAAGATTGCTGAAAAAACAGTATTGGCATTTTCAGGTCGTTTCCATTTTTATGAAGGATACGGTTTTGATAAGACTATCATACCGGTTCAACTGGCAAAAGCTTTTAATGCAGAAAAGCTCATTATATCGAATGCCGCGGGTGGAATTAATCTGGATTTTCGGGTTGGTGACCTGATGATCATTGATAACATTATCCGCCAGAATAAAATGCTGGCTCCGGCATCGCCACATCGCTGGGATTATTCGCTCTATTCCTATGCCGACTCTACGGCACGAATTGCTAAAAAGGCCGGAATAACCACTAAACGGGGTTCCTATCTATATGTAACCGGTCCAAATTACGAGACCAAAGCCGAGATCCATGCATTTAGAAAGCTGGGAGGAGATGCTGTTGGGATGAGTACCGCACCCGAACTTATGGAAGCCGCTCGACTTAACCTGAAAACCGTGGCCATTTCCCTCATCACCAATGCAGCAGCCGGCGTTACTGATCAGAAATTAGATCACGCAGAAGTAAAAGAAGCGGCTGAGCTTAAGAAAGAAGAATTTGCTACGCTGGTCAAGCAATTGATCATTGAGCTTTAGAGTGGCTTCATGTTGTCGAATTAATTCTACCTTGTACGATCAACATCCCGTTCAATAACTCCGTCCAATGCTAACTGCTGACTTAATCACTGCTCTGCCGGTATTCTGGGGATGGTCATGATCTCGCGCTGACGACCATCGATATACCATACCCCTGATTCATCAAAAAATGCATCCTCCTCCAGCATGATCCGGATCTCTTTTCCCCACTCTTCGATGTAAGTCGCTGAATTCAGTTCAATGGAATAAGCCGTATTTAAGTGAAGCGGATAATCACCGTCACCGGGTACTCCACCCTGAGCATCCCACATCCCCAATGTAGTTCCGGCTGCATGACCATGGTATCCGATCGGGTGCGTATAGATAGATGGTTTAATACCTTCTTCGATAGCCTGATCTCTCGACATTTTCAGTACTTCGTTTCCGGTTCGTCCAACACTGAAATTTTCTGTAAATATATCCTGCAGGCGGTTTCCGTTCTCAAATGCTTGTTGCAGATACTCAGGAACTGAGTTCTCTCCGGGACGAAGAACATAGGCATGCTGCTGAGTATCCGTATTAAGACGCAGGTAGGTGATCCCAAAATCAACATGCAGAAGATCTCCGGGCATGATCACATTCTGTTCGGGTCTGGAATCGAATGTTCGTAAATGATCGAACAATTCAGGATCTGCTCTCTGGATGGAAACACTGGGATGAAACCAGGTGCTGAGTTTCAATTCCCTTATCTTTTCCCGATACCACCAGACCACATCCTCGGTCGTTGTAATTCCGGGATGTATCACCTTTTCAGAAAAACCTTCCGCAATGATCTCATGAGCAATACGCAAAATATGAGGATAGATCGTCATTTCTTTATCACTTCGTGTTTCCAGCCATCCAACGGCTACTCTTTCTGCTGAAACCAGCCTTTTGCTATAATCCGCACCGATGGCATCTTTTAGTTCTTCATAGTCGGTAAGTACTATTCCATCCGCATGTTGCCAATGCTCTGATTGATTGATCCCTATCTTCTCCGGATCTCTTTCCTCAATGATCTCCTTTAATCGGGCCCATTGATCCGGCTGTTTTTCCTTATCCCAGGCTTTTTTAAAAGTTTTCCCCACATCGTACCGGGCAATCGCCAATGTTTCAAGTTCACCTTCTCCTTTATCGAAAATCACTAAGATAGTTCTGCGGCGAGCTGCATGCCAGGTGGCAGGTAACATGGTTTTGATGACAGGATCCTCGTTATATTCCCGTGAGATGATCAACCACATATTTAACTTCTCTCTGCGCATGATCTCTGGTAGCACCGTTTTTATCCGATCTTCCAGTATCTCATCAATAATCGTAGCCCGTTCCCGCATTGGCTGGATCCCGGAATAATTTTGTGCTAACGAATATCCCTCTGAGGTTAAGAACATCAGTAGCAAAAGGATGTATTTCTTCATCATATCGTAATTTTTTTAGCTGTTATTTTCCTTTTATCCAGGCTTCCCTTTTCGCTCTTTTTTGACGGCCTGCCCGTTCATTGATCGTACTTTCAAGTACCATCGATGCTTTGAATGTTACTTCAACCGTGCGTTCCTCATCATATCTGATAAATGTAACCTCGGCGGTCTGTCCCGGTCTGTATCTTGATAAGATCTCTTCTACGTCGTCTACCTCTGCTAATTTTATACCACCAATTGAAAGGATCTCGTCCCCATTGTCTAAGCCGGCATTATAAAAAGAACCACCCATCGTTGTATTGGCCGTGATCATCCACCGTCCGTCTTTCTCTCTTATTCTGGCACCCGGATCAACCTTATTATCATCTTTCACCTTCAGTGTTACCCCCATCTCACTAAGTAACGATGAATAATCCGGCATTTCACTTTTGTAGATAAACGACCCGAAAAAAGTTGTCGCAAAATCATTACCCGCATATTCACCTAACGCGGCCTCTATATCCTGTACATTATACGGGATCTCTGTTTTACCATATTTTTTCCACATCAACTGCATGAATCCATCCAGTGATAGACCTTTCTTATGTTCCCGGAGTGAAAGGTCAAGGCCTAACCCAAGAACGCTTCCATACGAATAATAGGAAATGAAAATGTTGTTATTGTTGGTTGGATCGATAGAAGTAGCAGCATCTACAAATGGTGCCCGATAGCTCATTTCAATTGGATTGAAGAAATCACGCCCGGGAGAATTGATCACGTAATTCAGAGCACCATCCAATCTTTCAATATATTCATCTTCAGTTCTGATACCTGCTCTGGCCAGGATCAAGCCTGTATAATAGCTGGTAAACCCTTCTGCGAACCAAAGCTCGCCACTCATGTTGGCATCTTCAAAATCGAATGGTTCCAGCGATCCCGGTCTTATTCTTTCTACGTTCCAGGCATGGAAAAATTCATGGGCAATGGTGCTTATACTGGTTTCGCCTAGTGGCCGGTCTAATGGTTTGGAACTGGAAACAACGGTAGAATTTCTATGTTCCATTCCGTCTCCGCTGGCATTCGGCATGTAGCAACTCAGAAAAGTATATTCTCCAAAATCAAAATTGGGGAGCTCTCCAAAAACAGCCTTCTCTGCTTCAACTATGGCAATAACTTTATCGAAATATTCATTAATCTCGGTATCGGATGCCGGAGTGTGAAGTGCCAGCCTGATCAATTGTCCATCGATCATTTCTTCCCGGAGATGAAAGTCTGCGATCTCCACCGGACTATCCATGAAATAATAGAGGTCCGGGGCTGCATATGTGTGCGTACCAATCTGCTCAAGCTGGGTTGCTACTCTCCAATTCAGGTCTTCCCGAACATTAAACGTGATCTCAACCGGGCGATGCTGATAATTTCTGGCGTATACAAATGTGGCCGGTATATTGAGATGAGCATGTGTTTCATCTACCTGAGAATAAGTTCCACCTCCCCTGTTCGCGAACAGGGTATAAGTAAATACAACGGTTCCGTCGTGACCGGTTACATCCCATTGTTGTGGATTTGGTCGAGATACATCAAGTTCATTCCCTTTACTATCATAAGCATGAACATCATACACATTCTTCGCAAAATCATGAATCGCATATCTTCCCGGAGACGTCCTGCTCATTCTAACTTCAAACGGACCTTCACTTAGGTTGGTGAATGTGGCCGTGATCTCAGCTTCATGATGTACGGCATTATCAAATGATATAGTATACTGATTGATCGTTTGAGCTTTCACCGAACTAACCAGCACCACGAAAAAAGTGATCAGAAAAAAGGTTCTCATAAACTAACTTAGGATTGAATTGATAATTTCGATTTGGCCGGGGAATAAGATTATTACTTCAATTTTACTATTTTGAAGCCATGAAAAAACGCCTGCTCATTATAACTATTCTGTTGGTAAGTGTTGCAACCGCAAAAGCTCAGCAAAGTTTAAAAGTTGCAACAGAATTAAAGGAGTATGCTATTTCGTTTACAAATACGTCGGTTAATTTGACGCATAATGATAGTCAACCGATATTTTCTTCCTTTATTCCGTCAACTACCCGTATCATTCCTTCTGTTGAGCCCGCCTTTTATGCACTAACCATTTTTAGCGGTTTAAAGTATCGCTCTCCGATCGATCAGTTCTTGTCGATCTATCCCTTTGATGACCGGGCGATACAGGCATCGTCATTCAGTGATCTGGAACTCATTACCCGAAGGAATTATTTACTACAAACACCGGCTTCACCGGCTCAATTATGGATGGACAGGTAACCAGTAGTTTATCAAACGGGATCGCTGAACTTCAGTTTTCCCATCCCAAAGGAAATTCCTTGCCCGGAGTAATGCTTGCTGATCTTGCCCGGGAGATCTCTGTTATTGGCTCAGATCCTTCGGTCAAAGTCATCATCTTGAGCAGTAAAGGTACCGGAGCATTTTGTGGTGGAGCTTCTTTTGATGAATTAATTTCTATTGCTGATGAAAAGTCGGGAAAAGAGTTCTTTATGGGCTTTGCCAGAGTAATGCTGGCAATGATCAAGGCTCCCGTTTTTGTGATCACTAAAGTACAGGGTAAAGCAGTTGGCGGAGGAACCGGAATTATTGCTGCATCTGACTATGCCATTGCTCATAAAAATGCCTCCATCAAACTAAGTGAATTGAACCTCGGAATCGGTCCTTTCGTAATTGGTCCTGTACTGGAACATAAGATCGGAGCTGCACAAGTTCTGGCTATGAGTATTGACCGAAATTGGCGATCCGCTGATTGGGCCTTGGAACAGGGTTTATTCCATCAGGTAGTTACTGATCACGCAGAACTAGACTCTACTGTACAGGCGTTGGCCGTTGACCTTTCCACAAAAAATCCGGAAGCAATGACGGCCATCAAGCGATCGCACCAGTTAAGAATAAAAGATCTGGAACAACTACTTGAAGAAAAAGCTGCATTAAGCGGAAAACTCGTTTTGAGTGACTTTACCCGGAAATTTATTTTAGCCTTTAAAGATAAGAACTGATCTCAGGCTTTGGGGATATTTATCTCAAACCAGGCACCACCTTCTCCTCTGTAATTCAATTCGCCGGAGATCTGTTTGGTTAGAGATTGAATAAGACTTATTCCAAGCGATGATTTCTTTTTCTCGAAAAGATCTTCATCAAAGCCAACCCCATCATCATAAACCTCCAGCCTGAAGGAGTCTCCATTATCCTCAAACCTGATCGTAATAGTTCCGTTCGAGCGTCCTTCAAAAGCATGTTTGTAGCTATTGGTGATAAGTTCGTTCGTTATCAGTCCTACCGGAATTCCAATATTTACATCAACGAAGGTCTCATCCACATGTTGAATGAGTTCAATATTCTTGGAGCCGGCCCTGACTGTAGAATTAATACCCCGGATCAGATCTTCCAGGAATTTTCGGAAATTTACTTTAGCCAGATCTTCATTTTGATAGAGGTTCTCATGCACCTTCGACATGGCCATGATCCGGAGTTTACTTTCCTGAATTGATTTTTTTGCCTCCCCTTCTGGCATGCTCCAGCTTTGTAATTCTAATAAACCCGAAATGACGGCTAAATTATTCTTTACTCTGTGATGGATCTCTTTTATCAATACCTCTTTTTCATGTAAGGCAGTGGTGAGATCTTCGGTCTGTTCATCAACTTTCTTTTGCAGGTTTTTCTTTTCCAGTTTATCCAGACGAACATTTATATACACATACACAACCAATCCCAGTGAAGCAGCTACCAAAATAAAAAACCACCATTGCAACCAATAAGGCTTCAACACCTTGAAAGAGGCCAACGATACCGTACTGCTCCAATTCGATTTCATGGACTTTGCAGACACTAAGTACTCATAATCACCCGGCGGTAAGTTTGTGTATTTAGCATTGGTGATATCTTCTCCATACTGCCAGTCCTTATCAAAACCGGCCAGTTTATATTTATAATAGATGTGATCCGGATTTTTGTAATCGATCGCATTAAAAACCAGCTCTACATTATTATCGTTATAGTCGATAATGGTTGAACGAACTGAATCTTTACCCGTTAATAATACTTTGGAATCTGTATGGAGCTCTCTCAGAAAAACCAGAGGCGCTTCTGATTTATCGATAGTTGTAGCTCCCTCTTTAAAGGTATAGTGTATCAATCCATTCTTAGCAGTACCAAACCATAAACTGCCATCATCATCTAACAATCTGGCTGCACCATTAAACTCTATTCCATTTCCGGATTCATTCAAAGGGAAATGAATTTGATCCAACTCTCCGCTTCTCTCCCAGTTTACGGTATTAAAGTAATTCAACCCGGCATTGGTACCCTGCCATAAGCCCCCTCTGTTATCCGGCAAGAGAAATACCGTTTCATTAAGGTACAGATCATCGGTAGAGAGTTTTCTTTGGATCTTGATATCAACCTTATCTCCGTAATCTTTGATCACAGAAATTCCCCGGTTTGTTCCCAGCCAGAGATTCCCCAAGTTATCCTCAATGATCTCATAAACCTGCTCACCTTCCAGATCCAGGTCTTCATCAATATGACGAACCGAGTCTCCATCAAAACGCGCTAATCCATTTCTGGTTCCAACCCAGATTTCATCTCTGCTATCCTGGTAGAGATAGATCAGGTCTGATTTCCAGTAATCATCGGTATCTGCTTTAAATTTTTTATAGGTTCCATTTTTATAATAGATCAGCTCTCCCGTGGTAGCAAACCAAATCCCACCCTCGGTATCCACCATTATATCGTTTATAAAATATTGATATAGAGAATCATAGAATTGAGGACGGAAGAAATTTTTACCATCAAATTCAATGATATCGTAGTTATAGGTAGAAAAGATCAGGTTTCCGTTCGGAAGCTCTTCAATATCCCATATTTCATCCCGCTTAATTATCTTTTCGGGGATGGTGATATTGGTGAAAACACCATCTTTATATTTACTGATCCCATTTTCTGTGGTGATCCAAATAGAACCGTCTTTGGTCTTTTTTGTAGCAAATACAGAATTAGCATCAAGGTCCGAACCACCGTCGAAAAAAGTAAATTCTCTGTCCTTAAAAATGCTCACCCCGTTTCCATCTGTTGCAATCCAGATAGTACCACTGGCATCTTTTACCAACCTGTAAATATTATTACTACTTAACCCTTGTCTTTTGGTGATATGTTCGGAACTTACGTTCCCCTGTTCATCTTCATGATACAAGAACAATCCATTGCGTTCGGTACCGATCCACAGGTAGCCATCTTTATCCTGATTTACCCCATAAACATAGCCCAAACTCTCTCCTTCAATTTCTGTAAGGGTACGTATTTTATTGTCCTTATTAATGATCGTAACCCCATTACTGGTCGATATCCACATTTCATTTTCGCGGCTTTCAAACACATGGTATACATATTCTCCGCTTAGTCCATCTTTTTTATAAAGATTGTGGAAGCTATGGTTTTGCGGATCATAAACGGAAACACCATTCATGGTTGATAACCAGATCCTGCCATCAGAAGCCTGATAAATATCCCAGATCTGATTATCCGAAAGGCCTGAATTGGTATCAAGATGAGTAAATGAATCTTCTTTTTTATCCCAGACATACACCCCATGCTTATTGGTGCCAAACCAAAGTATACCCGGTTCAAACTCATTGATTATGTTCACATATACAGAATCCAGAAAGGGAGTTTTACCGGTATGTTTTATAACTCCATCTTCCATCACAGCCAATCCCTCTGAATCTGTACTTATCCAGAATTCACCATCGGCATCTTCGTGTACATCGTAAATCTGCACATCTTTCAGATCATCGGCTCCGGCAGGAATTATTTCGAATCTTTTGCCATCAAATTTTACCAGGTTTGTGGCAGTTCCGAACCATATGTATCCATACTCATCCAAATAGACATCATACACCTGACTCGAAGGCAGTCCGTCATTTACCGAAAATGTCTTGATATTATAACGCTGCGCTAAAGAGACCTCAGATGTAATAAGGACTAATAAACCGAAAAAAAGTAACCTTCCTAAAACCTTCAATACTGAACCTGTGCCAAGAATTTGCCCAAATATCCTAAAATATACGGTGGCATTTAAATTAAAATTATCGGCCTATCCAAAATATCCATAAGTTAGGAATCACTCACATTTATTGCATTCATCTTGACTCATTCATCTAAGATCGGAGCTGTATTGATCGCAGCGACCGGTGTGATCTTATTCTCAACAAAAGCAGTGATCGTAAAGCTTGCCTATGCTTATAACATAGACCCGATCAGTCTTTTGCTCTTCAGAATGCTTTTTTCACTACCGTTTTACGTTGGGATTTATCTCGTTCACCGAAAGAAGTGGGCGGCTGATCCAATAACCGGTAAGCAAAAAGGTGCTCTGCTTTTAATTGGAGTACTTGGTTATTATCTGGCCAGTTATTTCGATTTCAGAGGACTTGCTAATATCACGGCCAGCCTGGAACGGTTGATCTTATTCAGTTATCCCACTTTTGTACTGCTTATGAGTATGATCTATCTGAAGAAAAGGATCACCAAAGCACAGATTATATCGATCCTCATCACTTATACCGGCATTGCCATCATATTCTACGAAAGAGGAGGAATCACAGCCGGCTCCCGGGAAGAACTTATTTCAGGATCACTTTTTGTGTTCGCCAGTGCATTAACATACGCTGCCTATCTGGTGGGCAGTAATGCTTTGGTTGCAAAAGTTGGCAGCAAGAGACTTACTACTTATTCGCTGATGGTTTCTTGTTTTGCCGTTATTTTGCATTACGGTGTTACTCATCAGGTAGATCTTTTTTCGTATCCGGCACCCGTTTATTTATTAAGTATTGCCATGGCCTTGTTTGCAACTGTAATTCCTTCGTTCCTTATAAACGAAGCCATCAAACGTATAGGAGCACCTACTGTAGCTATAGTTGGTAGTTTGGGGCCTGTTTCAACCATTACTCTCTCAATGATCTTTTTGGGGGAAATGCTCACGCTTCCTCAATTTGCAGGGGCCTTTATCATTATTTCCGGCGTGATCTTTATTACCAGAAACAAATAAGAAAACGAGACAAGATCTCTCCTGCCCCGCTTGCTTATTCCCTGCTTTTCAGCAGTTTATTTCCCGGATCATTTGATCAATGTTAGCTTTCGTGTTTGGATAAAATTACCTGCCTGTATCCGATACAGATAAATTCCTGATGCCAGACCGGAGGCATTAAACGTTACCATATGACTACCGGCACCCATTCTTTCATTTACCAAAGTGGCTACACGTTTACCCATCAGATCATAAACCTCAAGATTGACGACTGATGATTTTGGCAGATCAAAATGTATGTTTGTACTCGGATTAAATGGATTAGGATAGTTTTGCTTAAGAACAAATTCATCCGGAGAATCAGTATTCATTTCATTGGATACCCCGGTATTTGGTTCATAATCACCAAACAAACTGTCTATAAGTGATTCGCTAATTTCATAATTGTAGATCGTGATATCATCCAGCAGGCCGCGGAAGTAATTACTGTTTTCGCCTTCTATATAACCGGCTACCAGATTATTCGTTTCAACATCCAGGTTACCAAAGGCACTTAATTGCATGGTTTGATATAACTCCCCGTCTACATAGAGTTTGCCACCACTTGTTGGGTTATGTGTATATGCTACATGATGCCATTCCCCCAGCATGTCATAAGCTACTATTCCAAAACTATTTTGGTTACTGTCGCGGGTAGCCATGAGCAGATCACTGCCATTATCTGTTCCTGCTCCTGCCTGACTAAGTGTTAAACTCCACTGTGTAAAATTAGATGCAGCTCCTGCCCTTTTACCGAACACAAAGGAATTTTGAATTTCATCCGCCTTCATCCACAGAGCGAACGAAAATTCGCCGGTGCCAAATTGGAAATCTTCACTGTTTCCAAAATTTATAAAGCTGCTTGCTCCGTTAAAGCTTACGGCGTTTCCTTCTTCGCCAAAACGATCTGCCGCTGATATAACATCAGTTGCCTGAGCTACTTTCTCCCCTACTTCATCCAATAAACTTCCACCGGTAAAAGGATAGCTGGCTACTAAAGATGGGGTATCAGGTTCCTCAACCACAATTTTTCCTGCGTCGTAAATGGTCCAGCTTAAATCGTTTACTAAAGTATTTCGGGCTGATTCGCCTTCTTCTGAATAGGTGCTTCCCCCGGCATTGAATGTTAGTCCGGTGTTTAATCCATCCAACTCACTCCAATTTATGAGCAGGCTGTCGTACACTTCGGTTGTTAAGTTGGTACCGGCAAACATATCGGTGAGGTTGCTTGCGCTGGTAATAACCCAATCTGAAATATCGCCGGGATAATCTCCTAAATAGCTAAAGGTAAGGTTGAAATTTGTAGCTCCTGATACATCCCAGGTCGAAACATCCCCCTTAAAACCTGACTGACGAAAGGTCTGAAAAAAATCTCTGTTACTGCTAACATCCCAATTCGTAAGATCCTGATTGAATGAATAGGCGCGGGCAAACGTATTCGCCATCGTTCGAACCTTTGAGACATCCCAGTTTCCGATCGGCTGATTGAATGCTACGGCATCGAAGAATGTGCTGGATAAGGTGATTACGCTGGAAGTATTCCAATCGGAGATTTCACCATTAAATGCATAGGCCTGGAAAAAAGTCTGTTCCAGTGAGATCACGTTAGATACATCCCAATCGTTTAGATCCTGATTGAAGGATGCTGCTCCGTAAAACATCGACTGAAGATTTGTTGCAGAGCTCATATCCCAGTCGTCCAGAGGTTGATTGAATGATCTTGCTCTCAAAAACATATATCGGAAATTTGAAATGGTACTTACATCCCAATGATTGATATTGGAATTAAAGCTCGTAGCATCCATGAACATCATATACAAAGAGGTTACTCCGGACAGATCAGGAGCATCGGATGCAGTAATTTGAAGGCTGTCGGCTCCACGAAATGCTTCCTCCAGATCGACCCAGGCAATATCTCCCCATTGTTTAACATCCCGGATCTGCTTGGCCGCAGGCGAATCACTTAATTTTAGCTGAGGGAAACTTCCATCAATGGATACATCGAAAAGGCCGGAGTCGGCATACACATGGGATACTGTTAATTTTGTCCCGTTGTAGGTTTCGCTGCTTCCATCTCCCCATTCGATTGTAAAATCATAGGTTAATGTAGTATCCGGTGTCGGAATAGTCAGGGTTTCACCCACGCTCATCTTCCAGGTGGAAATAAACGGGTCAGATACTGTTATGGCAGTATTCTGGGCGATTACCGAATTCATCCATCCCAGAAAAAATAATAGAAGGAATAAGCTTTTCTTCATTGTATGTACAGTTTTTAAGTTTGGTTTATCCTAAAAACTATCCAGCCTGATACTTATAAAATGCGCTAGTTAATGAATCGCAGCTTCTGACCAATGAATGGCATATTGAATTAATAAAGAAAAATGGTGGACTAGATCTGTTGCATGGCTTCGATGAAAGCATCCTTACGATATCTGGAGAGGCTCGCCGATTTTCCATTTATCATCTCAATATACCCGCCGTCCTCTTTCCGGAACCTTTTTACCTGCTTCAGATTAATCAGATAGGATCGATGGGTTTTCATAAAATGGGGTTGTTTCTCAAGAAAAGCATATTCTCCCAATGGCTTCGAGACCGTGATCTTCTTATCGGCAGCCAAATAAAACTCAGTGTAAGCACCATCTGCTTTCAGAAACAGAATATCTGAAATTGCGACAAACTCGATGCTCTCGCTGGTTGAAAGAGCGATGCGTTCCGGGGCATTTTTCTCTTCTGCATTATTTTTGAACATATTTACTTGTTCCCGAAGTAATGGTTGGATTTCAACACCTTTGGCCACCGCTTTACAAAGCTGAACCTGATCGATGGGTTTTAAAATATAATCAAGGGCAGAGACTTTAAATGCGTCGATCGCATGATCGCGAGACGCTGTAACGAATATCACCTGAAAATCGATGTCTTCGAAATACTCGAACAGACTAAAACCATTTTGACCCGGCATTTCCACATCCAGAAAAACAAGTTCCGGATTATGTTGGTTGATCACCTTTACTGCCTCCGGTACACTCCCGGCTTCTGCCAAAACTTCGACCTCCTCATCACATTCCTGCAGGAAGGTACGTAAAACCGTCCGGGCTCCTGACTCATCATCAACTATGATCACTCTCATGATTGGTTACCTAAATTAGTTGGGATCAAGATACGTACTTTTGTACCTGCAGGGTTCCCTGTTTCAGAGTATTTATCGATGATCTCTACCCTCGCCTCACTATCAGATTCCTTAGCAAGATTTTCGATTCTATCCTGATTTGCCTTCGTGGAAAAAGTATTATGCTCTCCGGGATTTAGGTACTTTATCTCAGCCGCCCTCTTTCTGCCTATCCCATCATCTTCCACGATGATCTCGAGCATATCTTCGCCTAGATAATGAATGTGCACTTCAATTTTTCCCGGTTCTGTTTTATGCATCAAGCCGTGTTTGATAGCATTTTCAACATAAGGTTGAATAAGCATAGGAGGTATGGTAATAAATTCATCTTCTACTTCTTCATCCATCATGATCTCAAAACTGATGCGATCTCCAAAACGCAATTGTTCAGCTTCCAGATAGATCCTGATCAGGTCCAGTTCACTTCTCAGGGGGATAAAGGCTTCTTGTGAATGTTTAAGAATCATCCTCATCATAACAGCAACATTATTCAAAGCCTTATTTGCTGCAGAACGATCCCCGTTTACACTCAGTCCTTGTATTGTATTCAACAAATTGAATATAAAATGTGGATTCAACTGCGACCTGATCGCACTCAACTCAGCCTCTCTTTTCTTCTTTTCGATAGCCAGGCGTTTTTCACTTTCTTCCAGCTGTAATGTTGCCAACTCATTTTGTTTCTTCAGTTTCTGCTGGCGCGTATAAAATCCTGAGGCCATCACTACAAAACCAAGTAACCCTACTACCCCAAAAAGTATCCCTCTGCCTTTTCTGTTTTCTTCCGCTAATTTTAAGTTTTCAAGTTCTGCGGTTTCTTTCTCCCGTTTAATTCTTTCTGTTTCAAATTTGGTTTGAAGCTCTTCAATCAATGCGACTCGTTCTAGCGAATTCAACGAATCCTGAATATGATGATAGGTTATCCTGTGCTTAAGTGCTTTGTCAAATGCTGAGATATCCCGGTACAGATCCGACAGCTTCAGATAGATCTCAGCGGCATAATGTAGTGAGTTCAACTCCTCATAGATCTCGAGACTCTGCTCATAGTTAAAAATGGCTTTTCTGAAATCCCGCTCCGAATAATAAATATCTCCTAAAATATAAAATGCTCTAGCTGCAGTTTGCGCCATTTCTCCTGAGTCTTGAGCAAGAGTCAAAACAGAATTTGCCAGATTGAATGCCTCTGCATTGTTTCCATTGTTCATGGCCACTTTTGCCAGTCCTAATTCCGCTTCAATGATCCCCGGTGTGAAATTGAGTTCCTTAGAAGTCTCCAGCATTTTTTGGATCCAGGGTTCGTAATTCTCCCAATCATTTTGCGCTTCATAAATTGAGGCAATATTAAAATAGACGATAGCAAAAGATGGTGTGATCTCTCTACCATCCAATCGGTCCAGCATACGCTTGTAGATCTCTACAGCCTTTTCATATTCTCCCTTATTCTTGTAGATGAGACCCAAATTGTTATACGCCGCATAAATATTCTGATCTTCGTTGATGGACTCAAATACCTCGATGGCCTCTAACGTATAGAAAAGTGCCGAATCTTGTTCTCCCCTTCGTAAGAAATACGATGAAAGTGCATTGCTGGAAAACCCAATTCCTGTTTGGTAGTTGATCTTCTTTGAAATAGACAGAGCTTCCTCTATATATACTTTTCCAGCTTCGAACTCATCCACCAGATAGTATTCCTGAAGATCGATCAATGCATTTACCCGGATCGTGTCTTCTTCAAGATGATGATTGACGATATACTCTAGGCTATCTTTGGATAGTGTTGCAGTTTGTGCAGAACCCGTTTGAATAAACGCTACACAGAGTAGAAATTGAAGAAGTGCCTGATGCCTTCCGAACATTGCCTGAACTAAGATCTGAAATTTTGAAAGGCAACAAAGATAGATAAATCATCCATTAATGAAGATTTAAAAATCGTAATAGTATAGGTAGTGCGAGTTCTAGCGATTGATGCTGAACTCTACAGTAGTACGGGATCCACCAACTTCTTCCACATTCTCAATACGATATTCGCCATGCAACTGTCGGGTAAGGGTATCGACCAATGTGAGTCCCAGTGATTCTCCATGGTCATTATCATCATCTTCATCTATGATACCAACTCCGTTATCTTCAACAATTAAGCGGATGTATCCATCCTTTTCTTTGATTTGTACCTTGATAAAGCCTTGTTCAATATCAGAAAATGCGTGTTTGTAACAGTTAACCAGAATCTCATTAAGTAGCAGTGAGAAAGGGATCGCAAGGTTTACATCCAACGAAAAACTATCGATATCAGTAATGATATCGATGTTCTTTTCAATATTTAGATGCATGCTGCTAATAGCTTGTATCAGATCTTTTACGTAGAGATCATATTCTATGTATGCCAGTGAATCACTTTGATACAGCATTTCGTGTACGATCGACATCGATTGAATTCTGGCCTGACTCTCGGATAAAGCCTGTATCACCTTTTTATTCTTGGTCTTGTACCCCTGAAGTTGAAGTATACCCGAAATCACCGCCAGATTGTTTTTAACCCGATGATGGATCTCTGATAACAATACATCTTTTTCTTTTAATGAATCCCGGATCTTTTTATCTGCCTCTTTTCGCTTGGTGATATCGGTGGCAACAACTACCTGCCCTACTACTTCATTCTCATTATTTATGAGCATAGACTCGGAAAACAGAACAGGAATTTTATTTCCCCTTTTCGAGATCAATCCAAATTCAAACACTGCTTCTGTCCCCTTATTTTTCTCATAACATTCTGCATAATCCTCGGTATTGTAGCATTCAGTTTTATGCAATCCGATTGCCTCCTTTTTATCATAGTGAAGCAATTTCGTGCCGGCTTTATTGATGCCTACAATGTAACCCTCTGCATCCGTTACGATCAGTGTTTCCTGAATTGATTCAATAATATTATCCAGATAATCGCGGGCGATAGTTCGGTTTTTGAGGTTTTTAGCCATCTTATTGAAAGCATCGGCCAACTCTCCGATCTCATCCTTATTATTCACATAGATGCGCTCATCAAGATCTCCTTCACCGATCTTATTAACACTCGCATTGAACTTGATAAGAGGATTTGCGATTGAACGATAGATGTAGAATGCAATAAGCAGGGACAAAAGAATTGAGATCAACGTTAACAACTTCAGGTAGTTATCTACTTTTTCCAGCCTGTTCCAAAGCAATTGGCTTTCGACATTCTGAACTTTGATCACCTGATCTCTGAACAGCGAAACCACGGGGATGATCTGATTTCTGAAGTATGGACTTATGGTCGTATTATACACCATCCGAGCCTGATCCTGATCTTCATCAAAGAGATCAAGCCAGTTTTCGCTGATACTTTTATAGATCAAAAACTTTTCGATTAACTCATCCACTGATTCCATATGGGTTGTAGAGTCGATAATACCCGCTTCATTCAGAAACAGGACTGCTCGATCAATCGAAGAATCAACATTTACGAGCTCCTGATAAAACTGAGACCTTAGTCGCGAAACCGTTGGTTCATCGAGTGTGATCTCTGTGGTTTGTTGTTTCGATTCTTTGATCCCATTCAAAAAGATCAAACTTTGATATAATCCACGCTCCATCTCCGATGTATAATTAACAAGACGCGTGGTTTCTACATTATTGGTAATTAACTGACTACGAATTGAGTTGGTGTACCTCTGAGAAATGATACCAACTGCAGCAATTAAAACACTAATGGAGAAAAAGCTGAGTATTATTTTGCTCCCCAATTTCAACGACAAACTATTTTTTAATCAATTTAGAGATTAGATCACGTATTGACCATTACATCTAATTAGAAAAGATTCATGTAACATTTCTTTATCGGCTGATTTTTATGCCGTTTAAGTCCTCTATCATCTTTTTAACTAAGTTTTTTACGCACAAAATTTAACAGGTAAGACTTTTGATTATAAGTCCTCTGATCTTTGTTACTCTTGGCTGTGCGTGATAAATCGCAATACTATTTCTTAATCCAGTTTTTTACCTCGTCCATCGAAGAAATAAAATGATCCATTTCTTCGTCGGTTCCGAATGTAACTCTTACACAATCTGCTAACCCAAAGGCCCTCAACCATCTAAGTATTACTCCTCGTTTTAGCATCTCGGTGGTAAAATGAGAAGCTTCCTCTTCATTATCAAACACAATCATTACAAAGTTTGTGGCAGATCGAACATATTTAACTGAGCGATCTTCAAAATACCGGTATAGTTTCGCCGACGCTTTATCACAAAGATCTACCGTTTTTGTAAGAAACTCAGTGTCGTGCCATGCTGCCAGAGCCGCAGCCTGAGCTAATGCCCCGGGTTCGAAGGTCAACTTTGTTTTATGCAGATATCCGATCAGTTTTTTCTCGGCTATCGCATACCCAATTCTGAACCCGGCCAATCCATATCCTTTCGAAAATGTTCGTAAGATGATCAGGTTGTCATACCCCGAATTAAGCGCATCCGGGAAATCCGCCAATTGATAAGCAAACTCATAGTAAGCCTCATCCATAACCACTAATACATCCTCAGGTACATTCTCCATCATCCAGTCGAATTCTTGCTGAGTAATAAAGGTGCCGGTTGGATTGTTAGGATTTGCTATGTACAACATCCTCGTTTTCGGGGAAATGGCATCAACCAACGCCCTAACATCGAATCGGTAATCATGCGTGAGCGGAATTTTGGAAACTTCAATATTCTGGATCTTTGCCTGTATCAACATTCCAATAAAAGTGGCATCGGCAGTAATGATCTCATCCCCATCCTGAAAAAATGTACGGCACAGCATGGATATCAGGCTTTCCGATCCGGACGCCACAACGATCTGATCACTCTCAATTTTCAGAGTATCCGCAATTGCCGCCCGTAATGCCAGAGACTGGGGGTCCGGATAATTGTTTACCACCGAAAGTGCGCGATTTACAGCATCATTAACTGCATTACTGTATCCAAGTCGGTTTTCATTAGAAGCTAGTTTTGAAATCCTTTCAGGTTTGTATTCCTTAACAACTTCCTCAATGGTTTTTCCTGCTACATAGGGTTTTAATTCCTCAATATTGACAGGGACAATTTTTTTATTCAACATGATGATTTATTCCGCAGTTTTTGTTTAAAATTACGGCTTATAAACCCTATTTAGTAGCAAGGTTTAAACCTTTTCACACATTTTAGTTTAATCTCCAATACTTAGTACTTAATTTAGGATCATGAAAAACATAGTAGTAACAGGAGCCAGTAAAGGAATTGGATATGAAACTGCCAAATATCTGGCTAATAAAGGACATAAAGTATTTGCTGTAGCCCGCACAAAAGAAAACCTTCTGAAATTGGTGAACGATATTGATAGTGGAGATATCGTACCTATTGCTACCGACCTCTCTACCGAAGAAGGTATTTCATATATTATGGAAAATATGGAAGGGGTTGATCAGATTGATGCACTTATTAATAATGCCGGGGCTCTCATAAATAAACCCTTTTTTGAAACAACACTGAATGACTGGAAATATCTGCTGGATGTGAACCTTATCTCTGCTGTTGCGTTGATAAATGCATTAAATCCATTATTCACTGAAGGTTCTCATATCGTGAATATTGGTAGCATGGGTGGATTTCAGGGTAGTGCCAAGTTCCCAGGCTTATCAGCATACAGTGTTTCAAAAGGTGCACTGGCAATTTTTACTGAAAGTCTGAGCGTAGAGCTGGCTGATCAGGGAATTACTGTAAATTGTCTTTGTTTAGGAGCTGTTCAGACCGAAATGCTGGCCGATGCTTTCCCGGGTTATAAAGCTCCGGTATCACCAAATGAAATGGGGGCGTATATAGGTAATTTTACTTTAACAGCTTCTGATTTCATGAATGGACAGATCATACCCGTTGCCTTAAATAATCCATGATCTATATGGTAATGGCGCTGCTATTTGTTTAAATTCGCTACACAAAATCACAATTAATTATTCCCATGCAGAATAAACTCATCGGATTCTTTCTTCTTATCGCACTTCTGGTACCTGCTACTCAATCCAAAGCTCAGACTGTTGAAATATTAGCCGGTAATACATTAAATGGTGCATTAAATGGAACATTATTGGGAGGTGCTTCTATGGCGCTCACTAATTCTGATGATTTTTATCCCCTTCAGGTCGGCTTAGGTTTAGGGACTTTATATGGAATAGGAATGGGAGCCTTTGATGTAGTTCAAGGCGGTGGCAAACCGGTGTTAGTATCTGGGTTATTTAACGACGGAAATAACAGTTCCATCATAGTCTTGCTTGACACTTTTTACGGGGCAGCCGCAGGTTCCATTATTGTCACATCAGTGATGTTGGTTGCTAATGAACCCCTGCTTGATGGCTTACAATATGGAGCCGGTATCGGCGCTTTTGTGGGGTTTGGATTTGGTGTTTTCGACACCTTCTTTCTCTCCGAAAGAATGACCGGATTTGCATCGAATTATTCCCCGGGGAATACAGCAAACGGTTTAATGGCTTTGAATTTTGATGATCAGTACTCGGTAGGATTAATTAATCCCACCGTGTACCAAACACTGGATATATCTGGAAATAACATTTCCAGCTCGATTAATGCTGGTGTTGATCTGGTCCATGTTCGTGTGAATTTTTAGCACCAACTTCAGCCATCGTTCTTAATACTTCCCGAACCGTATTCATATGCCCTGATAGTGAGTGATGCAGACCATCACCAATATAATTCCAGGCTTCCGCTTCATTCTCTCCCATACGTAAACCACGAGGATCTACAATTCCTCCTGTTTTTCCGGCAATAAGCTCTCTCACTTCTACCAGGTCACGTTCACTGATCGAGTATTCATAAATTGGGTTCTCAACGAGTAATTCTTCAATAACAGGAGTTGGTGTAACCCAAAGAATTGGATTTTCGCATCGGTTACCAACCACTTCCTGAATAGTATTCAGATTTTCCCAGGTCTCGGATAACGGTAGTAAGGTACGATCCTGGGCAATGCTCAATCGTTGCACATCAAAAGTACCTAAGGCAACAAATACCCAATCCGGTTCGTGCATCAATACATCGCGATCTACTCTTCTTAATGCATCGGCAGTTGTATTATATGCCACACCTGAATTCACAAAAGTAAAATTAGCATCCTCAACACCGATCTCAAGAACCTGACGCAGTATTTCAAACCATCCTTGTGCATCTTCTGTAATTGAGTCACCCAATGCTACAATAGTTTCTTCACCATCTAGCGGAATATCTTCCAACAGATCGATGATCTCATCCTCTTTAAGTAATTCAAGCGCTGCCTGTTTTGAGTTTTCAGTCAGGTTAGCTCGGTTCTTAATGAGTTCATCCCTGGAAATACCGAGTAATAATGACTCTGCTTCTTTGTTTAATTTCCCCGGAAATAATGGAAAACGTTTTTCAAGGTGAAAAAACGGGATCATAAATTGTTCCAGAACGCTCTTCTCGTCTTCTGATAATTTTTTATTTGCCACTATAATGACCTTCTTTTAAATTTCTTATAAATACTTCGATTCCGGTTGTAGCTTTATCCTGAATAATTGACCATCCATCAAACGATTGGAACTCTGGTATATTCGGATCTATCAGCACTTTTACAGCAAAATCAGGAGCTGCATGAATCAAGCCGGCTGCCGGATATACGGCAAGAGATGTGCCAATCACCAAAAGTATGTCAGCCTGACTCATGATCCCGGCAGCAACTTCTATCATAGGTACCATTTCACCAAACCATACAATATCTGGTCTCAATTGTGCACCATCCGGTGCTTTATCACCCCAATTAATGGGCTTATCTCCAATCTCTATTGATAATGATCTATCTACTTCGCTACATGCTTTTGTTAACTCACCATGCAAATGAATAACATTCTCTGAACCTGCTCTTTCATGTAGATCATCTACATTCTGAGTGATTACAGTAACCCTGAAGTCCTTTTGAAGCTCAGCTACTTTAATGTGTGCATTATTAGGTTCTACATCAAAGGCCTGTCTCCGTCTCATATTATAAAAACGGAGAACTTTTTCAGGGTCTTTCCTCCAACCTTCTATAGAAGCTACCTCATTAATATCATAGCCCTCCCATAGTCCACCTGCATCTCTGAAAGTTAATAACCCACTTTCAGCACTGATACCGGCCCCTGTTAGGACTACAATATGAGGTTCAGGCTTCAAGAGATAATTGATTAAACCAGGAACTATTATTCTGATAGTTCTCTACAACCTCTGCATTGAATCCTGTTCTGTATGTTACAAGTAGGTTCTGAATCTCTTCCTGCAAATTCAATAATGCATTATCTATCAATTCTTTATTGAATCCTCTTTCACTAAGATCCAGAGTAAACTCCATAGAGATCATTCTACCCAGTGCCTGACCTAGTTGTACAAGTTTTCTTTGAGGCATTTTAGGATCCAGTTCAAAATTCAAGTGATCCTTAAAGTAATCAGAACTCTTGATCGTTAGCTTATACTGATTCAAAAATTCATAGAGATTTGTACTCTTGAATCGCCTCATCATCTTTAATACTGATTCTGAAATTTGTTGGTATAAGATATCGTTGGAACCTTCAAAAATCTGAAATGGCCTGCTATCCACCGTTGAACGTCCAGCAATATGATCTAACCTGTATCCTTTAGCTCCGGTTAACTGTAATAAAGATTGAGAAGCTTTCTGCATATAATCAGTGACCACTGTTTTAATTGCATTCGCTTCTACATCCATCTTAGCTGTATTTTTACTTAATGGGACATTAGAACCGGTAAAACTGCACATCGCTGAGCAAACAGTGAAGTAACTTTGAAGTTTAGATAAACGGTCCCTTACCTGATCGTAACTCAACAAATTGGTACCACCAACCATACGGTTCTTACAGTGATCAATAGCTTCATCCATCATTCGCTTCAGAAAGCCCATTGCCATTCCTGGAAATTGTAAACGACTTCTATGCAACAGATCCAGCATCATGGTGATTCCGGTTGCCTTTGGCTCCAATTTATGGGAGTCTGGAACTTTGATATTTACTCTGTTACGTCCGTAAGGAAGCATATACAATCCGAGATTATTGTAATACTCTTCCACTTCTATTCCACCGTTTCGTGTATCATGCACAAAAAATGAAATGTCTCTACCCAATTCTCCATCCTTCAATTCACGGGCTGTCATTAACCAATAATCAGCCATTCCGGTAAGTCCCGCCCAATGTTTTAGACCTTTAATCGAATATGTATTTGTAGATTCGTCGTAAGTATAACCTGTTTGCATTTTCAATGCTTCAGATCCATAATCGGGTTCAGTGATCATAAGACCACCCATTTTATTATTGTTGATGACCCGGTTATATACTTCTTCCTTTAGATCTTCACTTCCATAGTTAGCAATAGGCTGAAGGAATAAAGCACCATTAATACCCATCATTAAAGATAGTGGAAGAGACTCATACGAACTTGCCTCCAGCATTGAAAGAGCTTCAGCTGTATTACCACCAAACCCACCATAATTAGATGGTATAAAGGCTGCTAATGGATGAAAATCTAGAATAGTTCGAAGTGTTGATTCAGAAATACCTCTGCTCAGAGAATAATTATTGGTCTCTTTTTCTTTCTCAAAAATTGAAGATAGCTTCTCTTTGTAGTCTTTTAAAAATGACTCGAAGTCTAACATGTGATTGATTGATTAATTGGCTTTTAGATACTCTTAAAATAACAATAAAGCAGATTAGCTATAAATAAAAAAACCCTCTTCTTTGAAGGAAGAGGGTTTAAGTAAAGGGGAAGGAGGCGGCGACC
>DLCN01000006.1:0-235701 GCA_002480645.1 Balneolaceae bacterium UBA7797
AACTTATTTTAGGACGGGACACTAATAAACTATTCGCTATTCCTCTCTGTGACGAGTATCAGGTTGTGGGACACCGAACACAGGATTACCATCCTCATCCCATTCCAGCACTTTGATCCGCATGTGTCGGTTATGATCATCCAATGGATCTCCATCGATCTCTTTATAACTCCTCGCATGATAGATCATAAGGTCATATTTCCCGTCTTTTGTGGTGGTGAAGCTGTTATGCCCCGGACCATAGATCTTATTTTCTTCAGAGGTTTTAAACACCGGTACAGGAGATTTAGACCATGAGTCAGCATTCAGCAGGTCGGCATTTTCATCAGCTGTTAACAAACCAACAGCGTAGTTATAATCGGTTCCGCTTGCTGAGTAAGCAATAAATATCTTTCCGTTCTTTTTGATCACCGCAGCTCCTTCGTTCACCTTAAACAGTTGTTTCTCCCACTCGTAGTCCGGTCGGGTGATCTCAACCATTGGCTGTTTTATCGTCCATGGATTTTCCATTTCTGCAATATAAAGCGCTGTATTCCCTTCCATCGTTGGTGGATGCTGAGCCCAAACCAGATAGTTTTTGCCCTGATGCTCGAAGGTGGTGGCATCGAGCGAGAAAGTTTCCCAATCCGTTTTGATCTGTCCTTTTTCCACCCATTCGCCATCCAATGGATTTGGGGAATCATTCTCGAGTACATACATACGTATTGCCCATATATCTTCTGCACCGCCTGCCGCAAAATAGATGTACCATTTTCCATCTACATAATGAATTTCAGGTGCCCAGATGTGCGAGCCCATAATTCCTGTTTCATGTTTGGTCCAGATCGTTTTCTCTTCGGTTGTTTGCAGTCCTTCCAGCGTTTCTGCCCTTCTCAAGATCAGTTTGTCATTTTCAGGAACAGTTGCCGTGAAGTAATAATAGCCATCGGTATGAAGATACACCCATGGATCAGCCCGTTCGTAAATAAACGGTGTTTCAAATTCAGGTGGTTTTGAGCAGCTACTCACTATCAGTACCGTAACTACCAGTAATAACAGATTTTTCATTGTTGATTGTGTGGTCATTTTAAATCTATGGATTATGCAAATATTCTATTTTATTACAAAAGTAGTAACTGATCGGGATGTTAAGTTTACTGAGTCCGACCTCTCGAATTCACCTACATATTTCAGATCAAACTGATCGCCGGCCGCAGTTACATATTTCTTTACTGAACCGGAAATACCTTTCAGGCCTATCTTTTGTTCAACCTTATTCTCATTGATCGCTACCACAATAATTTCCCCGTTTCCTTTAAAAGCAGATAGATAGATTCCAGGGGCTTCTCCTTCAACTTCGATCATATGCATACCGGGTCGTACAAAACGACTGTAATTTCCCAATGCCCACAGCATTTTGGAATCATACACATCCCCATCGGTTATATTATCGGTGATGTAGACCAATCCATCTTTATAGTTAAAAGGACTCACCCCTAACCACCATTGCCAGGAATTTGACTGTGCATACACCAGATCATGATGAATTACTTTTGCCAGATACAAAGCGGGATCAATACCAAGATCCCTTCCGGGTCCTTTAACTTCTTCGTTATCCTCTAACAGACAATACTCGCTCATCCAGAATTCTATATCAGGATTAAGCTGATCGATATGAATACGTAAAGAATCTCTGACTTCTATCAAATTTTCCGGCGGATACGTCGTGAAATAACTATGTGCTGCTACCTTCAGAGCAACATGTTTCAGGTCTCCGATATAATACTCGCTTGCCGGATCAAAGAACCTGTAAAGCTGTCGATCCCTGTTTTTGATCCCTCCGGCACTGTAGAGATCAATTTGACGGGCTGCTTCCGGAATTTCAATTTTCGTATCTGATCCATTTGCGACAAGAGCTTCATTTAAATGATTAACAAGCTTATAGATCTGCTCATTTCTCCAGGAAGACCCTTCCTGTTTATTATTGTCCCAGTTCCATTGTGGTTCATTTACCGGACTAATGTAATCGAATGGCATTCCCAGACTATCGAAATGAAGGGCAACCGTAGCGAGAAATTCAGCAAAATCATCGTAAGCATCCGGCTTCAGATTTGCATGGTCACCGGGTTCTGAAAATCCTTTCCCATTTAGCGTAAAATGCACAGGAGGCGTATTCGAAAAGGCAACAAATTGATCTACACCCCGCTCCATGGCTGCGTTCATAAACCACTGTTGACCTGCTTGTTTACTCCAATCATAGTTACCGTTTTCATCTATGAAAGATTCTGCCCGTCTCCATAGCAAGGGAATTTCACTTTTCTCACCCAACTCCGCGGTACCCCCACCGATATTAAATCGCCAAAGAGTTAACCCGATACCCAACGGATTTCCGTCTTCATCTACTTCTGTACTGAACAGATAATCAGCTGCCTGATTTCGTTTTTCTGCCGGCCAGTTCTTTCCAAAATATTGAATGCTCCACGCATCTGAAGCTCCGAAATTATGAATGATCTGATGCGTCTTTTCCGGTTTTATTGTGAAGGAATACGTTTGAGTATTCTGACCGAAAAGTGCGCTAGTGCATGAGATCAGGACTACGAGTATCAGCGGTGCTTTCAGCATCAGTTACCCCATTTATCTAGCAATCGGTTTGCTTCCTCTAAAGTAATTGGCAATACGGAACCATGACGCGGATGGAAATCCATGCTGATGTCTTCGTCTACAATTTCGAAATTTTCAAGGTCTTTACTTTTGGTGAATTGATACTTTCCGGCAACATAGACATCGTACATCAGAATGTACTCATCGCTGTTGTTTAGTTTGAAAATACCGGAACCTTCCACCTGATCGTCAGAAAGATCTACATTATCCGCTACTTTTTTGTAGCCGCTGGTTAACGAATCAGAAATCGCCTTCGCAATGCCTTTGTATTCACCTTCCGTTTTATAGAATAAGTGATACTTACCATCTTTTTTGATGATGTCGCCATCAATGGCTGCAAATTCACCCGGATTATAGAATAACTGCTTTGGCGCTGCCTCAAGTCCGGTAAAATCCTCGTTGGCATAAGCATAATAAATGATATCTGACCCTCCTGGTTGAAGCATGGAAAAATAGATCATGTATTTACCGGTTTCTTCATCATAAAAAGTTTGCGGAGCCCAAACACGGTAAACATCCGAAAATTGCTCATAGGTTTCGGGAATATTCACCACAGAATGTGTCCAGTTGATCAGATCATCGGATTTCAACATCACCATGGCATAGTTCTGCCAACCCATTTCAGGCACGTACAGATCGGTAACTACCATGTAAAAACTACCGTCCTCGCCTCGCAGCAGATGCGGATCCCGAACTCCTCCCGTAGTACTGATGCTATCTGAATTCAGAATAGGTTGATTATTATTTAACGCTTTATAGTGATAGCCATCCCAGCTTAACGCATAATGAATTGCTTCTTCTCCGGGACCGTTACCCGTGAAATACGTAAATAAGTAGGCTTTGTATCCATCACTTTCTGTGGATGAAGTACATCCTGAGATCACTATTATACACAACAATATTAGTGACTTGAACATCTTCTTGAACATGCGATTAAATATCAGGTTAGTTTAGTGTATTAAATACACTTTTAGGATATTAATATCAACACTATTCAGGCTATTGCGCAAATATTGTTCTAAAAGATGAGCCGGGAAACCTAATCTTATCAAGACCAAAAAATTGCAGAACCAATCGTTACCCGGAATCAATTTATACTGATTCATAGGCATATGGTGAAGGATCTACCTGACGAACAACCAGCGAATCTCATGTTTAGTGCTTCGTTACACCAAGTTCGCAACGTTATGTTGATACCATTTCGAGTGACTTTCACTCCCAGTCAGCCTCAAATGAATAGGTACCGGAACTCAACAGATATACCGCTCTTCCGTTTTCGTATTTCAGAAATTGAATGCCTTCCGAATCCTCCGCTGGTTGGGATGATTCCATCACAGATTCCACATCCGAAGTAGGTAAATACAATCCTGCCGAGGTATTGGGCGGAACCGTAGCCGTATATATCAATTTGCCTCCTTCCACTTTCCAGGTACTTTCTATCCGACCATAAGGCGATTCATAATGTCCGCTTGCCCAAGTCATCTCCCCTGATTCATCGGGCGTTGGTTGCAATCTAAACCCATGAAAGCCGGCCTCGTTTCGTAGAATACCCAGCGAATAGTTCATCATCCAGGCACCCACCGCCCCAAACGAATAATGATTAAAGGAATTCATGTTGTTATTCCCACCAAACCCATTCTCGATGGTGTAGCTGTTCAAGCGCTCCCAGATCGTAGTCGCTCCATTCGTAACCGGATATAACCACGATGGATAACTGGTTTGCTGAAGTATACGGTACATCAATTCACTTTCGCCATGCTCGGATAGTGCTTCTCCCAGGGAAGCCGTGCCGATAAATCCTGTCATCAGACTGAGTTCCGGTCGACAAACTCCCAGTTCATCCAGATTACTTCGCTCGATCGCCGATACCAGATGTTCTACTGCTTTGGGTTCATTCTCATCATCAAAAACACCAAAAGCTAATGGAATGGCGTACGAAGCTTGGGTATCCATCCAATCACCTTTTTGAAGAGAATCCCGGGGAATCGGACTTGGTCCCCAATGGTTAATGGGGTAGCCGGATTGAATAGTTTTACCGGTGTTGGCATCCACATAAGTAGCATTGAAAAATTTGTTCTGTTGAATCATCAGATCGATGTATTTCTTAAAATCTGACACATTCTCCAGCAGTAACGCCGATTTAGCTACGATATCCAAATTGCGCACCTGATAGGCTTCCCAGAACAAAGAATTATCATTTTTGTAGCCAACCGGACTCAGCCAGTCTCCCAGCGGACCTTCATCCAAAATCCCATCCTCCCGCCTACGGGTTTCCAGATAATCGACGTAGGCTTTCATGGCTTCGTAATTCTCTTCGAGTACGCGCTTATCTCCATAGTGCAGATACAACTCCCACGGAATGGTGATGCCCGCACTTCCCCAAAGAGTTCCACCAAAGCCTTTACCAATGGGTGCGATATCCTCAAACCGACCGGAAGGCTGCTGCAAATCACGATTCGCCAGCATATGTCGCCTCAAAAACTGGTGCACATCCCCTAGATACATCGACGTTCTTGAAAACACATTGATATCCCCATTCCAGCCCATACGTTCGTTTCGCGCCGGGGTATCAGTTGGAATAGACAGGAAATTCGATCGCATCGACCAGCTGATATTTTGCCACAATCGATTTACCAGTTCATTGGAGGTTTCGTAAGAAGAGGTAAGTTCATCCACAGAGCTGACCACTAATCCTTGCACATCTTCGATCGGAACAGCTTCTTCAATACCGCTGATCTCCAGATATCGGAATCCATGAAAAGTGAAACGGGGTTGAATGATTTCCTCTCCACCTTTCAGCGTCCATTGATCCAGAGTTAGCGCTGCACGAATATTCTCCATCATCATGGTTCCTGCCAGACCTTCATGCTCCGGCAGATCGGGATAGAGCATTTCGGCATAGCGGAGCGTTACTGTTTGTCCTGCTTTGCCGGAGATTTTAATTCTTGGAAAGCCGACCATATTTTGACCCATGTCGTATATAAACACTCCCGGTCGTATTTCGGTAACACTGACCGGTGTCAGCTCTTTTACGATACCGGCGTTGTTGCCCATCTGACCTATGAGTTTTGTATCCCACCCCGGGAAATCTGTCTCCTGAACAGAACCTGAATACGTGGTTCCATCCAGTGCTACCATCTGAGCGGGTTTCCAATCTGAATCATCAAAACCCGGTTCACTCCACCCATCAATTGACGCTTCTTTTGTGGCATCATAGATCTCTCCCTGAAAGAAACTCCCCGAAAGCACAGGACCATCATTATAGAACTTCCATTCATCCGGATTGGATGTAATAATTTCCTCACTTCCATCTTCGTAGGTGATGATCAACTGAGTCAAAAGTGATTGCCGGTCTCCAAAATAATTCCAGTGGTTGCCACGAAAAGTAGTATTTCCACTCCACCAGCCTTCACTCAACCTGGCTCCTATAGCGTTTTGCCCTTCATTCACCAACTCAGTCACGTCGTAGGTTTGGTACATATGAGTTTTGTTGTACTGCGTAAGTCCGGGATTAAAATAATCCTCGCCCACTCGCTCCCCATTCACATACATTTCGTAGATACCACGAGCTGTCACATACAATCTCGCTTTTTGGATTGCTTTCTGTACGTTGAACTCCGTCCGTAGCATGGGAACGGAATTCCTGCCGGGATCAGCAATGGCGAGCACATCACCTTCTCCTCCGATCAGATAGCTTCCGTCATTAATCTGAACGCCATCCAAACCATCAAAAATACTTGCAGAAATTCCCGATAGATGTTCGTCGAATATGACGTTGGAAGGAGCACGGTAATTCTTAAAGTGCACATCAGAGAAGCGGGCTTTTTGTCCGGCAGAAGTCGCAAAACCGATATCTGCGATCATTGGATAGGCTATCTGATCGGCCACTAAGGTGCCATGAGGATTTATTGGTAATCCGGCCGGATCGGCATTGAGTCGGTGAGCCTCATCCATTCCATTTATGTACACATTAAGCTGACCGAAAATCACATCGAACCAAATCTGCTGTTCGTCATACTTGTTTTCGTTATGGATGATTTCGGTTGGAATTTCGAGCGAATACATCGGCTCTTCGTTCGAATCCTCCGGCGTATATCCAACCCGATAGATATTAAAATGAGCGATTCCAGATTCGGTTTCTAATCCCGAGATGTCCAGCTCCAAGCTATAATAACTCTCGTCCATGTCGTTATTCACACCCAGAATATTAAGATGTGGAGTCATCAGGCGGACATCATTAGCTCCCAACACAAACGCCGCTTTTGTTGATGAAGATTCTTCCTCCAACTGAATCCTGAAACCGCCTTTGAACACACTGATGGCATGAGAATAGAACACCAGGTCATCCTCTCCGCCACCAATCCACTCTGCCCCGTTCCATGCTTTCGTGGATGCATCCATTAACCCTGTTTCGAAGGTAGATTCCTGTTCATGTACTGTTCCATCCTGATCCCAAACCTCCACCTTCCACGAGTAGGTTGTTCGTGGTTCAAGGCTTTTTCCGGCGTACCCGATGTTCAATGAGGTACTACGTTCTACCCTGCCACTGTTCCAGACTTCTTCGCCGTTTTCATCCTCAACCGAAATCTGATAGGCGGTCTGATAGATTCCACGAGCATGATCTGCGGCAGCCATTTTCCAGCTGAATCGGGGATGAGCTTCGTCTAAACCGATTGGAGCGGTTTGGTATTCAGTTACCAGATCAGTAATGCAGACTTGAGCAGAAACATTTACACAGTTGATTAAGATCAGCAAAAGCGGAAAAAACCAACCGGCTAATAATGATCTTTGTTTCTTAGAATAATGGGAAGTTCTGCTCATGGTTATCTGCACTAGGGTGAGTTGAATCAAAGTAATCTTAATAAAGTTTACTGAACATATAATTAAGATTTACAGCTGATCCTTGATATAGTCATACAGCTGCCTGAAACGCTGATTCTGTGAATCCAATTCAACTAGTTTTTCGGCATATTGGAGAGCTTTTTCCGGTTGATTATTCTGTAGATATAACGTACAGATACCATATAAATAATCAGGCTGATCAGGTGCCAGCTGAATGGACTTCTGGTAAGATCGTTCTGCATTTTCCGGTTCGTTAAGCGTCTGATATGTGATCGCCAAATTATATCTCAGCCGATGATTTTCGGGCAATAACACAGCCCCTTTTTCAAAAAAGGATACAGATTCTTTCAATCGATGTTCTTCGGCCAGGAGCAAAGCCAGCGAGTAATAAGCCGGACCGTATTCCGGTTCCCGTTCAATCACCTGCCTGAGCTGATTTTCTGCTTCACGATTATTCCCGATCCGATTGTACAGCTGAGCCAGATTAATTCGTGCTGCACTGAATTCCGGATTTTTTTCTATCGCCGATTTATAAGCCGTCATCGCTTTCTGATACTCGCCATTTTTCTGATAATAGATACCGCGATTCATCTCTCCTTCGGTGAAATAACGATTATGCTCCAGATATTCTTCATATTCAGGATTTTGCCCATTCAATCCTGAAAAAGCTGCAATTCGCACCGTTTTCAATTCATCATTTTTTGCGGAGATCAATCCGCTTCGGTCAAAAATTTCGGGATAAGTGGCTAGTGTTTGAGCAGCGCTGAGCCGGATCAATTCCGATTCATTTCTGATCAACTCGTTAAGAAATCCACTATTTTCTGAATCCGGAAATTCCCGCATAAACCAGATCAATGTGGCTCTGAGCATTTCTGGTTGAAGTGAATCAGCGATCACCTTTTTAAGAGAAGTGGGAAATTCATCATCCAGCGCATTCACTTCTGTCAACCAATCGGCTGTGCTGGTTTCTCTTTCTGGTCCGTACCACCCGATAATTGCATTGGCTGCCCATTCGGTAGTCTGATCCTCATGACAAGAATTACATGCATTGGGAGTTCCAAATTCGGCACTCAGATCCGGTCTTGGAACACGAAAGCTGTGATCTCGTCGAAAATCCACTTCCATATAGGTTTGCCCGGTCATGTGACAGCTTACGCATTGGGAAGCTTCGGTATTTGCCTTATGAAAAGTATGAGACGGAGAGTTATATGCGGGAACATGACAACTCATGCATAAGGTGTTATCTGTGATGGAAGCCTTTAGTTTTAAACTATGAGGATCATGACAATCACTGCATTTCACCCCGTTTGCATACATTTTGCTCTGAAGAAAAGAACCATACACATAGACTTCGTCTTTGATCTGACCATCTTCAAAATATAATTCCGGATGTATAAAATCCGGACTGAAATGATTCAGAAAATCTCCGGTGTGATCATAATCCGCATCCATCTCTTGTCTTCGGGCATGACATTGGGCACATTGATTGATCTGTACTTTTTGAGAAGTTCCTGCTGTCAGACTTAAATCACTTCGAATTCTCTCAATACCTGCGATCAATGCTGAGTCGGACTCCATGAATTCAACATGAGCGGCGCCGGGACCGTGACAGGATTCGCAACTCACATTGATTGCTGACCAGGTTGTGTTGAATGAATCAGCTTCCGCAAAGTAATTCTGCTTCAGGTTGGTGGAATGGCAATCGGCACACATGGTATTCCAGTTCATGGCGCCACCGGTCCAATGCAGCCAGTCCCCATGTTTCAGATCTTCTTTCGGATTTAGCGCAAACCATTGCTTTTTTTCGGTATCCCAGGCAATGTTTAACGCCTGAAGTTTTCCCTGTCCGAAATCGATGAGATATTGCTGGAGAGGTTCCCAGCCAAACGTATAGGGAATGGAGTACGGTTTTCCGTTCACTTCCACAAAATATTCATCACCTTCTGTATAAAAATGAAATTCTTCCTCATTATGCGTGAGCCTAACGTGATTAAAATCTCCCCTGACCGAAAGCGAGTCTGCTGCTTTCATAGCGTAGTCGTGATGTGATCCCAGCCAGGCATTGGTCTCCGTGGTGTGGCAGTTTTGACACGTTTCCCCTCCGACAAAACCAACCTCCACCTTCGTTGACTCCGGCAGATCAGAATCCTCAACACAACTATAGATCAAAGCAAATCCGCTAAATCCTACAACAAGTGCAATCAGTTTCAGGTAGGAATTTCTGGATCTGAAAGAATTCAAACCGGAACTCTTTTAATGGATCTTTTTCTGATCAGCGCTGAAATTTGGCGGACGTCGGAAGCGTACATTGGTTGCTTCATTTTCTTCCAGCATATCAAATAGCTGCTTCTCCAATCGTAGTACCACCGGCCGATATTCAGGAATATTGATCAGATTATGCATCTCCATCGGATCGTTTTTCAGATCATATAATTCATTCTTGTCCCAAACGCCATGATAATAGATGTATTTAAAGCGATCACCACGAATAGCATAAGTAGTTGGGGTATGAGGAAAGGCATGTTCCCAGAAGTATTGGTAAGTAAAGGTATCTCTCCATTCTTTAGCTTCTCCATCTTCCAGAATATTCAAAAAAGAAGTTCCGTCCACAACGTGATCTGCCGGCATCTTTCCCCCGGCCAGGTCCAGAAAAGTCGGGGCCAGATCAATATTCAGGATGTTTTCGTCAATTGTTGATCCAGCTTCGATGTATCCGGGTGCCCAGGCGATCATCGGAACCCGCATCGACTCTTCGTACGCCTGACGTTTGTCGATCAGACCATGTTCACCAAGCATAAACCCATTGTCGCCCATATAGATAACTAAGGTATTGTCATCCAGATCATTAGCTTTCAGATAATCCAGAACCCGCGCAACACTCTCATCCACACCCATCAGCGTTTCACTGTATTCGGTGATGATCTCTTCCAGTGTCTGTGGATGATCCGGGCGGTTGTGATACATGAAATCCACGCCATGCCAGCTGAACCGTTGCTCTTTCACCCAGTCCGGCTTGCCTTCATAATTCTGCTCGGTATAATTCATGGATGCGGGTATTTCCAACTCGGCATCTTCGTACATATCATCATGCCGCTCTGCGGGATAGAATTCAGCATGGACCGCTTTATGCGACAGATATACAAAAAATGGTTTTTTCTTATCCCGGTTTTCGATGAAGTCGATGGCGTAATCGGTTAATAGGTCTGTTGTATAACCTTCAATTTTTTTTCGTTCTCCATCAAAGTTCAACAACGGATCGTTATACACTCCCTGACCGCGAAAACTTACCCATCGGTCAAACCCGGGCTTGGGCATATCATCATCTTCCCCGATGTGCCATTTTCCAAAAAAAGAAGTCTGATAGCCCGCTTCCTGTAAAAATTCAGGGAAATATACTGTTCCTTCTTTGATTGGATTCGAATTGTCGACTGCACCATGGCGAAAGGCGTATTGGCCGGTTAGAATAGACGCGCGGCTTGGAGAACAAAGAGACGTTGTTACAAATGCATTGGAAATATGAGCCCCTTCTTCGGCCATTTTATCCATCCCCGGAGTTTGCAGAAAATCAGGTGCATTCTCATGAAAGCCCATATAATCATAGCGATGGTCATCACTCAGAATAAAAATGATATTTTTTTGTTTTTGAGCATATCCGGATTGTATGGTCAGAAGGGCGATAAATCCTACCAGAAATATGTGTCTCACTACTTTTACCATCTTTGAAATATTTTTATTTCTTCCGCTTCAGGTGAAGAGAATGTAAGTAAAGCCGAACTAAAGAACCGAAGGTTTTCCGGTGTCAGGAATTTCTTAGCAAACGATCACAATTATCTTTCGAACCAACCAATAGGAACCGATCCTTTTCGTGAACAGTGGTCTTTCCGGTTAAAATACCGATGGGTTTGTAGTGATCTTTAATATCATCCGAATCCACATCTTCAATATATCTTTTGATGGTGATCAGGTTGAGCTCATACCGGCTCCGCAATTCAAGATCGGCCAGTGTGTATCCGATCATTTCTTTCGGGGCTTCAACTTCGAATAATGCCAGACCTTCGCCCAGATCAAAAATGTCGGAAAGTCCGCTCCGCACCAACATCACTCCCATCCGCTCCGCAACCTGTCGTTCAGGATGGATCACATCCGTGATACCGATCTGCTTCAGGATCTGTACCTGAGTTTTTGTACTCGCACGTCCGTAAACTTCTTTCACTCCGGCGTTCAGTAATTGCATAGCGATCAATACTACCGGCTCGAATGACTCCCCGATTGCGATTACCGCCACATCCACATCACAGATACCATGACTCTCCAATAATTCAGGGTCGGTGGCATCGAAACAAATCGCATCAGAAACTACCGATTTAACTTCATTCAGCCGATCCATACTGCTATCAACAGCAATCACATAGGCTCCCTCTTCTGATAATTTATTAGCCAGAGCGCTCCCAAAAGCGCCGATTCCGATTACTGCAAAGTGAAGATCTGTTCTTTTCTTCATGATCTGTTTCTTTGATTTAATTGATTAAGATACCATGATATTCTCTTCCGGATACTGATATTTCTGAATATCCACACGTTTGGCAAACGCCACCATAAAGGTAAGCACCCCTACTCTCCCCATGAACATTGAAAGAGTGATGATCGCCTTTCCCCAACTGCTCAGTTCAGAAGTAATACCCCGGGATAACCCGACCGTTGCGATCGCCGATACTTCTTCAAAAAGCAGATCGATGAAAGACTGATCCTCAAAAATGGATAACAGTATGGTACTAACCGCAATAAAACTCCCCGCCAATAACAACACCGTTATTGCTCTGAAAATGATAGTATTCGGTATGGTTCGTTTGTAGATCTCCATTCTGTCATTTCCACGAATGGTCATTATGATCGATCTGAATAGTATGGCAAAGGTAGTGGTCTTAACCCCGCCGGCTGTAGAAGCCGGGGAACCGCCAATTACCATCAGGCTAATAATGACCAGGGTTGCCGGAATGCCGATACTTCCAATATCCACCGAATTAAAGCCGGCCGTTCTGGTGGTCACACTCTGAAATAAAGACACCATCAGCTTATCAATTACCGACATCCCTTGCAGCGTATTATTCCATTCGAGAATCAGATACGAGCCCATTCCAAAAGCGATCAGACTAGCTGTAGTCACCAATACCAGTTTACTATGCACCGACAGTTTTCGACGCCGGTATTTCTTATTGGTATATCGGTGGATCAACTCCCATTCTACTGTAAAACCTAATCCACCCAGCACGATCAACACCACTGTGGTTAGATTGATACCCGGATTCAGCGCATTTTGTGAATCAGCAAGGCTGTTTGTGAACAATGAAAACCCGGCATTACAGAATGCTGAAATTGAATGAAAAACAGAAAACAACAAACGTTGACCATTATCCGGAAACTCAGTGGTCCAGAATATGTAATACAGCCCCATTCCAATGATCTCTGCGAAAAGCGTAAACCCAACGATACGTTTTAATGTATTTACAGCCAGGCTTGTATTGTCCTCCGAAACCAGATCCTTTAATGTGCTCAGCTGCCGAACTCCCAGCCCGCCACTTATAAAAAGCAAAATGAATGTGGCAAAAGTAATGATCCCTAAACCTCCTAACTGGATCAGCGAGAGAATGATGACCTGCCCATATAAGGTGAAATGAGTTGCTGTATCAACCACGATCAGGCCCGTCACACAGACTGCACTCGTAGCTGTAAATAAAGCATCGATAAAATCCAGCCCCTGATTATCCACTGTAGTACCGGGTAACATGAGCAGGATGGTTCCGGCCGTGATAAGAAATAAGAAGCTGTTTACCATGAACCGGGCCGAATTCGACTGCCGGCTCAATAATTCCGGTAAATACTGAACAGCTTTTATAATGACTATAAGGATGAGATATCCCTTAAGGATCCTCAGAAAATGCGATTCAGTGCTCCCACTAACCGAAAACAAAAATTCGAAGACCGGTACTTTGGAAATAGCATTATCAATCAGGAAGAAAAAGGAAAAGACCGAAAAGACCATCTCGAACCATCTTTTTCTGAGATAATTCTTGCGATCACTGGTTATGATCAATTTTACAACTGAGCTGGCTAAAAAACCGATCAGTAATCCAACTTCGATCTTATTATTGAGACGTAAATGTTCTTCTGAGAGATGAAAAGATACCGGGATAAGCAGACTGAAGGTGGCAAATACCATCAATAAGGCAGAAAAGGCCCTGAAATAGGGACGAAGTACTTCATCTATGTCGAACAGGTCGTCCTGAATAAACTGGAGACGAAGATTCGTTTTCTTTCTGAACCTTCTCAGTTTGATGAGTAGTTCCAACCATTTCGTCTTCCATCTGTAGGGAAATCGCATACTTCACCTAGTATTTTTAGCGATTCAATGGTACGGTTAGATATGATTAACCACAAAAGGTTTTTAGCATTACTCCCCGCTAAATAAATAAAAGGGCTTTTTGACCATGGGTAAACTGACTACATTTTTCAGTTTATTAAATGATCAACTAAGCTTAGATTAATTACTCCATTAAATTTATTAATTCAGTGATCCTCCCTGAAGATCCTGCTGCCTTTTGATCGTTTAATTATGCGAACAACTGTCTTTCCCATTCTAATTCTTGTTTTCTTTCTTACCAGTTGTACTTCATCCACCAGGATGGAACGACAGCAAAACCGGCTCTCTTTAAGCGGACAGTGGAAGTTTTCTTTTGGCCGGGATACGGATCCGGCTACAGATCTGAATGATACCATTTCTCTTCCCGGAACAATGGATCTGAATCATAAAGGAAACCTGAATAGCGATACTACAACCCTTCACCTAAACAGGATCTACAAATATACCGGCCCTGCATGGTATCAGAAAACAGTGACCATTCCGGAATCTTTTGCGGGAATGCATGTTGAATTATTCCTGGAACGAACTAAATCTACCTGGGTATGGATCGATTCCACCTTCGCTGGGAATTCACATCTTCTGCAGTCTCCGCACAGGTATGATGTTAGTGATCTGATCACTCCCGGTGAACATACCATCACTTTAAAGATCGATAACTCGCAGGACCTCACTCCTTACAGAGAGACTCATATTTTTTCGGATGAGACTCAAACTAACTGGAATGGCGTAATTGGTGAAATGTATCTGGAAGCCCGTCCAAAAACCTTTATTCGTCGGTTAAGGACTTTTCCCGATATAAAGAACCAACAGGTTCTGGTTGAGATAAATATCGAAAATGGCTCACATTCAGATTCAGCCTTTGTGGATCTTAAGGCTGAGCTCAGGCATCGTGGACGTACCATTGAGTTACCCCTGGTTTCTACCAAAGTAAAATTAGCCGAGGTACTTTCTATTCCTTACCAAACCGGTGAGCAAACGCGTTTATGGGATGAATACGATCAACCTTTATATACACTTACGGCTGTTTTAAAAAATGAAAGTTTTGAAGATTTCCAGACGGTAACTTTCGGGATGAGGGAGTTCAACACCAATCAAACTCAGTTTACCATCAATGATCGAACAACTTTTCTCCGTGGTAAACACGACGCCGCAGTATTTCCGGAGACAGGACACACACCTACCGATGTTGATAGCTGGATGCGGGTATTTGAAATAGCGAAGTCATGGGGAATCAATCACTATCGCTTCCATTCTTATACCCCGCCAGAGGCCGCTTTCGAAGCAGCTGACCGAACCGGGATCTATCTACAAACGGAATTACCTTTTTGGGGTGGATTGGAAAATTACACCGCAAAGACCATGCTTTTAGACGAAGGATTGGCTCTGCTGGACGAATATGGTAATCATCCCTCGTTGGTGATGGTATCGCATGGCAATGAAATATGGAGTGGCCATGATAATGTTGAGGAAAATATTCGGGCGTTGAAAAAACATGATCCTCGTCCCCTTTATGCCATGGGTTCCAACAATAATATCGGCTATGTATGGCCGCGTGAAGTCGAGGATTTCAGGGTAAGTTCGAGGACTCCATCCAACGGAGATCACCAGAAAACGCACCTTCGTTTAACCCACGCATTTGTAGATTCGGATGATGGAGGAATTCTGAATACACAAATCCCTTCTACCCGGTTTGATTTCAGTTTTCCTGTTTCTGAAGTAAACATTCCAATGATCTCTCATGAGATCGGACAATATCAGATCTACCCGGATTATGATGAAATTGAAAAATATACCGGCCCCGTAAGAGCCTGGAATCTGGAGAAATTCCGGGAATCTCTACAGGATCACGGGATGTCGGATCAGGACAGTCTGTTTCAGAAAGCTTCAGGTGCATGGGCGGCCATTGCTTACAAAGCTGAGATGGAGGCTGCAATCCGAACACCGGGTATGGCCGGATTTCAGCTGCTTGATCTTCAGGATTTTCCTGGACAGGGAACGGCACTTGTGGGAGTACTGGATGCTTTTATGGACGACAAAAGAGTAGTAGAAAGAAATATCTGGAGACAATCCTGTAATGATGTGGTACTACTGGCTGAATTCAATAAATACGCCTGGGCTACTGATGAAACTTATTCTGCGACCATTGAAGTAGCCAATTATTCAAATCAGGATCATCAATCTCTGAGTTGGTCGGTATCCAATTCGGCAGGTACACGACTGGCCTCTGGAGATTTCCGGTCAGAATTCGCTATTGGTGGAGTTGGTCATGCCGGAGTGATTGAATTAGTTCTGAAAGATATTAAAGCACCTCAGCAACTCACTCTGAATCTCAGAATTCCGGATACTGAATATGTTAATCAATATCCGATCTGGGTTTATCCTTCTGAATCTGAAATTGAGTTGAATAAAGGGGAAATCCTGATCACAGATTCACTCAATGAAACCATTCTAAGCTCTTTAGAAAAGGGGTCGACCGTTTTGTTCTTTCCGGATGGCAGTAAGATGCAAGACAGAACCGTTGGCGGTTTATTCCCTCCGAATTTCTGGAACTATGAAATGTTCAAAGGGATCAGTGAGTCGAATGACCGTCCTTATTCTCCCGGGACTTTAGGTTTACTTATGGATCCGGACCATCCGATTTTTAAGAATTTCCCTACCGATTTCCATACCAACTGGCAGTGGTTTTCTATCGTAAAGGCAAGTCACCCGATGATCCTGGATGAGACCCTGCCGGAATACCGACCTGTGATTCAGGTGATCGATAATCTTCAACGAAACCATAAATTGGGCTTGGTTTTTGAATTCAGAGTAGGAAAAGGAAAACTCCTGATAAGTATGGCCGATCTGCGAACGATCTCTGATCGACCGGAAGCAAAGCAGTTCTACGCGTCCATCCTGAATTACATGCGTTCGGATGAATTCGAACCTACATTTATGATAGAGCCCGATACATTGAGCTCATTATTCAATTAATGATCACTCAGGGATTCGAATACCCTCTCCTTCATCGGCCCCGTAAAGTAATTCCATGAATTCTTCTTTTGGAAGTGAGCCGAAATACCGTTGTACATCTACATCCTGTAAGGCCTTTTGCAGATCTGCCGGTTCATACCGAACACCGGTTAATTTCTCCTCGATCTCTGCGACCGGAGCAAAACCGAAGAAATCCCCAAAGATCTTAATACTTTCGATTCTTCCTTTTTCCACATCCAGACGCAGGTCAATTTCCCCGATCGGGAACCGACGGGTCCGTTGCAGATTAAACTTCGGTGAGCGGCCAAAATTCCAGTCCCAGTTGCCGTACCGCTCTTCTCTGAGTTTGTACACGGCTTCCCAGTCATCATCCGTAAGGTGAATGGTTTTGAACTCCGGTAATTCAGCCGTTAGTCCTTTAAGAACCGTCTCTCTGAATTCACCAATAGTCATCGGGGAATCTAAAAACTCACTGATATTTGCTACCCGGCTTCGTACCGATTTATGCCCCTTCGACTGGATTTTACTCATCTTCACATTCAGTGCATTCGACACTTCACTCAGGTCGCTGTCAAATAATAATGTACCGTGGCTGAACATCCTTTTAACCGTTGAATACTGTGCATTACCGGAGATCTTTCTCCCATCAACCTGCAGGTCATTTCTACCGCTTAACTCTGCATTCACGCCCAATCCCTGTAACACATGGGCCACAGGATCTGTGAACTTCTTAAAGTTATGGAGACTCTTAGTATCGTAATTGGTGATAAAGCTGAAATTTAGATTTCCAAGATCATGATACACCGCTCCCCCACCTGAAAGTCGCCGTACCACATGAATATCATGTTCTTTCACATATTCGTGATTGATCTCTTCCAGCGTATTCTGATTCCGCCCTATAATGATCGAAGGCTCATTGATATAGAACAGCAGGTAGTTATGCTCGTAGTCAAAATTTCGGAGTGCATGCTCTTCGATCGCAAGGTTGATGCTCGGGTCGTTAATGCCTTCGTTGTCAATAAAGATCATGGATAAAACAGCGTCTTTTTGATGAATGTATGATTGCTTTAAGATACCATTGTTTGATGACTCTTACAGACACCAATGATACAGAGGCGATCGAGATTTTATATCAATCGGATCGAGCAACAGGATCGATCTTACTATTCTCCAACGTTCGTTTAAGCAGAGAGGTGTACACCGGTTCATTACCGAGCATAGCGGTAGTTACTGAAGCTACAGCAACCGTAATGATCAGAGGAAGGATCAGCTCGAAGTTAGAAGTCATTTCTACCGATAAGGCCAAACCTGTCAACGGTGCCCTAACCGTGGAGGCAAAGATCGCAGCCATTCCAGCAACGGCGAATATTCCCGGATCGGTAACACTACCGGGGAACAGGTCATTGATCGAGATCCCAAAGATCATCCCCATGATCACACCTAAAGTTAATAGCGGCGCAAAGATGCCACCGGGAGCTCCGGAGCCATAACTTAGAATAGAAAAGAAAAAACGAACGAGGAAGAGAAGGATCAAAAATTGTAACGAGATCGAATTGCCTAACACATTAAAAATAGTCTGATATCCGGCTCCGGTCATGTCCGGGGAGTAAAGCCCGATCACTGAAATCAGACCGCCAAATACGATCGCTATGAGTATTGTACTCAGTTCCATTCTTTTGAAAACATCCACCACTTTAAGCAACAAAGAGTTATAAAAAGCACCAATGATCCCAAAAATAAAGCCCAGCAGTGCAAAGTAGATCAGTAATGTCTCGTCATCGAACGTAAATACTTTCATATGGATGATCGATTCTGAACCCACCAATAATCTCACGACGATATCTGATATTCCCACCCCGATCATGATCGCGGCCACAGAGAAAAAATTGAATTTGAAATGACCGTTCATTTCCTCGATCACAAAAATAATACCTGATAACGGGGCATTGAACGCACTTGCCAACCCTGCACCGGCACCCGTCGATACCAATGGATTATTTTCCTCATCCGGTTGATGGAATACATCTTTCACCATTTTACCGATATTGGCTCCAAGCTGAATCGTCGGACCTTCGCGACCCAGTAAAAGCCCGCTACCTAGCGAAAATAAGGAGGCCAGAAATTTTACCGGCAGCACTCTTTTCCAACGCATGGGACGCACTTCATCAAGTGCTCCTTCGATCTCATGAATACCACTTCCCGATGCTTCCGGAGCAAACCTGCGCACCAGATACACTGCGATAAATACAAAAAGCATGGTTAGAAATACACTGATCACCTGTTCAAACAATCCAAAACCGGAAAGAAAACCGGACAGGAAAACCCTGAATTCACCGATCCAGTCCAGAGTCTGTCGGAATATGGCTCCCATCAAACCACAGAGTATACCGGTGACAAGAGCAAAGAAAAGCATTTTCGAATTCCGGGCATCCTGTTTTAACAGACGTTGATTAAATTTTGATGCCGAATGAAAGATCATGATCCGATAAACTGTATTTCAGCAGAATTATACGGGGACTTACCTATAATTACCACCGGTACCCTTCTGGATCCTTTACTTTATTGCAAGCCGTTTGGTTCCCGAAAACCTTAGCTTAATCAGATCATTTCTTTTAAGATCACAAACCAAACACGCGGTTCACATTAAACCCGAATCTGAAATCAGGAGCAAAGAAATTCGTTGTAGTCCGGGCGATCAGGTGTTGTTCGGTAAACCAGGTACCGCTCATAAAAAACATCTGGAACACATGCCCTCCGGTATCGATTTGCCACGAAATGGCTGCCGGATTATACGTGCCGCTATTTCTATCCCCCATCACCAAAAAATATTCGAAGGAAAATGAGTGATGTGCATTTAAACGGTATTCGCCTCCGAATCCGGCTGCGTATTGTGTGTGTACCAGCTTCTGATTCTCCACTTCTTTTACCACCGTATTAAAATGAGAGATCATAGGTGATATCTGAAAGCTGAATTGATCACTGAATTTTCTGGCTACAATCACAGAGCCCAGCATATTCAATCGTTCCTGAAACGTAAGATCGAATCGATTCTCTTTCTGCGTATTGATGCCAAGATCACCTTTTAAAGCTATCTCAAAGGGTGTCTTTCCGGATCTCATCTGATTCATAAGGGTGTATTTGAACCGTAGATCCACATTGTCTTCGCGACTGGTTCGGCCAATACCCAACGTTAATTTATCGGTGATACCGTAATCTATGCCAAGTCGTACCGCAGCTCCGTTATCCAATCCCCAGAAATCTTCCACACCACCGGAAACAAACCCGAAATTATGCATGATGGTGCTGTTCATATTTCTTTTCTCCAGAGTGGAAGAAGTTGCCATGGTAATAAGCGACATGGTCAGGAAAACCTCTTCAGGCTCATCTTTCACTGTTCTTTTCCGTTCCATCTGGGCTTGCACCGCCTGATATGAGAATACAGAGACCAATAAGATCAATATGCATTTATTCATCATTCCCCTCCACTTTTTCCAAACGTGCTTCAATTTCAATTTCCTGCTCCTGATCCACTTTCATGAAAAGTAACTGGGGCGGCACGATATCATAATCCTCCAGTTTCAGGATCCATGAAGCCTTCAGTATTAGAGCGCCGTCGACCGGAGTTAATGTCCCTTTTACTTCGATCTCTTTTTCCTTTCCATGAATCCTGAACTTCCCTTTTGTAGTGACTTCCTGTTCTGTTTTCGATCCCGGATCAAAATCAGAGTTCAGAGTTCCAAAAAATTCACCAAACGGATATTCCTCTGTTTCCAATGTAAGTCGCATGTCTTTATCCCGTTTCCCGTTACCGGTATCCAGCGTAGCCAGATCGATGTAAAAGTCGACGGTATTTTTATCAAGATCGATCATCCCTGTTAAATTCTCTGAAGTACCTGAAAAGGTATGCAGGGGTACTTTTGAGGTAAAAACAGCTTTCCCTGTCTCCGTGTAGAATTTCTGAGCGATAGCTGGCATCGCTAAACATGTGAACAGAAAGGCTGTAAGAATGAATCTTTTCATAATGAACTCCTAATTATTTTGGGCGCCTTCATCGATCCATACGCGTATAGTCTCAATTTGGGTATTGGTGAGTGAACCGCCCACCGGCATACGACCACCTATCTGTGGATCAGGTTCAATTTTGTCTACCAACCCACTGGCATCGGCATTTCCGGCAACTACAAGATTGCTACCGTAATTATTCCCAACACTGTTCATCAGTTGGGCATAGGAAGAAAGATTCACTCCTCCGCTGCTTCCGTGACAACTCACACAAGCGTTGTTAAAGATTGGTTGCACACTGGCTGAGTAGCTCACATTTTCGATAACTTCGTCGTCAGGTAATGGCCCGGTCACATCCTCTGTGTTATTAATGCAGGCTAAAGAACATAGTAGTCCACAGATCAGAACAAACTGAATGTAGTTTTTCATAGTGATTGATTGGTTGAAATATGAATTGTTTTAAATAACTACGAAGAAAGACCGAACTCAGATGTTAACACAAACCCATATTTATCTGAGCGCTCAATCAGTTTAATATTAAATTCATTTATTACCAACCTCAGCTTTTAGATGCCATTATGCAGTTAGTAATAAAAAAACCGACCTGAATTTCTCTGTTTAAGAGTAATTCAATGTCGGTTTAGTCACAGATCTTTTGTAAAGTACTTTTTAATACCTCTTCCTAACCATTGGACCCTGTGGTCTCTTTGCGGAGGTTAGATTAATCACAGCAGAAGTGATATATCCTTTACTCATTGGTCCTTCAGGCAAAACAGTGGCGGTTTCTATCGTCCTGACCCTTAACCAGTTATTGATCGACCTTCCCGGTGCTCCTTTGATTTCCATCTGATTAATTGAGTTAGTTTTATAGATCTCTTCTTCAAAAACGGTTGTAACGAAATTTTTCCCAAGCGGCCCTAGAACTCTTTCGTTTTGTGCAAAACTCTGAGTTCCAAATACCAATAGTACCGCTACTCCTAAGATTAGACGTTTATTCATTTCTTAACTGACTTTTTATTTATGGTTGGTACTCTGAAACCACAACAATACGAAAACCCGTTTCTTAAATTTTTTAATGATTTGTAAAACTCCCTCCATGATAAACAGTTGATGTACTAGCGGCGGTTTTTAAAGAATACATTCCGATCGATTAAGTGTATCATTGTCACTTATACTCATTTCTTCTTCATTAATATTCAGTATCATTCAGCATAAAAATTGTCGAATAATTCAGCCTTAACCTTTATAATTTTATGAAAACGCTCTCCTTTATACTGTTAAGCTCCCTTTTGTGTACTTCACTTACTGCACAACCACCATCAAATGAATGGGAAGATCCAACGATCATTGACCGAAATAAAGAAGCAGCTCGTAGTCAGTTTATTCTATATGACACGGCTGAAAAAGCAATGACCGGTGAGGCAACAGAATCCGCCTACTATAAAAGTCTGAACGGGGACTGGAAATTCCATCTTGTAAAAACTCCATCCGACCGCCCCCGGGATTTTTACAAGACCGATCTGGATGACAGCGATTGGTCGCTGATAAGAGTGCCATCCAACTGGGAAGTTGAAGGGTACGACATCCCTATTTATACCAACATCATCTATCCATTTCCCAAAAACCCTCCGTACATCGATCAGGAGTATAATCCCGTAGGCAGTTATCGCAAGGAATTTACCGTGCCGGAAACCTGGGACAACAAAGAAGTGATCCTTCATTTTGGATCCATTTCAGGATATGCTCGCGTTTTTGTGAACGGTAACGAAGTGGGAATGACGAAGGCGGCCAAAACACCGGCAGAATTTGATATCACTTCATACCTGAACAGCGGTAAGAATCTGCTTGCCGTTCAGGTTTATCGCTGGCATGACGGCCGCTATGTGGAAGATCAGGATTTCTGGAGATTATCCGGGATCGAGCGGGATGTGTACCTGCAGGTAATGCCAAAAACAGCGATCTGGGATTATTCCCTCACTGCCGGATTAGATGAGAGCTACACCGATGGAGAGTTTTCGATGAATGTGATGCTTCGGAATTTTGATGGAGCCTCATCAGATAGAACTACCGTAAACCTGGAGATATTTGGCCCGGACGGAAACGGGATCCTTTCCTTAACAAAACATCACAGTGATACCAATTCTCCGATGACTTTCAGCCATACCTTTAAAAATGTTGAAAAATGGAGTGGAGAAACACCCACACTTTACCGCTATACCATAAAGATACCGGGGAGTCAGGCTGTTTCGGGAAAGTTCGGATTCCGGGAAGTAGAGATCAAAAATGCACAATTAATGGTGAACGGGAAGCCCATCACCGTAAAGGGTGTGAACTTACACGAACACCATGGAACACTAGGTCATGTTCCGGACAGGGAAACCACTCTTCAGGATTTCAAACTGATGAAACAGAATAATATCAATGCAGTGCGGATGAGTCATTATCCGCATGGAATTGAATTATACGAGCTCGCAGATGAGTTTGGAATGTACATTGTGGAAGAAGCTAATATCGAGATCCATGCCATGGGAGCCGCTCTTCAGGGACCATTTGATGAAAGTGTGCATCCGGCCTATCTGGAAGAATGGGCGCCCGGATTAATGGATCGTATCCACCGGATGTACGAGCGAACCAAAAATCACAGTTCCATCATCATCTGGTCGATGGGTAATGAAAGTGGAAATGGCCCGGTGTTCTATGAAGCCTACGATTGGCTGAAAGCACAGGATGAAACGCGCCCTGTACAGTTCGAGCAAGCCGGTCAAAATCGCAATACCGATATTGTAGCCCCGATGTATCCGGGAATGAATTACATGAAAGAGTATGCGGCTGATGATTCACAGACCCGGCCATTCATCATGTGTGAATATTCACATGCCATGGGAAACAGCAATGGTAACTTTCAGGAATATTGGGATATCATCAACAGCTCCGATCATATGCAGGGTGGATTTATCTGGGACTGGGTAGATCAGGGACTGGAAGCTTATACTGATGACGGTGAATTTTTCTGGGCATACGGCGGTGATCTGGGTGGTGAGGACCTTCAAAACGACGAAAACTTCAATGCTAACGGGTTGGTCACGGCTGACCGGAAACCCCATCCCGGTTTATATGAAGTAAAGAAAGTGTATCAGAATATCGACTTTGAACTGTCCTACGGCGAGATCCTGAAGATCACCAACAACTACCAATTTATTGATCTGAGTCATTTCGATTTTGAATGGAAGCTGTATGAGGATGGTGAACTGCTGAAAAGTGCCCCTTTCAAGGTGAATCTGAAAGCGGATCATTCCAAATTCATTCATCTGGATATCCCGCAACTGGATCCACAGAAAGAGTATTTCCTGAATGTCTTTGCTTACGAAAAAAATTCTTCTGAATTGATCCCGGCCGGACACGAACTGGCCCGTGAACAATTTCAATTGGGTTCCACTACCTGGTTTAATGAACTTCCATTGTTGGCAGAAAAAGATGGATTTAGTTACTCGGTATCCGGGGATAAAGTCACATTCAGTTCTAATAAGATCACGGGAACCTTTAACCTGAAAAAAGGTTCCATTGAGCGTTATCTGCATAAAGGATCTGACAAATCTGTCGTTAAACAATTTCCGGCTCCATTCTTCTGGAGGGCTCCCATTGATAATGATTTCGGAAACGGGATGCCTCAAAAACTGAAATTCTGGAAAGATGCGACCTATGATGCTCGTGTGGATCATGCAGAAGTTGGAACATGGAGTGATCTTGGTTTACCGGTCAACGTATTCTACACCCTTTCAGATACTACAGATTTCAGCTATCAGGTGCGATATCTGATCAGACCGGATGGAAGTATCAAGGTTACTGCAACTCTTGATCTGAATGGTAAAAACTTACCTGAGATTCCCCGCTTTGGCATGCGAATGATCCTGAATAAAGGGTTTGATCAGCTCAGTTATTATGGCCGTGGACCATGGGAGAATTATCAGGATAGAAATACAGCAGCCTTTGTGGGCATCTATGATGATGTAGTGAGTGATCAGTTTACCTGGGAATATATTCGTCCGCAGGAATCAGGGTACAAAACGGATACCCGCTGGATCACACTAAGTAACGATCAAAATGATGGCATCAGAATTTTCGGTGATCAACCGATCAGTTTCAGTGCTTTGAATATCCCGACGGAACAACTAGATCCCGGCTTGACCAAAGATCAGCGTCACCCCACCGACCTTGAACCACAAGATGAGATCTTCCTCCACGTTGATCTGAAACAACGGGGTGTTGGCGGAGATAACAGTTGGGGAGCTTTGCCACACGAGCCTTATAGATTAACAGATCAAACCTATTCGTACTCGTTCGTATTAAAATTACTCGATTGAACTAAAGTCCCGATTCAGCATCGGGACTTTTTTACCTGTATACCAATATACTTTTCTGATATAGGTTGATCTAAGAGTTCATCGCCTGCGCTCTATACCAAATTTCAGTGCTGATATTTAGCATCCATTAAGTGTATGGCCCATTGAACCGATAATAGAATCGTTAATTCTAACTGATAAATGATCGCATATTTCATGCCCTGATGCCGTTCTCTTGAGAAGGTTCAGGTAACATGGTATTGCTCTCTTGATCTATCAGTCCACTTGCAATTGTTCGAAGAACGGGCTCCTGTCATGTACACATTTAATAAACCTATCCACACCTTATTTTTACTAGTCTTTTTATTACTACCTGAATCAACATCAATACTCGCGCAGGAGGTAACGTGGAAAGGTTTTGTTTCCAGCGAGAGTTATTTTGACAGTAAAGAGGCCGTGGCTTCACGCGAAGCGGATGTGCTTTTATATCCCAAACGTCCCGTTTTTGATAATCTGAATAACGATCAGACCGATATCCGCTCTTTTCACATGGTATCCTTCAACAGCAGGTTACAGGCTAAAGCAAGTGATTTTGAAGCATTCGGTGCAACCAGTTCAGCCGTCATAGAGATCGATTTTCTGGGAACCGGAGAAAACTATGTGAACATGATCAGAATGCGCCATGCTTTTGTAAAACTGAAATGGGAAAAAAGTACGGTGTTGATGGGACAGTACTGGCACCCGATGTTCATCACCAGCAGTTACCCGGAGGTATTGGGCTGGGGAGGCGCGGCACCGGTGAATGTTTTATCCCGAAATCCACAGGTACGGTTTACTTATGACTTTAACTCGCGGTTTTCGGCAAATATTTCAGCCCTTTCACACCGTGATTTCACCAGTAACGGTCCGGACGGATACTCCTCAAAATACATCCGTAACAGTGGGTTACCTGAGCTTAATCTGCAGATGCAGTATTCATTACCCAATGTAACCGGTGGTTTTACTATCGGCACCAAGTCCATCAAGCCCTGCATCTCAACGCCATCCGGAAATATGCTGAATGAGACCCTGCAGAGCTGGCAATCCAATGTTTATGTAAAGCTGAATACCAGTCTGATCACTGCAAAAGTAGTGGGTATCTACGGTCAGAATCTTACCAATCTGCTTATGATCGGTGGCTATGCAGAACGTACCGTGGAACCGGACATGATAACATATACTAACCTGCTCACATCGTCGTACTGGACGGAGATCAGCACCAATGGAGAAACAGTTCAGGCAGCGTTGTTTGCCGGCGTATCAGTGAATCATGGTGCTTCTGAGGAACTCGCCCTGACCGATGGGACATTAACTGCAAATATCTACGGACGCGGAACGGATATTGCCTCCCTCTACCGTGTTGCTCCCCGCATCACCTTTAAAAACGGTCCGCTGTTGTGGGGATTTGAATTTACCTGGAGTGCAGCAAATTATGGCACGCCGGATAGCTTTGGCAATGTGATCGATACCGAACTGGCACATATGTACCGAATGCAACTGGCTGCCAAGTATACATTTTGAATTGAGTGATTGAATAGTTATTCCACCAGCGATGTTAAAAACTTTTCAAAAACACCGGTCCGGAACACCCCATTTCTGAAAGGCAGATCCCTTGTACCTCCTTTGGGGCTCGTTTTACTCTCCTTCGATACAACTCCGTGTTAAGCAGAAAGTGCGAGATCCGGAAAATGAAGGAAATTGCTGAGTGACTAACCCCTTCCTAATGCAGCGCAGTTAAAAAGCCGTACAGGTCATCTTCGGGTTGCAGTCCCAGTTTCTTACGTAATCTGGATCGGGTGATGTATATGCTGGAGGGTTTGATCTCCATCAGGTCTGCGATCTCTTTCGAATCCATCCCCGTTCTGATATAAGCGCATAATCGAAGATCGTGTGAGGTTAGCTCGGGGAACTGTTCCATCATAACTTTGTAGAACTGCTGATTCAATTCATCCATTTGCAGTTCAAAGGTCCTGCCGGTCACCTGCTCTGCATCACTCAGAATCCGGTTCATCTCTTCGAGTCGCCAGGGCATGCTTTCCGGCTTTTCTTTGATCCTTCTGATCTGTTCACGAATGGATCCGATCAATCGGGTTGTATCGTCCAGCTTTTTGGAAATCTTAGCCAGCTCCACGGTCTTTTGCCGTAGTTGTTCCTGTAATCGCTGCGTTTCCGACTCCTGTTTGTCTTCCATTTTCGAAGGTTAGAAATGAACGGGGTTCATGTAATCAACGGGAAGTTAATTGAGAACCGTTAACAAAAAAAATCGGATCTGATACCGGCTTAGTACTTCAGCTTGTTGGAGGCATCCCAAATTCCCCAGAATGCACCTACCTCTCCTTCTGCACTTTTCTTCCAGGATTCGTCGAAGGAGGAGAAATAGAATATTTCCACATCTTCATCCTTGGCCCAAAGCATGGAATTGATAAAATATTTGATCGCATAATCACGGGATGGATGTGCACCACCCAACGATTCGCCATGACTCGGCCATCCGGTTTCTGTAATGATCACACGTTTCCCATTTCCTGCTGCCTTTGCCTGATAGTACATCTGTCGCATATGCTGCAATGAATCCTGGAAAGAAGTCCCCTCCCAGAATGGATAACAATTGCACAGAATCACATCACACAGTTCCGTGATCGTCGGGTGATCGGTGAATTCATAGTATGCATCTACATAACCTACCGGGATCTCCGGTAAGGCTTCTTTCACTCTTTGTATGTATTCTGCGAGCTGTTCTACGTTAAGTTCTTCGCGGTAAAGCACTTCGTTACCAACAGCCGCAATATCGACCATTCCTTTTTTACCTAATTCGATGAGTCCTTCGATCTCTTCTTCGTTCTTCTCCGGATCATCACTCAGCCAGGCTCCGACCAGTGTTTGCATGCCGTTCTCTTTGGCTACCTCAGGCACCAATTCATTTCCTTCGGTACACGAAAATGATCGCACCCAGGATGAGTGCTTTGAAAGTATATCAACCCGTTTCTGTATCTGTGGTTTAGAGATCACCAGTCCGGGCTGCTGACCCTCTTCATACATGCTGTAGCAGAAACCGTGTATACCGCCATTCAGGATCTCATAAAACAGATCCCGGACGTCATCTTCACCAATCTCATCCAGGTAGCTTAGTACCGGGATAAGTTCAGATTTTTTGAATTGTAGAAAGGTCTCCTCTCTGAAAGACATAACAATAACTTATAAATTGTGATTGATTGATTTTTTGATGGATCAGGCCCCGGCTTTTCGGGCTTCCAATTGCGCTCTTATCTCGTTAGCCCGTTCTTCGTCAATGCTGTAGGTACGCATTACCAAAATAGCAATGGTAGTACCGAGTATGGGTAATCCGGAGAAGAATAATCTCAAGCCGGTCATTCCGGGCCAGACTTCTCCGATGGCGATCGGTGCTGCAAAAGCTTCCGGATCGAATCCAACCACACTCAAAATAATTCCGCTTAATCCACCTGCTATGGCAAAGCCGAATTTTACCATCCACCAGTAAATGGCACCAAAGATCCCTTCACGTCGAACACCGTTTTCCAGTTCATCCAGGTCGATCACATCAGCGGTCATCGACATCATCAAGGTGAACAGACTCCCGATCCCGAAAGAGAAAAATGGTAATGCAAAGATGAACATGTAAGGTTTTCCGGGGATCATCAGGAACCAGAACAAGATGTACCCAAGAATGGAGATAGACTGCGACCACATGAATGCTCTTCGCTTACCCATCAATTTAGACATCCGGGCTACGATCGGGATGACCACAAACGTAGTGACCACGGCGCCGAGACTACCAAATAACGTTGGCCAGACACCTGCAGCAGCCGAATCACCACCAAACAAATGATATACGATGATGAAAAAAGTAAAAGCCGCAACGGTATTAAAAGCATTATAGATAAAGAAAGTTGCAACACACAATTTCCTGAATGGCACGGATTGAAAAGCTTCTTTAAAGCCGGAAATGATCTCTTTGAATCCCCTTCCGATATTTTTTACAGTGAGCGGAGTATAATCTTTATCAACCGTGGATTCTCCTTTGATAAAAATAGCCGGAACCATAGCACAGACCATAAATAAGAACCCGACGTATACAGCCAGAGTTCTCGTTGCTTCTTCGGCTGACGGGAACCATTCCGGATCGTACATAATTACCCAAAACCAGGGAGCGATCACCCACGCCCACTGTCCGATCCACTGTGCAATGGCCATGATCTCGGTACGCTCGTGGAAATCATCACTCATTTCGTAACCCATCGCTACGTAAGGCACACTGAAAATGGTCAATCCCAGAAAGAAGGCCAGCGACCAGGCCATAAAGTACGTGAAGTTATAGGATATGCCATTGTCACGGTACAATTGCCACATGATCATAAAACTGAGCCCCATAATGATAGCTCCTATGAAAACGTACTGACGTCTTCGTCCCCATTTAGATCGGGTGTTATCGGAGATAAATCCCATAATAGGATCTGTGAATGCATCAAATACACGGGGAAAGAAAAAGATGATACCCCACATCCATCCCGGGAAACCCAGGTCTTGTACCAGTACCACCATAAAGATACTTAGCACGGCCGGGAACATCTGATTGGCAAGCATACCAACCCCGAAGGCAATTTTATTTGAATATGGGACAGTCCGTTTTGTTACAGCTTGGCTCATTATTTTACTCCGATCTCCACATGGTTAGTTTAAGTTAGATTTATTTCGAGATTAAGATAGTTTGTAATGCCCTTCCCTGAATGGCAGCCTCTATCTTCTCCCCCTCTACACTGATCTGTAATTTCTTAGCTTCGTCCATTTGATTCAATACCACAACAGCGATGGTTCCGTCAGGATTCTGAACGGCAGTAACCAGCACATCTTCACTATCGTGTTCAAAACCGATTCTCTTAGCGCCGGGACGTAGATATTTACTGAAATGTGCCAGTGCATAATACATCGGTGTGAAGTAAACTTCGTCTGCATCCGGGTCTACGATCACAGGTGCCAGACACCAGTTATTGGCCCAGTTTGGTCCGCCCTGCCGATCCAGAACCATATTCCAGTCCACCCAGCCATCTACCCAGTTGTTTAGCGTTCCGATGATATCCCGTGCATACCGATACACCGGTACATATTTAGGGTGCAGATATTTGTCTTCCTCAACGGCCCATTCGTAGCCCCAATCAGTGGCTTCTTTGCTCCAGTACCATTCATCATCTTTCCAAACCGGCACATCAGCATCAGCTGTGGCTTCCGTCTGGATCAAATATTTATCCGGGGCCATTTCGTGAGCATGCTGTAATTCATCTTCAAATATGTGATAGGTGCTCGCATACCAGTGAACAGCAGTTCCATCAAAATACTTCGCTGCTTCTTCGTCGCCGTACATTGCGTCTACCCATTCGTTCAGGTGGTCACGATTCTGATCGTATCCAAGCAATACAACATCCGGGTGTGTTTTTTCCAGTTGAGGGCCAAGATGATTCTTCACGAACTCGTTCATCTCTTCGGGACTGTATTCCATACTTTCCCATTGGCACCCATTTCCCATCGGCTCATTCTCCACGGTAATACCCCAGATATCTATTCCTTCCTCAGCGTAGGCCGTCAGATATTTTGAAAAGAACAACGCCCAGGTATCATAATATTCGGGGAGTAGTTTCCCGCCTTTCCATGCTTTGTTGTCTTTCATCCAAACGGGTGCCGTCCAGGGGGAAGAAATGATCCTGAACCCATCTGTGGAAACAGCCATTGCATCTTTAATGAGTGGAATAATATCATCCATATCCTCTTCAATAGAAAAATGCTCTAAGTCGGTATCCCCTTCTACCGGAGCATAGGAGTAATTACTCAGCGAAAAATCACTGGAATTCATATGAGTTCTGGTAAGTGAATACCGCGAACCGGAATCGCCGAAATAGGCTTCGATCACCTTTGCACGGTTTTCCGCACTTAATTGATTTAAGAGATATGCCGTTGATTCAGTAAAAGAACCTCCGAATCCCGTGATCGTTTGAAATTGTTCGGATGGTTTTAACGCGATAGTTACGGTTTCCTGAGCATCCGGGAATGTTTCTAAACTTGCCAGTTTATTACCACTGGCGGAGGTTTCTATCACTTCAACTTTCATATTTTCAGGGTTTGTACAGCCGAATATTAATAATGAAACTAGAAGGTAAGCGGTTAGGTTTCTCATGGTCTCCTGATTATTGATTTTCCATAATTTCTTTCAGCGCAGGTGGAGGGAGTACCGTTTCCATCATTTTGTCATAGTCTCCGTCAAAGGTCTTTGTGATCACATTTCCATCTCTGGTCAATCCGTTAAAGGTGCCCTCATCTACCAGATCCCAGATCGCATATTTAGCCTGACCATCAACCGTAAAAAGCCCAAAGTGATTTTCTGATCCATCCGGATTGGCCGAGTCTTTCCAGGGTTCATCAAATGCTTCAAAATAGAATACAGAGATTCCCTTCTCCTTCGACCATGATCTGATCTTTGAATAATACGATGCAGCCTTATACTCATCGATAGAACGGGCACCATCTTTCCCGTAGAATTCATTCGATACCGTTGCCCAGCCGGATTCCCCGATATGCACCGGTTTATCCACTCCAAGACTATGCATATAACTTACCACACTGTTGTACTGAGCAATAGCGTACTGCATCGATCGCTCCATGGCAGCATCCACTTTTTCCTTGTCTGACAGTCCTGACTCCGACTCCGGTACGCCCCAGAATGCAGGATTGTAATGCGTATCATGCATCGGGTAGGTATGCATAGAAATGTAGTCAACTGCTTTAATAAGTTTATTCAGGTCTTCTTTGTGATATTCTTCACCTCCACCGCCCCAGGATGCGAAGTTATCGGAACTGGTAATCCAAAGCGTAGCAGGGAGTTTCCCCTTTTTCTTTAAGTCCTGCAGGTAGGTAACCCACTTTAAGATAATGCCGGGCTCGACGTAATAATCCCACGCCCAGTGAACCATGGCTTCGTTTCCTACAGCCAGGATCTTAACGATATCGGGATATTGATTAGCTAACTCTACCGCTTTTTCAATTTCTACGGCATTTCGTTCACTTTCTTCGTCTCTGATACGATCCGGCTCAGCGGTCCATGCATTTTTGGCATCTATCCATGCCCCTAACATCACATACATTTCAAACTCTCGATCTTCCTGTTTCAGCTCGTGAATAGCTTTCAGGATGTTTGTTGCCTGTGCCAGATGCACATTGTATGTTCTGATGATCCTCACTCCCATAGCATGCAGGATCAACATGTCATCTTTAAGCTGAGTGATGGTTGGTTGTATATCGCGGGAGTTCTGTCGATATCCACCATAGGAAATTGCCAGATAATCCGGATTTCCCAATATCGCTTCTGCCGTGATGCCGGAATTATTTTTATTCATTTGATCTGATCTGTTACCACAGTTGATGAATATTACCGAAGCTGCGATCACCAGCGGTAACAATCGTAGTTTGTTCATGATTTATTGGTTAGAGTGTATCTAATTTACCTTAACTAATTGATCGGCTGTCACGGATACCACAATTTTGGCCACCGATCCCGTTCTGCCAAATATGTCTTCACTGGTCTTGATATCCAGATCCGGTCCGAGGAATAATCTGGCCTCTCCATTCGTGAATTGTACTTCCACACCGGAATCTTCTTTGATCTGATAGATCACCGGAACCTGACAAACCGTAAAGCCCAGAGACTGAACCGGCAGTGCCAGCTCTACCTCTTTCCCTTCCAGGTCAATAAATTTCAGTACCTCTTCCGTGCTGTTAAATTCAGAGGCAGAGAGTACAATTGGTCTGAAAGAAAGCACTCCGTTTGAAGTACTTACGCCAAGCTCGCCAAACCGGGTGATTATATCTTCTTTCACCTGACCGGTCATTCCGGGTTGCTGAGCGCCCCGATGTCCGGGAGTGTGCGAATACGGATCGGTTGGGAATGCTCCATATACTTTTGGAGATTTATGGATCCCGATCCCTTCCCCGATCTCATGAAAGTGCTTACTCAACCGGGCAAAAAGTTCATCATCAACTCCATCTTTGTCTGCTCGTTCACAGATCTCATAGGCGGCAAGATAGAGTTTCGAAACCATGTGCCAGTAAATGGATCCCAATCCTTCGTACCCGTAAAAAGTACCTGAGCGACCGGTGAAGGCTTTGTGATTGAATACTTTTTCAAAGATTCCAAGCAGATCCTTCCGGTCGGTTTCAGAGATGGTGATGTCTGAATTTTCCTGAAGTTCATCCATCGCTGCTGACAGATCTCCGGCATTCTTGAAATTTCCATTGAAATGGTATCCACCATTCACATCTTTCGTTACGATCTGCCGGTCTCCTTTTGCAATCAGATCTTTGATCAGCTCTGAACCTTCAGCTAATTCTACCGGAATGTTGTTTCGCTGAAGGAATCCCGGCAATTGCTTATTCGGATACAGAATGTAGCTGGATTGATCTTCTCTGTATAACTTACTGTTTCGTAATGCATCCAGCACTTTTAATGATTCTTCTGCATTCAGATATCCTGAACTCAGCACCGCCACCTGACCTTCCAGCATCTCAGACAGATAGGAGATCTCAATGCCTTCTTCTGTTACACTCATCAGATTATAAGCATGGAACAGCTCATCCTCTCTTCGGTTGGCATCGATCGATTGTTCGAGATAGCGGTTGGTAAGAGTAAACATGCTTTTTACCACCTGAATCTCTACTTCTTTCTTTCTTCCGCTAAAGCTGTCGCTATAAATTCGGTTCCTGAATTTACTACCTGCCCGACCCAATCCGTCCGTGATCGTCTTACGAATAGAATCATCAATTCCGGATGATAAAGCAGCAGCATTCTCTTCAAGCACCACAGAAATATCCGAAAGAAAATCGGCTACTTCTTCAGATAGAGCGATCTTATCGCTGGTATTATCTGCAAGCATGGACTCAAAGAATGTGAGGAATCTTCGCAGGTAATAAAGCGTGACCATAGACACCCCGTTGCCTACGAGTGCATTGTTGGCATCATTCCATTCAGGCCGCTGCGTATTGAGCCAGATCCCACCTTCGGGTATAAAGTTGGACACTTTAGACAGCACGGTGGCCAGGATCTTCTCAAGAAAATTAACGCGATGAATGTCATTATTTCGGCCGTTGATCAGTGCTCCGTCTGCCCCCATCTCGCTTACTTTTTCGCGTATCTGCTGGTCAAGCGAATGGTCGAAATCGATCGTATCCTTTGGATTGGAAACGATCTCATCATACGCTTTGATCTTGTAAGGAACATTGGCATATACAAACACATCATCGTTCAGTAAACTTTGGAATGCCCCCGGTTTATGATCCTGATAGAATTCTAAAAATTTGAGCAGATATATGATCTGATGATCTCCCCAGTAACCGATGTAAGACCAGGGATCATCCGGTTCGATGGTTTCCCAATCAAAGCCGCCTTTGGTAACTCTGTATGGATTGTAGCCGTCGAAAGTGGAAGCATTCAGAAATTTGAAGATCATGCCTTCCATGAAATCCGGATATGAATGCGCTAAGGCTTCCCAGTTCTGAAAAATATCTCTCCAGTTACCCTCATAGTCCAGGATCTTGGAACCATCCACTTCGCTACGGGTATTTATGGAGAATCTGTTCCACGGGCGACTCGGATCACCATGTCTTCGACTGAATTTTAGTGGCAGGTATTCCTTTGCCAACCTGATGAAATCCTTATCCTTTGTTTCATTTAACCGGGTGGTAAGTTCATGGCGGTCAAATACCTCCGGAAGCGACTCTAACAATGACTGATGGGCTTCAAACACAGCCTTATTCGCTTTTTTCAGATAGGCTGAGAAATCACCTTTTTCAATATCATAATGGTGATCAAAGATGCCACCACGCATGATATTGTACATCACATTCGAGTAATGCCGGGCGTCTTTAAAACTATCCGCCGTTTTCTGTAAACCATCAGCACTGGCTATAAGCCTGATCAGGTTTTTAGTACCCTGCTCAATATCCAGATCAATTTTCGTTGCGATATCTCCGTCTTTGATCTGTTCATTTAAGGCGATCACACCGGGATGATCCAGATTCACATTCCCAACGATATTCCATTTCACACTTTCTCCAGCTGATAATGAAAGATCCTGATTAATAAAATACGCGCCTTTTTCTCCCTTTACATCTGTTTCGGTCGTAACACTGCCACCATTTCTGAAAGTATCTACCTGAAGAGATGAAACCAGATATTTAGGATCTTTCAATCCATAAGACCACGCCACATTGGCTTTTAATGCTTCACTTGGTTCAGCTTTATCCACAATAATGGCACTCAACGCATACATACCCAGTCCGGTCTCTTCTGCCAGCTCATTGCGTTTGTAGGCATCTACCAGATTACTCACCCGGGTTTGCAGATCACTGTTTACTCCATATGGAATGAGGTTCTGAATCCCATCAAGTACGCTCACATCCACAGCAGATTCAGCGTTATTGATCAAGGTGGATCGTCTTACAAATCCAAATTCGTTACTTGAATTCCACTCATAACTGAATGTTAGTTCAAGGTCATGATTGATCTCTTCAAAACGGACCTTGTTACCCCAGCGGTTCTTGTAGAGATTTCTGGTGATGGAGTATTTACCGGTAAAACGATTTGAGAATGGCTCCCAAATTGAAATTTCATCTTCTTTCTTTACCTGAACAATGGTCTTACATCCGGTGATATCTGCCGATTCTGTGATCTTGTCATCGGTGTAATATGGAAATAGTGCATATTCTGCATTTTTTCTTCCGGCCGAAACTCCTCCGTTACTGGAAATGAACATCCAGTGGTTGGAATCACTGACAATACTCATAAAAAACGGACGCAGTGAGTCGGAGTTGGATATTTTAAACCATTCTTCGTTTCTAAATTCTTCTACTGTAAGCAAAACAACTAATTGATTTGTTATTGATTGGATGAAGTGAATGAGGCTGCCTGTTCTGCAGCGACTTCAATCGATATAGAGTTAAAATGTGTATTAAGATCTGCGGCAGTTACAGAATCCGCATAAGGATTGAACCGGTGGATCTCTTTAAGCACGTAATATGCTGCCCGTGGATATAATGGCATGGTTCCATCCTCTTTGGTAATTCCTTTCCCCATTACGCCGAACCATTCTTCGTTCATGTTATTTACCCCTTCGGTATAATCGAAGGCATACCCGCCATTCGACCATGAAGCATGCGTGTCATGAATATCTAAATTCCATGTCTGCCCGTATTTCCACCAACCATCACTGAACTGGAAAGTAAAACCGCCGATCAGGTTACCTTGTCCACCCATACCGGCTGCATTCGCATAGACCTCTTTCCAGTTAGCAAGTACAAATTCGGCCTGACTTTTCTGATCTTCCTCTTTTTTAATTTCATTAAAAGCATCTGCTCCGAATTCGGTAAGCAGAACCGGCTTATCATATTCTGCGGCAATGTGTTCAAACAGATCTGTAAAGGAACTTCCCCGGTACGCGTTTACGCCGAAAATATCAGCATCGGGCACTTCCTCCGCGATCTGATCAAGAAACAGATCATCCCCATTACAGAATGCAACCGGCCGATTCTTATCAACAGCCTTTATTTCAAGTATAGCTTCGTTGAATAATTCATACATAGGTCGGGCACGTTTCGCGGATCTCCATTCATCAATCGGAATATCCTCCGTTTCAGCTCCTTCCCAGAAAAGACCGTAATTATTCTCATTACCTAACAGATACAACAACAGCCCTTCGGTATCCTTAAACTCCCCGACCAGAGCCCGAACCTCATCAAGCAAGAGTTTCTTTACCCGCTCATCTCCGTAATCCGTATTTGGGATCCACTCTCCTTCTACTTCCATGCCGTACCGGCCAAAGGTGTGGTTCAGCATCGTATAGATTCCGAAATTCTTATAAATGTAGGTGATCCATTCTTTCGGAATTCCTGCATACACTCTGATGGCATTGATCCCCGCATCCTGAAGGAATCCCATTTCGTGATCCAGCGCTTGTTTTATGAAATCGGGGGATTGCTCCCACAGATCATATTCGTAATTGGTTCCCACCGGATAATAGTCCCAATTGATGCCGTTTACGATAAGTGGTTCGCCATCTACCATTAAATACCAGCCTTCAGTAGTCTTGGTGGTGGAAACAACATCCTGTGCAAAAGAAGAGTAATTGATACAGAACAGGAGTGACAATAAAAGAATGAAGTTCTTCAAAAGTCCGGTGGTTAGAATTATCATTTAACGACTCACAACGTTTCACCCGTAATAAGGATGTGTAAGAATACCTGTGCAGGAGTAAAAGGTCAACCTTAACATTATATATACAAATTAGAAAAGCGCTTTTATCCTTAGATTAACCTCCAAAGACAGCTATTCACAAATTCCCCGACCTCAGAGTAACTGATTCTTATTCATTCTGTTTCCATTTTGGATATTCATCATTTATACTAACACTCAAACATTAACCCCGGGACACACGAAATGAAAGGTTTATCTTTCAGTTACTTGTTACTCTTTCTGCTCATCTCAGGATGCACTAAAAATCATACCCGCACACTTAGTACAGGTACTTCCGGTTTCTGCGGAGATTTTCTTCCGGTTCATTATGAAGGATTAACCATCTGTGTGGCACCCGATTATTATTCGGTAAACGGCGTGAGAACCCCTCTTGGCTATTCTGATGCTCTACATCTCGCTGATAGTTTGGATATGTGGTTACCTGCCGTTGAAATGGTGAATGCGATCTATCAACAGGCCGATATTAAATTGGCCCCCATACCCATGCCTCCCACCGAAGAAATGACTACCCGCGCCTATTATGTCCGTCATGATTCACTGATCGATGAGCAAATTGCAGACTCAGGCTTTACTTCCATATCAGGAAAACTGATCGCCGGTCATAAAAAAGATGTGATCGCCATTGATCGGACTTCATCCAAAGTGGGTATTTATGGTTGGCACTTATCCGATTCCACCTTTATACAACCATTTAGTACCGTTCACCGAAGAGAGTATTTCGACTACAGTCATGGTATCCGGCTCATTAAGAAGCAGGCTTTAGATGCTGATGGAAATGTGATCACACTCCCGTATCCCTATTGATTTCCGGTCATTGGGTCCATTTTAAAAAAAAGTGATTTAATTTTTATAATTAAGCGCCAAAACTACTTGTTTGATAACTTCTGTAGCGTTTTATTTACAGGTGGCAATAATGAAATACGGACAACCTTAGGTCAACTAAGTAGGGATTTACGTTATTGAAAAATGTTGGACACAAATCGGGTGGAGTATATCCGCAGCCGGGGCAATGTAAGATCCATGATCTTGCCCGTAGACTACGCCGTGCCCAGCAGATTGCCAAGATCGGATATTGGGAATTGAGTCTGATCAGCGACCAGCATTTTTATTCTGAAGAGATCTGTGATTTGCTGAATATGCATTCATCCACACCATCATTCAATGAGGAGATCTTCTTTCGTCATATTCTGGAGGATGACATCCCCAAACTCAAATCAGCCCTGCAAAAAGCGAGAACCGATGCTGAACATCTTCAGGTCGTAGAATTGCGTGTTCCTCAGAATGATGAAAATTCCATCGATCATGTAGAAGCAAAGTTTATTGGTGTTGCGGATAATGGATCCGATATCATCAGAATTGAAGGTACCCTGCAAAATGTAAATGACCGGGTTCGGGCATTGAATGCACTTAATGAAAGCAAAATTAGCCTGCAGAAAGCTTTTGAAATTGCAAAGATCGGGTCTTATAAGTATTCCATCAAAGAGGATAAATTAAGTCTGTCAGACGAGGCGATAAAAGTTGCGGAGCTGAAAGAAAATGAGATCCCCAAAAACATGCAGGATTTTCTGGATATGCTCCACCCCGACGATCTGGAAAAGATGCTCAAACTACCGGATGAGATCAATGAAACCAATGAATCCTATTCCGAACACAGGATAAAAACCAGGAAAGGATATAAATGGTTACATGCCAGCAGACTGAATGTATATGATGAGCATGGTAATCCGGATTCCCTGATCGGTGTCTACCAGGATATTGACGAAAGGAAAAAAGAAGAGATCAGGAAATCTAACGAAGCCCGAAAACTGGAGATCACAGCAGAACTGGCCAAAGTAGCTCCTTGGGAGTATAATTTTAGACAGGAGAAATTCACCTTCTCGGACATGTTCTATACCCTGTACAAAACTTCGGCGGAAGAAATGGGCGGGTATGAAATGAGCTATCGCAAGTATTTCGATACTTTTTTCATCGATGATCCTGAAATGCCGCACCTTCGGGAGCAATTACTTGATATGTTCTCAAAAAAGACACAGCAGGAAGATCTTTTATTGAAACACAAAGTAAGGTTTGGTAATGGTGAGATCGGAACTGTGGCCGTTCGATCAATACCGATCAAAGATAAAAATGGCGAATTAATTCGATTATTCGGGGCTAATCAGGATATCACCGTATATGAAAATAACAAGCAGGAACTGGAGCGTACACTATCTGAAAAACTAACCCTCCTGTCGGAAGTTCATCACCGGGTGAAAAATAACCTTGCCCTGATATCGGGACTTTTCCAGTTACAGGGGATGTATACCAAATCGGAAGAACTGGATGAAAAACTAAAACAGAGTACCACAAGAATTAAATCGATCGCGATGGTCCATGAATTGCTCTATCAGTCATCGCATCTGAACTCGATAAATATCAATAAATATATAGAGAAGGTGATCCCAACACTGGAAACCACCTATGCTGATAAAAACCTGAAACCTGCTATACAGATCAAAGCCTGTGACCATGAAATTAACATAAATCAGGCTGTTCCAATCGGGTTGATCCTTAATGAACTGATCACTAATTCATTCAAATATGCCTTCGATGGTATATCTGATCCGGAGATTAGCATTGAATTATCTCTCATCGAAGATGAATTGCAGATGCAATACAGGGATAATGGGATCGGACTCCCTGAACAAATTGACTTTAATTCTTCCGGTAGTCTTGGGTTTACCTTAGTTAAGAGTCAGCTTGAACAATTAAGTGCCAATTATATAGTACATACAGACCAAGGGTTCGGGATCACATTTACCTTCAGGCAAACAGAGCGTGGCTCTCATTCCAATTCCTGAGCTTTTTTAATGACTTTTCTTTCTTCTGCTTTCTGCTCTGAATCTTTTTTTCAGGAGTTTATCTGTCTGTCTTTACTTACTATTATCCGGAGTAATACCAGCCTATAACTACTATGAAATATTTCTACCTGCTCTTTCTGTTACTTCTTTTTTTTGATCTGAATGCACAGACCACACCTCCAAATCCTTTTAAGGCGGCTGTCGATAAGCATGCAGAGATCACATATACAAATCCGGTTATCCCCGGTTTTTATTCTGATCCCAGTGTTATTCGTGTGGGCGACGACTATTATCTCATCACCAGCACGTTCGAATATTTTCCGGGAGTTCCGGTATTTCACAGCAAAGATCTGGTGAACTGGAAACAGATCGGACATGCCATTCACCGGACGGATCAGCTACCCGACGGATTGAATATTTTTGCTGCGACTCTCCGCTACAACGATGGTTTGTTTTACATGATCACAACCAATATTGGGGGAAAAGGCAATTTCTTTGTCACGGCTGAAGATCCCGCCGGACCATGGTCAGATCCCATTTGGGTAAATGTTCCGGGCATCGATCCTGATCTTTTTTTTGATGATGACGGCAAAGTGTACACAATCGGTTCATCTTTTGAATTGTTTGAAATTGATCACAAAACCGGTGAAATTTTGGAAGATCATGGTCAGGTTTGGGCTACGACCGGTGGACGGTATGCCGAAGCTCCCCACATTTACAAGAAAGATGGCTGGTATTATCTGATGGCAGCTGAAGGCGGAACCGAAGAAGCTCATTCAGAAACCATTGCCAGAAGTCATAACATTGCCGGACCGTATTACAGTAATCCGGCCAATCCGATCTTAACGCATGTGAATGCCGCCGGTCAGCAAAAACCCATTCAGGGATTGGGGCACGGCGACATGGTTCAGGCTTCGGACGGATCGTGGTGGATGGTGTTTCATGGATACCGTACCGTGGCACAAGGAGGAATTCATCACACGCTGGGACGAGAAACGTGTCTGGCTCCGGTTTCCTGGCCAAAGAACGGATGGCCTCAGGTGAATGGAAACGGAACCATTGATGTGGAAATGCGGACTCCTACCCTTCCACTAAAACCATGGCCGGAACAACCATCGCGCATTGATTTTGATGAACCACTCAGGCACGAATGGAATTACGTACAAAATCCGGAAATGAGTAATTATTCATTAGAGGAACGACAAGGATTTTTTCGTCTGAAAGGGTCTGCAACATCACTTGGCGATAATTATACAACCTCTACTTTTGTTGGACGACGAGTTCAGCATACCTATTTCAGTTCAACCGCTGTTCTGGAGTTCGATCCAGAAAGTAAAAATGAAGAAGCAGGGATGACCTTGCTGAATAACGGAACTCATTTCGATCTGGTCGTACAACAGGATGGAGATGATCGCATGGTGTTTGCCCGGCTACAATTCGAAAATGTGATCCATGAATCGGAAAAATTTTTTCTCGAAAGTGGACCGGTTACCCTAAAAGTTGAGGGATATCAGTCTTATTTCACCTTCTCATTTTCTCAGGATGGAGATGATTTTCAGGAATTACAGCAAGTCGGAGCACGATATCTAAGTTCAGAAACCATCGGTGGGTTCACCGGAACTTATGTGGGACTTTACGCAACCGGAAACGGATCACCATCAAAAGCTCCTGCAGATTTCGACTGGTTTGAATATGTTGAAACGACTAAGGAATAAATCACCATACAAAATCACGTTCTAGAATACCATGAATAAAGTTCTGTCGCTGCTCCTTCTTTTGATTCTCAGCAGCAGTATCTATGCACAGTACCAGACACAACCTGATAAAATCGATGATCTAAGTTATTTAAATCCTGTATTTGGTGGTGATTATCCGGATCCGAGTATAATTCGGGATGGGGATGATTATTACGTGGTTCATTCTTCATTTGAATATTATCCTGGCTTACTGATCTGGCATTCCAAAGACCTCATCAACTGGAAACCGGTGGCAAATGCACTTAATACTTACGTGGGTTCTGTCTGGGCACCTGATCTGGTGAAGTACAGTGACCGTTATTACATTTATTTCCCCGTAAATAACACCAATTATGTGGTTTGGGCAAATGATATTACCGGACCGTGGAGCGAACCCATTGATCTTGAAATCGGGAATATTGATCCGGGTCATGTGGTGGATGATGAAGGAAACCGTTACCTCTATTTCAGCAGTGGCGGCTATGTACCGCTTTCAAAAGATGGCTTATCTGTAACCGGTGAATTTCAGCATGTGTACGATGGCTGGCCGATTCCCCGAGAATGGACCATCGAGTGTTTTTGTATGGAAGGTCCAAAACTGGTTAAACGTGGTGATTATTACTATATGACTACCGCAGAAGGTGGTACCGCAGGTCCGGCAACCAGTCATATGGTAATTGCTGCCCGGTCAAAATCGGCATTGGGTCCCTGGGAAAATTCCCCTCATAATCCTATTACAAGAACATCATCTTCCGATGAACGATGGTGGTCGGTTGGCCATGGAACGATCTTCGACGACACCGAGGGCAACTGGTGGATGATCTATCACGGTTACGAAAAAAATCACTACAATATGGGGCGCCAGACTTTGCTGGCTCCAATCGAATGGACGGAAGACGGTTGGTATAAACTTGCCGATGGATTTGATCCGGAAGATCCGGTTCACAAGAAAAATATCACCTTTCCTGAAAACCCGTTTACCCTGAGTGATAGTTTTGACGGGGATGTATTACGGCCGAACTGGAAATTCTTCAAAGAATATGAACCGAAACGATTCGAACTTAAAGACGGGATACTGAGTTTGAAAGGAAAAGGTGACTGGCTTCCTGCGAGTGCGCCATTACTCACCGCTCCTTCTCATCATTCCTATACCGCCGATGTAGAAATTGAAATTGAAGGAGATGCCACCGCCGGATTGGTGCTTTTCTACAATGAGGATGCATATTCAGGAATTTTAGCAGATCAGAAAAATATTCTGGCAAACCTGCGTGGATGGCAATTTACTACCGAAGAAGATGTGATCAACAGAAAAGTCTGGTTACGACTTAAGAACATCAACAATACTGTGGATATGTTTTACAGTCACGATGGTGAGGAATGGCTTAAAATTGAAAACTCACTGGAAGTTTCCGGTTTCCATCATAATGTATTGAGCGGATTTATGAGCCTGAGAATTGGATTGGTTTCGTTGGGAAACGGGACCGTTCATTTCAAGGAATTCAACTACCGGCCTGTTTTCGAGTAATTGGTTCGGACGAATTACGAAAAAGCGATCTTAGAATTCATGGCATGAATACCGGGTTCACTTCATCATATACATCCCTCGAGAATGAGGTGAATTCATGTTGATTCACTTTTGATTCCACATTGAGAAAAAGCGTTAAAGGAATTCGAAGATACCTGCAATCAATTCTTTGAGATCTGATAGCAACAGCGTCTAGCACCTTCGATGATGTGCTCTACCCTTTCCACTTTTACGTTATCACCCAGTACTTTCTCAAAAGTCGTCAGTTCTGCTTTACAAAAACCCTGACACACCGAAGCCGCTGAACAAATAGGACAATGATTCTCCATAAATAAGTAATGACCTTCTTCACGCGTATAATCCGCCATGTATCCCTCGCGGGAGCGGATCTCAGCTAGCTTTCCGATCTTTTGCTCCAGATCACTCTCCGGATCGATCTCTGCAGCATATCTGCTCATCAAAGTCTGCTGATGGCGGTCAATCACTTTATCTACAGCATCTTCCCCGAGTGTTTCCCTCATCATCTGTATCAGATTAGCGGAGAGTGTGGCATGTGTATCTGGAAAACGATCGTTCCCTTTATCTGTGAGAAACCAGATCTGTTTTGGTCGACCTCTGCCTTCAGCCACCGATCTTGAACCGACCAAACCCTCTTTTTCCAGTTTTAAAACGTGGAATCGGGCCCCCTCTGTTGTAACCTGTAAAAACTCAGCGATCTCAGAAACAGACTTTGGTCCTTCCTTCTTAAGGATCTCCAGAGCTTTTTCATTTTCTGCGAGTTCAAACTGCATATTTAACAAAGTGGTCTTTTGGTTAAAGGGATTAAAGTAATCAAAATGCATCCATCAGCAAATTGAAACCATATCAAAAACACCTATAGGAGTAATAAATACTATTTAACAGAATAAACAAAGTGATTATTTTGTTTATTAAAAATCTTCATTAGTTTAATGGCGTAATATTAATCTAAAAGAATATAATTATGAGTTACGAACTACCAGAATTAACATTTGCGTACGATGCCTTAGAACCATCCATTGATGCTAAAACAATGGAGATCCACCACACCAAGCACCATCAGGGGTATACCAATAAATTTAACAGTGCGATTGAAGGAACCGAACTGGAGAACAAATCTCTTGAAGAGATCTTCAGCTCTGTGTCTGAACATTCAGCCGGTGTAAGAAATAATGGCGGAGGATTCTATAACCACTCCTTATTCTGGAGTATTCTGGGACCAAATGCCGGCGGAGCACCTACCGGTGAACTTGCAGAGGCTATCGATAAAGCGTTCGGTTCTTTTGATGCCTTCAAAGATGCTTTTGCAAATGCAGCTGCTACTCAATTCGGTTCAGGTTGGGCCTGGTTGATCGTGAACGGAAATGGTGAACTCGAAGTGACCTCTACTCCAAATCAGGATAACCCGCTCATGGATGTTGCCGAAGTAAAAGGAACTCCGATCCTGGGTCTTGATGTTTGGGAGCATGCCTATTATCTGAATTACCAAAACAAACGTCCGGATTATATTTCAGCATTCTGGAATGTAGTTGACTGGAGTAAAGTAGCTGAAAGATATTCAGCCGCTAAATAATTCAGGTTTGTAACTACACAAGCACGATATTAAGAGAGAGATGTCAGCCTTCGTGTTGGCATCTCTTTTTTTATTTTCTTACAAATACTATTTCATTTAACTCAATTCAAAAACAGCACCTATGCTTTTATTCAATGGCTCACTACACCCGGTAACTGATCGTTCAGGTTCTTTTTATGCAAAAGTATATCATGCCGTTCTTGATCAGTGCGAGGAACTTGGAATACCGGTAACTCAGGTAGATCTGTCACAAACAAATCTCCCCTTTCTCGATCCCTTCAACATTGAGAAAAATGAGGCCGTTGATGAGTTTTTGAAAACCTTTACGGAAGAAGAGAAACAGATCTGGATCAGCCCGTTATATCATGGTACCATTACCGGTGTAATGAAGAATGCCCTCGACTGGCTGGAATTAACCAGCAGAAATGATGCTCCATATCTCTCCGGAAAAACCGTTGGATTGATCAGTACTGCGGAAGGATCTTTCGGGGTGCAAGGCATAAATACGATGATATCTATCGCTCATACATTACGGGCATCTGTGCTGCCGTATTCAATACCGGTGAATAAGCAGGAAGCCATACTTCGGGATCCCAATGAATTGACCGAACACTATCAGAATAAAATAAAACTGATGCTTGAGCTCCTGAAAGAATAAAATTCATATTCTTTAGTTCCATTATTTAAATAGTGATTTAACGGTTCTTAATAAGTAGATTCTGGTCAGACCTTATAGATATTTCGATTATTTAATATGATCGACTATTAGTGAACCAATTATTACTCTAATGAAAAGTCTGCTTCTCTCCCTCTTGTTCACCATGATCTGCCTCTCTGTTCAGGCTCAGCCGGAAATGCCCGACCATATTCGTTCCATTCTTCCTGAGGGAACCGTTGTTCATGAAAATATCCCTTACGCTGATGATGATCTGGACCAACATTTATTAGACATCTACCTTCCTGCAGATGCTGATAGCGAAATTCCCTTGGTTGTCTTTGTTCATGGTGGCGGCTGGATCAGCAACGACAAATACGCCGACATGGGGTACATGACAAAAACTATGGCTGATATGCTGAATAATGGCTTTGCGATCGCTTCCATTGACTACCGTTTTGCATTTGATGCTGTATTTCCGCTGATTCTTCAGGATTGTAATCAGGCCGTCTCATACCTGTTTGATAATGCCGATACGTATGATCTCGATTTTGATAATGTAGCCTTGATGGGCTTCTCAGCCGGTGGTCATCTTGCCACTTTAATGGGGACCTCACAGAACAATGCGATCTCCCAATTTTATACAGACGATTCGTACCGGCCTTTTGAATATAAAGGCGTGGTTGATTTCTACGGCCCGATAGATTTAATGCTATTCCCGGGAAATGATAATCCGGAATCACCAGAAGCCATTCTGATTGGAGCTACTCCCCTTTCCCGTCCGGATTTAGCTAAAGCAGCAAGCCCACTTACGTATATTGATGAGAACGACCCACCTTTCATTATTATACATGGTGAAAAAGATGACATCGTTTCTAACAAGCAGTCAAAATTACTAAGCTCGTGGCTCGATATTTATGATGTAGAAAATGAGCTGATCATCGTTGAAGACGCACCTCATTTTGGAGAAATGTTTGATGCGGATCATGTTCGGAAAGAGGTAATTGATTTTCTGATCACACATCTTAAACCGTAGCAGGTGCCTGACTGAATCTGTAAATAGTAAACTCTACTCTCCGGGTAAAATTCTAACGGTTGCCGCTTTTGCCCGGCTTCTGATCATTGAATTCAGATATGGACTACTACTGTACTTTTTGCGGTAGGCTTCATCAATCTTTTCGTTCAATTTATGGTCTGAAATTAGCTCAAACCGAACTTTCTTTTTCATACCGGCCGCTTCAATTTTACCGGCTTTTTGTTCTTTTGCAGACTGATACCAGCGGGAGGATATTCCGTTGTAGGCCCTCACAAACAGTTCGCCGTCTGTTTCTACGACCCATATCCAGGTTGGTGTGCCGAAAGTCTCACCATCAGCCCGATAAGGAGCAATGTGAAAGTCATCCTTTTCTGCTATTTGCTGTATTTCTTTATCGGTCAATGTGGTTGATAGATCGCTCATAATAACCTCTTTTGTTCTAATTAAAAGAGCCGCTGAGTAGTTTAAACTCAGCGGTCCGGGGATATATGAAATCCTTGCAAAACTTGTTGTTGAAAGGTAGTCGCAAGGATTGACAGGGAATCTCTGTCAGATGGTTAGTCTTCTTTAGAATACTGTTCGTCGGTTACATGCTCCATCCAGGTAACTACTTCTCCATCAACAGCTTCCTGAATGGCAATGTGACTCATTCCCTTGTTTGCAGAAGCGCCGTGCCAGTGTTTTTCATCAGGTTCAAAATATACGATATCTCCGGGTCGGACTTCTTCAATCGGGCCGCCTTCTTTCTGAACCCAACCTAAACCTGATTGAATAATCAGAGTTTGGCCGGCAGGGTGTGTATGCCACGCCGTTCGTGCACCCGGTGAAAAAGTCACCAGAGCTCCGGCACCTTTTGTTTTCTCTTCCTGTTGATATAATCCGTCAACTATTACCGATCCCGTGAACCAGTCTTCCGGTCCTTTCATGGATGGGATTTGTCCGTTTTTTGTGATTTTCATAATCGTCAGTTCTCCTTATTTCACTTTGCAAATACCGGAAATTTACTTGCTTCGCCGTAATCTTCGATCTTATCTCTGTTTTTCAGAGTTTCCATATCTTCGTCAGAGATTTCGAAATCAACGGCTGCATTACTTTTCATGCGATCTTCATTGGTAGTTTTTGGAAGCGGAAGTAATCCTAATTGTAGACAGTAGCGGATGGCTAACTGAGCTACAGAAACATTGTATTTAGCCGCCATTTCTTTTAAATCTTCCTCATCAAGCAAAGCACCATGACCGATCGGAGAATACGCTTCTACCACGATGTCATTTTCTTTACAGAATTCGATCACTTCAAAGGGTGTATTACTGATGTGAGCGAGAATCTGATTAACCATTGGCTTGATTTTGCAATTGTCTATGATGTTTTTCAGATCTTCAATTTCGAAGTTAGAGACCCCGATCGCTTTCAGTTTTCCGGCTTCATAGGCTTCTTCCAAGGCTTTCCATGCTTCCAGGTTTCCTTCGAAGTATCGTTCGTCTTCCAAAAAATTTTGCCATGGTTTTGGGCTGTGAATGATCATCAGGTCGATGTATTCCAATCCCATTTTTTCGAGTGATTCATCAATAGATTTAACGGCTTCATCATACGATTTGATTTCAGCAGCCAACTTGGTGGTAATGAAGATCTCATCACGAGCTACACCACTGTTTTTGATAGCTTCGCCCATCTCTTTCTCATTTTGATAAGCCTGAGCTGAGTCGATATGACGGTAACCGGCTTCTACCGATTTCTTAACGATGTTGATGGCTTCATCCCCATTACTAAACCAGGTTCCCAGTCCGATCTTTGGTATTTCTACTCCGTTTGATAGTGAATATGTTTCCTGTAAAATCATTTTCTCTTTTGTTTTATTTGTAATTAAAATTCTTAACCAAATGTGGCAGCATCGATCACATATCGGTATCTCGCTTTTTTGTCTTCCACATCTTTCCATGCCTGATTTATCTGATCGGCATTTATAATTTGGATTTCGGGACGTATCCCATTGTCTGCACAGTAATGCACTACTTCTTGTGTTTCCGGAATTCCACCAATCAGTGAAGCATTAAAATTCACTCGTGATGATGCTAATGCAATGTTATTCATATTGAGGGAGAAACCTTCCGGCATACCCACATAGGTAAACGTACCATATGGCTTCACGCATGATATGTAAGGGGCAGAATTAAATTCATACGGAATGGTACAGATCATATAGTCGAGTAATTGACGGTAACCAACCAGATTACTCTGCTTGTCATCTACCACAATAACTTCTTTAACACCCCATTTTTCAATGTCTTTAACTTTGTCAGCTGTAGTGGTAAATGCATATACCTCTGCACCTTTAGACACCGCCAGTTTAACGGCAAGGTGACCTAAGCCTCCAATTCCCGCTACTCCTACTTTATCACCAATGTTAAAATCCGCTGTTATAAGTGGGGAATACGTGGTGATTCCGGCACACAGCAAAGGAGCTGCTTCCTCAAAACTGATATGTTCCGGAATATGAACGGCAAAATGGTCGCGAACAACAATTTTATCGGAATACCCACCTTGAGTAATTCCGGTTGGTGATTCTTCAGACGGATAACCGTATGTGAAAAGAGTTTCACCTCGTTCGCAATAATGTTCGTCGCCATGTTTACAGCTATCACATTCCATGCAACTGTCAACCATACAGCCAACACCGGCACGGTCACCCACTTTAAATTTAGTTACGTTTTTACCAACTGCGGTTACAATTCCTACGATTTCATGTCCCGGAACCTGAGGATATTGTTGCGGCCCCCAGTGTCCCTTCATTTGGTGAATATCAGAATGACAAATGCTGGCAAATTTCACATCAATCAGAACATCATCATCCCCCACAGGTCGTCTTTCAAATTCCCATGGCGACAACACTCCAGAAGTATCCTTCGCTGCATATCCTTTTGTCTTGATGTTTGTTTTTGCTATTCCGTTCAGATCTGAACTTGTTTCAGCAAATAATTGGAAAGGTGCTGCCAGTGATAATCCGGCACCTGCAAGAGCAGAACGTTGCAAAAACTGTTTTCTGCTCTGTGTCGATTTTTGATGATGTTTATCCTCTTTCATAATCGTTTTTTTATTGGTTTGCCTGATCGTATTGTTCGTCGGTTACGGCTTCCATCCATTCCACCACCCCTTTTTCGATATTCGGAATGATGTACATTTGCTGAAGCCCGGTATCATGACTCGCACCGTGCCAGTGTTTCGCATTTGGCGGACATTTTACTACATCGCCCTTTCTCATCACCTGAATGGGTTCACCTTCTATCTGATGGTATCCCACCCCTGCAGTGATGATCAGAATTTGTCCGGCAGGATGTGAGTGCCAGTTACTTCTTGCTCCGGCTTCGAAATAGACATTACCAACTAAAGTCGTATAGGTTGAATCCATACCAACCAACCCGGTATTGTAGGCATTACCGGTAAAGAACTGCGCTGGACCTTTGGTGCCTTTCGGGAAAATTCCTTCTGAAACATTCACTGATGCTTCATGCTTATTCTGAGCCTTACTTATCTGAGTTGATAGCGACAGTACCAGAGCGGCACTGATAAAAATTAGTAATCGTTTCATACTCCCTCATTGTCTGGTTCAACAATAAGGTACTCAATCTCTCCTGCCTCGTACTAATACTATTCAAACCATAACTTATACAATTCAAACTTTTTCACGAAAAGCGGACGGTGTTGAATTGGTTTGTTTCCTGAAGAAGTTGTTAAAGTAGGTGGGATATTCGAATCCCAATGAATAAGCGATTTCTGAAATATTCCAATCTGTATGTTGAAGAAGAGCTTTAGCTTCGTTAGCAATCCGTTCACTGATATGATCGGAAGTAGACCTACCCGTTATCTCTTTTACGGACCGGTTGAGATAATTGGTGTGTATATTGAGATTAGCAGCGAAATCACCGGCAGTTTTCAGCTGAAGTGGAGTGTCCTTTTTTTCGATAGGAAACTGTCGTTCAAGCAATTCCAGAAACACTCTTGTGATACGGGAAGCTGCGTTGTTGTGCGTATCAAAATTTTCGGAAGGTTGCAACTTTAACGCCTCATGAAGCAAGGTATTGATGTGATTTCTGATCAGTTCATCTTTATAGATATAATCAGAATCCTGCTCTTCGATCATGCGCTGAAAAATGGAATTCAGGTATTCCCTCTGTTCCTGAGATACTTTGAGAAGCGGAGTTCCTCCTATTTTAAATAAAGGAGATTTCAACAGGCTTTCAGAACGATCGGAATGCTGAAAAAACTCCTCAGAAAATAAGCAGGTATATCCCACGTATCGGGTTGATTTTGTCTCCCATGAGTATGGGATATTTGGATTTCCAAGAAACAGAACGGTGTCATCTGCCTCGAAACTGCGGTCGGCATAGTGGATTACACTTTTGCCGGTAGTCAGGCAAATTTTGTAGAAATCTTTACGGCTGTAAGTGCGTGTGGATTCACTGTCATCTTCAATGCGAAACACATTGAAACCCTTCAGTTTTAATTCCTGATTGAACTCCGATACTATTCGTTTTACTTGTGTTTCCATAGTTATAAGTTAATAAATTCAAACTTATACAACATTATTAAAAAAATGCAGATCCCGTGTTGAAATCTGCATCTTCTTTTTTGAAAACACCTGGTTGTGCAATCAGATCCGGAAATTCTGAATACCTGAAGTCAATTCAATCTGTCTCCCTTGCCATTCAAATATTCCACGTAGTCCGGATGGTAATGTGATCGTAGCTTCCACTCCTGTTTCCCCAACCCTTTCTAATTTAACGGTGATGATACCATTCTGATGGGGCATAGTACCTTCTGCAAACTCAAGTTCTCCAAGTTGTGGCCGGATGAGTACCGTTTTAAAACCCGGTTCATTAGGGCGGATTCCAAGTACGGTTGCCAGCAATCCGTAATTTGGATGAGCACTCCAGGCATGGGAATCAGATCGCGTAGGTTCGGGCTCTTCAGGGGTGGTCGTTAAACCCATTGCCAGCATGTTCTTCCAGGGTCCCAGTCTGTCGATATACTGATCGGCTAACCCGGCTTCATATAATGCTTCAAACACATAAAATCCGTAGTAATAGGTTGCCTGTGTGATGGTGGTATCGGCCAGTATTCGTTCTAACAATACTTCCTTTTCCTGTTTGATGGTATTGGTTAAAATGGCCATAGTATTCGTATGCTGGCTATATTCATCAGATTCCAAAGCATCTTTGAACATTTGACGGTCCTGATTCCAGGCCAGCTTTTTAACTGAACGGCTGATCTGTTCAGCCAGTTCCCGGTAATGCTCAGCATTCAATTCATTTCCCAGATCAGCCTCCAGTTCGGCGGCTCGTTGCAGTGCATACACAAATTGCAAGGAAATCATCACCGAATGACCATCTTTGGCTGAAGGTGGTCGGCCCAATTCCCACCCCGGAGCCCAGTCGATATACGGCCACCAATCGATCGGGCCCGTTAATCCGGTTTCATCAACTTTTTCTTCGAACCAATTCAGAACCGCTCTTATTCCGGGCAACATCGAAGCTACGAATGAATCATCCTCCCTATACATCCAATAATCATGGACCATGGATACCCAGATAAGCGAAAAAGTAGGAATATACTGTGGTAACTCTGATGGATAACGACTTGCTGTGATGCCTTCAGGAATTCTGGAATCATTGAAATGAGAGATCGCCTGACGAACCAGCCGGTCATCATCACTCATGTGCAAAGTGATCAAAGCCTGAATGCGGGTATCACCGATATACTGAAGCTGTTCGTAATACGGTGTATCGAAATAGGTTTCCCAGGCGCACACTCTGGCTCCGCGCCAGTTCATTTCCCACATATCAGCGATCCAGCCGGCATCGCTATCAAATGAGGCCTTTAATTCAAACGGATATCCGGTGAATATTCCATGCAGATCATGGATTACAAGATCTTCGATGCCTGTTTGTACCTCTACCTGTACAAACCGATACGTTCTGAACCATAAAGTTTGATAGGTTCTGAATACCCCCCCTCCGGGAAGGATCACATCCTGCAGACCTTTTATACTTTTACCTTCGATCTCATTTCTGTTCCCCTTAAATCCTGTAGAGTCCTTCAGAGATTCGGCATAAGTAAAGGTAATTTTACTTCCCCGGCCTTTACTCAATGTTATGACCGGATAGGCATTGGTGAGATAAGATTGATCAATGAGTATCGTCGCCGATGTATTCGCGGGAATTAGCAGATCTCCTGAAGCTTTCAGAAATTCATTATTTGTGGTTATTCCCTCCGATCTTCGCACTGTGGAAAAGCGGATCTCCCGTTCTTCCATTTGCGGGATCGTTCTTGGAACCAGCTGCCATTTATTCCCTTCTCCTGTTGGTCGGTCTCCCCGAACTCCAAAGATATCCGCCCCCCATCCTTCATTAGTATCCGGTTGCTGCCAATGCGCATCCCTATAGTCTACATCTTTCCATCCCCACGGATATATACTGCCATCGATCATTTCACCGGGCGGGGAAACGTAATATCCATCAACCTGTCCCCATTCGACCGGATCTGGTTGGTAGGCAGCATTTGAAAATACTTTCCAGCTTTTATCAGAATTCACATACCGGGCTTCCGTTTCACTATTTCCCTGTAGAAGAAATGCCGTTCGGTAACTGAATTGTGCGGCCGGTTTATGTACCCCCCAGTTCCATACAACAGCAGCAAGCACATTCTCTTTTTTCAGATATGGGGCAAGATCGACGGTTTCGTAACGCCAATGCATCAGATCCGAGCGTTGGGGTCCTGTTGAAACCGACACCTCATTAATATATAACCGGTACCGGTTATCCGCAGAGATGTGAATAATAAATTCATCCGGGATCTCATCAAGAGTAAATACCTTACGAAAGTGATAAACTCCGTATTCCTGACCCGATATGTCCGGCGGAAACAGCCAATAGGCAGCCGGAGCATCCTCAAAAACGGTTGGTACTGATTGTTGTGCATGCGCATTGGTGAGATAGCCTGAGCTAAATAAAATTAAGAATACCCCCCACTTAAAGATCTTCATAAGCTATCTCCGGTTTTTTGCAGAAAGTACGGGGATAATGAAGAAATTTGAAATGGTTGTAAGTGCACATTCTGAGAGATTTTCCAGACATGCTGAACAGCACAGAATCCAACCCGGGAATTCAATCGTCTAGTTCGATCGTCGAAGCTGATTTTTTCTTATCAATTGCCTGTTCAGCCATTTTTGTAAACAACAGATAGTGCAATAAAGCTACGATCGCAATAATTACCAGCACAATGATTAAATGTAACATGATCCCGCCCTTATTTAAATATTCATAACTTCAATATTAAAAGCACTTGATATGAAGCTAATATGAACAATCAATTATTCTCCGGTAGTTACCGATTAGTTGCCGCCGTAATATATTCTATGATAGGTATATCGATACCGAAATTAATGAATCCGTTTTCCCTGGATAATTCATTATTAACGATGGGGACAGAATATCCTATACCGGCAGATAGTCCGTTATAAAAAGTGACGCCCAGACCGCTGCCAAACAGAGTATAACTGAACGACTCCTCCGATTTCAGATCAACCAGATTATAGAGCAATCCTGAGCCGAATAATACCACATGAAGATCACTCACCAGCGGCTCTTTCTGTGGACGATACCAGTAATACTGTTGCCCGTAATACCGGTAGTTTTCACCCGGCGAAAAAGACCGCGTGTATTTCCAGTTCCAGATCTTCCACTTAATACCGATCTTTTCGCTGGCAAAATAAATGTTATCCAGCGAACCGGTTTGACCGTCTGCAGGTAACAAGGAGTTATCGTCGGTAAACACCCCGTAATTGGTTCCGATGGTTACATAAGGAGTTACATATTTGGTTATACCTCTCCTGCCTGCAGAAGAAAACGTATCATCCATCTGAGCGATCAGCGACTCAAAATCTATGTACAAATATCCGTACTTACCGTTGCCTTGAGCGGCTCCCACCAATCGTCCGGCATCGTCATTATATTCAAGAAAAGTATTTTCCAGTACTAATTCGATGACCGTGGCCACTACATCACTCGGATAATGATTCCGAGAGACATCAATAAACCTGAACAGCACATGTTTAAGTCCCTGAAACTGTTGTTGTGTCAGGGAAAAGTCACTCAGGTCTGATTTTGAAAGGCCGATGTAGAACCTATAAAGATCTCTGAAATCCTTGAAATACACATGTTGGTTTAGTAACTCTGTCAGCTTATTGATGTAGCCTCGCTGTTCTTTGGTCATAATAGTGCCGTACTTCACCTTCATAGAATCCAGAGATTCTGAGATCTCCGAATCACTTAACTCGAAAAGTCCATTCTTCAGGTTTGTCAGATCCTGTTTAAAGGACATATCCTCTATTTTTCTGATCTCTTTAAAAAGCCCCTGCAGACCGGAGGCGAATTTAAGCAGTGGCTCAACCCGTTCTTTTACTTCCTGTTGTTTATTTAACAGAGCGATCTTCCCCGCAGAATCCGCCTTCTGATACTCCAGCTCAAACACATTATCCGATTCGTACCACCGTTTAAACTGTTGATCCGTAAAGGCATCATTCAGGCTGAAGAGTTCCTGATACACATCCGGGTTCTCCAATACAATTTTCAGACACAGATCGATCAGTACATTAAGATCTTCGATCCCTTCCGAATTCGTCCCGATCAGTCCGTTATCATAGGTTACGCCGGCTTTCTTTACCAATTCATCATCTGCATACAACGCCAGTCCGAATACAAAACCAAACTCTGCCGTCTTCACAATAGCCTGTTTGGTCATGGCCGTCTTATTCTTTCCGCTTATGATAATATTCACCAGATCATACACATATTTAAAGGAGGTGAAATTATTCAGTTTTTTCTGATAGCCTGCCTTATCTCTGGTAAATTCTTTGATGATGGTATTCTTCAGAACCCGGTCGCGCAGATCTTTTTGCTTTTCCTGAATAATGGAAGAAAGCAACTCCGTGTCGATCGTACCTTTACTTACGGAGGGACTACTGCCCGTTATATTTAACTCCGGACTTTCCTGTGCAGAAACCGATTGTAATAATGCCCCGAAAATGAATAAAACAATACATACCCTGTACATAACCAAGACCTTATAGATTATTTCTTCGATGTGGCTGACAATAAGTGATATTATTCAAATTCGCTAATTCCGCTTTATGGCCGGTTACTTCTTTTGGGAGGATCTTGAATTAAAGCAGGGAATCACCTTTCCTGCATTTGGGATAAAAGCGTTATTAAATGACCGGACTCGATTATGAGCTTGCACCGTGTACCGCATCATTGCGTTAAAAGCTGTACTAAGATTTAACTGGTGATTTCCATCTTGGTATCCTTATTTTGAGTAAAAATTAATCAGAGGTTTTGAAAGTACTTAAAGTGTCAGGAACTATACTTTTGAGCGTGATTGTATTCTTGGTTGGCGCCACTTTTTTATACATGAAACAGGATAAGTTCGGTGCGAAGCCAACCGGAGCACGGCTTGAGAGGATGAGTTCCTCCGATAATTTTGACGACGGGAAGTTTATCAATCAAATTCCCACTCCGGATCTGACCGAAGGTTACTCCATGTGGGGAGTAATTTATAATCAGTTTTTTAAGTCACACCCGCGCACCAGGCCTCAAGATTTGATCCCGTCCTCTAAAACTGAATTATCCAACTTAAACCCAGACCAACATATCCTGGTCTGGTTTGGTCATTCTTCGTTTTTCTTGCAATTGGATGGAATCCGGATATTAGTGGATCCGGTATTCAGTGGAAACGCCTCTCCGGTTCCGGGCACCGTAAAAGCCTATCCCGGTACCGACAGATACACCGTTGAGGATCTGCCCGACATCGATGTACTGATGATAAGTCATGATCACTACGATCATTTAGATCATTCCACTATTCTGAAGTTGCAGGAAAAAACTAAGACGGTACTCTGTGGACTCGGAGTCGGCGCGCATTTTGAGAAATGGGGATACACGGAACAACAGATAAAGGAGAGGGACTGGTATCAAAAGGTCACCATTTTGGACTCCCTCATGATTCACATCTTACCGGCCCGACATTTTTCCGGCAGAGGGATAAGTGCCAAGAACACGCTTTGGGCTTCCTATCTGATAGAGACCCCGGATCAGAAGATCTATATCGGAGGAGATTCCGGCTACGGTCCTCATTTTAAGGAGATCGGGGAGTTACATGGTCCGATCGACCTCGCGTTTCTAGATAATGGTCAATACAACGACGCATGGAGAGAAATCCATCTTCACCCGGAAGAGGTCATACAGGCAACCAAAGATCTGCGTGCAGAACGATTATTTCCTGTCCACTCGTCTAAATTCACTCTTGCTGTACATGCGTGGGATGAACCCCTTATGCGTATATCTGCTCTTGCTGAGCAAGCATCTGTTCAATTAGTTACTCCGATTATTGGCAAACCGGTAGAGCTAGACGCACTTAGCGAATCCTATCCCAAATGGTGGGAAGGCGTTGAGTGATGAGGAGCCCCTTTTCGGGGATTAAAGATTAAAAATTCAAAATTAAGAATTAAAAATTGGGTACTTGCTTCGCTTTCGCTCAGCGTAATTAAGAATTAAGAATTAAGAATTAGGGATTAGGAATTAGGGATTAGGTATAGCTATGAAATACAGTCTATACTTCCATCTGCGATCCGTCGGCTGACGGAGAAGCAGTCTCCGGATCTTATTCCTGAATACTAATCCTGAGATCACTTCGTCGCATGCGCTCCTCGTGAATGGGGAATAGTTTTGAGTGTTGAGTTTCCCCTCTTCGAGGGATTAAAAATTCAAAATTAAGAATTAAAGATTGGGTACTTGCTTCGCATTCGCTCAGCGGATGAGGCTTCAAAGCTCCCCGGGTTGGATCGACCACGTCCGTCAGCTGACGGATAACAGCCGATTGCTCAATTTAAATACATAAAAAAAACCTCACTCGCTATGCGGATGAGGCTTTGAAGCTCCCCGGGTTGGATTCGAACCAACGACCGATCGGTTAACAGCCGATTGCTCTGCCACTGAGCTACCGAGGAAGATATTTTGTGACTTTTCAATAAATGTCGTTGGTGAACCAACGTCCGCCAGCCGGCGGATAACATCCCTTGCTCTGCCACTGAGCTACCGAGGAATGAATCACTCTTCATTTCTGAAGAGGCGACAAATATAAAGAGATAAGGCTCCCACAGTCAACATTAATTTTCATTTTTTTCATAAAAAACTTTCTGAAGCACCAATCCTTTTGCCGGTGCTGTATAGGCGCTGACTGAAGCTTTCTCCCCCTTCAACATTCCTTCAAATTCCCTCAAACTCATCTTTCCCGTAGCTACTTCCATCATCGTGCCTACCAGACGCCGCACCATATTCCTCAAAAACCGGTTAGCCCGTACTCTGTACACCAAACAACCCTCCTGCTCTTCCCAAACTGATAACAGGACCTCACACAAAGTGGTATAGTTCTCCGGATTGAATTTAGAGAAGCCGTCAAAATCGTGTTCTCCCTGTATCAGAGCCGCCGCCTCATTTAGTACCTCGATATCCGGAACTTTACCGGACCACCATCCCATATTGTTCATCAACGGCGCGTCATATTTCAGCACACAGTATTCATATTCACGATACACTGCATCAAAACGGGCATGAAAGTCATCGGAGACTTCTTCCCAATTCACGATCTGAATATCGGCACCAACAAGTCCGTTGACTCCGTGGAATAATTTCTGTAGATCTATGGATCCGGGTAGATCCACGTGAGCTGTCTGCCCTCTTGCATGGACACCGGCATCGGTCCTGCCCTGACCTACCACATCGACCGGGGATTGAAGTATTCTCTGTAAGGCTTTTTCTATTTCCCCTTCAACCGTAACCACATCGGGTTGAATCTGCCAACCGTTAAATGCGGCTCCATTATATTCTATGGTTAATTTATATCGGGGCATACTTGTTTGATCGTTTTTACAGAACTAAGATAACGGAAAATAGTATGCTTTACTTCTTTGTATCAGGCTGAACCATCTGCGAGCGGAGCGAAGCAGTCTCTGTATTCCTGAATCACAATCCTGAGATCACTTCGCTTAAGCTTCGCAGGGTTTAGTTTTTAGTGATTAGTTATTAGTTGAGCGCTTAGTATCTGATAAGCCGGTGTCATCCAGAGGGAAGAGCGAATGTGACGACCGAAGGATCTGCACAATACTGACAAGTCTTCTTACCCGACATCACAGGACTGAAGTCCATGCTCACTTATGTTCAAGACAAATATTTAGCTCGAATTCGATAGGACAACGACCAAGGACATAAACAAGCATGGGTTTTAACCCTGCGCGTATAAATAACAATTAGTGGCTATGAAACCAGTCACTGTAAATGGCTATTGATTCACGTGTTAAACGGATGATTAGATTTCGCAGAAATATTAATCCAAGATCATCCTTAAATCCAACTAATCCGCGATTCCCGACCATCTGCGAGTGGAGCGAAGCAGTCTCTGTATCTGTATTCTTGCCCGAGATCCTTAGATCACTTCGCTTTGCTCGTGAATGGTTCTGGGTTCAGGAATAAGGTAACAAAATCACAATCCTGAGATCACTTCGTCGCATTCGCTCCTCGTGAATGGATATATATAGAATATCCTATTATCATTAGCAGATTAAATCAGTACTACCATGGATTTAGACAAAGTATACTATGTGTATCTAATGGCAAACAAAAGAAGGACCGTAATCTACACCGGTAAAAGTACCGATTTACTAAAAAGAGTAACGGAACATAAAAAGAAGGTCTCCCCTAAGAGTTTTACAGCTCGTTATAATGTTGATAAGCTTGTCTATTTTGAAGGTTTTGAAACTAATGAAGAAGCAAGATTGAGAGAGCAACAAATAAAATCCGGAAGTAGGCAAAAAAAGATTGAGTTGATTGAGAAGACTAATCCTGAATGGTTGGATTTAAGTATAGGTTGGGATTTATTATAACATCCATCTGCGAGTGGAGCGAAGCAGTCTCTGTATCTGTATTCTTGCTCGAAATCCTGAGATCACTTCGTTTTGCTCGTGAATGGTTCAGGGTTCAGGAATAAGGTAACAAAATCAAAATCCTGAGATCACTTCGTCGTATGCACTCCTCGTGAATGGGAGACAGTTCCTGATACATGCCACAAATACCTACCATCTGCGAGTGGAGCGAAGCAGTCTCTGTATCTGTATTCTTGCCCGAGATCCAGAGATCACTTCGCTTTGCTCGTGAATGGTTTTTGGGTTTAGGAATGAGGTAACTAAATCACAATCCTGAGATCACTTCGTCGTATTCGCTCCTCGTGAATGGGGAATAGTTTTGAATGTTGAGTTTTGAGTGGGATGAGGAGCCCCTCTTCGGGGGATTAAAAATTGAAGCGGATATTGGCAGTCACACCCCGCTGACCGGATTCATTCAAATACGAGAAGCTGGCGGCAGGAGGATTATCCATCAGATTACGGGCCCGGACAAAAGAATTCAGTCCACTAAGCACCCGGTTAGCTACCATCAGCGTTAGAATACCCGGCAACTGATTATTATTACGATCAATGCGTTCCCGCATGTCCTGATACTGCAACCGCTCAGAGGTACTCTCCCAGTTCCACTGATTGTCAGGAGTATCGGCAATGAGATTATCCCAGTTTCTGGATCTCAGCTGATAATCATTGTATTCGGTAAGTGTGTTGAAGCCTGCCACAGCAAGTCTGTATTCCCTCCCTCTGGAACTCAGATCAGTATGAGCCTTGCTCATTGCAAATGTTTCAAGGTTACTCTCCAGATGCGTAGTTCTGGTGGTAATACCAACATAGGTAAGGATCATCGCAACATCCGCCGCCATGTGATACTGACCGCGGGTCCAGTTATGCTTATCGATATACTGATGTCCCCAACCGGGTAGTACAAAAGATCTGAGTAGTGCCCCGTGCGGCGACGGAAGGTTCTGATCAGAGAGATCTTCATTGGTTTGAGCTGTTGCCTGAGCGAAAGAAATGAATATGATCAGAATTACCAGTAAAGGATACATCCCTTTATTAAGAGTTAATTCAGATCGCAGGTTTATCATATCTATTCCTTAATTACTCAAATTTGTGTAGTGACTCAGGCTTTGGCCCTTTCTCTTCCCCAGTGACGGAATATCGAAATACTAAATCCTCCCATCAACAGAAAAGTACCCAGCCAAACGACCGAGATAAAGGGTTTATTCTCTCCTACAATAAGGATCCAGTCATCTTCAAATTTCTCATCCAATCCAACAATGGTCAGTTCTACGGTGCTGTCATCGGGATTAAGATTAGAGAATCTGAAACTGATATCGTAATCAGGAATGGTTACCGGATAAGATTTGGTGTAGCTCACTTCATCTTCCACATACACGGCAAATAACGGCTCAATGATATGCTTACGCTGGCTCGCAGTGTGCAATACTTCTACTCTTGCACGAACACCAACCCCCTGATTATCCGGCATTGAGGTAGAATCCGCCATGATGAAGTTGGTAAAGGTAAATTCAAATCCTCCTACTTCTATGGTCTCCCCTTTTCGCATCCTAATGGTTTGCTCCAGGGGTTCTTCGGTATCGGCTACCGCTTCGGTTGTTGCTTCCTGCTCTTTAGCTTTCTGCTTATTCGTCTGATCTATGAATGAACTTCCTGCTACGTACAAATAGATATCTTTTAATAACCCGGCTTTAACATCCGGATCCACGGACCATTGTATATTTTCTGCACTTGATCCTGAAAGCATCGGGTACACTTCAGGATACATGTAGAATTCGCGACCGGTTTTCAGATCGTTGAATTTGATGGTGTAAGTCTGCTGTCCGGGCCGGTTCTGATTCATAAGATCATACCCTTCATAAGTGATCTCGTACCTACCATTCACCAGTTTAGGTTCGTCGAGCTTCAATTCCATCATTTCTACCGTCTGTGAGACTTTGAAGCCCTGCTCGTCATTCACTTCCCCCCGAAGTACGGCATTGTTGTAATTTACCGTATTCTGATCAAGAACCGGTTCGTTATAGGCGGATGAATAGAGTATCCCAACCAGCAACATCCCAAAACCAACGTGGGTGAGCGAGCCACCGATCACCTTTGGGTTTTTGATCGCGAGTTTAACCATCATCCATCCGTTACCGATTATTGCGAAATATCCGGAGAACAGGTAGATCATGTAATAGATGTCACGAACATTCATCCACATTATAGAACCTACGGTTAGTACGGAAGTAACCAGTAAAGGCAGGGTGAGTGAGGATGAAAGCGATTCTGAATTTTGTTTCTTCCAGTATACAAACTGACCGATCACGGTGATCAGTGCCATCACAATGGCGATCGGCATACTCCAGTCGTTATAAAAACTGATCTCAGGGGGAGTCGGATTCTCATGGAAAAGCAATCCGATGATGGGAGAACTGGTCCCTAAAATGATCACCACCCCAAGAATAAAGAGTAACAGTGCTCCGGAGAAGGTCATAAATTCGCGATTCAATATACTTGGTTCCAGTGGCTTTGATGGAAGTTCTTTATATCTCCAGGCAAAGAATCCAAGTCCAACACCGGTAATTATAACCATGAATAGTAACAGCTGATTGTAAAGTCCCAGATCTACAAAACTGTGCACGGAAGAATCGGACAGGATTCCTGAACGGGTCAGAAATGTCTCATAAACAATGGCCACATAAGCAAGTATGGCAAACAATAGCGACGACTTCTGCGCCACTGAACTCTTCCGCTGTATCGCCATGGCATGAATACCGGCGGTTCCGATTAACCATGGAACCAGCGAAGCATTTTCCACAGGGTCCCATGCCCAGTAACCACCGAAGGATAATGTCACATATGCCCAATACGCTCCCAGAAAGATCGCGATCAGTAAAGCGAGATTAGCCGCAAGGGTCCATGGTAATGCAGGAGCTACCCATTCATTGTATTTCTGTTTCCAGAGTGCAGCCATCGCAAAGGCATAGGGAATGGTCATGCTTGCAAAACCAAGAAAAAGGATCGGTGGGTGGATCATCATCCACGGACTTTTCAACAGATCATTCAATCCGGAGCCGTCGGCAGGGACAAAATCGGGATTGGCTTGAATAAACGGTGCATTCGGCATCTCCTCAGCAATGGTGCGGAACGGCGAGGCACCAATACTGATACCGTCTAACTTCCAACCCAGCACCATCGTCAATAAAAAGAACTGTGTGAGTGCCAGAAAGAACATTACGGGAGCTTTGTAGGGCGCCCGGGTCCACTTCATCAATGAGAATCCGGCCAGCCAGGAGAACAGGATCCAAAGTAAAAAGCTTCCCTCCTGCCCTCCGTAAAAGGCAGAGATCAGGTATTTAAGATCCAGATCCAGACTCGTGTAGTTGAATACATAGTAATACTGAAACTGATGGGTGATCAGCAGATCCAGTAAAATTCCGGAGGCGACCAGTATCAGCACTCCTTTAATGGCAAACAGCCAGTTTCCTACTTTAAGGTGGCGTTCACTGTCTTTCTGAGCTGCAACGAAATAGAACATCAGGCTGAGCGTGGTAATAAAGAACGACAGCGAGATGAGAATTTTTCCGATAAATCCGGGCATAGTACTTAGAGGCTCTGTGTAGATGAGGTGGCGGTATATTCGTCCGGATTGGTGGCATTATACTTCGACGGACACTTCATCAGCATTTCGTCGGCATAAAAAACATCATCACGGAGTTCACCAATAACCACCAGACGATCCGCTTGTTCAAAATTATTAGGCTTCGGCCGGGGATAGATCACCTTTCGGGTATTACCGGCTTCGTCTTTCATAAAGAAGGTAAACTGCATGCTTTCTTTTGAGAAGCCGTAATCCTGCGTGTTATCCCAGGTACCGGGCACATGGGCCGTCTTCATATTTTCTGCCGTCTCAAAATCTGTATAAGTGCTGATGCTTTCACCGAAGTTATACATCAACAGTGAGGTAAATCCAACGATGGCTACAATTCCCAGAATTAACTTTGGCTTCATATCAGTCGTTTTTGATCTTTTCTTCTAGTGTTGTGATTTTTTTGTCTACCCTGAACAGGAAGAACAGGAGTACCGCCCAAATGATGAGGGTAACCCCGAGTACTACAAAAATCAGATTGTTTGAATACATAAAAGCAATAAATGCATTGGTTTGATCCATCATCTCGGGTCCGGCCCATTTCTGAGAATAAACCTGAGTAAGCGTGTCAACGACGGCGAGTGAATCTTCTTGCATCAAATTAGATTAATAGCTTGAAATTACAAATTATCGAGTCTCGTTTTTACCTTTTTATACCTGTAGGTGATGTTGAAAACCCAGAATGCCAACGCAATAAATCCAAGCATGGCCGGGTACAGGATGTATCGGAGTTCAGGAGCTGTAATTTCACTGAACGCGGGATTACCATCAGCGCCGGGATGCAAACTGGTTAACTGCCGGGGTACTACATATAGTAAGAACGGAATAGTGGTGATTGCAAAGATGTTATAAACAGCTGAGATCTTCGCTCTTTTATCCTCATCATCGAACGCGGAACGCAGTACGAAGTAGGCTACGTAGATCATCATTGATAAGGCCGCCAGATTCATTTTCGGTTCGGCAAAGGTCCACCACGAACCCCAGGTAAATCTAGCCCACAACGATCCGGTCAGGAGTCCGCAAATACCGAATACCATCCCTACCCTGGCTGCTGCTTCCGCTTTTATGTCGAGTTCAATGTCGGGTGAGTTCAGATATCGGATACTAAATACCAGACTGGTGGTGAACATGGAGAACATGGCCATCCACATAGGCACATGAAAGAACAGATTTCGGGCGGATTGCTCAAGAATGGGGATCTCGGGGATCTGGATTAAAAAACCTCCAATTATAACAAGCGTCATCCAGAGCGCGATCACATATTTCCAGAATTTCAAGACTGTGATTCTTTATTGAAAAATTGAGTTCAAATATAGGAATAATGTCTCAATTATTTAAATAATTCGATGCTATCGGTGTGATCGAACCACAGATCAGCCGGTAGTTTACTCAATTTATTTTATTAATTATTTTTCTACAGCCGTCATTTTATATAAATTACTGAAAAGAGTTACCTATCCGCTTTAATAACTCTTTTTTATTTTTATAAAAATATTGGAGTAATTCGGAACTTGTCATGAAAAAAACACCTCTAATTTTACTTTTTGGTCTTTTGATCGTTTTCACTGTCCCACTTTCGGCCCAGATCACGGGTTTTCATGATGACTTTGAGGACGGTTCGCCCGATACCTTGTGGAATGGTACCACCAAAACCTTATGGTGGACCAATGCGGAAGGAACCTACGGACTGGATGAGTCAAACGGGGTGTTGAATGTGGATTACAATAGAAGTTCTTCGAGCACCGAAAATGATTTTATCCGGTTTACCTCTCCGGAAAACCTGGATGTTTCAGAAAATCCAACCATCCGGCTAAAGATCAGATCCAGTGTATATACCACGATCACACTTCGGGCTGTTTTTGGATTTCTTGGAGGGATAAATCAGGATTTCACTCTGAATGTTTCGGGTAATAACACCTGGGAAGATTATCTGGTTGAGTTCGATTCAGGGCTGATACAAAACGAACAGTTGAATTATCTGTATTTCTATTTTGATAAAAACTCCGGCACAAACCGTTTTGGTGATGTCCTGTTTGATGATCTGAGAATAGCGGGTTTCAGACTGACCATCGATCAATTCAATGCAGAAACTAAAAACGGGAATGAAGCTGAATTGACCTGGACAGTGAATGACATGGCCGGAACTTCAGGTTTTGAAGTGCATCGCGGTAATGAATCTGATTTTGAACCGTCTGATGAGACGCTGGTGACCGAATCAGAGGCTACTACATTCACTCAATCCGATCTCGCAGTTTATTCAACCTATTTTTACCGGATTATTCCGGTAGATACCTCCGGTATCAGATATCTCCCTTCCGAGTCTAGGATGATCCAAACCTTTGATGAAACGGTTCAACCTGTACTAAACATTTCACAATCAACACAAGGCGATATCGGGTTATTCGAGGCATTTGAACTGGAATTGGACCTCGAACATGTATCCATATACAATCCTTACGACCCGGATGATCTGGATCTCTATGCCCGTTTTTTTTCACCAACCGGAGACACGCTTCGCATTAACGGTTTTTATGATGAATATCAGACCGATGGTATCTGGAGGATCTATTTTGCACCCATGGAAACCGGCTCCTGGTCCTATCAGATCTTTATGCATAATATTGCCGGATCAGATTCGACTACCATGCAGACATTCGACGCGGTGGAATCTCCTCATCACGGACCACTACGTGTTTCCACTGAGAACCCGGATTATCTGATTCACGCTGATGGAACCCCCTTCTACGGATTGGCGGTGTATTATCCATGGAATGTAGTGGAAAATGATCTTGAAGTGCTCAGATCGTATGATCTGAATATGATCGGTTATTGGAACGGCACCTATGATGGTTATGGAAATGGAGGAGGCCGGTATTTATTTGAATCTATCGATTCCGGGCTTGGCCGATACGATCAGCGTAAAATGGGTCGGTTGGAACAAATTCTGGGCTGGCTCGAAGATCGCAATATGATGCTGATGTATTCGATCTGGGCACATCCATTTCTGCGTGACGGTGAACCCGGCTGGGATCCCATTCACTTCGAAATCTACAATCCTTACAAAGAGATAGTTAATGCCACTGAATTTTATTCCGATAGTCTGGCCTGGGAATATCAGCTGAAACAATACCGGTATCTGATCGCACGCTTTGCCCACCATCGTGCTTTGGGTATCTGGGAGATCATCAATGAAATGCACGGTACTACCGGCTTTATCAAAGATCAGAATGGTGCCCTGGAATGGATCGATAAAATGGATGCCTATCTGAAAGAACATGATCCTTATAAACGCCCGACCACGGCTTCTTTTGGCAGTGTTTCGATCTTCAAAGAAAAAGACATACCGGTGGATATTGCCAATCGCCATTATTACGAAACTCAGACCTACTACTACCCTCAACCCTATGAAGATGCTTACCATAACAACATTTTTAATCTGGTAAATACGTATCAGGGATTGAAGGAATCCGGTAAACGGCCTGCCATGTTCGGTGAGGCGGGTCATACGGCTATGTATTTCCCCACCGGTTCGGAAGGATATAACACGGAGTTCCATAATGCACTTTGGTCAGGTTTAGCAACCGGAATGGCCTCCACTCCTTTCTGGTGGGACTATACCACCAAATCCATCTTTACCGATGAGGTAATGAATACCTATGTTCATCTGGGTTCTTTTGTCGAAGATCTGGATCTGTCTGTCACCGATTTCGCAGCCTATTCTATCGAGCGTGACGATGCTTATCTCTATTCAATGCAAAACGATACGTCTGCTTTTGGCTGGGCCTGGAAGGTAGATTCTTTGGATATATCAGAAACAGAATTTTCGGTAACTGACCTTGAAACTGGATCATTCGAGATCAACTGGTATGAAACATGGTCCGGGGAGTACATCAAAAAAGATACAAGTACTTCTGTTACTTCTTTGATGAATATCGTAACTCCGACACTATCCGGTGCGAAAAGGGATATCGCATTTAAGATCAAATCTATATCAAATGGGACCGATGCTTATGGCTTGAATCTGATCGTGCCCGATGATATTAAAGTAACTGAGGACCAAACCACATATCCGGTCACCGTTTTCATTACAGACGAAAGTGGCAGGCTGGTTGAACAATCAGTCACCGTTTCTTTTACCCTTAGCGGTAATGGGGAAATATCACAATCAGAGGTTGTTACCACCAATGGTGTTGCTACCATCCAATATACACCTCATCCGGAGGGCGGAACTTTGTTTTCCATTTCTGCGATGAGTGAAGGATTAGTACCCGCTGTGGTAAATAACCAAATGATCACCGCTAACAGGAATGAAGATGAAAACATGATTCCATCGGGTTTTAAACTGGAACAAAATTACCCGAATCCGTTTAATCCGTCCACCAGCATTAACTATCACCTGGCTAAAAGCAGTATGGTGAAACTTTCTATATACAGTATCACCGGACAACTGATCGAAACCTTGATAAATGAGGTCAAACCCGCAGGTATTCACAGTATAAATTTCGATGCTATGGGGTTAGCAAGCGGCTTATATCTTTACCGGCTTGAAGCCGGTTCTTTCATTCAAACCAGGAAAATGGCCCTGATCAAATGAACCGGTCTTATTCTGTCAATGTTAACTGATAGATCTTTTCCTTTCGGGTGATCGTCAATGTCCAGATCAGTCCGGCCAGCCCCATCAGTGCTCCGTATATGAGAATAAGCTGTTTAACTGTGACCAGTTCGAATTCAAGAATGAGAGAAGCAACGATGACTGATAATGAATTTGCAAGCGTGAACAGCAGCCATTCGGTACTGAATATCCTTCCGCGAAAAGTATCTTTGGTCCTCTTTTGAAGTAATACCGTACTTGAAACCCAATTCGCTCCCGATGCTGCATGGGCAAATAACACAAACAGGATCATCAGCCAGATCGTATTGGTCCACCCTACCACCATATACATAGCTCCTGCTATCCCGATACTCAATCCCATCAGCATTACCCAATCCCGTTCATCTTTAAATACTCTTCGCCCGATGATCGGACCGATTCCCGTACCTATTCCTCTGGCTGCGTATAATAATCCCAATCCGATACTTCCCATCATAAGTATGTCTTCACTCACTATAATGAGCAGATACACTAGTCCGCCTAAAAAAGAACTGGCCACGCCTTTGGCAATTCCGGGACGTAAAATATGCCGGTTTCCCGTCAGGTAGTTCAATCCTTCTTTTATTCCTGTGAGCGGATTCCTGGTATTGGCTTTTTCTTCCTCACTCATTGTCTGCTGAGGGATCACAGCTCTGTAGATGAATAGGGCGGAAATCAGATAGCTGAACGCATCTAGCACAAAGACGGTATCCGTTCCCAGCCATTCTGTAGCAAAACCTCCAATAGCCATCCCGCTGGTAAAGATGATACTCCAGGTTGCCGTGGACAGCACATTTGCATTCACCAGCTCACTTTCTGAGGTTACATTAGGTATTGAAGAGGTCTTTGCCGGTTCAAATACCGCAGAAAGCATCATTTGAACCGCTGTGAGTGCATAGGCTAACCACAATAGTTCGGCACTTCTTACCAGCAGGAGTCCGGCAATGGAAAGGGCTCTTGCCACATCACAAAAGATCATCAGCCGACGCCGGTTGAACCTATCCGTGATATATCCTGCCAATGGAGAAAAAGAAGCCAGACTTAGCATCTTCACCACTATGATCAACCCGATCAGAAATTCAGAATCTGAGTACCGCGCAATTACAGCGTACAAGGCGAGCATACCAAACCAATCTCCGAAATTGGAAACGGATTGTGCCAGCCAGAGTCTCCGGTAGTTTGCATTATCGCGGAGCAGTGTAAGATATGGTGAAAGACTCTTCACAGTGTTTACTTTCAACATTCAATAGTGATCAAGGAATCGCTAATATTCAACAAACCCGTGTTCCTGTTTACTGAATATTGATCATTGCACTCCGGTGCTTCCGAAGCCTCCCTCCCCTCGTTCAGTATCGTCTAATTCATCCATTTCTGAAATTTCGAATTGGGTGACAGGAGCGATCACCATCTGGGCAATACGATCTCCGTGATTTACGGTAAATGTTTCCTGACCATGGTTAATGGCGATCACTTTAACTTCACCCCGATAATCTGCATCGATGGTTCCCGGACTATTCAGCATGGTGATCCCGTTTCTGATCGCCAGTCCGCTCCGTGGTCGTATTTGAGCTTCGTACCCCACAGGGATGGCCATTTTTAATCCGGTTGGTATCAGGGTGCGTTCACCGGGTTTCAGGCTTAACGGTTCTTCCAGAGCTGCGCGAATATCCATTCCAGCCGCCGATGTACTTTCATAGGATGGGAGTGGCAGGTCAGCCGCATGAGGCAATTTTAAAAACTGAATGGTGCTCATAATTCTTCTTTCTTGTACTCGATCAGTCGGATGATCGCGTTTCCTAAAAATACTTTTACTCTGGCTTCGAGTGGTACTCGCAGGTCGTCATCCAGAAACCATGCCCGGAAATCGCCGCTAAATCCGAACGGACCTTCGATATCTTCAGTCGTTCCGGTTGAGAGATATGCATTAACCGGTTCATCGAACGCAGCATAGTCCCGTTTCTCCAGTTTGGGAGGGTTTTTCATGTTCACAAATCCTCCTTTTTTTGTAACAAAAACGGGTAATCTGGAATTTACATCGGTACCCGCATACAGCCTGGAAAAAAGAAAGATGACATGACCCGCAGTGGCGGGTTCAACCAGATCCAGAGTATCGCGGGTATTATCTTCTTCTTTATAATACACCTTACCGGCTTCCCGGTCGAAGGTATAGACGATCTCCTCCAGCAATCCCTCGTCCATATTATCCTTCCAGTATTTGGTTGTTACCGGATATCCGTTCTCATCTTCGTAAAAGAAACTGTGGAAATGATCTTCTTCGGTTCCAACAAACGGGATCTTGGGATTTGAAGTGATTTTTGTGAACAGGTGTTTATGCATTTTACCATTGTATAGCGTATCCGGCAGTAACATTACATCGACCCATCCGAGCTTAAAGAAGCCGTATTTTACTTCGTAGCGGAAGGTTTCTTTTACGGTGAACAGGGAATCCAGCGCTTTAGGTGGTCCCTCCTGAGCTTTAAGCCCTGCAGCCATCAGCACGCAAAGTATTCCTGTAAATAAGATCTTTTTCATTGATAGAGGGTTATTCAGCGATCAACTCATTTTCTTTGAGGAAATTCTCAAAGGCTTCTTCATCATAACCCACCAGCACCGAGTTTTCGTGTACAAGTATAGGACGTTTGAGTATGCTTTGATTCTCAGAAACCACTTCGATCAATTCTGCATCACTCAGATCCTTATCTTTTAAACCTAGTTTTCGATAGGTGGTACCCCTGTTATTTATGAGTACATCCATCCCGACTTTGAACTCCAGATCCTTTATTTCATCAACAGTTAGTGGCTCTTTTTTTACATTGATGAATTCGTAATCCACTCCCTTTGCTTCCATCCAGTCTTTGGTATTCTTGATCTTGTTGCAGTTGGGAATTCCAATAATATGTAACATAGGTTTTTGTTAATAGTTTTATATTTACGGCAAGATAAGGTTTGCCTTGGCAATTTTGAATGATAAACACGTTGTTTAACAAATGAATAATGTACTTCGGTTCCTGAGCTTCGCGATTATTTTACTGATCGGCAGTTCCTGCAATAATAATGATGCCCAAAGAAAGTTCGAGGCCGAAGCTTACGGACCTGTCACAGGCTTTACGGAAACAGACAATCAGCAAAACATTATCAGTAAAGATGACGACGACTGGAGAATTTCTCCCATCTATGCCGGTCTGATCGATATTGAACCTGTTTTCCCGAATCCGCTGCTTTATGGCAGTGTGGCCTATCTCGAGGTAACGTTGAACGGTGCACCCATCAGTTCGTTCATGCAACTCGGCTTTTTAAATTATCAGGATCAGTGGACGCCCATTCAGCAGCAGGACGTTACCTCCGATTTTGATGTACTTACATTTGTGATCGATTCCCGCATCTTCGGTTCCAATGCAGAACTTGCCCGGGGATTGCATCGCCTGCTCCTTTTTGATGGCGGTCAACGCCTGGTTACATACGGTGATATTCAGATAGACTAAGGTTGTTATAGTTACAGGCACCCTATATCTTCTGGTAATGAGAAAACTGAACCCATCGGAAAAACAAATACTCGACCGGTTGATCTTTCCTGAACCGTACGAGGTTATTCAAGACGAAACCGGCTTTGCCAGCGGAGCACTCAGAGACGATCTGATCAATCTCATCAATTACCGACTTATTGAGGTAATGAATACGGATGGAGATGCTCATTCATCGGCATTTTCTTATGATTCCGATAATCTTCAGCAATTCACATTCAGAGCCACTAAAACGGGATTAAAAAAAATCAGGGAGGCAAAATGAAATATCAGGCAACCTGGAATGACCGGGTAATCGACGTTGAACTGAATAAAGAATCCTCAACATTCACTGCCGGGTCCACCGCTGACGAATTTGAATTCACTCTTGATAACGGTCGTTATTTTTTGCGCATCGGAACAAAACTGCACAAAATTGATAATGTAAACTATGACGGCTCCGATATCGAATTTTCGATGGATGGCAAATGGTTCAAAGTATCTGTAAAAGATGAGCAGGACCTTTTACTCGACCGGCTTGGATTTAAAACAGCCGGTTCTTCTGCCGAGGGTCAGGTAAACTCACCTATGCCGGGTAAGATCCTTGATCTCATGGTAGATGAAGGTGACCTGGTGGTAAAAGGACAGGCCGTTGCGATCCTCGAAGCCATGAAAATGGAAAATGAGATCAAAGCTCCTGTTAATGGAACCATCGCTAAGATCAGCGTGGAAATCGGGCAATCTGTAGAAAAAAGAACCCCAATTCTAGAAATAAAGTAAGTTGGATAAATTTATTATTGAAGGCGGCACCCCACTGAAAGGCACCATTGCGATCAGTGGCTCAAAGAATGCAGCCCTACCTATCATGGCCGGAGCATTGCTCGGCGACAGCGAGACCACGATAACCAACATCCCTCGCTTACAGGATATTTACACCTTTAATAATGTGATCCGGGTAGTGGGCGCCCGGGTTGATTTCGACGATCAGAATAACAAAATGGTCATTGATCCAACCCATGTTTCCCATCTTGAAGCTCCTTACGATCTGGTTCGTAAGATGCGGGCTTCTTTCTACATGTTAGGGGCATTGGTTGGAAAGCATAAATACGCCAAAGTTTCCCTGCCGGGCGGCTGTGCCTGGGGGCCTCGTCCGGTGGATCTTCACCTGAAAGGTATGGAAGCCATGGGTATTGATGTGGAACTGGACGGAGGATATGTGATCGCCAAAGCGGATGATACACTCCCTCCGGCATCATACGAATTAAGCCCGAGTAGTGTGGGTGCAACCGTGAACTTATTGCTGGCTTCCGTGTTACGTTCCGAAGAGTTCACACTCAAAAATGCGGCCAAAGAACCTGATGTGGTTCAATTATGTGAAGCACTTGTTCAAATGGGAGCTGATATTTCCGGAATTGGCACCGACACGCTCGTGGTAAGAAAAGTAGATTCCCTGAAAGGCATTCAGATCCATAATGATCCTGACCGAATCGAGTTAGGTACTTTTATGATTGCCGGTGCAATGAAACCCGGCAATGAACTGGAACTTACGGGGTGCGATCCTGAGCAGCTAGGCAATTTTCCGGAACTCCTTCGTGAAACCGGAGCCTCTGTGAGTATTGAAGGTGATGTTATCACTCTGAAAGCTCCGGATGTGCTTAAACCTGTATCTATTACCACAGATATCTATCCCGGATTCCCTACCGATCTTCAGGCGCAATGGGCTACAATGCTCACCCAGGCTGAGGGAAGTAGTTCTGTTACTGATACCGTGTACTACGACCGTTTCAGTTATGTACCTGAGTTATCCCGTTTGGGAGCAAAAATGCATGTAGATAAAAACACTGTACATATCTCCGGAAAAACAATGCTTACAGGAGCATCTGTAATGAGTACAGACCTTCGGGCTAGTGTAAGCCTGGTGATGGCTGCCATGGTTGCTGAAAAGACCACCGAAGTATTGCGTATTTATCATCTGGACCGCGGATATGAATCGCTGGAAGACAAACTCAACGGAGTAGGAGCAAAGATCAAACGGGCAGATGACCAATAAGCAGCGTATTATTTTGATGACAATTTACATCCGCTGATTCTGTAATCTTCCCTTTTTTATTCTACATTGGCCGGATAATTGGTAAATCACATGTTATGAAGCGAACTATATTTCTGTCTGTCTTTGGTCTGGCGTTCTTACTAACTGCTTGTGCTCAGGCTCAGGTTGAAGCTCCCACTATCATCACAAAAAAAGAATGGGGTGGAACTCCTCCCTCCGGCACTAAAGAGATCCAACAGATAGAATACATTACCATTCATCATAGTGGTGTGGATGTACCGGAAGACAAAGATCCTATTGAGTATCTGAAAAATCTGGAACGCTTCAGCAAAGAAGACAAACACTGGATCGACAATCCCTACCACTACATGATCGATCTGGACGGAAACATTTATGAAGCCCGCCCTCTCGAATATGCCGGAGATACCAATACCGAGTATGATCCGGAAGGACATGCTCTGATCTGTGTGATCGGGAATTATGAAAATCAGAAGATCAAACCTTCTCAACTCGAATCTCTTGCTCAGTTAACCGCCTGGCTGGCTGAGGAATATGAAGTACCCGTTACAAAAATAGCCACTCATAAGGACTACTCTGACGAAACAGTGTGTCCGGGTGAAGATCTCTATGCCTATTTTGAGAACGGTACATTCATCACCATGGTGAAAGAGCTGCTGAAATAGTCTTTTGTCTAAACAAAAATAAATTTTAGCCATCCCGATAAAAGCCATTTACATTAGTGCGTTCTGCACAGTATATTGCGAGGTGGAATAAATCGAGACACAAGACTTTTTATAACGATTTTCTAATTGCATTACGCACAGAATACATATAACCAACTTATAGCGGAATCAACTGTTAAGGACGTTCTCGCTGATTTTTATATCGATTTATTATCCTTCTGTATCATATTGAAAAAACTAGTAGTACAGAAGATGGATGGTTCACAAACCGAACCGAATTCACATCCGACAAATTTAACTGGTAATAATACCATAGCGCTCGTAGCTACTCCTCTTTACAGAGCCGAATACCCGGAAACCTATCTGTCAGCAAATGTTCGAAAATTACGACGATGGATAGCATGTATGGGACACGGGCGCGGGGAAAAAAAGAAATTTAATGAAGAATCAAATCATCATTCATTCGTCCGGAAATCAGACCCGGATCGCACTGATCGAGCATGGAGAGCTTGCTCAGTTATTCATAGAATCCGAAGAAAACCAACGCACCGTTGGCAATATATATGTAGCCCGGGTTCATAAAGTAATGAGCGGTATTCGTGCCGCCTTCATCGATATGGGCACCCCAAAGGATGCCTTCCTTCACTTCTCAGATGCCGGTGACCATCTCGACGAATATGTAGCTATGTTGAATGGTAAAAATGCCATTCCGTCTCATGTTCATAAAGAGATCGCAAATAAAGAAAATCTTTCGAATGTAGAAAAGCAGATGCTGGCCGGTAAGGTGCTTAAAAATGGCCAAAAGCTGCTTGTTCAGATCGTTAAAGAACCTATCGGCTCTAAAGGTCCGCGTGTTTCTACCGATATTACCATCGCCGGTCGCTTCCTGGTGTTGATCCCTATGGGGGATTATATCGCCGTATCAAAGCGGATCAATAATTACAAAGAACGTCGCCGGCTGAAAGGCATTCTGAATGGAATGTTGCCTGACGGCTTCGGGGTGATCGTTCGTACGGTAGCACAGAATCAGGATCAGGAGGCGATCGAGGAAGATCTGCGTACGATCCTGAAGAAGTGGGAACATCTCGTTGATAAATTAGAGAAGGCAAAACCACCATCATTACTCTACAAAGATCTGGATATGACCGAGAGTCTGATCCGTGATCTATTTGCCAAGAATTACGACCGGGTGTTGATCGATGATCCAAAAATGTATCGTCAGATCAAATCCTATGTGAGTCAGATCGCCCCGCAAATGGTACCGAATGTGGAGCTTTACAAACGTAAGGAGCATATTTTTGACTTCATGAAGATCTCTGAGGATGTGAATTCTATCTTCAGCCCTCGTGTACGAATGAAAATGGGTGGTTACCTGATCTTTGAACAAACCGAAGCCATGTATGTGGTGGATGTGAACTCCGGTCCTTATGCTGCTAAACAAAAGCAGGAAGACAACTCTCTTAAAACCAATCTCGAGGCAGCCCGTGAGATCGCGAAACAACTTAGATTGCGGGACATCGGGGGTATTATTGTCGTTGATTTCATCGACCTGAAAGACGACCGAAACCGCAAAAAGATCTACGACGAGCTCAAAAAAGAATTCAGAAAAGATCCTGCCAAGACCAACATCATTGGAATGAGTGATTTTGGCCTGGTACAGATCACCCGTCAGCGAATTCGACCAAGTGTGGTAAATTCTGTATCTAAAGTTTGCCCGATGTGTGGTGGCTCTGGCAGTGTGGTGAGTCAGGATACTATTGTTACGGATATTGAAAGCTGGCTGAGTAAATTCAAGCACAATACGAAATACCGTGCCATCGATCTTTATGTGAATCCTTACCTGAAGTCTTATCTCACAAAAGGATTATTAAGCACCCGCTGGAAATGGATGACCAAATATCATCTTAAGATCTCCATCATTGCCGATGAAAAGATCTCACTTAATGAGTTTTCCGTTACCCTTGCCGGTTCTGATATCGATATCACTGATGCCGTAATGCGTGGTGAAAGTATCGATGAAATGCTGAACCGACAGGAACTCGAAGAGCTGCAGAGCGGTAAACATGATCCGTCGAATCTCGATATTTCCAAAAAGGAACAGCGAGGCGGCAGGAATAACAATTCCCGGGATAACAGATCGTCAGGTCGATCTGCCAATTCGAACGGAAACAGACAACGAAATAACCGCAACAGCCATTCGTAATTGAGTTGGCTCGGTTATTGCCCATTTACGGGCAATTGTTAACCTAAGACATTATTATGAGTATTTTTGATCTACACGCCACAACGGTGGTGGGTATTATCCATAATGGTGAAGCTGCCATTGGAAGTGACGGGCAGGCTACCATGGATAAAACGGTGATGAAAGCGACCGTAAAAAAAGTAAGAACGTTACATGATGGAAAGATCCTGGCCGGATTTGCCGGCTCTACTGCTGATGCTTTCACCTTATTTGAGAGATACGAAGAGAAACTGAATGAATATAACGGCAGTATGCAACGTGCAGCTGTTGAATTAGCTAAAGACTGGAGAAAAGACAAATACCTTCAAAAGCTGGAAGCACTTCTTATTGTGATGGATCGGGACCATGCACTGGTTATTTCAGGTCAGGGAGATGTGATCGAACCTGACGATAATATCGTTACGATCGGTAGTGGCGGATCTTACGCGTTGGCAGCAGCAAGAGCAATGGTGAAACACAGTCCGGAGATGAAAGCCATAGACATTGTAGAAGAGGCTCTCAGAATTGCCGCAGACATCGACATCTACACCAATCATAACCGCACATTGTTACACATAGAGAGATAACATGATTGAAGAAAAGAATTTAACACCTCAGCAAATTGTCCGTGAACTGGATAAATACATCATCGGGCAAAAAGAAGCCAAAAGATCGGTCGCAATTGCCCTTCGAAACCGCTGGCGAAGACTCAATTCAGATGAAGACATCCGGGAAGAGATCATCCCGAATAATATTTTAATGATCGGACCAACCGGGGTTGGTAAGACCGAGATCGCCCGCCGACTGGCAAAACTGGCTATGGCTCCCTTTGTAAAAGTTGAAGCCTCTAAATTTACTGAAGTCGGTTATGTTGGTCGGGATGTGGAATCAATGATCCGTGACCTAACTGATTTTGCCGTTACCATGGTAAAGGATGAAATGCAGGAACGGGTTAAAGGAAAGGCCGCCGAACATGCTGAAGAGCGTATTCTGGATATCCTCATCCCCCCTGTTAAAAAGAACGGGGTTGGCTTTGGTAGTAATAAAGCCGGATTCAATCCTGAAAACGCCAGCGATGAGGAATTAAATGAGCGTACCCGGGAGAAATTCCGTGGGAAGTTAAAGAACGGAGAACTTGACGAACGGAAGATCGAGATCGAAGTTAAAACCAACAAAAGTCCGATGATGCAGGTATTTGGCCCCGGAGGAATGGAAGAGATGGGGATAAACCTGCAGGATATGCTCGGAAACATGGGTAAGAAAAATCAGAAATCGAAGCGTAAGGTTACGGTTTCGGAAGCCCGTGAGATACTGATTGAAGAAGAGGCAGAAAAACTGATCGATCACGAATCTGCTGTACAGGAAGCGTTGGAAAGAGTTCAAAAGCAAGGCATCGTATTTATAGATGAGATCGACAAGATCGCTGAACCATCGACCGGTGCCGGAAAAAGTGGGCCGGATGTAAGTCGCCAGGGGGTTCAGCGCGACCTGCTCCCTATCGTTGAGGGATCTACCGTCAATACTAAACACGGGATCGTAAAAACCGATCATATTCTGTTCATCGGCTCCGGAGCCTTCCATGTTTCTAAACCAAGTGATCTGATCCCTGAATTACAGGGACGGTTCCCGATCCGAGTGGAACTGAATTCACTTACCGAGAATGACTTCTTCGATATCCTGACCAAGCCAAAGAACGCGCTTACTAAGCAATATCAGGCTATGCTAAAAACTGAAGGAGTTACCATCGACTTTACGGATGAAGCCATTAGGGAATTAGCCAGAATCGCAGCTGAAGTAAATGCACAGGTAGAAAATATTGGTGCCCGCAGACTACACACCATCATGTCTTCGTTGTTTGATGAGTTATTATTTGCAGTACCGGACGACATAAACAGTGGCGAGATCACAATTGATCCTGCTTATGTTGAAAAACAACTTAAAGGTCTGGTTACCGACAAAGACCTCAGTCATTACATCCTTTAACCGTTGGTTCGTAACGATATATTTGTTACAATCGTTAGGTTAATGAACATTCCTGGCTGTATAAGCTAATAGTAAGAAAGCGAAATAAAGTACATATGTCTTTAAAACGATTCCTGATTCCCAATATCATCATCATTTTTGTATTACTGACACTGAACCTGACCGGTGTCGATTCTATACTTAAACCCGATAACGATGATACGACCAATCTCACCAAATATGTGCAGGCACAGCGCAATATTCTGAGTAATTATTTCGGGGAACCTGATCTTAACGAAATGTATAAGACCAGTATCAAATTCATGGTTAAAGGCATTCAGGACTCAACGCTGCAGATCGCTGACTCACCGATCGATACTACCTTTCCGGGAGTTGAGGTCTCTTCACTTCGTGATTCTTACACCAATTTTGAAGCCGCCTATCTCTACATAGCAAATAATGCTCCGGATGAAGATATGACCAAGCTTACAGAATTTGCCATCCGTGGTATGTTCTCCACCCTTGATCCTCATTCCGTTTATATAGAACCCGAAGACAGTGAAGTAGATCAGGAAAACTTCGCCGGAAAGTTTCAGGGAATCGGAGTTCAGTTCAATGTTTTAAATGATACCATTACCGTAGTAACAGCTATCGCTGGTGGACCAAGTGATCAGTTGGGAATACGTTCCGGTGACCGTATTGTACAGATAGGTGATACTTCGGCAGTTGGTTTCGAAAATGAGATGGTAATGAAACACCTGCGCGGTGAGAAAGGCACGAAAGTACGGGTTGGCATTGTACGTCCCGGCGTACCGGATATTCTTTACTTTACCATTACCCGCGATGACATCCCGCTCTACACCATCGATACCAGTTATATGCTCGATGCCATGACCGGATATATTAAGATCAATCGTTTTGCAGCCACCACCCATGACGAATTCATGGAAGCCATGGAGAAACTGCAGGATGAAGGAATGCAACGTCTGGTGGTTGACCTTCGGGGAAATCCCGGCGGGTATCTCGGTCAGGCCGTAGCCATTGCAGAAGAATTTTTCCCAAGAGGAACGGAATTGGTTTCAACCAGAAGTCGGCATGCACGGTTCAATCAGGAATATTATTCCAGAAAGAATGGAGTGTTCAGAGACAAACCGGTAATATTATTAGTAGATGAAGGGTCCGCATCGGCAAGTGAGATCGTTAGCGGAGCCATTCAGGATCATGATCGTGCGCTGATCGTTGGACGCCGAACGTTTGGAAAAGGGTTGGTTCAGCAACAGTATGAGCTTGTTGACAACAGTATGGTTCGTGTTACAATTTCCAGGTACCTCACTCCTTCCGGCCGACTCATTCAAAAACCTTTTACCGAAGGTGGCGGTGAAGAATACGCCTATGAGTTCCTACACCGGGATGATGATGCCATGAAAGACGCTATCGAATTTGTTGATCATGTTCCAGATTCATTGAAATTCAATACCGATGCCGGAAGAACTGTTTATGGCGGTGGCGGTATCGTACCCGATTATATTATTCAACCGGATACCACCCGTTCCGGTTATATGATCAATTTTGCCCTTAGAAAGCGTGCTTCCTTTGATTTTGTACGTGAATTCCTTGACACAAACGGAGACGATTTCAGAGCAGCCTGGGAAGATAATTTCGAAAAATTCAGAACTGATTTCACCTGGGATAAAGAGGATATTGAAAGCTTCAAGAACAATCTGATCAAAGAAGGCATGGTCATCACTGATACCGTTTCTACCCCAAAATTCAGAAATGACTCTCTGTTCGTTCCTAATGGTTATTTCGAAGAAGTATCCTGGATGGCCGAAGGCAGAATGAAGGCTGAATTAGCCCGCCAGGTTTGGGGAATGCAGTATTTCTATCCGGTTGTAAATGATGTGTTCGATACCACACTTAAAGAAGCAATGACACTCTGGGATGCGGTTGACCGCCTAAATGCTCTGGCCAAGGGCGACGCAACTGAACAAGACGGCGTCTCAAATCTGGACGGTGGTGAATAACTGAACTTTTCATCATATCAAGCATCTGAAGCCCGGTCTTAACCGGGCTTTTTTTGTATAAAATTTTGCATTCTCAAAACTATTTGTGAGGTAGGATCTTCTGAGTTACGATCTCAAGAGATTACATAAATAATCAGCACCTCACTCACTACAAAATGCGAAAAATACTATTCCTTCCTCTGTTTGTTCTTTCTATTACCATCAGTTGTATCCCGGGAGAAGACCCTGTAAGCTCAGTAGCTGATGAAATAGATGATGAAGACATCGAAAACACCACAAGCTCAACAGACGATGTAATTACAGAAAATGACGGAAGTCATGAACTCGAATCGGATTATCAATGGTCAGAATCGGACATCATTGATATTTCCATCAGCAACGACCTCTCCTCCATTAACAATTCCGGAATTTCCATTTCAGCCAATACACTCACAATCACTGCTTCCGGTATCTATCGACTTACTGGAACTATGGCGGATGGGCGCGTACTCATTGATACGGAAAGTGAAGATCCGGTGATCGTCATTTTCAACGGCATAGATATTTATTCCTCAGAGAATTCCCCATTCTCCGTTATGAATGCTGAAAAAGTGATCGTTAATCTGGCTGACGGAACTACCAATACATTAGCTGATTCAGATTCCTATGTATTCGATGAGGATGACGATGAGCCTAATGCCACACTGTACAGTAAAAGCGATCTTTCCATTTTCGGAGATGGAAAACTGGTCATTGATGCCAACTACAATGATGCAATTACCAGTAAAGATGGCCTGGTCATAAGATCAGGCACGTTTGATATTACCACAGTGGATGACGGCATCAGAGGAAAAGATTATCTGATCATACATGACGCGGTCGTGATAATTGAAGCGGATGGAGATGGTCTTAAATCCGATAATGATGAAGATTCTGACCGCGGATATATTTCAATTGAAAATGGCACATTTGATATAACCGCATCGGGTGATGGAATCACTGCAGAAACAGACCTGCTTATAACGGGAGGTGATTTCACTCTTGTTACCGGCGGAGGCAGTAGTAACAGTTATAGTAGTAGTACCTCCATGAAAGCTCTGAAAGCCACATCTCAGATCATTATTGATAATGGGGATTTTGTGATCTCAAGTGCAGATGACGCCTTACATAGTAACGCCAATCTCGTTCTGAATGACGGTACCTTTACGATTTCATCAGGTGATGATGGAATTCATGCAGATTCTACCATCGGCATCAATGGGGGAACCATCACCATTACAAAATCTTATGAAGGAATTGAATCCCGGATCATCGTCATCAATGACGGCTATATTACCAGCGTATCAAGCGATGACGGACTTAATGTTGCAGGCGGAAATGATGGCTCTGCCAGTAATCATCCGGGCGGTTGGGGAACCGTATCTTCAGGAGATTATTACCTGATCATCAATGGCGGGTTTATTTCTGTTAATGCCAGCGGAGACGGACTGGATGCTAACGGATCAATAATTATGACCGGTGGCACCGTTCTGGTGCATGGTCCCACAGAAAGAAATAATGGAGCTCTGGATTTCGACCAGTCTTTTGAAATATCCGGTGGTCTGCTCATTGCTGCCGGAAGCTCCGGAATGTTACAGGCACCGGGAAATTCTTCTGAGCAGTATTCGGCGGCTATTTACTATAACTCTACGATCTCCGGAGGAACTTTATTTAACGTACAGAACGCGGATGGTGAGACTCTGTTCACTTTTAAACCGGCCAAAAACTATCAGGCAGTTGTTGTTTCCAGCCCTGATTTTGAAGGTGATAAGACATATACTTTTAATACGGGTGGAAGTATTTCAGGAGGTACCAACGATGGCGGTTTATACCTCGACGGGGATTACACGGCCGGTTCAAAAAAGAAAGAAGTGAAATTTACCTCAAAAGTAATGGCTGCCAACGGAGGTTAAAATCCTCTGTTTATATAGCCTGTCTCAAGCTCTCCCGATTCACTTTCATCTGATACTGACCGGGAGAGATATTCTTTTTCTTTTTAAACAACCGGTTGAAATACGACCGGTTATCAAATCCGCATAGAGCAAATACTTCTTTGATCTTGATATCAGGATTTTGCAATAAACTCGTAGCTAATTTGATGCGCTCGTTGTTAATAAAGTCGATCGGACTCATTCCTGTTTCGTTCTTGAAAACCCGGTGAAAGTTTGATTCACTCATGAATGCACGCTTACTCAGGTCGGCGATTGTAAGTGATTTGCTCAGATTCTCTCTGATGTAATTGATCACGCCGGTGATCCTGTTATCTTTCTCCAGACTTAAGGTATCTTTGGTATATATCTCGTGATAGTTAGCCCGTAACACCCGAATGATGAGTTCCTTCAACATAAAATCCACAAACATATCCTTGTTCGGATGATTCTCCGTGAATAGGAAAAACAATCGCTGAATGATCTGATAGATTCCCACATCGTTGGTAAACCGGAAATTGTAATCCATCAGTTTCCAGTCTGCTCCATCGGCCCGCGGCACTGTTTCATTCAGCACATTGATCACCTCCTGAATCATATCCTCGGAAATGGACATTGCGGAACAGCGGGTAGGATTATTCATTGTGGCTTCAGGGAAATCAATACACATGATCTCATCAGAAGGAAGGATCAGGGATTCACCCGGTAAGAAGTCAAAAGCCTGATGATCCTGCAAATGCATGATCTTTTTACCCTGAATCATACTTGCGAGCACAGGCTGATCGAACTGTAGCACCACTTTTTCCGCTAACTGATGAGTTTCAAAGATATGCAGTTCCGCATTACTTACAGCGTAAGAAGTCTGGTTCTCCACCAAAGATTCCAGCTTTCTGCCGGAATAGAACTGATCAGGTAACAACATATAGCGATTGATAGATTAAAAAGCGTTTTCATAAAAAAACAGTATTTCTATGTAAACAGCAAACCATCCTGCCTTTCCTAAATCACTAATTTAAGTGGTTTGCAAGAATTCGTCACACGTTTGCAAGTATCCGTCATAGACAATGTCATTTCTCCACCCTTTTTTAAGGAAGCGCTTTTCTGAAAGCTTCAGCCACAAAAAAAGGCTGCACTTAACGATCACTAATACTAACCAAATTCTATAACTATGAGCGAAGTACAATCACTAACCGACAATCTTGTCGAAAAGCCCTCATTCAAAGATCAGTACGAAAATTTTATCGGAGGAAAATGGGTAGCCCCCGTAAAAGGTCAATATTTTGAAAATACTTCTCCGGTGGATGGAAACAGTTTTACCCGGATCCCGAGATCAACCGCAGAAGATATTGAACTGGCCATCGATGCCGCATGGGAAGCAGCAAAAAGCTGGAACCATTCATCAGCTACAGAACGAAGCAATATGCTGTTAAAGATCGCTGATGTAATGGAACAGAACCTCGAAGCCCTTGCCCGGGTTGAAACCTGGGATAATGGTAAAGCAGTTCGTGAAACACTGGCAGCCGACCTTCCGCTTGCTGTAGACCATTTCCGGTATTTTGCAGGTGTTATCCGGGCCGAAGAGGGATCGGTAAGTGAACTGGACGCCAATACTGTTTCTATGAATGTACCCGAACCTCTTGGGGTTGTCGGCCAGATCATTCCATGGAATTTTCCTCTTCTGATGGCTGCATGGAAAGTAGCCCCTGCCCTGGCCGCTGGAAACTGCGTAGTACTAAAGCCTGCAGAACAAACACCGGTTGGCATTTTGATTCTCGCTGAACTGATCGAAGATATCTTACCTGCCGGAGTACTTAATATTGTAAATGGATTTGGCGTGGAAGCCGGTAAGCCATTGGCATCGAGCCCACGGATCAACAAAGTGGCATTTACCGGAGAGACCACTACCGGGCAGCTCATCATGCAATATGCTTCCAAGAACATCACTCCGGTAACGCTGGAATTAGGTGGAAAATCCCCGAATATCTTCTTTGAAAGTGTGATGGATGCCGACGATGAATTCTTCGACAAAGCGATCGAAGGAGCGGTTATGTTCGCCCTGAATCAGGGTGAAGTATGTACCTGCCCATCAAGAATGCTGGTTCAGGAAAGCATCTACGAGAAATTCATGGAGCGTGTGGTTGAACGTACCAATGCCATCAAGTTAGGGCATCCGCTGGATCCTGAAACCATGATGGGAGCTCAGGCTTCAAACGATCAGTATGAAAAGATCCTCAACTACATCAATATTGGAAAAGAGGAAGGATGTAAAGTACTGGCTGGAGGCAAAGCTGCGTACAATGAAGGACTGGAAGGTGGTTTCTATATTCAACCAACCATCCTTGAAGGTCACAATAAGATGCGCGTATTTCAGGAAGAGATCTTTGGCCCGGTTGTGTGTGTTACTACGTTCAAAGATGAGGCAGAAGCCATCGAGATCGCCAACGACACCTTATACGGACTAGGCGCCGGCGTCTGGACACGTGATACTCATCAGGCTTATCAGATCTCTCGGGCGGTTGAAGCCGGACGTGTTTGGGTAAACTGCTATCATGCCTATCCTGCACATGCTCCTTTTGGTGGATATAAAAAATCAGGTATTGGTCGTGAAACTCATAAGATGATGCTCAATCATTACCGACAAACCAAAAACATGCTCATCTCTTACGATAAGAATGCCTTAGGATTTTTCTAGGAGATCGTATGCCTACACCCAGAGTGTTGATATCTGAAGAAGCATCAAAAGTGGTTGATGAACTCCGCACAGTTCACGGCCCTTTGATGTTTCATCAGAGTGGTGGATGCTGTGATGGCTCATCCCCGATGTGTTTCCCCAAAGGGGAATTAATGATCGACCAGAACGATGTTTGGTTGGGTAACATCCATGATTGTGATTTTTATATGTCTGAAGATCAATTCAACTACTGGAAACACACCCAACTCACTATTGATATTACTACCGGACGAGGTTCCAGTTTTTCGTTGGAGATCCCTTTAGGTAAGCGATTTGTGATCAAGTCAAGATTGTTTACCGACAAAGAGTTCAATGACCTGGAGGAGATCCGGAAAGGTGAACTTTGAACCAGAATAAATTCTATCTATAACTGATCAATGAAAAAAAGAACCCCTGATCGTTTGAAACCGGTCAGGGGTTTTTAATGTTTCTTGATTTACTAATCGAAACTACCCTAAAATTTGAATGAAATACCTAGACCCAGCCTGGTACTAGCTGGCCATCTGGTTATAGTTTTGTATTCTGTAGTATTGCCGACTTGTTCTCCATATAACGTTTCTGCTTTAAAAGAATCCCTTGTTAACTTAGCATTTAGAAATACTTTTTTTGCTAAAGGAATCATAAGTCCAGCCCCTATTCGGTAACCGTTATTATAATCAACGATAGTACCACTACCCTCAAATCGATATCTGGAACGGATCTGAAATACACCTGCTTCAATATAGGTTTTATAGTTATCCGGTAATGATGGAATTGAAATGAAATAGGCAGGATAAAAACCATATTTAAACTCATGGATTACATTTTGAAACTCATCCTTATCTTCATACCAATTATTCGTGTCATCAAAAGTCTGAACTAGATTACTTGTCCCTGCCTCAAAACCTAATCCAATAGTATTTGTTAGAAAATAGGTAGTCTGAAGTGATGTATTTATTCTTTTGAATGACTTTTCAAGTTCGAAATTACTCAAATCTCTTTCAGCACCTGTATAGCTTAGATTTACATTAGCTATCCACGCTCCGGCTCTGAGATCAGATTCTTCCCCCTGAGCGAAGATATGTTTTGGTAAGAAAACCAATACAGCTAAAAGCGTTACAATGCTTATACTTAATGTGATAGATATCTTCATGATTTCCCTCTGTTACTTTATAAATTGAATTCCAATATTGAACTGTAAAGCCTTTGCTCCGAAATTAAATGGGGCTCTTAACTCGCTTTCCCAATCCGGACCAAGTTCGGCATAAATACCCGTTCTTTTATTTATGGCATAACTGATTCCGGCTCTTAATCCCGGTCTCATATTCCAACTGTCATTAGTATTTATATTCAGAGCATCGCCTAAAGACAGGTCGTAACCCATCAGAAGCTGAAGATCAGTATAAATATTCACTGCATTATGTTCGTACAGGAACCCTCTGAAAACGGGACCAAGTGCAACAGCTCCAATTTCAATTCCTGAGAAATTATCTGCGATCAATATGTCTGTGAAGCCATTTAACCCGATTCCTAAATATTGGTTCACGACATTTATTCTCTTAAATGTCATATCAATATTTGTAGTCCTGTTCGCTTCAAAGTTATTCCCAATCTGATAGGCTTTATCAATGGATATATTTCCCGTACCGGTCCATATTATATTCTTTGGTTGAATATTTAGTTCAGATCTGAACAGTTCCTGAGCATGTAAAGGTATAATACCTATACCTACCAGAAGTAGTAGAATTGTGTAGACTTTATTCATCATAGTTTATTCCATTTGCTGTTAATACTGAGTCTATGTCATAATTTCTGATGGGATACAGTACCGTCTTTTTATACACAGAAAAATTACCAGTAAAGAACCCAATGGCATCCAGATCTTTCTTCGGAAGTATATTTCCATTTTCCCCTGCTTTATGAATGGTGGAAACTTCGAATAAATATGTGCTATCTCTATTGCGGGTAGCACTACTCATCCTAGAGTACATATCAAACCATCCATCTTCTCTATGAACTACATATTCGTCTAGATTTTGATGAGCTTTCCACATACCATCATTATAGAAAGCGAAACGCATCCAGTTTATTTCATAAGATTTTTCCCGAGCCCATTTTAGATAAATATCTCTCCACCAACCTTTACTTATTGTATCTGTATTATTTTTGTTAACTCGAATACTATAGATTATACCTGTTCTGAAGAAATCGCCTCTATCCTCAAAAAGGAATTTGTCTTCGGGTTCCATTAATAAATATTCCCGATCAGCATCTGTATTATTCTGGTATTCTTTTAAAAAGGTCTGTCTAGGCGGATTTATCGTGATTTTTTTCTCAGATATACTCCTTTCAAAAGGTGTTCCATTCTGATAAGGAGAATACACTACATTTAAACCAATTGAATCAGGTACGTCAATTCTGATGCTATCCGGAATTATGGTGTCTTCCACATAACTCCTTCCATCAGGCAAGCTCACATTTAACAGATATAATTTACCCGGTATCAATTGCAGTTCATTGCTTACATCGCCATAAACACCGAATCCCTCATTTTTCAGATGGACAGTTTTTTCATTTTTATGACTCAAGGGGCCTTTTATCCACACTTCCGCTTCATCTTCGAACTCATAGGAAAGCTCGAAGCGCTCAATGGTGCGCACTACCTGAGTCCATTGTGTAGGGCTGAATAATCCAGGAATATGGTGAACATTAAAATACGGAGTGGCAAATTGTGCATCAGTCGCATATCCAACCGTTACCTGCGGGTAGTAAAATACCGTATCATTAGAAGCCTCAATAATACCGGTTATAAAAGGGGTTTTATCCGGAATTATTCTATCTGTACCAAGTGGCTTATTATTAGATATGTTTTGACACCCTAATATTGAAGCCATAAAGATCATTAAACTCTGAGTTAATTTTTTCATAGAATTAATGGACCCACAGTATTAACTGTGGGTCGTTATGTGATAGTTTTTAATAGATATTATAGGATTCAAGTCCAAAGCTGTAAGTAAAAATATCAGTTCCATGCCATTTACTTATCGTCATACTTTGATCAGTCCCCATTCGTGTCATTGCATTTGGTAAAGTTATATTTCTCACACCAGATTGTGTGATCGGATCATCACTACTTCCATATCTATGATTCCGGGTCGTAAATCCGGTTTCAGCGATACCCCATGTACCGGAACCCATATCATAGGTATGAATGTTCTTAACTCTTTTATTCATTCTTCTGGATGAGAAATCTGCATAATCCTTATCATCATCGACTAAAACGAATCTCCATGGACCATCTGTAAGGGTCAGATTAAACAGAGGGAAGTAATCCACTGACCGGGTTTGTGGGAATCCGTTTGGGTAGGTTTCATACCTGATTATATTATCAAAATCATAGTATTGACCTTTATTTTCTATATCCGGGACATGATAATAGGCATTTCTTGTTCCTCCCCAGTCAGCACCCTGAATTACTGAATTTGCTACCCCGTTGTAATAAGGGTTTATTCTAACCACCCGATCGAAGCGGTAACGATAACTTACAGGTAGATTATGGAGGTCATTGTTACTCTTTTTGGCAAATAACTGGAGTTCTGCGGTACCTGCATCCCCAGTTTCAACAAGCTGAATTCCTTTCAACACAAAGTATGTACTAACATCCGGTGTACCTACTCCAGTGATTTCTCCCCTTGACCAATCATTAATCCTGTTGGTTGGAGATGATCCTGTACCACCTCCGGTACCCGGATTATTACAGCCTTCATCCAATGCCTCTGTACATGCATCCAGCACAGGTACAGCATCCAGCATTAAGATGTTTGGATCAGAAATGCTTTCCGATTTAAATCTGGAATCTTCAACGGCTGATATTAATCCTGTTCTGTCAAAAGTTAACTTCAGCTTCCTGTCCGGATCCGTTAAATGAATTGCTTCTATTTCGATGGGCCATAGCTCTTCATCATCTACATCTTCCAGATAGAATTTATCCGGATCAAGTGCCAACCATGTATCAGCTGAAACTGGGTCGTCTTTTGTTTTCAGCTTTTCCGGCGACGAAATGAACTTTCGAATTCCAAAAAGGAAGTCTTCACTTTTTCCTGAATCTCCCACTATCCGGTAGTGCGTAGATAATGACTCATTAGATTTAGCTTTGATATCTAACTCATTGAGCAGAAAAAGATCGCTCCTAAGTGCTGGATTGGATACCATTTTTGCTTTATCAAGTTGCTTATTGAATTCGTCGATAAGGATGGGCCCGAATTGTTTTGCAATCTTACTTTTAAAGCTTTCAATCTCAGAGTTCCTGATAAAATCGACAGCCTTTATTTCTACAATCGGATTGTTATCGTATAAGCTGATCTCTTTTGTATCAGTGAGCTGATTTAGTGATTGATTAGTCGGAGCTTCACAAGCAGTTGATACCAGAATCATTAAAACTAGTAAATAGCCCGAAACACTCCATTTATTTATTTGAAGGTTATTCGTATGTTCCATTGTTATACATTTTGTTGCGATTTGTATGACACATTGATAATGTGGCTTCGTCATTGTACGGAGCCACATTTTTTTTTGCAAATTTTTAACCCCTAAGCAACTATAATTATTAGCTTAAATCACCTTTTATTTATTTTGTAACATTTATACTGTTACCCTCTCTTATTATTCTGTCTGCTTTTTAGTTATGTATAGACTAGCCTTAGCTCTCATTTCACATGAACAAATAACCTCTCTATCCTGCAGATCTTTGTAACTTATTGGTACACGGATTGTTAGAAAATTTCACTCAATTCAACGTTAATTTAAACCCATAGCTATAAGGAACAATAGTATGTACATTTGACACATTGAAAATATTCACGATATTTTAAAATTCTCACAATTCGATTTCTATTCAATTTTTTGACTTTATACGAAATACGAACAAAAAATTTCTCTCTTATTCAAAAATCTTGAGCGTAAAAAAAGGGATACCAAAGGCATCCCTTAAAAGATCAATATATAAATTGATTTACCTCTTACCTCTCATCCAGCTCTTTCAGCATTTCCTTTATTGCCCGATCAAGCTGTTGATCCGTACCGAAGTCAATAACGCCCGGCATGTTCTTCAGGATGATATCCGGTTTGGTCTCATTATTCTCTAACCATTCCCCTGCTTTATTTTTGGCGCTCACAGGCACAACGCCCCAAACGCCCCCATTGGGTAAGCCTTCCCAGCCGGCAAAGCTACAGGTACCCGGTACCGGCATCCCGATCGAGGTTCCCAGATCCAGATCTGTATAACCACTGGCATAACAATGTCCGTCGCTATACATCGATTCATTGAACAGTCCGATCACCGGCTTGGTCCATCGTGAGGTTGGCTCACCACCCACCACTTTATCTTCTGTTGCATAGGTTAGGAATCGCTCACCCGTAAAGAACATCGCCAGATCGGCTACCAGATCACCACCGCCGTTAAAACGGGTGTCTACAACGATCGCTTCTTTATCGTAATACTTACCCAGCATATCTTCATAGATATCACGGTAGGGCCCGTCACTCATTCCCGGAATATGAACATATCCAAGACGACCTTTACTTTTCTCGGCTACCTCTGCTTCGTTGATCTTCACAAACCTATCGTACAGCAAGCCGTTCTCTTCTCCCATAGTAATGGGTTTCATCGTGATCTGCTGAGCATTCTTTCCTTTAGAGTCCGTGATCTCTAATAACGTATATTTTCCTGCTTTCCTGTTCAGATAAACAGCGACATCCTCGTTGGCAGATACCACCTGACCATCGATCTTTTGAATGATCATTCCTGGTTTGATATCAAATGCGGCCTTATCCAGCGGACCGCCATCGATCACTTCCACGATCTTGATACCATCGCCTTTATGATCATAATCCATGAAAACACCTAGACTTGCAGTAGCATCACCATTCGGCATACTTGCATTGAACCGACCACCAGCATGGGATACATTCAGCTCACCTAACATCTCACTCAATAGCTCGGCAAACTCATACCCATTCCCGATATGAGCGACTTTAGGTTGATACTCTTTGCGCATCAATGTCCAGTCAATACCATGGAACGTCGGCTCATAAAAGATCTTACTGGTACGCAACCAAACATGATCGAACATGTAAGCACGCTCAGCATCGGAATCTACGGTCATTTCAGAACTGATCTTCACCGGTTTCTGACTTCCGCCATCCGGATCTACTTTTGAGATCCTTCCACCTGATAACAGGTACAGATTTTCCATCTTATCGTCCCACATCAGGCTACCTGACCTGGCACCTAAAGAGATCGCTTTTTTCGTATCTTTGGTACGAAGATCGGTCATCCAGAGGTCATACCCCTCTTCGAAGCGACTCAGATAATACAATTTGTCGGCATCTTTATTTAGTACAGCATCACCTAATCTGGAAGAATGGATGGTAAGTTTTGCCACCCGGTCACTCATTCCATCCCAATCGAAAGTGAGGTCTTCGGATTTCTTTTCTTCCTTCTCTTTGTCTTTTTCATCTTCAGCATCCTTTTTCTTTTCCTCAGCCGCTTTCTCAAGTTCCTTCATGAGTTTGTAATCTTCCTCACTCATGTTGAATTTATCCCAGGCATCCTTTGTGAAGAACATGCTATACACATCCGACTGAAAACTGCCACTGGTTGCGTAACTTTTCAAACCATCCCGGTTACTGAACCAGATCATCTGCTTACCGCCATTCACCCACTTCGGGTTATAATCATAATATCCACTTGGTACCAGGGTCTTCATGGGTTCTTTCCCGCTTACATCCAGAAGAATGATATCGCTGTTGTTCAGGAGCTTTCCATAATCCATCAACAGCCATTTACTGTCGGGACTCCAGACAAAATTCTTATCACCATCACTCATATGAAATAATTCATTCGGCGTTAACAGAGTGACAGACTTTTTAGATTCAAGATCCATTACTTTCAACGTACGGCGGTCTTCCACAAAGGCCAGTTTTTTACCATCCGGGGATACTTTAGGGAGATAATTATCCATTTTATTTTCGATCACCGGTGTTTCTTTTATCAGAGTAGAAGCATAGAAAAATGGCTCCTCATCCCGTACGATCTCCGCCTTGTAGATACTCCATTTAGCATCCCTTTCACCGGCATAGATCAACGCTTTCCCATCGGGGGTGAAACTGAGGAAACGCTCCGGCTCGGCGGTTTCGGTAATTCGCTTGGTAAGAGAACCATCAACCGAAGTTACAAATACTTCCCCTCTTGAAATGAAGGCGATCTCTTTACCGTCAGGAGAAACGGCCATTTCAGATACACCGCCGTTCACTGATACCACTTCGTCTGAATTTGCAACATCCTGTGTACGGATGGTTACTTTTACTTTAGTCGGTTCGCTGCCATCTTTCATGGTAAACAGCTCACCATGATACCCGAAAGCGAGTGTTCCATTTTCTTCACTTAAGAAGCGTACAGGATGCAGATCAAAGTCGGTTAGTTGCGTTTTGTTTGATGGATCTGACAATTCTGCTTTCCATACATTGAACGTACCGGACTCCTCACTAAGGTAATACATCCATTTCTCATCCGGACTAAATACCGGATTTCTGTCCTCCCCGTAAAATTCGGTTAGTTTGGTATGCTTCCCGCTCTTTACATCATAACTCCAGATATCACGGGCGATCGCTGACTGATGGTGTTTTCTCCACTGATCTTCGTACCCTTTGTTGTCGTGATATAGCAAAGTGTTACCGGCTTTATTCACCTGAACGTACTCTGCCGGCACGGTGAATACCTGATCCACTCTTCCTCCGGTTACCGGCACTGCATACAATTCTGCCTGCCTGCTCGTCGGATATTGTCGATGTGTTGCCAGATCCTGACGATGAGCTTTAAAGTAGACCTCTTTTCCATCTGAGGAAAAAGTGTAGGGTTCCTCATCCGCACTATGAAAAGTTAAGCGGGTAGCAGCTCCGCCTTTTGCATCCATTTTGTAAATATCAAAATTACCATAACGCTCTGATGCAAACGCAATGGTCTTTCCATCAGGACTCCACACCGGCATATAATCCTGTCCGGTATGAAAGGTCAGGCGTGTAGCTTCACCACCATTAGCCGGAACTGAATAGATATCCCCTTTGTAGGTAAAAGCGATGGTATTTCCATCCGGTGATATGGAAGGATATCTCATCCACTCCGGCGTTACCTGCGCAAATAAAGGCACAGAACTAAGTAAAAACAGTACAGCGAATAACTTATTTTTCATAATTGATGATAACGTTAGTGTTGTGATCCGGTAAAAGGACGTCCGAACCCCCGATTGGTTTCAAAGAAGGTATAGAATTTAACCCGAATTAATGCATATTCTGTAAATCATTTAACTCCAATAGTTTGTGATAAATGTTACACAACTCACTTATACAATGTATAAGCACTATCTATTGCCCGGCGCCCTCATCTGTCTGATGATATGCTTATATTTGGTAAAATTATTTTAAACAATACTACACGAGATGGTATTACAAAATTAGGTTTGAACTATGGCAACTGAACATTTAACAAAAGCTACTTTTTTAGAAAAAGTTTTTGACTACGAAAATAACACTGAATGGAAATTTCAAGGGGATAAACCATGTATCATCGATTTCTACGCCGATTGGTGTGGTCCATGTAAAATGGTTGCTCCTGTAATGGAAGAACTCTCTGAAGAATATGCCGGTGAAGTGGATATCTACAAAATTGACACTGAAGCCGAGCAGGAACTTGCAGCCGTTTTCGGTATTCGAAGCATTCCGTCTATCCTGTTTGTACCAATGGATGATAAGCCACAGATGGCAATGGGTGCACTTCCAAAGAATACCTTCCAGGAAGTAATTCGCGACAAATTTGGCGTAGCAGTTCCAAATTAAGGAATTAGTTTAGTCATTTATACTCCAAGAGCCGGTACTGAATTTCAGTATCGGCTTTTTTTATGTCCGTACATTAGGGGAGATCGTTAAAACGCGTGTACTAGTAGAAACCCAACTTCACAAAACGTACGTATGTTCAAAAGTATCCGGATTTCGATCCTTATCATCTTACCATTACTTATAAGTTGTTCTTCGCCCACAAACTCCGGAACCGATATTGATCTTGGAGATGAAGAACTTACTATTCCGGACTGGACCACGGAGTCGCACAGTAATGAGGCAGATCCCGATTACGAGGTGGTTTTTGATGATGCGTCGGTGAAGGAATTATATATCGAGATAAGTGAAACGAATTGGAATGCCATGCAGGCCGATCTGGATCAGAACCTAAGCTCAACGATGCCCGGTGCCGAGGTTGACTTCGATCCGGTTTGGGTTCCCGCTACTCTTACTTTTGAAGGGAAAGACTGGTACAAAGTTGGGATCCGTTACAAAGGTAACTCCACGTTAAGAAACGCATATAACAGTTCAACCGACAAATATCCCTTTAAACTGGATTTTGATGAATTCGAAGATGATTTCCCGATCATCAGGAATCAACGTTTCTATGGCTTTAAACAGCTGAACCTGAGCAATAACGATTCCGACGGTTCTTTTTTACGAGAAAAACTAGCTGCTGATCTGTTTCGGGATTTCGGAGTACCTTCTGCACGTACAGCATTCTATGCCGTGTATCTGAACCGAGGAAACGGATCAGAATATATCGGGCTTTACACGCTGGTTGAAGAAGTCGATGATACAATACCCGATTCACAATTTGGGGATGGAAAAGGTAATCTTTATAAACCAGACGGTGATGCAGCCTCGTTTGCATTCGGATCGTATAACGAGACTGAATTTGATCTGAAAACCAACGAAGATGAGGCCGATTACAGTGATATAAGAGCTTTATATGATCTGCTTCATAATGACCTGAGAACCGAAAATACTGAAAGCTGGAAAACTGCCTTTGAACAGATCTTTAATGTAGATGGATTCCTGAAATATCTGGCTGTAAATAATGTGATACAGAATTGGGATACCTATGGCATCATGACACACAACTATTTTCTATATAACGATGGTGGGGTTCTGACCTGGATTCCATGGGACAACAACGAATCCTTTCAGGAAGGTAAACAAGGAGGCGCATTGAGCCTGGAAATGAATGAAGTATCGGATAACTGGCCACTCATTCGTTACCTGATGGATATTGATGAATATTATGAAACCTACTTGTCCCATGTAGAAACTTTTACCAATTCCACATTCGATATCAACACGATCACCACGCGGTTGACCAACTATCAGAATGTGATACAGAGTTATGCCGGAAAAGAAAACTCCAATTTTTCCGGGGATATCAACAGTCTGAAAAGCTACATCCAAACCCGTAATACCGCAGCAAAAGGTTTTACTGATTAACGACAAAATACCTTCGTGAGGTTGATATTTATGACAGGATCAACCTCCCTTTTACCATACCGTACTTACCTCGGATAGCGGATATTTTCCACCATTTCCTGAACTTCTTCAGGCGGATCCGGGAATACCATACTAATGGCCAGAGAAACTCCCAGATTTACCAGCATTCCTAAGGTACCGATCCCTTCCGGCGATATACCAAACCACCAGTTTTCGGGTGTATTCAGTTCCGGAAACATGATCTTAAAGAATACAATGTAGGTCAGAGTGAACAGCAAACCGGCAACCATTCCGGCCACAGCTCCTTCACGGTTCATCTTCTTGTAAAAAATACCCAGAATGATAGCCGGGAAAAATGAAGCTGCCGCCAAACCAAATGCTATCGCTACCACTTGCGCCACAAAGCCCGGCGGATTGATACCGAAATAACCCGCTACAACAACGGCTACAGCCGCTGCAATTCGGGCGTAACGCAATTCAGCTTTATCAGAAATATCCGGGTTTATTTGTTTTTTGATCAGGTCATGTGAAACCGAAGTGGAGATCACCAATAGCAGTCCCGCTGCCGTGGATAGAGCCGCTGCAAGTCCACCCGCAGCAACCAGAGCGGCCACCCATGCCGGAAGTCCGGCAATTTCAGGATTAGCCAGCACCATGATATCCCGATCCACGTATAATTCGTTAGGACCGTCGGCCAGTTCATTATTGAGCAACACTTCGTTATGTACTCCTCTTACCGGATCTAACCCTTCTCGTTTAATATCCGGGGTACCAACAATTGCAGCGCCGGGCAGGTAATTGATATTTCCATCTCCGTTCTTATCCACCCAATTCAGTAAGGCCGTTTCCTCCCAGGTGTTGAACCACTCGGGCATCTCAGTATAGGGCTGCTCACTCACGGTTTCAATGAGATTGGTTCGTGAAAAAACCGCGATAGCAGGAGCAGTCGTGTAAAGAATAGCAATAAAGATCAAAGCGTAGCCTACCGAAATCCGGGCGTCTTTTACTTTTGGAACCGTAAAGAACCGAACGATTACATGAGGCAATCCAGCAGTTCCCACCATCAAAGCTATGGTGATGAAAAACACATCCTGCATGCTCTTTGTCCCCGAAGTATATTCGGCGAATCCCAGATCAGTGTGCAGTTGATCCAGTTTATCTAACAGAAAAGTGCCTGAACCATCGCTTAACGTAGAACCGAATCCAATTTGTGGAATCGGGCTTCCGGTTAATTGCAGAGAGATGAAAAATGCCGGTACCATGAATGCGAAGATCAATACGCAATATTGCGCCACCTGCGTATACGTGATACCTTTCATTCCTCCCAAAACCGCATAAAAGAATACAATGGTCATCCCGATGATCACTCCCCAGAAAATATCCACTTCCAGAAACTTGGAGAATACCAGTCCTACCCCCCGCATCTGACCGGCTACATAAGTAAAAGAGACGATCAAAGCGCATAGAACAGCAATGGTTCGGGCGATCTGAGAATAATAACGGTCACCAATAAAATCAGGAACGGTAAATTTGCCGAATTTGCGAAGGTATGGGGCCAGTAACAAAGCCAGCAACACATATCCACCGGTCCAACCCATTAAATACACCGAGCCATCATATCCCATGAAAGAGATCAGGCCGGCCATGGAAAGAAAACTTGCGGCAGACATCCAGTCGGCGGCCGTGGCCATTCCGTTCATTAAGGGATTTACACCCCCTTCCGCTACATAAAATTCTGAGGTTGAGGCTGCTTTCGACCAGAGGGCGATCCCGATGTATAAAGCGAAGGTGATTCCCACCAATATGTAGGTCCAGATCTGTACATCCATTACGCGTCCTCCTCACTTACACCGAACTTATGGTCCAGCCTGTTCATCAGATACACATACACAAAAATGAGAATCACAAATACATAGATAGAACCTTGTTGAGCAAACCAGAAACCCAGCTTAAAGCCTCCCATTTTAATTTCATTTAATGTGGGAGCCAACAGGATTCCAAACCCATAAGAAACAATAAACCAAATGGTTAAAAGAATACTTAAATAGCGTAGATTTGCTTTCCAATACCCCTTCAAGTCACGGTCTGACATACAAAACACCTCCGGTAATTTTTTAACAGGTTGAGTATGCATCTTTGAATGGAAGGAAGCAAGTGGAACCGCTTTTTTATTCACAGCCCTCAGCCATAGAGAAAATTGATACTCTGCATCAACTAAGAATTACATCCCGGTTCAGAATTCTGATTACCTTAAACCAACATCATTATTTATTCATATTTACTCAGCATATTCGGGTTCAATATTATTTTCAGAACTTGACGAAATTAGCCACATATCAAAGATCATTAAGTGCATTCCTGCTCTTTTTGCTCATCACCCCGATGGTGATCCGTGCCGGGCATTTTCTGATTGTTGATGAGGATACCTATGATATTATACATACCGATCATGGTACTACGCTGGAAGAAAGTCATCATCACTGTTTGATCTGCAGCAGTGAATTTCTGCCTATTCTCAATGATGTACAGACCTCACAACCTGTATCGCTGGTTGTTCTGTTCGATATGGACAGCATGCCGTTAACGGAGACTTTCAACAACGGCAGTTTCTCCCTTTTTCAGCTTCGCGCTCCCCCTGCTTTAGTGTAACCATCCCCCAACGGGCATTATAAGCCCATATATTTTACACACTGATTCTCTGAACCAGAAAAAAAGCATCTGTTATTATGAAAGCTATTCTATCTCTATTATTTACACTGATCGTATATCCTGTAACCGCTCAGAATATTATTTCAGGCTATGTCACCGATAAAAAAACCGGCGAACCTCTTGAATTTGTGAATGTTTATCTGCCGGAACATTCTAAAGGAACCCAAACCGATATAAACGGTTATTTTCAACTGAAAGAACCACATGCGGTATCTCTGAAAATCCAGTTTTCGTATATCGGTTATAAAACACAGATCCGAACCCTGCATCCCGACGATGATCTGACCAATGTACGCATCCAACTCGAACCCTCGGTATTAATGACACAGGAAGTCGTTGTTTCCGGTGGTTCCTATTCCACTCAGCACGAAAATGCAGTAAAGATCGAGTCGGTAAATGCTACAGATGTGGCTAACGCAGGAACTCCTTCATTTATGGAAGCTCTGGCAACCATCCCCGGTGTGGATGTGATCGCTAAAGGACCCGGAATTTCCAAACCGGTGATCCGCGGACTTTCCATGACCAATATCCTGGTTCTCAATAACGGGGTAAAAATGGAGAATTATCAGTTTTCAGAGAATCACCCTTTTCTGGTGGACGAATTCGGAGCTCACCGGATCGAAGTGATCAAAGGTCCTGCCTCGCTTTTGTATGGTTCTGATGCAGTGGGAGGAGTATTAAACATTTTAAAAGAACGTCCGGCAGAAGTGCATACCATTCAGGCCGATTATGCTGCTCAATATCACAGTAATACGCAGGGCATAGTTACAAATCTTGGGATAAAAGGCCGGGGAGAATCTTTTTTTCTGGGGGATAAGAGGTGGATTGAAATCAAATATGGATTACACACAGGGAAACGGTACTGTTGCCCCCAATACCCGGTTTAATGAATACAGCTTAAAAACCCAGCTGGGATTGAATTCAAAGCTTGGTTTATTCCGCTTGTATTACGACTACAATCAACCCAAATACGGCCTTCTGGTAGATGCCGCCGTTCCACTGATCACAGCTAACAGCCGTGAAAATGAAGTCTGGTATCAAAACCTGAATAGTCATCTGCTCTCTACCCGAAATACTTTATTCTTCGGGCCGGTAAAAGTGGATGTGAACGGAGCCTATCAAAGTAATTCCCGTCAGTTAAAGACTACGCCTGCAAGTCCCTTTTTCACCGCTGCAGATATGACCTTGAATACACTTTCATATGAGGTGAAGAGCTATCTGCCCGCCGGTAAACTCTCCGACCTGATCGTTGGTGTTCAGGGTGCCACCGTCGAAAATATTAATCATGAAGCTCCGAATCAGGTTATTCCCGATGCTAAAGTAAATGATCTGTCCCTTTTCTCACTTATTCAATCCAATCCGGTAGATGCTCTTAAAATTCAGGCGGGGGCACGATACGATTTCAGAAACATCACTACTTTCAATGATGCAGCGCTAAATAAACACTATGGAAATATCAGTGCTTCGACCGGGGCTACCTATAATGTATCTGATATGATTCTGGTTCGCACTAATTTTGCATCTGCCTACCGCACTCCGAATCTTGCGGAGCTCACTCAGGATGGCGTACACGGGACCCGGTATGAACAGGGAAATACGGAATTACAATCCCAGCGAAATTATGAGATCGATCTGAGTGCCCATTATCATTCAGATCTTATTTTTCTGGATGTGTCGGTTTTCAACAACCGGATCAACAACTACATCTACATTGCTCCTACCAATGAATACACAGAGAATGATCTGCAAATTTTCCGCTACTCCCAAAGTGATGCAACCATAAAGGGGGCAGAAATCACTTTTAATATTCAGGCAGCCTCACAATTACAAGTTGAAAGTTCGTACAGCTACCTCATTGGAGAACGTTCGACTGGAGATCCACTTCCCTATATTCCTCAGAATAAAATCCGGCTCTCCGCATCCTACCATCCCGGCAACTTCTTTAAAAGCATCAAAGCACCGGCATTGAATATAGGCGGGTTATATGCATTCAGTCAGGATCGTCCTGCCATGTTCGAAACCGGAACCGACCACTATCTTGTTCTCAATGCTTCGATAAGTGGTGACCTTCACATTCAGCAACAACCCGTATCAATAGCTCTTAAGGTGAATAACCTCTTTGATGAGTTATATGTGGATCACCTTTCAACCCTTAAGGAAATGGGTTATTACAACATGGGAAGGAATATCAGTATTCAACTGAGAATTCCGTTTAAAACTCAGATCAAATGACTGAATATATACCATTCATGTCCATTTATAGAAGCTGTAGCTTAACTAATGTTATATTTTATCCTCTCTGAGTGCCTGATCTCTTATCCTCGTTACGAGGATAAGTCAGGTTCTGCCTAAGTGTAAAAATTTACACGGATAACCATTCTACAGTCCATTGTTTTTTATTAGGATTATACCGTAATTCATTATTAGAAAGGTTTTAAAAGTAGTTTGTCTCAGGTATCGATCATAATTGTTGGAGGGTAAACATGAAAGGCAAAACACCTAAAGATGTGGATGAGTACATCAGTTGGCAAAGCGAGGAGTTCCGTAAGAATCTGATCGAGTGCCGGAACTACATTCGCGACCTGGTACCGGAAGCTGAAGAGATGATCAGCTATCAGATACCAACCTATAAACTGTATTATATGCTTGTGGGATTCGGGGTTACAAAAAAGTATTGCAGTTTTTATACCATGAGTCCCGATCTCATAAAACGGATGGAAAAAGATCTCAAGAACATCAAGTATTCCGGAGCCACTCTGTACTTTAAACCCGGGCAGAAGATCCCGAAAGCATTGATCAAAAAGATCATTAAGGCCCGTATTAAGGAGAATAAAGAACGGGCGAAAGAAAAAGGTAAAATATGATCAGATGGCGATGTGCTAGGATCTGTTGGGCAGAACTACTTTAAATATTGCCTCTTCCCCTTCTTTACTGGATACCACGATCCTGCCGTTGTGCATCTCTACCAGTTTTTTTACTAACCTGAGTCCCAATCCGGTTCCCTTTTCATTATTGGTTCCCCGTTTGGATGGATGATGTACCGGATCGAACAAATTATGCAGCACCTCTTCACTCATTCCCATACCGTGGTCTTTCACAGCCAGGGACCATTCCTTTTCGTTTGACTCACTTTTTAATTCGATGATGCTATCGCGTGGAGAAAACTTGATCGCATTAGAAACGAAATTCCGGATCACCGCAGGGAATAAAGTACGATCGCAAGGATACTGACTTTGAGTTAACCCTTGATCTGTACATGCCGATTATGGATGGCTGGGATGTATTGAATGAATTTGAATCACTCTCTAAAGAGCTTCCTAAAGAGATCAGAATATATGTAGTCACTTCCTCGGTAGATCACGAAGACTATAAAAAACTAAAGCAGTACAAGACGGTGAAAGATTATTTTGTTAAACCTATCGACCGTTTTACGGTAAATGAGATCCTCTCAGAAGTAGCCTGAGTGACGCACACTGATTTGATACTGTGATTTAGATTCCCTTCAAAAAACTCCTTTGATTCCAGCAAGCAGGAATCAATCACTTGTATAATTTTCTTTCGTGATGGAAAAAATATTTCCGGCTCAGATTTTATCATCCAACCTTCCAATCGCATCCGTGTTGAGACCGGATTTACCCTGCTCCACTCCTGCATATTGCCGACTCCCTTTCAGTAAAAGGAGAGTAAAGCGAGAGTAAAAGGAGAGTCAAGCATGGTACGACTCGAAATGATGGTTTTTGTGATGAACTTTTTACCTTCTGTATTCATGTATTAAGTAGATAAAAAAACCCCGATCGACTTTCCGCCGATCAGGGCTTATCCTGTTTCTCCATGAAAGAAACTATTTCAAGAAATTAACTTCTTCTTAGCTGCATCCGGTGGTTGAGCCACACGTGATGCATTTCAGACAGGTACCGTTTCGCACCATGGTCATGCTGCCACACTCGGGGCAGGAATCACCGGAATAGCCTAATTGCTTGGCTTTGTCGTAATCCGTTTCGTAACTGCTGCTTTCTGCTTTTGCACTTTTCGGTGCCGCTGCTTCTGCAGTTTCTGTTACTTCCACTTTGGGTGCAACCGGAGCTTTCGCTTCCACAGGAGCCGGAGCTGCCGCTTCTGCCTGTGATTCTTCGGTTGGTTTAAGCTGACGGATATGGATCTCATCCACCGGTACGTGAGCCAGATCTTCTCTTCCGAGATACGAAACTGCTAATTCACGGAAGATGTAATCGATCACGGAAGTACTCATCTTCACGTGTGGGTTACCGGCTACCATACCGCTTGGTTCAAATTTGGTGAATACAAAGGCATCCACAAACTCTTCTAATGGCACACCATGTTGCAGCCCCAGAGAAATGGAGATCGCAAAACAGTTCAACAGACTTCTGAATGCGGCTCCTTCGCGGTGCATATCAATAAAGATCTCACCGAGCTGTCCATTTTCATATTCTCCGGTACGCAAATACACACTCTGTCCACCGATCTTCACTTTCTGAGTGTATCCCTCGCGACGGAACGGCAGGCGCTGTCGGCGGGCTACATATTTGTGGATGATCCGCTCGGCTACTTCCACCACTTTATCCTGAGCTTCGGTAGTTGCTTTATCCAGCACTTCTTCTTCCTCATCCAGTTCTTCCAGCACATCGGCCATGCTGTTCAGTGGCTGGCTCAGTTTAGAACCATCACGGTACAGAGCATTAGCTTTCAGCATCATTTCCCAGGACATCATGTAGGCCTTTTTCATATCCTCAACGGTTGCCTCGTTTGGCAGGTTGATGGTTTTTGAAATAGCACCGGACAGGAATGGCTGAGCGGCGGCCATCATTCTGATATGGCCTTCAGGAGCGATATACCGGGTTCCGGTGCGACCGCATCGGTTTGCACAATCAAATACCGGTAAGTGTTCATCCTTAAGTTCAGGAGAGCCTTCCACGGTCATGGTACCACACACGTAGTCGTTGGCTTCCATCACCTGATCTCTGGAGAAACCGAGGAATTTCAACATGTCGAAGCTGAAGTCAGCAAGTTGCTCTTCGGTAATACCGAGTGTGTCTTTACAGAAATCTTCGCCCAAAGTGAATTGGTTGAAGGCAAATTTGATATCAAAGCTTGAAGGTAGAGCGGCTTCAATAGCCTCTAGCTGTGTGTCGGTAAATCCTTTTTCACGCAGACTTTCTTCATTGATGTGCGGACATCCTTCCAGCGTTCCGTGACCTTTCGCAAAGTTAATGATAGACTCTGTTTCTTTGGCAGAATAGCCCAGTGTCTTCAATGCTTTAGGTACACTTTGATTAATGATCTTGAAATAACCGCCACCGGCAAGTTTCTTGAACTTTACCAGAGCGAAGTCCGGTTCGATACCTGTAGTATCGCAATCCATCACCAGACCAATGGTTCCGGTTGGTGCGAGTACCGTTACCTGAGCGTTTCGGTATCCGTTCTTTTCCCCTAATTCAACCGCAGCATCAGCAGTTTCGCGAGCTGCTTCTAATAAATAATCAGGGCAGATACTTGCATCGATACCGAGTGGTTTTACGGTCAGACCTTCGTATTGCTCGGGCTCCACATTGTAGGCCGCCCGACGGTGATTGCGAAGTACGCGAAGCATGTGCTCTTTGTTCTTCTCATAATTCTTGAAGGCCCCCAGTTCACCGGCCATTTCGGCACTGGTTTCATAGGATTTCATGTGCATGATGGCAGTGATGGCGCCGGCTGTTGCCACGCCTTCCGGGCTATCGTAAGGAATACCCTGAACCATCAGTGCGGCACCGATATTCGCATATCCCAATCCCAACGTTCTGAATTCATAGGACAACTGGGCAATTTCTTTAGATGGGAACTGAGCCATCAGAACGGAGATCTCGAGTACGGTGGTCCAGATCCTGGAAGCGTAACGAAGTGACTCTACATCAAATTTGGTGTAGGTGTCGTCGGTGAAGAACTTCATCAGGTTCAACGACGCCAGATTACATGCGGTGTTATCCAGAAACATGTACTCAGAGCATGGATTACTTGCACGGATCTCACCGTCTTCAGGACAAGTGTGCCATTCATTGATGGTGTCATGGTATTGTGTTCCGGGATCGGCGCTGGCCCATGCCGCATATCCGATCTGATCATATAATTCCCGTGCTTTGATGGTCTTGCAGGCTTCCGGCTCTCTGCCTTCTTTGGCTGCTTTCTTTTTTTCCACACGCCAGTGCAGATTCCAGTCGCCATCCTCAATAACCGCTTTCATGAAAGTATTTGGCACCCGAACTGAGTTATTTGAATTCTGCCCGGCTACAGTTGCATAGGCTTCAGAATTCCAGTCGGTGTCGTAAGAATCGAATTCCAGGTCTTTAAAACCCTGAGCAGCAAGTTGTATTACCCGCTCGATGTAGTTCAAAGGGATCTGATCGCGTTTTGCCTTTCGGATCGCATTGGCAAGCTCTTTATTCTTTAGCGGATCGCGGCTGTACGCACCATTAAAGGTGCGGCCTTCGATCTCAACCGGCTTGTGGCAAAGCTGAATGATATTCTTAAGGTGAGTCTGAGCAAGCTTTGAACCGGCTACTAATGCCGCCACTTTTTGCTCTTCTTTCACTTTCCAGTTGATGTACTCTTCGATATCCGGGTGATCCAGATCGAGCGTAACCATTTTAGCCGCACGTCGGGTTGTACCACCGGATTTGATCGCTCCGGCAGCCCGGTCACCGATCTTTAAGAAACTCATAAGTCCCGAGGAACGACCTCCTCCACTCAGCGGCTCGTTTTCACCACGGATATTAGAGAAGTTAGATCCGGTACCTGAACCATATTTGAATAAACGTGCTTCACGTACCCACAGATCCATGATCCCGCCTTCGTTCACCAGATCATCATCCACACTCTGGATGAAACATGCGTGAGGCTGGGGGTGAGAATAAGAATCTTTTGACCGGGTCAGTTTACCGGTCTTTCCATCCACATAATAATGTCCTTGTGCAGGTCCGTTTATACCATACGCCCAATGTAATCCGGTATTGAACCATTGCGGAGAATTCGGAGCCGCCATCTGATTAGCCAGCATGTATGCAAGCTCATCATGGAATACTTTGGCATCTTCTTCACTATCGAAGTAATCGTATTTCCATCCCCAGTACGTCCAGCAACCTGCGAGTCGGGTAAAAACCTGACGGCTGTCAACTTCGTGTGTATACCGCTCTTTCTCTTCTACCTTTTTCAGCTCAGCGGTATCCGGAGCAGATTTCTGGAGCCATTGTGGCACTCCTTTCTCCGATACTTTTTTCAGAGCCACCGGCACACCGGCTTTTCTGAAATATTTCTGAGCAATGATATCTGTGGCAACCTGCGACCAACTGTCGGGCACCATCACATTTTCCATATGAAATACTTTAGAGCCGTCCGGATTCTTGATCTCCGAGGTGCGGCTTACAAAGTTCATTTCATCGAACGGTGTCTTCCATTCCGACTTGGTATAAAAGCGTGTAAATTTCATGGGCGTACTTACTAAATTCGTAGTGTTAATTTCTTCGTAGATGAGATACCTGTACCCCTGATTCCGAGAGGTAATTCTCCTAAAGAAGTGCTACCAAATATATACGCCCGATACTATGCTCACAAATTAAATCTGCATTTCTTTTCCACAATTACCAACACTTATCCACATTAAGTTTTTCTGATATTATTTCACTCTCACTTAACAATTCAATAACTATATTTAATATTATATATTAATTTCAATTCCTGAATTTTAATTAACCAATGTGTCGGATCTCTAACACTGTTTTTAATTATTTTAAACTACTTGTAACGTCTTCATTATTTCATTGTTGATAATTCGTAAACTTATCAACACTGTAAAAATGATGTTACATTTAATCATTTTTATATACACATTTAAAATATACTATTAAAATAAAAAAGGGTGTAATTTTACACCCTTTTAATCATTTTAATTTTATGATGATTGTCTATTTTATCAACTGCATTTTTCTGATAACAGAACCCTCTTCAGTGCTTAATTTATAGAAGTACAGACCCGATGCAAACGATGAGGCATCGAACCTAACCTGATGAGTACCAACTTGCTTGAAGTCATTAGCTAATACTGCAATACTCCTGCCTGTGATATCAAAAATTTCCAGCCTGATTTGCTGGGGTTTTGTAACGCTATATGTAATAGTTGTTGACGGGTTAAATGGATTCGGATAATTCTGGTATAACTCAAAGCTATATTCTACAGTATATTCTGCAGAAGTATGTATCATGTCGCTGTACACCATCAGCATATCCCCGGGAATGATCCCACTTGAAAATGCAGATAACCGGTTGCCCGATCCGTCATAGGTCGTGATCTCTCCGGCCGAACTATAATCTTTGGCATCGCCAAGATATAATGTCCCCGAAACTTCATCATATGCCATAGTATAAAAATTTCCTTTGATCAAGGTATCTTCGGCCATTGTTGCCGTATTGAGATCATATTCCCGGATACCTCCTGCATTCACATATACCTTACCTTTGCTTTCATCCACGATGAGATCATTTCCTGCAGAGGGTAATTCGGCTAACAGCGTATCTTTGTCAGGGTTTCCCGGAAATACCTGATATAATCCTCCGGAGCGTGCAGTTCCATCAATGATCTGCCAGTTGTCGTCATAATCGCCGGCATAACCGGTACAAACCACCAGAATAGAACCGTCTTCGAGAGCGTGCATGGCAGCAGGACCACTGGGGGTATATATGGTATCAATGACCTGATCCAGACTCGGATCAATCGCCATTATGGAACTGTCGGCTCCGAATCCATTATTAGCAACGAACAAGTAATTATCGGTGTATAACATCTGATCCGGATTAAGACCCACGGCGATCTCTGTTGATGAAATTGAATAATCATCCAGATCTACGATGTAGAGTTTATTGCCGTACAGGTCGGTCACATAGGCTTTAGTTTCACTTACAGGCACGATCTCACGAGGACTGCTGAACGCTCCCAATGAGATCTGACCAACCTGAGCATAACTATCAGGATCGATGACCACCACTTTGCCTGAATTGTTGATAACTGCAAAGATCTTTTTGTTGATCCATGCCAGACTTTGACCCACATCGCCTAGTCCTGTAGAATTTGCCGTCAGAAAAACTGCTTGTGAGGTCGTAGAATTTGAGGTTTCAAAATGTGTCAGGGTAGCATTTCCTGCATTAAAATTTCCTTCATTCAGAATAAAAACAGATTCCAGCGAATTATTCTGTGCCAGTGCTGAAGTTGAGAGGGTTACTACCAGAGTGAGTATGGTAACGAATTGCTTCATTATTTTTTAAGATTATAGGTTAGAGTAAGTTTTATGAGGTAATTTCTTCCCGGTTGGGGATAATCCCTAATCACCGAATACTCTTCGTTGAGCAGATTATAGAGCGCAATAGTCGGTGAAAGGTTGAATGCACCGATAGTTGCACGGACTGATGTCGAAACATTCAGCACGCGGTATGGCTCCATCGGGTCGAACGGACTACTGTGGTCGGCGGAGGAGAATCGTTCGCCGGTGTATTTGTAAGTCAACAGGGTATTAAAGAATCTCCAGCTTGTGTTCAGACTGGCCGAAAGCTGCCATTCCGGAGTGTATCGTAATTGTTTGCCTACAGCGGCATCCCCGTCAAAGCGTTCTTCGGAGATCTCGGCAAGTGTGTGTTGTATGATCCAGGTAGCAGCTAATTTCAGATCACCCAGCTTTGCCCTCGCCTGTTCTTTGAATTCGAATCCTTGCAGTGACAATTGCTCAATATTTTCGGGTCGGCTTCTGCCGTCATTTCCCGGTAGCCATCGTATGCCATCATGTACCTTATCGGCATAAAAAGTAAACTCTGTCTCTGCACTCAGATCTGTCCCCGCTAGTTTTAGCAGTAATCCGGTTTCAAATTTCTGATTGGTTTCCGGTGTAAGATCCGGATTCCCGAGTGCCGGCCAGTACAGATCGTTAAACGTGGGAGCAGTAAATCCGCGACTGAACTGAGATCGTAAGAACAGGGTATTCCAGACCAACTCAGCGTTTAATGCGGATCTGTAAGTGTATGCAGGGCCAAAATCCGAATAATGATCCCCTTTAATACTGCTGTAAGTATACAACCGGGGTATCGGATGCCAGATCAGTGTACTTTGTAAGGAAGACTGAAACCGCTCAACATTACCGTTATATTCGCTTGCTTCCACCGTTGAAAACCCGGCTTGCAAAGCTGAAACCAATTGTATCTTTCGTGAAAGGCTGGAACGAAGTTCAGCATCTGTTTGAATCTGCGTACTTGTACTCAGGCTGCTCAGATTCACTCCGGGATCAATAAAATCAAGATCCTGACGATTTATATAACTCCGAATATTGAGTTTCTGAGCACCCAACACAGTGGTATATCTGTTCATCCATCTCAGATAAGTATCTTCCTGATACGATTCCGGATTAATGGCGCTTACACTTCCCGGAATTCCATTGCTTTGATCATGGGCCCATAAAATACTTGTGTAGCTCTTTTTACCGGATGCCCAATTCACTTCGGTGATGGCGGTTCTGGAACTTAATGCATTATTGATCCGGTATTTATCCACCTGTACAAACCCGCCGGCTTCGTTACTGAACTCCCGGCCTTGGTACATAAAATCATTTTCATCGTCTCGGATCCCGGCAATTACACTCACTTTCCAGTTACCATGACTTGTTGCCGCTATAAATTCAGATCCGGTTCTGCCAAAAGAACCAACTCTGGCAGAAAGCCCTATCTTTTCAGTAGTTGAATGAGTGTTTATTTCGATCGTACCTCCTCCCTTATCACCAAAACCTGTATTTCCTGAACCTGATGCCACATGTATGGATGAGATGGCAAAATCCGGAATAATTGAAAGATCGGTAACACCCAGCATGGAATGATTTAAGGGAAACCCGTTCCATAAAATCTGAGTTTGAGAAGATGCATACCCCCGTTGAGAAATGGTGGCCAATCCACCCGGTCCGTTTGAACGCACAAATACAGGAGTAAGATATTCCAGTGCTTCACTAATGGTACCGGCGGTTAACAGATTGATAGACAGCGAATCTACTCTGGAGATGCTTACCGGTTGGTATTCATCACTTAGATAAATTCGGGTGGAGCTCACCTGCACTTCATCCAGCCATAGCGAATCTGTAACCTGCGCTGCTAAGCCAAATGGTAGTAACAGGAAAATTATCCCCTGTATAAAAGATCTTGAGAAAGCATTCATATCAATCACCTTAAAAACTTTAACTCCCGAAAGTTTCAAGTAAAGTAACAGATGGCAGGTCTCCTGACTTTTCTGTTTGATCGCCTTCCCATCCGAAAATAAACAGACAGTGGCTTGAAGTGGATCAACATCAGCTTTTAAAAAAAGCCCAGAATTACAGTTGCGGGTACAGCTCCGGATCTTCACCGGATTCCCGTTTAATCCCGATTAAGGGAACCATCAAAATTTCAACGTAAAATCAAGGTAGGGAGGCTCTTATTGAATTCAAAGTAAAACATTAGAATCAGGAATATTTAGTTAATCAAGATCAGGTTTGTTTCGATAATTACGATCAAAAATGTACATTAGTTAAAATAATAACTGGCTTGACTGATAAAAGAACCGACTTATTAGTAGAGATCGTATCTCAAGAGAAACTCAAACCCGAAGAGCAACTGGATAATGCGCTTAAAAAAACTGCGTCGTTACTCGGAATGGACTTTGGGTTTATAGGTCGGGTTATTGGAACAAACTATCATATCGAAAACATTTATACAGGCAAGTCTGCTTTCACGTTTGAAAATCCACTTAAACTATCGGAGACCTTCTGCCAATACACGCTGAAAATGAATGGAATGTTTGCCATTCATGACATCGCCCGATCTGAACACTCTGATTCTCCGGCTCATACAAAGTTTAATTTTAATTCTTACATCGGCATACCTTTCTCGTTAGATGGCAAGGTCTTAGGTACGGTTAATTTCACCGGAATGGATGCCCGGGCGCCCTTCACCAAAGAAGATCACAACCTGATGGTGATCTTAGGTAGTTGGGTGGGAAATATTGTTCATCGCATATATACTGAAAAGAAGATAGAAGAAGATCAGAAGAAATATACCCGCAAGATCGAACAGCAGCTGGAGCAATTGCAACAGTTAAAAGAAACCCGGGAGAAACTGTACTCGATCATTGCCCACGATATCAGGAACTCCATCTTCGGGATCGCAGGGCTGATGGACCTGATCAGTGATGATCTGAAGAACAAAGCTTTTGATCTCGACTCACTGATCTACAAAGTTGACCTCATCCACCATTCCACAAAGCAAACTTATAAACTGCTTGAGAATTTACTTACCTGGGTCAAAGTGCAATCCGGGGAGTTCGATATCAATCCTGTCCCCTTCGATATAACCATTCAGATCGATTCGACGGTGGAATTACTGAACCCGGCAATCAATACTAAAAATATCCACATCAATAAGAATTACCATCACGGAATGAGGGTCTTTGGTGAAACTAAGGCAATCAATACCATCATCCGTAACCTCATCAACAATGCGGTTAAATTTTCTAAACCCGATAGCGAGATAGATATCACCGTTGATCAGACCAGTGAGCCGGATATGACGCTCATTTCGGTTCGTGATCATGGAATCGGTATGAATAAACAAACACTTAGTAATTTATTTAACCCGAGTAACCGACCTAAAAAGAAGGGTACGTTAAAAGAAACCGGAAGCGGATTAGGACTCATTCTCTCCAAAGAACTGGCTCACCTTTCACATGGAGATATTACCGTAAAAAGCACTCCCCAAAGCGGTAGTGAATTCACCTTGTATATCCCAACGTACTCTGCCTGATCCTCATCTATCAACGGTTCTAACTTTACTTTAACCGTGCCATTTAGTACTTATTAAGTAACCCATGAATCAACCCCGGAATCATGAAAACACCACATTCACTTCTTTTTGTACTGTTGGTGTACCTCACAGCTTGTGGCACTACCAAAGAACAGGTTAAGAAAAATATGTTTTCTTTCAGCTACGAAGGTAATGACTGTAAAATTACCAGTGTCAATACGGCCTCCGGCGAAGGAAGTAATTATCTGTCTATTATGGATGAAAATAAGAAAGAGATCTTAACGGCTACCGACCTCAATCAGGATGGAACCATTGATCAGATCCTGCAGGGAGAGTATTCCCTGGAAGTGGCAGACCTCGTCTATAAACATGGAATTTCCATTGCCCAAAACAGTGGGAATTATCAGGAAAGGCAGCCGTCCAGGACTTTTGAGTCTTCTGTTGAAGAGATCACCCTGACTGTGTCTTCCTACCTGATCGATAAGGACACACCCAATAACCGATTGATGATCACTAACCGAGTCACCGGTGCTGAGTCTATCTTTTTGGATCTGGATGCCAATGGAATTCTGGATCGAACTGAAAAGGGAGAATTGGAAATGGAGATCGCTCAGAAGTATTACACCTGGTTACTTTCTAAGGCCAAACAAGAACATCGTGTGGTGATCAAAGATGGCATCTATCTTATTACCACAAATAAAATGCCTCTTCCCTCCTGATCTTTCATGGAGAACTATTCTGCTTTTAAAGCAACGGTATACCAGGCGTTTATTAGTTATCCCGGTTTCAATTTTCTGATTTGTTTCTGCGCTGACCGAAACATCCCTGTAAATGCATCGTAACTGGCGCACAATAACAATCAAAACAAATTTAACTGGGATGACTGCAAAACGAATCGGGTACTTTTTAACCTTTGCCGCCTTTTCAATTATATCACTCACCGCCTGCAGCAATGATGGCGATCAGAATGAAGATCAAAATAACGATAATGATTCCACGCTGGTAATTCCGGTAGAAGCCAGAGATGTTCTGAGAGGTGATATCTCTGCCTATTACTCGAATACTGCTACGCTGGAAGCGGTGGAAGAAGCCGTGATCGTATCTAAAGTCAGGGGTATTGTGGAAGAGATCCTCGTTGAAGAAGGAGACATGGTAAAGAAAGGTCAGGTGATCGCACGGATCGAAGACGATCAATACCGCATTGAGACCGAACGGGCAAAGGCTACCATGGACCGCATGTATAACGATTATCAGCGTAATAAAGAGTTATTCGAAAAAGAGCTGATCAGTGCGGAAGTGTATGAGAATTCCCGCTACGACTACGAATCTCAGAAATCGGCCTACGAACTGGCGAAGCTCAGCCTGGAATACACCGCGATAAGATCACCAATATCTGGTGTTATTTCTGAACGGTTTATCAAAGTGGGTAATATGATCGGCACCGATCAACAAGTGTACCGGGTAACTAATTTTGATCCGATTCAGGCAGTTCTGCACATCCCCGAACATGAAATGTATAAGATCCGGAAAGGACAAAGAGCCGAATTAATGGTCGATGCCATCCCCGGAAAGTTATTCACCGGGAAGGTAGAGCGAATCAGTCCGGTGATCGATCCACAAACCGGGACCTTCAAAACCACCGTATATCTTGATGACAAAGAAGATATCCTTCGTCCCGGTATGTTTGGCCGCATCAAGATCGTCTACGATACCCGCTTTAATACGCGAATGATCCCCAAGAATGCCATTATTTCTGAAGATGAAACTCAATCTGTGTTTGTGATCAAAGATTCGCTGGCTTTCAGAAGAATCATCAAAACCGGATATGTGAATGGTACAAATATCGAAGTACTAGAAGGATTAGATGATGGTGAAATCGTAGTGACTACCGGTCAGGGAAGTTTATCTGACAGTACCCGCGTAAATGTAGTTGGACTTTAAGCCAAACCGGAGCCTGATATGAAACTCATTGACCTCTCTATAAAGAGAAAAGTAACCATCAGTATGTTCACGGTGGCGATCCTGCTGTTCGGGATCGTATCCTTATCGCGATTGAAAGTGAATCTGCTGCCGGACCTCAGCTACCCCACTTTAACTGTGCGGACAGAATTTGAAGGAGCTGCTCCTCTTGAGATCGAAAACCTGATCACCAAGCCCATCGAAGAAGCTGTTGGTGTAGTAAAAGGAGTTAAAAAAGTTCGCTCCATTTCGCGGGCCGGGCAGTCTGATGTGGTGCTGGAGTTTACGTGGGGTACCAACATGGATATCGCCAATCTGGATGTGATCAGTAAACTGGATGCCATACAACTCCCTTTACAGGCAAAAAAGCCGGTCACTTTACGGTTCGACCCCACACTGGATCCCGTAATGCGATATGCGCTTTATTTTGATGACAGCTCAAAGGAAGGCGCTCCGGATAATGAAGAAGGCATGCAGTTTGATTATGCTTCTTATGAGGATGTTGATCTGAATGATCCTGATGCGATCGCACAGCTAAAGCAGTTACGGATTTTATCTGAAGAGATCATAAAAAAGACATTGGAAAGCTCTGATGGGGTTGCTTCTGTTAAGATCAGTGGTGGGCTGGAAGAAGAAATTCAGGTGAATATAGATCAACGCCGGTTATCTCATCTGAATATTCCGATCGAAACTATCACTGCTATACTTAGCGCCGAAAATATAAATCTTTCAGGTGGCCGGCTCGAAGAAGGAACGCAGCAGTATCTTGTTCGCACACTTAATGAATTTCAAACCGTTGATCAGATCCGGAATGTAGTTGTCACTTCGGTAGCCGGAAATACAGTTTATTTGAAAGATGTAGCCGATGTAGATCAGGCTTATAAAGAACGGGAAGCGATCACCCGCCTGGATGGTCAGGAAGCAGTGGAGATCGCGATCTATAAAGAAGGAGACGGAAATACGGTAGCCGTCGCTGAAAGTGTGGAAGCACGTATTCAGAATATCCGTAATGCGTTACCCGAAGGGATGAAACTCGAAAAGGTGTATGATCAGTCGGTCTTTATTTCATCAGCGGTAAATGAAGTGAAGAATGCCGGTATTATTGGCGGGATCCTTGCCGTACTGGTATTATTCTTTTTTCTGAGAGATTTCTGGAGCACTGTGATCATTTCGGTTTCTATACCGGTTTCTATCATCGCTACTTTTAATCTGATGTATGGCAACGATATCACTTTGAATATTATGTCGCTGGGAGGTATCGCACTTGGTATCGGGATGCTGGTGGATAATTCCATTGTGGTACTAGAAAACATTGCCCGGCATAAAGCTATGGGTAAAGGTGTGTTGCAGGCAGCGCAAGATGGCGCCGGCGAAGTGGGTATGGCCGTGATCGCCTCCACCCTTACCACTGTGGCTGTTTTCTTTCCGTTGGTTTTTGTGGATGGAATTGCGGGACAGCTATTCCGTGATCAGGCGTTAACTGTTACGTTCTCATTACTGGCTTCGTTAGTAGTTGCCGTTACCCTTATCCCAATGATGTCGTCCATCAGCCGAACCAAAAAAGAGCCCATGCCATTGGAATTGAAAGACCCTAAAACCGGATTCGGGCGTGGGTTGAGAGCCTTACGTTTGTTCTTTTTCTATTCTGTTCCTGTGTTTTTTACGAAATTTGTAAAAGGCTTTGTATTCGTAATTGCATGGATATTTACTCAGATCTTTCGTTTTCCATTGTACGTATTTGATCAGGTCTATCAGGCCATCGAAAAGATCTATGAGCGAATGCTGAGCGGAGCCTTAAATAACCGGTTCATCGTGATCGTAACTGCGATCCTTATCTTCGCCGGCAGCCTGTCTCTGATCCCTAAAATTGGTATTGAACTGATCCCTCAACTCTCTCAGGGGGAATTCAAGGTTGAATTTAAATTACCTCCGGGCACCCCTATCGAAGAAACTGATAACGCCCTTCGAAGTGTTCAACAGGCTGTCCGCTCCAATGAGAATGTTCGATCCACTTTTGCGGTAGCAGGAACCGGAAACAGAATGGATGCCAATCCAGACGAAGGTGGTGAGAACTGGGGCGAACTCAATGTTATGCTCGCAAGCGATGCCTCTTCCCTTACTGAGTCAGGTACGATGAATGCCATGCGTAATTCACTCTCTGAAATTCCCGGGTTACAGTACAAATTCTCCAGACCATCGCTGTTTACCTTTTCAACCCCCGTTGAGATCGAAATCACCGGTTTTGATCTGGATGACCTGAAGAAAGCAAGTGACAAGATCACCAGAAAAATGGATGCCAATTCCCGTTTTGCTGATGTAAAAAGCACCATGGAGATCGGCAGTCCTGAAATTCAGATCCTGTTCGACAGAGACCGTGCGGCTTCGCTTGGACTACAGGTACATGAAGTTGCCGACCGGGTGGTAAGTAATGTCCGTGGCGATGTGGCAACCCGGTATTCCTGGAGAGATCGCAAGATCGACGTACTGGTTCGTGCCCGCGAACAGGACCGATCATCTCTGGATGAGATCCAGCAACTGATCGTAAATCCGGAAAGTGAGAAACCCATCCCATTAAGCGCTATTGCCAATGTAATAGTGGCAAATGGTCCGGGTGAGATCCGCAGAACTTCTCAACAGCGTGTTGCCATCATCAATGCAAACCTGAATTATGGGGATCTCGGGGAAGCCGCTGAAGAAATTCAAACCATTATTAAGGAAACCACCTTACCAACCGGAACCTATGCCCGCATTGCCGGACAGAATGAGGAAATGTCAAACTCCTTCCGTTCTCTGGTATTTGCACTGGCTCTGGCCATATTTCTGGTCTATCTGGTGATGGCCTCTCAGTTTGAATCCCTGATGCATCCCTTCATCATTTTATTCACCATTCCTCTCGCATTGATCGGAGCGGTACTGGCGCTTTATATCACAGGAACTACCATTAGTGTGGTTGTTTTTATCGGATTGATCCTGTTAGCCGGAATTGTAGTGAACAATGCGATCGTACTTATCGACCTCATCAATCAATTGAGAGAGCGAGGTATGGATAAGCTCGAAGCCATTAAAGAAGGCGGGAAATCACGTCTCCGTCCAATTCTTATGACCACCCTCACAACTACCTTGGGACTATTGCCATTGGCGATCGGAATCGGTGACGGGGCTGAACTGCGAGCCCCCATGGGCATTACCGTGATCGGTGGATTATTGGTTTCCACGTTACTCACTTTGGTTGTAATACCTGTGATGTATTCGGTAATGGACCGAAAGAATTATACAAACACTGAATCAGAACCTGTAAACGCCTGAAGGTATGAGTTTAACCGAATTATCTGTTAAAAGACCGGTAACCACCATGATGGTGTTTCTAAGTCTGGTTGTGGTCGGGCTTATTGCCACCCGGTTGGTTCCGCTGGAATTCTTGCCTAACATCTCATTTCCGGGTGCTTTTATTCAGGTTCCCTATCCGAATGCGTCCCCTACCGAAGTACAGGAACAAGTAATTCGTCCTATGGAAGAAGTGCTGGCCACCATCAGTGGAGTAGATCACATCAATTCTAATTCCGGTGAGAATAATGGTGGTATTCAGGTTCTTTTTAAACAAGGAGCTGATATTGATCTGAAAGCGATCGAGATCAAAGAAAAGATCGAGAGTGTGCGAAATCAGCTTCCGGATGATTTTGAATACTACCAGATCTTTAAGTTTCAGGATGGTGGCGGAAATATGCTACAGTTGCGTATTTCCAGTGACCGGGATCTGTCCGATTCCTACGATATGCTGAACAGGAATCTGAAACAACGGATCGAACGCATTGACGGAGTGGGTCAGGTAACACTGTATGGGGTGGAGAAAAAAGAGATCCGCATCGAGTTACTTAACGACCGCATTCTCGCCTACAATATCGATCTGAATGAATTAAGCAGTACCCTGAGCAGAGCCAATTTTTCCACCACGGCAGGAAAGATCACCGATGGCGGCATCCGATATACAGTTCGCCCCATGGGAGAATTAAAAACAGTGGATGATATCGGAAATCTCATTATTGGAGAGAATAATCTGCGGGTAAAAGATATAGCAAATGTACGCTATACCGAGCCGATCAGAAATTATGCCCGCCATCTGGACATGAAGTATGCCATCGGGCTCGATATCGTAAAAGAATCGAGTGCAAATACCGTTGAGACCGTCGACCGCGTGTTATCCGAGATCGAAGAGATCAACAAATTACCCGAGATGCAGGGTATCAAGATCTATGAGATGAATAATCAGGCTGAAGGTATCCTAAGTTCACTTCGGGAACTCATGAATTCAGGAATTCTCGGTGCCGTACTTTCTGTGGTCGTGCTTTTTTTCTTCCTTCGTCAATTCGGCACTACCATGGTTGTAGCTACTGCCGTACCCTTCTCTTTGATCGTAACCCTGGGCTTTTTCTACTTTCTGGGTATTACACTGAACATTTTATCAATGATGGGATTGATGCTGGCAGTAGGCATGCTGGTTGATAACGCCGTGGTGGTAACCGAAAACATTCACCGGCATCAGCGCAAAGGTAAAAGTGCAAAAGAATCTGCTATCATCGGGGCCCGTGAGGTCGGAATCGCCGTAACAGCAGGTACCCTCACTTCTGTGGTGGTATTCCTCCCCAACATTGTGAACGAAAGCTTTATAAAGCAACATATGTACTATGTGGGAATGCCGATCATCATATCTCTGATCGCATCATTGCTCATCTCTCTCACTGTGATCCCGCTGTTAACGTCTAAGATGAAAACTCCTGAAGTAAGAAAAAGAACCGTGATCGATACACTGTCGGACAAATACTCGGCATTTCTGGGGTGGTTTATCGATCGCAGATGGGTTTCCAGCATCGGGATCTTATTACTTTTTGGAAGTGTAGTTATTCCCAGGAATTTTATGAATGTGGATATGTTCCCGAATGTTGAGGAACGAGAGATCTACCTGCAGTACAACCTGAATAACTCTTATACCCTCGACCGGGTGAAGCAAGCGGTTGATAAAGTGGAACAGTACCTGTACGACAATCAGGAAGCGTTCGAAATAGAATCGGTATACACCTATTACGAGCCGGAATTTGCTCAATCTACTATCATCTTAACCGATGATGACGATGCCATTAAATCGGTTCGACTCATCAAGAAAGAGATCGAAGAAAATCTACCCGTGGTAACCATTGGTGAACCCGCATTTGAATACAGAAGCAGAAACGGAACAGAAGCCATTCGGGTATTTGTACAAGGCGAATCCATGGATGTGCTGGAGGATCTTGCAGAACAGGTAGAATGGAGAATTAGTCAGACAGAAGGATTTGCTGACGTAAAATCGGAAGCTGAGATCGGAAGTGATGAAGTAAGACTTACTATTGATCACGACCGGGCCCGCAGTTTCGGACTCACTTCTACCGCCGTGGCACAAATGGTTTCAGGTTCGGTGCGTGGGCTAACACTTCGCCGAATTCGAGGACCGGAATCAGAAATTGATGTGATTTTAGCTCTTCAAAATGCAGACCGGCAGTCGGTGGATGATCTCAGAGAACTACCAATTTCCATTGGTGAGGATGAGACCATTAAGCTGGCTTCCATCGCGGAATTTGAGACGGGAAAGGGCCCCGGACGCATTTTCCGCGAGAACAGAAAAACATCTTTGGGCATTGCCATTAATCTGGATGGCATCACCATGGATGTGGCCCGTCCAAAGATCGAGAAGATCATGAATCAGATGGTATTTCCTGCGGGATACAGCTGGAGTTACGGTCGTAGTTTTGGGATGGATGCCGAAGCCATGGGGAGCATGTTATTCAATCTGGGCATAGCCTTCTTTCTGATCTATCTGGTGATGGCGGCCCTGTTCGAATCACTGATGTATCCAACCAGCATACTTGCCTGTATCTTTTACGGGATCATCGGGATCCTCTGGTTCTTCTTTATCACCGGAACAACTTTCGATCTGATGGCCATGATCGGGATCCTCATCCTCATGGGAATTGTAGTAAATAACGGGATCGTTCTCATCGACCATATTATCCATCTGCGCAGTGAAGGATTAACCCGCCGTGAAGCCGTTATTCAGGGAGGCCGCGACAGAATGCGCCCGATTCTGATGACTGCCGGCACGACGGTTCTTGGCTTAGTCCCTTTAACCATTGGCACCACTCAGATCGGTGGCGATGGTCCTCCCTATTTCCCGATGGCACGGGCCATTGTTGGGGGACTTACTTTTTCAACCGTAGTGACACTGATCGTGTTACCATCGATCTATGTAATTCTGGACGACCTGAAGATCTGGGCTTCAAGGATCGGTAAACTATCTGCGTTGAAGCAACCTTGATGAGCCAACATTAAACGATCTCAAATTATCAGCTATTACTTATGGTTTGATGATCTTGAGATCAGTTGATGATAAAAGGTAGTTACAAATTTCGACCGGTTTATTCCCTTTACCTCATTTAATACTGCCTGAAATAGTTCGCTTTATATAGACTTATACAGTATTTGCGCCCTCCTTTTTAAAAAATAAAATTTCATGGTATCATCACAGAAAATTATTATGGTATGGTCGGTTACCTAAACCGAGTTATTTATTATCAGAAGATGAGCTACGAAAATAAGATCGATTTTGTTGAAGCGTTTAGTTTAAAAGTGGAAGAAACAGGGCGTCCACGAATTTATGGTCAGATTTTAGGATGGCTACTAGTTTGTGAACCGGACCATCAGTCATTTTCTGATCTGATGGAAAACCTGAATATCAGTAAGGCATCGGTTAGTAATATCACCCGTATTTTACTTGAAACCGGACTGATCGAGAAGATCCGGGTTCCGGGGGAAAGACAGATCCATTTCAAATTAAAGAAAGGTGCTCTCTCCGATTTCTTTCAGCGACAGGTAAATATTGTTACCGACCTCACACAGATCCTAAACTCCGGTCTGGAGTTACTCAACAAAGAAGGTGAAACCGATACAACACGCATCACCAGAGCTGTTGAATTTCATTCATTTCTCGCCCGCGAGATCCCTTTACTCATGGAAAAATTCAATTCAGAATTTAACTGATCTCAACCCACCGTTTCAGTTCCCTATCTTTGAAAGCCCTTTTCTAACCATTCCTTAGACAGTTCTGAGGTAATAATTTCTTGTATATTTATTTTGTTCACTAATTAGTAAACAAAATAAACTATTGGTAATTTATACCCGTCGCCAAAAAATGACTACCGGTCATTTTTGATGATCCAGCTTTTAACCAATGAACGAGCATTTGTGGGAACCAAAGAGCGAAAAGTGAGAGAAAAAGAGCAACGAAAAGAAACAATTCTTTCCGCTGCAGTTCAGATCATTGCTGAAAAAGGGTTTGAATGCGCCACCATGGAAGACATCGCAGCTGGTTCTGAACTAAGTAAAGGTACGCTATATCTCTATTTCGAAGATAAGTCCAGCCTGTTCAGGGCAATAAAAACCGAGGCCCACGATCAGATCAGATCCATTTTTCTGGAAATCATACAACAGGACCTTCCAGGATTAGAAATGGTAACCGAAATGGGGCGCGCATTCATTGAATTCATCCGTACTCATCCCGTCCATACCCAATCGATGATGCTCCTCCCTCATACTACTGACGAAAAGGAGCATTTTGATAAAGGCCGGGAATTGATGGTGCTTATAACACATGCTATTCAGATCGGCATTCAGGATGGGAGTATCAGGAAAGCAGTGAACCCTAAACTATTATCTATTCAGGTTGGATGGGGATTATTCGGCATTCTGCAATATTACATGAATGAATCGGATCCGGTGTACGACGAGATACTCAAAGAAAACAATACCACGATCAAAAAACTGACCAAAGATTATATCACTGTTCTGCTGGCAAATATCAAAGCAGACAACAAAACGACTAAAACATCATGAAACACATTAACACATTATTTCTGATATGAATCCATTTTTGAAGAAAGCAGGGATCCTGACCGGTACTGTTTGGCTCATCATCATTTCCTTTACATTTCAGGTGAAGGCACAATCAGAAGCATCCGGTTCCGATACCCCTCAGATCACATTGATACAGGCCATCGACATGGCGCTCGCAAATAACACTCAGATGAAGAGAGCGCTGCTATCCGTAAAAGATGCCGACCAGCAAATCAGAACGGCATGGAGTAACGTGATGCCATCCATAGCTGCTTCAGCAACTTATACCAGAAACCTTGAAATACCTGTAAACTTCATTCCTGCGATCCTATTCGATCCGAATGCTGCAGAAGGTGATCTGGTACCCGTGGCATTTGGAACGGATAATAGCTGGAATGGTGGATTTTCGGCATCCCAGATCATCTTTAATGGTCAGGCTTTTGTTGGGATCAGTTCTGCCGAACTGTACAAATCTGCACAGAATGAAGCATTAAGAGCCACGTCGCAAGGTATCGTAACACAAACCCGTATCACCTATTATCAGGTTCTGATCGCCCAGGAGCAGGTACGCCTGATCAAAGCGCAATACGATCGGATCAAAGAAAATCTGGACGACACCAAAAAGCTACTGGAGCAGGGTTTTACTGACGACTACACCGTACTTCAACTTGAAGTTCAACTAAGTAATGTGAAGCCCCAACTGACCAATGCGGAATTTGCAGTTGAAAATGCCAAGCGCGAATTGCTGGATGTAATGGGGCTACCTCTGGACCTGACATTTATTGTTGCGGGTAATTTGAGCTCTTATGATATCTATTCAAATTCATATGCGGATGAGGTAAACAAAGACCTTAAAAAAGTAGATAAAAAGAATCCCTATCTGAGCAATAATGATTCACTGATGTTCAATCAGGCTTTTGAGAACAGAGGAGACCTGAGAATACTGGATGTGCAGAACGAATTACAGAACCAGCAGCTGAAGGCTCAGTGGAGTCAATACCTGCCCACAGTAGCGGCTCAATACAATCTTATGTGGACTGCCGCCCAACCCGGTACACCAATTTTCTTTGGAACAGAAGACCGTCGAGCCCGATCTCAGGTTCTGGGACTGAATGTTCAAATGCCTCTCTTCCAGGGATTTAAACGAGATGCAGCGATCCAGCAAACCCGGATTCGCATAAAGGATATCGAACTTCAGCAGCATCAATCTGAAAGAGATGCCGTGAAAGAGCTGTTGAACGCGCAACAAACCATTGAAGAGGCATATCTGACCGTCGAAGCCCGGCAAAAAGCAATACAACAAGCCAAAACTGGATACGAGAGAGCAATTGCCCGCCAGAAAGCAGGAGTAGGTTCACAGCAGGAAGTAACCGATGCGAACCTACAATTACAACAGGCCGAGATCGGCTATGCACAAACGGTATTTACTTACCTGATGGCAAAGGCTCAGTACGACCAGGCCATGGGTAAAGTGCCTTTTGTTGATGACATCAAATACCTCAAAAAGAATATAGAATTAAACAAGTAAATCCATATCTATGAAATCACGTTTTTTAATCATTCCACTTATCGCATTGGTATCGGCCTGCGGGGGCGACCCTGAAACTACAGAATCTGCCACCACCCCCGCTGCTAAGGCGGTACCTGTACATGTAGAAGAATTACAGCCACAGACTTTTAAACATTTCGTAACGGTTCAGGGAGCTGTTGAATCTGACAAAACGATCCTTATATCAGCAAAAACGTCTGCTACGGTTAGCAGTATCAATGTAAGTGCGGGCGACCGGGTAAAAGAAGGAGACATACTTGCCAGATTAGATGGGCAGATCGTTGAAAATCAGATCGAGGAAGTAAAAACAGGTTTAGCTCTCGCACGTGACCTTTTTAATCGTCAGAAGAATCTAAGAGATCAGAATATTGGCTCTGAAGTTGACTACCTGCAGGCAAAGAACCGTGTTGAATCTCTAGAAAAGCAGCTGGCAACCTTAAACGAACAGTACAGTTACTATACCATTCGGGCTACTATTCCCGGCACCGTGGACAGAGTTTCTCTAAAAGTTGGTGAGACTGTTAACCCAGGCGTTCCTGTTTTTCAGATCGCAAATTCCGAGGCACTTAAAGTAGTGGCTGAGATCTCAGAAGCGTATATCTCCACGGTTGATAAAACTGATTCAGTGACCATCACCTTTCCAAGCACGGATATTTCTTACAAGCATACCCTTGATGTGGTAAGCCGGGTGATCAATGCTTCTAACCGGACCTTCACTGTAGAAATATACATTCCTGATTTTGACGGAAAAGTACTTCCTAATATGGTAGCCAAACTGAAGATCAATGATGTGACTGAGAATGATCGTTTTGTGGTATCGCCGAATATGGTACATCAGGCCAATAACAAATTATTGGTATATGTAGCTGAACAAAAAGGTACTGATTGGGTTGCCGGTTCAAGGTTCGTCCAAACCGGCAGGAGTTATGGGAATTCTATAGTGATCAGCGATGGGCTGAAACAAGGCGATGTCGTGATCACAAAAGGGTATAACGAAGTTACCATCGGTAAGCCCGTATCAATTATTTCGAAGTGAAATCAGGAGAGTATAGCTCATGAGTTTTAAAGAATTTCGTTTATCCAGCATATCAATCAGCAATCGGACCAGTGTTTATCTGGTTACGGTGCTGGCTACATTGATCGGGATCTACAGCTACATCACCTTACCAAAAGAGCAATTCCCGGAAGTTGAGATCCCCATTTTTAATGTTGTTACCATTTACGCCGGTGCTTCCCCTGCCGATGTGGAGAATCTGATCACACGTCCGCTGGAACAGGAACTAAAAGCCATTGATGGTGTGGATGAGATCAGCAGTATTTCCAAACAGGCTACCTCGATCATCATCATAGAATTTGAAACTGAAAAAGATAAACTTGTTGCACAGCAGGAAGTGAATGATGCCGTGGATAAAGCCCGGTCGGAATTGCCCAGGGTCCTCACACAGGAACCGGCCGTGGAGGATTTCAATCCGGCCGACCAGCCCATCCTCAACATCAACTTATCCGGTAATTTCGATCTGGTTGAACTCAAGCAATATGCGGATGAAATTAAAGATCAGATCGAGAGCCTTTCTTCGATCAATGAGGTTGAGATCGTAGGTGCACTGGAAAGAGAGATCCAGGTAAATGTAGATCTGACTGCCATGAATGCCCGTGGTGTTTCGCTGAATGCGATCAGCGGGGCCATCGCGAACAAGAACCTGACCATTTCATCCGGACAGATCGAAATGGGTGACATGGAGCGATCCGTTCGGGTTGTGGGTGAGATCAGCTCGCCTGAGCAACTTGAGGACATAATCATTACCAACAATCGGGGTGAAAATGTGTATCTCAAAGATATTGCCACCATCACCGATGGATTTGCAGATCGCGAAAGCTATGCCCGATTGAATGGGGAACCGGTAATAACCCTGAACGTGAAAAAGAAAAGCGGGGAAAACCTAATCGATGCTTCCGAAGCCAGTATGGCTATTGTATCCGAGCTTCAGGAAACCCAGTTTCCCGATGATCTGAATATCACCATCACAGGTGATCAGTCGCAGGATACCAAAGACAGTGTTTCCAATTTATTCAACACCGTGATTCTTGGTTTTTTCTTCGTAGTGATCGTTCTCATGTTCATTATGGGAGTTCAGAATGCCGTTTTTGTAGGGCTGGCAATCCCTCTTTCTTCCCTCATTGCTTTTGCTGTCATGCCCCTCATGGGTTTCACTATCAATATGGTAGTACTGTTTGCCTTGATCCTTGGTCTCGGTATCGTGGTTGATAACGCCATTGTGATCGTGGAGAATATCTACCGCTATGTAACCACTTCTGAATATTCCAAGATCGAAGCCGCAAAACGTGCCGCCGGTGAGATCGCACTTCCGGTCATTACCGGTACACTAACCACGATCGCACCATTTGTGCCTTTGCTATTCTGGACCGGGATCATCGGAAAGTTCATGATCTTTCTCCCGGTAACCATGATCCTCACCTTAGTAGCCTCCTTGGCGGTTGCGTTAATTATGAATCCCGTATTCGCTGTTAGTTTTATGAGTGATGATGCGGATCACATTCATAAGAAAGAGAAAAAGCATGGGAACCGTACGTTATTCATAGCTAGTATGGTAGTGATATCCATTGCATTGATCTTCCATTTGATCGGCACGCCTTTTACGGGAAATCTGCTACTCTTTTTGCTGATGATGTATCTGGCGGAGCATTACTTCCTCGCGCCAATGATCAGCTATTTCAATCTGAAGATTCTGCCCCGCTTACAAAAAGCCTATCATGATGGCATACAGTGGATCCTGATCGGAAAGCGTCCCTGGTTCTCACTTGCAGGAACTACTGCCTATCTGGTAATAAGTATCATAATTCTGGGTATTGCCTCGCCAAAGGTCGTGTTCTTTTCAGACAGTGAGCCGAATTTTATTTACGTTTATAACGAAATGCCCGCCGGTACTTCGCTGGATGAGACCAACCGGATAACAATGGAACTGGAAGATCGGGTGTACGAAGTTCTGGGAGAGAATAATCCCATCGTGAAATCGGTGATCTCTAACGTAGCTGTTGGTGCAAATTCCCGCTTCGATACCGATCCAACTCCAAGTCCCAATAAAAGTAAAGTGAGTATCTCATTCGTTGATTTTCAGGACCGTAATGGGGTTTCCACTCAGGATATTTTGAATGAGATCCGTGAAAAAGTAAAAGGAATTCCCGGAACGGAAGTCACAGTTGAGAAAGATCAGCGTGGTCCGTCTACAGGTAAACCGATCAATATTGAGATCTCAGGAGATGAATTTGAAGAACTCATCACCTTAACCGATCGCTTTCAGCGATTTATTGAGAATTCAGGAATTAAAGGGATAGAGGATCTGCAATCCGATCTGCAGATCAGTAATCCCGAATTGATCATTGATGTGGATGAAACCAAAGCGAATAGTTATGGAATCAGTATCGCTCAGGTCGGCAGTACTCTGCGAACCGCATTGTTAGGAGATCCTATTTCTACCTTTCGTGAGGAAGAAGACGAGTATGATATCCGACTAAGATTACAGGAAGCCGATCGTACAAATATCACCGATCTGATGAATATGAAACTACCCACTCAGAATGGAAATATCCCGATCTCTGCCGTAGCACAGCCGGAATATTCAACAAGTTACGGAGCAATCAACCGCCGTGATCTGGAACGGGTAGTTACACTTACATCAAATTTACTGGAAGGCTATAACGCCAACGAAGTAAACGCCCGGATCCGAGAATCACTCAACGATTTCGACATCCCTGAAGGGTACGAGATCTCGCTAACGGGTGAGCAGGAAGAACAAGCCGAAACAGCCGGTTTCCTGGGAGTAGCCTTATTCTCAGCGGTTGGATTGATCTTCTTAGTGCTGGTTTCACAATTCAATTCCATCGGTAAACCTTTGATCATCCTATCGCAGGTGATATTCAGTCTGATCGGTGTATTCATTGGCTTTGCAACTTTCGGAATGGATATTTCTGTGGTACTTACCGGTATGGGTATAATCGCAGTGGCCGGGGTTGTAGTGAAGAACGGGATCATTCTCATCGACTACATTGATGTGTTGAGGAGTGAAGGGAAAGATCTGAAAGAAGCCGTGATCGAAGGTGGAGCTACCCGTCTCACACCGGTTATTCTAACGGCAGCGTCAACCATTCTCGGACTGATCCCTCTGGCCATCGGGTTGAACATCGACTTCTACGGTTTGTTCGCGAGTTTAGAACCAAATATCTATTTCGGTGGTGATAATGCTGCCTTCTGGGGTTCGCTCGCATGGACGATCATCTTTGGTCTAGGTTTCGCCACTTTCCTAACCCTGTTCCTGGTTCCGGCCATGTATTACATCGGTGTGCAAACCAAGAGCTGGTTTAAATCAAAATTTCAATAAAGAATCCTTAAACCACAAGGAGTCCCAATTCTCCCTTGTGTCCCTAAAAGCCCCGCAGTGGTGAGAAACTGCGGGGTTATTTTTGCGAGAATTAATTAGTTTACAGGAAATATTCATCAGTGATCAAATCAGGAAAAGGTTATGAGTAAACAATCAACTACCCATCAGGAGTCTTTCACCATTCGGGCAAACGAGGTTGATATTACCGGTAAAGCAACTTTACCTGCTATTTTGAGTCTTTTCCAGGAAGTGGCCGGAAATAATGCCAAAGCCCTGAATTTTGATATAACTGATATGCATGAACAGAATCTGACCTGGGTACTGCATAGAATGGATATTAACATTAACCGGTTACCGGATTGGCGGCAGACCATCACTATCGAAACGTGGCCTGCATCAGGAGATGCTCTTCGTGCGTACAGGAATTACAGAATTCTTGACGATTCGGGTAATGAACTCATCAATTGTCTTAGTTACTGGATGATCATCAATCTGGAAACACGTCGGGCTACACGAATTCCCGAAGCAGTTCTGGCAACCCGGCTAACCGAACGAGAGCATGTTACCCCGGTGAAATCGAATCGTATCCGTCCATTCCGGGATGGAGATAAGAACATTTCATTTACTGTTCGCCGATCTGATCTGGATATGAATAATCATGTAAATAATGCCCGGTTTATGGAATGGATGGTGGAACTGCTTTCGTATGAAGAGATCCATTCCCTTTCCAATTTCGATATAGTTTTTATGCATGAAGGTTTACTGGGAGATACGCTTACATCTTCCGTAAAACACACTGAGGAAAAGTCGGTTAGCTTTACACTTAGTAATCAGACCGAACAACCGATCGCAGTTGCAGAAGCGACCCTTAGAAATTAATTATCCCATTCCGGTGCAAAATCCGGATTAACGACTCTTTTATCTTTATCGAGGTCGTCGATGGCATAAAAGTCATCGTCTTCGAGTACAAAATCGTAGATATCGATATTTGCTTCCAGATGTTCTTTGCTGGATGCTTTCGGTATCACGACCACCTGTTCCTGCTCTACCAGCCACCGAAGTGCGATCTGTGCCGGTGTCTTTCCGTATTTTTCACCTAACTCGATAAGCAGCGGTTCTTGCAGGATACTACCCTGTCCCAAAGGACTGTAAGCGGTCACCAAAATATCCTGATCGGCTGCATAATCCAGCAGATCGAACTGACCCAGTAGTGGATGGTATTCGACCTGATTACAGAATATGGGAGCCGCCAGATCTTCATTTACTTCTTTCAATAATTTCATCGGGAAATTACTCACCCCGATATTCAACACTTTACCCTGATCACGCAGCGAGAGCATGGCTTCCATTGTTTTTTCAACCGGCACATCCGGATTGGGCCAGTGGATCAATAACAAATCCACATAGGGAATATCCAGTTCCTGAAGCGAGCGTTCGGTAGATTTCAGTACCTTATCGGGTTCCAGATTCTTCCAGTCCACTTTGGTGGTTATGAAAAGCTCCTCTCTTTTTACATGAGACTGACGGATGGCATTGCCCACCTCTCTCTCATTCTTATAATCCTGAGCAGTATCGATATGGCGATATCCCATATTCAATGCTGCTTTAATGGTTTGTTCTCCAGTTTTCCCAATTAATGTATAGGTGCCAAGTCCGATCTCCGGTACTTCCACCCCCTGAATGGTTTTAAACTGCATGTCAGTGATTGGTGTATTTTTTCTTTAAGTATTAATGATTGCGGACACTACTTAACAAGTGTCATTTTTCGGGTAAAAATATTGGCCCCTACCTCTAATTGATAAATATACATACCACTCGGCAGGCCTGTTGCATCCCATTCAAATTCGTGATCGCCACCCGGAAGAACTCCTTCAGCAAGAACCGCTACGGGTTGCCCTACTATATTAAACACTGATAATTTAACAGGCAATGATTCGGGTAAATATATCGAAATCGTAGTAGCCGGATTGAACGGGTTCGGATAATTCTGATGTAATTGTACCTCATCCGGTTTGTCAATTTCTGTTTCGCTTACCCCCGGAGGAACCATAATAAATCTGAACCGGTCATCAATAACCGTCTCGTCCAGTTCAACAGGTTCGAACTCTGATTCCGTTTCAATTTGTTTTAAATAATGAGACGGGGAGTAGTCAAATTTCTTTTCCCAACCTTTGTATACTTCTGTGATCTCTTCTGTGATTTGGTCTTCCACAAAGAGTCTCCATTCAGCAGGGAGCCCGTTTGCTTCAGTAATATTAATACTAAACTCCCCTTTCAGATCAGTAACAAATCCAATGGGTACCGTAATTTTTTGAGTTTCAGATGTTTCAATATTCCAGGTTTTCTTCCAGGAATTTCCATCCTGCATTCCCAGATAAATAAAGCCCGGGTTATCCGGCTTATACCCCAGTATCATCGAAAGTTGTAAGTGATCTTCGTATAATAACTGTTCTTGAGCTGGAGTAAAATGAATAGAGATCTCTTCCTTTTGTTTTCCATTACTCAGCATTATCGATACAGTGGGTACTTCTTCTTCTGTAATTTCTTCTGATTCAGCGGGAAGGTAGGATGTCAGTGCCGGATCGTATTCGATCGTAAGTGAAGAGTTCAAAGAATCTGCCTGTACCCAGAATAATGCATTTGGAGGTATAATCTCATGTTTTTGTTTAGCCTGAAGATCTTCAAATAGCGACCCCGGTGAAGACACTTCATAAATGACCGGTCTGAGCGATCGGTATCCGCTCAACTGAGTCACCGTTTGCATGAATTGATCAACACGGAGGGTATCCCCGCTGTTATTTTGTAACAGATTGAACCCTTCAACTCCATCGATGATCCCATTCTCATTTGCATCCGTAGCTGTTAAACTAAATTTCCATGGAGCACCTGCGGAGGTTTCGGAAAGTGTATCGCTTTGATTGATCGTGGTGGTATCTCTTTCAGGCTGATAATAAAATTGAAGTGTATTAGTGCCGGTTTGTGGAATTTCATCATTGATCCTGACGAATTTCCCCTTCGCTTCATTCCAGCTGTAAAGTTCATTCATCGCCATTTTGTAACTAAATACATCCTCACCGGAAATCGGATACCAGCCAGGTGTAAATGGAGTTTCCTCAATGTTTATCTGACTTGCTGATGTACCCGAGGCCGTCAAAGTTCCTGAAAGTGGTGTAGCTCCAATTTCAGTTGTTGAGGGATTTCCGGAAACCGCAGTGGAAACCGTTCTTTCCGGTTTTGTATTCACTGACTTCACGATCATATTCGAACGATCGTTTAGTACCAATAATCCGTTTTCATCCAACAATTGGATCTTTCCTTTACTGCTTTTCTGGTCAGCCAGTTGTTGCAGTCCGCTGATCTGGCGTCTTCCCTTTGGTTCCAGAAAATCCTGTTGTCCAAATTCATATCCAAAACCATTGATCAGGAGCTTCCAACCATCAAGATCAACCACGGCATTCTCTAGGTTCTGTAATTCAACCACATCAGAATCGGAATCACCGGTGACTTCCGCTTTTCTTACAATGATATTTGGCATCTCGTTATCGTTGATGAGCACTGCCTGACTCACAAAATCCCCGAAGTGACCTTTTGATAAATTCTTCAATTCGAAAAACAGCGATTCTGTCCCTTCGTACTGTTCATCATCTGAAACCGGCACAGTAACTGCATAAACTGCATCTCCGATCAAGCCGGTGAAATTGAATGTAACTGATCTAAAATCCGGAAGGTCTGAAGTATCAGCGGTTGAATTCCACGCATTCATGGCCACATCTACTGTTAACCGTGAACCGTCATGACCATAAACAGCAACATTCAATTCTATACTATCACCTTCTGTCACATAATCAATGGTCCGGTCGAACATAACTACAGGAGCTTCCAGTAACCGGAAATTCGTTCCCGGCACAGGAAATGGAAGATCGCCGGAAGAACGCCAATGAGCCGGATCCGTTACCAGATCCTGTAACATCTCTATGGTACCGCTTACCCCGTTTCTCAGGTGATACTGATGGTTCGATCCTGATGGTAAATTGACAAAAGATCTGGAGCTATTGGTTAGACTTTCAGGCAGATCAGAAATAGACTCATTTCCAATACTTACACCAAATATAAACCGATCTATTCCCTCATCTTTCTGAATCAGAACGATCTCTGAACCCAAATTCTCACTTTTTATGATGGCATTGAACCGATCGTCAGAGGTATTGGTAATTCTGAGTACTTCCCCGGCATTCACTCTTTTATTGATCGAAATTTCGGCATAACCGGTGAACTGCTCCGCGTTTTTAGAAGCTATCCAAAGAGAAGTGGCCGGATGCAAATCCACCAAGGGTACTATATCGATCGTGGAGTTCGATGAATTTACCGTGGAAATCAATACATCACCCGGCAACAACAGTGTTTGAGCAAGCGCTACTGAGCTACTTAAACACAGAAGAAACAGAGGGATTATATGACGAACGATACCTTTTACTCTTGATAGTAGCTCTGGAACCATAGGCACAGATGAATTTGCATGAGCGACAAGTGAATTAAAAGAATTCCTTTAACAATGGCACATTAAATCTTTCAATACCTAAATTTTTAATCCTCAGGCTCCGGTTCATGTAATTTTCCTTCAGATGCGGCAACTGCCATTGCAACCGTGGCATCCCCGGTTACATTTACGGTGGTTCGTAACATATCAAGGGGGCGATCGATCGCAAAAATTAATGCTAGACCGGCCTCAGGAATACCTGCCTGAGCAAGTACAATTACCAACATCACCATACCGGCACCGGGAACAGCAGCAGATCCGATAGAAGCTAAGGTAGCGGTTAGAATAATGCCCAGTTGTGCGGTAAGGCTAAGATCCATCCCAAAAGCCTGAGCAATAAATACTGCAGCAACTGCCTGATATAAACTCGTACCATCCATGTTGATGGTTGCGCCAATGGGCAACACAAAGCTGGAAACGTCTTCATCAACACCTAAATGGTCCTCCACTCTCTCCATGGTAACCGGTAAGGTAGCTGCACTGGAACTGGTCGAAAATGCCAGCAACTGTGCCGGTGAGATCCCATTCAGGAAAAAGAAGGGTGATTTTTTTACAAATACCGTGACGATCGTTACATATACGACGATCATTAAAGCTAAACCGGTAATCACACAGAGTGCATAGAAACCGAGCGCTACAAAAAGATCAGCTGTGGGGGCTTCAACAATAAGTGCAGCTAATAATGCGAATACACCATAGGGAGCTGCTTTCATGATGAGGTCGATCAGTTTAAGTATCACCTCATTAAAACTGTCAAAAAACAGTTTAACCGGTCTGGCCTGCTCTTCTGGGATCAGGATCATTCCGATGGCGAAGAAAATGGCAAAGAAAATAACCTGAAGCATATTTCTGTTTTCACTGGCTGCCGCTACAATATTACTTGGAACAAGATCTTCTAACGCTTGCAGCGGACCGGTTTCCATTTGCCGCTTTGCATCCGAGATCCTCATATCCGCTTCGTTCTTGTAACTGTCTAATAACTCAGTTCGGGTTTCTTCAGAAATGGTCTTACCGGGCTGAAAAGTATTTACCACCACCAAACCAATAGTTACTGCAATGGTGGTTGTGATGAGATACAAAACAATGGTCTTTCCCCCCATCTTAGAAAGCTTGGAAATATCCTTCAAGTCTGAAACCCCTTTGATCAGTGAAGCCAGGATCAACGGGACAGCGATCAGTTTCAACGCATTGATAAAAATAGTCCCAAATGGCTTGATCCAGTCTGATACGAACTCAGGTCCCCAGGAAAATTGAACCATACCTAAGGCAAACACTACGCCTGCAACCATCCCGATTATAATTTGCCAGTGTAATTTTTTATACCACATAAGAGATTATTTTTATGATTTATCAGGTCCCTAATATTGCAAACAGGATCGTTACTGCTACAGATGCACTGCCTGAAGCCAACCAGTTTACCAGATTATTATCCACATAACTGAACCGGTTCACCAGTAATTTCCGACTGAATGACCCAAGTGTTTTCCCCTGGATCTTTGCTCCCAGCCACGAATCCACAAAACTACCGGTTAATCCGGCAATTGCAATCATCAATACCGTAAAAAAATTCATTTCCAGATTTGTAAGCCAAAATACCACAGCGATCAACAGTGCGCCGGCAAAAGACGCCAACGTACCTGCTACGCTAACTCCTCCGTCCGTACCGGGTTTTACCGAGCTAAAAGAGGAGATCAGATATGTCTTCCCTTTTACACGATGACCGCCAATTTCTGATGCCCAGGTATCAGAGGTGGCAAAAGCGATACTTGAGGCGGCTGCGATCATAAAAACGGGTGATTCAAACAAAAAACCGATCACGATCCACAGGCTAAACCAAAATCCGTTCGACCACACCTGCATTCCGTCTCTTCTAAACTTGGTTTCTGTGAGAGTATCTTCTGAAATAAGATCTTTTGAGAGTAAAGAACTTGAAATAAAAAAGGTAAGAATAAGCGCTGCTCCCGGAATTCCTCCAAGGCCGTAGGAGATCAATCCGAATGTAAAGGCGGAACGGGCACCATCAAGCGATAACCAGTTCATAAAAAAAGCGATGGTGACCAGTATGAATGACAATACAACGGCTATAATGATCCGTAAATGATCTTCCGCCTTCGCTTCAAGAAGGAACACAAAAATAAGCGCAAACAGAAAGAGGATATTTATGATGCGGTCGAGCACCTCAGGCCGTAGCTTCTGAGTCGGACTCCTGCGGTCGATCGTGTTTCATTATTGCGAAGATCACTACTACATATCCTGCGAGAATTACCAATGGAGATACATAAAGTGAAATCACCCCATCAATTTCATTCTCGAGATACATGGCCGTAAAACCGGAAACGATCAATAATATGGCGATGCCGATCAGCTTATAATTGAATGCTGAAAAGAACATGGGGTTATCGTTGGCTTTTCGTTGTTTGCCTGTTGCCATACTTGTATTTTAAATTCTTTACGTTATTGCGGTTTGAAACGGAGTGAGAAGTTATTTAATTATCTAATAACTCCAAAAGAAGTGTACTCATTGATATGCTAAAAATTGTGTTGGCTTCAGCCAGCCCCAGGCGAAAGAAACTATTAACCCAGTTAGGACTTATTTTTGAAATAATTCCCAGTGCTACCGAAGAGATCATCACTTCCTCCATACCCGAAGAGGTTGTTACCGATCTTTCTCTGCAAAAAGCTACCGATATTGCCGGGCGTGTCTCTAATGCTTTGATCATCGGCGCCGATACCATCGTTGTTCAGGGAAATGATATATTGGGTAAGCCTGTAGATGAGGACGATGCACTCAGAATACTTAACCGGTTAAGTGGCACCTCGCATTCTGTATTTACCGGCGTCAGTATTGTCATAACCGATAAAAATAATGAAGTGACAGCAACCCATTCATTTTATGAAGAAACCAAAGTTTGGTTTAGTTCGTTAAGTGAAACCGAACTTAAAGCGTATATTTCTACCGGGAGCCCGATGGACAAGGCCGGTGCCTATGGCATTCAGGATGACTGGGGTGCCGCATTGGTGGAAAGGATCGATGGCGATTTTTACAACGTAGTTGGTTTTCCATTAAACAGATTTTATCGTGAAATGAAAAAATTAAATCCTGATTTCGGGGAATACGTCAGCTTGAATTTGAATTAATACCATGCCTAAAAGCGCATACCACCTATTCATCCTCTTACTTTTTGTCATCTCCCCCGCCGTTTTCGCGCAGAATGCGAATGGGAATTATCAGATCGCCAATCAATTGATGCTGCAACAGCGCTATGATGATGCACTCCCACTGCTAAAAAAGGCGTACAAAGAAGAACCTCAGGTATTTCAATTCTTTGAAAAACTGATCGACTGCCAGATCCAGCTTAAAAATTATGATGAGGCCATTTCACTCATCAACGAGAATATCCGCAAGCAGGACTATGACAGTCGCTCTTACGTCAAACTCGGAGAAGTCTATCATTTTAAAGAAGACACTACCCGTGCCTTTGAGATCTGGGATAAAAATCTGGCTGAAAACTCCTCAAACCTTCAGGTTTACAGCTCTACTGCCCGAACCATGGCCGACCGCAAAGCGTATGACCGCGCTATAAAAGTATATGAGAAAGCCCGGGAAGTATTTAATAATCCGAATATGTTTATGGCAGAGGTTCCTAATGTTTATATGCAGGCCGGAGAATACGAACTGGCAATAAGGGAATGGTTAAGTCTCATTCAGCGGAACCCCAAACAAAGCAGCTATTTCCAGCGGTTATTGTTTCGCTACAACGACCCATTCCTGTACGATATCAGTATCCTGGAACTGGACGATAAACTGGCCGAAATGGATATAAATGATCCAAATTATTCGGGTTTCTATGAACTGCAGATCTGGTTGCTCCTCGAAAATGAATTATATCGCAGGGCTTATGCAGCTGCACGAGAATTTGAATCTAAGACAAGTTCCTACAACTTCTCTTTATTCAATGTAGGTCGGCAACTCACCGATGCCAATGAATTCGAACTGGCTTTGAACGCTTTTGATTATTACACCGAGCAGACCCATGGTGAAATTAAGTGGCGTGCCATGGAGGAAAAAGCCGGGGTGTATTCCCGCTGGGCAAAATATCTGGACGACAACAGTCTGGATTTCAACAAAAAACGTGACAGTTTATTTACCTCATCCATTCAGCTGCTAGATGCTATTCAGAATGAGACCAGCAATTATTCGCGCATAGGTGATGTGTATCTGAAACGTGCCGAACTCGCATTGGACTTTATCTTTGATCTGAACGCAGCTTCACAAAGTCTGGAGCTGTTAAAACGGGTTCCGGGTAATGCCTATCTCGCACAGATCGATTATCTGCAAGGCCGCATCAAACTGGCGGAACAGAATTTTACCGAAGCACGAATATCTTTGACCCGAAGTAATAAAAAAGCCGGTGTGGGTGATCTGGCTGAAAAAACACGGTATTTCCTTTCTTTAACCGATTTCTATGCCGGAGACTATGAGTTCGCTCAGATCCAACTAAAAACACTGGGAAGGCAAAACACCTCTTATTACGCAAACGATGCCTTAAAACTCCGATTATGGATTCAGGAGGGGCTGGCTGAAGATACCACCGGTAGCTCACTCGATGAATTCGCGTCTGCCCAATTTGATCTGGCAACCAATAAACGGCAGGAAGCTGAGCAAAAGCTGATGGCAATCATTCGGTCAGAATCTCCTTCTCCCTTTGTTGATGACGCCTATCTGATGCTGGCTTCCGTAATGGAAAAACCGGACATCAATTATCTCACCGATCTAACTGCTCATTTAAATGATTCGCCTTACTCGAATCGCAAAGAGCAACTGATGTGGGAAAAAGCCAGACTGGCTGAATCCCTGTATTCCGCGGCCGTTGAAATTCATAGCACCGACTCCCCGGATGAAGATGCAATAATTATTGAAGATGGTCAGGTACAAACTTCATTGTCTTTCGTAGTTGAAGCCTATGAGGATCTGATCCTAAATTTTCCGCAAGGATTTTACGCACCCTATGCACGTGCCCGTTTAAAAGAATTGCCTAAAGCAAATTCCTGATCACATGAAACGATTTATTTTCACGATCTTTACTCTCCTGTTATTATTTGGTGGAGCAAAAGCCCAACAACAGGTCCTCATTCCTATGGATGCATCACAGACCGACCATCTGAAAGCTTACGGAGTGATTTTCAATCACATTAAAGATGGTTTCCCGGCTAAATGGTTACTGAATTATCGGGGAGGTTCTTTCATGGCTGTGATCGATAATGATATCATCCGAAAAGCACGATTACGAAATGTGAGTCTGGAAACGGTGAGTAATTCAGAAGCTGCTTCTATCATAGCAGAAATTGAATCTCCGGGATCCAATACTTCGGTGGTCAATCTGGAAAAAGCTCCTCGAATTGCTGTGTATACTCCCGATCAGGCCCTCCCCTGGGATGATGCAGTAACACTTGCTCTCACCTATGCAGAGGTGGAGTATGACAAGATCTGGGATGTGGAGGTATTGGAAGGAAAATTGCAGGAATACGATTGGTTGCACCTCCATCACGAGGACTTCACCGGTCAGTTCGGCAAGTTCTGGGCCAACTACCGGGCGGTTCCATGGTACATCACACAGGTGCGACAAATGGAAGCGATGGCTAAAGAACTTGGCTTTTCTAAAGTGAGCGACCAGAAGAAACAAGTGGCAGCCACCATTAAAGAATTTGTGGGCAATGGCGGGTTTTTATTTGCCATGTGTTCCGGTACCGACACCTTCGATATCGCACTTGCTGCCCAGGGCGTGGATATAGCTCCCACTCAATTTGACGGAGATCCGGTTGATCCTGATGCACAGGAAAAACTCGACTTCAGTAATACATTTGCTTTTAAGGATTTCAATATCAGTCTTAATCCTTATGAATATGAACATGCAGATATTGATGTTCCGGTAGCCATAAACGAGGTAGATGAAACTCTTGATTATTTCACCTTATTCGAATTCAGTGCAAAATGGGATCCTGTTCCAACTATGCTTACACAGAATCATGTGAGTAGCGTGAAAGGCTTTTATGGTCAAACCACTGCATTCCGGTCCGAGAAAGTGAAATCGTCCGTGGTAATTCTCGGTGAATCGCCGGGCAGGGATCAGGTTAAGTATCTGCATGGTAATTTCGGGCGGGGCACCTTCACATTTTATGCCGGACACGATCCGGAGGATTATAAACATTTGGTGAACGATCCCCCGACTGATCTTGCGCTACATCCTAATAGTCCGGGATACCGGCTTATTTTAAATAACATTCTCTTCCCTGCTGCAAAGAAGAAGAAGAGAAAGACCTAAATGAATTTAAACTTCAATATGAGGGATCAAGAATGGTATCTTCAGCTCGTTCTTAATCTTAATTTTTCAATATTGTTTTCCTGATGAAGCCATCCAGAGAGTTTGATGATCTGGTTACCCTGGTAGCCATTCTCCGCAAAGAGTGTCCGTGGGACCGCAAACAAACCCACGAAAGTATCAAAGACAATTTTGTGGAAGAAGTATACGAAGCCCTCGAAGCGATCGACGATAAAGATTTCGGTGAGTTAAAAAAGGAACTTGGCGATGTAATGCTTCATGTTGTTTTTCATACTAAAATGGCCAGCGAAAACGAGCATTTTGATATCGGGGATGTGATCTACACGCTTATGGATAAGCTCATCCGCCGGCATCCTCATGTTTTCGGAGAAACCGCCGTTGAGAATGAAGATCAGGTATCTGAGAACTGGGAAAACATCAAACTTAAGGAAGGGAAAAAATCTACTCTGGATGGGCTACCAGCTCATCTTCCGGCACTTATAAGAGCACAACGTATGCAGGAGAAAGCTGCAAATGTGGGATTCGACTGGCCGGAATGGCGACAAGCCTGGGAAAAACTCGATGAGGAACTTGCGGAATTTAAACAAACTCTGGAAGAAAACGAACCGGAACGTTCAGCCGATGAATTCGGTGACGTACTTTTTTCGATGGTGAATGTTGCCCGCTATTTTGATCTGGTTGCTGAGGATAGTCTCCGAAAAACCAATCGGAAATTCGAAAACCGTTTTCGGTATGTGGAAGAGCAACTCAAAGCCCGGGGTAAAGCACTGAAAGATTCATCACTGGAAGAAATGGACAAACTGTGGGAAGAATCTAAAAGCAGAATCTAATCATAAATTGCTACCTCTGGTAAAGTCTTGCTTAACATCGTTAACAACTTTTTAACGATTCCCGCAGATTTGCTCAACTTTAGCGCCCGAAACCTTGCTTTTATAGTTCTATAATTGATTGCGTTTCATTACTTTTCATGTCCTTCTCAAAAGTTATTGGAGAAGAAATTTTTGCTCGGAATTATTTGTTAGCTTGTTGGATAATTATTTATCGGTCAAAGGAAAAGAAGAGCGCAAATTACAATCACAATCTAAAACGGAAGAACAATGTCGACAGACCTACACACAGGCTTTGATGAAGAAATGTACCCGTATATTAATAAGGGGCTTGCTGGTATTATTGCATTCTCAACCACCAAAAGTTTTATTGACGGAGAAAAAGGTGAATTAATCTACGCCGGATATAATATTGATACACTGGCAGAAAACGCAACATTCGAAGAAGTGTGCTTCCTTCTTTGGAATGACAGACTACCGAATACTTCAGAACTTGAAGAAGTACATGAAAAATTAAAAAAACATCGTGCATTACCTGAACCGGTAGTAAACTATATAAAAAGCACCGACAAGAAAGCAGAACCAATGTCTGTACTTCGCTCTGCTGTTTCTATGTTGGCCGACAGCGACGAAACCAAAGGTAAGTTTGATGAAGCTTTATTCATGGATCAGGCTATTTCAATTACAGCTAAGATCCCAACGATCATCGCTTACTTCGACCGCGTTCGTTCAGGTAAAGAGATCGTGGAACCTTTGAATGAAGGTAGCACTGCGTTCAACTTCCTGTATATGCTGAATGGCGAAAAACCTGGTCAGCACGCAGAAAAAACTATGGATCTTTGTTTGATCCTGCACGCGGAACACGGTATGAACGCTTCAACCTTTACTGCACGTACTGTTTGTGCAACTATGTCGGATATGTATTCCTCTATTACCGCTGCCATTGGTGCTTTAAAAGGTCCATTACATGGTGGTGCTAACACAGCCGTAATGAACACTTTGCTTGAACTTCAGGCTCAGGGCGAAGATGCGGACGCCGTGGAATTCACAAAAAAGAAACTGGCAAACAAAGAGAAGATCATGGGATTTGGTCACCGTGTGTATAAGATCTTCGATCCCCGTGGACGTCATCTGCAGAAAATGGCAGAAGATCTTTCTGTTGAAACCGGTCATGAGAATTTCTACAAATGGTCGATGGATATGTTAAAGACCATGAAAGAAGAAAAGAACATCGATCCAAATGTCGATTTCTTCTCAGCAACAGTTTATTACTCCATGGGTATTCAGCCTGATCTGTTCACTTGTATCTTTACTATGAGTCGTGTTTCCGGCTGGACCGGGCACTTCATGGAACAAGCGGCTAACAACCGACTGATCCGTCCTCGTGCGCTGTATGTTGGCGAGAAAAACCTGGATTGGACTCCGGTTGAAGATCGATAAGTAAAAGTTTAGTTAAGCGATCATTGCAAAGGCCCGGTCATTCATTTGATCGGGCTTTTTTTTGTTCCTCATTCCAGAATCAGTTCAGCAGAATCTTTGATTTACTTATTCCTCACCCATACACAGGAACACAACACTGAATCCATGCTTTTAAGCATTTAAAAACCGGATTCAGCTATCACAAAACAAAACTAATAGTTACTTAATCACCAGATTCACGATCCGTCCGGGAACAAAGATCTCCTTAATCAGATTGCCTTCCTCCAGATATTTCTGTACCCGTTCTTCTGATTTAGCCATTTCCAGAACCAGCTCTTTATTCTTAGACTGATCGGCAGCTACGAAGATCTCGGCACGTACTTTACCGTTCACCTGTACCGGGTACATGATCTCATCAGCTTTCAGATATTCTTCATTGAATTCCGGCCAATCGGTGTAGGCGATGGTATCAGAGCCTCCTAATCTGGTCCATAATTCCTCCGAAATATGAGGGGCGAATGGTGCCAGTAATTGTGTAAATGAACGGGCCACATCTACCGGGATCGTATCCCATTGGTTGGCCTCGTTAACAAAGATCATCAATGCAGAGATCGCCGTATTGAAACGCATTTCCTCAACATCTTCAGTTACTTTTTTGATGGCTTCATGTAATACTTTGAGCTGATCTTTCGTGGCTTCCGCTTCTTTCACCGAATCTTTCAATTCACCGGAATCCTCATCAATAAACAGTCTCCAGGCACGATTCAGAAACCGATTAACGCCATCCACCCCTTTGGTACTCCATGGTTTTACCTGTTCCAAAGGTCCCATGAACATTTCGTATAAACGAAGTGAATCTGCTCCGTACTGCTCGATCACGTGATCCGGATTGATCACGTTTCCACGGGATTTGGACATTTTATGTGCCCGGGCCTCTACTTTGGTATCCGTTCCTTTTTCAAAGAAGGAGTCTCCCCTCTTCTCCACTTCGTCTTCTTTCAGCTTACTGCCATCCGGCTTGGTGAATTCCATTTCGCCGAGGATCATCCCCTGATTCACTAATTTCTGAAAAGGTTCTTTGGTTGATACCACTCCCAGATCGAACAATACTTTATGCCAGAATCGAGCATACAACAAGTGCAGCACCGCATGTTCTGCCCCACCTACATAAAGATCTACCGGCATCCAATATTTCTCATAATCCGGGTCTACCGGACCACCATCCCAGTCTGGCGAGATATAACGCAAATAATACCAGCAGGAACCGGCCCACTGCGGCATGGTATTGGTTTCTCTTAAAGCGGGTTTTCCGGTTTCAGGATCTGTGGTACGTATCCAATCCGTTGCATTTGCCAACGGAGGTTCACCATCGCCGGTAGGTTGATATTTATCCACCTGAGGTAATTCCAGAGGCAACTCACTTTCCGGGATTGCCTTTGCCTTTCCATCAACATGAATAATTGGAAACGGCTCTCCCCAGTAACGCTGACGTGAAAACAGCCAGTCTCGCAATTTATAATTTATCGCCTTGGTTCCTGCTCCGGTTTCCTCCAGATGATCGATGATCTTTTCTTTCGCTTCTTTGATCTTCAACCCATTCAGAAATTCGCTGTTAATAGCCGGGCCGTCTCCGGTATAAGCTTTTCCGTCAAATCCATCTTCAGGCTGAACCGTTCTTATGATCGGCAGATCAAATTTCTCAGCAAATTCCCAATCCCTCTCATCCTGTCCCGGTACTGCCATGATAGCCCCGGTTCCATAACTCACCAATACGTAGTCAGCGATCCAGATCGGGATCTTCTTCCCGTTCACAGGATTCACAGCATAAGCACCGGTAAACACACCGGTTTTGTCTTTGGTAAGTTCCTGACGGTCCAGATCGGATTTCATGGCCGCCTGCACTTTGTATTCAGCCACCGCATCTTTTTGTTCTTCGGAGGTGATCTGTTCCACTAATTGATGTTCCGGAGCCAACACCATGTAAGTGGCACCAAAAATAGTATCAGGTCGGGTGGTAAATACCCGTAACTTTTCCTCATAACTATCGATGGGGAAATCGATCTCTGCACCGATCGACTTACCTATCCAGTTGCGCTGCATATCTTTCAGCGATTCCGGCCAATCCAGATCATCCAGATCCTGTAATAAACGTTCGGCGTAGGCTGTGATCTTTAATACCCACTGACGCATGGGCTTCCGAACAACCGGAAATCCGCCTACTTCACTTTTTCCGTCTATTACTTCTTCATTTGCCAGTACCGTACCTAATTCCGGACACCAGTTTACTGCAACTTCATCTTCATAAGCCAAGCCTTTCTCAAACAACTTCAGAAAGATCCATTGCGTCCATTTGAAGTAATTCGGGTCCGTGGTATTTACCTCACGATCCCAGTCGTAGCTAAAACCAATGGCCTGTAACTGCTCACGAAACCGGTTCACATTCTTTTCTGTGGTAATCCGTGGATGAGTTCCGGTCTTTACCGCGTATTGTTCTGCCGGCAACCCGAACGCATCCCATCCGATCGGATGAAGCACATTAAATCCCCGCATTCTCTTATATCTCGCCAGAATATCGGTAGCGGTGTAACCTTCCGGGTGACCAACATGAAGTCCGGCACCACTGGGATACGGGAACATATCCAGCACGTAGAACTTTGGTTTACTGGTGTCTGTCGGTGTTTTAAAGGTTTTGTTTTCGAGCCAGTATTGTTGCCATTTCGGCTCGATCTTAGCGGGATTATAAGAGTGCATTCTTACTTTTTAGCTTTGTTATATATTGATTTATTCTTAGAATGAGTACCAAGTAATCATCTGCATCAAATGAATTCAAAGTTAAGGCTCTTAATACTCTCTTGCTTAGTCGTTTTCTCACTTTTTATAAGCAATGATGTAGCTGCACAATCAAAGATGAACGGCAAACTCTATTTTGATGTAAACCTCCCTGAGCCCTTCTATGTGGTTTTGAATGATGACCTCATCAATGCACAAAAGATCTCCCCCGGTGATACCCTTTCTTTGCCTTCCGGATTATATGATATCACCCTGATTTCCTACTTTATTGATGATGAGTACTTCGAACAATATGTTGATGCAAATTCCATCACCAGGATCCATAGAAACTATCAGAAATTTCGGATACTACACAGATCCACTTTTACTCAGCTCGAGAACAGAGCCAATCTGGCTATCAAGACCGATCCCGGAGCAGAGATCTTCATTGATGGAGAAAAAGTAGGCATTGAAAATTCTTCTTTATTGCTAAATCCCGGTAAATACACAGTAAAGTCGGTTCATCCGGAACTTGGGACCATCACTAATAAAGTGAAGATCAGTTATGCCGAAACTGAATTACTCAACCGATATCACACCAATCAAAGCACACGATCTCCGGGACTTTACTTCTTACCGGCCGGAGGATATATCATTACCGAACAAACCAATAAAGTAATCTTCACCTACCTGACTCTCTCAGCACTCGGAGTTTCCTATTTTACCATAGATAATAAATTAAGAGAAAGTGATTACATCTATGACCACGATCGTCTGCGAACCCTTCAAAAAGCTTCATTATATACCTTTGGCGCTGTTTACCTGCTCACAACCATAGACGGACTCAGAAAACCCAAAGGCGGATATCCCGGAAAAGAGAAAAGTATATTTATTGATCAGGCTATGATTCATGGTAAAAGTGTTCCAATGGCCGGTCTAAACATCTCGTTTTAACAGTTTTTAAGGCAATAATGAATTCAATAGCAAGAAATATAATATAACTTTAACTCCTAGTTTTTACATAGATTATTAGTCAAAAATAATAGTACATTAAGCCGGTAATCAACCTATTGTATACGATGTTTAAAAGAATGTTAGTTCTCTCCGGATTATTACTTGCCGGCCTTTTCCAGACACAATCCTTTGCTCAAACCCCGATTATTAATGATACTTTATCTACAGGTTGGCTAAAACTTGACCTCAACCTGGAAAAGTTCTATCTGATCCTGAACAATGATTTCAATAATGTGATCTTATTCTCATCCGGTGATAGTATTGAAGTACCTGCCGGGCGTAATAACATCAGGATCATCTGGGAGAATGTGTCTGATCATTCCCGTACCGTAAATGTTAAGCCGGGTGAAACTGACTATAGCTTCATTAATCTACATATCTCTCGTTTCGCAAAATCCTCCTATGAGCTCATCGAGTCCGGAAGAAATACGGCAATTACCACCGACCTTGGGGGAGAGATCTTTATTGATGGAAAACATGCAGGTACCGATTATACAGAACTCCTACTCCAGCCCGGGTATCACGATCTTAGAATTGAACACCCTGAATATGGGGATTTATCCACCCGGTTCATGGTTGATAAGTTTGTGATCACAGAAATCGCACGGTTCAACAAAAACCCAAATCCAATGGCATTTCCTCTTCATTTTGTGCCCGGTGCAGCGTATTTAAGAAATAAACAATATAACAAGGCAACGTACACGTATGTAGCTCTTGGCACATTAACCTCTCTGGCGGTGGTATTCAATAATAAATATGAAACCAAAGAAGACGAATATGATATTCTATATGAGGAATATTTGACAGCCACAACTGTCGGCAATGCTATAGAAAAAAGAGAAAAAGCGCTAAGTAAACGAGAAGAACTAAAAGACCTGAATACCATGCTTACAATTAGTTTTGTAAGTATTCTAGGCACTTATGCCATTACTACTCTTGATGGCATGAGAAAACCAAAAGAAGGGTATCGGGGACCTTCAAATTTTGTTCCTTTAATTGGAATGAGCCGAAATCCAATTTCAGGTTCTACCTATCCAACCTTAGTATTCAAAGCAAAATTCTGAAGATATGCGAGTCCGAGTATTGCTTCTCTTAACAATTCCAATAGTTACTTTATATCAATGCAGAGATGTTCCGTCTTTTCAGGCAACAAATGAACATGATCCGTTCCGTCCAGGATATTTACCAAAAGCACCCGAATATTTTACAGTTACGTTAGGTCGTAATGAAGTACTCCTGAATTGGAAAATTGATAATACATTAGTGTCATACTCTGGTTTTAAGATCTCTAGAAAGTACTCTGAGGAGGATACTTTCCATCATTTAACCAATATTCCAAAAAATGCATACAAGTTTGTGTACGAATTAGAGGATACCGATTTCGATCCAATAAGACTGAATTATTACTACAGCATCGAAACATTTTTACTGAATGGTTCCGATACTTTATTCTCATCACCTAAATTCTCAACTTTAGAGCAAACAGTGAGTAAGAGTTCTCAAATTCAACCTAATCCCTTTTCAGAAACTCTCAATATGTATTGTACACGATTCGCTAAAGAAGATATGTTTGAGTTGACTTTTACCGGGGTGATCGATCCGAACAACTTTCAATCTGTCAGTGAGTATTCTTTTGATATTCAAAATAAGCCGGATGCAAAAATCTAAACACATACTCATTTTTCTTTCTGCACTTTTGCTGATTGCCGGATGTAAAGAAGTACCCACTTTTGGCAACCCGGGCGTTCATGATCCTGACAGCCCTGATTATGAAGTTCCTGCCATAAAAGAATTCCGTCTCATCAAAAATCATACTTCTAATAGTGTCTATGCCTTCATTAAGATTTCCAAAGCATTCCCATATACGGCTATAAATATCAGTGTTAAAGATCATGGTGAACCGGGTGACTTTGAGACTTACCAAACTATTACCCCGGTCAGTGCTTTGAATGATTCGGTGCATTATTTTAAAATGAATTCAATTCCCTATATAAACAATGAATTCAGTGCTACACTATATTATGATTCCGATTATGGAAGAAAGCAATCTGAGCCGGTAACAGCTACCTTGAAACAACATCTTTTCAATTTTACTATTACCGAAGGGAGCAATACTCTTTTCTGGCAAAGTAATTTTCTAATAAACGGCACCGTAGCAGTACTACATCAAAAAGGAGAACAAAGACCTGACACCTTGAGTATTGATAACCTTACCACAGCTTCAGGAAACGGCTCTGTAAATACTGGTAGCATTTCCAATGAGGATAAATTCAGTTATCAGGTTGATATATGGCGCGATGGAGTGTTGACTACTGAAATTGTGCCAATTGAGCTTGAGCGTACTAACGATTGTATTGAGGAAATTGATGGAGAAAAATTTTTTCTACCACCAAGACTTTTTTCAAAAAGTGAAAATACATCAAGTAGCAAACTTATCGAATATGACTGGGAGGGTAATTGTGAAGTGGAAGAATTATATATTTACCGCGATGATGGTGGCGTTGCAGATCCTGCTAATCAGATCTATCCGTATGTTAAAGTACGTAGCATAGAATCCGGTTCCGGACCAATTAATTACATTTCTTCTTACAACAGACAGCGTATTCATAACCAGTTTTGGCTCATTGCCAGAATTAACGGCGAGCTCACAGAAAGAACCTACCCATTTATCCTCTATTTTTAGGGTAATTGCTATCTAGTATGAACAAAGTATTTCTCTTGTTACTCCTTACATTTCTTGTATTATTCGTTAATAATCAGGTCAATGCTCAAAATACGGGATATCTGAAGTTTGAGTTCAATGTAGATTCCGTTCTCCTGGTTATAGATTATAAATACGACGAACGCATCATGCTTTCTTCAGGCGATTCTGTGAAGATCATTGCAGGAAGCCACGTCCTCAATCTATCTACTTTATTTGGCTCGGATATAACCCGTAATCTTTTTGTTTTTCAGGATACAACCCGGCTATTTTCATATAACTTTCGCCCGCCCGTTCAGAATGTTATTTCGCTGAGAAACAACTATTCGGCAAGAAATCACTTTAATGCGAATGTGTTCATAGTTACAGATGAGGAGTCAGACGTTTATGTAAATGATCATTATTTAGGCTCAGGTTTCACCTATTTTGATTCAAACCAGAAGAAAAACAATATCAGAATCGAGCATCCTGTATTAGGCAATAAAACGTACCTTCTTTCCGCAGAAAGCTTACCTAAAGTGTATGAGCTCTATCAGCGCCCCGACAAATTCACTCATACTGCTTTAAGTGTGTTACCGGGTGCCAGTCAGATTTATAAAAAGCAATTCTTAAAAGGCGGATTACTGCTGGCAGGATCAATCGCTACAGGATATCTGTCATTCAGTTCACATGCAAAGTATGAAGATGAATTAGCGTTATTCCGCAGAATGGAAGAGGATTACTACAATGCCAGAGATGAACAAACCGCCCTTATTCTTGGAAATGAAGTGGAATACCAATATAAAGTAATGAAAGATGCGAATGACCAATATAAACTTATACTTGGTACTGCAATTACTATTTATGCATTAAATATGCTGGACGCTTTCATCAGCAAACCCAAAAGCGGGTACCGCGATAAAAAACCACTGGAATTCTATCTAAGCAAAGAATCAGGTTTTGTAGGGGATGCAAGTACTGCCACTTTAAAAGTAAATTTCTAGATATGAGAAGTTCAATAATTCTTTACATTCTAGCCAGTCTATTTCTTCTCACTGAGTGCTCCACCGCTCCGGATTTTGAGAGGGCTAATGAAAATGACCCCGGAAGTTCAACCTTTAATATCCCTTCACCTTCGGGGCCTAATTATACATTTGACAGCGATGGAAACCTCGTAATTCATTGGGAAGATAACACTGATTTTGAAGATGGATATCAAGTGTATAAAAAACTTGGGACCAATAGTGAATCAATATTGATTGCTGAGCTTGATAAAAATACTGTAACCTATACCGATGATTCAAAAAACTATTCCTATCCTACAATTTATCAGGTTATCAGCCAGGTAAATAATAAAAGCAGTGATACTTTAACTATTAAAATTGATTTTGGGAAAATCAGTGATCTTACAAGCGAGCTCAGTGATGATTATGAAACCATTAACTTCAGTTGGAAATCAAATTTCGAAATTACTGATGGCTATCTCCTGCAAATTTCTGATCAAGACGATACCTTCCAAACAATTCATACGATTGAAGCCGATCAAAGATCAATCAGGATACCAAATCCTCAACAGAATCTTTCACAAAACTTCAGACTGGTACCTTATTTAGTTGTAGAGGGAGACACTATTACCGATTACAAAAGTAATATTACCACTACCTACCTTAAACCGGAAGAACTGAACCTTACACTCATTTCCTATGATTCTCTTAATATCAGCTGGAAAGATTTCATTTCATTTGAAGATGGTTATAAAATCAGAATCAAAAATGGTACTGAAACAGTGGAATATCAAACTGATGAAAATACTACTAAACTCAACGTAGAAGGTAAATTTAATTATAATGATCATATTGAAGTGATTGTACAAGCATTATATGGTCAGTTTTTATCAGAATCGAGTAAAAAATTACTGATTATTGATGAAGACCCTATACAATTGGAATCTATTGAAAATCATAACCAAAATTCCATAACACTGCATCTCAGTGATCCATCCAATATTGATCGGCCAAAACAAATTTGGAGAAAAACACAATTCGGACAGTTTGAATTAATTGGAGAACTGGATACGGATCAATTAAGCTTTACTGAGACAAATCTAGATCAGGAAACAATTTATAGCTATTACATAACTTCTCCTCTATCTGAAAATTCAGAATCCTTTGAAATTGACTATCATTTACGCTTCAAAAAAATTGACCGTATTACAGAAAGTGAACTTGAAGCAAATCTGATCATCGGATTAACGCCAGTAGGTGTAAATCGATACTCTGATAAGGTCGTATATCTTAAAAAAAGGGGAAATAATGAAATAATAATTTATGACTTATCGAATAAAACTATTTTAAAACGTTTTGCTGCACCTGACAACATATCTCAACTTATTTTTGATAAGAACGAGGAATATATTTACATAACGTTTGGTGGTTCAAGTACAATTTCAATATATGATTTTGATTCCGGCACATTGCTGAAATCACTGAATTTATCGTACGAAAATATTGGAGATATAGTTCTAGACGGGCATGGAAACCTGATTACTAGTGTAAGTAATAACGGGTTAGACTGGGCTGTGGTATCAGTAAATTTATCTGATCTATCTGAGACTGTAATCTATGAAGTTGTATCCGATGGATATCAACCTAAAATCATTGTAAGTAACAATCAGGAAAAACTAGTTCTGGTATATCAGGTTGATAATTTAATGAACTACGAATACTATACTATAAACGGCTCATTTGATTACCTGGGTGGGAAAACCAATGATTTTTACACTACCACATTCACTGATAATCTAGACACAGCATTCGTCACTACTAATGGTGATATAGAAATTTACGACCTATTTACCGGAACAAAATTAAGTACAATTCAACATTATGACATTTATAATAGCCATGAATCTAACTCATTGATTATCCTACAAGGATTAGTTGTGTATCAAAGTGAATCTTGTACTTATTTATTTGAATTTTCAAACCCTTCAAATCCTATTCTAGACAGACTATGTGATGACAGCATAGCTTCTACTGGTTATGGAGGCCTACATTACATTACTAAGGATCAAATAATCGTTGATTCCAGAATTAGCTATAGTTCTGATTTCGATAGCTATTTGTTTCTTCTTAAAATTGAAAAACAATGGGGAATTGAGAAAGAATAGATTATTTAATGCATCCCCTTACCCATGCCCCTTTATTAAATGAAAAGGTATCTAGATTAAATGAAAAGGTATCTAGATTTACTAATTCCCCATACTCAAATCACCGGAATCCCATCCGGTTCCCACCAGAGTGGCGGGGTTTGGGCCTGACTCAAAAATTCGGTTTTTAATCCATCGATCCTCTCTCCGGAAGTATAGACGGCCTGAACCGCTGAACCGAATTTAAAACGTAGCTCTTTCAGCTTCTCTTCATCCCCTTTTACCCAGTTCAGGGTGAAATCCAGTTCTGGAAAATCTTCACTTTCCTGTAATAAAAAATGATTCATCCAGGCCTGGTTCCGTCCGATCGCTTTATTGTATGCAAACTGATATTCCAGCGCCGGTTCAGGTTTCCTATGCTGTGGATTCTTCAGCCAGAATGATTCAATATAATCCTGAAAATGACACTTCAGCTCGTTCAGTCCGATCGGACTCACCACTACTGCTACTGAACGACAGCCCTGCCCTCCATACCGAAAAATGGCTTCAACCAAATCGGTAATGGTTTCAGCATCATCAGATGAAATATAAGCCAGTGAGAATTTTGCCGTCCTTATCACATATTCGGTTTTGTTATTTACGACCTTTAGTTCTTTTAAACTCTGTTTTACCGGTTCTACTGATTGTTCTGATCCTGCAAAAAGTACTTTGTCTGCCTCCAAAGTTTCAAAAGAGTAGAGCTCTGTGGAATATTGAACCACTGAATCAATTCCTGATTTCTGCACTGATATCAAAAAAGATTCCAGCAGATACGGATCTTTGGTTGATAGCTTTCCATAATAATCAGCACCGGAAAGGATCGTCCCCAGTGCATCCTGAAAGCCAACCAACGGTAAGTTTCCGGCATGCAGGCAGAGTACTTTCTGTCCGATTGCATTGTTCTGTTCATTGATATTTGCCCGGTCCGCCCACTCTTCTACCTGACCATGATCAATCTGTTGCTTCAGGGTCCGGATCTGAAATTTGATATCCTCAAAACTGAAAAGTCCTTCCTTTACAGTGCGATCAATTGCTTCCTTCAATTCAGCATTATTCGGTTGAAGCCATGATCGGGCAGCTTGTGCAACTTTTTGTATGTGGGTTTTGATGTTCATAAACTTTAGTAATTCTGAGCAATAATCAATCCGAATCAATAAGAAAATTACAGCCTCTAAGATTAACCGGATTCCACCGCCCTAAAACCTGAAATTGTCCTTTGTCGTTTTGGATTCCTTTGTCACCGGTTAAAATAAAGGAGCAGGAATACAGATTAGCCAGATCAATTACTCCGATCAGACCTTCTCCTCCAACGGGCATTTCTTCCATTGGGTTTTTAGGATTTCGGATGGTGACTTTCATCCAGGGCACAGGATCAAACCAGAGTGAGCCGCGACTATAGGCCTGACTCAGTAACTCGGTCATACCGTATTCTGAATGAATATGTGATTCAGGAAGACCGAATCCGGTTGCAAGTTGAGTATGCAGCTCTTGTTTCGTCATTTCCCTCCGGAAGGTTTTCATTCCCCCCGTTTCCATGATGATGGAGTCTTGATCCAACGTTACATCACTAATTTCAATCAGATCAAGTAATCCAAAAGCAGCACCAAATAGCATCACTTTTCTTCCGGAGTCGGTGATTTGATTTATCAAACGTTGATCTAATGGCTTTCCTAATTCCAGATATTGACTTACTCCTGTTGAATCCCGATCAATAAGAGCATTTAACATCCAAACCAGGGAGGAATGTGGATTGGAATTATAACCCGGTGTGTATGCCAGAATCACGTACTCATCCAGATCATAAAAATGCTGCATCCCTCTGATGATGGACTGCCGATAGATTTCGGGATCGACAACATAATGTCGGCTGCGGGTCATTCCACTCGTTCCAGAGGACTGAAAGAAAATTGAGTGTTGAATATTGAATTGTGAATGTTCGTCCGTCAAAACCGTCGCGTCTTTGAAAGCCTGTATAGGAAGTAAAGGAATTTCATCTTCAGCATGAACTTCCTTTACTACAAGTGCGTCACAAAAACGTTGATATACGGGATTAAACTCCCGTTGGAATTCAAATATTTCGAGCGCTTTTTGCCGAAAATCTAAGTTTGAATTAAATGGATTTACCTGAGCATTTTTCACGCCCCGAAGTTAATGATTACCACAGAACATTACTTACAGATATGAAAAGTGCCGAAAGTTTACTTTTGTATCAAAAATGTATACCGAATGAAATACCGGGTAAAACCATGAAATTGTCTATACCCACTCCTAACCGGGTTCCAACATCTCTGAACGTGTATCGAGTGTTTAGTTCAGCTCCGATACTGAATTGTTTTGAAATGAAGTAATCCCCACCAAAACCTAAACCAACAAAACCCTGATTCAGGTTATAGCTATATCCTGTGTCAAAGTTTACGAATGGAGCCGCCGTTCTAGGTTGGATCAGATACCTTTTTAATCCCAGACCGATTGAAGAGTTATCGGTTTCAAAATTTCTGTTGAATTGAACCGCTAAAAATGGGGAAACTATGGTTTTCTCATTCAACCAGATTGGAACGTAATATTCCATTTGATCAGGATTGATCTTTGTATTCACACCAAATGAATGTTTAAAATCGATAGCATTTGTTTGAGCAGATACTAAACCTGACAACACAAATACCAGTACAGGTAGAAGAAGCAATTTTTTCATGAGTCAAATATTTAATTAGTATTCCGATGGACTTTACCTCCATCTCATTAGTAATCTAATACGTACATACAAAAACAAATAGTATAACCCTTTACTATTTATACCTGATATAAATAACAACGACTCATCATATAATGAATTCATCTACACGGATAGTCCCGTTCAATGAGTTTCCTGTGCGTTTAAAAACATACCATTGTGGAAATTGCAGCTATTTCGCTTCCTTCTCTATGGTTCCACCTGTTAACAGAAATACCAATCCCTTTACAGTTGCTGTTCTTATTAACTCCTGACCTTGAAAATCTATTTCAAATAGTTCCACGCTTAGACCATTTTGGGACATGATCTGAATGACACCTTTTTTTGCATCCGTTAATTCCAACTGTTCATTCACTAAAACAATTTCGTCGGGTATCAAACCATTTACAGGTTTAAAACTGCTTATTAAACTTCCATTCTCATCAAATCTGAGGATTGAATTCGAATAGGTATCAAACACAAACAATTCTCCGAACTCATTTACTACAAGTTGAGTGGGTTGGAAACGACGAATGCCGGATATCATGGAACCGTCAATAGTGGAAAGAAACTGAAATCTTCGGTCATAGATCTGAACGCGGTTATTACCCGTATCAGAGATATAGATCTTCAATCCGTTGGTAGCGTCAATATCTGTTGGTCCGTTAAACTGATAATCCCCGGAGCCAAACCCTCCCAGCGTCTCAATAAGCATGCCATCATGATCGAGTTTCAGTATCCGGTTCTTCCCTGATTCCACCACAAACAGATGATTAGTGGTCGCATACAACGAAGTGGCATCCTCCAGTCCGGTATAAATAATTTCCGGTTTTTGAGCATGAAGATCACCAAACAAACCAATCAAAATTGCTACCCAGATCAAACACCGCCATGATTTTCCGCAAATTCGTAGCATATTGAAAATGCAATGGAATAATATATGGTGTGAGTCCTGCTCCATACGAAAAGGAAGCCGGAGGTAGCTGATATACGGTAATGAGATGCTCACTATAGTATCATCTACCCAATTCTTTTCAAACCTTTCGCCCCAATATCCCGACGGTAATACATCTTATCAAAAGTGATCTTTTCAACGGAGGCATAGCTCGCATCGATCGCTTCTTTAAGTGTGGAACCTGATCCTACTACATTTAATACACGCCCTCCATTGGTGAGCAGTTTTCCGTCTTCGGACCTCGTTCCGGCATGAAAGATAAGCGCATCGGCTTCATCAACACCGGTAATTTCTTTGCCTTTTTCGTAAGCCTGTGGATATCCACCCGATGCCAGCACAACCGTACATCGATACTGATCATCAAAGGTGATTTCTGACTCAGAAAGCTTCCCTTCTGTACATGCGATCAACACTTCCAGTAGATCCGTTTGTAAGCTTGGAATGATCACCTGACACTCCGGATCCCCGAAGCGACAGTTATATTCCACCACTTTCGGCCCTTCTTCAGTGATCATCAATCCGACATAGAGAAAGCCGGTATATGGATATCCTTCGGCTTTCATTCCATCTATGGTCGGTTTAATGATCTCTATTTCCGTCCTCTCCAGCAATTTTTCCGTTACGATCGGAGCGGGCGAATATGCTCCCATTCCTCCGGTATTGAGTCCGGTATCTCCTCCCCCTGCCCGTTTATGGTCCTGTGCATTACCGATGATCTTGTAGGAATCTCCATCACAGATCGCAAATACAGACGCTTCTTCCCCAACCATGAATTCCTCAATCACTAACCTCGAAGCGGCATCACTTAAGGAACCGGACTTAAGTTCAGTAAGGGCATTCATGGCTTCTTCTTCCGATTCGGGGATCAGCACTCCTTTTCCACCTGCTAATCCGTCTGCTTTTAGTACAACAGGGTATGAATTTTGACTTTTGATGTACTCAGCAGCTTCATCAAAATTGTCCTGATCGAACACTTTATAAGCGGCTGTCGGGATGGCATTTCGAGCCATAAAATCTTTGGCAAATTCCTTACTTCCTTCCAACATCGCAGCTTGCTGCTTGGGACCAAAAACTTTGTGACCGGCATTTTCCAGAACATCGGCAATTCCTTCAACTAATGGCTGCTCCGGACCAATTACTGTCAGATCAATATCGTTTGATCGTACGAAATCCAGAACCGCAGCATGATCAGAAACATCCAGATTTACATTCTCGCCTAATGATTCGGTTCCAGGGTTACCGGGCGCCGTGTATAATTTTTTTAGAAGTGGAGATTTTGCAATTCCCCAGGCCAGTGTGTGTTCGCGTCCACCGCTGCCTATAAGTAGAACGTTGATGCTCATAGTGTATTCGTAGTTTCTGAAGAAGTCAGAGATCAAATGTTAAGTGATGAGATATAGGGGCAAAATAATATCCACCAAAAAAATCAATCAAACTGAATTATTTGAGTCCCCTACAGGAGGGGACTCAAGATCCTGCATCAAAATAGGTTGCAGGGATAAATCGATATCTATTTAGGCAGATAGCTTTTCAGCGATGGTAATTACTTCAGCGAAGCTGTCAGCTTTCAGGCTGGCACCACCGATCAATCCACCATCCACGTCTTTTTGACCAAGTAACTCTTCGGCATTGCCCGGTTTCATGCTGCCACCATAAAGAATGCGAATACCTTCGGCAGTATCTTCATCATATAAGTCGGCAAGTACACTTCTCAGGTGTGCGTGCATCTCCTGAGCTTGTTCCGGAGAAGCTGTTTCACCGGTTCCTATTGCCCAGATCGGCTCGTAAGCCACTACCGTATCCAGTGCTTCATCAGCAGATAAACCGGCAAAGGCGGCTGTGATCTGAGTCTTAACCAGATCAAAATGATCACCGGCTTTACGCTGATCAAGTGTTTCGCCACAGCAGATCACAGGAACTAGATCTGCAGACAATGCTTTCTTTACTTTTTTGTTCACAGTTTCGTCGGTTTCGCCAAAATATTCACGTCGCTCAGAGTGACCAATGATCACATAGGCACATCCGGCTTCAACCAGCATACTGGCACTTACTTCACCGGTATAAGCTCCGTTATCTTCGAAATGTAAATTCTGAGCTCCAACCTGAATATCAGTATCATGCAGATAGTTTACCGACATAGAAAGGGATACAAATGGCGGACAAACCAGCACATCTACTTCATCAGCTACTTCAGCTTTATTCTCTTTAAGACCTTCCAGCAATTCGGCGGCATCCGCGGGTCCGCAATTCATTTTCCAGTTTCCTGCGATTAAAAATCGACGCATAGTGTTACCCTAGTTCGTTTTGGTTAAGGTTTGGGTGATGTCGGGGATAATATCATCAAATTCTTCCCCAACGTATTTTCTTACAATTTTTCCTTCAGCATCTATCAAAATTCTTGTAGGATAGAACTGAATATTAAATTCATCGGCCAGCTGCTTTTTGTTTAAACTCGGTGGTTCAGCGATACTCCAGTAGCGGTCCCGTTCTTCGAAGAACCCAATAATGGTATTCACGCTCTGATCGAAAGGAATGGTAAAGTATTTTAGTCCTTCATTGGCATACATCTGATAGATCACCGTAGCTTTATCATACTGTTGCTGATACAGTTTGTTAGCCATAATGGTGAATTCCAGTACATATGGAGAGCCAAGCATGTTTGCATTATTAATGGTATCACCTTCGGTTGAGATGAATTCATAGTCCGGTAGTTTCATGCCCGGTGCCAGGTTCTTGAGATCGAACCGCATATTTTTATACCAAAATGTGGGCTCCGAGTCCTCATTATATTCCTCATCGAACTCAGCGAGTAACTCTCTGGCTTTATCCACGCGGGCGCTATCGTAATACAGTTTTATAATGGATTGATCGATGGCTTTTTCAATGTCTTCATTTTCAGTGATACTTCTCACCGAATCAAGATAGGCTACAGTAGCCTCGAGTCCTTTCGCATCGGCTACATAATCCTTACCCAGTGTAATAGCCAGTCCAAAAGCCATTTCTTCACCAAAGGCAGTATTCAGTTTAGTGAACATTTGTTTACGGTCAACCCGGTTTAGTAACTCCATGGAGCTTTCAAGGGCAAATTTTGAGGCAAAAGTTCCGCTTTTATCCTCATAAACCTGCCAGTATAAGTCCGACCATTTAAGAAATTCTCCGGGTAGCAAAGAATCAGCGATCTCACCATTAGCTGCATATACCATGGTTCGCTTAAAATTCTGATCAACCCGGTCATACACTTTCAGTGCACGGATCTCGCGAGAATCCATCACCAGATTTTTCTGAATATCAGGGAATTCAGTTTTGAATGTGATGGTATCTTTGTCCGCCAATAACATTGTGACGCTTGCAAGTATTCGTCCGTTACGGCTTATTTGCATCGGATACGCACCGGCTTTATCCGGCTCAACGATCGCCTCGAACGTACCGGTAGAATCGGTCACCTCGAATAAGAGGGTATCCGCCTCAGCGGCCGGATCATCTTTCTGAAATAATAAAAATTCGAAGCCGGAATAATTTCCACTGTTATCCAGAGAATCGGAAACACTTACTGCTACATTGAGGTGAGTTTTGATGGCTTCCGGTTTACGGTTACAATGTACTGCAACCATCGCAACCAATGCGATCACAAAAAATCGTTTGATCATTCGTACTTAAGCTTCAAGTTTTTTAGTTACCATTTGTGTTACCATCTTAGGATTGGCTTTCCCTTTAGAGGCTTTCATTGCCTGCCCAACAAAGAATCCCATAAGCTGTTTTTTACCTGCTTTGAACCGCTCCACTTCGTCCGGATTATTGGCAATGATGTCATCCACCAGTTCTTCCAGGAAGCCTGAATCAGAAACCTGAATTAGATTCATGGATTTCGCCAAATCCTCTGGAGAGCCTTCATCTTCCAGCATTTTATTGAAGATGGTCTGCATGGCAGAAGAGTTGATCTTATCCTCTTCTTTTAATTTGATGAGTTCAGAAAGGCGTTGTGGTGTGATCGAAAATTCCTGAATAGAAATACTTTTCTCGTTCAATATTCTAAGAACTTCACTCAATACAACATTCAATGATGCTTTTGCATTACCGGAATAATCCACAACCGATTCAAAATAATCGGCCAGATACCGATCTTCGGTGATGGTCACGGCATCTACCTCACTCATGCCGTAATCTGCAACAAAACGCTTCTGACGGACATCAGCAAGTTCCGGTAATTCTGACCGGATCTCTTCCAACATCTCATCAGTAACAATGATGGGGGGAAGATCAGGCTCTGGGAAATAGCGATAATCATGGGCTTCTTCTTTAGAACGCATGATTCGGGTCTGCATCTTGTTCGAATCCCATAATCGGGTTTGCTGTACCACTTCACCGCCACTTTCTATCAATTCGATCTGTCGGTAGATCTCGTATTCAATGGCTTTTTCCACATTACGGAACGAGTTCATGTTCTTAAGCTCGGTACGGGTACCCAGTTTCTCCTGTCCGCGCGGACGAACAGAGACGTTGGCATCGCAACGAAGACTCCCCTCTTCCATGTTTCCATCGCACACTTCCAGATACTGAACAATTTGTTTGATCTTGGAAAGGTACGCATAGGCTTCTTGCGGAGTACGAAGATCAGGCTCAGAAACGATCTCGATCAATGGCGTACCGGCTCGGTTCAGATCTACCAATGTATTGTATGGATCCTGATCGTGAATGGACTTTCCGGCATCCTCTTCCATATGAATTCGGGTTAAACCGATTCTTTTGTTATAGCCTTCAAGCTCTATATCCACGTATCCGTCGTGGCAGATCGGCGTCTCAAACTGCGAGATCTGATATCCTTTTGGCAAATCCGGATAGAAATAGTTTTTCCGAGCAAAGATTGATTTCGGTGCGATACCACAATTGGTTGCGAGACCCATTTTTATGATGTAGCGAACGAGATTCTCGTTAACCACCGGTAATGTTCCCGGATGACCAAGACATAACGGGGTTACCTGTGTGTTGGGGGCCTCTCCATAAATGGATGCCACCGGGGCAAAAGCTTTGCTGTTTGTTAACAACTGGGCGTGAACTTCGAGCCCGATCACGGCTTCGAAGCGTTCATGTGCAATTGTACTCATTAAATACGGTTTAGAAATTCTCTTACGAAGCCGCAAGATATTAAAGTTGACACTGAGATAGTATTATGTAATACGCTTTCCTGAATGTTTATCCGAGCTTTTTGGATATCGGTATCAATCTTTCCTGAAAACAGAAGCAAACATGGAATCTGCACGGACTTCATAACCGGCAATGATATCGGCACTGAGTTTTGTTAAACCCAGTTCTTCTTCTATAAAAGTCACGTTTTCTTCATTTTCTTGTCGGAATACGGAACAGGTTATATAGATAAGATGTCCACCCTTTTTTAAATGAGGAAGTGCATTTTGAATAATAGTTCGTTGAAGAGAAGCATATTCGCTGATCTTTGCTTCATCAAAATAGAATAATTGTTCTGGAGTTCGTGCCCAGGTCCCACTACCGGTACAAGGCACATCGGCAATGATCACATCAAAAGGAGCCCCGGGAACGCCCTCAACGGGATTACTTAGATCCATTACAGCACTTTTATAGGTATCAATCCCGGCTTTTTCAAATCGTTCACTCAGATTGTTGAGAATATTTGTGCGCACATCAGTCACAGTAAGAGTGATTTTTGGATTGATGTCATACGCCAGTATAGACTTACCCCCGCTTGCCGCACAGCTATCCCAGACATTCAGATCTTTACCTTCTAATACAGGACGCATTACATTGCCCACCCTTTGTGAACTCAGATCCTGAATGACCAGCGTTGAATCTACATTGAAGATCTGATCAATCTTCTCTTTGGGAGAAACAGAAAGAGAAAATGCTCCATGTTCTTTAAAAGGGATGTGAGCAGATTTAAGCCGTGGACGGACACTTGCTTCTTTTCCGGGCCGGATCCTTAAAAAAACATCCGGTTTGGTAAAAAAGGATCGGGCATATGCATGATGTAAGATCCCTTCACTCAAAAATTCATAGAAAGGGAACAGCGTACGGTATAATTCATCCTCGCTGATCCCAAGAAAGTTCAGCTTTTCTGATAGCTCATCCCCCGCCCTTTCATTCCAGTCGGGCTTATGAGTCTCCAGCATCCGGTTTGGTTGCGTACTACATAAAAAGATGCCGGTAAGAATTCGCTCATCCATGCTCCGTTCTTTAAAAGCATTCCCAAGCCGGAAATAAAAAAAACAGTAATCCCCGATCAATCGCCGGTCGCGCGAACCAAATTTTTTATGTCTGGAAAAATAGCGTTTCAGGAATAAAGAAAACGGCTGGGTGCCATCATATTCAGAAAGAATCGTTGCCGTAGAATTTAAATAAGAATGAAATCGACTCATGCCTCAAAATACAAATTTTGTATCCCATTCTTAGTGTTTTGATGTCCGCAGACAACTTAATATGATTTTGGTCAACTCAATGTGTACGTTCAGAAAAACCAACCTTTATACCTGTGAGAGTATTCTATCTTTTTCTACTCCTTTTCCTCTTTTCAACCATCGGTTTTGCACAAGATCGGTATTTTTATGATCTGAATGGATTTGAAGACTCAACAGGTACTTCTCAATTGTTTTACCGGTTCTATGATCAAGAGGTTATCGATTGCATTGACTTCGATGGTAACACCTCTGCTTCTGATGTCACGCAGAATCATATTTATCACTTTGATTCGGATAGCACGGAAGATGCCATCTTTCTTAAAGATTATTACCGCAGTATACCCGATTGCGACTTTATCCATTACCAAACGGGAAAATTCATATTCCCTACCAATAATCCGGATTCGGTCCTGACATTTTCAGGGCAGTTTGGTGGTTTGTTTGGTGGTTGGACCGTTAATCTTGCTTTGTCCTCCGGCCCGTATTTAGGCTATATAAACCCAATGGGACTTTTCTCAGACCCGGAAACTAAACATGTAATCATTACGACGCCGATTTACGATCTGGTAGTAAAATCGAATAAAAGTACTGACATCTACAAGAAATCATTTATTTATGATTCGAAAGATTCGATTTGGAGTACTATTGAAACCATGTACGATATTCCTGACTCTCTCTTATTGGATTTCACGATCACTGGAATTCACACTTCTAATCCGGGTACTTATGTAGGATTACGGGATTCTTTTTTTGTAGTCTCAAATGATTTTGGAAAAACGTTTTCAGACAGTGTAAATATTCATTTTGAAGATTGGATGCTCAATGAGAGCACGACGATCAAAAACACCTATTTTCTGTCTGATTCCACCATGTATCTGGTGTTCGACCATTACTACAATCCTCAATATCGTAATCAATCAACTCAGTTAGTGTATCAGATCCGGAAATTGCAGGGTACACTTACTTTTATCGATATTGGCAAACAGGTTTATCCCTTCCAATTCTATCCGGATCTCGATATTGAAGGGCATTTTTATTTTTCAAGACATGATTCTCTTTTTCAATCAATTGATTCCGGCAAGAACAGAACATTGTTGCATGTTTTCGGAAATGAAATAACCGGACTATACAAAAAACCGGGTTCGGATTTACTGTTTGTGCTTACACAGGATAAGCTTTTACAATATGATCTCTCTTCTGAATCCATCATTGATCTCCGATCTGTCCCTGTCAGTTTGGAAACCGATAAAAACACACATGATTCTTTCTCTCTCTACCAAAACTATCCGAATCCCTTCAACCCTTCTACTGTGATCGGGTATCAGCTTCCGGTAAACAGTAAGGTTACCTTAAAAGTATTTGATATACTGGGACGGGAAGTCGCCTTGCTGGTGAATGAACAACAACCTGCGGGATCACATGAGGTCACTTTTGACGCTACGCACCTTTCCAGCGGAGTGTATTTTTACCGGCTGGAAGTTGGTGAAATGATGGAATACCGCACAATGCTATTCATTAAATAGGTTTGTTATAACAAGTCGTGCGACTGCCAATCCCGGAATTATATTTAAGTCAGGTCAATTAATATGTGAAGAATGCTCATTTAACTATTTCAATTATGAAACGTTTTTTATCGCTCGTCCTAATTTCCATTTCAGCCATTAGTTTATCCTGTTCACAAAAAGCCGAAAATGGGTCCTCAAATTCAGGATACGAAAATGTGACAGCGCAGGAATTCAAAACGTTAATGGCTAAGAATGATCCGAATACCGTTATTCTTGACGTCCGTACACCTCAGGAATTTAATTCCGGGCATATCGAAGGGGCAGTGAATATTGATTTCTACGAGCGAAATTTCAGATCAGAACTTGCAAAACTTGACTCCTCCAAAACCTACATGATCTATTGCCGTACCGGGAGGCGAAGTGGCGTGACCGCAAATGTTATGACCAAAGAACTCGGCTTTCCCAATGTGATCAATATGACAGGTGGGATTGTTACCTGGAACAGATAGCTGTAAAATTTTTTTCGGATTTTTTTAAAAAATTTAGATCAACCTTCTGTTATTATAGGATTAAACTGGTAGCGCTTTTCCAGTTTGTATGAATAATTTTTTGAAGAATTTGCCGGCCCTCCTTATCATGCAAATTCACAATAAGCGTATGAGTTGTGTAACAGAGGTAACACACTTTCACATTATCTTCATCTTAAATGAGAATTTTTGGACAGTTCAGAAAAACAAGGGGCAAAAAAGACGGCTCTACTGAACTCAAAACCCTTAAACCAGAAACAATCTCAATCATAGTAGAGGTTAAAAATATACTCATATGCTTACCTTAAAAGGACCCTATAAACCAATCGAAACAGGAGCTATGAAAGCAGATTACGACGTACATCCGCGTAGTAAAGTTGGCCTAGATTACTTAGGCCTTGATAAAAATGAAGAGGTTTACTGGAATTTAAATCCAGCTGAATTATACGAACATGCTATCCTTCATGGAGAAGCGATCCTAACCAAAGATCACGCCTTATTGGTACATACCGGCGAATACACCGGTCGATCTCCTAAAGATAAATTTGTTGTTGAACAACCATCTATTCAGGATGATATCGACTGGGGCCCGATCAACCAGCCCACCAGTGAAGAAGTTTTCGACAAACTGTTCAAAAAAGTTCAGGACTACCTGAAAGACAAACGACTTTTCGTTAAAGACGTTTTCTGTGGCGCTGATGAAAATAACCGACTTAATGTACGTGTAGTTAGTGAAGTTGCCTACCACGCAATGTTCACTCATAACATGTTCCTTCGACCAAATGATGAAGAATTAGCCGCTATTGAACCTGAGTTTACTGTGTTAGCTGCTCCTTTCTTCTTCGCAGATCCGGAAGTGGATGGAACCCGTACTAAAACTTTCATCCTGGTTAACATGGAGAAAAAACTGATCCTTATCGGTGGTACCATGTACTCTGGTGAGGTTAAGAAAGGTATCTTCTCTATCATGAACTACCTGTTGCCTAAAAAAGGCGTAATGGCGATGCACTGTTCTGCAAACCACGACAAATATGGTAAAACAGCAGTATTCTTCGGCCTTTCAGGTACCGGTAAAACAACACTATCTGCTGATCCTGAAAAAACTCTGATCGGGGATGATGAACACGGATGGAGTGATGATGGTGTGTTTAACTTCGAAGGTGGTTGCTATGCAAAAACCATCAATTTAAGTGAAGAAGGTGAGCCGCTCATTTATGCTACTACAAAAATGCCGGGCACTATTCTCGAGAATGTAATTCTTGATAAAAACAGAGAGCCTGATTTTGATGATGTAAGCCTTACTCAGAATACCCGTTGCTCTTATCCACTGCATTACATCCCGAATGCAAGTGAGACCGGAAAAGGAAATCACCCTGAAAATATCATCTTCCTTACTTGTGATGCTTTTGGTGTGTTGCCTCCGATCTCAAAATTAACCCCGGAACAGGCTATGTATCACTTCATTAGTGGTTACACTGCAAAAGTTGCCGGCACCGAGCGCGGAGTAACTGAGCCACAAGCTACATTCTCAGCTTGCTTTGGTTCTCCGTTTATGCCACTGCACCCAACTGTATACGCCGAATTACTTGCTGAAAAGATCCGTAAACATGGCTCTAAAGTATGGCTGGTAAACACTGGTTGGACTGGAGGACCTACCGGTGTAGGATCCCGAATGAAATTGAAGTACACCCGTCAAATGCTTACAGAAGCTATTGATGGCAAACTTGACAAAGTTGAATACGTGAAAGATCCGATCTTTGGATTCGAGGTACCTATCTCAATTAAAGATGTACCTTCTAAACTTCTGATCCCACGTTATACCTGGGAAGATGCTCTTGAATACGACAAAAAAGCTAATCAGTTAGCTCAGATGTTCGTTAAAAACTTCGAGCAATTTGCCGACCAGGCCAGCAAAGATATTCTTAATGCAGCACCTAGAACTGTATTATAGAAGTTAATTAGTGATTGATATAGAGGTCCGTCCTGCGAAAGGGGCGGGCCTTTTTTTATGGCTGAAATTATTTATTTGATTACTTTCAACGCCATGAAAAAACTCCAACTCTTTCTGCTTTTGGCAGTATTTGTCAACCCGATCAAAGCACAGATTCCAACTGTACTCGATCTTCCCCTTCCAAAATCATATACCGCTATAAGAACCGATCGCCCAATTTCTGTGGATGGTGATGTTGACCGGGCCTGGATGGATGCTTCCTGGACAGATCTTTTCGTGGATATTGAAGGGGATAAGAATCCTGCTCCATATTTTGATACCCGGGTTAAAATGCTTTGGGATGATGATTTCATCTATTTTCTGGCTGATCTGGAGGAAGAGCATATCTGGGGTGATATCACCGAACGGGATGCGGTTATTTTCCACAATAATGATTTTGAAATTTTCATCAAGCCTGATCAATTCCAGCCTTTTTATGGAGAATTTGAAGTTAACGCACTCGGAACACTTTGGGAGCTATTCCTCACACGTCCTTATCGCAGAAATGGTCCGGTTCTGGATCGCTGGGATGTAAACGGCACGAAGATCGGAATTGACATACAAGGCACTCTGAACGATCCTTCCGATACCGACAACCGTTGGATCGTGGAAATGGCCATACCACTGGATGCCATTGCAAAACTAGATCGGGGGAGCTCTGTCGAAAATGGTAGTTTGTGGCGTATCAATTTCTCAAGAGTGCAATGGCAACATCAGATAAATGAAGGTATCTATTCAAGAAAAACTGATGCAGATGGTAACCGGTTACCCGAAAATAACTGGGTCTGGACTCCTCAGTCAGCTGTTGATATGCACCGTCCGGAACATTGGGGGTACTTATATTTTGCGGATTCGGAAGAGTCAATAATTGAAAGTGATGCATTCCAAAATGAATATCAGTTCCTTTTCTATCTATACAGACATGTTCTTAACAGTGATGAAAAAATATCTACCCAAACTCAGCGTCCGGTCATAGTAAACCGACAAAAACTCACCTATCAGATAGATGAAACCAGATTAGGATTCGAGATCACCGTCCAAAATCAGAATGGTGATGCTTTAACGATCAACCAGGATGGATTTATAATTCTTAACCCATGAAAAAACTAATACTTGCCTTCTCATTATTCCTGACACTCGTTCAGTGTAGTAAAATAGCTTCTGAATCAAATACCGATTTTACCATCGGGGCCTGGACGGGGGCTGATATTGCTGAAACGGAAGCCGAGTGGAATAAAAAACTATCCATGTTTTCTGAACATGGGCTTACAGATTTATTTCTATCTGCAAGTCCGGAGGAAACAGAACGGGTTGCCCACTATGCCAGTGAATTTGATATAAACATTCACGCCTGGGTTTGGACGCTCAACCGTCCCGGTGACACCACTGCAGCCAAACATCCGGAATGGTATGCAGTTAACAGAAACGGAGATAACTCCTACAATTACCGCGCCTATGTAGATTATTACCAATGGCTCTCCCCTTTTTCGGCGGGAGCAAGGGATTACATAAAATCACAAATGAGAACTTATGCTGAAATTCCGGGAGTAGCATCCGTCCATCTGGATTATGTGCGTTATGTAGATGTGATTCTCGGTGCAGATCTCCAGCCTAAGTATGACCTCGTTCAGGATCGGCAATTTCCCGAATATGACTATGGGTATCACCCGATTGCCCGCGAAGGGTTTAAAGAACTATTCGGAATCGACCCGATAGAAATGGAGCATCCGGAACTCAGCATGGAATGGTTACAGTATCGTTTAAACGCAGTTACCACGCTGGTTAACGAGATTGCTGAGATCGTTCATCATGAAAATAAATTACTCACCGCCGCTGTGTTTCCATTCCCGGAAATGAGCAGACAGATGGTTCGGCAGGATTGGGCCAGCTGGAATTTAGATATGGCTCTACCTATGCTATATCATAACTTTTACCGACAAAATCTGGAGTGGATTCAATTTGCAACAGAACAAGGTGTGCGTGAATCACATGGCCGATTCGAAATTAAGGCCGGTTTGTATATCCCTTCACTTTCTCCCGGTGAATTAGAAATAGCCATACAAAATGCGATACGTGGAGGGGCTACCGGAATCTCCGTGTTTGATATCGGGTCACTCGGAGATGAGCATTGGGCGGTATTAAAGCATTACAGTGATAATTAGTGATTACCCTTCAGCCAGCTCCTGCATTTTTTCCAGATTATTCTGAACGCGCAATGCTTTGATAACCTCGTCAATATCCCCTTTCATAATACTATCCAGATTGTAAAGCGTGAGATTGATCCGGTGATCGGTTAATCTACCCTGCGGATAATTATAGGTTCTGATCTTCGCAGACCGGTCTCCTGTAGATACCTGGGATTTACGATCGGCTGCACGTTCCTTTTCTTTCTTTTCTAGCTCAATATCATACATTTTTGCCCGAAGCATGGTCATAGCGCGCTCTTTATTCTGATGCTGAGACCGCTCTTCCTGACATTCTACCACAATCCCAGTTGGCTCGTGAGTGATTCGAATGGCGGAATCCGTCTTGTTAACGTGCTGACCACCGGCTCCGCTAGCTCTAAAGGTATCAATTCTCAGATCACTCGTATTAATATCGATATCCACATCTTCTACTTCCGGCAACACCGCCACCGTTGCTGCCGAGGTGTGAACCCTACCCTGACTTTCCGTCGCGGGCACCCGTTGTACCCGATGTACTCCGGATTCAAATTTCATTTTACCAAATACTTCGTTGCCTTCCAGGCTGAAGGTAATCTCCTTGTAGCCTCCTTTTTCTGATTCATTCAGACTCAGCAGGCTCAGGTTCCAGCCCATTTTGTCAGAATATCTTCGATACATATCAAACAGATCTCCGGCAAAGATAGCTGCTTCATCCCCACCGGTTCCCGCACGCACTTCAATGATCGCATTCTTCGAATCTTCCGGATCTTTTGGGAGTAACTTCATTTTGATCTCTTCTTCCAGCTCCTCCAACTCAACTTTGATCTCCTTATTTTCTTCCATTGCCATCTCGGTGATCTCAGCATCTTCATTAAGCTCGATCAACTCTTTATTTCCTTCCTGCCGATTCTTTAAGTCAGACCATTTATCATAATCCTCTACTAACTCCTCCAGATCACTTCTCTCTTTGGTGAGTTTGGTGTATTTATCAGGATCATCGAATACCGAGGGGTCACTCATTGCGGTATTTACTTCCTGAAACCGGGATTTGATCTGCTTTAGTTTTGCTTCTATGTCCATGTGGAGCTTTGTACTGTGTGATTTATTCGGTGCGGAAATTAAGGATTAGATTGGTAAATAGAAGAATGCTGTAGTAAGAATTTAGAATAATGATTTTTTACCCAAGTAATTCCTAATTCCTGATTGCGAATTCTTATTTTAAAAAGAAAAACTCAGATGTCACGTACTTCATTACCAGCCACCACCAAACTAGGATTCTTAGGCGCCGGCCAACTGGCACGAATGAGTGCCCTCCAAGCGTTCAGATTCGGAATACAAATCGCCGTTTTCTCAGACCGTACTGAAAATGAACCTGTACAATTTATGACCCCTTTTTCCACTTCCGGATCGTTTGATTCTGTGGACGACATGGTCACTTTCGCCAAAGAATGTGATGTGGTTACACTCGAGAACGAGTTCATCAGTTCTGAAATCCTTAAAGAAGTACAGGAAAAAAGTGGCACCCCGATCTTTCCATCACCCGAAAGCTTTTCCTTGATCGAAAACAAACTTATTGAAAAACAAACTTTCGAAAATGCTGGTATCCCTGTTACTCCTTATAAACTGGTAAAATCAAAGGAAGATCTTGAAGACTTTGGAAAAGAATATGGCTGGCCGTATTTACTAAAATCCTCGAAAGGCGGGTATGACGGATATGGAAACGAAACGGTCAGGGATTTAAATTCAGCAGCTGAAGCATTCGATAAGTTAGGAGGCTCAAAAGGCCATGATATTCTGGCGGAAGCTTTTGTAGATTTCACCCACGAACTTGCCGTTCAGGTTGCCCGTAATGAAACCGGAACCGTAGTATATCCCTGTTGTGAGACCGTTCAGGAAAATCATATTTGTGTTGCTGTTCTCTCCCCTGCTCCTGTAAGTGATGAAATCCGGAAAAAAGCACAGGATCTGGCTGTAAAAGCCACCGAGGCCATAGATGCTAAAGGAATATTTGCCTTTGAATTTTTCCTAACAACGGATGGGCAAGTGCTGCTAAATGAATCTGCTCCCCGACCTCATAATTCCGGACATTATACCATTGAGGGCTGTATCACTTCACAGTTCGAAAATCATGTTCGCTCGGTATTAGGACTTCCCCTCGGTTCTACTAAAATGAACAAACCAGCCGTAGCTATGATCAATTTACTAGGAACTCATAATCGCCCGGCCCAAACAGATCATATAGCAGATGGTTTTAATCAGGAAGATGGTCACCTGCACGTTTACGGTAAACTGGATAGCAAAGTCGGGCGAAAAATGGCTCATTACACTTTACTTGGTGATGATCTGAATACTACCTACAAACTGGCCCAGAAATTAACGGCTGATATCGAAATCTAACTTACCCTACCTAATGAAAAAATTATTCTTAATGCTCATTTTTTGTCTGAGCATGATCGGGAGTTATGCCCAATCTGATCTACTCGGGAAAATAGAGAATCCTGTAGATTATGCGAGTCCGCTGATGGGAACCGATTCCAACTATCGCCTTTCAAACGGGAATGTTTATCCGGCCATAGCTCGTCCGTGGGGAATGAATTTCTGGACCCCGCAAACCGGAAAAATGGGAGATGGATGGGCTTACACCTACGACGCCACCAAGATCAGAGGATTTAAACAAACTCATCAGCCTTCGCCTTGGATGAATGATTATGGACAATTTTCGATCATGCCCATAACCGGCACATTGAATTTTCGGGAAGATGAACGACAAAGCTGGTTTTCACACAAAGCCGAGATTGTAAAACCCTATTATTACAGTGTATATCTTGCCGATCATGATATCACAACTGAGATCACCCCAACTGAGAGAGCTGCACGATTTCGTTTTACCTTTCCCGAAACCGATTCTGCTTTTGTTATAGTAGACGCCTTTGATCGCGGTTCCTATGTAAAGATCATACCCGAAGAGAATAAAGTTATTGGCTATACAACTCGTAATAGCGGTGGTGTACCTGAAAATTTCAAAAACTACTTTGTGGTAATTTTCGACAAGGAATTTACCTTCACTGATACCTTCAGCGATACCACATTGACTAATGCTCTTGAATCTGAAAGTAATCACACCGGAGCTGTTATCGGCTTCAGAACTTCGGATAGAGAGATCATAAACGCTAAGGTAGCTTCTTCTTTCATCAGCTATGAACAGGCCGAACGAAACCTACTCGAGATCGGCACCATGGATTTTGATGCGCTTAAAGCTGAGGGTCGTAAAATCTGGAATAAAGAACTCGGTCGGATCGAAATTGAAGGAGGCACACCCGATCAATTCAAAACTTTCTACAGTGCGCTTTATAGGTCTATTCTCTTTCCCCGGAAATTCTATGAATATGATGAGAATGGAAACATAGTTCACTATAGTCCATATAATGGGAAAATTCGACCAGGTTATATGTTCACAGATACCGGTTTCTGGGATACCTTTCGTTCCCTGTTCCCTTTCCTGAATTTGATGTACCCGGAGATTAATGCACACATGCAGGAAGGATTGTCGAATGCCTATAACGAAAGCGGTTGGCTGCCTGAATGGGCGAGCCCCGGACTCCGAAATGTGATGGTCGGAAATAACTCAGCCTCCGTTGTGGCCGAAGCTTACCTGAAAAGTGGCCATGTGTACGAATATGACATCGAAAATTTATTTGAAGCCCTCTTACACGGAGCTAACAATGCCGGACCATTAACTGCAGTTGGTCGGGCTGGTGCCGAATACTACAAAAAACTGGGATATGTGCCTTATGATGTAGGCATCAACGAAAATGCTGCGCGAACACTGGAATATGCTTACGATGATTTCGCCATTTACCAGCTGGCAAAAGCGCTGAATAAACCTCAGTCCATTATCGATGAATATCGTGAACGAAGCCTGAATTATCGTCACTTATATGATCCTGAGACCAAGCTGATGAGGGGTAAAAATAAGAATGGAGAATTCATGAAACCCTTCAATCCATTTAAATGGGGCGATGCATTCACCGAAGGAAACAGCTGGCATTACAGTTGGTCAGTCTTCCACGATATACAGGGGTATATTGACCTGATGGGTGGAGAAAATATCTTTATTTCTATGCTGGATAGTGTGTTCAGTATGCCGCCTGTTTTTGATGAGAGTTATTACGGTGGAGTGATCCACGAGATCAGAGAAATGCAGATCGCTGATATGGGACAGTATGCGCATGGCAATCAACCGATTCAGCATATGACTTATCTGTATAATTTTGCCGGTGAACCATGGAAATCACAGTATTGGGTTCGTGAAACGATGGATAGAATGTACCTACCAACTCCGGATGGCTATTGCGGGGATGAGGATAATGGCCAAACTTCTGCCTGGTATATTTTTTCTGCGATGGGTTTTTATCCGGTAGCACCGGCTACTGATCAATATGTGATTGGAACTCCCCTTTTTAAAAAGATGACCTTGCATCTGGAAAATGGGAATACAGTGGTAATTAACGCTCCGGATAACAGTTCTGAGAATAAATACATACACAGCTTAAAATTGAACGGAAAGGTTTATGACAAAAACTGGCTGAGTCATAAAGAACTAATGCAAGGTGCGGTACTGGATTTCGAAATGGCTCCTGTACCCAACACAAACCGGGGGACAAACCCGGACTCCTATCCATTTTCATTATCTGCGGAGAACTAATTTGATTTCCTTCCAAACAGAACATCATATAGAACCATCAGAATTCAGAAATGTCTTGATCAGATCAACTCTTGGAGATAGACGCCCTGTTAATGATCCGGAAAGAATCAAAAAAATGGCCGAAAATGCTTCATTAATTATTACAGCAAGAGATGGGAAAAAACTAGTCGGCATTGCCCGTTCTGTGACCGACTTTACTTATTGTACCTATCTTTCCGATCTGGCTGTTGACCAGGACTATCAAAAACAGGGAATTGGCAAAGATTTGATCCGCTTGACAAAATTAGCCGTTCCGGAGGCAAGCCTCATCCTGCTTTCCGCTCCTGCTGCCAGGCATTATTATCCCAAAATCGGAATGGATAAACACGAAGCGTGCTATATTCTTCGCGATGTGAATAACCTTACGTAGGTAAATCATTATTTCTTACATTCAATAAATGTTAATCCCGACCTGAAATGACTATGAGTTCTTCCCCGATCGTAGGTGTAGTTATGGGCAGCGACAGTGACTGGCCAACTATGAAACAAGCTGCAGATATTTTAAGTGAATTTGATGTGCCGTTCGAAAAAAGAGTAGTTTCCGCTCACCGTACTCCGGATGACATGGCCAATTACGGAAAAGAAGCACGCAAAAGAGGCATTAAAATAATTATTGCCGGGGCCGGTGGCGCAGCTCATCTTCCGGGAATGCTTGCGAGTCATACGACACTTCCTGTGATTGGCGTTCCGATTCAGACTTCAGCCCTTGGTGGAGTTGACAGCCTGTATTCCATTGTACAAATGCCCCATGGAATACCTGTTGCTACGGTAGCTATCGGAAAAGCTCAGAACGCAGGATTATTGGCTCTCAGAATTCTGAGTACAGAAGATGATTCAATCACAGAAAAACTTATACGCTACCATCAGGGTATGGCGGAAGCTTCCAGAAAGAAGACGGATAATCTAGTCTGATCATTATTTCTAAAATCTCACCAAGACTCTACCCTGCTTAATCGAAACTCAACGGTTCAACTAACTGCTCATGAAGGCTCCTCTTACTTTTTTATTACTACTCTTTTCGCTTATATCCACTGAAGTGTTTGCTCAACAAACCACATCAGACAGCACATCAAATCCACTACAACCTTTCGAATTCCTTATTGGTGGAGCATGGACAACTTCAAGTACGTATCAGGTGTATGAGTGGGGACTTGCCAAAAAATCTGTCAATGCTAAGCTATATTTTATAGAAGCTGATACCATGCGTCTAGCCGGTGATATCACCTGGTTTTGGCATCCGGGAAACAATCAGATCATTGGCTTTGGTACCGCTGACGGAATGGGAGTAGATGTATTTGACTACAATACCAGGTTTGAAACTCCCACACGTATGATCAACCTTTTCAAAGCATATGGTGAACGAGACGCAAATAGTGAACTTCAGATGGAAACACTAGAGTTTATAAACGAGGATGAATATTTGTGGACCTATTATAATTTTATAGGAGATGAAGCGTCACCTGCCTACAGTAAGGTCTTTAAACGGTCTGAAAAGATCCCTATCAGGTAGACCATATTATTTGTACTACTTTTGCACTCGAAACCACCGGAGAAGTTGTATTTAACACTTTCTTTCATCATTTTCCAAAAGCATTAACTTAACCTGTTTTCCCATGAGAGTACTCCAAACCATCTTATTCCTCCTTTTATTTATCTCTACATCCACTCAGGCACAATCCATCATCAACGTGCATGACCGTACAACCACTTCATTAAACGGGACATGGAAAGTATTGATCGACCCATACGAAAACGGATTGTATAATTACCGCTTACAACCCTTTGATGAAATGGAAAATCCGGGTCGGGCTGCCTATTTCACTGATTCTAAGCAACGGGATAAAACGGAATTGCTTGAATACGATTGGGATACTTCTCCTACCATTCAGGTTCCCGGCGACTGGAGTCATCAAAAAGATGAGTTCAAGTGGTATGAAGGCACCATGTGGTACAGAAAGAAGTTCAGTTATCAGAAACAAGAAGGTAACAATCGGGTGTTTTTACACTTCGGTGCAGTAAATTATTACTCTAAAGTATTTTTGAACGGTGAGAAATTGGGTGAAAATATTGGCGGTTTTACCCCCTTTCAATTTGAGATCACTGACAAACTCAAAGAAGAAAATTCTCTGGTAGTTTACGTAAACAATAATCGTAAACCGGAAGGTATCCCAACGGTAAATACCGATTGGTTTAACTACGGTGGGATCACCCGTGATGTAGTACTTATTGAAACACCCGGTACATTTATTGAAGATTACTTCGTTCAACTAAATCCCGACAATGCCAGAGAACTGACAGGATATATACAACTGAATGGAGTTGTTTCAGATCAGGAGATCACAATTGAAATTCCTGAAGCAGGAGTTAAATTCACCACCCAGACAAATACAGAGGGAAAAGCTGAATTCACTAAAAAGATCAAAAAACTTAGGTATTGGACTCCGGAGGATCCAAAACTTTACACGGTAAATATCCATTCGGAAACAGATCTGGTTACCGATCAAATCGGATTCAGAACAATTAAAACAGATGGCCCGGATATCCTATTGAATGGTAAGTCAGTTTTTTTGCGCGGAATCTCGATCCATGAAGAAAACCCATATAGGGTGGGTCGTGCCTATTCAGAAGCTGATGCGGAACTATTATTAGGCTGGGCAAAAGATCTTGGATGTAACTTTGTGCGACTCGCCCACTACCCTCACAACGAATATATGATCGAAAAGGCCAATGAACTTGGTTTGATGGTTTGGGAGGAAGTTCCGGTTTATTGGACCATCCACTGGAATAATCCTGATACTTACAAAAATGCTTCCAATCAATTAAGTACAGTGATAAACAGGGATAAAAATAGTGCAGCTACCATCATATGGTCGCTCGCCAACGAAACCCCCGTAAGCGATCCACGAAATGATTTTTTATTTGAGCTTTCAAAGCTTGCACGTTCGCTTGATAATACCCGCCTTTTAAGTGCCGCAATGGAAGTTCATACAGAGCCGGATAACCCGTTGGAGTTTATTGTAGAAGATAAATTGGCTGAATTTGTTGATATAGTAGCATTCAACGAATACATCGGTTGGTATAACGGACTTCCAAGTAAACTTGAAAATTCCTCCTGGAAGATCCCGTATGATAAACCGGTATTTATATCAGAATTCGGAGCGGGTGCAAAAGCAGGATTCCATGCAGATTCACTAACCAGATTTAGCGAAGAATATCAGGCGGATCTTTACAAGAGGTCGATCACCGCACTTCAGAGTATTGAAAATCTGAGGGGTATGTCGCCATGGATCTTAGTTGATTTCCGATCCCCACGCCGTCAACTTACAGGAATACAGGATGGATGGAACAGAAAAGGCCTGATTGGTGATCAGGGGGAAAAGAAGCAGGCATTCTACATCCTACAGGAATTCTATCGATCCAAAGCTTCAGAGAAACATTAATCCATTTAATTGATTTAATTTTCAATACATTGTCGGGAGATGATCTATTAATCCTAACCTGACAAGTCATGAAGCTTTTTCATTTCAGAGATGCACTACTCTCATTTTTTGTAGCTGCATCTCTTTTTTTATCGGCTAACGCACAGAGTATCGAACTTTCTTCTCCTGATGGTTCTATCGAGGTTCAACTCAATATTGACAAGAATTTAACCTATACCGCTTATCTAAATAGTTCATTGTTAATAGAAAAAGCTACCATAGGGTATGAGATCAATAGTATGGATCTTGATTTCGAATTGATCTCCTCATCATCAGACCGTTTCTCTGAAGTTTTGAAACCTGCAGTAGCAGTGAAGTCTTCAAAGATCAATAATACTTACAATAACTACATTTATACGTTTAAGAATGATTTTTCTGTTGAATTCCGGATCTTTAATAATGGAATAGCTCATCGCCTTATCACAGAAAAAGACAGTGAAATTACAGTAAGTGATGAACAATTTGATCTGGTGTTTCCTTCAAATTCAGAAACATGGTTTCCCTTAGAGGAAAGCTTTTTCTCATCCAATGAAAGAAACTATCTGCATGGTAACATCGATACATTATCACCCGGCTCATTAGCCAGCTTGCCGGTACTTTTTGCAAATCCCGATGGACAAAAAGTCATTTTGATGGAGTCTGCGCTAACCGATTATGCAGGAATGTGGGCAAAGAAAACAACAGAAGGAATAAGTGCAGTTTTTCCCCGATATCCGGATAAAACACAAAAATTACGTGACCGTGGACTTGAGGTAATCACGAGAAAGAGCTTCATCGCCCGTACAGATGGTTCACGGACTTTTCCCTGGAGAATTCTGGGAGTTGCAGAAAACGATATTGATCTACTTTCCAATCAACTGGTTTATGCTCTGGCAGAAGAAACCGAAATTAAAACAGATTGGATCAAACCCGGTAAGGTAGCCTGGGATTGGTGGAATGCATGGAATGTAAAGGGGGTGGATTTTGAAAGCGGTCCGAATACTGAAACCTATAAATATTACATAGATTTTGCTGCTGCTAACGGGATCGAATATGTGATACTTGATGAAGGTTGGTATTTACTTGGTGATATCCTGCAGTTGAATGATAAGATCGATGTAAAAGAGCTCATCCGATACGGAAAGGCAAAAGGCGTTGATATCATACTTTGGGTAGTTTGGCGTACGCTGAATGAACAATTTGAAGAAGCTATGGATGCTTTTGCAGAATGGGGTGCAGCAGGTATCAAAGTTGATTTCATGGACAGAGACGATCAGTGGATGGTAAACTACTATCATAAAGTGGCAAAAGCTGCCGCTGAAAGACAATTACTTGTAGATTTCCATGGAGCTTACAAACCATCCGGAATCAGGCGAAAATATCCGAATGTGATCACCCGGGAAGGAGTGCTCGGTCTGGAATACAATAAATGGAGTCAATCAGTAACCCCCACTCACAATGTTACTATACCATTTATCAGAATGGTACCGGGCCCGATTGATTACACTCCCGGTGGCTTAACTAATACACAACCGGGAAATCATAGAGTCAGTCATTTCAGACCGATGGTTATGGGCACGAGATCCCATGAAATAGCAAAATTTGTTGTTTATGAAAGTCCGCTACAGATGATGGCAGATACCCCTACCAATTATGAAGATGAGCAAGAGACCACTAATATGATCGCTAAGATACCCACTACCTGGGATGAGACCATACCATTGGCCGGCAAGGTTGGAGAATACATAGCCGTTGCTCGTAGAAAAGGAAGTACTTGGTATATTGGAATAATGTGTAATGAGAACTCGCGCAATCTTGTACTACCCACAGATTTTCTTGAAAAAGGCAGTTGGAAAATCGAATATATGCAGGATGGAATAAACGCTGCGAAAAACGCAGAAGATTATAAAATAATACAATCTACGGTGCAGGCTGGTGAAAAACTGGATGTGAGTCTTGCCCCCTCTGGTGGCTGGATCGCAATATTAACAAAGCGTTAAACTTCAAAATAAATAATTGGTGATACGCTTTTATTAGCGTACTTTTAATTACGGATGGTGTAGATAAATGTATATGCTTCGTAAGAATCCTATAGCAGTTGTTTATTATTCATTCCATTAAGTATTAACCAGATTTTAAAAAGACGATGAACATTTATGTAGGAAATCTTAGCTATGGGGTTTCTGACGATAATTTACGAGAAGTGTTTGAAGCTTTCGGTACTGTAAGCTCAGCAAAAGTGATAACTGACAAATACTCAGGCCGATCAAAAGGCTTTGCATTTGTTGAAATGGACAATGATTCGGAAGCACAAGCAGCTATTGAACAACTTGATGGCGCTGAAATTGACGGACGTTCGGTTAAAGTAAACGAAGCTCGTCCACGTGAAGATCGCCCCAGAGGCGGTGGAAATCGTGGCGGCGGAAGAAATAACCGCTACTAGGATTTTGTTTTCAACATCCAAAGCTCTGCATTAACATGCAGAGCTTTTTTTATTTCAGCTAAGTAACAAAATCGATACCATTCAGTAGAATACTCTGAATCAATAACTTTAAATAACGGAGATACAGCATGGTAATGTCAACTACCAACCATATTGAAAACAAAGAAGTTAAACGATATTTAGGGATCGTAACGGGTGAAGCAATATTAGGAGCCAACCTGTTTAAAGATATTTTCGCGGGTATACGTGATATAGTGGGTGGCAGATCTGCTTCTTATGAGCGGGAATTACAGGAAGCTCGTAGAATTGCTTTTGCTGAAATGGAGGAAAAAGCCAATCGGGTTGGCGCGAATGCCATTATTGGTATTGATATCGATTACGAAACGATTGGCGCAAATGGAAGCATGCTGATGGTTTCTGTTAGCGGCACTGCAGTACATGCAGAATAGTTTAAACAAAAGAAAAGCCCCATCAATCACTGTTGACGGGGCTTTTTCCATTTGACTACCAGTTATTCCCTCTTCTGGTTTTATTGATCTCGCCTCTTTCCTGACGAATTTCTTTTTTCATCGTATCTCTGAATTCGTACATAATTGCACGATGTCTGTTTTCATTCATGATGCCTCTTCTGCCACGATTCAATCGCAGATTTCTAAATTCAAAATAAAGCTCAGATTGTATTTCAAATAATCGTCTGTCGCTCAATTTCCAATTCGCATTGGCAGCACCATTTCGTTTAGAATAAATAGTTCCGTAATCACCATTTCCTTCAACTCTTCGTTTGCTATATGGCATTACATCCATTCTGTCACGGTATTTGTTTCTGTTATTCTCATTCAGCTCACGTTCCATATCATCAAGAATTTCATTCTTTAAATAACGAGCTGTATATAAGTCTCCTACTAGCATGGCATAAGAAAATTTATCAAGCTTTTGCTCAAATCTCTGTAGCTGTCGAACGTCTTTTCTGATCTCAATTCTTCGCGGATCATTAGAGCGACCCCGATCATCATCAAATTGATTTGCTTTGATTCCTGCACTTGTAATTGTAATTGCGATCAAAAGTGTAATTAGCTTTTTCATAATAGCCTCCAGTTTGAAGTTTATTTCACTAGCTAATTAACGGATTATCATCCCTAAGTTTTCTCACATCTTAATGTGACACCTCTACCCTCTTAATCACTCCTCGTACAAAATTGTTAATATTTAACTAACAACACTTCATTTATTTAATCTTCTCAAACATGAATATCCCAAAACGTTGATTTGGTGTGAGCATGGGATTGATTACCATCCTGAATTCCTCAGGTCTTTCAAGAAAATAGGTGTGGGATAAGGAGTTTTTTCTAAGATTTGGTCGGTATGAATAATGAGAATCCCAAATGATGTAGGTTCCAACTTTTGCCGAATCAACCGTTTCTTGATTAATCGGTGCGGCTCCAAGTTCAAATTCCTGTTGAACCTTCCCCATGTAATAGTATAGCATTGTATGATTCAGCAATAATGGGTGTTCCTCGATATTATTTTTCTGAGCCCATTCCACGAAATTAAATACTAATTCATCTTCAGGATTTTTTGGAAAAGGTTTAACAGTTAAGAAGCCGGAAAAAAAGACTACACCAGTAACTGCAAGGGTTAGCCTTTGTAATGTAAATTTGGGCAGTACAATGAGTATAGATAATAACACTGTAATAAACGGCAGGTAATCCTTTTGATCTGTAAATACTATGTTATTATTCTGATAACTCAGGAAAACAAGTACAATAACAGCAAAAATACTCATGGTTATCAATGCAACCCTCTTTTCTTGCATAGATTGAAATGTAGCTAAACGTTCAATCGCGATTCCCCCTAATACTGCTAATAATGGCGCTATAACGATCAGATATCTTAAATTTCCCCCTGTAGAAGGTCCTATCTTAAATGACTGAATGCTGAAAAAAGCATGCATAAAAAAGTAGAGTAATGCCGGGATCAGGATAAACCAATGAATTTTCTTGTTTTGAAATATCCCTTGTCCCAGATAGGCAAAGAAATACGTCATCCCAGCTCCACCAAACACGGTAAGAGCCATTTTAAAATAATGATCGAAACCCTGACGAGGATATGCATCCTGTATATTCGAACTAAATCCAAGCACAGAATTGATCAGGTAAAGTGGATCTCCTGAATCAATCCATCCAAAAATATTATGTACCAAGGGAAATACAGCTAGCAGTAAAGCTTCTTTAATCTTTACTTTCGATAAGAAATACACTCCATACACAGCGATTATGGGGTACATTTCCTGCCGGATCGTCGCTGTATAGGATAACAACAGTGCTGCAAGCCAATACTTATTACCATAATGTGCCCATATTGCACTGATAAGTATCAAAGCGCTGATGGACTCAGAGTAATTCCTAAATGATAGTTGTAGCCAGAAAGGCTGTATCATTAACAGAATAAATGCGAGAACAGGAGCTTTAAATCCAAGCCGTTCCATCAATTTATATCCCACAAAACAGGATGAGGCAGCAATAATACTATTAAATATGACCAGTGCAAATGGTCCTAATAATGCAAAAGGGGCTGTTAATATTTTATATCCCGGTTTAGCCCAATTACTCAGAATTACACTCGGATCGAACCAAAACGATCGCATATTTATAAAATGGGCTGCCTCGTCATGTTGATATAAGCCGTCCGAAATAAATGAGTACATGATATAACCAAGCGCTGTAAAAGCGGTCAAACCCAATAGCTGTGAGGAGGTCAGCTTCAAAAAATTAAATTCTGTTGATCCTGTTTCTTTTGACATGTTATTTCGTTCCGTCTGATTTCCATGAATTCTTCAATAAGTATCGAGGCCGATGCCTGACCTCTCCGTAAATACGGGCGAGATACGCTCCGATGATTCCCAAAAAGAGGATCTGAACCCCTCCAAGAAATAATGTAATCAACAACGAAGACGCCCAGCCCGGAACTGCCGTATCCATGAAAAGTCGTACATAGAATACCCACAATATGCCTATAAAGGCCAAAATTGAAAGTATAGTACCCACCTGAGTAGCGATACGTAATGGTTTATCCGAAAATGAGGTGATCGCATTTAATGCAAGACGTATCATTTTCTTCAGTGGGTATTTGGTTTCACCTGCTTTCCGGGATTCTCTGTGATATTCAATACCAATCTGATCATATCCCAACCAGGTGATGAGCCCCCGGACAAAGGGTTGTTGTTCAGATACCGATTGATAAGCTTTGATCACTTTTTTATCTAGCAGTCTGAAGTCACCTGTATCTAATGGGATATCTAGATCGGTGATCCACTTAAAGAAACGATAAAACAATGAAGCGGTAGCCTTTTTAAACACACTTTCCCCATCTCTTTCTTTTCTTACCCCGTAAACAACATCATATCCATTCTGCCATTTTTCGATCATTTTGCCTGCAGTATCTAATGGGTCCTGAAGATCGGCGTCCATTATAATTGCGGCATCTGTGGTTACAAAATCGAGTCCGGCTGTTACGGCAATCTGGTGACCGAAATTCCTCGAAAAATTTATCAGATGATACCCGGTTAATGTAGAAGTAAGTTCATAAACTAATGCTTCGGTCTTATCCCGGCTACCATCATTTATAAATATCACTTCCGAAATTACAGAGTTTTTACTTCGGAATTCTTCGAGTTTCTCAATAAGAATAGGCATCATTTCCTCTTCATTATAAAGAGGAATCACTAAAGAAACTTGTTTTTCAGACTGCGCCATACATGATTTATTTCTGAGCCAAATATGCGGCTTTGAATTCGAAAATACCTAATGAAATTTGCCCTCATATCTATTTATTTCGATTAAATACTCGCGCATTAAAAATTCTCCGGAAAATATTTCACGATCTGTAACGAAACGTATATTCTATGCATCTAAGCCATAAACAAAGGAATATTGCTTTCAGGAACAGAAGAAATACAACTAATTCAACGCGCACTGGCAGGGGATCAACAAGCATTTGAAATGCTTTATGAGACTCATCTGGATGAATTATTCGCTTTTCTGAATCAATTCTCGGAGGATCGTGAGCAAGTGAAAGATTGGAGTCAACGTGCTTTTATCAAAGCATTTAAAAAACTCGGGCATTTCAAAGGTAATTCTCGATTTAAAACATGGCTTTTCACCATCGGTTTGAATGAGATGCGGACTGATATGAGATCAAAGATCAGGTTCGTTGAATACGATTCCAGCTATGAATCTGAGTCATTTTCAGATGATGAGGAAGAATCTGAATTATGGATTCAGGCAAAGAAAGCGATTCGGAAATTAACTCCTCTTAAAAAAATGGTGGTTTTACTTCATGTCGCTGAAGATTACTCACACCGAGAAATTGGAGAAATGCTTTCCATTAATGAAAGCCACTCCAGAATTATTCTGCACCGTGCAAAAGAAGAACTTAAATCGATGGTAGAAATATGAACTCATTCTATAACAACAATGACTACCCTTCTGTGGAGGAACAGTCATCTATGTGGAAGGAAATTGACAAAACCATTTCACCCCAAAGACCATTGAAGGTATTTCACTGGAAAAGTTTTTGGATGGGTAATGCTGCCGCAGTACTGATAGGTTTTGCTCTACTTGGAGCCTTCTCTGTTATCCATTCGATTCGGATACACTTTTCCGCTGATTCTCCGGATAACAGAATGTATGAGACTCTGACTGCTGCAACTGATCAGCTAAAAGGTATTTCTCCGATTTTGGTAGATCAGGCTTCTGATGAAAGAAAGGCTGACCTCCGATCAACCATGCAGGCTATTAGTGAAATTGACAAACTTATTGAAGAGATACGAAAGGATATTCTAATAAATGGTGAAACTCCTGCTAAAAGAGAAAACCTAAAACGACTCTATGCAACCAAACTCGATTTTTATAAAGATATACTGCTTAAAGAGGATCTGAACTCATGAAAAAAATAGTCTTAATCCCCATACTACTTTTTATAGGATGCCCTTTGTTTGCACAAAGTGGTGAGAAAAACGGTCAATTTGGAGCCGGTAATCTGACTGAAATGCTCATACGGGTGGATGCAGGTATGGAGATCATTATTGAACCAAGTTCATCACAGGCGATCACTTATCGATATACTTTCGAGGGTAATGAGGAAGCTTATGAACACTACTTCGAACATTTCGAGCCTGCTTTTGATATCAAAGGAGCTGAAGCGAGATTAAGCATTTCATTTCCGGATCAAAGAAAACGAAATACCAATTTTAAAGTATCGAAGCATACACTTGAATTGAACATTCCCATGAACGTAATGATTGGACTACAAACCCGGTATTCTTCAGTAGATATTCGTGGTTTTAGAAAAGGATTACGAGTTGAGAACAGAAGTGGAAAGGTGTTGGTAAATGATATAAAAGAATCGGTAATGATCTCCAATGATTATGGCGAGGTAACCGCCGGTGAAATTAGCGGAGATCTCAAGATCACTAACCGATCCTCAAAAGTGGATGTAAAGAATGTAATCGGTTTAGTGCAGATCAATGCTGAGTATTCAAAGATCAATATTTCAGCAATTGACGGAGATATCGCCATGACAAACCGAAGCGGAGTTTTGAATGCCTTTGATATCAGAGGTGGTATCCGGGGTGTTGGTCCTTATATGAATTATGAGCTTACAAATATTGATGGTGAGATATCTATCGATAATAAAAGTGGGGATGTAACGATTGACGGAGCCCGAACGTTGAGTGTTTCCGGCGATTACGTCAACATTTTTGCGAAAGGGGTAAATTCAGGGATCCCCTTACAAATTGACGGGCGATCTGCAGACATCAGACTTGAACAAATTGAAAGTGATATCACCTTATCCGGACAATATTTAAATACGGAATTAACCAATATTGATGGTTCCGTAACTATCAGGAACCGCTCCGGTGAAATAACGCTAACTAATATCAGCAAAGACCTTAGTATTGAGGGTGAATACCTGGAGATCGAGGTCAATAAATTTTATGGCGAGAATATCAGTGTGGTCAATCGATCTAATGATGTATCGCTGGAGACCATGTCGTCATTAAAAAGAGTTTTTTTGGAGAATCAATATGGTGACATCGAAATAACACTCAACAAGCCTTTTATTGGAACAGTACTACTTGAAAATGAATATGGAGATCTATCATCAGACCTCAAACTGGCAGATCAACAGGTAGACCGGTCTGATAACTCAATAAATATAAGCGGTAAAACCGGAGATGGTGATGGAAAGTTGAGTATCCGTAATAAAAGCGGAGACATCCAGATCAGATCAAATTGAGGCTTCATTTTAACTCTATGGAATGTTTAGTATTTCCATTAAGGGTTATAAAGACGGCGTCTTTCCATGATGCCGGCCCAAATCGCCCTCTGGCGTTATTTGAAAAGCCATAGCGTTCTTTGGGAATACCTAACAGATTTGCATCAAGTTTCCCGTTTTTATTCTCATCGTGATAAACCGCAATTGCATAATTTCCTTCAGGTAGTCTCTCTACTTCCCAAGTCATTGAGGTACTATCTACCGGCAGTACTACCGCATAAACCGGTTCTTTCTTTGCCTTGTAACTTTCCTCGGAATTGAACATTGCAATCCTAACCTCTCCTTTAGCTTTTTCAAACCCCGTTAATTGCAGTGAAAAATTCCCCGTTGAATCCTGAGTATCCACTTGTGCAAAAACTTGATGAATATTCAGAATAAATAAAAAAATGAGGGGTAGTAAAATCCGGTTTCGCATTAAATAATACTCAGGCTCTAAATTATCAGATCCGTAAGCTAACGGATGATTGAGAAAAATAATTTCACGGCAAACTTACGATTAATCTGATTCGTTGTCAGCCGGTTCCCACTCTAAAAATTCCTCGCAAATTTCCCAGTTTTCATTTATCCAATCTGTTACTCCATTAAGCAGAGAATTTTCGAAAATTAAATAAACCATTGCATGAGTATACCCCGCCTCATGAACTTGTTTCAAATAGGGAATATAAACTTCCTGCTCAAAAGAGGGCTCTTTATCATCTTCGATATCTGGAAGGGCACCGATTAACACTTCGTACCCGTCTGCTATAAACTCAATGGTAGGCACTCCTTCGTATTCTTCTTTAAAACGCTTGGTGCTATGCATGGAAAGGGAAAGTTCAGCTATAGACATCCCATCCCCCAACGCTCCAAATAAATTCACAGTGACGTTCACGGGCTGACCATCTTCTCCCTTTTCTGCCATTTCAAAAATTTCCTGAATTTCATCATAGGCATCCAGGCGTCGTTGAGAATCTGGCTCATAAAACAAAAAATAAGTGTATGCGAGTAATGCAGGCACATTTCTTTGCTGATCTTTGTAGATCCTAGCCAGTAACAAATGGCTACTGGCATGCCCATAATTCGTCATGATCGAATTCTGAAGACTCGTGATCGCCTGATTTACATATCCCTGATTCAAAGAGGTAATTGCCAAACTATAATGCAAAAAGTATGAGGTGTCGTTTATCTGAATCCCTTCTTTAAAAGCTTTTATGGCTTCCTCGGGCTTGCCTAAATAATCGAGGGCAATACCTTGCATATGGTAAAATAAATAGCGGCTTTCTGAATCTACTTTCTGTCCGATCTGAGCATATTCAATGCTTTTCTCATAATTACCCACTGTATTGTATGTAAGTGTGAGCTCATGTAATGCCATAGATGAATGAGGTTTATTAGCAAGCACTTTTTTGTAATAACCGATTGCCTCATCAAAATTGCCCGCATCATGTTCATTTACACCTAATCTGATCCACTCCTGTTCGTCGGTATTCAGTTCCTGATCTTCAACCAGCTCGTCATAATGTTGAACTTTATAGACCGAACTACTTGAACTGCAATTAATAAACAAAACGGCCAGTAATACCCACAGATATTTCATAATCAGATACTTAGTTATATTATTTGATTAAGATATCATCTTTTATCAAAAAAGCTTGCTTCCATTTATCACGTTAGTATCGGTTGTCGCAAGTATGATACCACCCGTTCCATCAGAAAACCCGGTTACCAGACATTCACTCATAAACGGTCCTATTTGTTTAGGGGGGAAATTTATAACTCCAATGATCTGCTTACCCATCAATTCACTTTTGGAGTATCGGGAGGTTATCTGTGCCGATGATCTTCTTATACCGATCTGACTCCCGAAATCAATGGTGAGTTTATAAGCCGGCTTCAGTGCTTCAGGGAAATCATTCACCCCAATTATGGTACCAACTCTGAGTTCAATCTTTTCAAATTCTTTCCATGTAATATTTTCCATAAATGATAGTACAAAAAAAAGCCTGTCCCCCGAAAGGAAGACAGGCTTTCAATCAATACTAAACTCAGAATTATCCGGTAACAGACTTAACTGTTTTGATAATTCGTGCGGCAACTTTGTAAGGATCAGCATTTGAAGCCGGACGTCTGTCTTCCAAATACCCTTTCCATCCATTATTTACCGTGAATACAGGAATACGAATAGAAGCACCCCGATCGGATACACCATATGAGAAATCAGTGATTGCTGCAGTTTCATGCTTACCGGTTAAGCGCTGATCATTATCCGCACCGTAAACGGCAATATGTTCATCCACTACAGATCTGAAAGCTTCACAAACCTTTTCAATCTTCTCTTTTGAACCTGCAGTACGGATATATTCATTTGAGAAGTTTGCATGCATTCCAGAACCATTCCAGTCAGTATCTCCCAGTGGTTTCGGATGGTACTCAATGTATACACCATATTTTTCAGAAAGTCTTTCCATCAGATATCTGGCTACCCAGATCTGATCACCGGCTGATTGAGCTCCTTTCGCAAAGATCTGCCATTCCCACTGACCGGCAGCTACTTCGCCATTGGTTCCTTCAACGTTAAGTCCAGCTTCCAGACAAAGGTCTAAATGTTCGTCCTTAAATTCACGACCAAACACATTCTGTCCACCAACACCACAATAATAAGGGCCTTGTGGCTCAGGATATCCATTCAATGGGAAACCAATAGGACGCTTAGTCTCTGGATCCATCAGGAAATATTCTTGTTCAAAACCAAACCAAAAGTCATCATCAGTATCATCAATAGTAGCCCGGCCATTTGTTTCATGAGGAGTTCCATCCGCATTTAGCACTTCTGTCATTACGAGATATCCGTTCTTAATAGCTGGATCAGGATAAATAGCTACTGGTTTAAGCAAGCAATCAGAACTTCCACCTTCTGCCTGTTCGGTAGAACTACCGTCAAATGACCATTCCGGACAATCTTCCAGATTACCGCTGAAATCGTGTACAATTTTAGTTTTACTTCTCAGGCTCTGTGTCGGTTTGTATCCGTCAAGCCAAATATATTCTAGTTTTGAGTACGCCATGGTGTATAAACTTAGGTTTGTTAGGTTTTATACGATTTAGAAATCTGCGCTTAATATAATGCACTTTTCCTGAAACACTCAATTAATTAAGAACAATAGTTATCAACATGTAAAATAGGTAGGTTAAAAAGCGCTTACACTTTAATTTATTTTTCTATTTCTCGCTTAATCTCACCTAATTTTTTTAGGCAACATCATGATTTTCTGTGCGTAAATTACCTGAGAGCCCGTTTTTTATTCTTTGTATCTTTAGCTGCAGTTATCCACATTAAAACGGTAATTAATTTACAGACTTGCAAAATTCAACATTAAAAATCTGGGTGCATTCAGCCCGCCCGAAGACTCTTGCAGCCGCTTTTGCTCCGGTAATTATCGGGGCCGCTCTCGCCTGGCATGATGGTCAATTTGTAGCTCTTAACTCATCCATTGCTTTGATCTGTGCTTTTCTTATTCAGATCGGTACAAACTTCGCTAATGACTATTACGATTTTAAAAAGGGAGCAGACACTGAAGATCGTATCGGTTTTGTCCGGGCAACTGCAGCCGGCCTTATTTCTCCTGAAAAGATGCTGAATGCGACTATACTATCTATGGGACTAGCTTTTCTTTTTGGGCTTTATCTCATTTGGATAGGGGGTTGGATCGTGCTCATTCTGGGCCTGCTTTCTCTCCTATTCGGTATTCTCTATACCGGTGGGCCTTTTCCACTCGGATATAATGGCTTAGGAGATATCTTTGTATTTCTCTTTTTCGGAATTGTGGCAGTTATGACCACCTATTATGTAAATGCTTTGGTCTGGTCTGAAGATGCTTTCTGGGCTTCCCTGGCCGTTGGTGCCCTAAGTACTAACATTCTGGTCATCAATAATCTGAGAGATGTTGAGCAGGATAAAAAAGCAGGTAAAAGGACACTTGGAGTACTATTAGGTGAAACAGCTCTTAAAATTGAATATACATTGATGGTGCTACTTGCCTATGCCATACCACCACATTTCTTCGTAAAATTACACTTTGGATGGTGGATCTTTTTACCAGTACTCCTACTCCCATTCGCCATGTATCTCATATACAAAGTCTGGTTCGAAACAAATAAGTCGAATCTGAATAAGGTGCTGGAGCAAACCGCGCAATTTATGGCCCTTTTCGGCATCATGTTCACCATTGGAATCCTTTTAGCCTGATGTTATCTGTATACAAATTCCAAGCTCCTTTCAGCGAACAATTCAAAACAGCATCGGGTGTAATACCGCAAAGGAACGGGTTTGTACTTACCTTTGAGTCTGACTCATTAATAGCCTTTGGTGAAATCTCTCCCCTTCCCGGTTTTTCAAAGGAAAACCCCGATCAAATTCTTGCTCATCTTACGAATGACCTGGAAATTATTAAAGAAGCTTTAAACGCTTCAGCTCCTATTGATACGATGGAGGAATATCTCGGCAAATGTCCGTTTCCCTCCATGAGGTTTGGTCTTTCATCTTTAGTTTACGATCTGACCGCGAAAAGAAACTCAGTAAGCCTTCACGAGTTCATTGCCCCCGGTAGCAACCAGATCATTCAGGCGAATGCTGTTTTAGGAATCTCATCTCCGGAATCTTTGTTAGATAAAGTGGATGATTTATTGAACGCAGGTTTCAATACACTGAAATGTAAAGTGGGAGTTGATCCCGATTTGGAAATGGAAGCTCTTGCTAACATCAGAAAGCGATTCAAAAGCCTTAAGATCCGCATCGATGCAAATGGAAGCTGGAGTACTCAAGAAGCAATGGAGTATTTCGGACTGTTTTCTCAGTACGACATAGAATATTGTGAACAACCGATCTCTGCAGAGAATGAGTCAGATCTTTTTAAGATTGCTGACGAATCTCCAATTCCCGTTGCCGCTGACGAATCTGTTAGGGATCTTGAATCTGCCAAAAGATTAATCGAATCCGAAAAAGTGAAGATATTGATCTTAAAACCGGCACTTTTTGGATCGATATCAGAAATTGCCGTAACAAAATCGTATGCAGCTTCTCATGGTATTGATGTTGTCTTTACGACATCGTTTGACGGAGTAATTGGAAGGATAATAACTGCGGCATTAGCTTCAGGTCTGGGTTCACAAAAATATGCGCAAGGTCTGGCTACCGGGAACTATATGATTGAAGCAGCGTTACAGTACCCCAATGAGATCAGGGAAGGAAAATTTGTATTACCAGACAAACCCGGAATAGGTCATCCGCTCAAACTAAGTGAATTAGAAAAAATCATCTGAGTGTTTAAGTCCCATTTACATATTTTCGATTTAGCTAAATCTACTAAAGAGGTCGCATTTCTGTCCTCAGTAAAAGGGGATTACAGCTACCGAGATCTGGATCGCTTTACCGGATATTTTCAGGAGATATTAAAAGAACATTCAGATTCCTTAAAATGGCCGGTCGCTTTTCTTTCTGAATCCTCTGATGAACTGGTGCTTGCAATTGCAGCATGCTGGAGATTAGGGGTTCCCATCATACCGCTAAACCCTAAATCCAATCAAAAACAGTTAGAAGCCCAGATCACAGCTTTGCATCCCAGTTTGATATTTACTGACGCCACAAATAAAGACCGGTTTACCGGTGACGATGTGATCTTACTGGATAAAGATTTTCTGGAAAGCGCCTTAGCATTCAATTATCGTGATCTGGAATTACCGGATGAAGCTCTGGATGAAAATCTGATTTTCGGGTATTTCTTTACTTCCGGAACTACCAGCTCACCCAAGATCGTACCTCTAAAACGCCGGCAAATTATTTCAGCGGCCGAATCTTCTTCACTTAATTTCCAGCCTGATCCAGATCATTACTGGCTACTATGCCTACCACTGAATCATGTTGGAGGTATCACCATAATCCTCAGATCGTTGATCTATGGCAGCGCGATCTACAGAATGAATGAGTTCAACGAGCAGCTGGTGCGCTCTTTTCTGTCTGAAGATGATCGCTTTCAGGCGGCCTCCTTAGTTCCAACGATGTTAAAACGATTAATGGACGAATCCTTCTTTAAGACTCACAAGGATTTTAAAGCTATCCTGCTTGGTGGCGGTCCTATCACGGAAAGCTTAATTCGTAAAACAGCCGAACGTGGGATACCATTGGTTTCCTCTTATGGTATGACGGAAACCTGTGCTCAAATCGCAGCTAATGCCATGTTACAACCATCCGGTATTTATACTCCTTTTCGAAGTGTGGGCAGAATATTCTCACCTAACGAAATACAGATCCGGGATGAAAATGGTAAAGTGGTTGGTCGAAATGAGTCCGGCATGATCTGGCTTCGAGGTCCTCAGGTTTTTGACGGGTATTACGAGGCAGACAATACACTATATTTTGATGAAGATGGTTGGTTTAATACCGGTGATTTCGGGCATTTGAATGCCTTTAACCTACTATTTATTGAATCCCGCAGAACCGATCTCATCATCACCGGCGGTGAGAATGTTAATCCCCATGAGGTTGAACACGCTATCATGGAACTGCCGCATATTAAAGAAGCTGTTGTATTAGGAATTCCTGATGATGAATGGGGACAGCGCATCACTGCTTTTGTAACTTTATCCAATGGCAAAAAACCTGAATTGAATGAGCTCAGAGATGCTTTGCGTGATACTTTAATTGATTACAAACTGCCCCGGGAGCTCCGTATAGTTGACCACATCCCCAAAACAACCACCGGTAAGGTGAAGAGAAAACAGCTCTATAAATTAGCCGGTAATTTCTAATTTTGGGGAATTATCACGGTAAAAACACTTCCTTTACCCGGTTTAGATTCTACAATTATAGATCCATCGTGTAATTTTACAAAGGTGTTGGCGATCCATAAACCAAGCCCCATTCCCTTTTCCTTATTTGTCCCTTCCGTTGTTCCAAAATAGGGTTCAAAAATATCAGAAAGTTTCTCTTCGGGAATCCCGGTTCCGGTGTCGCTCAATGTAAATATCACTGAGTTATTCTCTGAACTCAGTTTCAGGCTGACTTCCCCTCCCGAAGCGGTGAACTTGATCGCATTCTGAATAAGATTATTAAGAACCACCTGAATTTTCTCTTTATCCAGATACAGATTCTTCACGTTCTCCTCAACCGATGCTGAAAAGTCGATCTTCTTTTGTCTGAAATACAATGCGAACGTAGAACGTATTTTTTTTACAATTTGCTCGGGATCGACAACCTCTTTATCCAATTCAATTTCTTTTTCCTCGAAGCGGGCAAGTGTTATCATATCCCTGATTATATTATCCTGATCCTGATTACTGATCCTGATCAGTTTTGTCAATTCTTTCAATTCCTCTATATCCGGTTGATCCTGCTCCAATTCTTCCTCCATTAATCCGCAACTCATCTCGATACTTCCAATTGGAGTTTTTGTATCGTGCGAAATAATGGAAAGCAGATTATTCTTGATCATTAAATAACTGTCGATCTCTTCTAAAGAAAGCTGAGTTTGCTCCATGAGTTTCCCCATTTCATCCTCGTACTGAGTTGGCAGCGCCGGTAATTCTCTGTTCTTAGTAAATTTGTACAAAGCATCTGCTATCAGACGAACTGGCCGTAGCAACATATGAATGATCACCAGCGTAATCGCCGTTCCGGCCAAAGTAGCCAGTAAAGCAACCAGCAAAATTTCCAGCCAGTTACTTAATTCACTCGAAATCGCGATATAAGCTACCATTGCCAATAACGGTATATGGATCCCCAAAAAGGCGAAGACCATTAACTTTGCCGGATATGATAGTTTTACCGGTAAAGATGATAGAAAATGATAGAGAAAAAGTTTGTCTTTCATGATTTTGCGTGTTACGCTTTACACATTGTTCCTAACCAAATGATCGATCACAATGAACTTAAATCCGGTTGTACTTTCAATCCCAATATTTTTTGGTTTGATGAGTATAGAATTAGTTTTCGAAGCAATCACCAAGAAAAGAACCTATCGATTAAATGATGCCATCACAAATATTAATCTGGGAGCTTTAAGTCAAATTAGTGGAGTGTTTACCAAAATTGTAACAATTGGTATTTACACGGTTGTGTTCGAGTTATTTGCTATTACGAAAATTCCGGTAAACTGGATTAGTTTTATCGTTCTTTTTTTCCTGTATGATCTCTGTTTCTACTGGTCGCACCGAATGGCCCACGAGATCAGTTTATTCTGGGGCGGACATGTAGTGCACCATCAGAGTGAAGATTTTAATTTAACAGTTGCATTAAGGCAGAGCTCCACGGCTTTTATCTGGAGCTTCCCTTTTTATCTGCCGTTAGCTTTCGCCGGATTCGACCCTCTTCAGTTTGTTACGGTTGGGGCATTTAACCTGTTGTATCAATTCTGGATCCACACCGAACATATTGGAAAGATCGGAAGGTTGGAATCCGTGTTAAATACTCCATCGCATCACCGGGTGCATCATGGTCGCGACCCAAAATATATTGATAAGAATTATGCCGGTGTTTTCATTATCTGGGATCGGATGTTTGGCACCTTTAAGGAAGAGGAAGAACGACCGACTTATGGCATCACTAAACCGGTAAATAGCTGGAACCCCGTTTATGCCAACTTTTCCCATTATATCGATCTCTATCATTATGTAAAAAAAGCACGATCTATTGGAGACGCCTCCCGCATGCTATTTAAGCAACCCGGCTGGCTACCGGATTATCTTGGGGGTGTTCAGACTCCTTCCGCAGTTTCTCCAAATTTTCACAAGTATAATGCCGATGTATCTCACCTATGGGCCAAAGTGTATATCTTCATTCAGTTTGTTGTGTTGATGTTGGTCACCTCCTACTTTTTGTTCAATAACAGCGAACTCGACTCACTTACCAAGTCACTTTTCCTCATCTGGATCGTATGGTCCAGCATAAATTTTGGGCTTTTATTCGAGAGCCGAAAAAAACGACTTCAAATAATCGAAGCTTTACGACTTATTGCTATTCCGATTGGAATTTTTGAGTTGATAGCTATGGGCTATTCATTCCCATTCTGGGCCATTTATGCAGGAATCGTATTTTCTATACTTAGTGTATTCTCATCTATCTGGATCTTTAAAAAAATGTTATCCGATTAGACTCTGGAAAAGGGCTTTTATGCGAAAGCCCTAAAAAACAACTGCTAAATGGCTGTAATTAGCCGTATTTTACAAGTCTGATTCAGAATATTGGAGCATGACCAAACCTTCACATAGTTTACTTGCAAGATTTTTAGTATGGCGGGCACGTCATATTTCACAAGAACGTTTCATTCTCATCTTAAGCGTTCTTATTGGCTTTACTACCGGGTTGGTCGCAGTAACCATGAAGAATATTACCCATTTTATTCAGAGTGTGGTTGCTTCAGAATATATCACCCAATATCTCAATCCCTATTATTTCATCTTTCCCATTATCGGTATTTTGATCACCCTGCTTATTAAACGCTTTTTAAAAGAGAAAGTGGGAGAAGGGGTTCCTTTTGCTTTATTCGCTATATCGAGAAAGAACGGCATTTTATCCCCGCAAAAGATGTATGATTCGGTGATCACTGCAATTTTTACGGTGGGTTTTGGTGGATCTGTAGGATTAGAGGGACCTGCAGTGGGTACCGGAGCGGCTATTGGTTCAAATCTTGGTCGTGCCATGCACATAAATTACAGGAATCGAATTCTGCTGATGTCGTGTGCTTCGGCGGGAGCCATTGCTTCCATTTTCAATGCTCCGATCGCTGCCATTATTTTTACCATCGAGATATTTAGTCTGGACCTTACCTTCAGCTCCCTTATCCCTCTTCTTTTATCAAGTATTTCAGGTGCGGTTACCTCCATTCTCTTACAAGGGGATGATCACCTTATCTATTATCAGTTACTTACAGGGTTCCGAATTCAGGATCTGCCCTATTATATGCTTTTAGGGATCTTTACGGCACTCGCCTCGGTCTATTTTACCCGAACGTATATGTTTGTTGATCAACAATTCAATAAAATAAAAAACCCCAGATCGAGGGTATTGATCGGAGCAGGTATTTTAGGAGTATTGATCTTTTTAGTACCACCATTATATGGCGAAGGTTATGAGACCACCAACAGTCTGCTGAATGGAAATTTAATAGAAGTAGTGGATCAAAGTCTGCTCAATGAATTTACCGATTTTGAATACTTCAGTTTATTACTCATTCTTGGATTGATCTTTACCAAAGCCATTGCAACCTCAGTAACCATGAGTGCCGGTGGAGTTGGCGGTGTATTTGCTCCCTCACTTTTCACCGGAGCTTCCCTTGGATTTCTTTTTTCAAGAACCATCAATGATCTTAATCTTGGTCAAATCCCTGAAAGCACCTTTGCATTGGTAGGAATGGCCGGATTGATGGCAGGAGTACTTCATGCCCCGCTTACTGCTGTGTTCATGATCGCTGAGATCACAGGAGGATACGAACTGTTTCTGCCATTGATGATCGTATCGGCCGTTTCCTTTCTCATTAGCCGTCATTTTCTGCCCTATTCGTTCTATACCCATGAACTTGCAAAAAAAGGTGATCTACTAACACACAATAAAGATCAGGTGGTCTTACGCTTGCTAAACCTGAAAAAGATCGTAGAAAAGAATTTCAGCGTGGTAAAGCCGGGAATGAGTCTTCGCAAACTGATCGATGTTGTGAGCAGAAGTCCGCGCAATATCTTCCCGGTAGTAAACGATGATGGAAAGCTGGTTGGCATCCTGACGCTGGATGACATTCGTAGTTTTATGTTTGATAAAGCACTCTATGATGCACTTGTGGTTGCTGAGTTGATGTCGAGTCCGCCTGAGGTAGTGAACATTGAAGAGGAAATGGATGAGGTAATGAAGAAATTTCAGGATACAGGAGCATGGAATCTTCCTGTTGTTGATAATAACCGACGTTATATCGGCTTTATCTCAAAATCCAAAATGTTCTCCGTATACCGTAGAAAACTTATCGAGTTTACCGCTTAATGCTCAGTCCAACCTGAACTGATCAATTTAAGCCTACCCGTTCAAAAATTACATCTACATTTCTGGTATGATGTTTCAGATCAAAGGCGTCATCTATTTCATCCTGAGTTAAATGACCCGAAATATAATCATCCCCTTCAACCAGTGGTTTAAAAGGTTTCTGACCTTCCCATGCCTGCATTGCCAGTGGCTGAACCGCATCATAGGCTTCTTCCCTGACAATTCCTTTCTCGATCAGTTTATTAAGTACCCGCTGTGAAAACACCAATCCATGAGTTTTCCAGATATTGGCCTCCATATTATCCTCAAAGATCACCAGATTTTCCATCACATTGGCAAAACGACTCAACATGTAATCCAGTAAAATGGTGGCATCGGGAAGAATGATCCGCTCTGCAGAAGAATGGGAGATATCACGTTCGTGCCACAAAGGAATATTTTCGAATGAAGTGACCATATAACCACGAAGTACCCGGGCACACCCTGAAATATTCTCTGAGCTTATTGGATTCCTTTTATGCGGCATTGAAGATGATCCCTTTTGTCCTTTTCTGAAAGCCTCTTCAGCTTCCCGCACTTCACTACGTTGAAGGTGGCGTACTTCTACTGCCATTTTCTCTAAAGATGAACCAATTAACGCTATGGTTGACAAATAATAGGCATGTCGGTCTCGCTGCAAAGTTTGTGTTGATACCGGTGCAGGAGTTAAACCTAATCTTTCACAAGTATATTCTTCCACTTCAGGGGGAATATTTGCAAACGTACCTACTGACCCTGAAAGCTTACCAAACTCGACATCCGCAGCAGCTTTTTCAAACCGTTCCAGATTTCGTTTCATTTCAGCGTACCAAAGTGCACATTTCAAACCAAACGTTGTAGGTTCGGCATGAATACCATGGGTTCGCCCCATCATAACGGTGTACTTGAATTTTTTTGCTTTTGCAGCAAGCACTTCCACCATTCGATTCAGATCTGTTAGCAGGATTTCATTTGCCTGCTTTAATCGCACTCCCCAGGCAGTATCCACTACATCGGTTGAAGTAAGACCAAAGTGCACCCACTTCTTTTCTTCACCCAGTGTTTCAGATACAGCCCGTGTGAAAGCAACAACGTCGTGACGGGTCTGTTCTTCAATTTCCTTGATACGGCCCAGATCGAAGGAAGCTTTTTCATAGAGCGTATCAACATCCTCCATCGGAATCTTACCAAGTTTGGCCCATGCCCAACAAGAGGCTAGTTCCACTTGCAGCCAGGCTTTAAACTGATTCTCTTCGGTCCAAATCTCTGACATTTCCTGCCGTGCGTATCTAGAAATCATCGTATAGTCTTTATTGGTTTGTCTTAACGCTCGCACAAAGATAAGACTTTGAGCGACAGTTCTTTAACAAAAACGGGTGGAAAACTTTCTTTTTTTAAGGTCAAACAGAGATTTGTAAAAAAAATTGAATAAAGATTGTTAGCGCTTTCAACCCTTGAATCAGCTTAAAAAAGCGCTTTTATACATATTTATTAATACATAACAGGTGTTTTTGTTAATAATTTTTATTTGATATTAGGTTTTACCTAATTATGTTAGTCTCGTGATATTTCACACTCACACATTCATCACTAACTAACCATAACAATAATGAAGCGACGTTTTATACTCATTCTCTCTCTATTGGCTTTATTTGCTGCAACTCCTGCTTTTGCTCAGGATGCTGCAGCAACAGTTCAGGATAATCTAAACTATGTTTGGACCATCCTGGCTGCCGTACTTGTTTTCTTTATGCAGGCAGGCTTTGCACTTGTAGAAATCGGATTTACAAGAGCAAAAAATGCAGTCAACATCATCATGAAAAATCTTATGGATGTTTCTGTTGGCGGGCTTGTTTTCTATTTCATCGGTTTCGGCCTGATGTTTGGTACATCAGCTGGTGGCTGGATTGGTACCGATGGTTTTATGTTATCGGAAATAGGTGACTATTCCATCGAATGGTCTTATACCTTCTTTTTCTTCCAGGCCGTATTCGCTGCTACTGCTGCTACCATCGTTTCCGGAGCCGTGGCTGAACGTACTGCATTTAATGCATATCTCATTTTTTCCGTAATCATCACTGCACTTATTTACCCGGTATTCGGCTCCTGGGCCTGGGGAAGCTTATTCAATGGTAGCGGATGGTTAGAAGATCTTGGATTTATTGATTTTGCCGGTTCTACAGTTGTACACTCTGTTGGTGGATGGGCTGCACTAGCCGGTGCCATTGTTGTAGGTCCGCGCGTAGGTAAATATGTTGATGGAAAACCTCAAACCATTAAAGGTCACAGTCTGCCATTGGCTGCGCTGGGTGTTTTCATTCTTTGGATGGGCTGGTTCGGTTTCAATGCCGGTTCCACTACCACGGGAGATACTTCCATCGCTCTGATCGCTCTCAATACGTTCTTAAGCGCCGGTGCCGGGGCAACAGCTGCTATGATCATTTCCTGGGTGACTGCCGGTAAACCTGACGGTGCAGTAACATTAAATGGTGCTTTAGCTGGTTTAGTTGGTATTACCGCAGGATGTGCGAATTTAACACCAGGATTTGCAATTCTTGCAGGTCTTATTGCCGGGGTGATCGTTCATTTTTCTATGATCCTTTTAGAAAAAGTTGTAGACGACGCCGTTGGTGCGGTATCAGTTCACGGTGTGGTTGGTGCCTGGGGTACCCTTGCAGCCGGACTGTTTGATTCCGCCGGTTTTGATATAAAAGTAGTTGGCGTACAACTTTTAGGTATTGCAGCTGCTTTTGTGTGGACATTCGGTGTAAGTTTTGCAGTATTCAAACTCATTGATCTTGTTATTCCATTGCGTGTTAACGGTCACCTTGAAGAAATGGGGCTTGACTTGCACGAACATGATGCGGAAGCCTATCCTGAATTTACTGCAAGTGCAGGAATCGGATAGACACTTTAGTATCAATCTCACTTCTTAAACACACTCACAACCTTAATCACACATCCTCATTCAATACCGGGAAGAGCGCTTCACTCCTCTTCCCGGAATGGGGAAAACATGTTCGGTAACAAACGTTTTCGAACAGCCTAACTACCAACTCACTCATTAAAGGATGAATTATGAATACTATAAAAAAACTATATCTGGCTCTAGCTGTTGTACTTGTAACGATCGTTAGCACCAATACAGCAAATGCACAGGTTGAAGTAAGTACCGGGGCAGATATTTACAGCACATATGTTTGGCGGGGAATTTTCTACTCGGGACCTGCCCTTCAGCCAACCATAGAATTATCCAGTGGAAATTTTACTATCGGTACCTGGGGTTCTCAGGCTTTTGACAATGGTTTTCAGGAATTGGATTTCTACGCAGGATATAGCTTCAATTTCGGTCTTAGCGTCGGGTTAACCGATTATTATTATCCAACCGCCACCCCTTTTCTTGATGATCAAAGTCATGCATTTGAATTGAATCTTGGCTACGAAATTGAAGACTTTTCAATCGCTGCGAATATGATCTTGAATGAAGCTACAGGTGCAGCTTCTGCCGGTGGCGAAATGTACTTCGAACTAGGTTATAATCTTGGACCTGCTTCAGTATTTATCGGTGGTGGAGATGGCTGGCATACAACCGATGGCGAATTTGGATTAACCAATATTGGTATTAGTACCGGAAAAGAAATTGTGATCACAGATACTTTTTCAATCCCTGTTTCAGCCGCATTGATTATAAACCCGGAAGCGGATCAGGCCTACGCAGTTGTTGGCTTCTCATTCTAAAACTAACAGTTTTTATACATTTAACTGACTACACAAAAGGGGAAAGCCTGACAGCTTTCCCCTTTTTTATTGTACTATAAATTCAGATCGCAACTATTACTGTTTAGGAATTTTAATGAGAGTTCCTCTGGAGATAGTCTGATCGAGACTAACCTGATTCAAAATGGCAATATCCTCCGGTTCAATACCCATAGGTAGTGGATTGGGTAAGAAAGAACTGAACGAACCTGATCGCTGTGTTTTGGTAACCTGTAACCGAACAGGCTGAATACTCAGAATGGAAGAATCTGTGAGTTTTGAAAACCCACTGCTTACTTTATTAAATGCTCCACGATATTCATTGGTCTTATCAGCCGTGGTATAACTTAAAAACCGGAAGATCATACCTGAGAACTCAATGGCTGATATATCTACCCATAAAGAGGTTCCGTCTTCAGTAACAACCGAAGCCTCCGCTGTATAATTAGCATATCCATTTACATTACCCTGATCAGATTCCAGTGTTTCCACCCCTTCCTGCGAAAGAAAAGCTTTTACAGAAGCTTCCGGCGTTTCATTTTCATTATCCAGGGAGAATTGAACTACGGCATCCTGAGTTTCATTGACCAGAATTACCGCACTAGGTTGATTGATCACTGAAAAGCCATCCGGTACCGGGAATTTAAACTCCATATCAGGATGGTAAAACATTCCATCCCGCTCAAAACCTTCTCTGGGATTCTCGCCGTACATTAATCCATTTATCATCTTCATAAAATCATCTTCATCCACTTTCTCCATATCGTATCCCTTCGATTCCCATTCCGCTGCCATTTTGGGGATATTTTGTTCACGCTCACCCGGATCCGGATGTGATGATAAATGAGAGGGTATCGCCTGTCCTGATTTCTCTGAAATTCGTTTTAACGATTCAAAAAAACGAGCTCCTTCCTCTGCAGCATAGCCATCCATAGCTGAATATTCTACCCCAAGCTTATCCGATTCGCGTTCGTCATCCCGGCTATAGCTTAAAAATAGAAGTTGTGCCGTCTGACTGCTTAATTGTAAGATATTACCTCCATCAAGCCCAAGAGATTGGCCCAACACCGCTCCACCGATGATCGCTAGTTGTCCTAATTGCTGTTCGGCAGCTCTTTGTGAGGCATGGCGGGCTGCAACGTGTCCAATTTCATGACCCAATACCACCATCAACTGTGCTTCATTTTCCAAATGAGTCAATAATCCCCGAGTCACATACACATAACCACCAGGTAGAGCGAAAGCATTTACGACAGGGCTGTTCAGAACCCTGAAAGTAAAGTCAGTATCCTTATACTGTTGCGGAGTATCTTCACGATTGAAGTGGCTTACCTTAACCAATTCCTGTCCCAGTCTATTCACATACTCGGTAAGTTCAGGATCATCATAAATTCCATATTGTCTAATGATCTCCTGATCTGACTCAGCCCCGATCTGCTTTTCCTGCTCCCAGGAATAACCATATACCCGCTTATTACCTGAAACGGGGCTCACCTGCATAGTAACACAGGCTGTATTAAGCAGCACCGCTGCTGTCAATAAATAAATAAAATGAGATAGTGATCTTTTCATCATAAAATGAGTTAATGTTCTCTGATTAATAACAAAATGGTGATTGGTAGTTCCGCACTCTAATCTGTTACGGTATGATATTGACTTCCGGTGTAAGTAGAATATCAAATTTTGAGCGGATGGATTGTATAATTTTTTCAGCCAGTGATCTGATCTGAATTCCGGTTGCATTGCCATAATTTACCAGGACCAACGCCTGCTTTTCATGAACTCCCGCGTCACCTTCACGATACCCTTTCCACCCGGCCTGATCGATCAACCAGCCTGCCGGCACTTTTATAGTATGCTCATCAACTAAGTAACCTGGAATGTCGGGATATGATGCCTGTAGTTGTTCAAATTGAACTTTTGTGATCACAGGATTCTTAAAAAAACTCCCGGTGTTACCCAACTCTTTTGGATCCGGTAATTTGCTATTTCTGATATCAATTACTGCCTCATATACATCTTTAATCTCAGGATCTGCAATATTTCTGTCTTGCATCATAGTTGATACCGGCTTGTAACTGAGATTGGGGATCGGATCTTTAGCAAGGCGAAGTGTTACCGAAGTAATGATCAGTCTGCCTTTCAATTCATGTTTTAGCACACTTTCTCTGTACCCAAAATTGCATTCATCAAACGACAGTGTTCTGAGGTTCATTTCTAACATGTCAAACCCTTCAAGTCGTACAAAAACGTCCTTTAATTCAACCCCATAAGCCCCAATATTTTGTATAGGAGCTGCTCCAACCGTGCCCGGTATCAATGCCAGATTCTCGATCCCTCCCCATCCTTTCTCAACACAGCGGGTAACGGTTTCATGCCAGTTCTCCCCGGCACCTAACTTCAAATGAATATGATCCGCAGTCTCTGAAACTATCTCAAAACCTTCTACCTCATTCCGGATCACCAATCCATCGAAATCAGATAAAAACAACACATTGCTACCCCCACCTAAGATCAATAATTTTAATCCTGATCTCTCAGCATACTCAATGAGTGATTTAAGTTCTTCCAGAGATCTGAAACCGGCAAAAAATTTAGCTTTAGCCGAAACCCCCATTGTTGTATAAGGAGCAAGCTCAACATTCTCCTGAATTATTGATGGTATTGGCATGATTACTTAGATAGAGAAGCCGCGGGTTGTTCATCCGCTTCATTTTTCTTTACCCTGACTTTCTTGATCCGGTTATTCTTTACTGAATGAACAGTGAATTCCAGATCTTTGAAGATCACTCGTTCCCCAACTGTTGGCAGACTTTCGGTTAAATGATAAATAAGCCCGCCCAGAGTTTCGTATTCATCATCTTCGGTGGTGATCTCACATTCGAGTATATCTTCCATATCATCCAGGTCGATCTGAGCATCAAAAATATAGATCCCGCTTTTAAAACGAGTATATAAAGATTCTTCCTCACCCTCCTCATCTATGATATCACCTACGATCTCCTCCAGAATATCATCCATGGTAACAAGACCCTCCGTACCGCCATATTCATCCACAACAATGGCCATGTGTGTTTTCTCCTGCTGAAAGTCGCGGAGCAGATCATCCAGTTTTTTTGTGGCAGGTATAAATAGTGCTTTCCGGGAAATCGTCTTCCAGTTAAAAGTGGCTTCACCCGGACTTTCATTCAAATAGGGAAGCAGGTCCTTGGCGTAAATTACTCCTAAAATGGTATCAAGATCATTGTCGTAGAGTGGCATTCGGGAAAGGCTATGCTCTTTGATGGTTTCAAGAACATCTTCCAAAGAATCACTGATAGATACCCCGACAATATTTACCCTTGATGTCATTATCTCGCGCACTGTGATAGTGCCAAATTCTATCACATTCTCAATGATCTCCCGTTCATCTTCTTTAATGGATCCTTCTTTCTCACTTACCTCAGCCATCGTTTTAATGTCATCAGAGGTCATCTTTGAGGTTGGCTTTGGCAGATACTTTTCCAGACTTACCGTGCTTTCAGCGATCATCTTTGCCAGCGGTTTTAATAATATGAAGCACACATAAATAAAGCCGCTCATTCTTCTTGAAACGCCAAGCGGATCATTGATTGATATGATCTTGGGAGTAATCTCGCTCAAAATCAATATCACAAAGGTCAATACTACAACCTCAATGGTATAAACTAAAAGTTCCGGTAATTCGATAAGACTTAATACACTGCCTGTGATCACCGCAGCCATTACTGAGGCTACGATATTTGCAAAGGTATTACCAATCAATATGGTAGCGAGCAATCTCCGGGGTTTATCCAGCATAGTAAGGATACGCCCGTCTGCCGCTTCAAAATCGCCCTCCTGTTTAAGGTCTTCTATTCGGTTTGAAAGTGAAAAATAAGCTACTTCAGAACCTGAATATAGTGCCGAGAAGATGAGCCCCAGGGCCATCACCAGTAGCTGTACACTCACTACGACAATATCAAACTCGCCGGTTGAGCTGATCAAACCGAAATCAATCCGAAATAAGGATAATAATAAAGGAAAGGGGTCTTCGATGATTGGCAAGATTATTTAATGTTTTCCCGAATTTAATGAGGGTTTTTGTGTACACAAAATAAAAAAAGCGATGAGAGGTAATCTCACCGCTTTTCTGATATATTTTTTTATCAGAATGGCAGATCGTCGTCCATGTCGTCAAAACTACTATTTAGTTCGACATTGCTATTCATGGGTTGGTTCTGATTATTTTGCTGAGGTTGAGCCCCGCCACCATTATTTTGGTTTCCGGAACCTGAACGGCTATCCAGCATGGTCATTTGCAATGCTTTGATCTCGGTTGTATATCTTTTTTGGCCCTGCTGATCTTCCCACTGTCGGGTTTGCAGAGGCCCCTCGATATAAACCAAAGAACCTTTATTCAGATATTGCTGGCAAATTTCAGCCAGCCTACCCCAGGCTACTACACGGTGCCATTCCGTTCTTTCCTGTAATTCGCCATTACCGTCTTTAAAACGTTCGCTTGTAGCAATACTCATTGTAGCTACTGCCGTATTTGATTGGGTATATCTTACCTCGGGATCCTGGCCGAGTCGGCCAATTAACATAACTTTATTTAGTGAACTCATATCGTATCAATTTTTCGTTTCGTTTATAAGGTAAGACTAACTTCAGATGAATTCCTTACAAAAAATTTTCATCTAACCATCCATTAAGTATTTACTTAATGAAATTTTCAGATCAGTCTTCCCACCCGAATCTTTTCCTCAGAGAATGAATAGTGACCGAATGTTTCTCCGTTCCGGTGGTACCTAACAGAAATGCGTAAGGTTTCCACTCCTCCACTCCTTCGAATACGATCTTAAGAATACCCAAGGTCGGAATTACCAGAAACATCCCTGGTAATCCCCATACAATGCCTCCTGCAATGAGCGAAAATATGATCACTAACGGATTGATACGCACATACGAACCGGTAATATTTGGGGTAAGGATATTATTCTCTATGAACTGAACAATAAAGAATTGAATGATCACCCCGGACGCTGCCGACGCAGATTGTGTGGTAAAAACAAAAAGTAAAACGATCCCGTAGCCGATTACTGTACCCAGATAGGGAATCAGATTAAATATTGCGGCAATAAGCCCCAAAAACAGTGGATATTTTAAACCGATCAATTTAAAACCCAGTGTATTCATACCTACTAAAAGTATACATACCACGATGAGACCTTTCAGGTATTTGGGAACTACATCTGCTGCATTTTTAAGGATCTCTTTTACGATTGATTCATTCTCATCGTTAACAAGCATAAAGATAAAATCCTTGAATTTATCCCTGTAGAATAAGAGTAAAAAGGTATATACCGGGATCAGGGTAAGTGTTAGGATGGTGTTTTTCCCTGCTTCGATCAGTGTGGTGAGCACATCGCCGTTCATTCCCATATTCTTGATCACCGTTTTCTGCTGCTCTACAGTAAACCCTAGAACTACTTCTATGGTAGTTTGCAGGTTACTGATATTACTACTGATCTTTTTATCCAATTCCGGAAAATCTGAACTTATCGAACCCGCCAGTATGATCAGCCAATAGAGTACTCCGATCACAAATGCCATAAAGGTGATTATTACTGCAAAATTTGTAATAATTCGTGGCACTTTAAATTGCTCCAGCTTATTAGCTGTTGGGTAGAGTAAATAGGCCAGAAAAATACTGAAAAACAGTGGCACCAAAAGCTGTTTGGTGATACTCAATACAGTAACCACTGCAAAGATCAGAAGAATTCGAACTAAATATCGTATCGCTATTGGATAATCTTTCATAATGTGAATTTATATATACAATAACTATACGTCATCTAAATGATATTTCAAGTTCAAATTAGTTAAAAATTATTCCTCCTTTACCAAAACGATCTTTTGACCATCTGCTGATTTTACATCGTCGAAAAAGCCTTTTAATGCATCATACTGTTCTGCGGAATAATCAGTTTCTTTGATTTTCAACATTCTTTTGATCATTAGGTTCCCGTTCTCTGTGGACCGGACCCCCATCTCATATTCTGCGAAATCTGTATTGATCGATTTTGCTTTAGGCATCAGCTCCACTGAATATCCTTCCGGCAATTTAAATAAAGTGGAATCATCATGAGTAAACTCATATTTGAGTTCAACACTTTGAGTTCTTTCGTCATCAGAATCGGGAAATGTCACTACCCAGCCCTTGAACTTATTTACCGGAACATATAACCGTTTCCGGGAAGTAGTTACAAAGTTCGTCAATGAAGCTTCAAAACTATACATATCATAATCACCGTCTGCATCTAAACCGGAAAAATCATGTTGATTGATCGCATTATGATCGATGCTGTACATTTCGCCTATGTATTCCAGCCTTTCCGCTTCAGAAATTGGCATGAATCGTGAAAGAATCTGATCGCGCATATACCCTTTCAGATAATTCACATTCTTCACGGTAGCCTCTCCATCTTCTGAGATAGAGAATTCGTAATAATCATTATTCAGGTTTTCGGTGTAATCCTTTTCAGGTGTTCTAACCACCTCGCCCCCCTCTTCAGAAATAAGTAACGCCAGTTTACCATGATTTGAGCCAAGATCACCGGCTGGCAGATATTTATTCGTATTTTCCAGCCAGATATGTTCACCATTATTCAGATTTACCCGCAGGATCACATGATTGAACTGATTGCCCGGAAACTCCTCTACCAGGCCATCCCCGGGTCCTCCACTCCGAATAAGTACAGAATTTGAATGGATACCAGCATATTCCAGAATCGTCTGCATATAGTTTGTTAATGCTTTACAGTCCCCGTAACTATTAGTGTATACATAATCTGCGCTAAAGGGTTTCCATCCACCAATACCCAGTTGTATGCTCACATACCGGTTTTTATCCTGCATGTGTTTATACAGAATCCTTACCTTTTCCGATTCATCTTCGACACCGGAAATAAGCTCATCGATCTCTGCTTTTGCCCCTTCTGAGAGGACTCTTGTGTCGGTACCTAATTTATAATACCACTGGCCGAAGGACTCCCAACTCTGAGAATTACCATAACTTTCTTCCATCTCAAACTGTCCCGGACTTACTAAAACATGAGGCAAGAGTTCGTCACCACCGGGACCATATGGTTCTCTTTTTATCGGCATCTTTAAACCCATCGACCATTTATACCTTTTACCTTGAGGTGTATCCTCAACATCTGCTTCCAGGTCAAAATTCATGGTAAGAAACCGGATACCGGTATTCCCATAATCGTTGATCACCAGAGAGGCTGATTCCAATCCCTGATTAAATTCCAGCGGATACCAGTCCGGTAAATTCAAAAGTCCGCTATAGGTAACCTTATATTCGTATTCGATCGTGTAAGGGAAAGAATTGTGAAGCAATTCGAGCACTTTTACCCGGCTGTCGGTATAAAAAGAAACCACGCCGGAAACGCTAAAATCGATCGCATCATCCAGTACGTAACTATGTACAATACGTCCGTTTCCATCAACCACATTTGCCTTCAGATAATCGATATCTCTGAAATTATCGTAGAACAGCACCACACGCGCCAGATCTTTATCCTCTTTATCGAAAATGGTAATAGCTTCCCGTTTTAAATACGTTGCTTTAGACGGAGAATAAACACTCAATATGGTTTCACTTTTCCTTACCGCTGATGATACATCCGATAAAGTAAACAGTGGATTTATATGAGTGTAATCCCCGTATCCAAGATCTAACGGAGCCATATTCACCGTTGATGAACAACCCAGAACACTCGCAATAGCCAGAAATACTAAATAATGCTTCATCTTCTACACCTTTTTAAGTACGATCAATTCACCCAGTTTATTAACCATTTCCTCATACATTTTTTTGAGGTATTCGTACTCTTCCGGCATAAATCGTTCTTTATTGATCAAAAATTTATAACTAATGGTAATGTCATTTCCGGCAGTTTGAACTATTCTTCTGAATTCTCCGGCGCCACCGGGTAATCTGTGCAATACTGATTGCGGAACTTCATCAATAGCATAGTTTTCGGGGACGTGAACCTGAATGATGAGTGTTCTGTTGAAGGTAAATTCGTAATCCACCGGATAGGTTCTTTCAGCTAACGTGAAGGGTGTTTCTGTTAAATTGTAGATCACCATTGGATTGAGATATATGATCTCATTAGACTCGTTATTTGTGGAAGAGAAATAAGATTTAAAATCAAATGACTGATCCAGTACATCTTTAATTATAAATGTGCTGTCCACTTCAAAATTCTCGAAGTCTGAAAAAATATGATCCTTTGCACTTTCATTAAGATCATTATAGTCAAAGTCATTACGGTCTATGTATGCAAAGAACCCTGTATTCTGTGAGGTTAAACTACCCGTATAACCGGAATCGCTCACAGTAATATCCACCATATTCATGCTCATGTTTCTACCAAGGTTTTGAACCGGAATCCAATATTCCTCGCCGGGTACGACGATCAAACCTTCACCATTCAGGTTTGAAGTTGGTTGCAGGTTATACGGACGATCCTCATTCTTGGCATCCAGTAAGAAATATTTTTCGCCGATCTCGACATATGCTATGGTATGATTGAACTGAGAAAGGATCGGGAAGGTACGAATGATCTCTCCATGAGACCGGGTACTGAGTATCAGAGGATAAGCGGTTAAACCGGCCTCGCGCAGCATTTGGATCAAAATGAGGTTAATGGCTGCTCCACTTCCGGTCCCTTCGTTGTACACATCCTCTAACTCTTCGAACGAATAGATACCAAATTTGTCGTTCCAATCCATTACTTCTTTCACATGATTGTAGATAGAAACCATTTTTTCGAACTCATCATCAATACCATCAATTGCCTCATTTACAGCATTGGTCAATACATCGCTGGAAGTTAATCGCCCACCAAAATCCTCATCCTTAGTAAGCCCGGTTGTTAACTCATTCCAGGGTTTAAGCACCGGTTTAAGGAAGTCGCCCGGTAGTTGGTAGGATGCCAGCAAAAAACGAACATGAGACAAGTAATCGCTGGATATCTTCATATAAGGCTCGTCATCAATGGCTGGAAGATCACTCATTGCAAAATGATACTCAGTTCCGGAATAATTGTAGTTCTGAGCATACATCCCGGTACCAATTCTGGCGTTATCGTTAAAGGACGTACGTTCTTGAATATCATAGCCCCGGTAACCACGTGTTACCGTAAGAAAGTTAAACCATTCAGGTATTCGGGCTTCATACTCACTCCAAAGCGTGGGGATCTCTCGCTGGAACACCCAATCCGGAAAGTCTACGGGGCTGCTTGAATGAATTTCGTAGCTATATTCATAGACACTTCCTTTCTTAAGGCCGGGAATAGTGAATTTAACCTCTTCCCAATTATCAGATACCTTATTCTTAAAGCGATCTCTTCGCCCCACCGATTCCTCAATGACCTTACCGTTTTCGTTCAATGTGTAGGATGAAGCCTTAATTTTTCTCAGATCTTGTTCGGGCTCTCCTATTCTGTACCCGATACTAATGTCTCCCAGATCTAACCCTTCGTCGGTTAGAATTTTCACCCTCATATGGCGGGTAAATGTTACCTGAAACTCATTATTATAGTATCTGATCGAGGAGATACCTTTATCAAAAAGTACTAATGCAGAAGCTGTTGAATCCAGATCATAATGTGTCATTTCAAGTTGCTCCATCGGAACATCTCCAAATTCATACATTTGCGCGTTAGCAACTCCGGTTAATACCAGCAGAAATAGAATAATCCCCTTTTTCATATACCTATAATTCGTTGTAAATATTTTCGATAAAATATACTATATGGTATAAATTTAAAATGAATTTTACCCTTTGTTTATAACTCTCCGGTAAAACATCGCCCTATCTGCTTCAAATTCAATTTTGATGAAATAAAAGCTTTAAAATTTATTATTTCCTTATTCTGAAAGGACACTTCAACATAGCTCTTGTTTAAGGGAGTCGTTAATAATTAAACAGTGGGAACTTTAGATCCATTGAGCCATTAAAGCTGCTATCAAATCTGTAACATTTGCAGGTCATAGTCTCTCTTACCTCAAAATCACCCACTAATTAACGAGTATGGATCGAGAAGTATCATGAATTCATCTCCCGCTTTTACATCTTCCACAGCCATTACTTTACCAATATATTCCGGCCCCTGGGATAAAGCACAGGCAGCGCATCTTGTTCGCAGAACTCATTTCGGTAATAAGATCAATGATCTTAATCAGATCAGGTTAGCCGGTTCAGCAGATGACGCTGTAGATCTTATCATTACAGAAGCCCAAAATACGGTACTACCTGTCGACCCTTCCTGGTATGGAAATGGAGGCTCTTCAAATATTCTGAATATGTACGACATTCAGTTTCGCTGGATGGATCAGATGTACGATGGCGGATTATTAGAACGCATGGTCTTATTCTGGAGTAATCACTTTGCGGTTTCCTATAACAACATGAACGACCTGCCCGGAAAGGCCCCCGGTAGTTATGTGAGTCATGTATATAAATATGTGAAGTTACTGCGTCAATATGCTTTGGGAGACTTTAAAGATCTTGTTCGCAGAGTGAGTAAAAATTCTGCCATGGTCTATTATCTGAACAATTATAACAACCGGGCCGGGCAACCTAATGAAGATTTTGCACGCGAATTACTGGAATTGTTCACACTTGGACCCAAAGATAAAAATGGAGATCCAAACTACACTGAAACAGACGTTGCCGAAGTAGCAAAAGCAGTTACGGGTTGGCGGGTTAACGACGTTACTTTAAATGCCTATTTTGATGAAGAACGCCACGATTTTTCTAATAAAACCATATTAAATCAGACCAATACCTTCGACCTTGACGGAGTGATCGATCTGATCTTTTCGGAACGTGCTGAAGAAGTCGCCTGGTTTATAAGCCAAAAATTGTATGTCTATTTTGTGAGTGCAGAACCGGACGCTGATGCCGTACAAAGTCTCGCTGACCATTGTATTTCTGTAAATTTTGATATCGCAGAAGTAATCCGGTACCTGCTAAAAAGTGCTCACTTTTACGAAGAGCGCTTCATGGGAGCCCGCATTAAGAGTCCGATCGAAGTATTCATGGCATATTTTCGACAGTTCGAAATTTCACCTGATTCCGGAGTGAAAGAATATGTTCGTCTGGCCATGCAGGAACTAAACGAAGAACTGCTGCGACCTGAAACCGTATTTGGCTGGGCCGGTTATAATCCACCCGATTCTGATGGAACGCCGGGGCATTATACCTGGCTTAATACAAATTTAATGCCTTCAAGATGGGATAATATCTCTGACCTGATCTATGGCTATGATGGTGGCGGAAGTCTCTATGATCCCATTCGAATGGCTGAGAAGGTTTCAGATCCGTCGAATCCTTTCCGTGTGGCAGAAGACCTTGCTGAACACCTGATCTCGCTACCACTTGATCAGGTTGGTATTCGGAATGTTGAAGAAGATTTTGCCGGTGACCCAGCGCTCCATCCCGGAAGTACCGATAGTAATGGGAATGAACGGGTACCTGGGTTCTCTGAATTTCCTGAATACAAGATCAACCTCACCAAAATACTGCTGGGAAGTATCCCCTGGTACGAATGGACGGCAAATAGCGATGGAGAAGGCAATCTGATCTATCAACCTCATTTTGCAGAGAACCTGCGACAATATCTGTCTTATCTCATCCAGTTACCCGCATACCAATTAATCTGAGAGCCTGTTATGAGCAAGAAGTCTGAGCACTCACCAATGAATCACAATCGCCATGGTAGCGCCCTGGAACATGGAAAAGCGCATGAACACGATCACCGTTGCTGGACACGGCGTAGTTTCCTAAGCACATTAGGCATCGGAGCACTTGGATCCGGTCTTATGGTTGGCGGGATCCCGGTAAATGCCATGGCCCGTACCAAGTTTTTAAACCGACTGGTCGCAGCAGATAATGACCGTGTTTTAGTACTCATCCAGTTAAGCGGTGGAAATGACGGGTTGAATACCATCATCCCTGTTGAAAATGATATTTACTACAACAAACGTCCAACTATCGGCATCCGTAAACAAGACTCTATTTTGTTGAGCGATGACATCGGGATGCATCCTGCTATGTCCGGGCTTGAATCCCTTTGGGGAGACGGAAACATGGCTGTTATTCACAATGTAGGCTATGAAGATGCCGATCGGTCGCATGCTCGTTCCACCGATATCTGGACCACGGCAAGTGATTCTGATGTAAATCTGGGAACTGGTTGGGCAGGCAGATATTTAGTGGAAGACAACCCGGATATCATTGCGAATCCACCTGAATTTCCATTGGGTGTACGGCTTGGTGGTTCGGCAAATATCTTTCAAAGTGAATTTGGTAATCTCGGTGTTACATTTGGTGGTGCGGAACAGTTTGCACGATTTCTTGAACAAGGTGGGTTTTACGATGAGGAAAATGTTCCGCAAAATGAATTCGGCCGTTCTTTATCATTTGCCCGAAAGATTGCTAACTCGTCGTTCAAATACCTTGAATCGATCCAAAATGCGGCCGATAGTTCTCAAAATCTGGGTGAATATCCGGATTCGGGGTTATCCAGGAGTCTTTCCGTTGTTGCCCGTTTGATTCGTGGCGGTTTAAAAACAAAGGTTTTTCTGGTATCGAAGGGAGGGTTCGATACCCACAACAATCAGGGTAATGTGGATGGTGGTCATGCCGGCCTGCTTGCCGATATTGCTGACTCTGTGAACGCATTTTATGCTGATCTTGCAGCAGATGACCTGCAAAACCGGGCCATGACCATGACATTCTCAGAGTTCGGGCGAACGCTCGATGAGAATTCATCAGGAGGTACCGATCATGGTTCTTCTGCACCCGTCATGATCTTTGGTCCGGTAAATGGTGGCCAATACGGGCAACATTCTGATCTCACTGAACTCGATGGCTCCGGTGACCCCGTTTTCAGTACCGACTATCGTACTATCTACTCCAGCATACTTAATAATTGGTTTGGGCTTGAGATCAACGACACCGAAACGGTATTACAGGGTGAATTCCAGCAATTAGGTTTCGTGGATGGTACTGTTACTTCAAATCAGTATTCATCCCGTCCGGAAACTTTCAGGCTGGAACAGAATTACCCAAACCCATTCAATCCGGAAACCACCATAAGATTCACTTTATCAGAGCCGCAAGCTGTTTCACTTAAAGTTTATGATACGAACGGTCGATTAATAAAAATCCTGGCCGATAAAAAAATGCGGGCAGGTGAACATTCGTTGCGTTTTAATGCAACGGACCTGCCCAGTGGCACCTATTTATACAATCTAACAACCGATCAAGGTTCTCAAACCCGAAAAATGACTTTAATTAAATAACCCATGTCAGAATTCTTAAAAAAACATTCATTGTTAGCAGTTCTCTTTAGTGTATTGCTGCTTGTTCAATGTGATGTAGTACAACCCAAAGAGGACGATAAAAAGACCTCTTTGCACCCTGTGTTACTGAACGGAGAATGGGGCTACATCAATAACAGTGGAAATCTGGTAATTGAACCAAGATATGATGAGGCCAGAGAATTTCAGGATGGATATGCAGCCGTTCGACGAGGCACTACCTGGGGCTATGTAAGTGAAAGTACCGGTGAATTGGTGATCTCACCACAATTTTCTGTTGCCGGAGACTTTTCTGAAGACCTGGCCCCTGCTCAGTTACCCGGTGGTCAATATGGATTTATCAATACGAACGGCGAATTTGTGATCAGTGCCTCCTATGATTTCGCTACGGCGTTCAGTGAAGGGTTTGCTGCCGTTCGAAGCGACGGACTTTGGGGATATGTATCCACTTCCGGTGAGCTCACCATACCTTTGCAGTTCAGTGATGCCCAGCCCTTTTCCGAAAAATTTGCTGCGGTTGAAACAGCTCAGGGTTGGGTATACATCGACGAAAGTGGAAATGAAGTTATTAAAACCACCTTCAGGATCACAGCTGCCGGTGAATTCTCAAATGGGAAAGCCGCTATTCAAACCTCAGAAGGCTGGGGGTACATCGATAATACTGGGAGTCCGGTAATAACACCGGAATTTGATGAGGCCGGTAAATTTGCGCAAAAATTGGCATGGGTTAGAAATGATGATTTCATTGGATTTATTAACGCTGATGGTGAATTAAAAATACCTTATCAGTTTTCAGAAGTCCGCTCATTTAACGAAGACCGGGCAGCGGTAAGAGTAAGTAGCGACTGGTTTTTTATAGACAAAAGCCGTGGCATTATCGTAATAAACGAGGGCTTCGATGCTGCCGAGAATTTTAATAATGGAATTGCCCGCGTACAACTGGGCGAAGAAGAAAATGCACGATATGGCTATATCAATAAAGAAGGTGAGTATGTTTGGTATCCAACTAATTAACAGACGTAATATGAACCGACTGAGTATTATTTTGATTCTGATCTCAGGGATGCTGATGAGTTCCTGTGATCTTGTTGACTCAATTTCCGGTAATGAAGAAAGCTCAACAGTTGAATTATATCCGGTTTTACTTGATGGTGATTGGGGGTATATCAACAAAGATGGCGCCATGATCATCGAACCTCAGTTCCAATATGCAGCGGCATTCAGCGATGGAGTTGCCGGGGTTCGCCACAACTGGAGCTGGACCTACATCGACCAAAACGGAGATGTTCTTTTTGAGGATACCAATTTTCAGGAGATCACTTCTTTTTCTGAAGGTAAGGCTGCTGTACGGGTTGATGGCAGATGGGGCTACATCAATAAAAAGGGAAATTTTGTGATAAATCCCAGATTCCGTGGAGCCACCCCGTTCAGTGACGGCCGGGCTTTTGTGAGAAGCCTCGATTATTCGCAATATCTATACATCGACGAGAATGGTAATGCCATCGAATCGCTCACCATGCCCGATGATATGGATTATGTGGAAGATAACTTATTCAGAGACGAGCGGGCTCTGGTTCGCGATAATGATCTGTATGGCTACATTGATAAGACCGGAAATTCTGTGGTTGATCCTAAGTATTCGGAAGCACTTTCCTTTTCTGATAAACTGGCAGCGGTACGGGTAAGTGACCGCTGGGGATATATCAATAAAAGTGGGAGTGTAGAAATTGCACCTCAGTTTATAAGCGCCGGTAAGTTCGGTAACGGTCTGGCACCAGCCCGGTTGAGTTCAAATCAATATGGGTATATCAATAAATCGGGAGTATTTGTGATCGAAGAACAATTCGATGAAGTACGCTCATTCTCTGAAGAAAGAGCTGCAGTAATGATGAATGGCAGGTGGGCATTTATTAACAAAGAGGGAGAGCAGATCACCGGGGCTAAATTCGACGAAGTAGATGAGTTTTATAACGGACTTGCCCGGGTAATGGTTTATTCTACCGAAGGAGAAGATATCATTGAACAGTTCGGATATATAAATAAATCAGGGAATTATGTATGGTTTCCCACCCGGTGATGAGAGGAATTTTCACGGCTGAGTTGACCTAATAACTGTGGAAGATATACGTGGCTGATACAAAGAGGTTCCCTAATACGGAGCCTCTTTTTTATTTCTGCTTTTTGAGCAGGTATTTTGCATCTACTAGCTCATTGGGAGTATCTCCCGTATGTAGTGCAAAATTAAATCCTTTGTGGATGGATGCAGCACCAACATTCCCTGCTTTGTCGATCGCTAACAGCCCCACCTGTAACTCTTCCGGGTTCTTCTCGTTGTTGATGATACGCTGAAGAACCAGCTCGCACGCTTCCTGAGGAGTTGCACCATGGCGAATTTGCTCAACCACCATAGCACTGCCCGAAACTCTGATCACAGCTTCACCAAGGCCGGTGGCACAGGCTCCACCCACTTCATTATCAACGAATAATCCTGCCCCGATGATCGGAGAATCCCCCACTCTTCCATGTAGCTTATACGCCGCACCACTTGTGGTACAGGCCCCCGATATATTACCCTCTTCATCCATTGCCAGCATACCAATGGTATCATGATTTTCTACATTGATCACCGGCTTATACTCAGATTTTTTTAACCATTTTTTCCAGGCTTTTTCAGCCCCGGGAGTAAGCAGATTCTTTCTTTCGAAACCTTGCTCTTCGGCAAACTGTAACGCTCCCTCGCCAACCAGCATTACATGCGGAGTCTCCTCCATAACTTTACGTGCTACTGAGATAGGATTTTCTATATGCTGAAGAAAGGCAACAGATCCACAATTTCCGGTATGATCCATGATACAGGCATCCAGAGTTACATTTCCATCTCTGTCAGGATTTCCACCCAATCCAACACTTCTGTTTTCCGGATCTGATTCAGTAACTCTTACACCGGCTTCAACCGCGTCTAATGCTTTTCCATTATTCGATAATACCTTCCAGGCGGCATCATTAGCATCCAGACCATGTTCCCAGGTGGAGAGTACGATTGGTTTTTTTTGAGGTTCACTGCTTCTTGCTGAAGGTATGCCCCCTAATGCAACAGAGCCAAAAGCGGCACCAAAAGTCCGCAAGAAATTTTTTCTATTTAGTGACATGATATCTTGTTTTCTATAAGGTAGATATAACTTGTTAAAAGTACCCGTTCAAAGTTGTAAAACCACTCCTTCTCTATTCCTCTATCTTCTTGAGCACCAACACACTATTATGAAGCTCTTCATATTTCATAAACATGTCTCTCAATTCGGTATAATATTCTTTTGGAACGTAATAATTATTAATGAACAAGTTTGAGTAAACGCTGAGTTTATCCTGATATTTTCCCACTACAAATCTGAAATAACCGTAATTTTCCGGCAGATTGACTGTATATGAATCCGGAAAATCCTCGATCTCATACCCTTTGGGCAAGATCAGATTCAACACGGTTTCATCTTTGAAGGCAAATGGAAATTCTACTCTGAACGCTCTTTTCTCTTTAATAAAAGGGTTCTCAAAAGTGGACAACCCGATAAATGGATTATGATAGATAATTTCATCATCCAAGGTAAATTCATCTTTCTTCAGAACGTTGAATTGAGCTGAAAAGCTTACATCTTCTTCTACATTTTCCAATTCACCAAACTGAGCTGAATCAACTTCAAAATCATCCCATCTTTCGATCTCATTTCTCCAAAAGGTATGAGCATCGGTAGAATCAACTTCATTCCTGTAATTCTGAGCATATGCCCCACTTGCATATCCGAGCATTTCAACCTTGTACGATCCGGAATCAGCCAGTGAATACTGTAAACTTATCCTCTCTGATGTTCTCTCTATGGGTTGGGTGAACAGCCATCCGTAAGAATTATCTTCCCGGATCACAAAGGCGTTTCGATTTAAAAATTTCGGATTTTGTACTCGGTACGAGCGATGACCGGAGGAGGCGTCTAACATAAACGCACTTTGTCCGATCTCAACAACTGCAATTACCGAGTTGAATTGATTGATCAATGGAAAGTCGACGAGTACGGCTCCGTTTCCCGACGTACTTACCAAGGCAGGATTAGCTTGCACCCCTGCTTCTTTCAGCATTTCCACGAGCAGTAAATTGATATCACCCGTGTTTCCTCTCATTTCCTCAAAAGTATCACGTATTCCTTTTTTAGTGATCACACTGTTAAATCCGTCCCAATGGATATTTGATACCAAATAGTCATAGATCACCTTTACCTTCTCCAATTCATCCATTTCCTCAGTGACCAATTCCTCAACTTTTCGCTTTATCTCTTTATTGGCCCGTTGCTTGCCGAAATCTCCCCTGTCATTCATATCTTTTGCGATCGCATCCCAATCCTCAAAGAAATTCTGGGGAAGATTCCCATTTACCCGAGCTTTAATCAACTGGGTTTTAACCTCTGAAACATGATCTTCCCTGTTATATAAAAAGGGAAGATCTTCAACCGCCGGCAGATCCTTCTTTGCTAAACGGTAGATCTTATACTTACCAGACATGGAGGTTCCGAGATCTGCCTCACTTATGAATAGGTCTTCACTTCCTTTAAATATGATCCTGTACTCAAGTTGTATCGGGACCTTCAATACGAGTTCGCTCCACATTACAGGGATATAATCATGAAATTTCCAGTCGGGCATCAGGAAGGGTGAACCAATCTTTTTTCGATAACTGTATTCGATGATCGAACCCGCTTTTACATCGGGCATGCTAAACTTTTTAATTCGGATATCATCTCTGATGCCCTGATCGAACACTTCTTTTTTTCCAAGTTTCGATTTTTCGAGTTCTCCCTTTTCATTCAGGTTATAGGTCATCGCTTTAATGTGATCAACCGATTGCTCGTAATCTTTACGATACAAGATCTGAATATCTCCGTAGTCGAGTGCATCATCATTCAGAACCTTTATTCGTTTATGAATATCTGTATAGCAATTGTAATCCCGATCGAAGTAATACTCACCAAATTCGAATAACACCACGGCAGACATACTGCTGTCATATTCAGCATCATAAGCGGTAAAGTCTTCAGCGGAGATATCCCCGAATTTTTTGACCTGGGCGCGGGAAATATTGGTTATTAGTGTAGCTAAAATAATTGCTGTAAATGCGATTCTTGAGAATGGTTTTCCTGCGTTCATAGTACTATTGCAATCCAAATGTATAACTCTTATCTCAAGATATTACAAATATTAAGCTACAAAAAAAGCCCCGATTTCCATCAGGGCTTAATGCAAACAATAAAAATTGTACTGTTACTTGTCTGTGAGTGATGTTACACCCGGAAGTTCTTTACCCTCCAGATACTCCAGACTAGCCCCACCACCGGTGGATACGTGTGATACCTGATCACTTAATCCTGCGTTTTTAATAGCTGATGCTGAATCCCCACCACCAATGATGGTGATCGCACCAAATTTAGTTGCGTCAACCAGTGCCTGAGCTACCGCATTGGTTCCTTCCGCAAACGAAGGCATTTCGAATACTCCCATCGGACCATTCCAAACCACCGTTTTAGCTGCTTTAATCGCGTTTCCAAAAGCAATAGAAGTCTGTGGACCAATATCCAACGCTTCCCAATCATCTTTGATGTTGTCTTCATCCACAATTTCCTGATTGGCATCATTACTGAAATCATCAGCAATTACAAAATCGAACGGTAACATCAGATTCACTCCGGCTTCTTTGGCCTTTGCCATCAGATCTTTGGCTACCGGGATCATTTCTTCCTGCAGCAAGGATTTTCCTACTGATTTTCCATTGGCTACCAGAAAAGTATATGCCATTCCACCACCAATAATGATGGTATCCACTTTTGAAATAAGACTTTCAATAACAGGGATCTTGTCAGATACTTTCGCTCCTCCAAGGATCGCCACAAATGGACGTTCCGGTGAATTAACACTATCGCTCAGATATTTGATCTCTTTTTCAAGTAAAAATCCTGAAGCTGCCGGTTGTAAAAATCGTGTTACACCTGCAACCGAAGCATGGGCACGGTGACTACTTCCAAAAGCATCATTTACGAATACTTCGGCATGTTCTGCCAGTTGTTTACTAAAAGCCTCATCGTTCGCTGTTTCTTCTTTATGGAAGCGAACGTTTTCCAGCACAACGATTTCGCCCGGCTCAGCTGCTTCGATCACTGAGGTTGCTTTCTCGCCGACACAATCTTCCGCAAAGTGAACCTTAGTGTCTACCAGACCGGCCAGATGATCGGCCACCGGTTTTAGTGAAAATTCAGGATTTGGTTCCCCTTTAGGGCGGCCAAGGTGGCTGGTTAAGATCAGTAATCCGCCATTATCAATTACGTGATTTATAGAAGGCAGTGCCTGTACTACACGATTATCATCGGTAATCTTTCCGTCGATGATGGGCACGTTAAAATCTACGCGCATCAGCACTTTTTTACCTTTTACATCAATATCATTCAGAGTGAGTTTAGCCATTTTCTAATACCTGTATAGGTTTTTGGTAATTCAATTTAGATCGTTGTAATGTACAACCTTTAGCAATTGATTTGTAGCCGAAATGAGTAATTGAATGCTAAGCTTTTATTATGAATTTAATAATTCATTGATCTCCGCTTTGCTGTCTGATTTTCAACTGTCAGATGCCTATTTTGAGCACCTAAATTTCAGCATAATATATGAACACCATCTACCTCGATTATGCAGCTACCACTCCACTCGATGAACGAGTGTTGGAAGTAATGCTGCCTTACATGACTCAAAATTTCGGGAATGCCAGTTCTGCTCATCATTTCGGGCAAAAGGCCAAGGTGATGGTGGAGGAAGCCCGCGAAAAAGTTGCTTCTCTGATCAATGCTGAACCATCTGAGATCATTTTTACCAGTGGAGGCACAGAAAGTGATAATGCGGCCATTCGCGGATTAATGGCTGCATCCCCGGAAAAAAATGTATTGGTCACTTCACCGATCGAACATCATGCAGTACTCACCCCGGTGGAATCTGCAGATTCAAATGAATGGTCTCATGTTTTTGTACAACCGGACGACACCGGTATCATCACTCCCGAGTCACTGAATGAAGTTTTACATGAGAAAACAGCGCTAGTAAGTCTGATGCACGTAAACAACGAGCTCGGTACTCTGAACAATATCGAAGCTTTAGCGCACATCGCTCATACCCATGATATTCCGTTTCATACCGATGCCGTACAAAGCCTTGGGAAGATCCCTCTGGATGTAAAAAAGCTGGATATAGACATTCTAAGCGGAAGTGCGCATAAGATCTATGGTCCCAAAGGTGTTGGTTTGATGTATGTGAAAAACGGTTCTGAATGGAAACCCTTGCTTATCGGTGGGTCTCAGGAGCGCAGACGACGAGGCGGAACAACCAATGTTCCAGGCGTGATCGGTTTTGCCAGAGCCTTGGAATTGGCTGTATCTGAAATGGATAAAAATCTAGAGCATTATCGAACACTGAGAGAGATCCTGTTCAGGGAACTGTCCGATAAGCTGAAAGCATGCAACTGGTTCATCAATGGAAATGAAGATCAGCGGGTACCTCATATTTTGAACATCGCTTTTTTGAATGATGAAGGAAAAGGGATCGATGGGGAAATGCTACTCTTGAATCTGGATATTGAAGGCATTTGTGTTTCAAACGGATCGGCTTGTACATCCGGAGCCGTGGAGCCATCGCATGTATTATTAGGGATGGGACTCAGCGAAGAACGGGCCATGTCAAGTATCCGCATCAGTTTTGGTAAAGATACTTCTGAAAAGGAAGTAGTGCTTTTTGTAGAACGATTGAATAATGTATTAACCCGAATGTTTGATCTGGTTTCATGAAAAAAATATGTGTGTATTGCGGGTCCAGAACTCCCGAAAATCAAGTCATTACTACCGCTGCGTTAAAGATCGGTGATTTTATAGCCGAAAAAGAATGGTCGTTGGTTTATGGCGGTGGTAAAGTGGGTATAATGGGAATTATAGCTGATGCAACCCTGAAGGCCAACGGTGAAGTGATCGGGGTGATTCCAACTCATTTAAAGCGAGCCGAAGTAGTACACCTTGGCCTTACTGAACTTCATGAAACTCAGGATATGCACACCCGAAAAGCTTTAATGGAATCTCTATCAGATGCTTTTGTAGTTTTACCGGGCGGTTTTGGAACACTCGATGAATTTTTTGAGATCCTGACCTGGCGCCAACTGGGCATCCATCACAAACCGATCATCTTACTTAATATTGATGGGTATTTCGACGGATTGATCATCTATATGAAGCGGGCATTAAAAGAAGATTTCCTGAAGCAAGACAGTTTGAATTTATTCCGAGTCGCTGAAAGCTTTCAGGAATGTATCCATATGCTGGATAATGAGCCGGAATTAAATGGATGAGAGCTTCCCTTTTCGTAGCCATAATGATCATTTTTGCTTCCTGTGATACCAATTCTAAGCAACTAATTTATTCTATGACAGATATCCCGAACCCACTTCCCGAATGCCCGGATTCACCGAATTGTGAGCGGGTTACTATTCAACTTGATCTAACAGCCGACACTCTTCTGGTTGCTATTGAAAAGGCTTTATCAACAATGAATGCTTATAGTATTGAAGTTCAAAAAGACTCTAACCGAATTGATGCTGTTTTCAGGATCCCGGTTTTTGGCTGGAAAGATGATGTTGCCATATTAATTGAACCGGCTGATGATACCATGCAACATGTATTTATCAGAAGTGCCAGCAGAGTGGGGTACTCGGATCTGGGAGTGAATAAACGTCGAGTTCGACGTTTGCTTAAACATTTAAATAACTTACTTAACTCACAATGAAATCACTCACTTCATCATTAGGTTTTCTACTCGTAATTTTAGGTTTGGCAGGATATTTTGGCTCTGCTGATACTACGTTCATTGCACTCACCCCATCAGCATTTGGAGCTGGTTTTGTGCTGCTTTCAGTTCTTGCCGGTAGAGAATCCATGCAAAAGAATATGCTGGATCTGGCAATGGGATTAGCGGTGGTCTCAGCCTTTGCCGGATTACGACTGGTCCCGGATCTATTCCCTATGGTCACAGGATCTGAACCTGTCCGGTTAATAGTTACAACTCATTCAGCGATGTTTGTAATGAGTTTGGTATACCTGATTAAAGCATACCAAAGCTACAAACTTCGCGAAAAGCTGGCAGCTGAAGAAGAGGAACATGACTAAGACCGGTTTCTTTAGTTCTTATCGTTCTTAAAGATATCTGCTATGATATCACCGTATTTCTCAGCGATCACCTTACGTTTCACTTTAAGAGTTGGAGTGATCTCACCGGTCTCCACAGTAAATTCATTAGGTAGTAACCTGAAATCACGGATCTTTTCATGGGATGCCAATTGCTTGGAAAACTCCCTCATTTCTTTTTTGTATAACGTCTGAATCTCAGATTTTTCTAAAAGATCTTCTATTGAGTCGAAAGAAATATTTTCTTCACGTGCATGTTTTTTTAGGGCATCAAAATCAGGTACGATCAACGCAGCCATAAAATTCTGAGCTTCTCCAACCACTACCAGCTGATCGATCCATTTACTGGTTTTAAACATATCCTCGATCGGACCAGGATAAATATTCTTACCACCGGCATTCACGATCATGTGCTTGATCCGGTCGGTGATCTGTAAATAACCGTCAACAAACCGCCCCACATCACCGGTATGGAGCCAGCCGTCATCATCGATCATTTCTTTCGTGGCTTGCTCATTCTTCCAATACCCTTTCATTACATTCGGGCCTTTACACAAGATCTCACCCGGTTCGCTAGTAGTATTGATCGGATAATCTTCCCCGCTTATCTCTGCAATGATCTTTCCGTTATCGAGCGACTGAATACCCACTGTTACCCCGGAGATCACGGTCCCCACCACACCGGTCACTTCCTGTCCCGGTTTATTGGCAGCCATAACCGGCGAAGTTTCTGTGAGGCCATATCCCTGAAGGATGGGAAGTCCCGCGCATTTAAAGAAGGTATCAATATCAGGGGGTAAGGCCGCTCCTCCCGAAACAAAAAGCCGGACATGTTCGCCGGTACGTTGTTTCAGCTTATCAAAAACCAGTTTATCGGCCACTTTCTTCTGGAGTGATACGAGCCCTCGTTTACCTTCGCTGTATTTTCTACCCACCTCTACCGACCAGTTGAAGATAGCTTTCTTTGCTTCACTTCCTTCTTCCACACTTTTCACGATCAGATTATACATCTTCTCGAAAAGTCGGGGAACACTGATCATGACCGTTGGTTTAACCTCCGGCATATTTTTGGAAACGGTGTCCACACTCTCGGCAAAATAGATCTCTGCCCCACTTGAGATGATGGCATAATATCCTGCTGTTCGTTCAAATGAATGGCAAAGCGGAAGGAATGATAAAGAACGATCCTTATCATCCCAGTAAATATGATCGGTAGCAGCTTTCACATTGCTGCAAATATTATGGTGCGTGAGCATGGCACCTTTAGGCTGCCCGGTAGTACCGGAAGTGTAGATCAAAGTAGAGATATCATCAGGTTTCACCTTTACACTACGCTGATGAATTTGTTTCTCGTACTTAGGAATGAGTGTATTTCCCTCTGTCATTACATCATCAAAGAGCTTTACACTGTCGTGCTCGATCAGTTTTTCAACTTTAGGCATATCGAACGCAATGATCTCGGTCAGATCTTTACAATTGTCAAAGACCTCCACCGCTTTCTTTAATTGAATACCCGTTGAAACGAAAAATATCTTAGTGTCAGAATCAGTAAGAATATACTCACATTGGCTGGGCGGCAAGATCGTATAAAGGGAAACATTGATAGCCCCGATCAATTGTAAAGCAAGGTCAACAACTGCCCATTCATATCGGTTCTCACTCAGAATCCCTACCCGGTCGCCGTGTTCAACACCTTTATCAAGTAAATAGGCTGCAAGAGACTGAACATCGTCATATACCTGATCCCAGTAAACCGGTTCAAAGCTTCCGTTGGGGTCTAGTTTATGATGAAAAACAGCCTTATTCTGGCCACTATATTTCTTTGACAGATTGATAAAAAGATCCGTCAGGGTCTCAAATGGTACAACAATGGGCATATTGGTATGGTATTATGTTGTTCTATTCCTTTTTCACTCCGGCTGGGAATATAATCTAATCTGAAGTAATACACGAGTTTCAAAAGCACTTAAACAAGTCGTATATTAACAGAAAAGTTCCTACACATGGCGCATCCGGCTCACGAAGACACTATTCAACTTGTAAAAGAAATTTTCCGCTCTTATCTGAAGGAAGGAAATCAACGGCAAACTCCCGAACGATTTATGGTACTGGAAGAGATCTATCGTGCGGATGGTCATTTCGATGCTGATGATATTTTCTTCAGAATGCAGGAAGCCGGTACCAGAGTAAGTCGTGCCACAGTTTATAATACACTCGATCTGTTAGTAGAATGTGGTTTGGTTCAGCGCCAGCAATTCGGCAAGAGCCAGTATTATTACGAACGGGCTTATGCATACCAACAACACGATCATATCATCTGCTCAGAATGTGGACACGTTCTGGAATTTTGTGACCCGAGAATTGGTGAGATCCAGGAGTTGATCGGACGAATACACGGTATGAATATTACTTCGCACTCTCTCCACTTCTATGGAACCTGTGAAGATAAAAAAGCCTGCGCGACCCGCAAAGAACAAGCAGGAAAAAACAGTTTGGTTAGTAAGGGTTAACCTGCTGTAGCTCCTATCCCGAAATGTAGGTTTCCTCAATAAACTTACGGGCAGCCAGCCTGCTTCCCCACCATCCCATTATTACGGAGAGCAGAAACATTGCACCTATCAGGAAGTACCAGCGACCGAATGGCCATTGCAGAATTCCCATCTCAGGCAGATAAAACGGGATCACCATTTCAAAAATAAAAAATACTGCACTTACAGCCAGCACACCAGCCAGTATACCCTGTAAGATCCCTTCAACAATAAATGGACTACGAATAAAACTATTGGTTGCCCCCACCAGTTTCATTGCTCTGATCAGTTCCCGCTTGGCATAAATGGTAAGTCTGATAGTATTGTAAACCAGAATTAAAGCCGCCAGTAAAATAAGCAGACCTAGCCCGCCACCAATCAGAGTGAACATATTCAGATTGGTTTCCATCACTTTAAGCAGACCTTCATTGTATTCTACTTCATCCACTCCACGCAGATTACGAATCCTTGAAACCAGATTTTGAACCTGATCCACTTCCGCATCTGCGGAAATTTTCAATCGAAAAGAAGCCGGCAGGAAATTCAATTCCACCAATTCTTCAACACCCGGTCCAAATTCCCTTTTCATCACAGCTGAAGCACTGTCTTTAGAAATAAAAGTAACAGCATCTACCATAGATTCGTTATTCAAACTCCGCGCAATATCCTGCTGGGTTTGGTCATCAACATCAAAAAGATATACTTCTACTTCGATCAGGTCTTTGATCGTCATCGCCTGCATATAGATGTTATATGAAAATCTTGAGAGTATCCCCAGCAACAAAATGGCAATGAATAAGGAAAAAATAGAAGTGGTCGCCGCTACTTTAGCCCGCTTTATTCCGGCAAAACCTTCTTTAATGATATATTTTAGATTCATATTAGTTTAAGAATTTAGCTCGAATGCCCACCACTAAACGCCGGCCCGGCATTGGATAAGTGGCGGTTTCAAAGTACCCCAGCTGACCTAATCCTTCAAGTGTATTTTCCCATCTTATTACAACCATGATACGGCGCACCCGTGCCGAGACCTCTGCATCCATTCTAAAGAAAGCAAATAACTCACTTTCACTGGCTGTATTGGATTGCCAGAACTGTAATTCGTTATTGAAATAAGCACTTGAATATGGAAATGGAGCCAGTAATGTGCGAACCCCCATCTTGATGTAAGTGGCACGGTTAAAGGCATAGCCCTTCCAAAAAGCATCATTTCTAATCCAGACTTTAAGATCAGGTTCATTTGTTGCCGCAAGCACAGAAGTTGGTGTTTCACTATTGAGCGCATATACCGTAGCCGAGCTTTCAATTTCAAGATGATTGCTTTCGAATCGGCCATACACGGTCCCCGAAAGAACCGGTAGCCGCCTGCCGTTTACAAAACTACTATCAGTACTCAGAAATGGCCTTCCTTTACTGATCTTATATCTTGCTGAAATACCTGTTGTAAATCTCTTACTTAGAGACAGATCGAGTGAGCCAAAAGCTGAAATTCCATTCTCGTTGGTCAGAGAATCTGATCCTGTGTAATCCAATCCTCTCCAATACAACGATTGCATGGATGGCATTCTGCTGAAACTGGAAAGTGAAACCCGGGCATTTACCTTTTCGGTAGCAATGGTTAATCCTCCGGTAACCTCGGCTCCCTGACGTGCATCGGAACGGGAATTGAGTTCTGCAATTCCGAATAGACCTGCTGAATTTCCAAGATTGAGATCTAACCTTCCATAACCCTGAAATTCAGACCACCCTTTTCGGGCAATATTCCGATTATTTTTCGAAGAATAGGTTTCAGTCCGGCCACCCGCTTTTAACGAGATCAATGAGAGATCGAACTGTTTAAATGCGTGTGCCTTATACCCGGATATATCCCATGCCAGAGTATCGGTACTGTATGGCAGACTGAATTGATCTTTGGATAATGTAAACTCAAGACCGCTCTTTTCAGCTGAAAGTGTATCCGGTCGGTGATATAAACCAATCAGGAAATCCCTTCTTTTTTTAGTGGAAGAAGCTGAACTACGAACTGCAGATGGGGAAAAAACACCAAATGGAAACTGGGTTGGATCTGTAACCTGATACCCAAATGATTCTTCCATATCAAACTGATTACGGATGAACAATGCTCTTAACTGAACTCTTTGATTGAGGTAATGATAAGCTCTTGCCACGATCTGACTACCTTCCACATCATTTCGGGGGTAATATCCACCATCCCTCCGGTCCCAATAGGAGAGTTCCAGATTAGTTCGTTCAGTAAAATTCTGTGTTACCATGAATTCCAGATTCCGATAGTTATCCGAAGCCTCATCATAATTCAAATAGCTGATTGGCTGTAACAAATAATAGTTTTTAAGACGGATGTCGGTGGATAACAATCCATTCATTTGCTCTGTTACCCGCCCGATCTTATGATGAGGTACATGGTTGTAATTCACCAAACCCGATAAAGGATTTGAGAGATCAATTCCATCTACCGTAACCCTTTGTTCGTAAGGTGAATACCCATTTATGTAGAAAGCATCCATTCGACCGATAGTACCTTGCCGGGATGAGATCACCTCTCTACGATATGCATAAAAATCCCCCCAGTTAGGCCAGATTTGCCATCTCAACAGGCTATCGTTGGTTACTATTTTTTCATTGATGGCGGTATCATATCGCCATGGATGCACGTATTCTACTTTGGGTTGCCGTTCTTTTTCCTCAAACTGTCCATTAAAATCATTCTGTGGTCCAAGAGAGTCTACAGACACCGAATCTACAGGTATATTAACTCCTAAAGTATCCTGTGCATACAGAGGACTGATGACCGAGATGATCATGAAGCCGGATATAATGAGAAAGAATGATCTCAAATTGTCTCTTTCTTTAATGAGTAAGGCAAGCCGTCAATTCCGGAAAGAATCCGACGGGTGATCTCGAGTGCTGTTACAGTGGTTCTTTCTTTGTTTACCAATCGATCTTTGCTGAATAACGCCCGAACTGCAAAATGTTGCCCGTGACTGTAAAATCCAATCCAGACCGTTCCAACCGGTTTCTCATCTGTTCCCCCCCCTGGTCCGGCAACTCCTGTCGCTGAAAGACCAATATCAGTCCCCAGTTTTTCTGCTACTCCTTTGGCCATTTGTAAGGCAACCGATTTGCTAACTGCCCCATACGATTCAATGTCGGCCGCTGAGACTCCAAGTTCTTTTATCTTTACTTCGTTCGAATAAGAAACAATGCCTCCAAGCAGGTAGTCACTACTACCGGCGATATCCGTAATTGTACTCGCAATCAATCCACCGGTACAACTTTCTGCGGTTGCAATGGTTTTATTTTGCATTCTCAACAGATCACCTACTGCTTCGGCCAATGGTTTATCTTTATCTTCAGCAAATAAAAAATCTCCAGCTTTCTCTTTGATGTATCCGATGAGCGATCCGGCTCTTTGTTGAGCTTCTTCCTTACTCGCTCCCTTTCCGGTCACCCTTAATTTGATCTGACCAAAAGACGGCAGAAAAGCCAGACTTACATGATCATTTAGAAAATCCTTTAGTTCATCTCCTAACACCTCATCACTTAAAGTGCTTTCACCAATTCCTGCCACTTTCAGGTATTGAGTATGGATATAGCCGATCGAATCACTTAATGCTCTCAGTTTCTCTGCCACTCCCTTTTTCATCAGGTACTTCATTTCATAAGGCACACCCGGTAATACGGCCAGGTAACATCCATTCTCATGAAACCACATTCCCGGAGCAGTTCCCGCCCGGTTAAATAAGATCTCACAATTCTCAGGCACGTAGGCCTGCCACACATTTGATCTCGAAAATGGAATATTTCTGCTCTTAAATAATTCCCGGATATGATCTTCCACCATTTCATCTTTGATCATTTCCACCCCAAATAATTCGGCAATGGTTGTTTTCGTGATATCGTCGTGCGTGGGTCCGAGTCCTCCGGTAGTGATCACCAGATCTGATTCTTTCATCGACAAAGAGATCGTTGATTTGATAAGATCTTTATCATCCGAAATGGTGTGAATACGAACCACTTCTACTCCAAGATCATTTAAAAACTCCCCCATCCAGGAGGCATTTGTATTAATTGTATCGCCAATTAACAGTTCATTGCCGATTGAGATGATTTGTGCTTTCATGGGGCTGAAATTCTGCATTCCCCCATCCAAATTCCACCAATTTTATACTATGTAAAGAATCTTGGATCAGATCTACTTTCTTGGTCTAAAATATTTATATCTTCCCGCATGCATCGCATAGCTAATATACTCAGCACACTTAGAATTATATTATCCCCGGTCTTTTTATACCTGTTCTTTCAGGAGGATTTCCTGTGGAAGGCTATCGGCCTGGGTGTGTTTATTGTAGCGGCAGTAACCGATTATTTTGATGGATATTTCGCCCGCAAGTATAAAACGACCAGTGACTTTGGCGCTTTTTTAGACCCGCTGGCAGATAAATTCCTCACTTTCAGTGGTTTTTTCGTGATGCCTTTTATAGCCCCCTCACAGTTTCCATGGTGGGCTATCGGCCTGATCATTTTCCGAGATATTTTCATCACATTATTTCGGGTTTATACCAAAAGAAAAGAGCAACCAATGGTTACCCGAATGACTGCAAAGATCAAAACCACCGTTCAAATGGTTTTTCTTTACATCGGTTTGGCTGTGGGTCTTTTTAAGGGCGTTCCCTTCTTCCTCGGAGACTGGATCGATCTGTTGCTTGATACAGAGATCCTTTTTTATATGATGCTTTTCGTCACCTTCGTTACTGTGTATACCGGCATCGAATATCTGGTTATTAATCGTGCAGTATTTAAGAAGATCGAGTCCTGATGGAAGCATTTAAACGATGGGTTGGTGCCGGGTTTGGCAGTGGCTATTCTCCTAAGGCACCCGGTACCGTTGGAAGTCTGTTTGCCCTCATACCTGTTTATTTTGTACTTCAGGTAAGTCCTGTTTACGGAATCATAATTCTCGTCATCATTACTAGTATACTCACTCTCTGGACCAGTTCGGCTTGTGAATCGGCATGGGGTAAAGATCCCGGAACCATGGTTATGGATGAATTTGCAGGGCAGTCACTGGCCTTCGTTAGTATCTCACTAACCCCGGAATTAACCACTAATTTCATTATACTTATAGGAGGATTTGTGCTATTCAGATTCTTCGATATTCTAAAGCCTTTGGGTATTTATCAGGTACAAAAAGCGGGCGGTGGCTGGGGTATTCTTCTGGATGATATAATTGCAGGTTTTTATGCGTTTCTATGCCTAAAAACTCTTATTTTCATTGTTCCGAATTTTTTTTAGATCCCTACAGACGGAAAAACTCGGTAGTCAGTAAAAAGAAAGTATAAGGCATGATTATAGACACCGCATTTGCACGGGAATTAGCATCTGATCTGCTAGAGATCAATGCAGTTATCCTACGCCCTAACGAGCCCTTTACCTGGGCATCGGGCTGGAATTCACCCATTTATTGTGACAATCGACTAACACTGCATCATCCGCAGATAAGAAAGAAAATTGCAGCAAATTTCGCTGCGATCATTAAGAGTGAATTTCCGGATGTTGACGTAATTACAGGAACTGCAACAGCAGGAATTCCTCACGCAGCCTGGGTTGCCGGATCGCTTGATAAACCAATGGCATATGTCCGGGCAAAGCCTAAAACCTATGGTATGGGTAATCAGATCGAAGGTGGTGTAGCTAAAGGTGAATCTACGGTTGTAATAGAAGATCTAGTGTCAACCGGTGGGTCTGCGATATCTGTGATCAATGCTCTACAGTTTGTAGGGGCCGATGTGCGGGCTTTAATTTCGATCTTTAACTACGGTTTTGATAAAGCGGCTGAAAATTTTGAAAAGGTTAATGTCCCGGTATTCAATCTTACCGATTACAATACTCTTATAGAAGTGGCTGTTGAAAAAGGACTGGTAACCAGCGATGATCTGGAGCATTTATCCAGTTGGCGAGCAAATCCGGACATCTGGCCCGGCGACTAACATACACGTTCCGGACCTGTTAATAGAGGAATTAGTCCGGACCATTCAGAATCACTAATTAAAATCACTTTCGTTGATGAAGAAAAAATTCTACATAGAAACCTACGGTTGTCAGATGAACTTTGCAGATACCGAGATCGTAAATTCGATCTTATTAGATGACGGTATGACAGCGGTTCAGGATGCAGAATCAGCGGATGTGATCTTAGTTAATACCTGTTCCATTCGGGAAAACGCAGAAACTAAAGTTTGGAACCGGCTTAAAGAATTCAGAACTCTAAAGAAGAATAAAGAGGATCTAACTGTTGGTGTATTAGGATGTATGGCCGAACGCATCAAAGACCGTATCATAGAAGAAGAGCACCTCGTTGATATTGTTGTCGGACCCGATGCCTACAGAGACATTCCGCGACTACTTACTGAAGTTGATGACGGACGCAAAGCGGTTAATGTACTTCTCTCTCTGGAGGAGACTTACGCCGATATTGCACCGGTAAGAACAACCGGTAATGGAGTAACTGCCTTTGTGTCTATCATGCGAGGCTGTGATAATATGTGCTCCTTCTGTGTGGTTCCATTTACCCGCGGTCGGGAACGAAGCCGGCCAATGGAGAGTATTCTACGCGAAGTTCGCCAATTAAGCGAGGAAGGCTACAAAGAAATCACCTTACTTGGTCAAAACGTAAACAGTTATAAGGATGGAGAAAATACATTTACCAGATTGATGGATGAGTCCAGCAAGATCAATCCAGAGATCAGATTTCGATTCTCTTCTCCCCACCCAAAAGATTTCCCAGACGATTTACTTCATCTGATCGCAGAACGACCAAATCTATGTAATTACATCCATATTCCTGCACAGGCCGGTAGCGACACTATGCTTGAACGTATGCGCCGACCGTACACCCGTGAACAATACTTCACGCTTATTAATAAGATGAAGACTATTATTCCAGGTGTCTCTCTCTCTACTGATATTATTGCTGGTTTCTGTGGCGAAACTGAAGAAGAGCACGAAGCTACGATGAGCCTGATGAAAGCTGTTGAATATGATCTGGCCTATATGTTTGCCTACAGTGAACGGGAGCGAACACTTGCGCACCGGAAATTTGAAGATGATGTTCCGGAAGCGATCAAAAAACGACGGTTAACTGAGATCATCAATCAGCAGATGGATATCCAAAAGCGAAGAAATAAAGAGGAGATCGGTAAACGACATCTGGTTTTAGTGGAAGGAACCAGTAAGCGTTCAGAAGAACAGGTAAACGGGCGAACAGACACTAATAAAATGGTGGTTTTTGATCGCAAAGATTTTCAGCAAGGCGATTATGTAGAAGTGGAGATCACAGACAGCACTTCAGCTACACTGATTGCCACTCCGATCCGAAAAACAACGATCACTGAATACTACGGAGCAGCAATCGAAGCCTGAACTACGTGAAAAGAACGAGCACTTACATTTTATTCCTGCTTTTGTGCTCCTTCATCGGAGGTTTCATCCCGAACATCACCAATGCGCAAAACCCGGCTGAAACTAAGTTCGGTGTTTATTGGGAAGCCGACTCAAATCCAAGACAATGGTCCCGACAACTTGAAAGTTACCGGGATCTGGGGTTGACGTATATTGAGATTCCTGTTACTTCTCCGGTATCTCTGGCTGACACCATCTCACAATTTCCATTTGTCACACTTATTCGATTTGATGAACAATACCTCACTACATCTATAGTAGTTCAACAAAAAGAGGATCTGCTCGATAGATACATTGCCGGAATTCAGAAATTTGAACAGATTCCAAATATCGGAGCTTTTGGGCTGTATGAATATTCATCCTCCTTTTCCGATACCTTCAATACTGCATTTAACGACCTGGAAAACACATTAAGAGACTATACTGATGTAGATTTTTATGAGATTGGTGCACGATCACAGCCCGGATTATCTTTCTCCATTGCGGTGATCAATAGTGATAGCCTTCCATCAGCAACTACCTATTTATTCAATAAGGATTACGATCACTCGGATCTTCAGTTGCTCACAGAATTAATCGCACAATCACCTTCTCTCATTTTCTTCGATCATAAATGGTTACAAGATGCCCTGACCGATCATGCTGAATTAGCTCACGCAATTAAAGGATATCAACATTCCGGAGAATTTATTCTCCCGCTGAAGAAAAGTGAGCAAACAACTCCGGGGTTTCAATGGGTAATTTTTATTTACCTCGTTATTCTACTAAGCTTTGGAATACATATCAGGTTCGTCCCAACGTATAAACCGCTCATATTCAGATATTTTTCATTTCACCGCTTTTTTGTGGATGATGTAATGCGTTACCGGGAACGGTCTGCAATAAGTGGTGTTTTTCTTCTTATACATCATGCTTTATTTGCAGGAATAGGTCTGTACCTGATCGGTCACACCTTTATTTCACACATTGGACTGGAGAGTTTCTACTATCATCTGCCAGCTCTGGCTTTTACCGGTCACAATTACTTCTCCCTGTTCGTACTTGGTTTTGCGTTGGCAATTCTTATCGAATTTCTTGGAATATTCTGGCTGTATCTACCAAATAAAGCAATGAAACATTTCAGTCAGGTACTCACCTTATATACCTGGATCTTTCACCTCGATTTCATCCTCATTTCATTGATGTTATTATCCCATCTGACTAATGGCAGCTCTGTTTTTATTCTTAGCATGGGAATTATTTTTATTCTTGTCTGGCTTACCGGTTTTTTCTTAACCGCCTTAGACAGTTCCAAGTATTTGATGAAAGGTCGGGTTAAATACATGATACTCACATTCGGTCTTCATACGCTGCTAAATATCTTATTACTTATCCTGTTTTTACGAAGTGATTACATCATGCAGATCCTGGAATTGGCAGTTAAACTCTAGTATCTGAGGTCGGTTCGTGTTCAGATTTTGTTCTGATATCACAAAGCGTATTTCAACCGAAATTTACTCACGTGTAACCGCATTTCATTACATTGAAATCAAGTTTTCAGCTAACCGCCGGATCGAAGATTGTGCTATATGATCTTAAGCTTTGAGGTGATTTCCATCCAGATCACAAACGCTGATCTATTATAATAAAAAACCCCGATCCACATAGTGAACCGGGGTTTTAATTTGTTCAGATCAGCTCAGAGGATCACTCTTCGTCTGATTCTTCAGCTTCAGCTTGTTCTTCCGCTTCCATTTTAGCTTTCAATGCAGCCAGGCCGGACATCTCACCGAGTGTCGGAGCACCGGTTTCGATATTTGCTTGTTCTGCAGCTTTCTCAGCGGCTTTAACAGCTTTCTTTTGATCAGAATCCAACTGACTAAGATCGATGTTTTTAGCATTCTCATCGAATTTAAGGATGAATGCTTCGATCTCCTGTCCTTCTTTGAATTCAGGCTCAACAGCTTTAGTCAGGTTCAGGAATGCTTCCCCACCTTTCTCTAATTTCACAAAAGCACCACGATCGGTCACTTTCACAACTTCACCTTTAACTTCGGTACCCGGAGTATACTCACGAGCATAAGTTTCCCAAGGATTTTCAAGAACTTGTTTGTGGCCAAGTGTGATACGACGGTTGTCGAAATCTACACCAAGAATAACCACATCAATTTCCTGATCTTTGTTCACCACTTCATTCGGGTGCTCAACTTTGTCTTCCCAGCTGAGGTCAGAAACGTGGATAAGACCATCGATTCCCGGCTCAAGCTCAACAAATACTCCGAAGTTAGTTAGGTTACGAACAATACCTTTTTGTTTAGAACCGATTGGGAATCTGTCAAGGATGTCAGCCCAAGGATCTTTGGTAAGTTGTTTAACACCAAGAGAGATCTTTTTCTCATCTTCGTTGATGTTAAGTACAATACATTCTACCACGTCATCTTTCTCAACTAACTGAGAAGGATGTTTGATATGCTGAGTCCAGCTCATTTCAGAAATGTGGATCAGACCTTCAACACCTTTTTCAAGTTCGATGAATGCACCGTAATCTGCGATAGAAACCACACGACCCTGAACTTTCATGTTCTCAGGATATTTTTCGTGAATTTCTTCCCATGGATGTGGTTGTAATTGTTTCAGACCAAGAGATACACGTTTGCTACGCTCGTCGAAGTCGATAACAGCAACGTTGAGTCGCTGATCGAGTTGAACGATCTCACTTGGATTATCAACGCGACCCCATGAAAGGTCAGTGATGTGCAACAGACCGTCAACGCCGCCAAGGTCGATGAACACACCGAAGTCGGTGATATTCTTAACGGCACCTTCAAGTACCTGACCAGCTTCGATCGTTTCGAGGATCTGCTCTCTTTGTTCTTCAAGATCGCTTTCGATAAGAGCACGGTGAGAAACAACTACGTTTTCTGCAGCCATGTTCAGTTTAACAACCTGGAATTCCATGGTTTTGTTAACGTAAGCGTCGAAATCGCGAACAGGACGAACATCAATCTGAGATCCCGGCAGGAAGGCATCTATGCCGAACAGATCCACAACCATACCACCTTTGATTCTACGCTGAATAAGTCCTTCAACGATCTCGCCGGTTTCGTGTGCGGATTCAATTTTTTCCCAGGCCTGCAGAATATCTGCTTTTCTTCTGGAGAGGATAAGCTGACCTTCTTTGTCTTCCACACGATCGAGGAATACATCAACTTCATCGCCAGGAGCAATGTTTTCCAATTGTTTTGAAGAGAATTCATTCACTGCAACGATACCTTCAGATTTGAATCCGATATCGATCACAACATATTTCTCATCAATAGAAACTACGCGTCCGGTTACAATTTCTTTTTCTTCGATCTCATTCAGGGTATTTTCATACATACCCATCATTTGCTTGTACTCATCTTCTGTGTATTCATCAGATGGGCCGGCAAGTTGATCGAATGTGTAAACTTCGCCCTCTACATCGCCACTGAATACGTGGGTGAGAACTTCTTCTTCGTTTACTTCTTCTACCGTTTCTTCCGCAGTGGTTTCCTCTGTGGTTAGGCTTTCATCAGCTGTGGTTTCTTCAACAGCTGTTTCTTCGGTTTGGTTAGATTCTTCTGACGGGCTTTCTACAGTTTCTGCTGTTGTTTCTTCAACAGTTTCAGCAGCTACCTCTTCCTGTTCAATTGGATCTTTTTTTGAGTCTTCTGACATTATAAATATGTGTTAAAAGTTTTACCGCACCTCCGGCTTTCGGCGGCGGGATTGGGTTAATATTTCAGTTATGATGATGGGATCAGAGGTTTGATCTGATCACATATACTTGATACCTGCTCCTCAAATGAGAGCGCTGAAGTATCAATTTCAATGGCATCGTCCGCTTTTTTTAACGGATCGGCACTTCTGTTTGAATCGATATCATCACGCTGAGCGATATTTTCCATTACTGTTTCCAGTTCTACCTGTTCACCTTTAGACCTTAATTCAGCCAAACGACGTTCGGCCCTTGTTTTAAGATCAGCGATCATATAGAATTTAAGTTCCGCATTCGGAAAAACAGCCGTTCCCAGATCGCGGCCATCTGCCACGTATACATCCGATTTAACTACTTCCCGCATCAGGTTGTTCACATAGGCCCGTACATCAGGCATTGCTGCCACTGTACTTACGTTTTGTGATACTTCCATAGTCCGGATCTTTTCGGAAACATCGGCATCATTCAAATACACAAAGAAAAAATTCTCTTTGAAGTGAAATGATATCTTATTTTCTTTCAGGAGTTCAAAGAACAGTTCGTGATCCCGGTTCGCTTTCAGGTAAAGCAAGGTCGCAACGCGATATAAGGCGCCGGAGTCCAGATATTGTATCTGTAACTGCCCGGCAACTGCACGAGCGGTTGAGCTTTTACCCGATCCTGCGGGTCCATCGATCACTACTATCATAACAGAACGGTTAAATTAAGTTTATTCCTTTAATTATTCAATCCTTTCTTGTTTGTAATTTAAGGAAGCCGTAATTTTGTGGTCTTCAAACATTTTTGGAACAATTGAATTAACGATCCTATTTCCATGCCACAAAATAAATCAGCAATCAAACGCGACCGACAAAACAAAAAACGTAACGAGCACAACCGTGCACGCCGGTCCAAAATGAGAACGTTGGTTAAAAAAGTTCTGTCAACCTATGAAAAAGCAGCAGGTGAAGCTGCACTGAAAGAAGCTACTTCATTCATCGACAGAATGAGCACCAAAGGTATTCTTCACAAGAACACAGCCGCCAGAAAAAAAGCTCAACTAACCAAGCACGTCAACAATTTATAACGCAGCATTATCATGGCCGAACTCGACTCTAAAGCATTATTAGTAATTTTAGACGGGTTCGGTATCGCTGTCGACCCGTCTGTTAGCGCTGTAGATAAAGCGCAAAAACCCTTTTACGACTCACTCTTCGATTCCTGCCCCCGCAGTCAGTTACGCGCTGATGGTGAAAATGTAGGTCTGCCCGATGGTCAGTTCGGAAATTCCGAAGTCGGACACCTTAACATCGGTGCGGGACGAATTGTATGGCAGGCACTTTCCCGTATCAACAAAGACATCAGAGATGGTGGGTTCTTCGAAAATGAAGTGTTGCTTAAAGCCGTAGAAAAAGCGAAAGAGAAAAATAAGATCCATATCATGGGACTTTTCTCTGATGGTGGGGTTCATAGTCA
>DLCN01000006.1:236001-325490 GCA_002480645.1 Balneolaceae bacterium UBA7797
TGTTCTGATGGTGGGGTTCATAGTCATAATGAACATTTATTTGCTTTGCTTCAGCTATGTAAAGACCACGGTATTGAAAATGTCTATGTTCATGCCTTTACAGATGGTCGTGATACTGCCCCCGAATCGGGCTTAGGTTACGCTAAACAGTTTAACGAGAAAGCGAAAGAGATCGGTGTTGGAGAATTAGCCTCGATCGTTGGTCGCTATTATGCCATGGACCGCGATAATCGCTGGGAACGTGTTCAACTCGCCTACGATCTGTTAGTGAATGGTAAAGGCGAAAAATTAGATACCGCCGAAGAAGCTTTTGAAGTGAGCTATGCAGATGGTGTTACCGATGAATTCATAAAACCGGTACTCCTTAACGATTCAGCTGATTCAAGGATCGACCGGGATGACTCTGTGATCTTTTATAACATCCGTGGTGACCGGGCCCGTGAGATCAGTCGTGCACTCAATGAAAAAGGGTTAAATGAATTTGAGGTAAAAGCAGACCTGAATTTAAATTATGCTTGCTTTACTCAATATGATGCTACCTTCGAATTTGCACAGGTGGCCTATCCCCCTCAGGATCTCGTGAATACCCTGGGCGAATGGGTCAGTAAAAAAGGTTTTAAACAATTCAGAATTGCTGAGACCGAAAAATATCCGCACGTAACTTATTTCTTTAATGGTGGAATTGAAGTACCCAACAAAGGTGAGGACCGACTCGTGATCCCAAGCCCTAAAGTTGCTACTTACGATCTGCAACCGGAAATGAGCGCCCCTGAAGTTGGCGATGCACTCGTGGAAAAACTTGCTGGTGAAGAATATCAGCTGGTGATCCTCAATTTTGCCAACCCCGACATGGTTGGACATACCGGCGATATGGATGCAGCCATTGCAGCTATTGAAGCCGTAGACAAACAACTCAAGAGAGTAATTGAAACAGCCAACGAACATGGTTACCGATCTCTGATCATCGCTGATCACGGAAATTCTGATTGCATGATCAAAGAAGATGGAAGTCCTCATACTGCTCATACCACTGCTCCTGTACCGGCAATATTGGTTAATAACCCCGGTGTGGAAATGCATGATGGTATTCTGGCAGATGTTGCCCCGACTCTGTTAAAGATGATGGGATTGGAGCAGCCTGAAGAAATGACAGGCAAACCACTTTATTAAGAGATTCGAACCCCATTTTGTTTGCATTTACATTAGTGCTCTGCTACATTCGTAGGAGAATGAACTAAATTAATGTTTGGCTCGTTTTTTGCCCTAAAGAGCATAGAATTTTTATACAAGTTAACAGGACTTATCACATGGAGGGTAATTTTTCAAGTAAAGTTCGTGATGTTATACAGTTTAGCAGAGAAGAAGCTCTGCGTCTTGGTCACGACTACATCGGAACTGAACACCTGATTTTAGGAATCGTACGACTGGGTGATGGTGTAGCAGTTCGTATTTTAAAGAATCTTGACTGCGATCTTTTCAAGCTTAAAAAAACGATAGAAGATACTGTACGAGGTACTGGAGGATCCGTTACCGTTGGTAACATCCCCCTCACCAAACAAGCTGAAAAGGTTCTGCGGATCACCTATCTCGAAGCTAAACTCTACAAGAGCGACACTATTGGTACCGAGCATTTACTATTGTCTCTGCTTCGCGACGACGAAAATATTGCTGCACAGATCTTACAGCAATTCAGCGTTTCTTACGATGCTGTTCGGGAAGAACTCGACCTGATCATCTCCGGTAAATCTCGCGATGATGTTGACGATGCTTCCGGTATAACGGCAAGTACTTCCTCACCATCATCGAAAGGTTCACAGAGCTCAGGTAGCTCACGGGAGAAAAGAATGGACAAATCAAAAACCCCTGTACTCGATAATTTTGGTCGTGATCTGACCCAGATGGCAGAAGAAGGCCGACTGGATCCGATCATTGGTCGGGACAAAGAAATTGAACGGGTTGCTCAGGTGCTGAGCCGACGTAAAAAGAATAATCCCGTACTTATCGGAGAACCGGGAGTTGGTAAAACAGCGATCGCTGAAGGTCTGGCCTCAAGGATCGTTGACCGAAAAGTATCACGGGTGCTTTACGACAAACGCGTGATCGCCTTAGATCTGGCTGCGTTGGTAGCCGGAACAAAATATCGTGGTCAATTCGAAGAACGCATGAAAGCCGTAATGAGTGAACTCGAAAAAACAGATAATGTAATTCTGTTTATTGATGAACTACATACCATAGTTGGTGCGGGTGGCGCATCCGGTTCTCTGGATGCATCAAACATGCTTAAGCCGGCACTTGCCCGGGGTGATATTCAGGCAATTGGTGCTACTACACTTAACGAGTACCGACAGTTTATCGAGAAAGACGGAGCTCTGGAACGTAGATTCCAAAAGATCATGGTTGATCCGACCACTCCGGAGGAAACCATTGAGATCCTGAATCAGATCAAAGGAAAGTATGAGAAACACCACAGCGTTCGGTATTCTGATGAATCGATCGAAGCTTGTGTAAAACTCACCGACCGATATGTAACGGATCATTTCCTTCCGGATAAAGCGATCGATGCCATGGATGAAGCCGGTGCACGGGTTCATCTGGCAAATATCACTGTTCCTAAACATATCATACAGCTCGAAGAAGAAATTGAAACCACCGGATTAGAAAAAAATTCGATGGTTAAAAAACAGCGCTTTGAAGAAGCTGCCCGACTACGCGATAAAGAAAAACGCCTGATCGAAGATCTGGAAGTGGCTCAGCGTGAATGGGAAAAAGAATCTGAAAGCATCGTTTTTGATGTGGTTGATGATGATGTTGCTTCTGTGATCGCCATGATGAGTGGTGTTCCTGTGAATAAGATCAGCGAGAATGAAGGCCAGAAGTTGCTCAAAATGAAAGAGCAGTTAGGCAGCAAAGTGATCGGACAGGACGAAGCCATTGTGAAATTAACAAAAGCTATTCAACGTACACGGGCAGGTCTGAAAGATCCATCCAGACCAATCGGTTCGTTCATCTTCCTCGGTCCTACCGGTGTGGGTAAAACTGAAATGGCTAAAGTACTGGCAAAATATCTCTTCGATAAAGATGACACGCTCATCCGTATCGATATGAGTGAGTACATGGAAAAATTCTCTGTTTCCAGATTGATCGGAGCACCTCCGGGTTATGTTGGATACGAAGAAGGTGGAGTACTTACCGAGAAAGTTCGACGCAAACCATATAGTGTAGTATTGCTCGACGAGATCGAAAAAGCACACCCCGATGTATTCAATATTCTGCTTCAGGTACTGGATGATGGAATACTCACCGATAGTTTAGGACGACGTGTAGATTTTCGTAATACGATCATCATTATGACCTCTAATATTGGTGCCCGTGACATTAAAAACATGGGCAAAGGTATTGGATTCGGTGATCCAACCGAAACGGCATTCGATTATGCTAAAATGAAATCGACCATTCAGGATGCATTGAAAAAAGTGTTCAATCCTGAATTCCTGAACCGTATTGATGACGTCATTACCTTCAAGCCTCTTGAGAAGAAAGATATCTTCCAGATCATTGATGTTCTGAGCGAGGAGTTATTCAGTCGAATCAAAGAAGTTGGTTATACGATTGAAATGACTAAAGGTGCTAAAGACTTTATCACAGATCGTGGTTTTGATCAGAAATATGGTGCCCGACCACTTAAGCGAGCGATCCAGAAATATATCGAAGATCCACTCGCTGAAGAGTTACTCGAAGACAAAAAAGAGCCGGGATCAACCATCAAAATAAAGATGAACAAATCCCGGGACGGTCTTGAATTCGACTGGACCCTGGCAGAACCGAAAGAAGATACTACTTCTGAAAAAGCCAATAATTCTGAGGAAACAAAAGACGAATCAGAAGAGGCAAAAGAAGCATAGGCAATAAACAATATTCAACAAGACAATATTCAAGTAAAAGCCCGGCTCAATGAGTCGGGCTTTTTTGATGAAAAAATTTCAGGGTCTCCCCCTAAAACCTCACCTTCAAATTGAGATTTTTATCAAGTCCGGTAAGGGTATAGTTGCCGGTACCTGTTTTTTTCAGATCGATCACTGTTTGCCGGGTAAAGCTCCCGGATATGCTTTCGTGCGTTAGTTTCCGCCTAGAAACACTTATGGCATGAGCTTCAACATTGGCCCATGTTGACCCTCCCGATGCACTAATTCCTAAGATAGTTTTTTCAACAGGATCGTAGGTTGCGTATCGAAGCGGCTGGTCTCCAAAACTACTGGAACTACCTACACGGTCACCGGAACGCACCTGATAAGCGGCTGCCCTACCTGTAGAAAAAATGGTAGCGTACAATCCGTTTTCCGAAAAACTAACGCCCTCCACATCCTGATCGAACGAAATAGTTTGCAAGGTGTTTCCGTAGCGATCCATAATTTCAACTTCATCATCGGTACCGGCCTTCTCAGAAACAAAGGCAATCAGTGCACCGTCCGGTGACACCACCACATTTTTTAACGCCCGATCTGCGCTATAATATAGATTAAGCGTCACTTTACTTACCTCTATACGCTGTGCTCTCGAACCGGTTTGGCCTCCGGATATCACTTTCGGATTATACACAACGATCGTTTTACCATTCGGGTCCATGGCCAATTCCGAAATCGCTTCACCACCTGCGCTTTGTGTACTGTTGGAAACTGAATGCGCCACCCTTCCATAACTATTGAAAATGAGAAAATTGGCAATATTCTCGCGTACTACAAATCCTCCATTATCAAGAGGGTAAACATCAAAAGATTCATCTCCTTCTGCCGGCATATTGTACTTTGTACTCAACACTGTTTGTCCATCACCATCCATGATCTCAATATTAGTACCAACTAAAGATGCCGAATAAGTTTTCACTTCAGATGTACTCGTTGATACTGAAATACTTTGAGCCTTAACCGGGGTTAGTAAACCTAAAATGAACAAAATGAATAGGGATCGCTTCATAAAAATGCTTTTCTTTAAAAATTGCACCGCAAAGAACGGGATTTCCTGATAAAAGTGCCTCAAAATAACGGCCTTTTTTTAAAGAATGGTTATCTTCAGGCAAAATGACAAATATTTATCTGCATTATGGTTAATAGCTTACTTTGATATCTTTGATGGTGCAGGTAATTCAAAATAAATTGGAATAAAACATCTATGGCTTTTCATCTGATCACCGGAGGTTGCGGATTTGTAGGACGCAATTTTGTTAAACGACTTTATAACACCACTAACGATACGATCATCTTTATCGACGACTTGTCGGTGGGAACCCATCCATCAACCTGGTTACCTGAAAACACACCATCGCGTAAAGCTGGCGGATTAGAGTATTTCGGAGATGATGAGCGTATGATCTTTATACACAAAGATGTTCGTATTATTCTGGAAGGTCTCTTACAGGATCCTGATTACTTCAATTCTACGTTCGGGCTTGAGATCGGACAGTTTAATGATGTATTCCATTTTGCTGCTATTGTTGGAGGGAGAGCCACCATTGATGGCGACCCTATGAAAGTAGCTTTAGACCTCGCAATCGACGCTACATTCTTTAAGTGGATCTGCGAGCATAAACCAAAACGGGTTCTTTATCCAAGTTCAAGTGCTGCTTATCCGACCGATCTTCAAACTGAATCGGATGCCATTGCTCTGAGTGAGAGCGACATCAACTTCAAAAAAATGGGACAACCGGATATGACCTACGGCTGGACCAAGCTAACCGGTGAATATCTCGCTTCGATCGCTGCAGAGTATTACGGGATCTCCGTTACGTGTATCCGTCCATTCTCCGGTTATGGCGAAGATCAGGATCTGAGTTATCCTGTTCCGGCAATTGCCAGACGGGCGGCATTAAAAGAGGATCCATTTGAAGTATGGGGTTCCGGCAAACAAGGTCGCGATTTTGTCCACATCGATGATGTTATCGACTGTTCGTTACTCGCCATGGATCACATTAAAGACGGAACGGCTATTAATATTGGTAGCGGAAGACTTACCTCTTTTCTTGACCTTATTAAAGTATTTGGTTCCTTCGCCGGGTACGAACCAACCATCAAACCTTTGCTTGATAAACCGGTTGGAGTACACTCACGGTATGCCAATATGGATTTTGTAACCGAAAAACTTGGCTGGAAACCGAAGATCTCTCTGGAAGAGGGAATGCGTCGGGTTTATGATGTAGCCGTTGAAAAATACGCCTGATCATGGCTAAAATCGTTTGTTTTGGTCCCGGTCCGCGTTTCAAAGGCGGGATCTCCAATTACAATACTTCACTTGCAAAAACACTGGATAAAGATCCGGATAATGAAGTTCATATCGTTTCCTGGACCAATCAATATCCCTCTATCATCCCCCGGGAATTTGTAGATAAGTCAAGCCGATCTGATTTTCTGGAAGGAACCAACATTCAGGTTAAGTACATCACCAACTATAATAATCCACTCAGCTGGACGGCCACTGCCAAATACATCAAATCGCTGAATCCGGATAAGGTGATATTTCAATGGGCTATTTCCATTCAGGGATTACCGATGGGAAAGATCGCAAAGTGGTTGAAAAAATATTCTGATGCTGAGATCATTTTCGATCTGCATTTTGTGATTCAGAAAGAAGGTAGTACGGTGGATGAAACCTTTACCAAAATGGGGATCAAACACGCGGATACGTACATTGCTCATGCCTACAAAACAGTTGATGAGCTCAAGACGCTGTATCCCGGACGTGATTTTGAAGTTAACGAGACCGGTGAACGAAGTAACTCGAAGACTACGGTGATCAAATTATTTCACCCGGTGTATGATCTCTATCAGCCCGACCCCGATTTTGATGTGGATGCTTTTAAAAAGTCGCTGGGCTTAAAAGAACATGTATTCCTGTATTTCGGTTTCATACGCAAGTACAAGGGACTCCATAACGCTATTCATGCGTTCAAAAAAGTAACCGGGCAAAGAGATGATGTCTCCTTTTTGATCTGCGGAGAAGAATTCTGGGCTACGCTGGATACGAGTAAACTATCCACTAAGATAAAACGCGGAATATTCGGAGTTGCTCAAAAACTCTTGCTCAAGAATAAAGAAAGTGAACAAGATTACCGGCCTCTGTCGCTTGTGGATGAACTTGGATTAGGCGATTCAGCCGTGGTGAAAAACGAATTCATCCCAAATGAAGACGTACATAAATACTTTCAGGCGGCGGATTGCAGTATCCTTTATTATTTAACGGCAACTCCTTCGGGGGTGGAATCACTTACTTATAATTTTGAACTCCCTATACTGGCGACTCGTGTGGGACATTTCCCTGAAACCATCGAAGACGGATTTAACGGTTATCTCGCAGAACCGGAAGATATTGACTCCATGGCGGAACAGATGATCCGTTTTCTTGATCATCCTCTGCCGGGTGAAAATGTTCGGGAATCGGCTAAAGAAATGAGCTGGGATAATTATGTAAAGGCGATCCTTCACGACTAATATTTTTCAGAAAAATTGATAGTTTTCTTGGCAAAGAAATAACAAATCCCTTATCTTTGAAGTCTTGAAAAAAACCGGGGAGTGGCGCAGTCCGGTAGCGCATCCGCTTTGGGAGCGGAGGGTCGCAAGTTCAAATCTTGTCTCCCCGACCATTAAATTCCAAAACTCAAATTTTCAAATTTCAAAGAGCGCTTTGAGTTTGTTGGGTTTTGGAATTTTCTTTTTAAGTTTCAGAACAGGCGCCCATAGCTCAACTGGATAGAGCAATTGCCTTCTAAGCAATAGGTTTCAGGTTCGAGTCCTGATGGGCGTACTTAAAGCCTATATAAGTTAATGATTTATATAGGCTTTTATTTTTGAGTGAAATGTAAGTAAAACATAACACTCAAGATTACCCTACTGTACATTCTGACCTAAAATGAAAGAAACTAATTTCTTCGTTGGCTTCTTAGTCTTTTCAGGTTTCTTTTTCAATGGCTCAACATCTTTAATATCACATAAGTGACCTCCACTCTCATCGCTCTCTCGGAGATTTCTCAGTAAATGAGTACCTCAACCAAATGCAATCCCGATGATTCTCTATTCTTAACCGATCAGTACATTGGGAAGAGGTCAGGATAGTCCAAATGTACCCTGGTATTAAACACTTCCTGTTTTATTAGTCAAATCATAGTATCTGAATGGCGTACACACATCACACTTCCATTCATTTCAATATCTGACCCCTCCGGTACAAGTCCGGTATCCCTTCGGTATAACTCCAGTGCAAGTATATACAAAAAAGAACAACGGCCGGTCAAATAGCGGCGGGATAATGACGGGATATCAGAGCTGTAAAGGAATGCTTCTGCAATTAGTCGGACGGCACTTTGTTATAGAGCTTCCTTTCAGGAAGTACTAATTTCATTATTCATTCTTAATTCCTGATCAGCCATTACTTTCCGGCAAAGCACTGAATACTGCACTTTTCTTCATCACTGCATAGGTTACGGCAATATGAGCCATGTAATAAGTTGGAAGGATCAGAAAGCCGACCTCTGCAATGCCTACAAATTCTTTGATGGATATAATCGTATCAGAAAACAAGACCAGAAAGATCCCGAAAATATAGGCGGCTGCGGCCTCTCTGTTCCCCCTGAATCCGACTGCAATTCCAAAGGACAAACAAGAGATCAACAAATAAATAAGAACGGCCACATTAAGCACCATTTCATCGATCGCAGGAAATAAAACCAATGCATAATACATCAAAAATACAGCCGTGAATATAGCTGTAAATTTCTTTTTCATAGTCCCATTTGCCAATGCATAACTCAGATATCCGATATGAGCCACAAAGAATAATCCAATTCCAATCACAAAACGGTCGGTCTGACCATTTCTGGTAGATAGAAACCAATCACCGGCAATAGAAAACACGAAAGCCATGATCACAAACCAAATGTCATTCGGCTTTTTATTCTCCTTAAAATAGATGTACAGAGACATCAGAATTCCGAATCCGGCAGTCCCCGACTTAAAGAAAAAACCATAATCGAGATAGCCGAATATACCCAGAATGGACGGGACCAGTAATACACTGTATATCTTCTTGTTTGTACTCATAGACTCCAACTATTTTAAGTTCACTAATACGATTTTTTTCTGTGCAAGACCTACTCTAACTCATGCCTATTATTGAGATATGAATATGATAGAGAAACCGGCTCAAATATTTCTCATTAATTTATAAAAAACAGGTTTACAATTTTTGGGTAAAATCGTAACTTTGGTTTCTGTAGAATTTCCGACCTGATAAATGCATTCCTTTGGAATGCATTCGCATTTCAGCAATATCGGTAACCGGAAGATCTGCAAGCCTAATACAAGGCGACATGGCCGAGTGGCTAGGCAGAGGTCTGCAAAACCTCGTACGGCGGTTCGAATCCGCCTGTCGCCTCCACAAAGCTGATTTTTGATTTATTGAAACGCCGCGTTCGTCTAGAGGCCTAGGACGCCGCCCTTTCACGGCGGTAGCACGGGTTCGAATCCCGTACGCGGTACATAGTTATTCTAGTAGTGACAGCAGATATCGTTATCTTTTCTTTGATTTCTTTTATCATTTGTACGTTAGGTTACATCGTATTGATCAAGATGACTAACTCACATTACGATAATGATTCTGAATAAAGCTACCTGAGTATTTATTTTCACGGAGCCCGTAGCTCAGTCGGTTAGAGCGCCAGGTTGTGGCCCTGGAGGTCGTGGGTTCGATTCCCATCGGGCTCCCCATTTTAATGATCATTTAGTTAGCGCCGCGTTCGTCTAGAGGCCTAGGACGCCGCCCTTTCACGGCGGTAGCACGGGTTCGAATCCCGTACGCGGTACAAAGCTTCCCTTTCGGGAAGCTTTTTTTGTTTTACCTACTCTCTTATCATTATTCCCCCCCGGTTTTATCTCCATTTCTTGTCCCGATTTTGTACATTATATGGAGTTAACCAACCTTTCCTAACTTGTTGATCATGCGCTTGTTATCAGTTCTTTTCCCGGGTTTATTATTAGTTATAATTTTGGGGTGTAACGGTGAAAATACCCCTGCAATCTATACGATGAATATTGAGATTACTCCCGTTGTTGGAGGAAGTGTGATCCCTTCAGAAAATATGCAGATCGTCTCCGGCGAAGATATCCGGATCATGGCGCTGAATGAAGTAGGGTACACGTTCACAGGTTGGAGTGGAGATATAAATTCGAAAGACAACCCGTTCGAACTTACCGTGAATAATGATCTCGATATTACTGCTGAATTCACGATCAGGAATTATCCGCTTACAATTACAAAAATCGGGAGTGGTACAGTAACTGAAACCCTTATACAGACCCCTCAAAAAACAGATTATGATCACGGTTCAGTGGTACAAGTACAAGCAATACCAGATGATAGCTGGGAATTTACCGGTTGGACCGGTGATATTGAAAGTACGGATTCAGTTTTAACATTAACGATCGCGTCCGAAATCAATCTGGTTGCAAATTTTGATGTCGACCGGTTAGACCCCGTTGATGTTCCAAAATCGAATGATATGATGGTTTATATACATTATATGCCATGGTTTACAACCGGTGATTTCGATGGGAGCTGGAGTTCCCATTGGACCATGGCAAACCGTGATCCTGAAACGATCGTGGATGGAAAACGGGAAATTGCTTCTCATTTCTATCCTCTCATTGGCCCCTATTCTACAAACGATCCTGATGTAATAGAATATCACCTGTTATTAATGAAACTCATCGGTATAGACGGAGTGCTCATCGATTGGTACGGCACTTACAACCTGAATGATTATGATGAAAATTTAAAAGGCTCAAATAACGTAATCGATCTCATGGATGAAGTGGGGCTTAACTATGGGATCGTGTATGAAGACAGAACTACTCAACAAGTTGTAAACGCCGGACTGGCGACCTCTTCTATTGAAGCAGCTACCAACGATTTTAATTATGTAGAGGCTAATTATTTTAATGATGAAAACTATATCACTATCGATGATACGCCATTAGCCTTAGTATTCACTCCTGTTCACATAGAATCAGGTACTGCGTGGAATACGATCCTTTCCGGATTAGATCCCAATCCTCTATTCCTGTCTATCTGGGGAGAAAAAAATGATCTGGGGACCGAAGGTGACGGAGAATATTCGTGGGTATATAATGGTAATAACAATCATGCACAGCTGGTACAAAACTTCTATAACAATCAGATTAATTCATTTACTGTGGGCATGGGTTCTGCCTATCCCGGATTTGTAGACTTTTATGAGGAAGGTGGGTACGGAAATATCATCGGATGGGAAATTCAACACAACGGCACTCAAACGCTTGAACAAATGCTGGAAATGGCAAGCACGGCAAATATCGATCATTTGCAATTGGTTACCTGGAACGATTTTGGTGAAGGAACCATGCTCGAACCAACCGACGAATTTGGTTTCGATTTCCTTATAAAGATCCAGGAATTTACCGGTGTTCCATTTGATGAGTCGGATCTGCAACTCGTTTATGATCTATATTTAAAACGGAAAGCACATGCTTCAGATTCAGCCATTCAAAATAAACTAAATCTGGTGTTCAATTATTTAATAACCCTACAAATGGATGAAGCAAAAGCGCTGCTTGATCAGATCGATTAATCCGCAGATTTTCGATTATTTAAGACTCTGTGTATCTCGTTGATGATCAAAGGTAATGCGGGATAAACCATCCCGTGATTGTAGCCATCCATTTCCATGATACGGGTGTCATTATGTCCTGCAACCAGCATCATTCTGTACAGATAGGCGTTCTCTTCATAACGTCCAAGCATTTCTAATTCACGATCCCCAGTGATCAGAAGTAATGGTGGCGCATCAGCCCGAACATGAAATAACGGAGCAAGATCATCAACAATGGGTTGAGTACCGGGTATTCCGCGTTCCTCTCGAACCGTAAAGTGAGTGATCGTATGTCCACTTAAAGGGATAAGTCCCGCTATATCGTTTGCATCTATCTCAAATGCTGCCAGCCATCGTTTATCTAACCCAATCATGCTGGCCAGATAACCACCGGCTGAATGTCCGGATATAAAGATCTTCTCAGCCGATCCGCCAAATTCATCGATATGATTGAATACCCAGGCCACTGCTGCTGCTGCATCCTCAATGTAAACGGGTGCTTTTACCTTCGGATACAGACTATAATTTGGCGCAACCACTGCCACACCTCTATTCTTTAATCCTTCCGGAATCTCTTTATTTCCACCTGTTAATCCCCCGCCATGAAACCAGATAACTGTGGCAAAATCATCTATGTCTTTAGGATAGTAAATATCCAACACACATCTCGTACACTCTCCTGCACTATTTTCTGTGCTATAGGTTTGGTCTTGTATAAACTCATACTGTGTTTCCTGGGCCAAACCAACCGTTGAACCAATTAAAATCAGGCTGAAAATCAGTAATAATGAACGTTTCATATATTTACTCCATTAGTTCATGACTCTTTCTTTTTCCAAACTTCATAGATCTCGTTGAACAGCTCCCAATCAACAAATATATCTGCCTCTTCTTTAAGGCTGTCGACTGTAGACTTAAGTGCATCGTATACCCGATATCTCAGTGTTAGTTCAAGATCACCGGTATTTTCATCAATTTCAGTGATTGTTCTGCTATCTATACCCATCACCATCCATCCTTTATCACCGGAATGTGCCACATACGGCATCTCCATCAATCCATCTCTTACTAACTTATAATCCGGATCGGTTGGAACAACATCTACTTCTTCTTTTAAATGGTACGAATCATAAGATGAGGGGTCTTTTCCATCTTCTAGCGCTTCTCTTATTTCTCTTGCTGAGGGCATGTCTTCAGCTGTAATGTACCAATAGGTAGCTATCATCTGGAAATTCTTATCTCTGATCATTCTGTCTCTGAATGAAGCCGGGATAATAATTTCGCTGGTATCCCGAAGTGCCTCAATGGTAAGATCTCTTTCATATAGATCTGAGAGAACCTCCAGTGCTCTTTTTCTTACTTCCCGCTTAACCCTTGGATCATTTTCCAGATCCTGATCCATGCCAAGTTCATACAAAACCTGATTCCTCATTGCCCGGCCTATGGATGCTCCTGTACGGTTCTTGGATTCATCGAATGACATATAAGGCAACCAATTCAAATAATCCTGAAATGTAAACTCGGTTCTGTTTCCATTCAGAACGTAGGATGCCAACACTGTTTCTGTATCGAAAGAAGCTTTTAGCTGATCGAGTCTTCTGTCATTCCAAACCTTTTGTTGCTCTTCCATACCATTGTTCTGAATGATCTCTTCCCCATCCAGCTCTTTGATAGTATCCATCAGTGAAAGAACATTATCACGATCAACTTCGACCAGTAATTTCCCCATCAGATCGCGAATATAACCGTTGGCTGCAAGACTTTGGTTACGAAGGCGAACCTGACTTGTGAGGCCTTTTTTACGATATTGAAATTCATCTTCGGCCAGCATTGCCGGGAATTCAATGTATTCTACATAGATGATATGGAATCCAAACTGACTTTGAACAGGTTTTGTAAAATCTCCCTGATTGGTATTGAATGCAGCATCAGCGAAGGCATCATCCACCCCAAAATACTTGATCGGCCCCAAATAACCGGCTAAGGAATCATATTCGGCCGTCTCATAAAAATCGTTAGCTACATCCACGAAAGATTCTCCATTCCTTAGTCGCTGATAGGGCTCCATCAGATCAGATTCGCGGCGGGAATATAAATGGCGAACGTATACCCGACGTTTATTCTTTGCAAAGGCGAGTCTTAACTCTTCCTCCGTAGGCATTTCAAGTACTTCATCCATTTCGTCTACGAAATAGGTATCCATTACTGACTTTCGGGTCTGATGAGCAATGGCTGAATGGTAAGTTTCGTGATCCAGATATCCCAGATCACTCGCAGCCTGTGCCATTAAGATCTCGTCTACCTGTTCGGTAAGAAATACTTCGCGACCGTACTTGGTATCATTCTGACCGGTTTTAATCAGATACTTGACATAGGCATTCTCAAAATCCTCAACGGTTCGAGTCTCTCCGTTAACGCTGAATAGTGTTTTCTCTTTGTTATTGTCGGTTTTACTGCACGAGGCAAAAGCTAAAACCAAAACCAGTAAAAAAAAGAATGGCCGCTTGTTTGAGAAGCAGCCATTCATATCAAATTGTGTTAAATGCATTTAAAAATACAGTTTTAAATCAACAATGGTTGTTTGTCCCAAATAGTTGAATGGAACTTGAGCAAAATCTACTCCAATGGCTATTCCTGTGGATGTCCGTAAAGTAAAACCGGCTCCGTAGGATAAGTGCGAATCAACCTGATCGCCGAGGAAAATATCCTTATAACCGGCGCGGGCATGGAATCGTACTGTTTTGGAAAGATAACTAAGTTCTGTGCCTGAATCGATATTTAAATCATTGTCATTGGTTTGTTGCGCATCGGCCAGTAATAACCACTGAAGGTTGTCTTTCTTAATGGCAGGAATGGCTAATCCAAATTTAAATGATAGTGGGAGCGCCCATTTATCCATATACAGACGGGACGGAATATTCACATTATTTCCATCGCTGCTAGGATCAATATCGATCTGATACTCAGAGTTAATGCCGCTCATTTGCATGTTTCCACCAAAGTTAGAGATCGCGGCTCCGATCCTCATACCATTCAGGTATTCGGTTTGAAGCACAAATCCGAAATCAAATGCGAAGGTTTCTGCATGCATATCGTAGATCTTTTGCTGAACCACTTTCGCGGTACCACCAAAGTAGAAGGATTCTGTCAGGTTTTGAGCATAGCTCAATCCAATACTGAGATCATGTGCGCCAAAAGTTGCACCGGTTCCTTCCTGTAATTCTACGGTGTACACATCCATTCGGCCATAATCAACATAGTTGATACCGATACCGAATCTTTGATTTCCACTTTCAGATACCGGAATTACCAAACCGGAAGCGTATGCACTGACATCCACAAATAATTGATTCACCGTGATGAAACCGGAACTTCGGGTTCCCCCTTCATTTTCGAGTGAAATGGCAGCCGGGTTCCAGAATAAAGCTTCTGCACCCGAACTGTTAACCGTATTTGCGTGTCCTAATGCCAGAGCTTTAGCTCCGACACCCATTGTGAGGAATGGTGCTGCAGATGTACCTACCCTGCTTTGGGCAAATACTGACGGCGAAGCAAACAAACCTACCAATGTCAAAATGAGTAATATTCTTTTCGTTCTTCTCATAGTTTTAGAAAATTTAGAAGTGACTACCATCATTTAACTATTGCGAATTTGTTTACATACTCACCGATACCTTCTGCAGTAACGTGATAGAAGTAAACGCCGTAAGCAACGTCTTCGTTATTATTTGTTCTCAGATCCCACGGTTCAGAACCGTCGTTAAAGGCTCCATCATGTTCAAGAGTCTTAATAAGCTCACCACGAACGTTGAATATGCGAATGGTACATTTCCTTGGCAGATTCACGAACTCGATCTTACGTTCTCCACGACCTAATGAGCCGGAGTAACGCTCCCAGGAGGCTGCTCCCACGTATGGGTTCGGGATCACTTTGATATTTTCGAGCTCTGATTTTGCCAGATCATCATCAATTGCTCCTTTTTTAACGCCAAATTCAAAGAAGTCGTCCGACCCGAATTGACGTGTTGAGCTGATCACGATCTTTTGTCCCGGAGCAGGAAGATTTCCAGCAGTTCCAAAAAGGAAGGATACTGTAAATCTGTGTTGATACACACGAGGTCCCGTATTCTCGGTGATCACGATCTGATCACCCGGACTCAGATCATCTGAATCATCATTATCTGCCACTAACATATCAACCAACTCACCGGTTGAACGGTTGCGTGCAAAAGCAGGGATATCCACTCTGCTGAACGTTAAACTTAAATAACGTGGAGGTGTATACATACTATCGTTAGGATCTACGAACTCGATCTCATAACTCTTATCTGTGGCATAGAATGCATTTGATTCTGCACCATCAATACTGTTATCGATATCGATCACCCAATCGGTAGAAACACCATCTAATTCATTCGGGTTGAAATTGTATAGCTCATTTTCGCCACCTTCGTTAATGATATATCCGGATTTGTTTTCTATCACATCACCCGGCTCATCATTTGCCATGTTGAAAGTGAAACCATCAATTACCGTGGTACTTGTTGTAAACTCTTTACGAGCAATAATTACAGAGTCGTTCGTGAGCTCCTTCATGGTGAAACCGGAAGTAAGTCGATAATCACCGGTGGTTGAGGCAGAATCGAAGAAGTTCACCCTATACTGATACTCATCTCTTAATTCGAGTTCACTAACGATATTTACTTCTGCAGATCCGGTTGCTGTACCGCCGGTAACTTTAGAAAGATCTACCGTGGCTCCACCAGATACATATCCGGCTGGAGGTGTAGTTGGCACTACAACCGCAGCGTTTTTAGATACCCCGGTTACTTCACCGGAAAGGTTAACTGCAACACGGAAGGTATTTTCCTGTGGATCGATACCGGGCGCACCGGAACCTTCTTCCGGGAAGATACCACGATCGTAAGCAACAACTGCATAATAGTAGGTCTTACCGTTGATCACATCTGTATCTACATAATTGAATGCGAGGCCGGTGTTATCACCCATATGGTAAACGGCTTCGCCTTCAAGAACGGTAACCGGTCCACTGATATCATTTACCAAGTCATATTGTGCGATCGGCTCATAGAAGGTTGGCGTTCCGTTGATGTCGGTAATGGTTCGTGCATCAGCGAAGATATTATTGGTTGCTTTATACACCCGATAGCCTTCGAAATCGAAATCCTGAAGGAAACGGTCATAACTTCTGATTGAAAGGGTATCCCATGATAATACTACTCTTTCATCGCCTGCTACCGCTTTAAGCGTTGGAGCAATTGGTGGTTGTGCAAAGTTATAATCCGCATTGTAAATATTCTGAACGGTTCTTCTGTTTTTGAAGAAGTCTTGTTCATCATCACCAAAGATCCATGCGGTTGAGAAGAAGTCGGTTGATTTACCGTTCGGTATATCCTGACTTGCAAGTTCTACTTCACCGGAGGCGAAGAGCAGGAACGGCTCATCATTTCGAACACCATCAACCGGTGGGATCACATCCGGATCAGGGAATAGGTTCACACGAATTCGTTCGAATAACCAGGTATCATCACGAAGGTTATTACCACTTTCGTAGAATGGACGAGTATTGATATCAATACCGGTTAAACCGATCTGATCTGATTCATCCACATCCAGTTCGTTATAATTCGGCTCACCATTGGTTGGTAGGCCGTCACCCTCTCCCTCATCAGGTCCCGGGTAATTAAGGTCGAAAACACCTAAACCGTCACGACCAACATCATTATTGAGAACTTCCCCAACGTCATGTATGCCGTTTCCGTTATCATCCGTGAAACCAACCCAATCAAGGTTTTCATCAGTTGTGAACCAAACACCACGTTGATACGCCGGACGATCTTCAAGATCTGTTTCGTAGAAATTTTCGAATGCATCCAGATCGTAGTTATTCACTACATGGTTTGTGATGGCTAACTGACCTTCGAGCATGATGTAATTTTCATCAAATCGGGATTCATCAATAATACCATCCTGATCGTCATCAATATTATTGTTGTCGTTTGCCGGAGATTCAAGGAAGGCAAAACCGGTGTACCCGGTCACATAATCAGGACCACCCTGATAACCCTCTGCAATACCACTGTCATCCCAGCCGTACACCACGTCAAGGATCGGATCGTAGTTTGCCCAGTCATCGTTCTCATCTTCCCCGATACCGTAATCCACGATCTGTACAAAGTAAAGACGTTTCTGGGTGAAGTCTCCTTTGTTAGTGATACGATAGATAAGGAACATGGTATCTTCTGCCAGTATGTTTGCCCATTGGAAAACACGTACCTGAGTTTGAAGACCAAAACCACCCATAGTCGGATCACTATATGGACTAGGATAATACACCCCTAACGGACTGTGAGGGGTTGGAACATCAGTGTCATCATCCGGATCGTCTGTTTCTATACCAAAGGCATATTCGAGATCCGAGAAATCATCCATTACGTAGTAGGATTCCAGATCAGCACTGGCAAAACGACCATCGCGGCCATTCCAGGTACCGGGCCAACCCATATCTTCTTCTTCCAGGCGATCGGGCCAGTACAGAGGCCATGAGGTCTCATCGTCCGATAAAGCCGGAGTTGGTTCGAAGATGCCTGAGACAGAATCCCGTCTTTCCGGATTATTGAACCCGGGAAGTGGCAACCATCCCCATACATTTCCGGAATATGGACTCAGGCGAACACCTGCATCCCTGTAGTTTATGATCACCGGGTTAAGAAGTGTGTCCGGTATCATGTTATTCTCTATGTAGTGAATATAGTCTTCGAAGCTGGTTATACGATCTGCATCCGCTCCGTTTACATACCCGGCAACTACTGCTCCAACACCATCAATATGGCGGGCATTTGTACCACGCGGCCAAACACCCCATGGAATATCTCCCCATCGGGCTAATTCACCATGGTTTCTGAAGTTGGTTTCAATCAGGTTACCATCCAGTACACCCCGTGCTATGGTATTATAATTACCACGAAGCACTACCCCATCATACTCATCCGGAATATTCTGGCTTTGGGCATACGCACTACCTGTTCCTAAAAGCAGGATACAGGCCAAATATGTTATTGTTTTTAATCGTCTCATATGATTCTCGTAAAAATATTCTTTCACTTTATTTCCTAGAACTTAAAGCTCAGACCCACTTTAATTGATCTTGGCGGGCTTAACCTGTCCTGACTGATGTAGTACTCATAGTATGAGTTCAAACCACCAGGCTGGGTGCCGGAAGCTATTCTTCTGCTCAACTCAGTGGATTCGGTAGCCAGACCGGTATCACTGTAAACACCCCAATGTGCGGCAACATCAAAAATGTTATCCACCTGCAGGAATAATTGCAGATCGGCTCCAAACTTGAATGGCTGATAATACACACGGGCATCAGAATTGAACCAAATTGGTTTATCCACGTTATTTGGAATAAGCGAAGTTTGGTAGTTTCTCTCTGAAGTATATGGCGTACCAGTTTGCAGACTGTTGATCATAGACACTGTTAAACCAAATTCAGACACCCATGTTAAGGTGTTGTTAAGCACACTTCTTCGGTCCCAGTTGAGACGATTCAATCGAATGATCGGATCCAGACCGTTCACAAAACGGTTGAATGTTTCGGTCGGGTTAGACGCTGAACCGTTTGCGAATTGCAAGGTATAATCGATGGTCCAGGTAACCGGCTGATCTCCCCTTTGGTAAAGTGAAAGTGTTACCCCTTTGATAGTACCATAGTCGAGGTTGACTAACCGTGAAGTGGGACGACCACTACCATCTCTGTAAACCTCAGTACCTGAAAGGTTTCTGATATCTTTCGCAAATACAGTAAGATCGAGACCTAACGTTTCGGTAAGTCCCTGTTGTAAACCAACCTCGAACTGTAACGTTCGTTCTGCTTTCAGATTAGCATTACCGTATGAGATGGAGGTAGACTGAGGATTGGCCTCAAACTCGTTGTTAGTATACAGTAAACTAAGCTGCGGAGTCTGGAAGAACAGACCTGCTGAGAAACGCATTACCCCGGTTTCAGAGATCGGGAATGCAATCCCTAAACGCGGACTGATCTGGAATGAAGGATCTGCGGCTTTTCTGTTTGATATGAAAATTGAGTCTGCAGGATTTGTAGTTGGATCCAGGATCTCCTCTTTAGTGGCCTGAGCCATATCGATCGGAACTACATAATCCGGATTAAAGTAATCGAAACGCAGACCTGCATTTACGATCAGATCATCAAATTCGAGTTTAACCTGTCCGTAACCGGCCGCTTCGTAAGGAGAAACATTCAGCGCGGAATTATCATAGATACTGTTTGATCGAATTGCATTTCCAAAAGCATCTGTAGTAATACCGAATGACTTGTTGTCCAGATTATGTAATCGGGCAGACAAACCGGTTTTGAATAGGATCACATTGTTAATTTGTGAGGTAAAATCAGCCACCATGGTTTGTGTGGTGATGTTATCGAGGGTTGAATACAGGTAATTTCCCCCCATATTGAACGCTGATTCACCTTGTTGTGAAGATTGATCAGGACCTACATAACGATCATCCAGTTCTGTATCAGTTGCATCATTATATAATTTAAACTCGCCCTGATCGTGCAAATAACTGTAAGAGAAGTTTGCAAATGAATTTTGCCCTATAGAAAACCGAATACCCAGTATATGATTCTGAGAAAAATTATAGTACTTATTGATACCATTCGGATTGTATTTGTAGGCATGGTCGTAACTTCTGCCATCATTATCCTGCAGGAACAAGTTGTAATCAATTTTTATTCTGCTGCTAAGTTCATAAACCAGTGAGGTGTTTAACGAATACCGGTTATGAAAATTCAATTCCTGATAGTCTCCGGAACCAGTGGATTCGATGAGCCAGTTTGATGGATCACCACCCCCTGAGACACCAATTTGCTGATCACTCGGTCTGAACAGATCACGACCAATGAGATAGCCCGGTTCTTTCAGGTATCGTAAAGTTGCTTTGATCCCGAGTTTATCTTTGATAATAGGACCGCCCACAGAAAATTGAATATCCTGATTAGCGAATTTCGATGATGCTTTGGTGTAGGATACTTTTTCTTGTGAAAAATCATCAATGGTTAAGAAAGCTCCCGGCTCAACATCTCTGGAAACAAATTCCAGCTCTCTGTTACTAACTATTGTTCCGGTGTATGCGAGTAAATTAGCCGACCATTCCGGAGTTACCCCTTTGGTTACAATATTTACCACACCACTCATAGCCTGTCCGTATTCAGCGTTAAACACACCACTGATTACCTCAAGACTGGAAACCATGTTTTGCTCAACCTCAAATGAGGCCTGGTTGTTATAAGCATTATTAATTGGTACACCGTTAACAAGGTAAGCTACCTCTCCGGTTCTACCGCCCCTGAAGTGTCCGTCAACGATACCAGCCTGCTGGTTTACCGCTTCGTTTACACTAACCAAAGGTAAATTTTCAAGTTCTTTTGAGTCGATATAAGAGGTTGTGGTAGTTCTGTCTTTTTCAACAATTGGTCGCTCAGCAGTAATAACGATCTCCTGACCTTCAATCACTTCTTCGCTGAGAACCACATTAACCTCAGTCGTTTTATCAACAATTACTTCTACCTGTTCTACCCGGGTAGTTGCAAAACCCAAATAAGAAAAGACCAGAGTGTATGTGCCCGGGTCTAGGTTTATTATGGTATAATTACCATCTATGTCTGTTGTAGTTCCGCGGGTGGTTCCTTCAATTACCACCTGAACCCCTATCAATGTTTCGCCAGACTCATCCTTAACTTTTCCTGAAATTTTACCTTTCGTACCGGCAAAAACATCGCTTGTAATAAAAAGTAAACCACACAGAAAGAGTACAGCGAGCCTTAAAGACTTTAAATTCTTCATAAGTTGGTGAGTTTAAAAAACCGGGTGTGGCTGATCCCACACCCGATCTTTGTATGTGATTAGACTAGACTATATCGATTATTTGATAAGCATCATTTTTCTTGATTTCACAAAAGAAGGAGTGCTTAATCGGTATAAATACATTCCGGAAGCTAAATTAGCAGCATTAAATGCTTGTGTATGGCTACCGGCAGCCAGTTTTTCATTCTGAAGAAGTGTAGCCACTTTCTGGCCCAACATGTTGTAAACTTCAAGAGTTACATCGGTAGAATTACCTAAGGTAAAGCTGATGTTTGTAGTTGGGTTGAATGGGTTTGGATAGTTCTGTTCAAGGCTAAACTCAACCGGAGTGTCACCATCAACTTCATTAGAAGTACCTGTTGGGAATCTGTTTGCACCAACAAATGCAATGGTCTGCCATTTGGTTGGAGTATTGTACCAGGTTCCGTCACCACCACGGTTTGACCAGCCTAACTGAGTTTCACGGGTTGCATCATCGGCATCGTTTACCGCTGCCTGGAATGGATACACCTGAATACTATCTGAAGATGGGAAATCGAAAGCACGGCTTGTGTTTCCTTCACCTAAAGAAAGGCTTACCGTACTAATCAAAGTAAGCATTCTCCATCCGGTTTCAGTTTCTTCACCAATAGAAAGAGAGTTAGGAATTTCACCTTCACCATATCCACCGGTTATTCCACCATCCCATGCCTGAATAAACGGAGCACGATCAGAGAAGAGGCCACCACGTAACTGATAATCCGGCTCATCGCCAGCAGAGTACGTAGCGTGGGTAGAAGAAATAATGAACGACTCAGGATGGTAGTTACCAATACCTAATTCGTAAGAATCATAAGACCAGGCACCTGCAGAACCAATTGATTCACTGGCAATTACGATAGACTCATCCGTGATCTCAGAATAAATGATAAGATCATTGAATTCTTCGCCGTAACCGATCCAGAATTTTGCTGAAAGGTCTGCATCATCATCTGGTGCTAAACCAGCTTCTACAAAGTATCTATCCTGATTAATAGTGAATGGAGTGTATCCATCAGGGAAGTAACCTGCCATAACTGATGATTCAGGGATGGTTTCGTTATCGATAGCATCAAACATAGCGTCAATAGCGTCATTATCCATTTCGGCCACATAACTCTCAATTACTTTGATGTCGGAAGTTGAACTTACGGTAGCCGGAGCACTTTCTTTACCAAATTCAGAAGTTGCAGTTACTGCATAATATGCAGTAAAGTCTTTAGCAAGATCCGGGTGTGGAGCTTCCAATGTATGATCAACAGCGAGATCATCTTCAAAAGTTTTAGATGCAATTAAAGATACTCCATCAGCAAGAAGATCGGTGATCTCATTTTCTGAGAAGTATATTTTATATCCACCAGCATCAGCTGAAGAAGGCCAAGTAATGGTATTCACTCCGGCATCACTGTTAACTTCTACGCCGGTAATTGCATTTGGAGCTACGTTAAGGGCAGCAAGCTCATCAGGTTTAACACCAATTGTGAAGTAATCGAAGAAAAATGGAGATCCGCCATCAGCGTAATCTACGTGACGACCGAAGAATTTAACGGCTTCCCAATCAAATTCAGTCCAGTAAGGATCACTTTCGTCCCAGTGGCCGGTTCCGGAACCATTAGCCCAGGCACCTTCGTAGTACCAGTTCATAAATAGACTGTCTACTTCAACTTCCAGACTATCACCTGCTAAGGTCAAACCAGCTTTTGCTGAATCCAGACCTGCTTTAGTTGCAGGAGGCAATGGAATAGCAAGGTCATGCCATTGTCCATCATGCACCCAATTTGGAATGTGCCATCTTACACGGAAAGGAAGATCCACATCCATATTAGTACCATCGGCATTCATAACTCCGTCATCGGAATCCATAAATGCGATAAAATCACTTTGTCCGGCGTTATCTGCGGCAGACATAAATCTGATGTAAAGTGTATCACTTTCACCATAATTCTCACCGATAAAAGCAGAAGCATCTACCCCTACAGAATCTCTGTGTCCACCGGTTGGCCATCTGAAACCACCTTCAGACCAACCTGCACCGTCAATTTTAAATACACGGTTATCGCTGGTAGGATCTAATGGATCCTACCATCTAATGTAGGTATCTTAACGTTAGCACCATCGATGAAGAAAATAAATTCATCACCTAATACGGGCTTATCCTGCGCTTGTAGATCAAAAGAAAATCCAGCTAAAAGAAAAATCCCCATAAGGAGAGTAGCCGATTTCTTAATCGTAGCTATTTTCATGTTCATCCTATTTGTTATTTATTCATGTTTTAACAGCTATTTAACAATCGTATCACATTGCCTTAAACAACCGTGGATTATTAATAAACTGATCAGAATTATTTTATTGAAACGCTTCCAAAATAACAACCATTAAAAGCGAATTTTTTCATCATTTGTGAAAATTTTTCTCACAAATTTCAGATTATATTCATAAAATCTTCACAAAAGCGCTTACAATTCATTTTGTCATTCTTAAGTCTGTACATTCCTATTAGAAGCGCTTCCAATAATTTTATAATTTCCCACGCATCTAATAATATTTTTCACGACATTATTTTGCATTAAATATCATAGAACATTAGCACCGTATGAAAGCCACATTAAAGGATATAGCAGATATTACAGGATTGTCGATATCTACCGTTTCCAGGATCTTAAGAGGGGAATCCAAAACCAGTTCAAAAAATGTAGAACTGGCTATAAAAACTGCCCAGGAAATTAATTATCCTCTCAACTCAAGAGTGCTTAACGACCGTTATAATTTTAAGAAGAGACTTCAGGTTGCCTTGATCACTTCTTTTGAGCCTGACGAGTTTTACAGTACTTTTTTCTATGGTTTTTATGAGGCCACACGTAATGAAAACATCACCCTTTCTCTATTTGTCTATAATGAAGACGAATCTACACTGGCTGAATTTATTACTGACCTGAGTTATAACTCTATTGATGCAGCTATTCTTTTTCTTCCTGAATTACATGAAGAAGATTATGAAGGCCTGCTCCCTAATTGTCCGGATGATTTCACTTTCATCTCTGTTGCTCCACTTTTTAATCCAATTCTCGACACGGTAACTTTCGATGCTTACAGAGGTGGATATTTGATCGCAAAACATTTTTATGAGCGTGGTTATTATGAAGTTGGAATGATAACCGGCCCGCCTAATAAAAATGAGTCTTTATTGAGAAGAAATGGTTTTATGGATTTCATCAGCCAGAAAAAGGATATGAAACTAGTCTGGGAATGTGAGGGTGATTATTCATTTAACTCGGGAAAAGAAGCTTTCTTCTGTTTTCAGAAAGAGGAACATAAACCCAGAGCTATATTTGCCCTGAATGATTATATGGGACTCGGATTTATGGAACAATCTATGATCCATAATGTGAAGATACCTGATGACGTAGCCATTGCAGGATATGATGACCTTCCACTCACAAGCCGTATACATCCATCCCTTACCTCTGTGCATTGTGATTATACGACACTTGGAAAAACCTCTTTTCAGATCTTAAAAGAAAAAATGGAAACCGGAGGTCCGCATAGCGGTCTTCTCAGTAATATTCCGGTGTCACTTTCTATCAGGGAATCCAGTTAACAGATTTGAGTGAGGTTGATGGGAATTTTTCTCACACACCAAAAGATACCATTCACCTCAGCTTTCACGGTTAGTTTGTGAAGGCATTTTCTGTTCGTAAGATCCGCTAAAAATAATACTATTTACAGAAAGTTGATGTCTTTCATTAATCTGAGTCCGGTATGACTTTTAAAGATGAAGATTAAAGAATCACAATTGCCTTTCTTAATTCTTTCTTACAGCATTCATGTATTTCTGATAGTAATCCCGGGCAGCGATCGTATCACCACTTAACACAAAATATCTGGCATAATTATATAACATTTCGGGCATCTCGGGCGCAATATCTTCAGCGGTTTTCAGCCATGGCTCAGCATTCTCCAGGTCCTGATGTAAGAGATAGATCGCAGATAAAGAGTTAGCAAAATAGGCATCATCTCTTTTTACACTCAGGATCTTTTCAAGCATAAGTGCATTATAGTTATCAAGATCGCGTCGATTTATACTGTAATTCACACCTTTCTTCAGCAGTTTATCATTCAATATCTGCCAATTGGCTAACTCATAGTAGTGTTGGGCAACCGAAACTGTATCTCCTACCCGGGAAGTGTAGTTAACGGCATCGGCCAAGGCTAATGTGATCTGCCGGTTGTTACGCCAGGCAGTTACACCTATAGAATCAACGTATGATTCTTTCATTCTCTGCCGGTATTGCCTGTCAAAATTTTCGTACTCCTCACGTTCAGACAATCCTTTTATAAAAGGATATCCACTGGTTAGGCGGACAATTGGTATATCTGAAAATGCTTTTTCAAACGTACTGATCTCTGGTCTGATATTAAGTTCATTATCTACATAATGACTGCTCACCGGCTCATTTTCAGCGATTTTATAGAAGAATTGTTCTCCAATTATTTGATTCCCTCTTGCATTGGGATGCAAATGATCGGTAAAGAAACTTTGATCCGGTATACCACTTATTGAACTGTCACCGGCCACTTTCTGAATATCTACTAAGTTCAGATCATAGGTCTCAGATAGCTCTCTGATTATTTCATTCATGATCTCCGGAGCTCTGAATCGGATCTGATCAAGCTCTTTTGATTCCATGAACTTTTCATACGCTTCTTCAATAATTCCTTCATTCATAGCCTTCATGCCGGCCTGATAAGCTGCCATTGATTCTTCATTATCGCTCAATGGTTTCTGGTCTTTCAGTTTTGATGCTAATGTTCCAATATAAACCGGGATATTATTTTCAGAGAAAAGGGAAACGACATCTTTCATATTCTCTCTGAATTGTTCAGCGCCTGCATTGTAAAGCTCTCCCCCTCTTTCAATAGAGGATTCAGCCACTACCCGGGCCATCATGGTCCTCTTTTTGGCATCGGGCATTTCTTTCTTCATCATATTCTCTATCAGCTGAAACAGAGAAAGGTCTTTCAAACGAATGATGGTGCGTTTTAATCCGATATTGGTACCCAGACCAAACTGAGAACTACCTACTCCAAAAGAACCGTAAAATTCATTGTGACCCGCATATATAACTACTGCATCCGGTTCGTATTCCAACACTCTTGAACTCAGATCCCAGACTACATAACTGTTCACAGCGGTCATTCCAAGATTGATCACCTCAACATTGATGTCTTTAGTGTTCATCAATAACATCTCTTCAAGTCGACCGGAAAAGGCATTGTAAAAATTATACGGGAAACCCTGTGTTGATGAGCCACCGAACACAAAAACCCTGAACGTATTCGGTTCTTTATCCTTTAGAAAGATGTTAGGAGCGATCTGAGGTTGGAAAGCCGGGAAATAACGAGTGGAAAAAGCCGGATTTGGCGCCAGATACTCCGGGTTATTGGGCAATTCTATGAACAGATCACGAGCTTCTTCATTATATCCGCCTATGCGTAAACCCAGCTCAACAAGTGCAAGCAAAATGAATGGAAATGCTATTGTAACCACCCAGAAGATCAGGTTTTTTACCGGAGAAGTCTGCGTCTGTTTAGAATCGTTAGCCATATCGTAAAGCTGTTTCTTACTGATCAAAAAAATCAGCTGAACTTAGCCATTTTAACTCTTGCTAAAAAAGGGAATTATCAACCTTTTCTGAAGGAACTCAGAAATACATAGGTGTATCCCACAACCAGAATGATATGAAACGGAAGAAATGCCACTGCCATATATTTGATATCAATGTAGATGCCCCATGCGAAATAGATCGCAAATAAACCTTCTAAATAGGTAACTAATGGCACCTCATGCGGTCGGTATACTTTATCTTTCCAGGTATCATTCTTACTGGTGATGTTGTATTTAGAGGTCCGTTTAAAAAAGGCCTTATTACTTACAAATCCATCCACCATAGAAATGAACTGGAATAATGAGATACCGATCAGCATACTGATGAAATGAAAGAAGAACTTCAGCATTTCTTTGAGTGCGGCTTTTCTGGAATCTGAGTAATGTTTGCGAATTACGATCCAGGCAAACCAGGGGGCCAGCAACACATTAGTGAGAGCTATGGAAAATATACTAAGGAATACATCATACTCCCGGGTTTCCATCATCAATAGTGTAAGAGGAATACTTAACACGGCAATGATAAGAATGCTCGGGATGGCAAGGATGTTATAAAGATCGAACCAGATATGAAGCTTCTCGAAAAATGGCAGCTTTTTAGCTCTGATCTTCCCGGTAAGTTTTCTGATAACCTGTGCTTTCCCCTTCGTCCAGCGATATTGCTGGGCTTTAAAATCCAGCATGGTTACCGGAATTTCGGCCGGAGCTTCAATGGTGGTATCGTAGATAATTTTCCAATCCTTCAACTGAGCTCTGAAGCAAAGATCAAGGTCTTCAGACAACGTATCGGCTGACCAACCTCCTGCATCTTCTATGCATGATTTTCTCCAAACACCACCGGAACCATTAAACCTGAGAAAGAACTGTTTCAACGACCGGGCCTGCTGTTCAATCACAAAAAACATGTCCAGGAAGATTGACTGTGATCGGGTTAAAAAGGAATATTCTCTGTTCAGGTGTCCCCATCTGCCCTGAACGATACCAATTTTTTCATCCTGGAAATAAGGAATGGTTTTCAGTAAAAAATCGGGATGCGGGCGGAAGTCGGCATCAAAAATTGCCAGAAATTCCCCTTTGGCCATTGGTGTTGCATCTCTAAGTGCGCCGGCCTTAAATCCCTGTCGGTTCTCACGGTGCACCATTTTAACATCCACCCCTTTTTGTTGCCAATATTCAACTCGTTCCCGAACAATTTCCACGGTCTCATCTGTTGAGTCATCCACTACCTGTACCTCCAGTTTATCGGCAGGATATTCTAGCTGAGCACATGCATCAATTACTTGTTTGGCTACATAAAATTCGTTGTACATTGGGAGCTGTACCGTAACCGTTGGTAACTCTTCCCATGTATAATCCGGTCGTTTTGGATGATACCTGTCGGGTTTATTCGGGGTGAGGAAATAATACAGAAGATTAAACTGCCCGAGAGTGTATAAGGTGATCAGGAAAGCCGCTACTGAATACAGCCCAATTATAAGTTCAGGTATTGGCGTATTTAACATCTAATTAAGTTGAATTCCTATTACAGAAAACAACCTCGCTTTATTTTTATGATTCCAGATTTCATAGTTCTCAAAACGAGTATCCTGTACCCAAATAGATACCAATCCCGTCGTCTGAAAATCCTATGTCGTACTTTAAAATATAATCGGGTGTGAAGATAGACATAACTCCACCGAAACCCAACGTAAGTTTATGTTCATTAAAGATCGAATCCCAGTTCTCGTTAGTGAAAACCCTGCCACCGTCGGCAAATAAATTCACACCTAATTCAATATTTTTAAACGGAATCTTAAGCAGCCAGGATCTCAATTCTACACTGTATGACAATGAGTTATCACTACTAAATCTCCGGTACATATATCCTCTGAGCGTGGATCCATCCCCAAGATAGGGCATAAACCAATAAGGGGTATCACCCACAGTACTTCTTAGCCGTACAATTCCTGCAAGAGTTAAGGATGGATCATCTTTAAAAATGGGTAAGTAGCCGAGCATGGTGGTATAAAACTCGGCGGTTGTATGGGTACTTATTAGCGGGGGTGCGATCTTTGTTCCGGCATTTACATAATACCCCTGCTGAGCCCGAAACTCGTTATTCCTTCTCTCCAATACCCACCCAAGCTCCAGAAAGGTAAGAAATGCTCCATCGGCACCTGTAAGATCCTGCTCGTATAAGTACCTGTTTTCTGGAGTTCCCCATGGTTTTTCGTATACAAATCTCAATCCTGTTAACAGATCCATTCGTTCAATACCTTCTCCTAAAGAGATCGGGAAACGCGTACTCCCACCAACATTCACTTTAAATGCTTTAAAATTATAATAGGATGTAGAATCAAACCGAGGGCGATCGACCGGGTTCTTTTCAGTGTCTCCCAAATGATAATCCGAAAAACTTTGATTGGTATTAAGGTCATAGCCAACCCGAATGTCTGTTCCAAAATTCTTCACCTGATCGCGATACACTGAGAAGTTAAAAACGCCAATGGTCTGATAACTGAAAGCAAATCGAGTGTAGGAACGAAAGGGTACCATATCTCTGTAATCGTACCTCTTTACTTCGGCACCAAGATACACTCCATTGTCAGAATTGAACGATAATGCCGGTAAAAAGCCATATTTAATACCGGTTCGCAGCGAATCCTGCGCATACAGCGAAGAACCACCGCACATACTGATACCAATAATAATTAAGACAAACAGTTTAGAGTAAAGATCTTTCAAACCTGATCAGGAATATTTTTTGATTAATTTTCGAGCTTCTTCTTTGAAGTATTCATCATTTTTCTGGGCATAAGGCAAGGTTTGCAGATACTCAAATTCTTTAATGGCTTTGTCTTTTTTACCCGCTTCCAGATAAGCTTTTCCGAGCCAGTATCGATGAACCGGAAAGTCATCAAGATCCACAGACATCTTAAAATAATCTATGGCTTTGTTGATGTCCCCATCTGGTTTATTTCCAAAAAGCAGCCCTGCCATAAATTTCGTAAACCAGCTCAGCTTAGAGACCTCATAATGCCACCTGCCTAAAATGTGGATAGCCCGATCATTTTCGGGACCGTAATGCAATGCCTTCTCAGCGTAAATGCGAACGCTGTCCGCAAGGTGTGATTGTTTCCTCAATCCTGAAACTGATACGATGGCTGCGTATGAAGTAGAGATCATTTCGTAACCGATATCATAGGTCGAATCTGCCTGAATGGATTTTCTTGCCCACTCAAGACCTTTTTCAAAATAGTAGGATTTGTCTCTGGAATCCCCTCTTTGTTCCCGGTTATATGTGTTATCCCCGAGTTCAAGATATTTGAGTGATACTTCTGTATAGAGTAAATATCCCTGATCACATTTTTTTGAGGATTCGATCAGCTGATCTATCTCTTCGAAGTATTTCTGTGTTTCCTTTAAAACAAGGGATTTGCTGTACTCCTCATTTAAACAGTCATTAGGATACTTATCTGTTCGAATTGAATCCTGAGCGGCAACCCGAGCAGCCACAAACACCCATACTATCAATAAAGCAAATCTTAACAATCGCATCATCACCTTAAATTATTCTCCATTAATAGTCGAAACGTTAAACCGTTTCACTTATTCCCGGCTTTTGATGTTCTACATGATTTTTATTGATGAGCTCTCCGAGCAGTCCGGTAGAGAAAAACTGAACCCCTAATACCATTAACAGAACACCCAGAAAAAGTAACGGCCGTTGACCGATACCCTGATTAAACAGAATTTTAATGGCCGCCAGATAAATATTAATGGCTCCGCCGATCCCAAGAAAAAGCACTCCGATACTTCCAAAGAAATGCATAGGCTTTTGTAGATACTTTTGTACAAACAAGATGGTTACCAGATCCAAAAAGCCATTTATAAAGCGGGAAAGTCCGAATTTTGTGTGTCCGTACTTTCTGGGGTGATGGGTAACCACTTTTTCTGTGATCTTACTAAATCCTTCTCTTTTTGCCAGCATGGGTACATAGCGATGAAGCTCACCATATAAATAAATGCTTTTTACTACATCCGCTTTATATGCTTTTAGCCCACAGTTAAAATCATGGAGTTTAATCCCTGCAGCTACCCGGGTTACAAAATTAAAGAATTTAGACGGAATGGTCTTCGAGATCGGGTCATACCGTTCTTTCTTCCATCCACTTACCAGGTCATACCCATCTTTCAGCATTTGTACCATTTCCGGCACTTCTTTAGGATCGTCTTGCAGATCAGCATCCATGGTTACCACATAAGTTCCCGATGCTTTTTCGAAACCGGCCTGCAGCGCTGTGCTTTTTCCATGATTATTGCGAAAACTAATGCCATGCACATTCTTGTTCTGTGCGCTCAGTTCTTTGATCACATCCCAGGATTTATCACTGGAACCATCATTTACAAAAATGATCTCAAAAGTATATTGATCGGCCAAAGCCGCTTTTATAGCCTCCTGAAGTTCTCTCAGCGACTCCTCTTCATTATATAAAGGAATTACAATACTGATGTCCGGCAGGTTCGAATCTTTGTTATCTTCCAAAATGTATTCTTTTAAAAAAGATTAGAAATGATTTTCTTATCAAATTAAACTCCGCAAAAATACACTTTCTCCTTGCTATGAAAAAATTGTATTACTCGATGGGTGAGGTTAGCAAGCTCACCGGGCTCGCTCCACATGTTCTCCGGAACTGGGAAAAGACCTATGCTCAGTTAAATCCTAAGAAAAACAGCGCTGGCAACCGTGCCTATCGCGATGAGGAAGTAAATCTCATCTTCCAGATCAAAGAGCTGATCGAAGAGAAGAAATTTACGAGCGAAGGAGTAAAGAAGGTTCTGAATGGAGAACAAGTAGTTACAGAAAGTGAATTATCCACGGATCTGCGCAAAGACCTCACTGAAATGAGAGTGTTTCTTAACACTCTGCTTGAACGGCTCTGAGTTAGTTTTTTACTATCTCGACCTCTCCGCTCTCTAAAATTTGAAGTTCGATCGTATGGATGTGCGGAACCATACTCCGGCCACACCCACAGCTTACCACTTCATCGAACTGAAATGTACAGGTTAGCAGCAGCCTATCCTCTTTTTGATCCACTCCATGTACTTTCAGGTGCTCATTCATAGGCCATCCGCCCTGATCAGCCAACTGTTCTGCAAGATTCTCAACAATGCGTTTACCTAAAGCTTGCTCAACAATAGATCTGTCCAATCCGGCTTCCCTGATCTTTGAGTATGTTGCCGTACTCAGTTTCATCCTATCCTTCTGTCTGAGTACGCATTTTAAGAATGAGTAACATTAAAAACTGCATGCTTACCATTACTGCAATTCCTACCAGATGGATGATCTGCAGTACTTTGGGCATTCCAAATTGTAACCCGGCTCCGATCAATATCTGTATTATGATCAGCCCTACATTTGCATAACCGATCTTTTTGATGAGTCCGGTTAATTTCTCTTTCCACACATAATAGCCCAGATATATACCCGAAACGAGTACCATCCAGGAGAAACTACGATGAATCTTGAAAATTTCTCCCGCTCTCTCAAGCCAGGTACTTCGGTCAGGGACCATAGCTGCTTCTTTGATCAGATCTATCTCTTCGCGTACTTGTGTTCCTAATACTAATTGGATCATAGTAAATACCAGAAGTACTAACCCAACTCGGAATATGGTCTTCTTATGTGAAGCATCCAACGAAATGTGCACAAATTCCCGGGTAGCCCGAAATGTGGCATATAACAGAACATTCATGATCACCAGAGCAAGGATCATATGTAGTGTGATCATATAATGACTCAGCCCACTCTTAACTACCTGTCCGCCCAACCATGCCTGGAACAATACGAGCAGGAAAGCGGCCAACGAGCTATAAAAGATACTGGGTTTGGTTCTTCTGTATCTGAATGAGAGAAGAAATGTTGCTGTTATTAAAAAACCAATGATCACACCAATCAGTCGGTTTATATATTCTGTCCAGGTTTTTACCACATTAAATTGAGAAGCATCGAATGCAGCTGGCAGATCGGCCAGCGATGTTGGTGGTATCCATGTGCCAAAGCATTTAGGCCAGTCGGGGCATCCTAAACCGGCTCCTGTAGCCCGAACTAATCCTCCAACGAAAATAAGGAACAAAGTGGCTAAAACTGTGGTTATGGCTGTCTTTTGGAAGGCGTTTAACTTCATTGTGAATTTTTTATGAATCCGTCAATAATTAATCCCTAAAATCTTTAACTTTCGGGCCGCCTAAATTACGGTTCTATTCAAATAATTACATGAATTCAGCTCAAGATAATATTATTTCAAATCGTTCCTTATCGGCAGTGATCAAAGATTACTACCAACTGACCAAGCCGGGAATCACATTTGCGGTTCTCATAAGCATGCTGGTGGGATTTGTATTAGGTAGTGCGGGAACGATCAATTTTGTATTAATGATCCATGTGATCGTTGGAACATATCTCATCTCTGCGGGAACTGGAGCTCATAACCAATTTATTGAGCGCCGTTTAGATGGATTAATGAACCGTACGAAAGAACGACCGTTACCGAGTCAGCGCATCTCCGCCCGGAATGGAAGTATATTTTCGCTCACTCTGATCTTTACAGGTTTAACCTATCTTGCTTTACTGGTTAACCCGGTAGCTGCGTTGGTGTCCTTTGCCACAACGTTTATTTATCTGGCTGCTTATACACCTATGAAGCGAATTTCAGCTACGAACATCATCATTGGAGCTATACCGGGAGCCCTGCCTCCTGTTGGTGGTTGGGCAGCTGCAACCGGCAATATTCTGGATCCGGGCATGTGGTTATTGTTCGGTATCGTTTTCTTCTGGCAAGTTCCGCACGTAATGGCGATCGCCTGGATGTGCAAAAATGATTATGAAGGCGCCGGATTTAAAATGCTCCCAAAGAATGACAGCAAAGGAATAAAGACTGCTTTCTATGCACTGTTAAGTACTGTGTTACTCTTTCCTGTTACTATTTTGCTTTACACCATGAATTTCTCAGGTTTATTTTTCCTAATTACAGGATTAGTGCTTGCTGTATTTTTTCTGGTTTATGGAATTCGCTTTGCAAAAGACCGCACCCCTCAGAATGCAAGAAAACTAATGTTCGCATCCATTGCATATCTACCCCTCATTTGGGTGGCTGTATTTGTGGATATGCTCTTTTGATCACTCGTTGTGAAGATGATTGTAATCATCGATCAACTGTTGTAAAAACTGATCTGCATTTACTTCAAATTTCCTGATACCGATCTTATTTTGTATGATATTCGCCGTTCGCTGAATCATTACGAACCACGTAGAATAATCGTATACCTTTTTAGAGCTCAGCACTTCTTTGATCGTACTTATGTCTTTGTCAGTTAGTTGTGCCGCCTCCGGATATTTAGCCTCAAAACCGGAGCCCAGTTCAGAATAGATCGTATCACGTAGTTTTACGCTCTTCTTAGTTTTAATTACACAGGTCTTAGCTGCCCAGTCACCTAATCGCTGCCCTCTGCCATTTGATAGTACGGTAATAAACGCAATTAGTCCCATCGACATAGTGATCTCGATCAACCTTAATAACCAGCGGATAAGATACTGACCCAATGTCGGGGGTTCACCATCAACTGAAACCACTTGTAGTCCGATCAGCCATTTTCCAAAGCTTTTCCCGTTCCATGTAGCTTCCATCACCAGGTGATAAAGAAAGGTGGGTATGGTATAAATAAGAACAGTTAGCCACATATAATCGGTAGTAAATGTGGGTTCGATCCAATCCATATCCTCAGCAATTCCAAACATCAGAGAAACCACAAAATAGTACCCTAACAAAATGATGCCGTCGAGCAAAAAAGCAATGATCCTGTCACCTACCTGAGCCGTGTTATAATAAAGCTTTACATGCTGGGTGGTTTCAATCCCGATTTGGTTCATATTTGAGTTTGTAATTAATGCCGAAAGAGTTACTATTTCACTGAAGATACACGATTTATCTTCAGTGAAAAAAAGAACATCAGTTAATTTTAACTATGCGTGAGGTTACTTTCCTCAGAAAGAATGCCGAAAAGTGGAAAACATTTGAGGCACAACTAAAAAATCATACCAAAGAGAAAGCAGAAGATCTGGCTGAGCTGTACATTGAATTGAATAATGATCTGGCTTATGCCCAAAGCTGTTATCCCGATACTAAAACTGCTCAATATCTAAATGATCTGAGTATTGTTGCACATAATGCGATCTACCGGAATAAGAAAGAGCGTTCCTCCCGGTTCATCACATTCTGGACCGAAGAAGTTCCTGAGATCTTCTCTTACCGGCTAAAAGAACTTACCGCAGCGATCCTTGTATTTCTGTTCTTTACTGCAGTTGGCGTACTCTCGCAGCAAGGAAACAACGATTTTGCCCGACTCATACTCGGTGATAGTTACGTAAACATGACCATCACCAACATTGAAGATGGGGATCCGCTTGCGGTCTATAAAGAACACACTCAAATGAATATGTTCTTCGCCATCACATTCAATAACATCAGGGTTTCTTTCATAAACTTTGTGATGGGTATTTTTACCGTATTTGGCACAGGATATATTTTGATGAAAAACGCCATTATGGTGGGTGTTTTTGTGAATTTCTTTGCTGGCTACGATCTGTTAAATGAGGCCATGCTGGTGATATTTATCCACGGGGCGCTGGAATTAAGTGCAATTACTATCTCTGCTGTAGCAGGATTTACCCTGGGTAACAGTTATTTATTTCCGGGCACATTAAAACGTACCGAAGCTTTTGCCCGGGGCGCCAGAGAAGGCATTAAAATGCTTATCAGCCTGGTTCCGGTTTTCATAGCCGCAGGTTTTCTTGAATCGTTTGTAACACGATACACAGAAATGCCTTTGTTTTTGAGCCTGTTCATCATTTTCGGTTCATTCGCATTTATCATCGGGTATTACATCATACTGCCATTAAAAATAAACTTAGCACGAAATAAAGCAGCACATGTCTGAATTTGTACACAAAAGATCCAGAGATATCGGGGACACACTTACTGATACATTCATTTACATTCGCGAAAATTTTAAAACGCTCGGTAAAGGCTTTCTCTTTTTTGTGATCCCATTATACATTATTCAATTCTTTCTACTTAAAGATTATCAGGCTCAGGCATTTTCCCAGATGTTTGATCCTACCAATACGATTAGTCCCGGTTCTATTTTCGGTTGGAAGTATTTCTTAGGTTTGTTCCTGTCAATTGCCTCCACGTCGATGATGACCGTAATTACCCTGAAACATATCAACCTGACTTCCAGATCCGAAGAGCCTTCCTTGGGTAACCTTTCGGAAGGAGCCATACCGAATATGTTCCGGTTTATTTGGTTGTACACACTCGTCAGTCTGGCTTCAGGATTTTCCATGCTGTTATTTATTATCCCGGGTATTTTTATGGCGGTTAAACTCAGTCTCTCTTTCAGTGCACTGATCATAGAAGACAATTCGATCAGTGAGGCCATCAGCCGTTCCTGGGAACTGACCAAAGACCACTGGTGGGTCACTTTTGCTCTGCTTATCATCATGTATATCATTTCTTTCATGGTCTCCTATTCCGTACTGATCCCGACTATTATATTGTCAGCATTCACAGCAGAATCGGGATTAGCTACAGACAGCACTTTTTGGACTTCTATCTACACGATAATTAATGCCGTTTTCACAGCAGTATCTGCCCTCACCTATTCGGTAATGTTAATTGCTACTTCTCTGCATCTATACAATCTGGCAGAACGAAAAGAAGGCGGCTCATTACGTTCCAGAATTGAGGGGCTGGTGGACTGAGTTGATACCCAGAGTTCTTATAGCGGTTTTTGTTGTATTAGTACTATCTGCATTGATTCCAAATGACAGCATTCTATTACATGCTCAGGATTCGCTTGCGGTGCAGATCGATACTTCTGATTCGCTTCAACTTCGTGTGCCGGATGCATCAGCCTTAGATAAATATTCCAACGACCCTGATTTTGCTTACAATAATGATGCCCCCAAAAACACAACTTCAATAGTGAGTCGTATTCTCGGGTATGTTTTTGCCTGGTTAGGATTTATTCTTGGTACACCCCTTGGTAATTTTATTATGAAAGCCATCTTTGTAGGTGCGATCATCGGGCTTATCATAGTAATTCTGAATCAGATTACCGGTGGAGAGTTGGTTAGTATTGTTACCCGGAGAAGATCAAATAAGGGAACTCAGATCAATATAGAAAAAGAAGAGCTCGATGAACTGGATCTGGAGGAGATGATAAAGACAGCCGTTATTAATTCTGATTATCATGCCGCCACGCGTTATACGTATTTGCTCGCCCTCAGAAACCTGGCTGATCGAGGATTTATAAAATGGAGTATTGAAAAAACAAATCTGGATTATGAACGGGAAATTGGATCTGGTCCCATTCTTAATCCCTTTCGAAAATTAACACTGTATTATTCTTATGTGGAATATGGAGATTTCAGTATCGATAAATATGGTTATGAGGACGTAAAGGCATTCTATACCAAATTACAGCGGGAGGTAACCGGTGAATAGAGCCGAAGGCAAATATATCATTATGTTGATCGTGATCACTCTGGTTGGGGTGATCTATAGTATGTATCAGCCAAAGCCTATCGACTGGAGTGAAGGATATTCCAATTCAGAAAAGAAACCATTCGGAGCTTATATCCTTTTTGATCTGTTGGATGATGCCTTCCCCGAGTCTGAGATCGCAGTTACCAATGAATCTATTTTTGAAGGTATACCTGAATACGATATACAGAACTCAATCTTCATCTCTCCTTCTTTTTCAATTGATGATTTTGAAACCGATATTTTAATCGATTATCTGTCCTATGGGGATGTATTGTTTATTGCCTCCCGGGAGATTAGTGGTCCATTAGCCGATACCTTAGGCATTAGAATGATGCCATCCGCTCCACAGATCAATACCACCGCTAATTCTTTGGATTCACTTATTTCGAGCGGAGTAAATTTTACAAACGCACATATCCGGAAAGAAGATGACTGGTTATTTCCCTCTACCCTTACAGGAGCCTACTTTCTCGAATTTGACACCACCCGAACTGAAATTCTTGGTTATTCAGATACGGAAAAGAAAGAAGTGAATTTTATTCGGATCAAAACTGACTCCAGCTACGTGTATCTGCACTCTAATCCCATGTTGTTTGGTAATTATTATTTACGGGATCCGGATTATTACCAGTATGCATTCAGTGCACTTTCTTATTTACCCGATTATCCTGTGGTTTGGGATGAATACTATAAGCCGGGTCGTATCTCCATCAGCTCGCCCATGCAATATGTGGTTTCGAAACCGAATTTAAAATATGCCTGGATACTAACTCTGTGTGGCATCATCCTGTATCTGGTGATCAATAGTAAACGCGTTCAGAAAGTGATCCCGGAGATCAAACCTATCCGGAATACCAGTATTAAATTCACCGAGACCATTGCTAATATGTATCTGAATAATGGTACACATAAAGATATTCTGGAGAAAAAGGTCACCTTTCTTTTCGATTACATCCGTACAAATTTACATATTCAGATCGCAGATGCCGACAATGCAGATCATGAAACGATCGCTGCAAGATCAGGTATTCCTGAATCTGAAATTCAGAACCTGTTTACTGCTATCCGTACCATGCTCGCTAAAACTGAGATCTCAAATTCAGAATTGGTTCAGATCAACCAAAAAATTGACAACTTCTATAAACAATCACAACGATGAGTGACATACCAAATACTGACCTTCCGCAGGAAGAACCATCATCACAGGAAGTACCATTCAAAAACCGAATCGATCTGAGTGGAGTGCAAACTCTTGTAGGAAAGATCCGAGCAGAGATAAGAAAAGTGATCGTTGGTCAGGATGAGATGATCGATCTGCTGATCTGTGGATTACTTGCAGACGGTCATGTGCTTGTGGAAGGTGTTCCCGGTGTAGCAAAGACGCTTACCGTCCGATTACTTGCCAAAACATTGGATACCAACTTCTCCCGCATTCAATTCACACCTGACCTTATGCCGGCTGACATCATTGGTACCAGTGTTTTCAATTCAAAAACCGCTGATTTCGAATTCAAAAAAGGACCGGTATTTTCTAATCTGGTGCTTATCGATGAGATAAACCGGTCTCCGGCAAAAACTCAATCTGCTTTATTTGAAGTGATGCAGGAGCGACAAATAACCGTTGATGGTGTCTCCCATGTAATGCAACGTCCATTTTTGGTTATCGCGACTCAAAACCCGATCGAACATGAAGGTACCTACCGCTTACCGGAAGCTCAGTTAGATCGCTTCCTTTTTAAAGTGGATGTGGGTTATCCTGAGTTGGACGATGAAGTAGCTATTTTAGAAGGAGCTTATCAACGAAAGACCGATTCTGATATCGCATCAGTAAATGCTGTAGTAACAGCAGAAGAACTGAACAGCCAGAAAGAACGCGTTAGTGAAGTGCATGTTGAAAAAGAATTGATGCAATACATTGCGCGAATTGTAAATGAAACCCGGAATTCAAGTTCTATCTTAATTGGAGCCTCTCCAAGGGCTTCCGTTTATCTGATGAGAGCAGCACAGGCATGGGCAGCTATGAAAGGCAGGGATTTTATCACTCCGGAAGATGTAAAAGAAATTATCGCCCCGTCACTTCGCCACAGAATCACCTTAACGCCCGAAAGAGAAATGGAAGGTGTTTTACCTGATACCATTCTTAAACAACTAGCCGACAAAGTGGAAGTACCCAGATAGTGAACTTTTTTAGAAGCATATTTCTCAGGGTACGTTTTTTTGTAGTGCTTGCCATTATCGTGGCTACGTACATCACCGGTTTTTTTAATCCGGGATTGGAGGTTGCGGGCCATGTTCTACTTCTGGTTTTTCTGGTAACCACCATTGCAGACCTGTTGTTACTGTTTAGCAGAAGTAACGCGATCGAAGCGAAGAGAACTACTCCAAAGCGTTTTTCTAACGGGGATGCGAATAAAGTTCATATAGAGTGTACCTCCGATTATCCTTTTCAGGTTTCTGTATCTTTGATCGATGAGATTCCGGATCAGTTTCAGATCAGGGATTTTTTAATCACTCATACTTTTAAAAAACAGGGGAAGGAAAGCTTCAGCTATGAGCTTACTCCTACATCCAGAGGCGAATATCATTTCGGTAATATCAATATACTTGTTCACTCAAGAATAGGTTTTGTCTCACGAAAAGTAGTGATACACCAACCCGATATGGTGCCTGTTTATCCGTCATTCATACAAATGCGTAAGTTTGAAATGTACGCCATGAGTAACCGCCTCACTGATATTGGTGTTAAAAAGATCAGACGTCTGGGGCATACCATGGAATTTGATCAGATCAAAGAGTATGTGCGCGGCGACGATATACGATCTATCAACTGGAAGGCAACCGCCCGGTCACAGCAACTCATGGTCAATCAATATCAGGATGAACGATCTCAGCAGATCATTAATGTCATCGATATTGGCCGTGTTATGAAACTACCATTCGACGGACTAACCTTGCTTGAGTATGCTATTAATACAAGCCTGGTTATATCTAATATTGCATTACTGAAAGAAGATAAAGCAGGCGTATTCACTTTCTCCAACAAGGATTCACTGATCATTAAACCGGAGAAAAAACGAACTCATATTCGCAGAATTCAGGAAGGCTTGTATAACATCGATACCAATTTCATGGAATCGGATTATGAACGATTAATGCTGAATCTTAGAACACACCTGAATCAGCGTTCATTGGTATTGTTGTACACAAATTTCGAAACAATATCGTCTATGGAGCGGCAACTCCCTTATCTGCAGAGAATTGCTCGCGACCACCTGCTTGTTGCCATCTTTTTTGAGAATACCGAGCTGACTTCACTGATTCAAAATGATGCCGAAAATGTGGATGATGTGTATGTTAAAACAGTAGCGGAAAAATTTGGGTTTGAGAAAAAGCAGATCGTTAAAACATTGAACAGATATGGTATTCAAACCATTTTAACCCCGCCTAAAGAACTTTCCATAAATGCCATTAACAAATATCTGGAAATGAAATCACGTGGTATGATCTAAACTATTTTGATTACCTGTTATTGACCGAAACTCCATAAACCAGATTCAAATTATTTCGACATGAAGACATTAAGTACATTTTTATTACTGTTTCTGCTAATCTTACCATGCGCCATCCAAGCTCAGGAGAATGCTTTTAGCGGAGAATATTCGAGTCCTGTGATTACGTTTGCGATCGTCGCCTACGACTTTAATGAAACCCTCGATTTTTATACACAGATTCTGGGAATGCAAAAGGTAGATGAATTTTCCATTGATGAAGCTTTCGGGAAGCGTTCCGGTCTCTCAAATGGAGTACCTTTCGACGTAACAGTATTACGACTCACAGACGATCCAAATTCATCCCAGATAAAAATAACCAGCTTTGAAAATCCGGATGAACTCACTAAATCTGAATTCATTCAGGATAACGTAGGGGTTCAATACCTTACTATTCTGGTAAAAAGCATGAAGCCTTTTATTGATCGTATTGATGAATATGGCATTGAATACAGAGGGGAAACCCCTACCCCACTTGGTAATGGTCGTCAGTTTGTACTCATTCAGGATCCCAACGGTTTATTTATTGAATTGATCGGACCGGAGTAAGCTGTTCTTAATAATTTAAAATTTCTCTACTCTTAGAGTGCAAGTATTATTATACTTATACTCATTATTATCTTTATTATATGATTAAATATTTACTCACTTTTTCCATTATTCTGCTATTGTTTAATACATCGTATTCTCAGGATTCGGGATATTTGAGAATAGACTCGAATTTGGATGATTTTTATGTTGTCGTTGATGGTAATTACAACAATGAATTCCACCTCAGCTCCGGGGATTCAATCCAATTGGAGACCGGTATCCATCAAATAAGTATGATTGCGGAAAAAATTAACGATAACGTGTTCAATGTTACGATTAATCCCGGAGAAACTACTACCAGGTTTAAGAATTTTCATATATCAAGATTTTTTAAAGCAACAAGTAGTTCCTACCCTAGATTTAAATGGAATGCGAATCTAATCGTAATGAGTGATAAGAATGCCGACATTTTTGTAGATGACACATATGTTGGTACCGGCCTCCAGGGATTGTTGTTGGATAAAGGTAATTATTCAATTTCAGTTAAGAGTGATTCCTACGAAAAAACAATAACCTACTCCAATTATGATAAAAATTTAAATGTCTTAAACCTGCATACTCTTCCTACTAAGAAAAAAGCCTATGCTTATTCACTAATTCCCGGAGCAAGTCAATTTTACAAACAGGATTATTTAAAAGGAGTTATTTTTTCCGTTGGTTTTTCCGCGCTGTTGGTTACTTCAATTAGTTATAACCACAAGCTAAATCAGGCAAACAAAGATTCTGAACAGTTATTGCAAAATTACAGAACTGCAACAGATGTCAGCCTGATTAATCAGTACGCAAGTGAATTGGAAAAACGTATGGGTGATTCCCAGACGTACGCGGACAATACTAATATGGCTATGATAGCAACCGGAGGCTTTTATCTGCTAAATATTCTGGACGCCGTTTTACTACAACCAAGAAGAGGGTATTATAAAGGGTGGGATATCGATCCATTTATTGATTACGAAGCAACAGAGGGACGATTATACGGGATTAAAATTTCAAAGGATCTATGATGAATAAGTATCTGATTGTATTATCATTTTGTGTCGGTCTCAGTGTTTTCTCATGTAGAGAAGCTTCCATTACTTCGTTTGAGAGAAACCAGCCCAACGACCCGCAAAATATAAATTTTGAACTTCCTCCTCCTGTTTCTTTTAATGTAAATCCTCACTCCTCAGGAGGGTTGGTATTATCATGGGAAGATACTACCGGTTACATCGATGGGTTTGAAATAATCAGACTTGCAGATGACTACAATGAGACCAAATCATATACCCTTTCCAGTGATGTTTCTTCTCTTATTGATTCTACGGTTTCCCCAACCCGCGAATCAACTTATAAAATCAGTTCTTTTGTACTTAATAAAGACTCATTAAACCGGGCCGAATGGATTACAAAAACAGTTGATTTCGGAACTCTTATTAAACGCGGAATGAATGTAGATACTGCAAAAAGCACGCTTACGATAAATTGGGCTTATGAGTACAACTGGGATTACATCACCCGGATACACCTAACATTTGGAGAAGACAGTACGAAATTTTATTCCCTTGAAAATATGGAAACCACTCTGGAAATACCGTTTGAGCCAAGCTTTGAATATATTAGAATTGACGTATATGCATACATAAACGCTTCTGATACGGTCAACAACCAAACTATTGGTAGTATCAATCATATATATGAACAGTCGATGGAGTTTAATCCGGAATTTTACTCAGCAAGAATAATTAGTTATAACGAAATAGAATTAAAATGGAGAGATAATTCATATTTTGAAGAGGGTTTCAGAATATATAAAACTTACAATGTGTCTTCTGATGAATGGGAATTAATAGCAACTTTACCTCCCAACACTACTCATTACTCTGATACAGACAACCCCTTTGATGATGCTCCCATTGGTACTTTTTCAAATTATATAAGTATCAATTATGGTATTAGTGCCTTTAAAGGTACCTCGAGTTCGGGAGATTTTGGAAAAAGCGTGGCCATTGAACTTGAAAGCACTCCGACTTTATATGCCGGTAATTTGACAAATACAGGAATAGAAGTAAGATGGAGTAATAATAATTCTTCCTCATATACTCTACAGCGTAGTATTAATGGAAATGCATTTACCGATTACCAAACACTTGGCGAAAATACGACCTCCTATTACGATACAAATATAGTTCCCAATAATTCGTATTCCTATAGAATCAAATCAGAATACTCCAGATACTCGAATGAAAAAACATTCATTTATTCGAATTATCTGAAAGAAAACAGATCAATTAACCTGAACCATCATCTCAACGCCAGTTTCAGATTTAGTAATGACGGTAACTATCTCGTTTATTCTGGAAAAAACACCCAAAACGAGTCTAAATACGATATGGTTGTTTATGATCTGAGTAGCAACGCTGAAATCTTTAAATATACCTTCCCTTCTGATGATATTAGTATCTCGAATGTAGATATAGATACTAACAACCAATATGTTGCATATGCAGCAAATACTGAGAACCAATTTGGAATTATTGACTACTCTGACGGAACGGTAGTTGTCACAAAAAAAACAGAAGCTTTAACCTATGGTGTATATGATTTGGAATTTTCGCCTGATGGAAAGTACCTCTATACCAACACATGGGGCTCTGAAGTACGTAAATATGATATTCAAAACGATGAATATGCCTTTATTACACGGGCTGTAAGTTCAACAACAGGGAGCTACCGGGGAATTGCTGTTCACCCTGGAGGAAATATGATAGGTGTGAATGCGGATGGTAATGTTGAAATTATGGATTCACTGGGTTCGTTTTTATCTGTAAATACCTGGGATCTGGGGAGTGTATCTAATTATGTTAGCTTCTCCGGAAGTGGTAACTCGATGTCATACATTTCTCACTTTACCAGAGGAATAGTTTACGATGTACCATCCTTTGAACCTATTTTAAGTATCAGAACTGAGCTTATTAATGTAACATACGACGATTCGTATGCTCTCTCTTACGATGATGACAACATACTTATTCTAAACCGGCTCTCTACCATTGATTATCACGAGGCAACATTTCTACCAATAATTGATATCTCAGATTTACGCTGCTCACCCACTGAAAATTTATGTGCGGCCTATCAGCCTTCAATGAGCAGAATCATGTTCTATTCTGTAAGTGACGACGAAAAATGGATGGAAGGTGAAAGATACACTGAATAATAAACGTATTAATAATTTCTAGTAAATCTCCGGATATCTCCCCGGATTCACTTCCCTCATCATCGAATATATCTCATCGAAGATCTCTTCCGCATTTGGTTTGCTGAAGTAATCGCCATCCGATGCATAGGCCGGTCTGTGATCTTTGGCGCTAAGACATCTAGGCTCAGAATCCAGATAATAGAACCCCTTCTGGTCCTGTAGGATCTTTTGCAATATGTATGCTGAAGCCCCACCCGGCACATCTTCATCAACAACCAACAGCCTGTTTGTTTTCTTCAACGAGTCCACAATACTGTGATTAATATCAAATGGCATGAGTGTTCGTACATCGATCAACTCAACAGAAATACCGGCTTCCTGTAACTGTGGAAGTAATCCATGGATAATGTTCAGAGTAGAACCGTAGGAAACCACTGTGATGTCAGACCCTGAATTCAAAACTTCCGGTACTCCCAGTGGCGTTGTAAATTCACCAAGGTTCTCCGGTACTTTCTCTTTAAGGCGATAGGCATTTAATGGTTCTACCACAATAGCCGGATCATCACCTTGCAACAGAGTATTATAAAAACCGGCTGCTTCTGTGAGGTTTCGAGGTACACAAAGATGAATTCCTCTGGCACCACTTAAAATGATCCCCATCGGTGATCCGGAATGCCAGATCCCTTCTAATCGGTGACCACGGGTGCGAATGATAACCGGTGCAGCCTGACCACCTTTCGTACGGTATCGAAGAGTTGACAGGTCATCACTTAGCACATAAAAACAATACAGCAGATAATCGAGATACTGGATCTCAGCGATCGGTCGCAAACCTCTTAAAGCCATTCCAATACCCTGGCCAAGAATAGTAGCTTCCCTGATACCGGTATCAGTGATTCTGAGCGCTCCGTATTTCTCCTGTAATCCTTCCAGTCCTTTGTTCACATCACCCAAGGCTCCTACATCTTCCCCGAATGTGAGAAGTTGAGGATATTTCTCAAATAGTTTATCAAAATTATCCCGAACAACGATTCGTCCGTCAGCCGTAGGTGCATTCTTTCCGAACTTAGGCGGTATGTGTTTTACTTTAAGCGGTGATTTTGGCGTTTCACTGTACAGATGAGAATTATAGCGTTCATTATTCAACGGTTCTAATTCCTTTAACCATGATTTCAACTCGGTACGTGCTTTATGTTCCACACCTACAGTGTACCGTACAGCTTTCTTAGCAACAGGTATGATATCTTTTCTGATCACATTCGGAATGATCTTGATTCTGTTGATCAAAGCGGTTAATCGCTCATCTCCGGTTTCTTTTGCCAGAGTTTGAACCCGTTTCATCACGTACTCTTTTTCTTTCTTCATCGGAGTGATGTACGCCTGCCATGCACGATTTTTCGCTGTGATCACATCGTTCATCGCGTCACTTTCCAGATCTTCCAATTCACTTTCCGAGGCTATTTTCTTAGCCAGTATCCACTTTCTGAATTGATTTAAGCAGCAATACTCTGCTTCCCATTCCAGCCGCTCTTTACTTTTGTACCGTTCGTGCGATCCGGATGTAGAATGTCCCTGAGGTTGTGTTACTTCCTCAACATGCACTAACGTCGGAATATGCTCCTCGCGAGCCAGTTTCGAAGCTTGTTGATACGTTTCTATCAACTCAACATAATCCCAGGCTTTTACTGTGAAGATCTCATATCCATCTTCGTCTTCTGTTCTCTGAAAACCTGATAATACCTTTGAGATACTTTCTTTCGTGGTTTGGTATTTTTTAGGCACGGAAATTCCGAATGCATCATCCCAAACCGACATAACAAAGGGTAACTGTAGAACACCAATGGCATTAATGGTTTCCCAGAAAACACCTTCAGAGGTGCTGGCATCACCTATAGTTCCAAAGGCTACCTCGTTGCCCCCTTTAGAAAATTTCTTCCACTCCCCTTTGGTCAGAGCTTTATTCTCACGATATACTTTAGATGCCTGAGCAAGACCGACTAACCGGGCCATTTGTCCGGCAGTTGGTGAGATCCCTGATGCCGTATTTTTTGATTTAGTCTGATCGATCCACTCGCCATGCTCATCCACCAGGCGTGTTGCAAAGTGCGAATTCATTTGTCGCCCGGCAGAAAATGGATCGGCTTTTTCATCAGGATGAGCATATAATTGCGCAAAGAACTGCTCGATCGTTAACTCTCCAATGGCTAACATGAAGGTTTGATCGCGGTAATATCCGGATCTGAAATCTCCATTCTGAAAAACCTTGGCCATGGCTATCTGTGGTAGTTCTTTACCATCACCAAAAATTCCGAATTTCGCTTTGCCGGATAGAACTTCTTTCCTTCCGATAAGCGACATATACCGGCTCGTCCACCCTAGCTTGTAATCAGATAAAATTTCTTTAGTCTGAGCTTTAGTAAACGTTGATCCGGGAGTTTTTGCCTTAACTTCATTCATGTCAATCGGATAATTTTAATACTTTACTTAACCCCTGTGGAAGGGCTTTCAATATAGAATAAACAGAGCTCAATTTAAAGTTAAAAACCATAAACCGAGCTCAATAGCTTACTCTTTACAACCTGTAAAAACAATGACTAATAAAGGGTTACTCGGTAAAACCGCCCTTGGTCATTTTAATTGGATCAAGCGCCTGATCTAACGCCTCATCACTCAGGTCAGTCATCTCTTTTGCAACTTCCTTTAATGGCCTACTTTCTGCAAAAGCTTTTTTAGCAATTTTCGCTGCAAGATCATAACCAATGATCGGATTAAGGGCTGTAACCAGTATTGGATTACGTCCTACTTTATCAGCAATTACATCCTTTCTCACAGTTAACTGAGACACAGATCGATCAGCAAAATTACGAGCTGCATTTCCTAAGATCATAATAGATTGAAGCAGATTATGAGCCACAACCGGTAACATCACGTTCAATTCAAAGTTACCATTCAGGCCACCAACGGTGATTGCTGCATCATTTCCGATAACCTGTGCTGCTACCATATTTACCGATTCCTCAATAACCGGATTTACTTTACCCGGCATGATGGAAGATCCCGGCTGTAAAGCAGCTAACTGAACTTCTCCGATCCCACTGTTAGGACCTGAATTCATCCAGCGCAGATCGTTCGACATTTTCATCATACTAACAGCGATTGTTTTAAGCTGACTGCTTAATTCAACGGGTGCATCTACTGTAGCTTGTGCTTCAAAATGATTCTCTGCTTCTTTGAAGTCAATTCCTGTAAGGGCTGAAACTTCAGCTGCAAAGGTTTTACCAAAATCCGGATGTGTATTAATACCGGTACCAACTGCAGTGCCACCCTGAGGTAATTCAGTAACACGTTTTAAGGCATCCTCAACACGTTGAACACCAAGTTCCAATTGCCGTGCATATCCACCGAATTCCTGTTCAATGGTTACGGGCATTGCATCCATCAGGTGAGTTCGCCCGGTTTTAACAACATCTGCATTTTCCTTCCCTTTTGCCAAAAAGGCTTCCTGAAGGTGTTTCAGACCCGGGATCAAGCTTTTAGTAGCCGCGGTAACCGCTGCAATTCTGATCGCGGTCGGGATCACATCGTTCGAACTCTGTCCGAAATTTACGTGATCATTTGGATGGATCTTAACATCGGTATTTTCTTTCAGTTCGTTTGCAACGTGAGCGATCACTTCATTGGCATTCATATTTGTGGAAGTACCAGATCCTGTCTGAAAAATGTCTATTACAAACTGATCATCATACTTTCCATCGATCACTTCCTGTGCTGCTTTTTTAATTGCTTCTGCGATCTCGTCGTCTAACAGACCGAGTTTATTATTTGCCAGCGCTGCAGCTTTTTTAACGTATCCTACCGCCTGAATGAATTCGCGGCTAAACTTTATTCCGCTTACCGGAAAATTATCATGTGCTCGTTGAGTTTGTGCTCCGTATAAAGCATCCGCGGGAACCTGAACTTCTCCCATGGAGTCTTTTTCAATTCTAAAATCGCTCATTATTTTATTTTTATTTGGCTTAGGTAGTTATTTTAAAAATGCTAATTCAATAACATTTTAAAATACAAAAGTGCAGGCAGGGTATGAAGGGGGAATGAAGAATCTTACAATTTCTTAGTATACATACGGTATACTTTATCCACTCTTCCACCAATTCTTTCTGCCACTCTGATCATGTCTTTATTATTCCCCAGAACCCAACTCAATTCAGATTCTGTTACCCCTCTTGGAAATCCGTTCTCTATCGACTTCTGATGAAGAAGCGCATCAATCCCTTTTCCCTGATATTCTGGTAGAACTCCCATCAAGGCAGTTCTAACTCCCTTTATCTTTCTCTTACCTAATAACAATTTAAAGATCCCAAATGGAAATAAACGTCCATCCATATCTTTGAAGATCTCATTCAAATTTGGAATAGCAACCGAAAAAGCAACCGGGTTTCCATCAATTTCTGCAATGTGTGCAAAATCGGGATCAAGCACCATTTTGAGTTCCTCTGCCAGAACTTCAAACTCTTCGGTGGTTAACGGAAGAAAGCCCCAATTATCTTTCCAGGTCTTGTTGTAGATGTGTTGAACGATCTTTATCTCTTCCTTGAGCTTTTTCAGCTTTACCGGACGTATTACCAGACCGGGATTTCTCTTCATTACAATGGTCTTGGCTTTATTCATCCTATCCAGAGAAATACTCTCTTTATCAACAAGGTAGGCCAGAAGATCCATATCCTTATCATAACCGGCATTCAATACCAGTTTCTCATAATAAGGTTTGGTGTAAGGCATCAGGATGTAAGGATATTTTTCAAACCCGTCAACCAAAAACCCCAGAACATCCATCATTCCCGGACTGGCAGGACCTAATACATCTTCCATGCCTTTGTCACGTAACCAATCTTCAGCAACTCTTAGTAAAAGATCTGCTGTTGGCTGATGATCGATACATTCAAAAAAGCCGAAGTGACCGGTCTTTCTTCCATGATATTCATTAAAGCGATGATCAACTACTGCAGAAATTCGACCGGCTACTTGTCCATTATGCTCTGCGATGAACAACGCTATTTCAGCATTATTGAAAAAAGGATTCTTTTTGGTGTCGATCAGTTTCTTCTGATCCATTCTGAGTGGCGGTACAAAGTATTTGTCGTCTTTGTAGTGATCGTATTGAAAATCAATGAATTGTTTTCGTTCACTATCGCTACTTACGATAGTAACACCACTCATACTCATAATGTTATCCTTCTAATCCTGAATGTCCGTTTTGATCAATAATACCATGTTTAATACCAACTTTGCGGAAAGCTTCAAGAATTCGATCCAGATGTTCGTCGGTATGGCTGGCACTATAACTGGTGCGAAGGAGTGATTGTCCCGGAGGTACTGCCGGAGGAATTACGGCATTTGCATAAACACCTTCCTCAAAAAGATCTTTCCAGAACCTGAAACAAGCCATCATGTCACCAATTACTACAGGAATGATCGGAGATTGACTGGTCCACACATTAAAGCCCATTTTTTCGAGCTCAGTACGCATGTACACAGAGATTTCATGCAGACGTTCAATTCTCCAAGGCTCTTCTTTAAGAATTTCAAGAGCTTTTAAAACAGTAGCTACGTTAGCTGGAGGCATGGATGCACTAAAAATATGCGCCGGTGAATGGTGACGAATGTACTCGATCACTTCACGTCCACCAACCAGGAACCCTCCCAGAGAGGCAAATGATTTAGAAAAAGTACCACTTACCAGATCAACCTCATCTGTTAAACCGAACACGGATGCAGAACCTCGTCCGCCTTCACCAACAACACCCACTGCGTGAGCATCATCCAGATACAAACGTGCACCAAATTCTTTGGCCAGTTTAACCAGTTCGGGAATCTTAGCCAGTGTACCCGACATGGAGAATACTCCGTCACTGATGATGATCTTTCCGGCATCGGGATCAGCTTTTTCTAAAAACATACGGAGCTGATCTACATCGTTATGAGTGTATCGAACCGTTTTCGCATTGGAGCATAATGTCCCAACCACGATACAGGCATGATTATCTTTATCAGAGAAGATGATGTCTTTGCGGCCGGCAATGGTCTGAATAGAACCTTCGTTGGTCTGATATCCGGTACTGAAAAGCACACAAGCTTCTTTACCCATGAACTCGGCTAGTTTTTCTTCCAGCTCGAGGTGAATATCCAACGTTCCGTTCAAATAGCGGGAGCCGGTACATCCGGTCCCATATTTCGTAAGAGCATTCTGTGCTGCTTCGATCGTTCGCGGATCGTTGGTGAGTCCGAGATAGTTATTGGAACCGGCCATGATCACTTCATGACCTTCAATTTCTACAATAGTACCGTCTGTTGCTTCGAGGGGTTTAAAGTATGGATAGAGTCCTAATTCTTTAACTTCGTCTGCTTTAGTATAATTGAAAGCTTTTTCAAAAATATCCTGCGTAGCTTTCTTGTTGTTGTCGCCCATGCGGTTGATCCTTACCAGTGTTTCTAAGTAAATGTTGTAATATAGCCAGTATTACTATCTCATCAAATTTGTGTTAAGTAATACAGGTGGCGGCTGCTTGATTAATATCTGCTTATAACTTTCCGAAGGTACGAAATATATTGTTCAGCTACGTGACTCCAGGAAAAGTTTTCGGTTACGAATGAACGGCTTACTGCCGACATTTTTTCTAATTCATTTTCAATAACGTGATCCACTTTAGTCGCAAATTTTTCATGGTCATAAACAGGAACCTTATATCCATTCTTACCATTCGCGATCACATCTTTTATACCTTCCAGATCGGAGGCAACTGCCGGTGTTGATGCCAGATTGGCTTCCAGTAATACGATACCAAAACCTTCCATATCTCCTTCAACGGGTACATTCGGCATTATAAATACATCGGAAGCCGCATATGCAAACCGGAGTATCTCATCGGGTTGTTTTCCCACTAACAGTACTTTTTCTTCTAATGAATTTTCCTGCACGATCTGCTTCAGATTTTCATGCTCCGGACCTTCCCCTATTGCCAGATAGATCACATCAGACTGAAGTTCGGGTAGCACGTTCTCAATAAACCAGGCATGACCTTTACGTTTTACCTGACGACCGACCGTGAGTAACAAATATTTATTATTAAGGTCGAGTTTAAATGCCTTTTCAATATGGTTACGCGCCACTTCTTTTTCCGGAGATTCTTTTAAATGGCTCATATCAAAACCATTAGGTAAAGCCACACCTTTCTCCGGGGCCATCCCACGCTTAATGCATTCTTCGCGTGTAGCTTGTGATACCGAGATCACCCCATCCAACGCTTCAAAAACCTTAGGTACAAATTTCTGGTAAAGAGAGATCGGCATTTTCACATCCTGTCCATGATTGATCGTTACCATAGGTACATCAATTTTGGTGCGGGTTAACCTTGCCAGACTTGCTGTAACCATTGATGAGAACAGGATCACATCCGGTTTAAATTCTTCGACAATTCTTGGTAACCGTCGCACTAATCGGGCTAGAAAGAACGACGTGCGTATTTCGATACCTTTCCAGGGAGCGTGTTGAATAATCGTTCGAATGGTCACATCATCCCGCTTCTCCAGTTCTTCCACTAACTGCATACTTACCCGTTGCATGCCGCCAATACTCTTGAGTGGTGCGTCTTTTGGAGGATGTAAGTGACTAATATATAAAATGCGCAAAATTCAGATCCTTAGTGTTTCTCTAATGCTTCCCGGTAATACTCAACCAATTTCCCATTGATGGAATCCCATTGATAATCCAGTGCCATCTCTCGTGATCTGCGCCCCATTTCCTTCATCCGAACCGGATCGCTGATCATATCCTCGAGTTTCCGGGTAAAGTCATCGATATCTTCGGGTCTTGCATGACATCCATTCACATTGTGATCCACCAATGATTTACTACCAATCGCATCAGCTACCAGACAGGGAAGTCCACTTGCCATTGCTTCCAGGGTTACGTTTCCAAAGGTCTCAGTATGGGATGGAAACAAAAATACATCCGCGCTTGCATAAGCTCTGGCAAGATCCTCTCCTTTACAAAATCCCGTAAAATAACCTTGAGGAAGCTTCTTTTGAGCTTCTTCCTTAGCCGGGCCATCGCCCACAACCAACGCTCTGACTTTAGGATTCTTGGCCTGCAGCCGTTTCACACTTTCGATAAAGGTTCCTAATTCCTTTTCCCAGACAAGTCGGGATACAAAAGTGACTACGATCTCATCATCTTTGAAACCGGCCTTTCTTCTCCATTCCATATCTCTTTTTTCCGGACTGAAGAGTTCAGTATCAATACCGCGTGCCCAGATCTTCATATTTGCCTCCAGTCCCAGATTTTTCAACTCGTCGATCATGGACGGAGTAGGCACGTATGTATGGATAAATTGTTGGTAGAACCAAAGCATCATCCATTCAAAAAATGGTTTAACGGGTGCCAGATAGAACGAATAATACTTGGTATAGCTTAAAAAATGAGTATGATAAGAAGTTACCAGTGGCAGATCTTTTTTCTTAGCGTATCGAAGAGCTCCTATCCCAAGACCGTCGGGAGTTGCAATATGAACCAATGTGGGGTTAAATTCAACAAAACGTTTTTTGGCTGCCCGGGAAAAATGGGTTGCAATACGATATTCTTTTCGACCGGGAACCAGCATTGGGATCGACGGAGTTACAACAAGCTCACCATTATGCTTAATGGCGGGTTCATCTATGCTGGGGCCGAATACCATCACCGGAATATTCTGACGTTCCAGATACTCAACCAATCGGTTCAGTGTTAGCGAGACTCCATCTCTGATATGGTTATAATTGCCGGTAAATAAGGCAACTCTGAGTTCTTTCATAAAAGTTTAAAAAGCAAAGCCCAGATTCGTATCTTCAGGCTTTGTCTCGTGCAAATTCTGACTATTTCAACTAATTAAAATCTTTTCAATATACGCATTTATGAAAGCCTTTGTTACCGGTGGAACAGGTTTTGTTGGCAGTCACCTTGCGGAAGCATTAATTGCCGACCCAAAGTACGACGAAGTTCGCTGTTTAGTACGTAGTTCCGAAAAATGGCTTTCCGATATGGAATTCACCAAAGTGAGCGGTGACCTAACCGATCTCGCTACGATCAGTCAGGCTCTCGAAGATGTAGATGTAATATTTCACGTAGCCGGTGTTGTTCGTGCGCCTGAGAAAAAAGAATTTACTTTGGCTAATGTGGATGCTACTGAAAATCTGATCCGGATAGCTCAGAAAAAAGGAATCACAAACATGGTGATCCTCTCCTCTCTTGCAGGTGTGGGGCCAAGTAATGGCACCCCAACTGATGAAACGGCCGACTTCCATCCGGTTAGTATGTACGGGGAATCGAAACAGGAAATGGAAGAGATGATCCATCGTATCGCCGGTCCGGATGACAGTATCAAGATCATACGGCCACCGGCAGTATATGGTCCGCGGGAAGCCGACATTTACACTTTTTTTAAGACATACAGTAAAGGACTATGCCCGATCGTTGGGGATGGGAACAACCCAAAAGTTTCTATGGTATATGTGAAAGATCTGGTTGATGGCATTCTTCTTTCATCCGAAAAAGTAGATAAAGGGATCCACACCTATTTTATTGGTGGTGAGAAAGATGCTTATACCTGGAATCAGATCAGTGAAATAACCGCGAAAGTACTTGGTAAAAAAGCTCTGCATATTCGCTTAAAAGCTGATTGGGTAAAAAAGCTGGCAGCAGTAATTGAGAATACAGCATCAGTTTTTGGCATTTATCCCGTTGTGAATAAGGAAAAGGCCAATGAAATGATCCTCGAATGGGTGTGTTCGTCGGATAAAGCCCGGAAGGAATTGGGCTATGAACCATCTGTAACTATAGAAGAAGGTATTTCTCGCACGATACGATGGTATAAAAAATATAATTGGTTATAAGAATTTACATGAATATCAGTTTTAGTCGTCTCATTCTCTCCCTGTTTTTTGGGATCTTTTTATCCGTTAATCTTATTGCTCAGCAATCTATTCAGAGAGATTATTCCAGATTGATGTCTATTCCAAACCTTATCGAACTGGAGGCAAGTTCCACGCATCTTTATGCATTATCAGCCACTGAAGGCTTAGCCGTGTTCAGAACCTATCCAGACTCCCTTCAATGGTTATATACTTCTTCGGGGATGCAGCGCCGTGGTTCTACTATTAAAGCTGATATCCGGTTTGCCTATCAATACGGTGATTCACGCCGCTTAACCGTACTTGAACCTACCTCAGTGCTCGGGGTTTATTCCTCAACAATGTTACCTCGGCCTCCTCTTGGTGTGGCCCGACTCGGTAGTAAGTTATACATCGCACTTGGCGAAGAAGGATTGGGATCACTCTCCCTTAAAACTCCAGAAACTGTTGACTCTGAGGTAGAGATCGTAGCTAATGCAATTATTGGACGTGCCAATGTTTTGGATGTAGCGTCATCCATCATCAGTAATCAGTTATTTGTACTTACCAACGATAAGAAACTTCACGTTTTTACTCTAAAAGATGATGAAGCTGTTCATAGCACTTCGGTTGAATTGAGTGAGACGATACACTCCATTTTTGTAGATAACGAATTGATCTGGGGTACTTCGAATAGCGGGGATATTTTTGAAGTTACTGCTGATGGAATTGGCCGTTCGCTCGGTCGTGTTGACGAGAAAATCGAGAACCTTATACAGTGGAACGAACGAGTGATCGTACGAACTGAATCCGGTAAGATATGGGTGTCTTTAAATAGAAGAAAAGTTACACCCTGGACACAAAATACAGCCTCAGGGAATTATATCACCAAAAATAAAAACATTGCCTGGATCAGTGTTTTCGATCAACTCACTCCTTTGATATTAGGTGAGTCATCTGATGCAACCGTTTCAGATGAGATCGAAATTAAACCGATCGAAAATAAAATACTTACATATCCATCTCCTCTGATCTTTGCCCTGGAATTGGAAAAAGGATCTCCCGCAAATGTAGAATTTATTGTCCGGTCTAATTCTGCAAATGCTGAAATAAAAGGACAAGGTTTTTATTGGCAGCCAACTGTTAATCAGATCGGATTGCACTCTTTTACTGTGGTAGCATCAAATTCAGCCGGTTTTGTGGACAGCACAAGTTTTAATGTTGATGTGAGAACGTTTAATGCTCCTCCACGCTTCAGTCCGGTTCGAGGCTCGTCTATTGTTGCTAATGATGAATACGAACTCAACTTCAACGCTATAGATCCGGAAAACCCAACCAATTCATTGATCCGGTACTTAGGCGTTGACCTGCCGGATGGCTCGGTATTGGATGAGAAGACGGGGCTTTTTACTTGGACGCCAACCGCTCAGCAAGAAGGTGAACATACTTTTAAAGTGATCGCAACTGATGAACAAGGTGCTGCTTCTTCTACCGAGCTTACTCTCAAAGTGATTGATCTGGGGCAATAGGGTCAGTATTTATGCCGGATAATTTGTTCGCAGAAAATATTCTGAGCTGGTATCGGGAGCATAAACGCCCCATGCCATGGAGAGAAACTAAAGATCCGTACAAGATCTGGATCTCCGAGATTATGCTTCAACAAACCCGGGTGGATCAGGCATGGCCGTATTTCGAACGATTTATTGGTGAATTTCCCACTGTATTTGATCTGGCGAAGGCAGATCAGCAAAAAGTATTAAAAGCGTGGGAAGGATTAGGATATTACAGCAGAGCCCGAAATCTCCATAAAGCAGCAAAGTCTATCGTTACTGATTATGACGGCAAGTTACCAGAAGATTACGATGAGATCATCAAACTAAAAGGTATTGGCCCGTATACCGCTGCCGCAATTACCAGTATTGCGTTTGGAAAACCAAATGCAGTGGTGGATGGTAATGTGATCCGGGTGATCACCCGTTATTTTGGTATCGGGGATGATATACGGAGCACCAGGACCATAAAGCAGGTTCAGGCACATGTAAATGATTTGATCAGTAACGAGCATCCCGCAGATTTTAATCAGGGATTGATGGAAATCGGATCGACTATTTGTACCCCTGCCAAACCGAACTGTTTAAACTGTCCGATCAGTGATGGTTGTATTGCCTCGAAAACGGCAAGAACTGATTCCATTCCTTTCAAATCTCCCGCAAAAAAAAAGCCTCATAAGCATATCGGGGTTGGTATCATTCAACGCAACGACGACAAGGTACTGATCGCTTTAAGGCCGGAAAATGCCATGCTGGGTGGACTCTGGGAATTCCCCGGTGGTAAGCAGGAGGAAGGAGAATCTATCTCAAAGACTGTGGAAAGGGAACTGAATGAAGAACTGGGTGTGGAGGTTTATGCATTCAAAGAATTCATGAAGCTGAAGCATGTGTATTCTCACTTCTCGATAACCTTACATGCTTATTTATGCAAACTGATCTCCGGGGAACCGAAGCCAAAATCGAGTCAGGAAATACGATGGGTTGATATTAATGAACTTGAACAGTTTCCCTTTCCGAAAGCTAATAAAAGTCTCACCGAAAAGTTGATGGGGAAAGGTCAGGGCGAACTCGGGCTATGAAAAAGCGCAAAAAGTTAAAACTTCTTTCCAGAAAAAAGATCCTTGAGTTAAAACCTTATCTCGACCATCTTGTGGAGGAAATGGAAACTCCCGAATATATCGATTCGGATCCGATCCAGTTTCTACATGCTTTTCAGGATAAAGATGATATTGAGATCGCCGGTTTTTTTACAGCGATCATGGCATGGGGGCGGCGTGAGATTGTGATCGCCAAAGTGGATGACTTTTTAAAAAGACTTAACTATCGCCCGGCTGAATTTATTGGAAATTTCACGGAATCGGATACTTCTGTTCTTGATGGGTTCAAACATCGTACATTCAAACCGATCGATCATTATTGGTTCATCAAAACCATGCAAAGCATTCTGCTGGAGCATGGCTCCTTTGAAGGGTTTTGGGCGCATTGCCAAAAGCAGGCCCGAGTGGAAGACCGAGAATTAATGAGTGTTTTCAATGAAAAATTCTTCTCTTTTCATCCGGAAATCCCTCAACGTTCTTATAAACATATTTCCAATCCGGATAAAGGTGGATCCTGTAAACGCCTGTATATGTATTTACGATGGACTGTTCGTAAAAGTAGTGTGGATCTCGGGGTAATGAATTTCATATCTCCCGCAGAATTGAAGATCCCATTGGATGTACATGTAGCCCGCCAGGCTCGTAAAATCGGGTTGCTTTCCCGTTATCAAAACGATTGGAAATCGGTTCTGGAACTCAACGAAAAACTAACTTTACTCGATCCTGAAGATCCGGCAAAGTATGATTATGCATTATTTGGTTTAGGAGTAAAACCCGAACTCGTTGACGAATCGTACCTAATTAACCCTGCCCCGTGATTCTCCATTTATCGATGGTTTAAATAATACTGATAAGCCCACGGTATCCTACAGCTTATTAAATAACACCAATTAAATTTTCTGTGAATTATTTGTATATTTAGGGCTCCCGATTATGGGAAATAAAATAAATGAAAGGAAGTGAGGCTCAATGCTAGGCGTTGAAGTTAAAGACAACGAAAGCGTTGAACGTGCGATCAACCGTTTCAAGAAGATGGTAACCCGCTCCCGTATCCTTAACGAGTATAAGGATCGTCAGCAGTTTACAAAACCATCTATTGAACGACGCGAGGCTATGAAAAAAGCCGTTCGCGAGCAGCGTCGTCGTCAACGAGATAACTACTAATTCGTTGTTATCACAATTTTGAAAGCCATACTAATTCAGTATGGCTTTTTTTATGGCATCCCTTAAATAAGTTACCCCTTCTAATCCTTTGCCGGAAGGAGAAACAATTTGTTTAAATCCAAGCTTGGAAGCTTCTTTACGCCGCTGTTCAATATGAGGAACAGTTCGTATCTCCCCGCCTAACCCAACTTCGCCTATAAAAGCAGATTGTTTCTGAATAGCTTTATCCAACAAACTGGAAACTAACGCAATACAGACTCCAAGATCTCCTGCCGGATCGCCTAACCGAAATCCACCGGCAATATTCAGATAGACATCATGATTTGAGAAATTGAAACCGGCGCGCTTTTCAAGTACGGCAAGTAATAATAACAACCGGTTCCGATCGAACCCATTTGCTGTGCGCTGAGGTGTACCGTACGAACTTCCGGTTACCAAAGCCTGCACCTCAATCAGCAAGGGTCTACTCCCTTCCATCGTGCAAACCACTGCATTGCCGCTCACTCCTTCTGTTTTATCTGAAATAAAAAGTTCGGAGGGATTACTAACTTCGGAAAGTCCGTGCTCCATCATTTCGAACACACCCACTTCCTGCGCCGGCCCGAATCGATTTTTGAGACTTCGGAGTAGTCGGTAGGTATAATTCTTATCCCCTTCGAACTGCAGAACTGTGTCCACCATATGTTCTAAAACCCGTGGCCCCGCAATGTCTCCCTCTTTAGTTACATGACCAATTACAATGGTGGTGATATTTTTCTTTTTTGCCAGTTGCTGAAATAATGCCGCACATTCTTTTACCTGTTGAATGCTACCCGGCATACTTGAAAGTTCTGTACGATAAACAGTTTGGATGGAATCAACGATCAGGAGATCAGGCTGCTCAGATTGAGCTTGTTCCAAAATCTTATCAATATGTGTTTCGTTGAATATGAGCAGATTCTCAGATTCAACTTTCAACCGTTGAGCGCGCTGTTTTATCTGACCGGCAGATTCCTCACCTGCACAATAAAGGATCTTCAGACCCGGATTAGATTTTGCGATCTGAAGCGTGAGTGTACTCTTTCCAACTCCCGGTTCGCCCCCAATAAGGATGTAGGCTCCGTGTAGAAACCCACCACCTAATACCCTATCCAATTCGGCGATATTGCTGGTGAAGCGAGATTTCTCGGAGGTTTCGACTTCTGATAATTTCTGAGGCTCAGAGGAAGTTTCAAGGCCGGCAATATTGGCTTTATGATCTTCTGCCTTCGCTGATTTTTTCTGTTTCAGCTTTTCGGAAAAAGTATTCCATTCTCCGCAACTCGGACAAACTCCCGCCCATTTTGGAGATATATATCCACAATTCGAACATTCATATTCTACAGTAGATTTAGCCAAATCAATCCTTCTTTTGGATTTCCTTTACTTGCTGGCGCACATACCAGGTGGTAGCTGCCATCCCAAAACCTATAGTGATATAATAACTGATTATCCGCCACAAAAAGAGGGCCAGCCCGATAAATGATTCACGGACAGATTCTGCGATCAGTGAAGGTGACATAAAAAATAACGGTCCCTGAAAAAGCACAAATAACCCTTCAACACCACCACTTCCACCCGGTGTCGGGATCACCAGAAAAGCCAGATTCATTGCCAGCGAACGTAATATAGATAGAATTTCCGGTGCCGGTAATAAACTCAGGATCACGATTGTTGGCAATGCGATCCTTGCCAGCCATGACATTGTAGAGTAGAAAAATGCTTTAAATAGAAATGAGACCGGCTTCTTCCTAAGCTGATGAGCATAGCTCTCCAGATTTTCAGCTTCAGAACTTATTTTATCCTGATAACGATTTAACAATGGAAGTTTAAAGACCGTCTTTACAACTTTTTTTATTGCGGATGGATTTACCAACACCCCATATGCAAGTAAACTCGCATAACTGAGTAACACTACATAAAGCGTGATCATCGAAGCTTCTCCGATCAATCCTACAGCCGGTGGAACTACTTCAAAAAATATCCCACTTATCAAAAGTATTGGAATAGCAATCGCAAACCAGATCTGATCGAGTAGTACACTATACAGTATGATGGCGGTCGACTCCCCCAGATTAAGCCCTTCTTTGGTCATGGCATAGGTTGCCATAGGAGCACCACCAATTGTGGAAGGAGTTACTGCAGAGGTAAAATCCCAGGTGAGAACAATTCTGAATGCCCCCATCCAGCTAATTACTTTCTCTGATAATACTCTGAATTTAGCCGCAGTAGCCCACACTCTTAAAAAAGATACCACCAGTGCGATCACCAAACCGGGCATACGCTTCGGAGCAAGATGATTTAATACGCCCGGTGTATACGTATAATAAATTACCGCCGCCATAGTAAGTACGCTTAGCGATACTGAAAGGATCATATACCTTTTAGATATAAGATTCTGCGGGGATGTTATGTTGCCTGAACTATTTGCCAATATGAAATTTAGTTACTGCCAAGTATAAAAAAAGCCTTGCAGGAAACCCTGCAAGGCTACAAATATTTTACGAAAAAGTTACGCGATAGTTACTTCGTCGTTCAAATAAACATCCTGGATCATGTTAAGTAATTTAACACCTTCTCCCATTGGACGTTGGAATGCTTTACGACCACTGATAAGTCCCATTCCACCAGCACGTTTGTTGATCACTGCAGTTTTTACAGCATCAGCAAAGTCGTTGCTTCCTGAAGCTCCACCTGAGTTGATCAGACCTGCACGACCGTTGAAGTCGTTAAGAACCTGATAACGGGTAAGATCGATCGGGTGATCAGTAGTTAATTCGGTGTAAATGCGCTCATCAAGTTTACCATAGCTTGAATCACCTGAATTCAATGCTTTGTAACCACCATTGTTAGTTGGTTGCTTTTGCTTGATAATATCGGCACCGATTGTAGTACCGATGTGGTTTGCCTGACCGGTGAGGTCTGCAGATGAGTGGTAATCCACTCCATCAACTTTAAATGCGTTATTACGAGTATAACACCAAAGAATGGTAGCCATACCTAATTCGTGAGCATAAGCAAACGCCTGAGCTACTTCCTGGATCTGTCGGTTAGATTCAGGTGAACCGAAATAGATGGTTGCGCCAACTGCAGCAGCTCCCATATCGTACGCCTGATCGATCGTTCCAAACATGATCTGATCGAATGTGTTTGGATAGGTAAGTAGTTCGTTGTGGTTAATTTTTACGATAAACGGAATTTTATGAGCATATTTTCTGGATACTGAACGTAATGCTCCAAATGTAGAAGCTACACCATTACAACCAGCTTCAACAGCAAGTTTAACGATGTTTTCAGGATCAAAATAAATTGGATTCTTAGCAAAAGAAGCGCCACCAGAGTGCTCGATGCCCTGGTCAACAGGTAAAATAGAAACATAGCCGCTTCCGCCTAAACGACCTGACTCCATTAACCACTGTAAATTTCCTAATACTCTATTATTTCGGTCGGAATGGTACCAAACTTCATCAACATAATTAGGTGAAGGTAAAACGAGATTGTCTTTTGAAACCGTTTTACTTTCGTGTTCCAACAAATAGGAGGCTTCATCCCCTAATAGTTCTTCGATTTTTGATAATTCGAGTGACATATCTATCTGATTTGATATTAGTTTTTAGGTCTGAAAATATATGAGATAATCAACGAAATGACTAACTCTTGTTACATAATGGTACGATTCCATTATCTGAAACAAATGATAATCCTTATCTTTTGTAAACATTTAATGAACTATGCAGATACAAAATATCACACTACCTGAAAAACCCCTTTTTCTTGCACCCATGGAGGATGTCACTGATTCTCCCTTTCGACAGATATGCAGAGACAAAGGAGCCGACATTGTTTATACAGAATTCATTAGCTCTGAAGCTTTGATCCGCGACTCGGATATTGCCATGCACAAAATGAGTTATACTGAGCGCGAACGCCCTCTGGGAATTCAGATCTTTGGCGGTCGTGAAGAAGCCATGGAGGGAGCCGCTAAAGTGGCTGAAATGAATAATCCTGATCTGGTGGATATAAATTTTGGTTGCCCGGTTTATAAAGTGGTAAATAAAGGGGCCGGAGCTGCCTGCCTCAGAGATCTTGATATGATGGAACGCATGGCTGGTACCGTAGTGGATGCGGTAAAAGATAAACCCGTTACCGTTAAAACCCGTTTAGGTTGGGATGACAATTCCATCAAAATTCAGGAAGTCGGCTTAATGTTACAAAGCGTTGGGGTAAAAGCTCTGACTGTACATGCACGTACCCGTGCTCAAAAATACAAAGGTGATGCGGACTGGAGTTATCTGAAAAAATTGAAGAACACTCCCGGACTTGAAATACCGATTATAGGAAACGGGGATGTCACTTCACCCGAGCTTGCAAAAAAAATGTTCGATGAGACCGGTGTGGATGGTGTAATGATTGGTCGTGGAGCTATTGGAAATCCCTGGATCTTTGAACAAACCCGACATTATCTGGAGACCGGAGAATTATTACCAGAACCAACACTTCGGGAGCGACTGGAACTTACCGCACATCAACTCAGACTTTCTGTGGAACATCAGGGAGAGCGATATGGGGTTATCATCATGAAGAAACATTATGGTCAATACCTGAAAGGGATCAGGAATGCCAAAAAACTAAGAATGGCTTTAATGGAACATGATGAAATGGACCCGATCCTTGAGATCTTACTCAATTATAAAGAGGAAGAGTTTTTCGCTGTAAGTTGAGAATGACAACTCATCTCCGGAAGTCGTTCATAGTGTATGAATCTTTTTAAAAAGTGATTCGTACCTCATTCCCGAATCATTCATATCAGTTCAGAGGAAGAAATATGCTAAGCAGAGTACTTCGAGTGTTAAAGTCATTTTTAGGAGCCGGAGCAGTGGCTGCATCTCCGGTTAAAGCCATTACCGGAATCGTGATCAGTGTAATTATCCCTTATTTACTTTACGCTTTCCTTGGAGGCTTTGGAATTGCACTTGCAATGGTTGGTCTGGGATGGCTGATTTGGTATTTAGTGAAAAAGAAGTAGTGGCATAATGAAATACGCCACTACGTTAATCACTATAAATAATCTCTTCCAATAAACGGTTTCAGTACTTCAGGGACACGTACCTTCCCATTTTCTTCCTGATAGGCTTCTAACAAGGCAGCAACAACTCTGGGCAAAGCCAGAGCACTTCCGTTAAGGGTGTGCAGGATCTCGGTTTTGTTTTCCTCATTCCGATAGCGTAGCTGCATTCTTCTGGCCTGGAATCCCTCAAAATTCGAACAGGAACTCACTTCCAGCCATCGCTGCTGGCCCGGGCTCCAAACCTCCAGATCATACTTTTTGCTTTGAGTAAAGCCCATATCACCGGTACACATCAATAACGTTCTGTACGGTAATTCAAGCTTTTGCAGAAGCATTTCAGAATGTGCCCTCAAACTCTCCAGCTCATCATACGATGTCTCCGGTTTCACGATCTTCACCAATTCCACTTTATCGAACTGATGGAGTCGGTTCAGGCCCCTCACATCTTTTCCATACGAACCCGCCTCTCTTCTCCAACAAGGCGTATGGCAGGCATATTTTACCGGCAATTGATCCGCCGATAAGATCTCATCTCTGTGAAAATTTGTTACCGGTACTTCTGCAGTCGGGATCGCAAAGAACTCGTCCCGGGGAATAACGTACATCATATCTTCTTTATCAGGGATCTGTCCGGTACCACGGGCTGAATCTTCATTCACAAAAAACGGAGCCTGTAATTCGGTATATCCGGCTGCCCCCGCTTCGTTAATGAAAAAATTGATCAGTGCCCGTTGTAACTGAGCTACCGGCCCCACATAGAATGGGAAGCCTGCACCGGTTACTTTTACGCCACGTTCAAAATCCACCCAGCCATATCGCTCGGTGATTTCCCAGTGTGGTTTTCTCCATTCTTCATTATTTGGATCGCCCCAGGTGGCAAAAACTTCATTATCGTTTTCGGTAAAGCCAACCGGGACACTCGGATGAGGTACATTCGTAATACGCAGGAGTAAAGATTCTTTCTCGTCCTGCACTTTCTTTACAGCATCTTCCAGCTCTTTTATCTCTTCTTTAGCTTTAGATGTTTCCGCAATGATAGCCTGAGCTTCATCTTTTTTTCCCTGCCCCATCAATTTGCCAATCTCTTTCGCTTTGGCGTTACTCTCACTTCTCAGGGTATCGGTCTTATGTACCAGAGCTCTCCATTCTTCATCCTTTTGCAGAACGGTTGAAACGATGGAAATATCTTTCTCTCCTTTATTCAGCATTCCCTGTTCTACTCGTTCTTTATTCGCTCGTATGAAGTTGATATCCAGCATTTCCTTGTTTTTAAACGGATGAAAATTTAGGCTCAAAGATACGATGTGTAGGATAAATCATTGAATACTTTTTTCGATCAAACAAAAAATTAGAAAAACTTTTAGAAATGCTATAAATTTACTTGATACCCTAAATTATTTAGGTTAATTTCGAATATTCATAGAATTTTAAGGAACCTAAAAGTACTTGCATGACTCACTTCTTAGACGAAATCGATATCTCCATCCTGAATCATCTGCAGGAAAACGGCCGTGCTCAACGTAATAAAATCGCAGAATTGGTTGGATTATCAGTCCCTTCAGTTTCAGAGCGTATGAAAAAGCTGGAAGAAAGAGGCTTAATTCAAGGGTATCATGCAATATTGAATAGCAAGGACTTCAACTTTGATATCACGGCTTTTTTATTTGTACAGGTAGATGGTTCCGAGAATTATCCTGAATTTGTTCAAAAGGTCTCCACCGAACCTGAGGTTCTGGAGTGTCACTCCATTACAGGGGATGGTTCTCACCTACTTAAAGTTCGAACAAAGAACACCAGTTCTTTCGAACGCCTTCTCTCAAAGATCCAATCATGGAAAGGGGTTGATAAAACAAGATCTAATCTAGTGCTCTCCAGTTTTAAAGAAACCCGTACCCTGCCTATAGAGCAGGCAACAGAAATGATAAAATAATCACTACCTTTTACTTCTTCGCTTAATATCAGAGTCACAGATTCGTTACATTTACGCCAATCTGACAGACTTACTATAAATATATGGATCGCGAAGTATTTCAGGAACAATTTGGATTATTAGGTAAATCGCCTGCCGTTCGACAGGTAGTAGACAAGATCATGCAGGTCTCCCGTACCGACATCACGGTATTATTACAGGGGGAGAGCGGCGTTGGTAAAGATGTTACTGCCCGCGCAATACACGGCATGAGCGAACGCAAACACAAGAACCTGGTGATCGTGAATTGCGGAGCAATTCCCGAAGGAATCATTGAAAGTGAGTTATTCGGACATGAAAAAGGTGCATTTACGGGTGCAAACGACAGCCGGGAAGGGTATTTTGAGAAAGCGAATGGCGGGACCATATTTCTTGATGAGATCGGAGACACACCCAAAAATGTTCAGGTGAAATTGTTACGTGTGCTGGAAAACGGGGAATTCTTCAGAGTAGGTTCCAGTAAGATCCAAACCACGGATGCCAGAGTGATCGCCGCAACCAATAAAGACCTCTGGGAATTAGTACAGGAAGGTTCGTTCAGAGAGGATCTTTATTATCGCCTCGATACTGTTCAGATACATCTCCCTCCCCTGCGAGAACGACCGGAAGATATAATCGAGATTTTCAGAAAATTTGTTCAGGAATTTTCAGCCAGATATGACTCTACCTTTAAAGGATTTTCGGATGAGGCTCGCGAATTACTCATTTCTTATCGCTGGCCGGGTAATATCCGGGAATTAAGAAATGTAGCCGAGCAACTGGTAGTGTTGGAAAAATCTCAATTCATCGATAAAGAACGTCTTCAAAAATACCTGAAAGGTCGCCAGCATGAAGGTTCTGCTGATAATCTTCCTATGGTATCTGATAAAAGTCAGAGGAGTGAATCCTCTCAATCAGATTTCGGTCATCGGGATCGTGAGATGATCTACCGAGCTCTGGTTAATCTGGGTAACGATATGGGCGATGTAAAAAAGATGCTTGCCAGTATGATGTATTCTAACTTTCCGAATAAAAATTACACGGCTTTACCACCGGCAGTACAAAGCAATTATGAAGATGAACTGGATAAGGAAGATCTGAGTATTGATCTTGGAAATCATGCTTCACTCGGGCTCAGAAAACGACCTGAATCAGAAGAAAATGAACCTGAATATGTAGCAGAGGAATCTTCAGAGTTAGCTCAGTTCCTGGATGGAGACGAAATTCCCAGTATTGAAGAGACTGAACAATTCCTGATCAGGAAAGCATTGGAAAAATTTGACGGAAACCGACGTAAAGCCTCAGAAACGCTGGGAATAAGCGAACGTACCTTATACAGAAAACTGGATCAATATGGGCTTGCGTAAACTATTCTTACCCTTCTTAGCTATCCTGATAGTTACATCCGCTAGTTGTCTTCGGTATAGCTTTACCGGGACTTCCATACCCGAAGGAGTAAACACCATTTTCATCCCATTTTTCCCGGATCAGTCGAATAGTGGTTTAGGGGATCTGAGTGACCGGTTGAATGAAGAACTCATCGATCGGTTTGTGAATCAAAGCCGGTTAACACTAGCCAATGATGAAGAAAGTGCAGATGCTGTGATCAATGGCTCTATCACAAGTTACAGTAATCGTCCCTTTAGTATCAGCGGAGATGAACAGGCTTCTCAGAATCAGGTTTCGATCGGCGTAAAAGCCACCTTTAAATATTCAACGGAGGAAGAGGCGGTTTATAACAAAAACTTTAACGGGAACTTTACTTTCGATCCGACTGAGGACCCTGTAGCCGGAGAAAATGAAGCCATATCCGAAGCACTACAGCAGATTGCCAATAATATGTTCAATGATGCGGTAAGTAGCTGGTAAAAGCTTTTGAATGTGATGCGCAGGCAACGTATTATTGCCAGGTCTATGGAACAACTTCCCTTCAATATCCCAAAGTCTTTATCCTCCTATGTCGAAACCTTCGACAACGACCCGGTTAAAGCGACTAAAAAGCTACAAAGGCACGTAAAAAAACGTGACCCTGATGCAGTGGGACATTTTTTATTGGCCTGGTTCTATCATATTCAGGAACAAAATCAGGAGGCTATAAAGGAAGCTCTTATTGCAAAGAATTATGCGCCGGGCAGTCCGTTAATGGAGCATCTTCACTATTTTCTGGTTCATCCTGAATTGTTTGATGCCATTGTTCCTGAATCCGGCTATAGCGATGAAAAGAAATTGAAACAAGCTCATCGTTCATCCCCGATACTTGATCTGGACCGACTCATAGAAATGCTGGAAGCCGTGGAGTCTAAAAGTATTCGCTTACCAGACGACGAGTCTGAAGTCTCTGATGAAGACCTTAGTGATTCAGCCTCTGATGTGGAAGATATAGTATCAGAAACACTGGCCAGAATACATGTGATGCAGGGTAAAACTCAGGAAGCGATCAAAATGTACGAGCGTCTTATTGTGGAAAACAGTGACAGGGCGGACCACTACACATCAGAGATAGATAAACTAAAAAAGGACTGATCTACTCCGCTTTTACAAACGGATTATGTTGCTTCTCATACCCAATGGTAGTCTTTTCTCCATGTCCCGGGTACACGATCGTTTCTTCCGGAAGGGTATACAATTTCTTTAAAATAGATTCTTTTAAGAGCTCAAAATCTCCCTTATAAAGATCTGTTCTTCCAATGCTTTCTCTGAACAAAGCATCCCCACTTATTACCACCTGTTCTTCCTTAAAATATAGCGAGGTATGGTCCGGGGCATGTCCCGGAGTGTATAAACACGTGAAATCAAACCCGGCGACATTGAACTCATCATCTGCAGGAAGCGGTTCTGTATCGAAGCCAAACTGAACCTGATTTAAACCAAACATAGTGGCCTGACTCCCAAAATTCTCCCACAAAAAAAGATCCGAATGATTTAAATACACGGGGATATCGTAATCTTTCATCAATCGCTGCAAACCTAATACATGATCCACATGGGCATGTGTTAATACCACTGCTTTAAGTGTTGTATCAGACGCGGCCAGAGTTTTTGCGAATACACTATACTCAGATTCGTTATAAAAACCGGGATCGATAATAATACTGTTACTATCTGAGGTTAACAGATAGGTATTCTCCTGAAATGGACCTACGACAAATTTGTGGATATTCATATTGAATAAATAAAAAAAGGATGACACCATTTCTGGTGCATCCTTAATAGAATTAAATCAATGAGCAAAAAGAAATTATTTCTTCTTTGCGTACATTCTTTTGAAGCGGTCTACACGACCGGCTTTGGTAGTAAATGAGTTGCTACGAGTATAAAATGGGTGATTAGTGGAGTCGATCTCCGGCTTAAATACACCATCTGTAGCATTCATTGTGCTTCGGGTCTTGATCTCTGTCCCGTCACTCATCACTACGGTAATTTCTTTGTAATCTGGATGAATTCCTTTTTTCATATTCTTTACTTCCTACGGTTTTTTGGAAAGGCAACTAAAATAAGAATAATTACAGCCCAATTCAACGAATTTATATATCAAAGTCTTCAAAACCTTTTTCACCCGAATCACTGAATGAAGAGAACATACTACCGACCATATCAGAGTAAGTTACATGATCATCCAGGTCCTGTTTACTAAGCATAGAGTTCTGATGTAAAGCCTCCACAACCATATCCATCCAGCATACAAGATCTTCTTTATTTAAACTACTGATCTTTTGCTGTACCAGCTTCTTTAAGCCGGGAATTTCCAGTAAAGAGCGTTCGTAGTCATCATGCGACATCATATCAGAAATATCTACATCATTACCTTTAGAGAACCAGTCCGTTATACTTTTATAGCTGCTTTTTTCATCTTCTGATCGACTGTTGGGATCTGGAAAATATTGCTTAAAAGTTAAATTGATCGCTTTACCAATGATGTGTTTAGCCACATTCATTGCGCCCTCCTGCTCCCCTTCGTATACCAATTCCAGCTTACCGGTGAGCGCCGGTACCATATGATAGAGGTCAGCAATACGTACGGTAGCTTCTTTTTCATCATTGATCGTAGCCCGGCGTTCGGCTGAAGAGATGATTTGCTCCATTGCAGTGATGGTCATCCGGGTAGAAACCCCGCTTTTCTGGTCAACATATTCAGAATCACGAGCCTCAAAGGCAGCTCTTTCCACAATTTCCCGGTAAACATCCGGAATATGGATCCTGATGTTTTCTCCCCTGTCATCCCAGGCTTCTTGTCTGGTTATACTCACTCCGATTTCCAACTCTTTAGGGTAATGAGTAATGATCTGTGCATCGATCCGATCTTTCAAAGGGGTAATGATATTTCCACGGTTGGTGTAATCTTCCGGGTTTGCTGAGAATGCCATCGAAATATCTAAGGGAATTCTCACCTTGAATCCGCGGATCTGTATATCCCGCTCTTGCATAATATTAAGCAAAGCAACTTGAATTCTGGGCTGCAGATCGGGCAATTCATTTATAACAAATATGCCCCGGTTTGTTCTGGGGATCAGACCAAAATTGATCGCATTTTCATCTGCCAGATTCAGTTTATGGGTAGCCGCTTTGATCGGATCAATATCACCGATCAGATCGGCCACTGTAGTATCAGGGGTGGCTAGTTTTTCACCATAACGTTCGGATCGGTGCACCCAGGCCACCGGGGTATCATCCCCATGCTCATTGATCAGATTAACCGCATATCTTGATAATGGATTTAAAGGATCGTCATTGATCTCAGATCCTTCCACGATGGGCATATATTCATCAAGAAAATCAACCAGCTTACGCAACATTCTGGTCTTTGCCTGCCCTCTTAAACCTAGCAGGATCATGTCATGCTTAGATAGTAATGCATGTTGGATCTGTGGGAGTACCGTTTTTTCATACCCCATGATTCCTTCAAAAAGTTGCTCACCGCTTTTAAGCTTCCGTATAAGATTCTTGCGTATCTCTTGTTTTACTGATAATGATTGCCAGTCACTTTTTTTTAATTCGCCAAGCGTCTTAACCTTTTCGTGAAGATCCATTATTGCCTTTGTTTAAACTGTTAGTGTATGCCTAACTAAGGCCATTGAGATTTCATTCAGTTTAACCGGAGTTATTTACAGTTTTTCGAAGTGCCTGAGATTTCCATAAAGTCTCTTCCCATTCTTCTTCCGGATCTGAGTCGCTGGTAATAGCACCTCCTACTGCATAAGTGAGTGTATTTCCCTGAATCACTGCTGTTCTGATCACCACATTGAAGTCAAAATCTCCCTTCGGGTCAAAATATCCGATCGCTCCCGAATAGATCCCTCTTTTGTGGTCTTCCAATTTCTCGATAGCTCGCATAGCTGATATTTTTGGAGCTCCGGTCATAGATCCCATCGGGAAACACGATTTAATCACCTCAATTTCATCGATCTCATCCCTGATCTCACACTCAATAGTTGATACCATCTGATGAACAGTACTAAAGTGTTGGATCTCAAATAATTTCGATACTTCCACACTGCCAGGCTTGGCTATTCGGTTCAGATCATTTCGAACCAGGTCCACGATCATCAGATTTTCAGCTCTGTTCTTTTCTGTATTCAGCTTTCTTTCACTTTCTGATGCGTCATCACCATCTGCCGATATGGTTCCCTTGATCGGCTGAGACCAGATCCTGTTGCCCTTTTTCCTGATGAATCGCTCCGGAGACTGGCAACACACAGAAAGGTCTTTGAAAGAACAAAACGCAGCAAAGGGAACTTCTCCCACTTTATTCATTTCGGTGTAGAGCGCTAGTGGATCCCCTTTAAAATCATAAGCTATCGCGTGGGAAAGATTGATCTCGTAATATTCCCCTTCCGCGATCTCTGATTTGGCTTGCTCTATCCTCTGGCAATAATCTTGCTTGCTGATCTTATTTTTTTCCTTCAGATAAAATGGTGAAAACACAGGTTCCTCCGGTGCTTCCTGCATCTCATCACCCAATATGAAGACGGGTAACTTCCCATCCTCAAATTGAATCAGGACTTCCGGCTCCATAAAAAACATATCAGGGGCAGAATAAAATTCAGAATTTTCTGACTTCAGGTCTTCCAAATAATTCTTAAGATCATAGCCATAATACCCAAAAAGCCACGATTGCTGATTCCTGAACGCTTTAAGTGCAGTCCACGGGTCATTGTCATTGATCTGTACTTCTTCCTTATGTTTATCCTGAATGTGAATATTCGCGCCATACGACTTGATAATTCGTTTAGGTCGTGCGGCTAGATAGCTGATCTTACTTTCGGGATGATCTTTCTTCTGAGATTCCAGCAGGACCACTTCACCTTCTTTTCTGAAGTGATGTACCCAGTCAACAATTGTTGTTTTCATTTGTGCCATATTGAGGCGCAATAATACGGGAAAAAGCTCATTTATTACTCACTTTTCCTTATTTTGGGATCAAAACTCTGATGTTCTACAAATCTCTTCTCAAACCTCTTCTTTTTCAACTTAATGCGGAATCTGCGCATGAAGCTGCTATTAAAGTGTCGGACCTGACCAGTAACTCTACATTATTCCGGAAAATAGCCTCTGATATTTATGGTTTTGAGCATCCTTCGCTTGAGAGAGAGTTTTTTGGTCTGAAATTTCCTAATCCGGTTGGATTGGCCGCAGGTTTTGATAAAAACGGAGTGGCACCAAAAGCCATGCAGTCTTTAGGCTTTGGTTTTGTTGAGATTGGCAGCATCACTGCAAAACCCTCAAATGGAAATCCTAAACCGCGGGCATTTCGGCTTCCTGAAGATCATTCACTTATTAACCGGATGGGATTGAATAATGAAGGAGCTGAAGCAGTCGTAAACCGGTTAAAAAATATCAGGCTCGATATACCGCTTGGTATTAACATTGCCAAAACAAACGATATGACCATAGAGGGCGACGACGCTCTTCGTGATTATCTTATCAGTTATGAATTAGCGAATACCGTTGCCGACTATATTACGGTTAATATTTCGTGCCCCAATACCGGTGAAGGGAAAACATTTGAAGATCCTTCAGCATTAAAAGAGCTGCTCGAAACGCTGAAACCTCAAAAAGAAAATCGAAAGCCAACGCTGGTGAAATTTTCGGTGGATACCCCGCGTGAAGCCTTAACTGAATTACTGGAGATCTGCGAATCTTTTGAAATAGCCGGTTATGTAGCAACGAATACCTCTTCTGGCAGGGATGGCTTGCTCCATTCTCCTAAACAAAAAATTATTAGCATTGGAAACGGAGGATTAAGTGGCCGGGCCATTGCCGATCAAAGTACTAAAGTGATCGGTTGGATCGCTGATGTGATACAGGGAAGTAAACCGATCATCGGAGTGGGCGGCATCGATAGTCCGAAAGCTGCCTGGGAAAAACTGGATGCCGGAGCAGATCTGTTACAAGTTTACACCGGGATGGTTTACGAGGGCCCGGGACTGATTCAGTCCATCAAAAAAGAACTCTGTGATTGCTGAACTTACTTGAGTGGAAAAGTAACTTCGCACTGAACCGATATAGCCTCGCCGTTTACTAAAATAGGCTCAAATGATACTGCCCGCTCAATTTTAAGCACAAATTCATCGATCAGCGCCTTATCGGTAGTCGCAGACGAAAGTTTGAATTCATCAATAATTCCGCGTTGATTGATAAAGAAAACGAAGGATATCGAATCTTCTGTATTTCCTTCCGGGATCTGGATTGCCGTCATAAACCGATCCTTTCCTCCACGTATGCTCAGCTCCTGATCAAATTCTGTACAAGGCCGATACAGAGAACCATCTACCAGATCGGGCTCCACACCAACCACTTGTTCTACAGATACCGTATCCGTCGCCACTGTTTCAGCTTCTTCTTGCGGTAATTCAAGTTCATTTTTCAAGGTGATCACCTGTTTTCCATAGGTGGAATTCTGCCCGAATAAGGACAAATAATTTTCCACAACCGATCTGGTGGAATCCCAATAGGTGCCGTAATAAGGAATCAGTTCAGTAAAATCAGGTTCGGTGAGTACAGAATCCATGATCCCTGTATACATCAAACTGTCGGATGTGGTCAACGAGGAATCATTTAAAGCGATCTTTGCGGAATCTTTTAACACTTCAAATGCTGAACGCGTGCTATCCCATTCAGTAATGGCTGAATCGTACTTTCTTTTTTCCTCTTTGAAACCGGGATCTTCTACTGCTTTGGAAATGTAGAGTTGAATACCGTCGTACATCGCTCTGGGTGCGATCTTCTCATCATCAAATTGCCTGCTGAATTGTACCAGTGAATCAGCTTTCAGTACCTTGTCGAGTGTATCATTTTCTGAAATTGACAGATATATTTCTATCGGATCATGTTCAACCTGCTCCTCTTCCATATTTCGCACCAGATCAAATTTTTCAGCTAATCTTTCCGCGTAAATAGAATTCGGATATCTATCGACTAATTGTACAGCCTGCTGCCTGGCCATATCATCATTTTGCTGTATATCATTGATCTCTGACAATGAATAAAGTGAAACCGGTGCGACATCACTATTAGGACGAGTATCTATCACATAGTTAAAATATCTGCGGGCACTATCGGGCAAGTTCAGAGAAAGAAAGAATAAATTACCTAATTCATAATGCCTGTAAGCGATCTCATCCCTCACTGAATCTTGTTCTGCAACAGTAAATGGAACTCTGCTCAAGTCGATGGTAACCACTGATTTTGCCTGCTGATCCCCCATTAAACCATCTGTACCTGAACCTCCGGTGCTGTCCTGAGAAATCGTATTCACGATCAGGGAAGCAACTCGCCAGTTATCGGCCAGTGGCCTGTTATCCCATATTGCTTTAAACTGCTGGGAGGCATCTGCTAACATTACCGGATTCTTTACATTTAAAAATCCATTACGTTCAGAGGAAGCTGCCGCACTTTCTGTATTTCTGGAATCAACATTTATCATGGTATTGGCCCGGTCTTCCTGTTCTTTTTGTAGGCGCTCTAACTCTTCTCTTTTCTGTTGTTCAAGTACGGCTAACACCGAATCGAACTTTGCTTCAGGAAGCATTCCCATCCATAATAAACTGTCTAATTCATGTACTTCAAACTTAAGCCTTGCATATTCCCCAAACGAAACGGCCAATTCTTTCGCTTCGAAGCTCTCCGGTAGTTCTTCTTTTTTTACCCCAACATTTGCTGCCGAATCATAGTACGTCGCTGCCATCGCAAAATCATCGTAATTGAAGCGATACACTTCTGCCAAACCATTATAGACCTTTGCTTTTGTTACTGCACTGGGTTTAGTTCGCCGGTCTCTTAGAATTCCAAGATAAATGGATTCCGCTTGTTTGAATCGCCCCCGATCCTGTTCTGTTTTACCCAGCTCGTAATTCAGATCCGCAATAAATTCTGTATTCTTATCATCCCGCACCATGCTGGAGAAGACCTTATATGCCTCTTCTGTTTTCCCCAATTGGCGGGCTACATCCGCTTTTTTCTTCTTGGCCTCGAATTGTAATTCATACTCAGAATAATAATCAGCGACTTTATCGTATGCCTCGAATGCCGCTTCAGAATTACCTAATAATTCATTCAGTTGCCCGATCAGAAAATATCCGCGTTCTTTTTGGGCTCGTTCCGGTAATTTATTGATCGATTCATTAAGCAGATCAAGTGCCGCCACATAATTTTCGCGTTCGATATAATGTTCTGCCAACACAGCACGGACCTGAAATTCCAGTCGTTTCTTCCACTGCCCGTCGTACACCGATAGTTGTTCTTCCAGATATTGAACTCCCTGACCATACACTTCCAGCTCCAGCAGAATTCTGCCTTTCCAGTACACAGCCCGTTGTTTCATTTCCTCACTATCCGATGATAGCGCTAGTTCGTCGAACTTTTGATCTGCTGAAAAATACTCTCTTCGATAGTAATAGGACTTCCCAATGATCTCCAGTGCATCATCCACCCATTTGGTCTCATCAAATTTCCGGAGGATATCGGCCCCTTTATCTATGGCTTTCTGGAAATCCTGAGCACCCGCTCCCATCGGTGTTTGATGGATGCGTATTGGTTGCAGGAAATTATAATTCCGTTTCTGATCAAGGCTTTTTTCCAGACCGGCGTTATAACTTTTCTTCGCGTTATAGAAGGTATTATAATAGGCGTTGAAGTTGTTGAATTTCGACTTAAATGCAGATCTACAACCTGCAAGCATTATTATAAGTCCTAAAACAACAGCCAGTTTTCTCATAGTTAAATAATTACGTCGGGTAAACGTAGCAGTTTACTCAATCGTACTTACTTTAACCATGTTTGTTCTACCCCTTTTTGCTGTAGGCATTCCGGTTGCAATGATCACTCTGTCATCTTTTTTAACGATCCCATTATCTTTCAGATAATCTTCCATGATCTTAACACTGCGATCCGTATCGAACAATTCATTTATACGAATGGAGCGCACTCCCCAAACCAGATTCAATTGTCTGCGTACTTTCTGACTCTCCGTGAATGCAAAAATTGGCACTTTGGGACGGAATTTTGCAATTCTCCGGGCAGTACTACCGGAATGAGTAATGGTACTGATCACTTTAGCTTCCACATTATCTGCAATAAAAATACAGGAATGCGCAAGAGATTCGATGATCTGCTTCTCTTTGTTATCCGGCCGGTCATACTCGAGTGAGTTGTAAAGACGGTCCCAACGTTCTTCTATCTTCAGGCAGATACGGTTCATTACATTCACTGCTTCCATCGGGTATTTACCGGCGGCAGTCTCTCCCGATAGCATTACAGCATCCGTTCCATCCAATACAGCATTGGCCACATCCGAAGTTTCTGCCCGTGTGGGGCGAGGGTTATTGATCATTGAATCCAGCATTTGGGTTGCGGTGATCACCGGCTTCCCTTTTGCACGACATTTCTCAATTATTCTTTTTTGTATGAAAGGCACTTCCTCTGTTGGAATTTCAATACCAAGATCACCGCGTGCAACCATGATCCCGTCAGATGCATCAATAATATCATCTAAACAGTCGATAGCTTCTGGTTTTTCGATCTTGGAGATCACTGCGGCATCACTGCCAGCATCTGCAATCAACTTCTTAAGTTCGATCACATCATTAGCTGAACGGACAAAGGATAATGCTACATAATCGACATCTTGTTTCAGAGCAAAATCAAGATCCTTTCTGTCTTTTTCTGTAAGCGATGGAATTGAGATCTTAACATTTGGCAGATTAACCCCTTTTCGGGATTTCAGTAAACCACCTACGCATACTTTGGCTTCAATATTCTTGCCAACACATTTGATCACTTTGAATTCAAGTAATCCATCGTCTAACAGAATAGTGTTTCCCTCTTCGGCTTCTTCCGGTAATTTTTTATAGTCAATTGGGATAACCTTACTGGTTCCCTCTACATCATCCGGTGTAATAGTGACCATGCTACCTTCTTCCAGCATCTGGCCTCCATCTTTCATCTGTCCAACCCGGATCTTTGGTCCCTGAAGATCCGCTAAAATGGGAATACTGTAATCATATTCACGGGCTGCATGACGGATATACCCTATGGTTCGCTCATGAATTTCATGCGTTCCGTGGGAAAAATTTACCCGTGCGACATTCATTCCGTGGAGTAACAAATTTATTATCCCCTCCTGAGAAAAACAGCTTGGTCCAATGGTGCAAACGATCTTGGTACGGCGAAGTGGGGTTATCATAAATTCTGATTATTTACTTGTTAATGTCGTTATAGATTTTTAAATGTAGTTTCAAAGATAGGCTTAAAATAAGACACAATATGCTATCTTATTATAAAGTTTTGAACTGAAGAGGTATTCGAGCTAAAATCCCAACTTTGAATATGCAACCCCTGAAATTACGAATATTCCGCCACACAGATAAATTAGTATTACATTTTTTACTGATTGCCATATCCGGAGTATTTCTGCATGCCTGTAATACGGCGTATCTGGATGAAATTGACCGGGCCGGGGGCTATGAATACCGACCCGGCTACCCGGAAGTAAGGCTTGCCACTGCAGGATTGGTAGATAATGAACATGACAGTACCTATATAAGTATAGCGGCAGAGATCGTATACGGCAGTCTGGTTTTCAAAAAAGTGGAAGACGATTTTGTTGCGGATATTTCCATCGACATTCAAATACTGAATAACCTCAATTCCGGTAAGATATATAAGGTCAAAAATTATTCCGTTTCGGTGGTTGAGCAAAATGCCCGGATCACCAATAGTCAGGATTCTTTCCTGTTTGAACGCAATTTTTATATAGAACCCGGAGATTATACCATAAATGTTACTGTAACCGATCTAAGCAACAACAGGGAAACCATCAGAGTTGGTACTGCCTTTATTCCCGATCCGAACGATCCGGTTTCTAACATTACTAATATTCAGGTCTTTTCTAAGGATGCGACCCTTGATGAGAATTATAAGCCTGTAACCACCTATGACCTTTCAAATCAGGCAGATTCTATCCGATTCGAATTTCAGGTAACTAATAATAAGGTAGACAATCCCATCACTATTAATACCCGCCTGATGAAATTCAGATCGGATACAACTCCAGCCCGGGCTATGAGCTGGCCTGATTACAATGCATCCAGCATCTCATTTAAAGGAGTGGATTACGATAAATACGAAGTCGTTAACACATCAACCCGAATATTGAGTCAGCAGGGTACGGTAACCATTGAATTTCTGTTTCCAAATCTTGAAAGAGGTAATTATCGTTTCGAGATAAGAACGGAAGGAGTTGAGCCGGAGCTATATAAAGGTCGTGACTTCAGTATAAAGAGTTTAAACTACCCGGCCTTAAAAACCCCACGAGAATTAGCGGCACCCTTATACTATTTAATGGATGAAAAAGAGTATAAGAAAATGATGGCCATTAATGATGAGGCCGAACTTAAAAAAGCGATCGATAAATTCTGGCTCAAAAATTTAAAGAACACAAATATCGCACAGAGAGTGATCTCTTTATACTATGAAAGAGTGGAAGAGGCTAACAAACAGTTCTCAAATTTTAAAGAGGGTTGGAAGACCGATATGGGCATGATGTACATTCTGTTTGGTCCCCCGTGGTATACCTTCCGGTCTATTGATGAAGTAATGTGGTCGTACAGTTATAACCGGCAAGATTTTGAGACAAACTTTTTCTTTACAAGAACTAAGCTGAATACTAAATACTTTCCTTTCGACAATTATCTACTCGCTCGGAATCACCAATACTTTAATGTGCAGTATCAGCAGATCCAAAAATGGCTTACGGGTACTATCTTAAAAGATAACCTTTGAAAAACGCTTCCATTTACTTGTTTAAGCAATTTACAATTTTCGCTTTAAGTATTGCCAATGTTTTGTATTATGGCTTTCTTTCACACACAAACTTAACTACTAACTAATATAGAGGTCATCTATGTTTAAAAAGCTACTCTCGATAGCTGTGCTATCGTTATTTGTTAGCGTTTCTGCGCTTGCGCAGAGCGGTTCTGTTACCGGAGTTGTAACAGACGCGACAAGTGGCGATCCAATGCCGGCTGTTACAGTTCAAATCGTTGAATTATCCATGGGTACTGCTACTACTATTGATGGTGAGTATACCATCGATAAAGTTCCTGCCGGTACCTTCACTCTACGTGCATCATTCGTAGGGTACACTCCTTTCGAAACTCAAATAACCGTTGGTTCTGGCGAACTGGTTCTTGATATTTCACTCACAGAGGATGTAATTGGTCTGGAAGACGTTGTTGTAACAGCTTATGGTGTTGCTCGCGAAGAAAAATCTATTGGTTATGCCGTTCAGGACATTGAAGGCGGTGATGTTACCATGGTACAGGACGACAACATTGTTGGAGCCCTTTCCGGTAAGATCTCCGGTGTTCAGGTAATCGGTTCTGCCGGTGCCAACTTAGGTGGATCTGAAAAGATCCGTATTCGTGGTACTAATGGTCTTTCTGACGGTCAGCCTCTCTTTGTTGTTGATGGTACTCCAATCGACAACCGAAGCTTCTCCGGTTTCGCAGGTGGTCGTGACTACGGTAACCTTGCACAGGATTTAAACCTTCAGGATATCGAAAACGTATCTGTACTTAAAGGTGCAGCTGCATCTGTACTGTACGGTAACCGTGCTGCAAACGGTGTAATTCTTATCACTACTAAAAAAGGAACACGCGGAAGTGCTGTACAGGTTGATTTTTCTAACTCAACTACTTTCGAAAGAGTATTCATTCTTCCGGAATATCAGAATGAATATGGTGGAGGTTATACTCAGAGTTTCCTAACTGCTACCGACCCTGAAGATGGTAATACTTATAATGTATTGAACTACGCAGCTGATGAGAGCTGGGGTCCAAGAATGGATGGTACCATGTATCGCCCATGGTGGTCATGGTTCCACGATGATTTCACCGGTGACGGTGTTGATGATTATGGTACTGAGATCCCATTAACTGCAAATCCTGATAACGTTCGTAATTTCTACGAAACTGGTGTTGCTGTTAAAAACACTATTTCTATTAATGGTGGTGGCGATAATGCTGCATACAGAGTTTCTATCTCTAACTCTCAGGCAAAAGGTGTGGTTCCTAACTCAGCGTTAGATAAAACCTACCTGAACTTTAATGGTTCTCTATCACACAACGACAAATTCACTTCCGCGATCACATTCAATTATGTGAACACCAAAGGTGACGGTCGTCCTGCTCAGGGTTACAGCCCGGCTGTAGGTAGTGTGGCTCAGTCATTTAACCAGTGGTTCCAGCGTCAGATCAACATGGACTACCTGAAGAACTACGAAACTCCGGACGGTATGGCTTCCTGGAACATCCGTTCTGCAACCAACACCCGTCCATTGTATTGGGACAGCCCTTATTTCACAGTTTATGAAAACTATGCGAATGATAACCGTGACCGTGTTTATGGTAACTACTCATTCACCTACAATGTAAATGCAAATGTTGACATCGTAGGTAAAGTTCACCTTGACCAATACTCATTTGTAACTCAGGACAGAATTGCTTCAGGCGGTCTTGAATTAGATGATTATACCATTCAGCAGCGTCAGAAAAGAGAAGTTAACTACGAAGCAATTGCTAACTTCAAGAAAGATATCGATCAGATCTCTATCAGCGGTTTTGCCGGTGGTAACATCCGACAGGATCGTTACAGCTCCGTGTACCAAAGTACAGAAGGTGGTTTAAGTACTCCTAACTACTTCAACATTGCTGCTTCTATCGACAGACCAAGCACTTCAAGTTATATTGAAGAGCGTGACGTACGCAGCTTGTTCGGTAACATTACTTTAGGATATGCTGACCTTGTATATCTCGAGGCAAGTGCCCGTAATGACTGGTCATCAACTCTTCCAAAAGACAACAACTCTTACCTGTACTATGCACTTTCTACCAGTTTAGTATTTACTGAGTTCAGCGCATTAAAAGATCAGGATCTGTTATCCTTTGGTAAGATCCGCGCTTCTATTGCACAGGTTGGTGATGATATTGCTCCTTATTCAATCAGTAGTGTGTACAATATCGGTACTGCTTATGGTTCTTACCCGGCTCAGTCTGTACCTAACGTACTGGTTAATCCAAATATCCTTCCTGCGATCAATACTGACTACGAAGTTGGTTTAGATCTGCGTTTCTTAGAAGGACGTTTAAGAATGGATGCTGCTTATTACATCTCAAAACGTAAAGATGAAATTCTTGACCTTACCGTTTCTGGTGCAAGTGGATACAGCACTGCATATATCAATGCCGGTGAATTCACTACAACCGGTCTCGAAACTCAGTTCGGTATTTCTGCAGTAAGATCTCAGGATCTTAATGTTGATTTCACCATCAACTGGGCGAAAAGCTACTCTGTAATTGACAAATTACACCCGGACTTAAAAGTTAAAGAGATCGAAGATGCATACTTCGGTGTTTCTCTTTACGCTGTTGAAGGCGAAGAATGGGGTCTTGCACAAGCAGAAGGTTATTACGGATACAACTACCATGAAAATGGTAAACCAATTATTGTTGATGGACATTATGATCTGGTCCTCAATAAAGAGTTAGGAAATATCCTTCCTGACTGGACTGGTGGTTTCAGAACTGATATCAACTACAAAAACTTCACTTTCGGAGCATTTATCGACTTCCAGAAAGGTGGACAGTTCTACTCTATCTCTAAAATGTTCAATAACTACTCAGGTTTAGGTATCGAAACTGTAGGTAACAATACTCTTGGAAACCCGGTTCGTGACCCTGTACTTGATTCAGGTGGAAACGAAGTTCTTTATGTTGCTCTTGATCAGGCTGGTGCCGGATCCGGTGGAGAGCTTGTATCTGGTGTTGATGTGGATGGAAATCCTGTTCAGTATCTATATGATGCAGTATCTCACCATGCTAACATGTTCTACAATAAAGAAGAATGGATGTTCGATGCTAGCTACGTAAAACTCCGCGAGATCAGCGTAAGCTATAATCTGCCACAGCGTATGTTATCTAACGTTCCTGTTCGCAGAGCAAGTGTTTCTGTAAGCATGAAAAATGCATTACTACTTTATGCAAGCACTGATGGTGTTGATCCATCAATTATTCAGAATGGTACAACCGGCTTCTCTTTCTGGGAAGGTGGTGGACTGCCAGGTACTCGTTCACTTGGTTTCAGTGTAAACTTAAGCTTCTAAAAGCTAGCAAAGCATTAACATGAAATTTTTTAAAGACAAAAAGAACATGAACTCATTTAAAAAACTTGGTGTAGTTTTTGTTGTTACCCTGCTGATGGTGAGTTGTAATGATTTCGGTTCCATCAATACCGATCCAAACAACCCTTCTGCAGTTAAAACAGAACTACTTTTAACCAACGCATTACGCTCTATCAGTGGTCCTTTGGCTGCTGTTGATCCTGTACTTTATGTACAGCATATGTCAGAAACCCAGTACAACGAGTCTTCTCGTTATCAGGGTGTTAACTACGACTTCAGTGGATACTATACCGGTCCTCTTCGTGACCTTGAGACCATTATTGAATTAAATACCAATGATGAGACCAAAGCCTCGGTTACAACAGGTGGTAGTAACAACAATCAGATCGCTGTTGCACGTATCATGAAAGCTTATTTCTACCAGTTAATGACCGACAGATGGGGTTACTTACCTTACTCTGAGGCCTTAGAAGGTAGTGATAACTTCACTCCGGCTTACGACAGTCAGGAATCGATCTATATGGATCTGATCACTGAATTGAAAGAAGCCGTTGATCAGATGGATAACGGTGGTGATGTTTCTGCCGGTGACTTCATCTTAGGTGGCGACATGGATCGTTGGGCTGAATTCGCAAATTCATTACGAGCACGCATCGCACTCAGAATGTCTGGCGTAAGTGGTATGGCTGCTACAGCTAAGGCTGAATTTGAAGATGCTATAAGCGATGGTGTTATCACAGCTGATGTTTGGTACCCATACCTATCTTCTTCAGATAACCAAAATCCATGGTATGCAAGATTTATCACCCGTACTGACTATGCCATCTCTGATGTATTAGCAGATACCCTGAAAGCCTTAGGTGATATGAGAGCAACTGCTTTTGCGGATCCTGCTCCTGACACAAGTAATGCCAATGGTAGTACAGAATTATTTGAGGTAATAGGGCTTGATTATGGACTGGAGAATCCAGGTGAAGTAACAAACGATGAAGTTTCTTTCCCGGGACAAGCTTTAAGAGCTCAAAATGCACCATTAGCAATTATTACTGTTGCTGAAATGCAATTAGCTATGGCTGAAGCTGCTGAGAATGGCTGGACCACTCCCGGTACTGCTGCTACTCACTATGCAAATGGTATTGCAGCATCATGGGATCAGTGGGGCGTAACCGGAGACGGTACTGCTTTAACTGCTTACATGGCAAATCCTGAAGTTGTTTACGCAGGTGGCGCAGCCGGAATGGACCAGATCGCCTACGAGAAGTGGGTAGCTCTTTACGGTAACGGATATGAAGCATGGTCAGAATGGAGACGTTTAGATCATCCGCAACTAACTCCACACCCATTCCCGTTAAATCAGTCAGGTGAAATTCCTGTTCGTCATGGTTACCCAACCAGCGAAGCACAGTTAAATTCAGCCAGCTATGAAGCAGCTGTAAGTGCTCAGGGAACTGACGATACTACCACGAACCTGTGGTGGGACAACTAATTTGAATTGATCTCCATCAATTCTCTAAAAGCACACTTCAATTGAAGTGTGCTTTTTTTATTTATAGCAACTCTCCTCTCAAATTTTAACTTCCTAAGAAAAAGCAGATACTCTCTATCTATTGATTTTATTCAGGCCGTTTCATCAACTCTACTCCCATCCAAATAAAGAAACCGCTTTCATAAGCTCTTCATATTTAAATTAATTTAACTATGCGCCTCATAGAGTTAAATTATGAAGGAATTTATTTCAGTATTATTTAGGTTATTAGTATTATCTGCATTCATTAATTGTCTGACTTTATATAGTTGCCGATTAATCGGGGACTAAGTAGATTCTAAGTCAGCAAATGTCGGGTATGTCATTTTAATTATGAATGCGAATACCTTACATTAAAACTTTTTATTTAACCATTAATTAACACAGGTCATCTATGTTTAAAAAGCTGCTCTCAATAGCTATGCTGTCGCTTTTCGTTGGCACATATGCATTTGCTCAAAGTGGGTCAGTTACAGGTGTTGTAACTGATGCAGTAACCGGTGATGCAATGCCAGCTGTAACCGTACAAATCGTTGAATTATCGATGGGTACAGCTACAGACATCGACGGTGAATACACTATTAACAACATTCCTGCGGGAACTTATACTCTCAAAGTTACTTTTGTGGGCTTCAAAGCTCATACCGAAGAAGTAACTGTGGGTTCAGGTGAAGTCGTAGTGGATGTTGCCATTCAAGAAGATATCCTCGGTCTCGAAGAGGTCGTGGTAACTGGTGTGGGAACCGGTACTTCTACTCAAAAACTTGGGTTCTCAGTATCAAAAGTAAGTAAAAAACAATTAAATGAGGTACCTGCCGCTGATGTTGGAACTGCACTTCGTTCTAAGGTTCCGGGCGTAACTATCGTGAAAGCTTCCGGTGACCCGTCTGCTGCTGCTCAGATCCGTTTAAGAGGTTCTACTTCTCTTGGTGATGATCAGTCTCCACTTATTATTGTGGATGGTGTGATCACTGACGGTAGCCTTGCTGATATTAACATGCAGGATGTTGAGTCTGTAGAGATTGTAAAAGGTGCCGCAGGTGCTTCTCTTTATGGTTCACTTGCTGGTAACGGCGTAATTCAGATCATCACAAAACGTGCTTCTCAATCTATCGATAAGCCTCGTGTAACTGTTCGTTCTGAGTATGGCTACTCAACCTTATTGCAAGACAACTATCCGATCGCTACTACTCATCCATGGGTAAACGATGCAGTTGTTGATGCTAATGGGTATGTAACTTCATGGCCTGGTTTCGGTACAGTAGATGCTGATGGTATCTATGACAATGAATACCCTGTATTCTATGATAACGGTGCCGCTATCTACACTGGTCAGCCATACAACTCTAATTATGTGAGTATCTCCAACTCTTCCGGAGATTTTAACTACCTCGCTTCTTTCGAAAATATGACTCAGAGTGGTGTTGTTGAAAATCTGGAGCAGTACAAGCGTAACTCAGTTCGCTTTAATGCTGACTATTTATATGACGAAAAATTCAAGCTTTCTTTCAGTGGTAACTATGTAAACACAAGCTATCCTGAAGTTTCTGAGCAAGGTCAGGGATCAAACTTCTTCTTCTCTACTCTTGCTGCTCCTCCAATCCTGGATTTCACTCAAAAAAATCCTGATGGAAGTTATACAAACAACCCAACCGGTTGGGGCGTAATTGGTGATAACGTTCAGAACCCACTTTATGTGGCTGAGAACTTTCACAACACTACTGATCGTGATCGTTTCATCTTCGGTATCACTGCTGCTTACAACTTAACTGACTGGTTATCTGTAAATGCACGTCAGTCTCTGGATAAGAGATATGAAACCAATACACAGAACACTACTGTTGGTTACCAAACTCCAACTCCTTCTCAGTCCCTTAATAACGGGTATGAGTATCGTTGGACATTCAGTAACTCATATGCTATTACTGAATTATGGGCACAAGCCAACTGGCAAGTAGACAAATTAGGTATCCGTGTAATTGGTAAGTACCTCTACGAAGACAGAGAGTATGAAAGATATTCATTCTCTGGTTACAACTATTCTGTATCCGGTATCCGTTCTTTCGATGCACTGGATCAGGCTACTTATTCTATCAGTAACTTCAGCTCAATTGAAAGAGCAGAAAACTTTATTCTTGATACTGAATTCGATTACGATGACAAACTGATCTTAGGTATCATGGGTCGACGTGATGGTTCTTCTTCTTTCGGTGCTGATGAGCGTTACCAATTCTACTACCGTGGATCTATCGCTTACCGTATCACTGAAGATGTTGAAATAGATAACATTCAGGAATTAAAAGTTCGTGCTTCTTACGGTACATCAGGACAGCGTCCTCCATTTGCTGCTCAGTATGAAACTTATTCTGCCGGTAGTACAGTGATCGTACCTCGTAACTTAGGTAACTCTGAGATCAAGCCTTCAGTAGTTGCAGAAACTGAATTGGGGGTTGATGTTGCTTTCCTGGATAAATTCAGCATGCAGGTTAACTACGCTACTACTACTGTAACCAACGATTATTTGTTAGTTCCACTTACCGGTATTTCTGCATTCAGTGCACAGTATCAGAACGTAGGTGAAATTCAGAGTAATGCATTTGAAGTTGCTTTCGAAGGTCGCTTAGTTAATACCCGTGACTTCCAGGCCGGTTTCAATCTTACTTACGACATGAACAGCACTGAAGTAACTGATCTTGGCGGAACTCCTGCTTTCACAAGAGCTGCAGGTGGTGCGATCAACCTTTTCCGTTTCGAAGAAGGTGTAGAATACGGTGCCATGTACGGTTCTAAGCTTGCTACCTCTCTCAGCGACCTTACTGTGGTTGATGGTGTTGTTGCAAACATCGCCGGTGGATACACTGTGGATGATTTCAAGATCAACCAACTTGGTCATGTAATCCTTGCATCTGCTGAAGGAACTGTTGATGAGCGTCCGATCTACATGACTGATGAAGACGGAAACGAAGAGATCTTAAATATTGGTAGTACCAACCCTGATTTCCAGATCGGTCTTTCAGGTGATATGACCTACAAAGGTTTCGGATTCTACATGGTTTGGGATATCTCTCAAGGCGGTGAAGTATACAACTACTCTCGTCAGTTATTATACAACCGTGACAGACATGGCGACCTGGAAACTTACACCAGAATGGGTATCGACAGACAGTATGCAGTAGCTGCTGATGGTCTTTACAATGGTTCTGATGCCGTTTCTCACTTCGTTGAAGATGCTTCGTACATCAAACTGCGTGAATTATCTCTTTCTTATACCATTGGTAATTCAATGTTAGGAAACCTTGGTAGCAGCATTCAGGACATCAAAGTATCTCTTGTAGGTAGAAACCTGTTAACTATCACTGATTACTCAGGTTATGATCCGGAAGTAGCGTTAAGAACTAACTCAACCAACTTCCGTCTGGATGAGTACTCTTATCCAAACTTCAGTACGTTCAGTGCAGCTGTACAAGTTAGATTTTAATCACTAATCGAGTTATCTCATTATGAAAACAACAAAAACTAAATTTCTTTCGACCCTACTATTAGCTTTCGCGGTAGTTATGGCGAGTTGTGCCGATCTTTCGGTACAAAATACGAATGAGCCGACCGCAGAATCTGTTCTGGGGGATCCGGCTAACACTCTGAAGTTGCTTTCAGGTGGTTATTACGACTTTAGTACTACCATCGTAACTTCCTGGGGTGTTGCAATGCATATGTTTACCGATCAGGCTACTTCAACTAACCTTTTCCGTAACTATTGGAACTTCTCAGAAGAACCAAGATTGCAGTTAAATAACACCACTACGTATGGTGCAACCGCTACCTTCACTTCTTTCTTTGGTGGCTTTAACTCTTCTGTTGCTACTTCAAATATCTTTATCAAAAGTATCGAAGTAGATGGTAATTCTATATTAGATGGTGCTACAGATATCACTAATGACGTACTTGCTCAGGCATACTTCTTACGAGGTCTTGCTCGAGGTTATCTGGGATTGATGTACGATCAGGGGTACCTCATCGATGAAAACTTCGATGCTGCTACCGACGAAGCTGAATTCGTACCATATACTACTATCATTGATGCTGCTGTTGCAGATCTTGATAAAGCGATCACCCTCGCTGATGCTTCATCTACTTTTACATTCAACGTAATGCCTAATAGTGATGATGTATGGACTAAAGCTCAGTTCCTTGACATTGCGAATTCATTCGCTGCTAGAATTGCTGCCGGTAAAGCACGAACTGCTTCTGAAGCCGCAAGTTTAGACTGGGCTGCTATTAAAGCGTATGCCGATGCTGGTCTTGGCGGACCTAATGCACAGTCTACCCTGACTGACTTCAGCCCAAGCAACGTTGGTTCTTCCGGTGAATTCGCTAACTACTTAGCTGACTGGTTAAACTTCATCGTAACAGGTTCTCCTTATGACGATCCTGCTACTGCTGAAGATGACCGTGGTGCCGGTTACAATCCTGTTGATGTGAAACAAATTCACTTACTGGATCCGACCTACCCAACTGCTTACCCTGCAGATCAGGCTTCTGCTTCTGTAGCCGGTTTAGCACCTGCAACTTCAGATGATCCACGTTTGGCATACTTCCAGTACACGCCAAACCCAGGTTACCTGAACCCATCACGTAATGCTACCTTGTTCACCAACTATTTTAGTTTCCGTAACTTTGCCGGAAACGACTGGTGGCCATCCATCTTCAAAGTGACTCTGATCACTGAAACTGAAGTTGATCTGTTACGTGCTGAAGCTCAGTTAATGTCTGGTAACGCTGCCGGTGCAGCTGCCACATTAAATGCTTCTTCTTCCGGTACCGAAGCAACGGCACTCAGCTGGGACCTCCCGGGTTACTACTACGGTTACGTAGCAGAGAACAGCCTTGCAGGTGGACACACCATGACCGGTGCTGAATCAACTGCTGAATTCCAGTGGGCTCTTTTAAGAGAGTATTCTGTGGAACTTGATCTACTTGGCGGAAGTGGTTTACAGTGGTTCTTTATGAGACGTCATGACCTGCTTCAAGCCGGTACTGCATTACACTATGCTGTTCCTGGTTCTGAGCTTGAAATTCTTGGACTAGAGAACTACACCTTCGGTGGTGCTGATGATGCAGGACAAGCTGGTACTGCAAGTGGTGCAAACACCTGGACTGATCTTGCAAACAAAGCAGGATTAAAAGTACGTGCAAAAGTAGCTAATCCTGAGCATGTTGTTCCTGCTCAAATGGACAATGCTCCTGCTATTGATGCTCCAAAAAGTGAAGCGAAAAACTTCTAAGAGACAAAAACATCTCTGAATGTAAAAGGCCATCCCGTTGGGATGGCCTTTTTTTTATGCTATGTCTTGTCCT
>DLCN01000024.1 GCA_002480645.1 Balneolaceae bacterium UBA7797
TACTTCATTGTGATCGGCTTTTTTTATTTCCCGCCCACTTACTGAAAATTTTTATCAATAGGTTTAGTCTGTTCGGTTTTTTAAGTTCTGCCATCTTTAACCAACCTAACCTTACACACTCATGTCGCAATCTAACCAACAGAATAATCTATATATAGCTCTCATTACCATTGTAGCTACGCTTGGCGGACTCCTATTCGGGTTCGATAGCGGGGTGATAAACGGTACCGTAGACGGACTTCAGGTAGCTTTTAACTCTGATAGTGTAGGTACCGGATTCAACGTGGCCTCAATGCTATTGGGTTGCGCGGTCGGAGCTTTCTTTGCCGGTCGTCTGGCTGATCAATTCGGGCGCCGGACACTATTGATCGTAGCTGCACTTTTCTTCATTATTTCTGCATGGGGATCGGGTATCGCAAATACATCCTCATTTTTCGTAGTATTTCGTGTAATAGGAGGACTTGCTGTAGGTGCTGCCAGCGTTATGTCGCCGGCTTACATCAGTGAGATTGCCCCGGCTCATTTAAGAGGACGGCTCTCAAGTATTCAACAAGTGGCCATTATTACCGGCTTATTCCTTGCATTTGTAAGTAATTATATTGTGGCAAATGCAGCGGGTTCTGCATTATCAGAATTTTGGTTAGGCTATCAGGCTTGGCGCTGGATGTTCTGGATCGAACTTATCCCTGCAGGTATTTTCTTTATTTCTCTACTTTTCATTCCGGAAAGCCCTCGTTTCTTTGCAGTAAAAAATCAGCCTGATAAAGCACTGGATGTGCTTAGCCTGCTATTTGGTAAAGAATCTGCTGAAAAGAAAATGGTTGAGATCAATGCTTCTCTGGGCTCACACACAAAGCCAAAATTCTCTGACCTGCTCAACAAAGTTACCGGAAAAGTTCACCCCATTGTTTGGGTTGGAATTGGTCTGGCCGTTTTCCAGCAATTGGTGGGTATAAACGTGGTATTCTATTATGGCGCAGTTCTATGGCAATCAGTCGGGTACTCTGAAGCCGATTCTTTATTGATCAATGTGATCTCAGGAGCTGTAAGTATAGCTGCGGTGTTGATCTCCATGGTTTTGATCGACAAACTTGGCCGGAAGCCACTTCTTCTTTGGGGCTCTGTCGGGATGGCCATCACCTTAGCTATCGTATCTATCGCCTTCTCTACTGGCTCGCTGGATGCAAATAACAACCTGCAACTCTCTGAAAATATGGGAATCGTTGCACTCATAGCTGCCAATGCCTATGTAATGTTCTTTAACGGATCCTGGGGACCTGTAATGTGGGTTCTATTAGGCGAGATGTTCCCGAATCAACAGCGAGGTTCCGGTCTTGCAGTAAGCGGGCTCTCCCAATGGTTTGCTAATTTTGGAATCACCATGACCTTCCCGATCATGCTTTCTTCTATCGGCTTAACCGGTGCCTACGGTATTTATGCGTTCTTTGCCGCACTGTCTGTTCTCTTTGTGATCAAAATGGTGAAAGAGACGAAAGGCCTTGAACTTGAAGATATGAATAAGCTCTGGGGAATTGATTGATACCAACTTTGTATGATAAGATCCCGGTTAGTGTACTGACCGGGATTTTTTTATGCTTGTTTTACGGCTATAAAAGCTGATATTTCATCAAAAGTTAAGGCTGGGGTTGCACCGTCCTTACCCGCTACAAATGCTCCCATCGCATTCGCAAATGTGAGGGTTTCTTCGGAAGAATATTCGTTGAGCAGACTAAAAATAGCACCTGATAGAAAAGCATCCCCTGCCCCCACCGTATCCTGAACATCGACTGAAAATCTGCCTTTTACGGTAAACTCTCCGTCTTTGTATAATGCAGATCCATCTTCACCCATCGTGTAGAGTATAGCTTCCAGATCAAACTCTTTGGCCAGTCTTTTGATGGAAGTTTCATAATGGTGTTCCCATCCCATCCAATGTTCAATTTCCTCCAGCTCATCATCATTCAATTTGGCAATATCACCTAATGTTAGCAGGTCAAGGATCAGATCTTTGGTATAGAATGATTTTCTGAAATTTACATCCACGATCACTTTAGCAGAGCCTTTGTGATCTGTGATGAGTGACCGTATGCTATCGGCACTTTGCTTTTCACGCCATGCAAGACTTCCAACTACGATATAATCAACGTCTTTCACAGCTTGTACAGCTTCATCAGGTGCCAGAATATGATCCCAGGCAGAATCTTTCTGAAATTCGTAGGCAGGAATTCCCCGATCATTAACCTTTACCTCAACCAATCCGGTTGGATAAGAATTATGTTGAACCAGAGAGATATCAGCACCCAGCCGGGTTAGATGATTGAGTGCCAGATTCCCCAATTGATCATCTCCTACCGCGCTAATGATCGAGCTCTTAACACCAAGATTATTCAAATTTACCGCTACATTCATAGGAGCCCCGCCTAAAAAGATCCCTTTAGGAAGTGCGTCCCATAAAATTTCTCCGATACAAACTACTTTTCCATTCATACTTCCGAATCCAACATTTTCTTCGCTTCCTCTTTTGATCCGGTTAACTCCAGGGCCAGCTCTTCGAGTGAACGCCCTTTCGTTTCAGGCATCATTTTAATGGTGAATAGCAATTGTAGAACCATCATAAATGAGAAAAACGCAAATAGTGGCGCGGGGTTATCCCCTAGTATATCCATAAAAAACAAAGTAAAAAGTGTGATCAAAGCCGCAAAGACCCAATGAACTCCGGTGCCAAAGGCCTGTCCGGCTGCGCGAACATGATTAGGAAAGATCTCTGATATAAATACCCAGATGATCGCCCCTTGTCCAACCGCATGCGAGGCAATGAAACCAAATAAGAAAATCACCACAATGGTACCACCTGCGCCTGTGTAAAAGGCCCACGAGACTACCGCAAGCGTTACTATATATCCAACCGAACCAATAAGCATTAAAGTTTTTCTCCCCGCTCTGTCGATGAGTACAATACCCAACATGGTAAAAACAAGATTCACCACCCCGATTCCCACAGAAGATAACAGCGCAGTACTGGAAGCTAATCCTGCCGATTCAAAGATCCGGGGAGCATAATAGATCACAAAGTTGATCCCTGATAACTGATTAAAGAATGCCACCAGAAAAGCAAGAATAATGGGAAAGTTATACTTACCTGAAAAGAAACCATTACCGGAATCGATCTTCTCTGTGGTATTGATCAACCTTAATTCTTCTTCAGCATCCTGATTAGGATCCAGCGCTTTTATCAATTCAAGTGCAGTTTCCTGATCATTTCTGTGCAATACCAACCAACGCGGGCTATTCGGGATCCTGAAAACAAGTATCAGATAAATAAATGCCGGGAAAGCTTCGATACCGATCATCCATCTCCAGGCATTATCGCCTAGTTCGCTACCTACCAGCCAGTTAGAAATAAACGCAACCAAGATCCCCAAAACGATCATGAACTGATAAAGGATCACCAAACGACCACGACGAGATGCAGGGGCGATCTCAGAAATATAAGTAGGTGCTGCTACGGATGATGCGCCAACTCCCAGTCCGCCAATAAACCGGAAAAATGAAAAACTAAACGGTTCAGGAGCCAGGGCCGAACCAACCGCAGAGATAAAATACAGCACGCCTATGGCGATCAGTGTATTCTTACGACCATAACGATCGCAGGGAATACCACCAAATAAAGCCCCTATCACTGTTCCCCACAAGGCCATCGACATAATAAAAGTGCCATGGAACAGAGCACTGGTTTGCCACAACTGTTGAATTGGTTTATCTGCCCCGGAAATTACTGCCGTGTCGAACCCGAACAGGAAACCGGCCAAAGCCGCCACTATGGAGGCAAATACTAACGATCGTTTATTATTCATTGATTATTCCTTGTTTATTGTACTACCAAATAGACGCTAAATTCCATACTTCCAGCCTCGTAACCATACTTTCGCCACCTTTACTGAAAATTGAAAGATCAAAGGGTTTTGCTTCCGGAAACACTCGCTCTGTGATCGAAATTCGCCCTTCATTCGCAAAGATCTCGATAGATGATGCATCAATAAATAGATGAAGCTTAAGCGATCCGTTTTCCGGGATAACCGATACGCTATGACGCTTACTGAACTTCTCATTGAAATCAGTTTCTCCCGAGTCGGACCGGTCGAACTGCAACTCTTTGGTCGCTGAAAGATAGGTTATCTGAATCTCCTCGCCGGAACTATTTTTGAAGGTCAGACCTGTTTCTGTGGCTTCATTAACATCAAGTTCAATGATCATTTCGAATGACAGACTTTGTCTCCATTCGTCCGGTTTCCAGCGGTCATTCTTACTAATTGTAAATGGAGAGAATACCCGGTGAGCACTCCTCAATTTCCTAAGCTCTTTAATGGGCTGCTGAGTTAAATAAATGCCATCAGCATACTGTTTTAGTCCAACCTCCCGGGGAATGGTCATCGAGCTTCTCCAGGGTGAGGTCGGGATATCCTGCGCATAATCCCAGTTATTCATCCATGCCATCCAAATATGGTTTCCATCATCCGTTGTTACATTCTCAAACGAATGTACTGCATAAAAATCAGGACCATGATCCGCCCAGAGTGTTCTTCCTGCCGAAGTTGGATCCTGCACAAAAGTGATTCCGTCAAAATCACCAACAAAATACTGACTGCCTGAACCTCCTGCCGGCCCTCCCGGATTCAGATCAACTTGTAAGACCCATTTTGTCTCGTCGGTTCCATCCACAGGGACTTCAAAAAGCAGCGGACATTCCCAGATTCCGCCAACAGCGCCTGAAGGTCCGAATTCACTAAGCTTATTCCAGTTCTTCAGATCATCAGATCCATAAAAAGCGACTTTAAACTCCAATGGGATGGCCAGCACCATGATCCACTGCTCGCTTTCTTCATGCCATATCACTTTCGGGTCTCTGAAATCAGCCATTTGTTCATCCAATACCGGGTTACCTTCGTACTTCTTCCATGTTCTGCCTTTATCCAGACTATAGGCCAATCGCTGATCCTGCCTTTTCTGATCAGTATGATGACCGGTATAGATAGCTACCATGGGCGGATTATCGATCGTCCCAAATCCTGTGGTATTCTGGTGATCTACAACGGCACTTCCCGAAAAGATCATCACATTATTCTCTTCGTACAAAGCAACTGGCAAGTGTTCCCAGTGCACCAGATCCGTACTCACAGCATGCCCCCAACTCATATGACCCCATTTATCACCAAATGGATTGTACTGGTAAAATAAATGATACTCACCATCATAATAGACCATACCGTTGGGATCATTCATCCAGTTAATGGCCGGAGAAAAATGGAACTGCGGACGATATTGCTCTTTGTAAGTAGCATCCTGAGCGACCAGACAAGTAGAAATTCCAAACAGTATTAGAAGAAGAGCAGTTTTTTTAATCATTTTATCCGAATTGTGACTCCGTGAAAGAGTAAAAAATCATTCGGCACTTTACAATTGTGATTTTTTACGGTTTTGTCTGCACCGGATCCTTTGATGTTATCTGACTGGCGCTTACCTTAGTAAGTGATTACTCACTTTTTATGACAGAAAAACAACAAAACATATTACAAGCTGCTGGAGAGCTCTTCGCTACTGAAGGTTATTATGCTACAGCTACCAGTAAGGTCGCGAAAAAAGCGGGGGTCTCAGAAGGCCTGATCTTTAAGCACTTCGGAAACAAGGCCGGCTTACTCGATGCCATTTTACAAGATGGTGAGAAACGAATAAAATTAGCCTATGCTTTTGTGATCATGCAAACGGATCCAAAAGAAGTATTGCGCAAAACCATTGAACTTCCATTTAGTATAAGTGCTGAAGAATATGAGTTTTGGAAATTACAATATAAGCTGAAATGGGAATTGAAAGAGCAGCCCCAAGATAAGATGCAGCCCTTATACTTCAGTTTGGAAGAAGCTTTTAGTCAGCTGGGATATGAAGATCCTGCCACTGAAGCGGACTTTTTGATTCAGCTGATCGAAGGATTCGGAGCGGCGCTTCTTAAAGGTCAGTTTGCTGATCCGGATAAAATTAAGGCACTTACATTAAAGAAATACGGGCTCTGATAATTTTTAACTCATAGTGAGTGATTACTCACTTTATAATCTTTTATTATGAATACTAAAACAGCACTTATTACCGGAGCATCATCCGGAATCGGCAAAGAATTAGCTAAGATCCATGCTTCAAATGGTGGAGACCTGGTGATTGTTGCCCGTTCCGAAGATAAACTACAAGCTCTGTCAGAAGAGCTTAAATCTGCCTATAACATTTCAGTGCATATTATTGTTAAGGATCTGACATTGCCTGAGGCTCCGAAAGAAATCTATGATGAAGTTTCGTCTGCCGGAATAGTTATCGAATACCTGATCAATAATGCGGGTTTTGGAGGAGTAGGATACTTTTACGAACGAAACTGGGAAGATGATCTGGCAATGATCTATTTGAATATAATCGCCCTAACTGCACTTACCCGGTACTTTCTACCGGATATGATTGAACGAAACTCCGGCAGAATTCTAAATGTATCCTCAACAGCAGCACTTATTCCCGGTCCTTTACAGGCTGTTTATTATGCCACCAAGGCATTTGTTACTTCGTTTAGTAATGCATTGGCTCAGGAACTATCCCAAACGGATATCACTGTGACCTCACTGATGCCGGGAGCTACTGAAACAGAATTTGGAAGAACATCAGGCATGGATAAAACCAGTCTATTCAGCGATCCGTACAGTGCTGATGTTGTTGCGAAAGACGGATATCAGGCAATGCTGAAAGGAGAACTGAATTGCATTACCGGAGTATCTTTTTCACAAAAAATATCGCTGAAACTTGCTCCTCTGCTTCCAACAAAATTACTGCTTAAACAGATCTTTGAGATGCAAAAGCCAAAAGATTAGTATACCCGATACAAACTGAGTAACGTTTTTTCCTCACGCCAACTCCGGATTATTTTGCCTCAATGAGTATTCTTTGGCGGATATCTTCTGAAGAACTTCCAACCAGTATCTCTACCGGACCGACCTCAAAGATCCATTTATCCTTATCAGGATCCCAATATCTGAGATCTTTAGAGTAAACTAAAAACTCTATGTGTTTTGATTCCCCTTTCTTAAGATGAATTCGTCTGAAACCGCGCAGATCTTTGATGGGCCGTTTCACCTTCGATCCAGGAAAACTCACGTATAACTGAACAACTTCATCTCCATCAAATTCTCCTGTATTTTTGATCTCCACGGAGACCTTCACTGAATCAGCTTTTATAAGTGAGTAATTACTCACTTTTAACTCTCCATAGCTAAACGAAGTAAAACTAAGTCCATGCCCAAATGGATATTGAGGGTCACCTTCAAAATAGCGGTAAGTCCGGTTGGCCATTGCATACTCTTCGAAAGGAGGCAGATCCTCAACACTATTATAGAAGGTAACCGGTAATCGTCCGGCAGGATTGTAGTCGCCGAACAATACATCAGCGATCGCTTCGCCACCGGCCTGACCTCCATACCATCCTTCCACAATGGCCGGGATATGATCTTTTGCCCATGGCAATGCCAATGCACTGCCATTCAGCAATACCAGAACAGTAGGTTTCCCGAATGCATGGATCTCCTTCATCAAATTCATCTGAGCTTCCGGTAATTTAATATCCGTCCGGTCTCCACCCCTGAAACCATCCAGATCTACAGCCATTTCTTCCCCTTCAAGGCGTGGTGTCAGCCCCATCACAAAAATCACCGCATCTGCGTCTTTGGCCATTTCCAAGGCCTGATCCCGAAGCTGATTGGCCGGACGAGCCCACTCCAGAAATAATTGTGCATCGCCCTTCGAATCCTCTGCTTCGATCTTAAAATCGTATGTTTTTCCCTTTTCCAGATAGATAAATTCTGAAGTTTCCGGAGCAGGAAAATCATGCTCATTTCCCCAATTATTCTCAGAATTAACGATCACTTCTCCATCGATCAGCACTTCAAACTTCAGTGTGGATGAAACCTGAAATTTATACTCCCCGGTAGCTTCCGGTAGTAATTTTCCGGTCCATCGGGCTATAAATGAATCCTCATCTAGTTCCGGATGTGGAGCATTCTCACCCCAATCCTCTGCAACTGAGGTCACTGTCCGGACTGTAACCAGCTTAGAATCTACCGTAGAGGAAAGGGTAAAGGTAAGTCCCTCATTCCCATTTAGTGTTCTGAATACAGAGGAATTCACCGGTTCAACGACCGGATATTCATCAACCAGCTCCGACCCCAGAGAATAAAGTACTTCTGTTTGCTTTGAAACAGCCTCTTTTATCCCCTCCAAAGGTGTTACGATCTCTGATGGCATACCATTGTAATTTCCCAGCATGATCAACTCCTGATCGGCATTCGGTCCTATCACGGCAATCTTCTTAAGATCCTTTCGGAGTGGTAAAACACCTTCATTTTTAAGTAATACTATTGATTCACGGGCTACTTTCAGTGCAAGCTCCTTGTGTTCATCACTATCTACCACACTATATGGAATACTCTGATAGGCAACTTCTTCGGGAGAATCGAACATACCAAGTTTAAATCGCGCTGTAAATAATCTTTTCAAAGAGACGTCGATCTGCTTTTCGGTGATATAGCCTTCCTCAACAGCTTCTGCCAGCCGGGTGTACACCGAAGTTCCGCACTCCAGATCTGTCCCGGATCTAAGGGCCATTGCAGATGCCTCTACTGCATCTTTAGCCAGGGCATGATCGTTATGGATATCGTTTAACGCCCAGCAATCAGAAACAACAAAGCCATCGAAATTCCAACGGTCCCGCAGAATATCCATCAGTAACTCATCACTTGCACAAGCTGCTTCTCCGTTCACTCTGTTATAGGCACACATTAACGAATAGGCACCACCGTCTACTATTCCGGTCTCAAACATGGGCATGTAAGTTTCCCAGAAATCTCTTTCTCCAACCACTGCATTGAATTCATGTCTTTCGGGTTCAGGTCCGCTGTGTACTGCAAAATGCTTTACAGTAGCCACTGTTTTAAGATATTCAGGATCATCCCCCTGCAGACCCTGGATGAAATTATACGCAATGCGGCCTGTTAAAAATGGATCTTCCCCATAGGTTTCTTGCCCGCGACCCCACCTCGGATCTCTAAAAATATTGATATTCGGAGACCAAATTGTGAGTCCCTGGTACCGGTGATACGTACCATTTCGTGCATACTCATGATGTTTCGCCCTCGCTTCGTCCGATATAGCCGTTGCCATTTCAAAGATCAGATCTTCGTTCCAGGTAGCGGCCAACCCGATAGCTTGGGGATATGAAGTAGCCAACCCTGAACGGGCTACCCCATGAAGTGCCTCATTCCACCAGTTATACTCATGAATTCCCAGCCTCTCGATCGCGGGAGCCTGATCAAGCATTTGCGACACTTTTTCTTCCAATGTCATCCTGCTTATCAGATCCTCTGCACGCTCTTCGAAACTTAACTTCGTGTTTAAATAAGCAGGTTCCTGTGCCACCACTGTTGAACCCAGCAATAGTATTATTGCCCCAATGAAATTAAACCGCATACCAAACTCCAATTAATTAGATCTACTTCTTCCGTAAGTGAACAGGAAATTACACTTAGTTAGGAATATATCCACCTCTTTATAAATGGATTGAGAAGAATTCATGCATCTGCTCTGCTTACATTGATCTCACAAACTGTTACCTTGTATCAGTTTTTAACCTAACCGAAATCATTATTATGAAAAAGCTTCCCTTTCTGCTCCTGCTTTTCCTGATCCCACTTACTCTGGTTCAGGCACAGGATCGAATGACTCCCGAATTATTATGGAAACTGGGTCGTGTAAGCGCCCTTGGAGTAACTGAAAATGGCCAGACCCTGATCTACACTGCCAGTTTTCCGGACGTAAAAAATAATACCTCCACCAGAAAGTATTACTCTGTATCTGTTGATGGGGGTGAATCAAAAGTTCTTGATTCAATTGAAGGATTACTGCCCGATGCAAAAATGTCGGCAGACGGAACCTTAAAAGTGTCGCACAAATCGGTAAAACTTGAAAAAGTAACCGGTAAGGAACTGTACCCTGAATATGACGAGTCAAATGTATATATCGTGGAATCCCTGCATTACCGTCACTGGGATACCTGGCTGGATGGCTCTTTCAACCATGTGATGCTTCATAAAATGAGTAATGGTTCTGAGGAAGTGATCGATATAATGGAAGGCCAGCCTTTTTTCACACCTACTATTCCTTTTGGCGGTGATGAAGATTATATCATTCGTCCGGATGGCAAATACGTGGTGTATGTAACCAAACAACTCACCGGTACAGAGTACGTGGTGAGCACTAATACAGATCTCTTTCAGTATAACATTGAAACCGGTGAAACAGTAAATCTAACTGATGAAAATGAGGGTTACGACACTGCACCACAATATGCACCCGACGGTAAGACTCTTGCATATTTAAGCATGAAACGGGATGGCTACGAATCAGATAAGAATGACATTGTAGTTATGAGCGGTGATCATAAAGTAAATCTCACTGCACAATGGGACGGCACAGTGAATGGTTTTCTGTGGGCTGATGATGGCAAAAAGATCTATTTCACTGCTCCTGTAGATGGAACCGTTCAGGTATTTGAAGTGGATTATCCCGGTAAAACAAAAAAAATGCCGGTAGTGAAACAACTCACTGAAGGTGTTTTTGATGTAACAAGTGTAGTAGCTGATCTGGGTGATAAACTGATCGTTACCCGACGGGATATGAATCATGCTACCGAGATCTATTCCGTTACTTTGGGGAGTGATCCGGAATTCACTCAATTGTCTCATGTAAATGATGAGGTATACGATTCCATCACTCTCAGTAAGATCGAGAAGAGAATGATGACCACTACCGATGGAAAAGAGATGCTTACCTGGGTGATCTATCCTCCTAATTTTGATCCTGATAAGAAATATCCAACGCTTTTATATGCTCAGGGAGGCCCTCAAGGCGCCCTTTCACAGTTCTACTCCTACCGCTGGAATTTCCAGTTAATGGCCGCTAACGGCTACATTGTGGTGGCCCCAAACCGTCGTGGAATGCCGGGCCATGGCGTGGAATGGAATGAGGAAATATCCAAGGATTGGGGTGGACAGGTAATGGATGATTATCTGACCGCTATCGATGAAATGGCTAAAGAACCATTTGTTGACAATGACCGACTCGGTGCGGTGGGAGCCAGTTACGGAGGATATTCCGTGTACTATCTTGCCGGAATTCATGACGGGAGATTTAAATCATTCATCTCTCATGACGGGATCTTCGATCTCAGAACATTCTATGGTGTTACGGAAGAACTCTTTTTCGCTAACTGGGATATTGGCGGTGCTTACTGGAACAAAGACAATAAAGCGGCTCAGAAATCCTATGCAGAATTCAATCCTGTAAATATGGTGGATAAATGGGATACCCCGATGCTGGTAATTCAGGGTGGCCGTGATTATCGTGTTCCTGAAGATCAGACGCTGGCTGCATTTCAGGCTTTACAGTTGAAAGGAATTAAATCGAAATTACTCTATTTCCCGGATGAGAATCATTGGGTACTGAATGGTCAGAATGCCATTATCTGGCATACCGAATTCTATAAATGGCTGGAGGAAACATTGAAGTAATCCTTCAATATCATAAAGATTATAAAGCCATGACCGGAACCCCGGTGATGGCTTTTTTTTATAGGTCCGTCACATCTTCCGGCACATATCAGTGTGAATATGACTGCAGATATTTGCTCAGATCCTTTCACTAAAATGAGCTTCCCTCTTCTTCTTTCCGGATCATAAATTGTCTGCAAAGGCTCCCTTACTATCCTGCTATCATTTCTTCAAGCACTTTTTTAAAGGCTTTAACAAGCGTAAAAAAACGTTATGCATCAGCCACTTTTCCCAATGCGTTCTATATTCAACGATCAACACTAATTAACGAATTGCGTCTTGAAAAAAATAAGCCTGCTAATTTTAGCCATGGGATTGTTATTGGGTACAACCTATGCGCAAACAACCGAAGAGATCGTTGAAAAGATCGTTACCGAAGCCAACGATAATTCCCAACTTGAAGTTCTGGCCCATGAATTAATGGATGTTATTGGCCCTCGTCTGGTAGGAACCCCACAACAAATGAAAGCACATGAGTGGGCTGTGGACACTTTCAATGAATGGGGTATTGAGGCTGAAAACGAAAAATGGGGCCAATGGGAAGGCTGGGAACGAGGCATCACTCATGTTGATCTTATCGAACCTCGAGTGGTATCGCTGAGTGGAATGCAACTGGCATGGAGTCCATCCACAAAAAACGGTGGTGTAAAAGCTGAAGTTGTACACATACCTATGTGGGAGGATGAAGCTGATTTTAATGCATGGTTACCATCAGTTAAAGGCAAGATCGTATTAGTCTCCCAACCGCAAGTTACCGGCCGCCCCGATTATAACTGGGAAGAATTTGCTACTGAAGAATCTTTTGAAAAGATGAAACAGGAAAGAAGTGATCAACGGGAAGCATGGAATGACAATCTGGACAAAACCGGATTCAACAGTCGTACCATCATCTCCGAACTGGAAAAAGCCGGGGCCGTCGGTATCATTCAGTCATACTGGAGCCGGGGATTCGGAGCTAATAAAATATTTAGTGCACGAACTGAGAATATTCCGATGATCGATCTTTCCCTTGAAGATTATGGGTTACTTTGGAGGCTCGCAGAATACGGCGACAAACCGGTGATTAAGTTAGTAGCCGAATCAAAAAAGCTGGGTAAGGTTGGCACCTTCAATACCATCGCAACAATTCCCGGAACAGAAAAACCAGATGAATATATTATCCTCTCTGCCCATTTTGACTCCTGGGATGGTGGAACCGGAGCCACCGATAACGGAACCGGCACGATCACCATGATGGAAACTGCACGCATTCTTAAAGAAGTGTATCCAAATCCCAAGAGAACCATCATCGTTGGGCTTTGGGGAAGTGAGGAACAAGGACTAAACGGCTCCCGTGCTTATGTTGAAGATCATCCGGAGATCGTGGATAATGTGCAGGCCCTGTTCAATCAGGACAATGGAACCGGGCGCGTTGTTAATATTTCGGGACAGGGTTTCCTTCATTCTTACGATTATCTGGGTAGCTGGCTAGAGGCCGTGCCCGGAGATATCACACAGCACATCGAGACCACTTTTCCTGGTGTGCCCGGTGGTGGAGGCTCCGATTATGCATCGTTTGTAGCTGCCGGAGCTCCCGCATTTTCACTCAGTTCATTGAGCTGGAGCTACTGGAATTATACCTGGCATACAAATCTGGACACTTACGATAAGATCGTTTTTGATGATGTCAGGAATAATGTGATCCTTACCGCCATCTTAACTTATATGGCCAGTGAAGATCCGGAAACAACATCCCGGGAAAGAGCTGTGCTTCCGATCAACCCGAGAAATGGCGAACAGAGAACCTGGCCAACTCCCCGTTCTCCAAACCGAGATGGTGGAAATTAATCCAAACCTTTTGTTTTATCCCTCAACCGGTCCTTCATTGAGTGAAGGGCCGGTTTTTTTATGTCCGGGAATCAAAAAGGTCTTAAATGTTAATAGGTAAGGCTGAATGTGATAGTATCGCCCGGTTTGGCCTGACCCAGCCTCCACATATCGTTTTCGATCACTTTGGCAATGCGCGGATAACCTCCTATGGTCTGACTATCCTGCATTAATATGATCGGATTGCCATTTGGTGGAAGCTGAATGATCCCCGGAATAACGGCTGAAGAACGCATTTCCCTATCACTGGTTCTAAGTGGATTCCCCATCAGTCGTACTCCCATCCTGTTCGAATCCTGAGCAACTCTGAAAGTTGCGGCTAACAGCTGATTCTGCTCTTCACCGGGGATCCAATCCCATTCCGGTCCTTTTGTAATTTTCAGTGTAATTCTTGACGAAAAGTAAGGGATCTCTTCAGGATCAAGCTCAATAGTTTCATGAGAATCCGATGGTTCCCAGTAGATGACATCCCCTTTTCGTAATGGACGGCCTTCGTACCCCCCGAATTTCCCGGTCGTAAAGGTAGATTTCGATCCCATCACCTCATCACAATCCAGCTCACCGACAATGGCCAGATACGTTCGGCATCCCCGGTTTGTAAATCCGAGTTCCAGCACATCTCCGGCTTTTACCGCAATTTGCTGGTAGAATGGCACTTCCAGTTTATTTATCACTGCAGACATCTTTGCTCCGGTCAACGCAATGATCGCATTAGACTGGAACCGGTATAAACCGCCTCTGAGTGTAAGTTCCAGAATAGCAGTTCCACGTTCATTTCCAACAATGTGATTGGCCTGATCATAAGAGAGCTGATCAGCCGCACCGGAAAGTGGAACGCCATACGCACGGTATCCGATTCTGCCTGCATCCTGAATCGAAGTAAAAAAACCGGCATCTAAGATCTCAAGAATTCCCATTTAAGTCCCCGAACTCTGCTTTACTTATTCGTTTAAATGTGAGAATGTCTCCCGGTTGCACCTCGATCGGAGGGTCTTTTTCTATATCGAACAAAGATACCGGAGTTCTTCCGATAATATTCCATCCACCGGGACTCTCCATCGAATACAAACCGGTTTGAGAGCCTCCGATCCCGACAGCCCCTTTTGGGATAGATGTTCGAGGGGCATCCAGTCTGGGACAATTCAACTGTTCATTTAATCCATCCAGAAAAATAAACCCGGGTAAAAAACCGATCATGGCTACTCTGTATTCCGTCTCGGAATGCAACTGTAACGCCGTTTTAAGATCCAGCCCGGACCGATCCATAATACGTTCCCAATCCAGACCAAACTCGTAACAGACGGGGATCTCAATATGTTTTGGTTGCCAATTTAGTTCGCTTTCAGGAGCCGGGGCTAATTCAATATTTCGCATCAACATATCGTGGGATAATTGTGAGCGATCAAAAAGTATGGTCAGCGCATCATAGGACGGCACAATATCTGTGATTCCCTGAATACCGGTCTGTTCGATCAGAAACTGCATCTCTTTTAAATACAAAAGGTCATTTTCTGCATGCTGAGGTTGCATGAGCAGTGCATTTTCCCCTAAAGAGACGCACTTCCAGCTTAGCCCTTTACGGTGCAGTGATCGTAATATCATGATTGGTTAGGAATTCATTGATTGATTTTGCCAACAACATTGACCCCGGAGTGTCGCTGTGTAAACAAATTGTTTCTGCGGAAATAGGCAAGTGCTTTTCTGTAACCGTTTTCACCTTTTGATGAAATACAAAACCGGCTATTTGTTCTAACACTTCCTCCTCATCTTTGATCAAAGCATCATCGAACGATCGACTTCGTAACTCATAATTATCTTCATACCTCCGGTCCGAAAACACCTCATTCACAACTGGAATATCACGATTTTTGAATACATGAATAGACACGGATTCCGGCGGAAGATACACGGGAATACCCGGATATTCCGCTTTAATCAGATCGGCCATGATCGAAGCTATTTCTTCATTTCGGGCTGCCTCGTTATACAATGCACCATGCGGTTTTATGTGATGCATCTCCACTCCTGTTGCTGATGCCAACTCCAGAAAAAGATCTAGCTGCGTTCTGATGGAAGCTTCCAATTCGTGTGGTGATAAATTCATCACTTTTCGACCAAAATTTTCTCTGTCAGGAAAGGAAGGGTGAGCGCCGGCCGCAACTCCAAACTCTTTGCACAAGGCAAAGGTTGCTTTGAGCGTATTTTTATCTCCCGAATGGCCGCCACAGGCTATATTACACGATGAAATAAAAGGCATGATCGCCACATCCCGGGCTGCCTCTTTTTCATTACTCCATTCTCCAAGATCACTATTCAGATCAATTTTCTTCACGCATTTAGGAAATTGAACACCGCATTTAAACTCCGTACGGATAGTAAAACTGTGATCGCAATAATCCCAATAGAAAGTAGATTTTGCCAACGTTTATTTGTGAACTCTCCCATCACTGACCGTTGGTTTACAATATAGACCAAAAATCCACCAACAAGAGGCAAAAGAATACCATTGGTGACCTGTGCAAATTGAATGATCACCACCGGACTCCAACTGGTCATTGAAAAGAAAACTCCGATCAAAAGAATGAGCATCCAAACCAGTTTAAATCTTATTGACTTAAGATCACCTTCCCACCCAAAGATCCCTTTTACTGCGTAGGCCGCCGCCAGCGGGGCTGTTATTGCTGAAGAGATCCCGGCAGCAAATAATCCTGTACTCAGAAAATAGACAGCCCAGTCTCCCAATACCGGTCTTAATTGTACTGCCATGTCCGCCGCATTGATGATATCCTCATTCCCTTGCAATGCAGCACTTGTCACCACGATACTCATCGAAATGATGCCGCCTAATAGTATTGCTACGGCATTTTCTTTTCTCATCTTCGGGAGGTCTTCCGTATGCTTATATGTTTGCTGAACCACAGAAGCATGCAGAAATAGATTATATGGAACCACGGTTGTTCCGATCAACGCGATCACCATTAATAACTGATCGGAATGCATGGACGGAATGAACAGCCCCTGAAGCAGAGCAGGAATATCATCCATCACCACGATCGCTGTGGTTAGAAATACCACACTCATCAGTAATACCATGCCGGTTAAAAAACGTCTGATCCATTTAAAATTGCCACTATAAAGTAACATACCTGCAATTAGTCCGATGAGGATTGGAAGCATCGACCACGATGTAGTGCCGATCGTTACAGTCAATTCTTTAAATATGGTCTCAGTACCAAGTACCGCTCCTGAAATATTACCACTTTCATATGCTGCATTTCCGATCACAATGGCGGAAAAAACCAAGGCTATGCCCACCCATTTGAGAAGAGGTTGTTTTAATTCTGTTCTGATCGTTTCCCCGAAGCCTTTTCGGGTAACTATCCCCAACCTGGCCGACATTTCCTGCAGGGTGATAGTGGCAATTACCGAAAAAAGTAAAGCCCAAAGTAGCACATACCCGTTTTGTGCTCCGGCCAAAGAACAGACGGTTACAGTTCCGGGACCAATAAAAGCAGCGGTCACTAACGTACCGGGGCCAAAATAATGGGTTAACCTAAATTTTGAGTGCATATACTTTTTATAAACCTGAACTGTTTGCGGTTGTAATACTGTAACAATTCTTACACCTTCAGGTAGAAATATTTACGGTTTACTTAGTAATTTACCCGACATAAAGGAGTGAACAAAATAATTGAAATATTGATTGATGAACGGCTTAAAAAGAAGTAACATCAGCCCCTGTATCGATAGGTGTACAATGCGGGAACCGTGGAATAAGACTCACTCTTAACTGTTAAAATCAGTACTATCAAATAAAAAGAGAATCGAAAACAATTCACCATAATGGAAAACTCAATTGTCTTAAAAACGACGATATCAGCGAATACGGAATCTGTGTGGGACACCATTACCAATCCTGATAAAATTGAGCAATATATGTTTGGATCACGTTGCGAAAGTGATTGGAAACCGGGCAGTAAAGCCAACTTTTTCGTGGAACAGGACGATAAGAATATCACGGTAGTTAAAGGAGAAGTGATCCGTAGCATTCCACAAAAATTATTAGAACATACCTTGTTTCCGGCCAATTCAGATCTGGAAGACACCCTCGAAAATTATATTGTGATCCTCTACGAAATGGAGGAAGTAGACGAAAACACCACCGATCTCACCATCACACAAAAAGGATATAAATACGTTGACAATGGCCTGCAACGATACATCGACACCCAAAAAGGCTGGAAAGTAGCATTGCCTAAGCTTAAAGAGATCGCGGAAGAAGGGTGAGTCAACAACAGCCAAACAATCCACTTCATGGCATAAAACTGCAACAGGTTGTAGAAGATCTGCAGCAATATTACGGATGGGAGCAGTTAAGTTATCATGTCAATATTAATTGCTTTAAGAAGGATCCGAGTGTTAAATCCAGCCTTAAATTTTTGCGCAGGCATGATTGGGCTCGCAAAGAAGTGGAAGATCTCTGGATTGAAGTAATCTGGCCGATGCAGGAAAAGTAACACCTGAATTCGTTCCTATGATCTCTATCTCACATTGACCTGAGCCGGGCAAGGATCAGAACAAGCCACACTCCCGTTTAGAGCTTTCCACACCCGGTTCACCCCTCTTTTTCTTCATCCCAAGTTCATAAAATTAAGGTAATTGTACAAGGATCTCAGGCATCGCTTCATCACCTGATGAACTTCAATAAATCCTATGTATTATGAAGAATTTCGTAGTTATTCTGTTGGCGCTTTTCACTTTAAATGCTGTTTCAGCCCAGAACTTAAAACCATATATCCTTGGAGCAGAAACAACTGAAAGTATCACTGATGTAAAAGTGCTGCTGGCCGAACAACTCGAAATGAACGGATTACATCTGATCGGTCAGTATCAACCTGCCGCCGATTCCAGCCGTTGGGTAATGATCTTCAGTTCCGATGAACTGATAAGTGCGGTACAAAAAGCGGGTGACCTGACCGGGTTTGCAGCTGCATTACGAATTGGGATCACAGAAGAAAACGGAAAAACGGTCGTTTCTTATACCACTCCGGAATATTGGGGAAATGCCTATTTCAGAGACGATTTTAAGCAGGTATCAGCATTTTATGAGACTGTAACAAACAAACTGGAGAAAGCTGTAACGGCTATCGGAACTTTTAAAGGCTCCCCATTTGGTTCCGAAAAAGGAATAGCCGCTAAAAAGTTATCCGGGTACCGATATATGATCGGGATGCCTCGTTTTGATGATACCATCCGGCTTGCTGAATTCGACAGTTACCAGGCCGCCAACGACAAGATCGGATCTTCTATCGAAAACGGCGTTCCAAATGTAGACCTGGTTTACAAACTCGATATTCCAGATCAGGAACTCACACTATATGGGTTTGCCCTTTCCGGCGAAAAAGGTGAAGAACAGTTTCTTCCGATCATTGATTTTGGCAACCCCAAACATACTGCCTTCCTGCCCTACGAAATTCTGGTGATGGGAAATGAAGTTCATATGCTTCATGGTCGCTACAGAATTGCTCTTTCATTTCCGGATCTGAAGATGAGAACCTTCAGCAGAATTATGTCGACCCCGGGAAATATTGAGGATCTGTTAAAACAATTGGTTAAATAAGGCAGAACTTACATAACATCATGCCCTAGTATCCGGACGCATTCAGGATTCCTGATACGCCATTATTCTGCTATGATCCTATTAGTCTGATGAAGTTAGAATCGTATTGATCAATTTGTTCGTCCCAGTCATATTTTTTCACCATTGACTGATAATCCACCTGTCGCAACATCATCACATTTTCAATGGCGGCTTCCAGTCGGAATTCCAGCTCACCTTCCTCATACAAATAATCGCGTCTGATCTCTTTGGGAATATGTTCAGGATAGGCCAGCCGATTGGGCAGGATCGGGAAGCAATCGCAGTAGATCGCTTCTACAACGCTTCCTCCAAAAAAATCCTGATTGGAGGTAACCGGCAAAATATCGGCTTTCCAGAGCCACCGGGCATACTCTTCAAAAGACTCTGCATATCCCCAATGCACTATTTGTTCTTTCAACAAAGATGCTGCCTGATCGAAAATTGCGGGATATTTCCCGGTCCTTTCTCCTAAAACAACCAGATTGAAATCGATCACTCTTTCCCTGAGAGTAAATAGCGTCTCAAAAAATTCCTGTGGGTTTTTGTCATACTCCCACCGATGATTCCAGACTATTAGCGGATTGGAATACTTTTGCTTTTCCGAATCTCTGTATGTTTCAAACCGTGCCAGATCCAATCCCAACGGTACGACCTTACTCTTGTCCCGAATGATCTCCACATTTTCAGTCCCTTGCTTATCGGGAAATTGCTGAAGAAATTTCGGTAATGCCTTCAACAATGAATCTTTGTGATAGGCTGAGTTGAACCACAACTCATCTGCAGAAAGTGCCGATGTGTAATTAATAAATGAATAATGATTATCCCGTTTTTCGGCAACGTCCTGATCTTCCGGCGACCACGGGTACGTAAGCTGATTCTCGTGAAAATACATCGCCACCGGAATTCGTGTGGATCTTTCTCTTGTCAGGGCAAGAAAAGTAGTCAGATCCAACATCGACGAAGCAAGGATCAGGTCCGGAGTGTAGCTCAGCTCGTTAAATTGCTTTGCAAGCGAAACGGCACCGCCATGCATGCGCCATTTCCAATGCCGCCCGGGCAGACTTAGTATTTCAATGTTATGAGCAGAATACTTTTTGAGCCCCTCTGCCCATAGTTGGTGGGAACCGGAATAAAAAGGTTCAAGAAGAATGATCTTTTTCGGAAGTTGTGTGATAGTATTATTATCGGTTTTTGGATGAATATTATTAACTATTTAAGATAGTGATGGCTGTTGCCACTTTTTCCCCGTCAATTGCAGCTGAAATAATTCCACCGGCATATCCGGCCCCTTCCCCGCATGGGTATAGCCCTTTTATCCGGATGTGCTCAAAGGTTGAACGATCTCGTGGAATGCGGACAGGAGAAGACGTCCGGGTTTCAGGAGCCAACACCACCGCTTCATTGGTCAGATAACCTTTCATGGATCTGTCGAAGGCTTTGAATCCGTCCTGTAATCTTCGATAGATAAAATCAGGGAGGACTTCATTTAATTCTACGGAACGGATTCCCGGAGCGTAAGAAGTATCCGGCAGATCATTGGATAATTTTCCCTTAGTAAAATCATCCAGACGTTGTGCCGGAGCCGTTTGTTTTTTCCCTCCGGCTATCCATGCACGTTGTTCAATGGATTTCTGAAATTCAACCGCGGCCAGTGGTCCAAATTCTTTGAATGGTTTGAAATCTTCATCATTCAACTCCACCACAATTCCTGAATTTGCCGTTGAACGCGCTCTGCGTGAAGAAGACCACCCATTGGTCACCACTTCACCCGGACTCGTTGCACAGGGTGCTATCACTCCGCCAGGACACATACAAAATGAATATACCCCACGATCCCTCACTTGTTTAACAATATTGTACGGTGATGGAGGTAAATAAGGGCCCCGAACGTCACAACTGTACTGAATAGAATCGATCAGTGCCTGCGGATGCTCCACCCGAACGCCTACTGCCAAAGGTTTTAATTCGATCTCGATTCCTTTCTGAAGGAGAAGCTCAAAAATATCTCTGGCGGAGTGACCGGTTGCCAGGATCACTTTATTTGCGCGATATGTTTCACCATTCAGTGTTTTTGCTCCTTTTACCGAATCTCCATCTAAGATCAGATCGGTAACACGGGTATTGAAATGGATCTCCCCACCGTGTTCTTTGATCGTCTCCCGAATATTTGCGACGATCTTTGGCAACTTATTGGTACCGATGTGAGGATGGGCATCAACCATGATCTCTTTAACCGCACCGAAACCTACCAGCAATTCAAGAATGCGGTTAACATCCCCCCTTTTTTTGGATCGTGTATAAAGCTTTCCATCCGAATAGGTTCCCGCACCGCCTTCTCCAAAACAATAATTGGAATCTTCATTAACGATATGATCTACATTAATGCCTTTCAGATCCTTGATGCGTTCCCGTACATCCTTACCCCGCTCAAGTATCACCGGCTTCATCCCGGCCTCCATCAGTCGCAGGGCAGCAAATAATCCCGCCGGTCCGGCACCGATCACGATCACTTCCTCTGCATTACTCACGTCCGGATAGTCAGGCAATTGTACCGGGCTCTCTTCAAAATGCTCATTTACATACACCTGTACTTTCAGGTTTATGATCACCTGTTTCTGGCGGGCATCTATGGACCGTTTCATAATTTCTACATGACGGATCTCATCAAATGAAATACCTTCGTTCTTTGAAATGTATGAACGAAGTTGATCAGGTTGACCTGCAACTTCTGGTAGTACTCTTAATTGTAGTTCTTTCTTCATATCAGATTTTATTCCCGCTAAAGATAACAGAATTCATCTTTTTGAGTTGAGCTCATCTCTCTTAAATTATGTTATGCATTATCATTCCCTTCTTGCCATATCAATTGTATTTCTTACTACACTAGTTCCATGGCCGGCATACGCGCACGATTGCGGACGAGCCTTGCCATTTGAGGAGACCTCAATCGAAGCAGATGAGATCTTTCTCGGTAGACTGGTCAGAGCAAAGGAGATCAAAGAGGAGAACGTATTATTTGATAATAACTGGGCTTATTATAAGCTTGAATTTAATGTAATAAAGAAATGGAAGGGAAATCACTTAAAGCATGTAACCATATATCTGGATCATTTTTGCTGACCGGATGAATGGTATGAGCTGATCACAAAAAATGATCCTGAGGATTTCACGTATCTGGTGTATGCCATTAAAGATAAAAGCAGACTTGAAGAGATCATATCCGGAAACCGGATAACTTATTTAGAAGATATTGAATTACCTACCTACCGATTGTTTACCGCATCCTCTTTAAGATCCATCGTGGCAAATTCTGATTCAACAAAAAACAAACTGGTAAATGAAATAGAATTGCTGGATCATACATATCCTCAATCCGTTACTCTGCTGACCTACCTGTTTACACTAAAAAATATGATCAGGGTGATACTGACTGTTCTTGGTTTATTTCTTTTTGTGAACGTTATTAAAAACAAGAGAAGGAAAGAGACCAATTTTGACTCAAACCGACATTCTGACCTCTGAATAATCTACTCTATCCAGAATGGGATCTCGTCTTCGTAGGTAAGCAGACGTCCGGTTGAATCTCTCTTGACATCGGCTTTATCAAGTACCGGACGGTAAACCCCCAGCATATATTTTCCCCGGTTCAACGTATCCGGCAGAGATAATAAACTTCGGTAACCCGCCTGATTCGTTCTTTCATGATCATAAAACATGAAGTCGGTACTCAGAGTATCCTGTTCATTTAAGGTGATGGTAAAAAAGCGATTGGCACAATCAATATTTTGGGTACTGGCCATCTTTCTGCGTTCAAACCTTCCCAGTGAGTCGGGTGGAGTGGCTTCATCACAAAATGAACCCAGTTTTCTATCCAGCATTTTTGAGTATGGAATAAAAAGGGACAGATACTCTCCTTGTTTTAAATAGGGGGAAGCAATGGTTGGTTTTTCAAAAAATCTGCCTTCATATTCCGATTCATAATTTTCAGGATCAAAAGTATTTGCACTGGATCTGGCAGTGTAAAAATCTCTTGGTTGGATCAGATCTACTTCCATTAATTCGAAGGTAGACCCCATAAATATCACCATAAACACAGAAAAGACAACGATACCCTGCACCTGACCTTTGTTTTTGGGCGCGTTGGATTTATAAATGAGCCCAAGGTATTGGATCGGCTTGTAAATGAAAGGATAGAATATCCATCCCACATACCAGTTCAATTTAAAATGGAGCCTGGCAAACTTCTCTTTATCCCGGTATTTCTTCATGTTTAAAACGAGTGATGCTGTAGAGATGCTTAACAGGGTGATCCCAGCCAAAATGAGTATGACCGTGGAATAAAGATCGAAAATTTCTTCAGAAATCATCAATTTCACTCCATTCATCAGCAGAAAAAATACCAGATACAGAAATCCTACCCCTAACATATACAACACAAACAGAAAGGCCATAGAAAAGACCATACTGGCCAGTCTGTCGGCAGCAAGGAGAAAAGAATCCTGATCACCCAGCCATTTTTTCATTTCCGACCGGTATAGTTCACTGTATTCCAGCTCATCATAATTAATCCCATCTTTGAATACCGAACGCAGCCCCATCAATCCAACCCAAAAAGCCCGTACCACAAAATGAAATATGAAAGCAAAGCTGAGTACTTTCAGGGCAGTCAAAGCAACTCCAACCACAATGATCGGCATCAATTCATCTATAAAGCCGGTATCGAGCTGTAAATTATACCGGTAATACTGATAGAACTCCCGTACAAAAGCCGGTAACTGAATGGTCGCATAAATCGCCACACCGGAAATGAGTAATTCCGGTTCCCAACTTTGTTCAGCTACCCGTTGTAACCAGTTTTTTGTGTGCCCGTTATTTGGTTGATCGTCCAATGTTCCAGCGATTAGTTTGCCATGAAGTTCATTGAATGACCTTTAAAAGGCAACTACTAAGATTTTTTTACAATCCGTTTGAATGAAGTACCCTCTATCGCTGTTGGTCTGTTCAAATCAATAACTAATTATTGCTCTATGAGATCACTATTTACTCTTCTATTTTTTTCGTTGTTAATGTTTAGTTCCGGATTCGCACAACTAACTACCACTCCCGACACTTACGAAACTACAGAAGGTGAACTCACGGTATATCCGATCAATCACGGCACGGTTGCTTTCACTTACAATGATCTCACCATTTTTGTAGATCCATTTGGCGGTGCCGAACGCTTTGCCGATTTTGACGCACCGGATCTCATCTTCATCACTGATATCCACGGAGACCATCTGAACCCTGAAACATTGCAAGGACTGGACACGGAAAACACCACCTTTGTGGTGCCTCAGGCGGTAGCAGATCAACTGGATGAAGCCTTCAAAACCGATCTCGTCATAATCAGCAATGGAGAATCCAAAGAGGTGGCAGGTCTGGATGTGACCGCTTTACCAATGTATAATCTCCCTGATGATGCATCATCCCGACATAAAAAAGGCCGGGGCAACGGATATGTGATCATGTTCGGTGACACAAAACTTTACCTTTCCGGCGATACAGAAGATATCCCTGAAATGCGAATGCTTGAAAATGTGGACATTGCCTTTGTTTGTATGAATCTGCCGTACACCATGGATATTTATCAGGCGGCTAGTGCTGTGATCCAATTTCAACCTAAGGTGATGTATCCGTATCATCACAGAGGTCAGGATATTGAAAAATTCAAGGAACTGATCGATGGCTCCGGCGCTGAAGTTGACGTGCGGCTGAAAGACTGGTACTCGAAATAGGTTTAATTATTCCGGTTTCGATGTTCATCTTTGAATGGTACCGTCGAAACCGGGATCATCATAAAACCACGATAATCAAATAATAATACATGCAGTGCCTCCTTTGCGGATCTGAAACGAAATTATTCTTCACGTATGAGGCACGCCTTGGGCAGCAATATTACCAATGTTCAGGCTGTAGTTCAGTTCAACTCCATCCTGATTTTTACGTAACCCGTGAAGAAGAAAAAGCCCGATACCTCACCCATAATAATGATGTTCATGATCCCGGGTATCAAAAATTCGTCTCACCTATTGTGAATGGCATACTCGAAGACTATGAACCTTCGCATAAAGGCCTGGATTTTGGCTCAGGAACCGGCCCGGTGATAGCGAAAATGTTACGTGACCGTTCGTATTCCATCACTACCTATGATCCTTTTTTTTCTCCGGATGAAGACGCCCTGAATTCCACCTATGATTATATTGCCTGCTGTGAGGTTGCCGAACATTTCCATCAACCAAAAGAAGAATTCACCCGGTTAAAGCACCTTTTGAGACCCGGAGGATCACTTTATCTGAAGACCGATCTGTATGATGCAACTATCGACTTTGCCGGATGGAGATACAAAGATGATGAAACCCATACCTTTATTTATCACGCGGATGCCTTTCGCTGGATCAAAGAAAAGGTAGGATTCTCAGAACTGAAAATAATGCCGGATCTGATCGTATTGAGAAAATGAGAGTTTTTCCGTTGAACCTTCTATCTTCTGATCTTTAACAAGTTCAAAATCAACTATGAGATCTGTTTCAATTTTTATGCTGGCATTAATCGTGATGCTAACCGGCTGTAATACCAAAGAATCCCAAAAAAACATGCACACTTCGACTGTTGAGAAAGCATTTATCGGAAATTATACCAGAGATGAAGGCTGGGTAAACGGTAAAGCCGAAGGAATTTACAGGATCTCATTGGGAAGTAATGGAACTGAACTCTCTTTGGATGAGACCGCTGCTCCGTTGATCAACCCTTCATTTCTGGCCATTTCTCCGGATAAAAATCATTTATATGCCGTTAGTGAACTTGCCCGACCTGATGAAGAGACGGGATTTGTGGTCGCTTTCCACATCAACGATGATCTGAGTCTGGAATACATCGGAAAGTACCCGAGTAATGGACAGGCTCCGGCTCACGTAAGTGTACATCCAACCGGCGACATGGTATTCGCCGCAAATTATCTGGGTGGAGTTGCCATGGTGTATAAGCGCAACGAAGATGGAAGTCTGGAAGCCACGCAACAAATCGATGTGGAAGGCTCGGGACCTCATCAAAATCAGGATGCTTCGCACACCCATATGGTTAAAGTGAGCCCGGATGGAAAGTATCTGTTCATCCCGGATCTGGGCAGTGACAAGATCTGGACTTTTGCAGTTGATACTGAATCCGCAACGGTTAGTCCGACCGATCAGGAGTTTGCCTCTGTAGCACCCGGCTCCGGTCCCCGGCATATGGATTTTCACCCAACACTTAATATCGCTTATGTGATCAACGAGTTGAACAGCACTCTTTCTGTTTTTGATTATGATCCTGCAAGCAGCTCACTTCAGGAAAAACAGGTGGTGAACACGCTACCGGAAGATTTCACTGAATGGAATTCCACGGCAGATATCCATGTGCACCCGAATGGCAAGTATGTGTATAGCTCTAACCGGGGACATAACAGTCTGGCCGCTTTTTCTGTGGATGCTTCAACCGGGATGCTCACGTTTCTAAATCACACTTCTACTGAGGGAGAAATACCAAGAAATTTTGCCATCAACCCAAATGGAGAGATCGTTTATGTAGCGAATCAGAATTCAGATAACATTACGGTGTTTGATCTGGATACTGAAACTGGAAAACTCACTTTCACAAAAAAAGAACTTGAGATCCCTACTCCGGTTTGTATTGTTTTTTATGAAGAGTGACTCGCCTCACTCTTTGTACTAAATGCGTTAGAGTTTCTAGAGTGTGAGTTTCAGGCTCGTCTTTATGATCCCGATTCCGAATCCATCAGTTGTAATTCTAGCGTATAGTGGTTCAAAATTCAGAAATATTCCCGGTTTAGCAGCCGGTTTTCTACCCAATTCGAAATAAAGTCCTGATTCTAGTCCACCCATATTTATGGAGAAATCCTCAATGCGGGAATAAGTATAATAGTTGGGATCATCAAACGCTCGACTCCCCCAATATCTGGCATAAAAAAGCATCACACGATACCCCATATTAAAAACGATCCTCTCGGTATCGCGAAATTTCGAAAATTGTTTTCGGTAGGTCGCTCCTAATGCAAAAGTATAGGGGATCTCAATTTCGCCATTTAGTCCGCCTTCTTTTTCAAGAGATGGTTCCAGTATGCTTTTTCCGTATCGAAATGTTCCGGTAAAATTTCTCCAGTCACCACTTTTTAAGCTTTCATTAGACCTATTCACTATCTTATTTCAGAGCCGGGCAATGATTTCCGGCTCTTTTTGGTTATCCCAATAACATTGAATTCTAATTATTACATCATGGACGAAAAGTTCGTCGATCAACTGTATCAGGCTCACAAATCTTGTGATCATTGTCCCTCAAAAGAAGATGTAGGGGTCTTCTTCAGTCAGCTATTGGGGCTGCTTTTTCCAAATTATTCTAATTCGCGATTCGATTCGTCCTCTGAATTCAAAGCACACATCAAACAACTAAAAACGGACCTCGTAAGTATTCTGGATACGGGAGATCACAACAAGGATATTGATTCAGCTCAGATTGCCGGGGAATTCTTTGACACCATCCCTTCCATTCATGAACGCCTTAAGGAAGATGTTCAGGCCATGTATGAGGGGGATCCTGCGGCAATGAGCACCACTGAGGTGATCCGTTCCTATCCGGGATTTTGTGCAATTTCTGCTTACCGGTTCGCTCATTTTCTGGCACTTCGCGGTATTCGTATCATACCCCGGATCATCACAGAATATGCCCATAGTCTTACCGGAATAGACATCCATCCAAATGCACAGATTGGCCGGCATTTTTGCATCGATCATGGTACGGGCGTTGTCATCGGAGAAACCACGATCATTGGAGATCACGTCAAGATCTATCAGGGAGTGACGCTAGGGGCTTTAAGTGTGAATAAAGCAGATGCGAAGATCAAACGTCATCCTACAATCGGAGACCGCGTGGTTATTTATGCCGGTGCTACCATTCTGGGCGGACAAACAGTGATCGGAAATGATTGTACCATCGGTGGCAATGTATGGATCACCAAAAGCGTACCGGAAAACACCAAAGTATATTATCAGAATAAGATGATCACAGAGTCCCGGACAGAAGATTCAACCATTTATATCTCAGAATCATGACCATTGAACAACTTATTGGCAATACCCCCTTAGTTGAGATCCGGACACTGAATCCGAATAAGAACGTGACCATTTATGGAAAACTGGAAGGCCAAAATCCCGGAGGAAGTGTTAAGGACAGGGCTGCATTCAATATGATCAGCAGTGCGCTTAAACGGGGAGACATCAAACAAGGAGACAAACTGGTGGAAGCGACCAGTGGAAATACCGGTATAGCCCTGGCTATGATCGCTCAGGCGCTGGGCGTTAATATGACCTTGATCATGCCCGATGGGGCTACTCCGGAACGGGTAAAGACCATGAGAGCCTATGGCGCAGAAGTGATACTCACTCCATCCAATAAAACCATCGAATACTCGAGAGAACTCGCGGAAGAAATGGCAGATTCCGGTGATTACTTTATGCTAAATCAATTTGCCAACCCTGATAATTACGGTGCGCACTACAAGACCACCGGCCCCGAAATATGGCGGGATACCGATCAGAAGATCACTCATTTTGTATCAGCAATGGGAACCACCGGTACTATCATGGGAGTTTCCAGATATTTAAAAGAACAAAACAGAGACATTCAGATCGTGGGTACTCAACCTACTGAAGGTTCCAGAATCCCCGGAATAAGAAGATGGTCCCCTGAATTTTTACCGAAGATCTTTGAACCGGACAGAGTCGATCGTGTTATTGATGTCAGCCAGGATGAAGCCGTATCCACTACCCGTAAATTAGCTTCCCACGAAGGAATATTAGCCGGAATGAGCAGTGGTGGAGCTATGACTGCTGCTTTGCAGGTTGCCTCGGAGATAGAATCAGGTGTGATCGTAACCATTGTCTGCGATCGTGGCGACCGATACCTGAGCAGTGATCTTTTCGAAGAATAAGAATACTGAGTATTCTTTTATCGACTGTTGAATGTTGGTTAAAACTACTTCAACAGTCGATTTCTGCCTACATAAAAATCCGGATCTATCATTAATTCTTTAGCAAAGCTGTTCATTACTTTCCAGGTAGTTACCGGTTCCAGGCGCACTTTCTTTCCATCCAGCATCACATCAACGGGCATATCGAATGTTGGAACAGCATTGGCCCAGCGATAAAGTAATCTTCCTTCTTTAAAAGCATATTCCAGCGTCGGGATACGAATATCGCGCAGATACTGATCAAAGAATGGTTGCAGATCCATACCTAGTTTTTCTGACAAATATCCTTCCACCATTTCTGTAGTCACGGTCTGATGGTAAAAATCTTTATTCAATCCCCGCAGAGTTGCCCTCCAGAGCGAATCGTTATTCACAACCTGACGAAGTGTATGAAGCATATTTCCACCCTTAGAATACATATCTCCGGAACCTTCCATCCAGACATCATAGGAACCAATGATCGGTGTTTGATTCTGAATTCCGAGCCGTGTTCCCCGTACATATTCGTTACCGGCTTCTTTTCCGAAATGATATTCGAGATACAGACTTTCTGAATAGTTTGTAAAGCTTTCGTGGATCCACATATCAGCCACATCCTGATAGGTAATATTATTGGCAAACCATTCATGCCCTGATTCGTGAATAATGATGAAATCAAATTTCAATCCCCAGCCCGAACCGCTCAGATCGCGCCCCAGATACCCGTTTTCGTACTTATTACCGTAAGTAATTGAACTTTGATGTTCCATTCCCAGATAAGGAGCTTCCACAAGCTTATAACTGTCTTCGTAGAACGGATACGGCCCAAACCAGTATTCCAGAGCCTCCATCATTCTTGGAGCATCGGCAAACTGACTGATCGCTTTCTCATGATTTTCTCTCAACACCCAATAATCCATATCCAAAGGTCCGGCTTCTCCATCGTAGGTTTCCTCAAAGTGCACGTAATCCCCGATATTGATATTGATGCCGTAATTATTGATCGGATTACTTACAAACCAATGGGTGGTTTTGGTACCGTCGCCATTATCTGTTACCGAACGTAAACGCCCGTTTGAGACATTCATCAGATTCGCAGGAAAGGTAGTGCTGATCAATACGCTGTCAACTTCATCTTTGGGATGATCTTTGTTCGGCCACCAGATACTGGCTCCGTCACCCTGATTGGAGTTTGCAATAAAAGGAAGCCCGTTGGAATCCCTGGCCCAGGTAATGCCTCCATCCCATGGTGGACGAATTGCAACCGTTGGCTTCCCTCCAAACTCAACCGTTACCGTATTCAGATCTCCCGGGTTCTGCGGTTTAGATAATTCCACAAAATAATAGTTACTATCCTGCTTAACACGTAAAGACTCTCCATCCTGCCATACTTTGGTGATCTGCATCGGCTTTTGCAGGTCGATCTGCATCACCGAATAAGGTTCTGTTACTTTATATTGTATGGTATTAGTACCGGAAATGGTACTGTCGGTCGTATCCACTTTTACATCCAGGTGGTAGTAGGTAACATCCCACCAACCCCTTTCCGGAGTGATACTTCCACGAAGCGTATCATATCTGGTAAATTCGGCTTGCTGGCGAAAGATCTGCGCCGACAGCAGCATTGGAAATAAAAAGAAAGCGAGTGTGAGTAGTCTTTTGGTCATGATGGTGTATTGAGTTCATCTCAAAATACAAATATTTGAAACCCACGGAGGCTTTGTATCAAATTTTAACGAGTATCACACTGTTTGCGAGAACATCATTTCCCGGGAGCTTTCTTTCATTCTCTGATCAAAAGCCATGCACACATTGCGCACAAACGGGCGTCCGGTTTCTGTTACGGTGATACGATCATGGTCAATGATCAGGATCTCATCTTCTTGCATTTCTTTAAGGTCGGACAGAATATCTGCTTTCAGAATTGGCTCTTCGGGAAGATCTGTTTCAAAATAACACATCAGTTCATTGATATGCCTTGCCAGCAGCTGATCTTTTGTGGTACTGATGTGGCCTCTGATCAAAGGTAATTCACCCGTTTCTGCCTTTTGCTGATATTCTTCCAGATCTAAGGTATTCTGAGCAAAACCATCTCCGCTTTCGCTGATCGATGACATCCCTAAACCTAGCCGGATCTTATTCTGAGTGGTGGAATATCCATTTAACGTTCGTCTCATCCGGCCGGTTTCCGCGGCTTTCGCCAATTCATCACCGGGAAGAACAAAGTGATCGATCCCTACCTCTTTATAGCCATGATCTTTGAAGAATTGTCTTCCTGCCTCAAAAATAGCTCTCTTTTCTGCATTCTTTGGAAGGTCGAGTTCATCAAAAGCACGCTGTCCCACCCCTTTTCGCCAGGGTACATGGGCATAACTATAAAATGCTATGCGGTCGGGCTTCAGACTTTCAGTGATTTCCAGTGTAGGCCGGTTCCGTTCGATCGTTTGATTGGGTAAACCATAGATCAGATCGTGATTTATGGTATAACCAAGTTCGCGGGCATAATCATGAACACGCTTTACCAGCCAAAGGGGTTGTACCCGGTTTAAGGCCAGCTGAATGGATTTATCATAATCCTGGACTCCCAGCGATATTCGCCGGAAGCCCAGATTATAAAGTCCATGTAAATGAGTACGGCTTGTGCTTTTTGGGTGTGCTTCGAAGCTGAATTCCGGATTCTCTGCTAAATGTACAGGCTCCAGAATTCCCTCGATCAGAATCTTCAGGTTATCCATGCTGAAGAAAGTCGGGGTACCTCCGCCCAGGTGTATCTCTTTTATGCTCGGTGTCTTTGGGAAAATGTTGAGATACGAATGCCACTCTTTAAGAACGGCCCGGATATAGGGCATCTCCTGTTCGTGGCGTAAGGTTATGCGTTTATTACAACCGCAAAAAGTACACAAACTGTCACAGAACGGCAGGTGAATGTACAGGCTTATCCCCTCGTCTGAATATTCATTCAATGAGTGAGTGAGACTTTGCACCCAACTTTCCTTTGAAAACGAATCCGGGTCCCAGTATGGGATGGTTGGATACACAGTGTATCGCGAACCGGGTCTGTTATACTTTGTGAATAGTCGGGATGTCATGTACAGCACTTGCGTTTTGCGTTGAGATGATACCCGCACAATGTGAATCTTACGTGAATTCGCACCTCATTTTTTCACAGCTTTTCACACCTCGAAATTGATGTAGTCTGTCGATTCTTTTAGTATCTTAAATGCTCCTTAACCGTGATGTCTGCACTTAAACACTTATTTTCAATGCGAAAACTGATTCTGGTTTTACTATTGCTCTTCCTGAACTCCGGGTTGATCTTTGCCCAGCTGAGTTATCAGATCAGTAATTATGAGATCACTGAAAGCTCAGCAGGTAATCAAAACTGGGATATTTCCGGTGATGGAGACCAGCGCATCTTTGTAGCCAATAACCACGGCTTGCTGGTTCTTCAGAATACGGATGTGGAATTATTGGAATTCAGTGAACGAACCATTTTCCGGTCGGTAGAATTTATAAATGGTACCATCTATACCGGTTCTTTCGAAGATTTCGGGTATTGGGAAGAAGATGATCACGGAGAATTAACCTATCGATCGCTGGCCAAGGGATTGCCCGAATCGGGCCTGAATAACGATGAGATCTGGAGCATTGCAGAAAAAGACGGTGTCGTGTATTTCCATAGCTTTGGTTCCATTTACGGATACGACGGTAAGAAGGTTTTCCGGGTGGATAAGGACGGCTCTTTCATGTTCCTGCATAAGATCGGTGATGAGATCTATACCCAGCGGGTAAGAGGGAATCTTTACCGGATAGAAGGAAATACCGTTGTGATGGTGCCGGGCAGTGACATTCTCACTGATGAAGAAGTGAAATCCATCATTCCCATCAATCAGAATACCATGCTCATCGGAACCACTGAAGGGCTGTATACTTATGATGGTGAAAACTTCTCCGTTTGGAATGCTGAAGACAGTGAGACTGTGATAAGCAGTAACATCAATACCATGACCCGTACACAGAATAAGATCATTATCGGGACCATCCTGAATGGATTATTTGTGTACGACCTTAATTACCGCCTGCTTAAGAACATTAATACCGACAGTCAGCTTCAGAATAACACGGTACTATCGCTATATACCGATGCGTACGATAATGTTTGGGTTGGCCTTGATAAAGGATTGAGTTACATCGCTTTCGATTCTCCGATACAATCTTACACCGATGAGTATGCAGATATTGGCAGTGTATATGCGGCGGCTCTCTACAAAAATGAATTATATATTGGTACCAATCAGGGTATCTATTGGTATGAACGGGATGACGAAGGAAATTTTTATGATCGTACTCTTATACCCGGATCCCAGGGTCAGGTTTGGTTCATCAAAGAATTTGATGATAAACTATATGCAGGACTGAATGACGGCACCTATCTGATACAAGAAAAAAAGCTGAGAAAAGTAAGTCCGATCTATGGCGGGTATAATCTCAAGGAATACACTGCCAATAACCGAAATGTATTATTGCAAAGTACCTACAGTGATCTGGCTATTTATACCAGACAGAATGATATCTGGACCCAGACCGGCACACTTTCGGGATTTACCACGCCGGCCCGCTTCATGGAATTCGATCATTTGGGTAATATCTGGCTGGGACATACGGTACGTGGAGTGTATCAATTACAACCAAATATCCGGTTTGATGAAATTGAATCCGTAAAAAAGATCACCGAAGAACAGGGACTGCCTGCCAGTACAAATCGTATTTTTAACCTTGATAACCGCATCCTCTCCTCCTATGCCGATACTTTGTATCAATGGGATGCCATCGACGAACAATTTGTACCTTATACAGATCTGTCCCCGTATTTCACTGAAAGCGGAACCATCTCAAATATTCAACCGGCAGGGAATCAAAAATACTGGATCATTAAAAAGAATGAACTGAACCTGCTGGAGGTCCATTTTAATACTAAAAAACTGCTGTACCGGGTGTTACCGGAGATGTACAACTTCCGGCTTGTTGAGAGTTATGAAAATGTGATTCCGCTCAATGATAACCTGCATTTGATATGCCTGGATGAAGGATTCGCACTTTTAAATCTGGAACTTGCAGATCAGTCTAAATATCCGCGCCCTGAGATCAGCCTCCAGAAGATCGTAGTCAAAAGCCGGGACGAATCCCAAGAAGAAATTACCGGGACTGCATTGAATGACAATAAGTTTGCTAACACCGACAATACCCTGAATTTTTACTGGACTACCACTCAGGTAGCCGGGAACCGGGCTTTCTTCCAATACAAGCTGGAAGGCATTGATAATAACTGGAGTGAGTGGACCACACAGACCAGCCAGGAATTTGAACGTTTACCGGCCGGTTCATACACCTTTCAGGTACGCTCGGTCGGTTCAAATGGTCTACTAACCGATACCATGAGTTATCGATTCACTATTAAAAAACCATGGTACCTGAGTAGCGGAGCGTATTTTCTGTATGTTCTGATCATTGCTTCTTTTGTGTTCACGATCCGATTATATATCTCGCGCCGGCAATGGAAAATTCTGAGTGAAGAACTCGAACAAAAACATAAGAAAACTCAACTCGACCGGGAGAAAGCAGAAAAAGAGATCATAAAACTCAGAAACGACAAACTGAGAAGTGAGGTAGAACACAAATCTGCTCAGCTGGCCTCCAATACCATGGCGATCATGCGGAAGAACAATCTGCTAAGCTCCATTAAATCGGAGTTGGATAAACAGAAAAAAGAACTCGGTAAAAAGATGCCGACTCAATACTATAACAAGATCAATAAGCTGATTGAATCCGGTATTGAGGATGAGCATGAGTGGGAAGTATTTGAACAGCTGTATGATCAGGCTCATGGTGACTTCTTTCAGCGTTTGAAGGAAAAATACCCACAATTAACCCCCAGCGATCTTAGATTATGTGCTTATCTGAGGATGAACCTGTCCTCTAAAGAAATTGCCCCGTTGTTAAATATTTCGGTGCGAGGAGTGGAAGAGCGCCGCTACCGGTTACGGAAACGATTGAATTTAAGTACCAATACCAATCTGAATGAGCTGATCATGACCTTCTGATCAAAAAAATGACCCGGCTTCTTTCGGGCCGGGCCACTTATTGGTCATCTTATGTTGACAAGAACTGAGCCATTTTCATGGCTATCCTTGAATTCCTTTGTCGTTGGGTCTTACTTTTCCCACATCACTTTTTTACTCATCACATCGCGGGAATTTCCACCCACCATGATCACAAACTCACCACTCTCCCAATCATGTATCATGGTATTTAGCTTGTTGTGATCATAATTATAGAATTTGAGGTCATCCGTTGTTACCTCAAAGGTCACCGTAACTGTTTCGCCAGCCGGTATCATCACTTTCTGGAAATCCTTCAATTCTTTAACAGGACGGGTTACCGTTCCAACCAGATCTCTGATGTACAACTGAACTACTTCCTTTCCATCCACATCACTGCTATTGGTGATATTGACGGATGCAATAAGAGTATCGTCACCTTTCAGAGATTCTTTACTAAGTTTCAGATCTCCATATTCAAACGTGCTGTAACTCAATCCATACCCGAATGGATAAACAGGATCGTTGGAAACATCCAGATAGTTCGTAAGGAATTTCTGGAACCATTCCCCTTTTAGTGGTCTTCCCGTATTCTTATGAGCATAATACAAGGGTACCTGACCGATATTTTGAGGAAAAGTGGTAGTCAATTTTGCGGATGGATTAACATCACCAAATAACACATCAGCAATGGCGTGGCCGGCTTCACTACCGCCAAACCATACATTCAGAATAGCCGGGACATGTTCGTCTTCCCATTTCAGAGCCAATGGGCGACCTGTAAACAATGTCAATACCACAGGTTTTCCGGTGTCGAGAAGCGCCTGAAGTAAGCGTTGTTGAGTATCCGGGATCTCGATATCAGATCTGCTTGAGCTTTCCCCCGACATCTCAGCTGATTCACCAACTGCAGCAACAATTACATCGGCTTTAGCAGCTACCTCCAATGCCTCAGCGATCATCTCCTCTTCCGAGCGCTCATCACGGAAGGTATCTTTTCCAAAAATACTGATCCGCGCTTCCAGTTCCGGATCTTCTACAAAATTTGCTCCCCGCGCGTACAAGACCTCTGCTTTGTCGCCCACAACATCTTCTATGCCTTTGAGCAGAGCAATGGATTTATCGAAATCACCCGATACACTCCAGGTGCCTTGCATATTCAGCCGGTTATTTCCCATAGGGCCGATCACTGCGATGGTGCCTTCCTTTCTAAGGGGCAGCAGGTTGTTATCGTTTTTAAGTAACACCATAGAATTTGCCGCGATCTCCCTGGCTACTCTTCGGTTCTCTTCGGTATAAATTTCTGTTGCAGACCGCTCTTTGTCGAGATATTTGTAGGGATCGTCGAAGAGCCCCAGTTTGAATTTCGCCTCAAGAATTCTTCGGGTGGCTTTATCGATATCAGCTTCGGTGATGATGCCTTCATCCAGCGATTTCTTCAAAGTGGATAAAAACCCTTCTGAAACCATATCCATATCGGTACCGGCTTTAAGTGCCAGCGCAGTAACTGCCTGCAGATCCCGGCCAATACCATGCTCTACCATTTCTTCTACACCGGTATAATCAGAAAACACAAAACCATCAAAACCCCATTGATTACGCAATACTTCTGTCATCAACCATTTATTAGCCGTTGCAGGAACACCATCCACATCATTAAACGAAGCCATCACACTGCCGGCACCGGCTTCAACTGCCGCTCTGTATGGTGGAAAATAATCGTTGAACATGGTGAGCCGGGACATATCTACCGTATTATAATCACGACCTGCAATAGGTGCTCCATACAACGCAAAATGCTTAACAGTAGCCATCATGGTGTTGTCATCAGTCAGATCCTTACCCTGATACCCATATACCATTGCCTTGGCGATTTCGCCTCCTAAATACGGATCTTCACCTCCGCCCTCAGCAATCCGACCCCAACGTGGATCGCGGGAAATATCCACCATGGGTGAATACGTCCAGAAGATACCATCAGCGGTAGCTTCCTGAGCTGCAATACGTGCAGACTGTTCTATCATGTCCATATCCCAGGAGGTAGAAAGTCCCAGCGGGATCGGAAACACCGTTTTGTAGCCGTGAATCACATCCATCCCGAAAAGGAGTGGAATTCCCAGGCGACTTTCTTCCACAGCAATTCTTTGTAGATCATGGATCTTTTCCAATCCCCGCACATTAAATAATGCGCCTACTTTTCCTTCTTTTATTTTGGGGATGATACCTGTGTTTGACGCTAAACCGGTGGTAATGTCTCCGGCTGCAGGCAAATTCAACTGGCCGATCTTTTCCTCTACAGTCATTAATGCCAGTACCGAATCCACTTTTTGATCTATGGAAGATCTGGAATCAGGGGTGTATTGTTTAGCTCCGCAAGCTAATTGTAACACTGTAATTACGCTAAGCAGTAATACGACGTAAAATTTCTTCATCTGTTTTTTCATCTCGTAGTTAAATTAATCTGAATAAGTGAATCCCAGGGTATCGAGGGCGCTTTGCACCTCCGGTGCCGACATGAACAGGTCCCAGATCAATCCGGTTCTGTAATTCTCGATCATCACCACGATCGGCCCCTGATCGATCGCTAAATAGGAATTTGCCCACCAGCCTTGTGATGGGTTATAAGCATCATAAAAGCCATACTCACCCCATAATTTATCGCCCAGTACATAATAAAAATGACGAAGTGCTTCCATCGATTCTTCAGGTGTATACGGAATGGATGAAAGTGCCGCAGTTGGGGTGATGGTGCCGTTATCACGGGCATACGTAGGCTCATGTGCCGAATATCCATTAGGCTCATCGCTGGCGGTCAATCCCCAGCTGCCTTCATTATAACCGACATAATTCTTGGGATTTTCTACACAGTACGCCCGGTTTATGAGCGTATGATTCCGGTTTTGTGTCCAGTAATCAGCATAAGTATCACTCAGATTTCTGGGATCAAGTCCAAGGAAAGAATAATGGGCAAAAAACAACGGACCTCCTCTGTCGTAACCAACGGGAAGTTCATACCCGTAAAAGGTATTGCCGTTCCCGATCGCACCGGAACGTGCCCAACCATTGTGATACACATCGGGATCAATACCAAAATTCTCTGAACTCGCAGCTAATACATACACGATCAATGCTTCGTTGTAGCCACGGATCTGCATATTCATGTCCCAGTCATAGGTTGGGGACCAGTGCCAGTACAACACATCCTCACCATTTTTTGTAAACCAGTCCCATTCAATTTCGTCCAACATTTCGTTGATGGTTGTGATCAATAAAGATTCTGCCAGATCCACTTCATTCAAATATTGTCGAACGGCGATTAGGCCCTGAGCCATGAACGCTGTTTCTACCAGATCTGCGCCATTATCTTTTGTACTGAAGGCTATGGCGTCTCCACTTGAACCATTCAACCAATGCGACCAAACTCCATGAAAACGATCGGCATCTTCATTTAAGAAATTGATGATCTTCTCAAGGCGCTCTACTCCCTGCTGTCGGGTGATGAAACCGCGCTCAATTCCAACAAGTATCGACATCAATCCAAAGCCACTTCCTCCAATGGTCACAACATCACCGGATGAATTACGCTCTCTCGCCAGACCACTTACCGGATGGCCAAAATCCCAAAAATACTTAAACGTAGCTTCCTGTACGGTAGTGAGGAGCTCTTCGTCGGTGATCTCCGGAAATTTGTACCCGGGATTTAGCCCCGTTTGGAAAGCCTTACTGAACCCGCTGAAACTAAATCCATTTGCAGCTGTTAGATTACCGCTCACATTTACTGAGTAGAACCGATAATAATCGAGAGGTTCAGAGATCTCTGCTACTACTTTCGTTCCTTCATCCAGAAGTAAAAATGTTGGATTATCAGCAGCCCCTATAGTAAAATGATCCTGATAATCATTGGAATTCAATGCTTCTGAAAACACGATCTCAACGATCATCGAGTCGTATTTAATATTGGTGATATCAACAGATGAGGTCAGATCAATTCCATTTATGGTGGCTGAAACAATCTCCATAATTCCGTTCATCGTGGTAAAATTGAAGGATACACCCGGAAATTCAGCACCTTGTTCCGACTTCAATGCCTCAGAAACGCTAAGGGTATAATCTGTGATGTATTCTAGTCCTCCATCCACAGAAATAACAATATTCTTTGCCTCGCCGGAATAGCTGAATTGGAGTGGAATATGCTCACCAGATGTGGAATTTATGAGAGTAACTGCATCCTGAACGGTCGTAGAATCGACTGCGGATGAAAAATAAACGGTGATGGTTGCTTCCGGTGAAATTCCCTGTTTAGCTGTATTGGTACTCAGGGTAATGTCGTCGGCAGAAACCTTCAATAATTGAAATACATCCGGATCAGGAGTGGTACCCGGTTGTTTGCAGGAAATTAGTAGCGCTGAAACAGCAAAAACCGAGAAAAAAGAAAGTAACCTGCTGGTCATAGGTATGCGTTCGATTAGTAAAAAATACCCGGCATGACTTCGATTCCTCGAAATCACACCGGGTTGTTGATCAGTTTAGTGGTTGTTTACCACTTTTAGCTTTAGGAAGGAAACTGTTTTATTCTTCAGATTCGTACATCAACCGGATCTCGTCGTCAGTAAGTGTTTTGTGATATACTTTGATATCATCTAGCTGACCTTTGAAATGGTTTGCACCCGGGAAATCGTATCCACCCCATGATTCAGAATCCCACAAGGTTCCTGCACGAGACTGGATAAATCCGAAAGCAAGTTCATTTACAACATCAGGCTCCTGACCGGCATAATAAAGACCGGTAACTGTTTGCTTGTTGTCACCGTCTGGCCACAGATTGAAGTCGAAGCTCTTCATCAACTCACCATTAAAGTACATTTTACCCACTTTGGTAGAACTGTTGAATGAGAAAGTTACCATAGTCCAGGTATCTTTCAGGTAGCCCATCATCTGATCAGCCGTTAAGCTTTTTGCATAGGTCCAACCTTGCCATCCACCATTGGTGTTATCAGTAGCTTCTGATGGGAACCACATATCTTCAGCACCGCTTTCAGCATCTGCTGACGGACCATATTCGTATTGAATAGCAAATTTAGAACCATCATATCCGCCAAACACTTCATACTGTAAACCGTAGAAAGCACCTAGCCCCATCACAAAGTGACCGGTAGGATTTCCATCAGCATTCAGGTGGTCTGAATCGGTTTTCATCCAGAATGAAAGAGTCATGTCATTTACAGCTAGCAGATCATCCCCATTAGGGATCTCAATGATACTGGTGTTACCATTAAAAGTAGCCGCGGTACCGGCTGCGTCGTTACGGCTGGCTGTGTATGTAATGTCTACAACACCTGAAGCAGCAGGGTCGAAAGAACCAACTACATCGTCAGCAGAGTTTTCAAATGTCCAGTGAGCTACAATACCTGCAGGACTGAAAGTACCGGCAGTGGTAAATGTTCTGGTTGTTGAAGCCAGAGGCTGGTCATCGTTATTGAGCAATCCGCTTGTAAGTTCCAGAGAGTACAATGTACCGGAACCTAATGCTGCTACAGGAGTGATCGTTAAGGTAGGACCATCCACAGCAAGTGCGATCTCAACGTCTGCACCATCATAATCCTGAGTCAGGGTTACGTTAGAGGTGGTTGCCGTTTCTTCGTTGATGTCGGTATTAAAAGTAACTACGATGCTTGCATCGGTTGGCACATCAGAAGGTGCAGTTGCACCGTTCAGGTCTGCTTCCCCTACCATCATAGATTCTACATTCAAGTCTTTAGGACCGCTATCGCTCTTACATGCCTGAAACAACACTGTAAATGCTGCGAGAACTGCAACGATCGTAAAAGTTGTATTTCTAGTTTTCATAGGTCAATCGTTTGTTTTTGGTTAGTTTGGAAAAATTCTACTTCCAGTTATCATTTTGGCTTAATGACCCCTGAGAAAGGTCAATTTCACTTTGAGGAATTGGCAATAATTCATGCTTTCCTTCAATAAATCCGAGAGGCCCGAGTACATCTGCAGCACGCCCTGTTCTTACAAGATCCCAGAACCGGTGACCTTCTAAAGCCAACTCAACCCGGCGTTCGTGCATGATTGCATCACTCAGAGCCTGCTTATCGGTAGTGGTAACATCCGGCAGAATTGCATTATTTCCACCCCGTGCTCTTGCGCGCACTTCATTGAGGTAGGGCAAAGCCTGCGTTGGTTTATTATTCTCATTCAGAGTTTCAGCGGCCATCAACAGAACATCAGCATATCGGATGAGTCTGCGATTGTGGCCAAACTGTGTGGTGGTATTGTTGCCCGGATACCAAACCTTTTGATTATAACTTTCAATTTCGATCACATTACCCTGCTCATCCGTTGTTTGATCAGGGGTAGTACCATCGCCGGCAATAGTGATCCCATCCAATGTCTCACCTAATTCAATGATGGTTGCATCTTCGCGTGGATCACCGGCCTCGAATGCATCCCGAAGATCAATAGAAGGTCGGTTAAAACCCCAACCACGGTTAGGAGTTCCACGTACACCTTGTGTATTGGCATATTGATTTCCACCACTTCCGGTATTACCGGCAACCGCACCGACCTCGAACACTGATTCTACGCCTTGTTCGCCATTTACACCGTTGGCATCTTCAAAATTCGGTTCCAGATCGTATTCATTAGAATTAATCACCTCCAGTAATAGAGGCTCAGCACTGGTAAAATCACCCTGAAACATATAGACACGTGCTAATAATGACTGTGCGGCTCCTTTGGTGGCACGGCCAATATCTGATGCCTCATACTCACTTTTGAGGGGGAGAACCGCGGCTGCATCCATCAGATCATTTTCTACCAGTGTGTATATGTCTGCTGCCGGTGAGTTCGGTACTTTAAGCGGAGCTTCACTTTGCGTAACCAGCGGAACACCACCAAATGCACGAACCAGATCAAAGTAATACAGAGCTCTCAGGAATTTAGCTTCAGCTACATATCGTTCCTGTAACGAGGCATCCATCTCAACCTGCGGGATCTTTTCAATCACTATATTTGCTCTTCGTATGCCCTGATACAATGCATTCCACCAGCGGTCTAATCCATCCTGTGTCACAGAATGTGTAAAATTATCAAAGGGGCCTACTGTATTACTTGCATCATCCGGATTACTGCCTTTGTGTGCATCATCCGACATAATATCCGCGAGCGGAAATCCACCGGAATGATAATGCCAGTTTCTCAAGGTAGAATACACAGCATTTGTTGCCTGTAATGCATCTGCGGCTGATTCGGGAAAGGCTTCCTGTGTTAACACACTTTGAGGTTTAACACCCAGAAAATCTTCACAACCGGTTATTAACACCGCGATTATTAATACTTTAAAAAGTTTTTTTGTATTCATCATAGTAGTGTTAGAACGTTGTGTTAAATCCAATAGAAATTACGCGTGGAATCGGATAAATACCGGTATCTATACCATTAGCCAGTACATTATTACTGCCGATCTCAGGGGTATAACCAGGGTATTCAGTAAATGTGAACAGGTTATTCGCTTTCAGATAGAAGCGCGCATTATCAAGATTCATCTTAGTGAGTATCTTTTCCGGTAACCGGTATCCTATAATCAAACTACGGAGTCTCAGATAACTGCCATCATGGATGAAGCGGTCGGACGGCAGGAAGTTATACCCACCGTAAGAAGGACGCGGTTCTGAATTACTTGTTCCTTCACCGGTCCATCGATCCCAGACATGTGCTTCGAAGTTGTAAGGATCGGGACGAACCACATTCTTTCCATTAAAGATCTCGTTACCGATCTGACCCTGAAACCCGATCGACATGTCAAAATTTTTCCAGTTCAGATCCATAGAGAAACCGTACACAAAATCCGGAATTGGTGAACCGATATAGGTACGGTCGTCGCCATTTATAACACCATCACCATTCACATCTTTAAATCTCAGGTCTCCGATTCCGGCCTGGGATAGATGCGGATAGGCATCAAGTTCTGCCTGATTCTGGAAAATTCCATCTGTTACATAACCATAGAATGCACCGATCGGCCGCCCGACTTCGGATCTTGTTACTGCCTGACCATTAGCGAGGTACCCGCCAACCAGAACAGAATCAATACCGCTGTTTCCGCCAATAGCTTTTACTTCGTTATGTACCGTATTACCCACGGCATTTAAACTGTAGCCCACTTCACCGAGTTGATCTTCCCAACCCAGGTTGAATTCAAAACCTTCGTTAAGAACCACTGCTGCGTTATAGGTGATCTTTTGTCCTTGTCCGTTCCCTAAATGACCGGGCGTAGAAAGATCCACCAGAATATCGTTGGTCTCACGATTATAGTAATCGAACTCTGCAGTGAAACGGCTTTCGAACATGCGCAATTCCAACCCAATATCGGTCTGGGAAGTGGTTTCCCATTTCAGGTTCTCATTACCTGATTTACCATAGGTAAGCCCGTTATAAAGTGCATCAGGAATGCCGAATACAGCATTTGCTGAAGTAACCAATGAAAATCTGTTCGAATAATTGATCTTCTCGTTACCGATCTTACCCCAGCTGGCACGAAGTTTTAACTGGTCGAACAGTTCCACATCCTGCATAAAGTCTTCTTCCTCAATGTTCCAACCAAATGCAAAGGACGGGAATAATCCCCACTGTTTACCCTGTGCGAATTTTGAAGAACCATCATACCGGGTTGTTGCAGTAAACGTATATCTGTCGTCGTAAGAGTATACCAGACGTCCCAGAAATGACACCATATTATAGTAACCGGCAGCATTCACTCCGTTATTAATGGAGCTTACCATATTGATGTTATTAGCCTCATCAACCACATATTCAGGAAGCACATACCAGAAATCTTCGCCATCACGAATGATATTCTGGCCGGCCACATTCAAATATTCAGATCTTGTCTGCTGAAGAGTGATTCCCCCCACAGCATTGACCGAATGCTTATCAAAATCCTGAATGTAATTTACCGTGTTTTCCCAGATCCAGGTCATATTATAACTCTGGCCTTTGAACAGATCGCTGAATTCATTGTCCTGCTGAGACGCTGTTCCATCCGGATTATAAATAGTGTAGGCCGGTGTAAAGTTTGTTGCTTTATTGAAGGAGGCGTCCGTACCAAAACTGGTTTTAAGTAATAAGGCATCTTTTACAATTGCTTCAGCAAAGACATTACCAACTACCCGAACACCTTTGTTGTAATTATTCGAATAATTGAGGGAGGCCAGCGGATTGCCAACGTTGTACACAACTCCAAAGCTGCCATCATCGTAATATGGCTCTAATACAGGCTGTGCACGATAGACCGCAAATGTTACCCCCGGAGCAACCTGCTGATTGTATGGAGCGATTGTAATATTATTCCCGATCTTTACATTCTGGCTGAGTTTGTACGTGTTATTCAGCTTCAGATTAAATCGCTCATAATTTGATTTATCAATGATACCTTCCTGCTGGAAGTACCCGAAACTCACATAATAATCGCCTTTCTCACTTCCACCACTCAATGAGATCTGATGGTTTTGCATCGGAGCAACATTAAAGATCAGATCCTGCCAATTGGTATTAGGTACAGCATCCACGTTATTATAGGAGCCCGATCTGATCTCATTTGCAATGATCGCAAACTGACGACCATTTAACAGATCAATTTGTCTTTCTAGTTGCTGAAGTCCGCTTTCAAGCGACACATTCACTTTTACTCCATCTTCTGCATTACCGGATCCGGATTTAGTTTGAACCAGGATAACCCCGTTAGCTCCACGAGAACCATAAATAGCAGTTGCTGAGGCATCTTTCAGCACTTCCATGGATTCGATATCTGAGGAATTCAGAAAAGAAATATCATCCAGAATAACGCCATCCACTACATAAATAGGCGATGAATTATTGAATGTACCAACACCACGGATCCGAACAGCCGATGAGGCACCCGGTGCACCTGATGTGGTCGTGATCTGCACACCACTGACTTTACCTGTCAGAGATTGCTCAGCGTTCAATGAAGAAACCTTACCAATCTGCTCTGAACCGAGAGATCCTACAGCTCCGGTTACATCACGCTTACGAACAGCTCCGTAACCGATCACCACCAATTCATCCAATTCATCTATCATTGGGGTAAGCTGAACAGTGATGGTCTCGAGGCCGGTCACATCAATTTCTTTCGTCTCAAATCCTAAATAAGAGAAGATCAGAATATTCTGCCCATCCTCTAACCGTAAAGTAAATTCACCATTAGCATCTGTTGCAGTACCTTTCATTGTACCTTTAACCTGAATATTTACCCCGGGTAAAGTCAGATCGGTTCCCTCTTCGTACACAGTTCCGGTAAGCACTGTTTGTGCCTGAATGTAGGTAGTGCTTGCTATCAAAAGTATCAACAGTGTGCTTAGCATCCTCATGTTAAGTAGTACTGATCTACTCCGGGCAGCATGATCTTTAAACAGCTTTTGCTTTGTCATTTATATGCTGGTTAGGTTGTTTAATTTCTGTTTGACCCGTAAAAATCCAGCCAGCCACCGGTAAAACCGGCTTTTTCAAGGCCAGCCTGGATGTAGGGGTTTTTACGTAAAGTTTCCCATATCAAACCTGACTCCAGGTTCTCTAGCTGGATCAGGATAGGCCCCTGATCAATGCCGATATAATCTTTATTGAACCAACCTCCTTCCTCAAAGGTGAGGTTGAATGCATCCAGAAAACCATATTTGGTGTATAATTTGTCGCCAAACTTCTCTTTCATGGTATACAGCGCCATCAAGGTTTCTTCCGGAGCGAATGGAATGGATCCGCCGGCAGCAGTAGGCACAATGGTTCCGTCGTCGTTGTGATAGTCGCTGGCTACGCCCCGGGCTGTATACGTTTGGAACCGGACTTGCTCACCATCTATATTTTTTACGGTATTCGCAGGACCATCACTCGCAGTAAGCCCCCAGATATTTTCGGAATATCCAGCAAAATTACCGGGATTCTCCATACAATATGCCCGGTTTGATAAAGTCGCACGTCTTGAATTCTCAAAATAATCAATGCCTTTCTCTTTCATGTAAGCATCCTGTATCCCTCTGAAATCAATAAACATTTGTGAATACTGATGCCCGAATAACGGCCCGAAATTCACATGTTCGTATCCGTAAAACTCATCCCAAAGATAGGTCTCAGTCCATACCTCCCAGGAATTATCCGGAATAGGATGTGTAGGTGAACCCAAAGCCTGAATCAGTAGTACCATAGCTTCATTATATCCTGTCCACTGAGCTTCAATAAATCCCTTTTCCGGGTGCCAGCCCATACTCATGGTCTCATTATCATTCATCGCCCAATTCCAATCCACCCTTAAATAGAGAGAATCTGCTAAAGCCCGTATCTCACGCTCTACGTCATTCTCCTTATCAAAATAACTCTGAGCCGTTAACACGCCAGCCATTAACAATCCGGTATCAATAGTTGATAATTCTACTGTTTTAAAGCGAGTGCCGGTGCCGTAATTCAGAAAGTGATAAAAAAGACCTTTATATCCCGTCACACCTTGCTCATTGGGACCTTGAGGTGCATTCCATAACCATGATAAGGTTTTAAGTGTCCGTTCAGCTCCTTCTTCGCGGCTGATGTATTGATTATGTATACCTATTATATAGGAAGGAAGAGCAAACCCGGTTGCTGCAACACTGGTGAAATTTCTGGAGGGATACCGGTCATCTGTTTGCCAGGTCTCTGTATCTACAACCTCCCACATATAGTTAAAGGTCTTTTCCTTCAGATCTTCTACAAATTCTTTGGGCACTCCGTAGTATAACTCATCAGCATGCGCTTTATTCTGAACTGATTCTTCGGATAAAGGTCCATGCTGAAATGCCTCTGCAATTCCCGTACTTGTCAGTAACACCAAAATTAAAAGCGCTTTTACTCTGATAAGTAATGGGGATACTCTGTATTGAAAATGTTTCATTCCTGTCAACTCACGTTACATCAGCAATAAGCTAAAAAATGCTGCTTTGGGGTCAGGTTTCTTTGATCTGAACAAATATTGCTCTTGCTTACACCCTTATCAAGGGAACTGAACACAACACGATTACTACAGTATCAGAAAAGCGCTTTTTTACCACTACTACAATACTACGTCAGTCTTAAATAAAAGTGCCTTTAAACCATAATAAAGGCACTTTAAACTACGGGAAGGAGAATGAAATTCTTTTTATCAATTTTGATAAGTGTGTGGGTGATTTTTAGAGTTTTTACCCAAATAATTTAAGAAAAGCGAATACGAGCACCCCCGTTACCGACACATAAAGCCATATCGGGAACGTCCACTTAGATACTTTCCGGTGCGTAGAATACTTCCCGGAAAAGGCAAAGTAAAAACTAGATAGAACCAGAGGTACGACAAATACTGAAAGAATTATATGGCTTACCAGAATAAAAAAGTAAATACCTCTGATTATCCCTTCGCCACCAAATTTGGTATCCCCCACAAAATGATGATATACAATATAGCTCACCAAAAATAGTGATGAGGATACAAAAGCAGCCAGCATAAAACGCATATGCTGTATGTAATTCTTCTTTTTAATCTGTGAAAAACCCAGGAGTAACAGAATGGTACTCAATCCATTAAATGTAGCATTCAATGCATTCAGGTTTTTTACCCAAGGAATAGAAGTGGTTGCCGGATCTTTGAAGTAGATCAGCCAAACCAGAAAGATTAAAGCCGCGATACTCACTCCGGATATTAAATAGATCGCTTTTTTTGTGTCAAAATTCTCCAGACCGGATATTGATTTCGGTAATTCAGATGCCATCGTAAATTATACTATTAATATATTCTTGTTTTGATCGATAAGAAGTTAAGCATTCCTTCATCTTAAATTCATTTTTACTGAAATGAATCAAGAACTTTTGGTGAATGTTTTTATCTTTGCCAGAATTCCTTTAGGAGTCAACCCTGTTATTTAGAACAAATACAAATAATAGTTCTGAGCAGTTAGTGGTACAAATCGAGTTTAAAAATCTCTACTTTTGCCCATCTCCTTTAGGAGCAGAGCTCGGATAACAACTTTTATAAATCAGCATATTTATGGCGCAGATTTTCCCTAAGTGGACAAATCAAGTTCCTCAGAAATTATTAATTGGACTTATTGTCTTTGCCACAGCTTTAATTTTGGGCGTTTGGTACTTCTTCTCACCAAAATATACCGACGTTGGTTACGCCCCTACACAACCTGTTCCGTATTCACATCAGATACATGTGCAAAAACTGGGATTAGATTGCCAGTACTGTCACTCAAGTGTATTTGATTCAAAACAGGCAAATATTCCACCGACACAAACCTGTATGAATTGTCATAATCAGGTGCTAACCGACAGCGAGAAGCTTGAGCCCATTCGTGAAAGTTGGGAAACCGGTAAAGCTGTTGAGTGGGTACGTGTACACAACTTAGCTGATTACGCTTATTTCAATCACGCAGCACACGTTAATGTGGGCGTTGGTTGTGAAAGTTGCCACGGCCGCATCGATGAGATGGAAGTTGTATATCAGGCAGAGCCACTTAGTATGAGTTGGTGTCTTGATTGTCACCGCGCACCTGAAAAGCATTTACGCCCGGTTGAAGAAGTAACTACTATGGGGTACGTAGCTGAGGATCAGCTATTGCTTGGCAGTGAATTAGTTAAAAAGAATAATGTTACCCCACCGCAGTACTGCCAGGGTTGCCATTATTAATAACGAAGGATTTTTGAACCTATACATCACCAGATGAGCGAAGTAACACAGAATACCTACTGGAAAAGCTTAAATCAATTAGCTCAGAATCAGGAATACCAGGAGTTTGTAGACCGCGAGTTTCCTGAAAACGCGACAGAATTAAAAGACGGAGTTTCCAGAAAAAGCTTCCTAAGAATTATGGGAGCCTCCATTGCGCTTGCAGGGTTTGCTGCATGCCGCCGTCCGGTTCAAAAAATTCTGCCGTACTCTAAACAACCTGAAGATATTGTACCGGGAGTGCCTTTATTTTATGCCTCCGCAATGCCTTTTATGGGTAGTTTAACCGGCTTGGTTATCGAGAACCACGAAGGCCGGCCAACCAAGGTAGAAGGAAATGAATTGCATCCCGGCAGCATGGGTAAAACCAATGCTTACCATCAGGCTTCTATGCTTGAGATGTACGATCCGGATCGTTCTCACTATCCAAAAAGAAATGGCAGCAAATCTTCGGTTAACGATTTTGTAGCTTTTGCTAAAGAATATTTTGACAGCTCTAAAAAAGTAGCTTTTGTATCTGAAGCGAATTCTTCACCTACCCTTTCGTCTCTTAAAAGTGCTGCATTAAAGAAATTTGAAAACGCCAAATGGGTGACTTATGAGCCTTTTGGTGAAGAGAACATGCTGGAGGGTAACAAACTGGCATTTGGTTCTCGTTTGAGAACACACATTAATTATTCCGAAGCAGATATTGTTGTGTCTATTGATGACGACTTCCTGTCTGCTACTCATCCTAATAATGTAGAGTACGCATATAATGTTACTGCAAAGCGTAAAGTAACGAGTACTTCGGATGAAATGAGTCGCATTTATGCCGTTGAGAATGGGTTTACACTTACCGGGGCATATGCTGATCACCGATTGAAGGTTAAAGCCAGTGAAATTCCGGCTTTTGTTAATGCATTGGCTGCTGCACTTTCCGAAAAGGTTAGTGGACTCGACGCCTTCAGTGGTTTATCCAATAAATTTTCAGGCGAAGACTTCCTACATGTATTAGTGGAAGAATTAGCCTCTCATAAAGGTAAGAGTGCTATTTCGGCTGGTCTTTCGCAGTCTGCCGACGTTCATGCTGTTGTAGCGGCAATTAATACCGCTCTGGCAAACAACGGTAAGACGGTTAATTATCTTGAAGTACCATTTTTGGGTTCTGAGGATAACAATCAGGCTTTTAAAGCGCTGATCAGTGACATGAAATCAGGCACTTACGATGCCGTAGTTTTTATCGGTACAAACCCTGTATTAACTGCACCTGCCGATCTTGATGTTAACACAGCGATGGATAACACTTCTGAGGTAATTCATCTTTCAACCTATGTGGATGAGACCTCAGCTAAAGCTAACTGGCATGTAAGCCGCTCTCACTATCTTGAAGCGTGGGGAGATGGTTACTCATATAATGGCAGCAGATCAGTAATTCAGCCTCAGATCCGGCCTCTTTATGACTCATTGAGTGAGATCGAATTACTCAATGTGATTGTAAACGGAGAAATGACTCCCGGTCATGATCTGGTACAAGATACATTTAAAGGTTTTGTTTCCGGCTCTTTTGATAAGAAATGGAAATCAATATTACATGATGGAATTGAATCAAAGGATGCACTTAGCACCGTTAACGTTAGATTGAGATCCGGCGTAAAACCGGCTTCTACTTCAGAAGCAGCCGGAATGGAGATCGTTTTCCGTGCAGACTCCTCCGTATTTGATGGTAGATTCGCCAACTTAGGTTGGTTACAGGAATTACCGGACCCAATGACCAAGATCACATGGGACAACGTGGCCCTGATGAGTCCTGCTACGGCAGAAAAACTTGGCGTTGATAATGAAGAATTAGTTCAGTTAACCGTGAATGAAGCTTCATTAGAGATGGCTGCCTGGATTCAACCGGGTCACGCTGATGATTCTATTACCGTTCATACTGGATATGGCCGAACAGGAATTGGCCGTGTAGCAGATATTGACGAAGATCAGAATTCAGGCGGGGTAAATGTTTACCCGTTAATGAATTCATCAACTCCACTATTCGCTTCTGTAAATGTTTCCGGAACAGGAAATACTTATAAAATTGCTTGTGTTCAGGATCACCACAGTCTTGAAGGTCGTGATCTTTACCGACAGGCAACCTTGGAGCATTACAAAGAGAAACCTGATTTCGCCGCATTTAAAAACATCCATGGATATGAAGTCCCCGGAATGGAAGAAGCTGAAGAGCTAGGCGAAGATCAGCCAATTTCTCTCTTTGATGAGCAAACTTATCCTGAGTCGGAACCACAATGGGGTCTGGCAATCGATCTGAATGCATGTTTCGGTTGTGGAGTTTGTATCGTTGCTTGCCAGAGCGAGAATAACATCCCGGTAATTGGCAAGAAAGAAGTAAGTCGTGGACGTGAAATGCACTGGATCAGAAATGACCGGTACTTCGTTGGCGATAAAGAGAATCCGAAAGCTGTTCATCAGCCGGTTCCATGTATGCATTGCGAATTGGCACCTTGTGAACAAGTTTGTCCGGTTGCAGCGACCACTCACAGTGAAGATGGAATGAACCAAATGACGTATAACCGTTGTATTGGTACCCGTTACTGTGCAAATAACTGCCCATTCAAAGTTCGTCGCTTCAACTTCTTTAATTATCCTAAAGAATATCTTACTACCGGAGAGGATCCGGATATTATTCAAATGGCCATGAACCCTGAAGTAACTGTACGTTTCAGAGGGGTTATGGAGAAATGTACTTACTGTGTTCAAAGAGTAAACCGGGCTAAGATCGATGCTAAGATCAAAACCGGTTCTCCGAAACCAGCAGATGGCACTGTAAAAACTGCCTGCCAGCAGGCTTGTCCGGCTGATGCCATTTATTTCGGCGATCTGACCGATAATAACAGTGTTGTTGCCAAAATGAAGCACAACGAACGTAATTATCTGATGCTTGAGGAATTAAACGTTCGAGCACGTACATCTTACATGGCTAAATTAAGCAATCCAAACCCTGCTTTGGCTGAAGAAATTAACGAGGAACACGCCCACTAATGAGTAAATACGAATACGTACCGGAACCAGCGCTTGTTAAAGGCAATCATAGCTTTTCCAGCATAACAGAACTGGTAACAGATGTAAACTTACGACCTACTCCAAAAGCCTGGTATCTGGCAATGTTGCCGGCAAATGCCCTGCTTATGTTGCTTTTAGCCTCTATCGGCTACCTGATTTGGCAGGGAACCGGGATCTGGGGACTTAACAACCCCGTAGGTTGGGGTTGGGCAATTATCAACTTCGTTTGGTGGGTTGGTATTGGTCACGCCGGAACCCTGATCTCCGCGATCTTATTCCTGTTCAGACAGGATTGGAGAACAGCTATTAACCGATTTGCAGAGGCAATGACGATCTTCGCGGTAATGTGTGCCGGTATCTTCCCGGCGATTCACGTAGGTCGTATCTGGGTGATCTACTGGGTATTCCCGGTACCAAATCAGATGGCGATGTGGCCCAACTTTAACTCTCCGTTACTTTGGGACGTGTTCGCGGTATCTACTTATTTTACAGTATCTTTACTGTTTTGGTATGTAGGTCTCATCCCTGACCTTGCCACCCTCAGAGATAAAGCAAGTGACAAGATCAGACAAGTTGCGTATGGATTATTCTCTCTCGGCTGGACAGGAAGCAACCGCCACTGGTGGAATTATGAAAAAGCGTACATGATCTTAGCTGGTCTTGCTACTCCGCTGGTACTTTCTGTACATACGATCGTATCTTTTGACTTTGCTGTTTCTATGATCCCCGGTTGGCATACAACCATTTTCCCTCCTTATTTCGTTGCCGGTGCTATCTTCTCAGGTTTTGCCATGGTATTAACGCTTATGTTAGTAGCCAGAGAGATCTTTGGCATGAAAGATATTATGACCGATGATCACATGGAGAAAATGAACATAGTGATCCTCGTTACCGGATCTATGGTAGGTTTCGCCTATATGATGGAATTCTTTATTGCCTGGTACAGCGGTGTGGAATACGAGAAAGCAATTTTCTTACTCAGAGCCACCGGACCTTATGCTTGGGCATACTGGACAATGATGACCTGTAATGTGGTTTCACCTCAGGTATTCTGGTTCAAAAAATTACGAACTAACGTGAAATTTACATTTGCGATCTCTATTGTAGTGAACATCGGAATGTGGTTCGAACGATTTGTGATCACGGTAACCTCGCTGGCCAATGATTATCTGCCATCCTCCTGGGATTACTACTCACCAACAATCTGGGATGTTCTCACTTATGTTGGCACGTTCGGATTATTCTTCACCATGTTCCTTTTATTCCTTCGCTTCCTTCCGATGATCGCGATCGCTGAATTAAAAGCTGTTATGCCGATCGCAGATCCGCATAATTATGATGAAGAAACCAAAGAGTATATCGCTCCAAAAACTGAAGGTTCTAACACTCACAGTGAAACAGTTTAAAATATGAGTACTTCAAACGATCAAAATACTGAGTTATACGGCATTTTAGCTGAGTTCAGGAATCCAAAAGAGCTTGTAGACGTCTCTAAAAAAATTGTTGAAGCAGGGTACGATAAATTCGATACCTACAGCCCATTTCCAATTCACGGAATAGATAAAGCAATGAGTCTCGAGAAATCTAAACTAGGATGGATCGTATTAGGTCACGGGTTGTTAGGCTTTACCCTTGCGATCTCCATGATGTATTTTATGGCCGTTGTAGACTATCCCTTAAATATTAGTGGTAAACCATTTTTTAACGCTCCGGCCTGGGTACCAATTACCTTCGAATTAACCGTATTGTTGTCTGCTTTTGGAGCTGTATTTGGTATGTTTTTTTTAAATGGACTACCAAAGCATCATAATCCATTATTTAATGTAGAACGGTTTAAGAAAGCTACTGATGATGGTTTCTTTGTTTGTATAGAAGCCCGTGACAGTAAATTTCATGCTGATCAGGTACAACAGTTACTGGAAGCAGCTGGTGCTACCCATATTGAAGAAGTATATGACTAAGAATAAACGCGGAATTTCATCTTTCATGAACGTTAAACGATATACTAAAGTAGCTGGCATACTCACCATCGGCCTGATGTTGAACGGTTGTCGGGGTATGAAGTCAGAAAAACCACCTGTTCATCCAAACATGAACATGGATCAACAACCCAGAAAAGAGGCCCAGGAAGTAAATAACTACTTCGCCGATGGTCGCTCAATGCGTCAACCTGTTGATGGAACTGTTGCCCGTGGCTTTGAAAAAGCTGACCTCGCATACTACGAAGGAATTGAAGAAAACGGTGATTTCGTGGCTGAAATGCCAGTTGATATTACTAAATCACTCCTATACCGTGGAAAAGATCGTTACGAAGTATTTTGTACTCCTTGCCATGGTATCACCGGAGATGGCAGAGGCATTATCATGACCGGTGGCTACGGATATGTTCCTGCCCCAACATATCATCAGGATCGTTTACGCGAAGCTCCGGATGGAGAGATCTATTCCGCCATTTATAACGGTGTACGTAACATGCCTTCTTATGCTCATCAGATTCCGGTAGACGACCGATGGGCGATCGTTGCTTACATAAGAGCGTTACAAGCCAGCCAAAATGTTACAAAAGACCAGATCACACAATATGATGTTGATCTGAGTGATCTTGAAGCAAAATATGAAGCTGAACAAGCTAAATTAGCCGAAATGCAGGCTGCTAAAGAAGCTTCACAGGGCGAGCAGGTTGCCACAGCCGAACATGGAAAAGAAGTGGCTACTCAATATGCCTGCCAGACATGCCACTCTGTGGATGGTTCCGTTGTGATCGGACCAAGCTGGAAAGATCTGTTTGGAAGTACCGGCAAAGTAACTACTGACGCTGGTGAGACCATCACTGTAACAAAAGATTCTGAATATATCATTGAGTCTATCACTCATCCATATGCTAAGATCGTTGACGGATTTGACCCATTAATGGCTGATGCCTACGGTTCACTATCAAAATACGACCTTGAGTCTCTTGTGGAGTACATTAAAACACTGAGCGATAACTAAGATCTTGCTTAAATACCTATAAAATGAGTCATAAGCCTACAATAACCGATTCTTTACAATTCTCAGCCGATAGCAAGCTCCCTACGTATTTATTCGGAGCCGGACTGGCTGGTCTGATCCTCAGTGCTATTGGATATTTCACGAATACCGATCAGTTCTTTTTCTCTTATCTGGTGAGCTTCACCTTCTTTACAGGAATTGCTGTTGCATCAGTATTCATGGTTTTGTTCCATCATATCACTAAATCCAAATGGGGTGTAGTTTTTCGTAGAATTCCAGAGACCATAGGAGCCAACCTCTGGATCTGGACGATCTTTGTCTTACCGGTAATACTTGGTATTCATAACTTATATCACTGGAGCCACGAAGATGCTGTTGCAACAGATCATATTCTTCAAGCTAAATCAGCTTATCTGAATACTCCATTCTTTATAGTTCGTCAATTCATTTATTTCGCGATTTGGGGCTTTGTTGGTCGTAAATTATATAAAGCTTCTGTTGATCTTGAAAAGACCGGGGACTGGGGAATCACCTCATTGATGAGAAAGATCAGTGCTCCTGCTATCCCATTATTTGCTTTTTCATTGACCTTTGCCGGCTTCGACTGGTTAATGTCACTCGATCCACACTGGTTCTCAACCATGTTCGGTGTTTATTACTTTGCAATCAGTTTTCAGGCTTTCTGGGCAGTTATGATCCTCATGGCGTATTTCCTGCACAGTCAGGGATATTTAAAAAATACCATTGTTCAAGCTCATATTTATGATCTGGGTGCCTGGTTATTCGCTTTCACTGTATTTTATGCTTACATCGCATTCAGCCAGTTCCTGCTTATCTATTATGCTAACCTTCCTGAAGAAACTCTTTGGTTCTATGACCGATTGGAAGGCGGCTTCCAATACATTGCATATGGAATGTTATTATTCAGATTTGCATTACCATTCTTAGTTTTACTGAACAGAGAACAAAAGCACCGTAAGAACGTGCTCATCTTTGTGGCTGTTGTAGTAGTTGTTATGCATTTCCTTGAATTATACTGGATCGCAATGCCTACTATGCACCCTGAAGAGGCACACGGATTACATTTCAGCTGGATGGATCTGACTACTTTCATTGGCCTGGGAGGCATCTTCTTTGGATTATTCTTCCGACAATTCAAGAAAAACAGCATGATCCCGGAAAATGATCCGAAACTGGATGCATGTTTAGAAAAAACTTATCACCACTAATTGATTATCGACTATGTCTTCTGATCATATTGAAGAATCAAACGCAAAAGTAACACTGGACGAAAGTGGCGAAAATGCCACGTTGGAAACCAATAATTCAGGGTTTGCAAATAATGTTACCCATGGTGTGAATGATGATAATCTCGACTATAAAAAACTGATCTTTTGGTCAGTACTTGGTGTATCCATTGTTGCGGTATTTATTGTTTCTCTGATCTATTTCTCTGAATTCAGTCTCAACAATGCGAAGGAGAACGCTGGATCTACAACTTCATATCTTGAGGTAACTAAGCTCAAAGCAGATCAGACAGCAACGTTAAATTCTTATGGTGTGGTCGATCTCGAAAAAGGTATTTACCACATTCCCATTGATGAGGCTATCAATCAAATAGCCGTTGATTAACATCCGATTTACCAGAAATATATTGATGGCAGTTTTTACTTTAACTGCCATTTTTACATCCGGTTCACACACATTTGCTCAACTAAACAGACAAGTACCCGAAGAACTTAACGATGTTGGGATAGATGAGCATCTGGGAGATTACATCCCATTGGACGCCAAATTCGCTGATTCCAATGGAGATTCGGTAACAATAGGTTCTTTATTGGTAGAAGGTAAACCTGTCATTCTGAATCCACTTTACTACGAATGCCCGATGTTATGTGGGTTAGTAATTGATGGTGTGATGGATGTTACCCAACAAATGGCCTGGTCGCCCGGTGATGAGTTCATCACCATCTCAGTAAGTATAGACCCGACCGAGGATCATACACTGGCAGCTGAGAAGAAAGCTTTTTATTTATCCAAACTGAACAAACCAAAGGCTGCAGAAGGATGGCATTTCCTGACAGGAAATCAACAGAATATTGACAAGGTAGTTAAGGCAGCAGGTTTTAAATACAATGAAATTGAAGATACCGGTGAGTTTGCTCATAGTGCTGCGATCATATTATTGAGTCCGGAAGGAAAGATCACACGCTATTTATACGGTATTAAATACAACGAATTTGACGTACGAAACGCTCTCTTTGAGTCGGCAGATGGTGAGATAGGAAATACCGTTACCAAACTGGTGATGTATTGTTATCAATACGATCCGGATTCTAACAGCTATGCTCCGGTTGCAATTAATATTATGAAGCTTGGAGGCTTGGCTACACTGATAATTCTTGGTATCTTCCTCGGCCTTCTCTGGCTACGTGAGAAAAAATCATTATCAATCAACTAATTAACAACTTCCTCTAATGGGCAGATTATTCGATTTCATGCTCCCGGAGAACATGTCTCCGTTAACAGCGGACTATACCGATGGGTTGTTTCACTTCATCAATGAAGCAAGCACTATCGTTCTCGTTGGGATCACTATAGCATTAATATATTTTGCGATCCGTTATCGTAGAAAATCATCCGACGATAAAACACCGGTTATTACTCACAATAATAAACTTGAGATAACCTGGTCTGTAATCCCCCTCTTTATTACTCTCATTATTTTCAGCTGGGGATACAAAGGTTGGTTAAACCTGAAAGCCGTTCCTGATGATGCCTACGAAATTCATGTTACCGGATTTAAATGGAACTGGGCCGTAAGTTATGAAAATGGAGCTCAGACTCTGAACGAAATTCACGTACCTCAGGGCACTCCGGTTAAATTGGTAATGAAATCCCGCGATGTACTTCACTCTTTCTTTGTACCGGATTACCGCGTAAAGCAGGATGTATTGCCCAACCGTTATACCTATGTTTGGTTTCAGGCTGAAGAAGTCGGGGAATCTCAGGTATTCTGTACCGAATACTGCGGTACCAGCCACTCAAATATGTTAGCAAAAGTGATCGTTCACGAGCCTGATGACTTTAAAAACTGGCTGGAGATGAATGGTGGCGCCGGCGGATCAGGCGATCCGGTAGAAGCAGGTAAAGAATTGGTTAACCTCAATGGATGCCAGGCTTGTCATTCCGTTGATGGTACTCCGGGTATCGGCCCATCCTTCAAAGGCATTTGGGGCAAGGAAGAATCACTGGCAGACGGAAGCACCGTAACTGTTGATGAGAATTATGTTCGGGAATCTATTCTGAATCCGGGTGCAAAGATCGTAGCCGGCCATGATAATGTAATGACTCCCTACGAAGGCATTTTAAGCGATGAAGACATCACTAATATTATTGAATACTTAAAAACTATAGAGTGAGCAAATGGAAGCAGTAAAAACAAGTGAAAAGACCACTCTTCAGGTAAAACGATTTAAACCATCCGAGAATCCGACAACCAACTTCTTCACAGAAGAACGTGGTTTAAAAGCATGGTTAACCACCGTTGACCATAAGAAGATCGGATTGATGTATTTAGGAGCCGTAGCGTTCTTTTTCGCATTAGCAGGATTTCTCGCTATTGCACTTAGAACTGAACTCTGGACTCCGGCAAAGACCTTCATAGAAGCCGATACGTACAACAAACTATTTACCCTTCACGGGGCAATGATGGTTTTCTTTGTATTGGTACCTAGTATACCGGCTGCTCTTGGTAACTTCATCTTACCAATGCAGCTTGGTGCAAAAGATGTAGCATTCCCACGATTGAACCTGGCCAGCTTTTATATCTACCTGATCGGCGCAGTGTTTACATTCATAGCACTGTTCATGGGTGGATTTGATACCGGCTGGACCTTCTACACTCCTTACAGTTCCGATGGTGATTCAGCAACCGTGATCTGGGTAACATTAGGAGTATTTATTCTGGGATTCTCCTCTATCCTTACCTCTACAAACTTCATGACCACCATTCATAAGTTAAGAGCTCCCGGAATTACCTGGGACAAGCTCCCGCTGAATATCTGGGCGTTATATGCCACTTCTATCATTCAGATCCTTGCAACACCTGTACTTGCCATCACCATTCTTTTGTTGTCATTAGAGAACATCATGGATATCGGGATCTTTGATCCGGCTAAAGGTGGCGATCCTGTACTTTACCAGCATTTCTTCTGGTTCTACAGTCACCCTGCGGTGTATATTATGATCGTTCCCGGATTTGGGATCATCTCTGAAGTGATTACCACCTTCTCAAAGAAAACCATCTTCGGATACTGGGCCATTGCTCTTTCATCCTTAGCTATTGCATTTATCGGTTTCCTGGTTTGGGGTCACCATATGTTCACATCAGGTCAAAGCCCGGTAGCAACTACCATTTTCTCTTTCCTGACCTTTCTTGTGGGTATTCCAACCGGTATTAAGATCTTCAACTGGGTCGCAACCCTGTACAAGGGCTCCATTGATATGAAGACTCCGATGCTATATGTATTCATCTTCTTATTCTTGTTCTCCATTGGTGGATTTACCGGAATTATGTTAGGTGCATTATCAGTGAATATTCACCTGCACGATACTTACTATGTTGTTGCTCACTTCCATTATGTGATGATGGGCGGTACTTTGATGGCACTACTTGCTGGTCTGCATTACTGGTGGCCAAAAATGACCGGTAAGATGTATAACGAAACTCTCGGTAAGGTAGCTGCAACCCTTATCTTTATCGGATTCAACATGACCTTCCTGCCTCAGTTTGTAATGGGAGCGCAAGGTATGCCAAGACGATATTACAATTACATCGATCAGTTTACACCGTTCCACCAAACTTCAACTGTTGGTTCATATGTACTTGGTGTTGCCTTCCTGATCATTCTTTATTATCTGGTTAAATCTCTGATGTCAGATGAAAAAGCTCCTGCGAACCCATGGGAAAGCCGGGGATTGGAATGGCAGTCAACCTCTCCACCTGATCTGCATAACTTCGATCACACTCCGGTAGTGATCAATAAGCCATACGACTACCACCGCCCAATGGAAGAATTCCAGTTAGGACTGGCAGTTGAGCATAATGGCCATGGCGAAGCTCATGATGTGGATGTAAAAGAAACTGAACAAGAAAACTCATAAACCAGAATTAATAATGGCGAATCATTCAGCAACTCACCCGGCTCATGTTCAGCACCATTTTGTAGATTCGGATCAGCAATTCGAATCTGCTAAGATGGGAATGTGGGTATTTCTGGTGAACGAAATCTTATTCTTCGGTGGACTTTTCACCGCTTATATCGTATTCAGAGCCTGGTATCCCGATCTGTTTACACAGGCAGCTCAGGAACTTAATAAGCTTTGGGGTGGAGTTAACACCATCGTACTTATTGGTAGTAGTTTAACGGTTGCCATGGCGATCCGTTCTGCTCAAAAGAATCAAAAGCGTGGATTAGAGCTTAATCTCTTATTCACCATTATTCTGGCTTGTGTGTTCCTGGTAATTAAATATTTCGAATACGAACACAAACTGCATTTAGGTATTGCTCCCGGATCATTCTGGAATCCTACTCCGGAGATTTTAGCTGAGCTATCTCATCCTAAAGCTAACATCTTCTTCAGTATCTATTACGTAATGACCGGTATTCACGGATTACACGTACTGGTTGGTATCGGCTTAATGATCTGGTTGTATATCCGGGCCAGAAAAGGACATTTTAGTAGTGAATACTATACTCCGGTTGAGATCACCGGTCTTTATTGGCACCTGGTTGACCTTATCTGGATCTTCCTGTTCCCACTGTTATACTTAATTGAATGATATTAGGAGATATTTAAAATGAGCGCAGACAATCATACACATCATATTGCAACCGCTAAACAGCTATGGACTGTAGGTATCGCCCTGGTCATTCTAACTCTGTTAACGGTAGTGGTTTCAAATTTACCCATTCCCTCCCCATTAGACATTATTGTAGCACTATCCATTGCTTTGGTTAAAGCTTTTCTGGTAGCTGCCTTCTTCATGGGACTTTACTGGGATGTGAAATTCAACTCTATGCTGCTAATTGGAGCAGTTGTATTCTTTATTCTGATGGTTTCCGTCACCTTACTCGATACCTTGTATCGTGATGATGTAGTTCCTTCATTCTAAGGAAAGATGACTTTATTTAAAGCCCCGTTCTAACCTGAGCGGGGCTTTTTTTATATTGTAAAACCTTTGGAAATTGGGTCGGATTATAGGCAACTTCAGAAAAAAAGAAAGTATGAGTCTCAGTAAAACCAAGTTTGGCGATTTTGAGTTATTTACGATAGAAACAGGCGATTTTAAACTGGATGGTGGTGCCATGTTCGGAGTGGTTCCAAAAACACTCTGGTCCCGCTCGTTCGAGGTAGATGAAAAGAACAGGATCCCCATGACCATGCGTTGTCTGTTGATCAGATCAACCAAAACGGACCGCATGTATCTTATCGATAACGGTGCCGGCTCAAAGTTCAATGATAAGATGAAAGACATCTATCAACTCGACAACTCTTCCAAAGAACTACACCGATCACTTTCAGAGCATGGTTTTACTGTTTCAGATATTACCGATGTGATCTTTACACATCTTCACTTCGATCATTGCGGGGGCACCACTTATTATACAGAGGAAGGTGATTTGGAACATACCTTCCCTAATGCAACCTATCATGTGGCAGAGGCTCACTGGAAATCCGCTATTGAACCGAATGCAAGAGAGAAGGCCAGTTTTTTACCGGAAAATATCGGTCCGCTTCAGGAATCTGATAATCTGCATTTAGTACCTGAAGGCTATGAGTTTGAACCCGGACTGGATACTGTGATGGCAAACGGTCATACTACAGCACAACAACTACCCAGAATTACGGATGGTACAAAGACCCTGATCTTCGTTGCCGATCTGCTCCCAACTCATGTTCATTTACCTCTGGCCTGGGTAATGGGGTACGATATGCGTCCTCTGGAAACTCTTGATGAAAAGGCCCGGTTCCTTAATGAAGCCATAGAAAAAGAATGGTTTTTATATCTCGAACACGATATTGAAAAAGAGATCATCACCATCTCTACAGACGGTAGAAAATATACGGTGAAGGATTCCCTAACATTGAACGAGCTTTGATCATACACCACCTTGAGTCAAACTAAAGGCACATATTCTACTGAAGAACTTAAGCGGATCCTGAAGAAAGCGCATCATCGTTTCGAGCGCTATAAAACGCTTTCAGTGCTGGCTAATATTTCTATAGTATTTATCGGTTGGCTACTGGTATTGTTATTTCTCGAGGATTGGCTCTATCTGAGTTCTCTGGAGAAGAGTGTATTGCTTAGTATTCTCACACTTTTTTCCCTCTTCTTTTTGTTTCGGGGACTCAGATCGCTTCGCAAAGAAGATTTCATGACCTTCTACCGTCATTTTGCCTGGGATTCCAAACTTGAACCACTTTCCTATGCACTTGACCTTGAGAAGGCTACAAACGCAAATCCTAAATTGGTTGAGGCCGCCATTTATAGAAACCTCGAGGAGATCGATGCGGATACCCTGGATTCCGAACTCTCTTCTTTTCTGGTAAACAACCGATACTTTCGAACACTGAAGAACAGCACGATACTGATCGGATTTCTACTTATGAGTCTGATCTTTACCGGACTTAAATACCCCGAACCTGCGATTCGGCTAGCCAATTTCTGGCAGAATTATGAAAAACCAAATCCCTTCCTTTTCACCGTTCATCCCGGTAACACTACTGTTGAACAAGGTAGTGAATTCATTGTTTCTGTCGATTTTGAAGGTGACCTTCCTGAAAATATCACCCTTCGTTTAAAAAGCCCTGTCGAAACTGAGTTTCGTAGCCGGAGTCTGGAACGATCCGGAAATCTGTTCACCAGCATCCCGTTCGACCTGAACAACAATATTCACTATTACATTGAAATGGATGGCTATCAAAGTGAGGAGTATGAGGCCAATGTCCAGCTTCGTCCCCGTTTCTCTGCACTTACCATTACAGTTGATCCTCCCTCCTACTCCCGGATAGAATCTGCAAGCTATCAGTATCCATTCGCTCAGATCCGGGCCCTTCAGGGTTCAGAACTAAGCATAAACGCAGTTAGTAATAAATCCCTGCGATCCTTACTTCTGCTTACTTCTTCCGATAGTTTACTGATCACTCAGGACTCTTTGAATTCCTTTTCGCATAGCTTTACAATGACCCGTCCGGATACGGTCCATTTTGTTCTGGAGGATGAAAATTCATTGCGAAATAATAATCCTTTCAGATTCACGCTTCTCCCGCAGACCGATGAATCACCTTTTGTTGAGTTGATAGAACCATCTGCTTCCTTTGAAGCGGTAGAACCGGCTGAAATCGAATTACTGTACCGGGCTTCTGATGATTTTGGTCTCACATCCGGCGTACTAAAATACTCGCTGCAGAAAGCCTTCGTGGAAGAGCCCATTGAATTTGAGATCAACCTGAGTCGCCCTCAGAACAGAGTATTACAAAATCATAGTTGGGACCTGACAGCTCTGGATCTTAAACCCAAAGACAAACTGACCTTCTGGGTTGAAGTAAAAGATAACGACGGATATAACGGCTATAAAACAGGAACCTCTGAAATGATCACCCTCACAGTTCCCTCCCTCCTTGATTATTTCGATGATCTGGGAGAAAAGGAAGAGGACGTGAAAAGTGATCTGGAAGATGTATCTGAATCCTTCCGGCAAATGGAAGATCAATACCGGGAATTCAAGGAACAGCTTAAAGAAGATCCTGAGACCAATTACGAGCAGCGCAGGCAGTTAGAGGAAGTTCAACGTCAGCAGGAAGAGATCGAAAAAAGAGTGGAAGAGCTGAATGAAAAATTTGAACAGATCAAAGAAGAACTCAGTGAAAAGAATATGCTCTCTGAAGAAACCCTGCAGGCTTATCAGGAGCTTCAGAAGCTGATGGAAGAAATTGATGATCCGGCTTTTAAAGAAGCCTTGCAAAAGCTGCAGGAGAACATGAGCAACATGTCGCCGGATGAACTTCGTAAAGCACTGGAAGAAGCGGAATTCAATGAAGAGTTATACAAAGAACGCCTTGAACGAACGCTGGAACTCTTTAAACAATTAAAGCTGAACTCCGATCTTGAAAAACTTGCGCAAGCCTATGAAGATATGGCGCGTCAGGAAGAGGAAATCTCCACCGAAGAAGTGTCTGATGAAAAAAAAGGACTTCAACGCGAATCCATGATGGAGCAGATCCGGCAACTTAAAGAACAGCTGGAGAATCTTTCACAAAACACTACTGATAAAACCAAAACAACGATTTCTGAGCTACAGGAATATTCTGACGAGGAATTGAATAAGATCAGAGAACAGATGGAGAAGATGCTCAGCGAACTCCGGGAAAGTTCAGCTCAGAGCGAGGATAATCAGCAATCAGGTGAAGAGCAGTCAGAGAACGATTCACAAGAGAATTCAGAATCCGGTGAAAATGATGACTCCAGTAATAATAACGGGCAATCCCCTCAACCACAGCAACCACCCATTCAGCAACAACTCAAAAAACTGGCTGAAAGAACCCGGCAGACGATGTCGCAGATGAATCAGCAGCAGATGAACGTGAATATCGCGGGATTACAATATATTTTATATTCGTTGCTCGAATTATCCAATGAACAGGAAGAGCTGGTAACCTATGCCAATGTCACTGAGAACCGAAGTCCTGCCTATGTGGAATATGCCAGAGATCAGAAGAATGTAGAAGATATTTTCCTGTCACTTTCCGATTCCCTGAGTCAGCTTTCGAAAGAGATCATGCAGTTCTCAAATCTCATCACTAAAAAGAAAACAGAAGTAGAGCGCTACCTCACCTCTTCCCTCACTCAAATGGCGGAGAGAAATCAAAGTAAAGCCTCAGTTGCAACCCGACAGGCATTAGGTGGGATCAATGAGATCTCTTTTCTTATCGCAAATCTGCTGGAGCAGCTTCAGAACTCTGATGGGAGTGGATCGGGTGGCGGCGGAATGAGTATGCAGCAGATGATGGAACAGATGCAGCAAATGGGACAGGATCAACAGCAGATCAACCAGCAGATCCAGGAAATGATCAACGATCTGCAAGGAGAACGGCTGGGGCAGGATCAGATGGAGCGTCTGGATCAGATCTCGCGACAACAAAATGAGATCCGCAAACAACTACAGCAACTTCAGCAAAACGGTGAATTAGGTGGGGGTGACAAGATCGGCAGTGAGATCGAACGCATGATCGAACAAATGGAAGAGACCATCAACGATCTGCGTGGTGGCTCGGTGGATCCTACGCTTGTAGAGCGTCAGCAGAATATTCTTTCGAGAATGCTGCAAGCCGAAGATGCCCTGCAGGAACGAGACGAAGAAGAAAAGCGGGAAGGTACCACCGGATCGGAGATCACCCGGCCAACTCCACCTGAAATGACACTAGAGGAACTGGAAAAACAGATCAGAAACCGACTCAACGATCCAAATTTCACGAAGTATTCAGCGGATTACCAGAAACTGATCGAGAAGTATTTTGAGCTGCTCAAGCAGGTGCAGGAGAAAGAAATTCAGTAAAGTATCAGAATTGCCCTCTGATTAAGCCCCTTCGTTCAGGTTATACTCGATGATGTTATGATATGCCTGTAAGACGGCCTTGGTCGACTTTTTGTTGATCACTGTAGCCACATCTTTTGTGATCTGCGCCGCATTGACCGGAGCAAATGGCAGCTTAACGATCTTCAGTCCCGGAATATCACCACTGGAATCACCGATATATGCGATCTCATTCAGTGAATACCCGAAATGTTCGGCCAGCATTTTAATACCGGCACCTTTATTGGCTCCTTTTAAAATGATATTTACTGATACTTCCGTTTTGTGTACTTCAAAAATATCATAATGAGTAGATACATGATCAATGCTTTCTTCAAAGATCTTATCTACAATAGGAGTATCCTGATTGATAATACCTATATCCGTAAACTTGGCAAATTCAGGGATGGTATTAGGGTACTTGGGCATTACCACTTCTTTCGCCCATTGTTTTACTTCTTCCACCTGTCGTCGAACACCATCGTTCAGCACAGGAGTCCACGTTAATGTGTTTGTAGTAACGTCATACATCCCTCCGCCACTTTCAAACACGAATGGGATCCGGATGCCAAGGATCTGAGCCATAGCCTCGGCATAAGGCATGGGCCTGCCTGTACAAATACTCAGTTTTGGTATGGAAGGGTCAAGTTCACTTTTAAGATTCAGCTCTCTAATTCCTGAAAATGCTTCCCAATCCGGGGTGATGAACGGATCGGTAACACAACCATCCAGATCCGTAACGAATAGTTTTATCATACTTTGTTTTTACGATAGTCTGGGAAAAATGCGTAGGCAATAAAGCATAATAATCCCAGCGCTCCCATCCATTGATATTGATTTTTAAAGTCAGCGTACTCCTGACTGGAAAATTCTCCCTTTTCGAGTTCGTCCACACGGGCCAGAAAGGCATCTATTCCATCATTGCCTCTGGTGATCTCATAATAGGCCCCATTTCCTTCATTGGCTATATTTCGAAGTACATCCCTCATTAAACTGGTAGTCACAACTTTCCCGTCCCGATCTCTTTTATAACCGATCAACTGTCCGGTACTCTCTTCATACAGTGGAATAGTGGTACCTTCTGAAGACCCGATCCCTAATGTGTACACCGATACATTATGATCGATCAATGCCTGTAGTGATTCCTCATACGACTGACCATGATCCTCACCATCCGAAATAATGAGCAACACTTTTGCTGCCTCGGTATTGCTTTCTTCCAGTGATTTAAATGCATCCAAAGCAGTTTCCATAGCGGCCTTAAAGTCGGTGGCTGAACTTGGCATCTGATCTGTATCTACAATTTCGAGAAATAACTTCAATGCTGAATAATCAAGAGTCATCGGACTTTGCAGATACGCTTCACCCGTAAACACCACCAAACCGACCCGGTCACCTTTTAAGCGCTGGATGAGTCGATTGATCTCAAATTTTGCTTTTTCCAGCCTGCTGGGACGTACATCCTCCGCATTCATACTTGCAGAAAGATCCAGAGCGATCAGCATATCAATTCCACGTCGTTTAACCTCGCGGACTTCCGTTCCAACCTTTGGCCCCGCATAGGCGATCAATACAAAAACCAATCCGGAAATGAATAAAATGGTGCGAACCATGGCACCAATCGACCAGTATCCCGTCCTTAAAGTATTAAACAAAGAGTCGCTGAAATACTGCTTCTGAAGTTTCCGTACACTTTTCCCTTTCCACCATAAAAGTACTACCAATAAAGGGATGAGTGCTAATAACCAAAGATATTCAGGATTTTCCCAGATCATAGATCAGAATTCTTGTTTAGTGTTGGTTGCTGGTTAAATTAATCATTATTAGTACTGTTATTCCAATTCGGCTATACATATTTGATGAAATTATAAATTCTTTTTCCTAATACTGAATACTGACTTTTTAAATCATCAAGTTCACTTTCATTGAAGTAAAGTTCTGAGATCATATTCAACCGGCTTATTGTCTCATCATATGAACTTTGAGCATATATCAAATATTTAATGAAATCCTGTTTGTATCTGCGCCTGCCACAACCTTCAACAATATTATCTTTTATACTTTTAGATGTTCGTTTTATCTGACTTCCTTATTCATATAATTCAAATTTTGGCAATTTTAGTGACATTTCATGAACAGAAAGTGCCAAATCATAAGACTGTTGATAAATTTATAATTCCCGATGACTTTTCATCAGTACATTATGTAACTAGTAACCTTAAGCTTATTTACATCTGAATATAATAATATTACTTAGTTACTTGTTGGTCTGCTGATTATTTTCAACCAATTAATAAAACCTGCAGATCCATCAGGTTATTTCCGGTCGGTCTGGTTTTTATGAGCGTTCCCATTGTTTCATGAAAGTGGTAGGAGTCATTATTCTGCAAATACTTTTCCGGTTCTACTTTCTGTTTCCTCGCTTCGAGGGTAGTATTAGAAGTAACTATTGCACCGGCAGCATCGGTCGGACCATCCAGACCATCCGTTCCGATACTTAGCACAGAAACAGGATGCTGACCTTCCAGAGAAAGTGCTATGGTCAATGCCATTTCCTGATTCCTTCCCCCTTTACCACTTCCGGATACATTCACCATACTTTCACCAAAAAACACGAGCGCTGCAGGTTTTTCAAGCTTTCCATGTCCATTTAATACAGATATCGTCTCCGTACAGATCTTTTTAGACACCGCTTTCAATTCATCATTATAAGCGGAATCTGCAACCTGTACATGGTACCCTTGCTCCTTTAATTCCTCACCGATCCTATTCGCCAGTTTTCCGGCATCAGAGATCAACTCAACTGTATGACTTGGATGCTCGTTCACTCCCGGCTTCGGAGTATCCGGAATATCACCACCCATTCCCTTAGCAATATGGATCCTTACGGAATGCGGAACCTTTTCCCATAATGAATACCGTTTCAGAACCTGAAAAGCATCTTTGAACGTGGAAGAATCACAAATAGTAGGTCCGCTACCGATAACTTCAGGATCATCGCCCGGCACATCTGATATAAGCAGGGTGGTAAGTTCTGTATGATGCAGGATCTGAGCTAATTGACCTCCTTTCAACATACAAAGGTGTTTTCTTACTGTGTTCATTTCGTGGATAGAAGCCCCTGAATTCAGCAAGATGCTATGCGTATCTGCCAATTCATCAATTTCGATCCCATCAGGCGGTATTGTAAGCATAGCAGAAGCTCCTCCCGATAGACAAAAGATCACGGAACTTCCGGCAGGAATTGCACGGGCGGTTTCCATCAGTTCGTAGGAAGCACTCACCGATAACTCATCGGGTAATGGGTGACTTCCTTTGAAGATCTGCAGATTTCCCATCACAGTATCTTCCTGATTGGTGATAATGATGCCATCAACCGGCTCATATCCCAGCTGATCGATCACAGCTTCAGCCATCTGAACGGAGGCTTTTCCGGCTCCCAGAATAAAGTAGTCTCCATGGATATTCAGATCGTTCAACTGATCATCAGATCCGGCGATATTCTTTATGAGTGGAATTAAATTTCTTAAGGTCTCTTGTTGTTGCTCTAGCTTATTCTTCATGCAAAAAGGTGTTTTTCTGCCGTAAATATACTAAAGCTACAAGACCTAATGAGGCCAAAGGCACTAAATATCTTGAAAGCATGTCTGGTACTACAAAAAAGCCGTTACCGGCACGAAGTCCGATCCATACAAAAAGGGTAGAAAGCACAAACCCCGTAACATGAATCAGTGCCAATACCCCATAATCGGAACTCTTTCCACCAACAAAAACCAATCCTAATATGGAGAAGAGAAAGAAGGAACCAAAAGGCATCTTATACTGCCAGCCATGATCAGCTTCCATCGATTCAGCCAGCGTAAAGGACACAGAAGACTGGCTAAAGAAAAATAAGCCATCTGTGATCTCACCATAGTTGTCAGGAAGCAATGAACCCATTAAGGCATTATGACCTATCTTGCGAATTTCCCGGAGTCCAAGAAAATAAACCCCGATAAGGACGATCAACAGCAGGCTTTTCTTAAGCCAATGCAGCATCGGTATCCTCCTTTGGGACGGAAAAATCACCGTCACTGAATTTCACCCACAGCATCCACATCACAAATATGACAATATAAAAGATGGTGGTTGTGGAATAGTCATGAGTGATATCGAAGAATTCGATCCATTCCTCTTGCGTGATCACCAGCGTAACTATGCGTAAAACATTCACAAAATAGATCACGCCAATACCTGCCACAGAAAAACTGATCCTGGATCTCCACTCGCCGGGATAGGCCAGTATGAAGCCGAGAAATAATCCGATGGCAGAAATACCGGTGCACCCATCAACGATCTCGATGCCCGCATTGTAATAGATACCAACCACTCTGTCATAAGTGAACACCGTGTAATCCATTGCGCGGACAATGCCGGCAGAAACTCCAATGATATTATGCGCTACCCAGGCGTCTAACCTGCCATCGGGCAATAACCACAATTCATACACTACATACCACAATATGAAGATCCCCAACGCCTTGAGAATGAACTGAGTAACCGGTGATTTAATAGTAAAGATGGCCATTTTTCACTATTTATTTAAAAACTCTTTAACAGATTCTACAATATACCTTATCTGCTCTTCATCCATTTCCGGATAAATCGGAAGCGACAGAGCCTGTTCTGTTGCACATTCAGCAACCGGGAAATCTCCTTTTTTATACCCGAGCTCTGCAAAACATTCCTGCAAATGCAGCGGCTTGGGATAATAGACGGCATTACCAATTCCGGCAGTATCGAGGTGTTCAGATAATCCGTCTCTGTCTTTTACTCTGATAGTATACTGATGATAAATATGTCTGCCACTATTAACCGGAGCGCCGGTAGTTTCTTTGGGGATGACTATTTTATCCGAAGAAAGTTCGCATTCCGAAGTGCAAGAATCAGAACAGACCGGTAAGTCAGTGACAAGCCCTGACTCAGTAAATAAATGATTATAGGCCATAGCGATCTCTCTTCTTCGATCCGACCACTCATCCAGATGTTTCAGTTTTACCTTGAGAATAGCGGCTTGTAGTGCATCAAGTCGGCTGTTGATGCCAACCATCGAATGAAAATACTTCGGTTTTGCACCATGCAACCGCAAAACACTTGTTTTCTCAGCCAGTTTTTCGTCCTTTACAGTGATCAGACCGGCATCCCCGTAAGCACCGAGATTTTTACTGGGGAAGAAGCTGAAACAACCGAAATCTCCCCAGTTTCCGGCTTGAATATTTTTATAGCCGGAACCTATCGCCTGAGCTGCATCCTCAATGATCGAAATTCCATATTCATTGGATAGTTCCACTAATGTATCCATCTCGGCCATCTGACCATACAAATGAACCGGAATGATCGCCTTTACCGACTCGGTCTTGATCCCCATTTTCACCATTCTTCCATCTTTGCCGGATAAAAAACCACGTACTTTTTCAGGATCGATATTAAAGCTATCAGGCTGGATATCTATAAAGACCGGAGTTGCTCCTACTCTGGAAATTGCACCTGCAGTAGCAAAAAAAGTAAATGGAGTGGTTAATACAAAGTCTCCCGGACCAATATCCAATGCCATGAGAGCTAGTAATAAGGCATCTGAGCCTGAAGCACAACCAAGAGCATGGGTTGTATTACAATAATATGCGACCGCCTTTTCAAATGAACTCACCGTTGGTCCCATAATAAAATACTGGGACTCCAAGACCTCTTCTATCGCCGGTTTGATCTCCGATCTTATTGAATCGTATTGGGCCTGAAGATCAAGAAGTGGGATTTGCATAAATATTTTTCACTATTAGTTAGCTGAATATAGTATAAGAAGCTCAGGATTCAGCATTTCAAATCATTAAGATTCAGATAAAAGCACAATGCCATCCGTTAATCGATAAAGTTCATCCGTCTCCGGACACTTTGCTAAACCATCAGCATTAAAGTCCAGTTTCTGTCCGCTTCTGGAGACCCATCCGATCTGCCTGGCAGGATTACCAACCATCAGAGCAAAGGGCGGTACCGGTTTGGTCACTACTGCCCCGGCTCCGATAAATGCATATTCTCCGATCTCATTTCCGCAAACGATCGTGGCATTGGCTCCAATAGAAGCCCCTTTTCTCACTACAGTTTTCAGGTACTCATCTTTACGTTCTACCGCACTGCGGGGATTGATCACATTCGTAAAAACCATACTGGGACCGCAAAATACATCATCTTCCAGAACCACCGCATCATAGATAGAAACATTGTTCTGAACCCGAACATTATTACCAATGCGTACATCACTACCCACATACACATTCTGACCAAATACACATCGCTCACCGATCTTTGCGCCGGGCATTATATGAACCCAATGCCAGACTTTAGTCCCTCTGCCAATCAATTCAGGAGATTCTACTATCGCTGTATCGTGAATAAAGATGGACATGGTTGATGGTTGATGGTTACTGTTAAAAAAATTCCAGCTTTTTAATTAATAAAACCCGCTACCTTATAGATCCGCTCAATAATGCTTACCACTTTCATGCCGTCTTCAGAAGTGGCTGTAATAGGTTTATGTCCGTTCAATACTTCAACGATATTCTCGAACACATAATGATGATTAGCCGCGCTCCCTTTGTAAGGTCCATAGTCATTGGGTGGATTAGTTTCCGGTAGTTCAGGCATTTCATAATCTTCGATATGGCAGTATTCGATCTCATTCATGTACTGGCCACCTACTTTCACACTTCCTTTAGTACCAACTACGGTAATACTGCTTTCCATATTCTTATCCCAGCATGAAGTTGAGTAATTGATACTTCCGATTCCTCCATTCTCAAATTCAAACTGAGCAAAACCGGAATCATCAAAATCTCTGAGATTCGGATGTGTGAAATTCTTCACAATGGCCTTTGGCTCTTTGATGTCGCCAAATACCCAGAACATGATATCCACAAAATGGCTGAACTGAGTGAATAGAGCACCACCGTCCTGATCCCGGGTTCCCCTCCAGGCACTGGTCGAATAATACCGCCCATCCCGGTTCCAGTAACAGTTAGTCTGAACCATCAGCACATCCCCGATGATCTTTTCTGAAACGATAGTTTTCAACCACTCGGATGGAGGGCTGTATCTGTTTTGTTTAACTACGAATACCAGTTTTCCGGATTCCTTTTCTGCCGCAATGATCTTTTTACTGTCTTCCACAGATAGTGCCATGGGCTTTTCCACCAATACATGGTATCCGGCATGTAAGCACTGAACCGCATAATCTGCATGGAAACCATTTGGGGTCGCGATCGTAACCACATCGCTCTTACCATTATCCTCATCCAGAAACTCATCAATGCTTTGGAAGGATGGTACATCCAGTTCAAGTGCACTAATATTCTTAAACTTTTCAGGATCCGTATCTGTAACGGAGATCAGTTCAGTTGATTCAAATTCATTGACGATCTTTGCATGTCGCTGCCCGATGCGGCCAAATCCAACTACGGAGAATTTAATAGTATCCAAAACTCTGGCAATCTATAGGTTAACTCATAAAACCTGAAGATAGGGATTCAAACTTCAATTAAGAATGGTCAATTTGGGAATATTGATGATCCGGCAAGGAATGTCCTACTATTGAGAACTGTAGAGCCAGCTCAAGCCTCCAGTTCTTAATTTTTAATTTTGAATTCTTAATTCCGTAGAGCGGTGAGCGAAGCGAACACAATCCGCGGCAATCTCATGATCTGCGAAGCTCCGACCTCTCCCGACCTCCCCTTCGCAAGGGGAGGAGCTCTTTGATCATATGTGTTCCCCATAGAAAGTCATCCGGCTCCCCAAAATGACGGAGAAGGATCTACCGAGTGATGGTGCTGGGTAATTATGAAATACGAAAGACCGATGTGCGACAGACCGATTGATCGATCTGGTCTCCAACTGAACACTAAACACTAAACACTAAAAACTGTGAAACTGCTCCAATTTATGCCTGGTTACGTAGCTCCGCTGCGGAATTCCCCCACAGGAGCTCTGCTCCATAGAACAATCTGTTTACCACTTTTGAGCGACCAAAAGTGGCGCAAAAGTCGCCGGAAGAAATGGAGATGGCGTTAATACCATACGTTGATCGCCTTACCTGCTCTGAACTACCCCTTCCTTTAACCCAGTAGTCCCGCATTTCTCCCGGAAGTTCATTTTGTAGCTCGTAAATTGAACATCTTGTTTTTAATTATGTAATGATCTGGTAAGGAAGGTCCTATGACTAAGGACTAATTATTAGACCCAAAACTCCAATTCTTAATTCATAATTTTGAATTTTAAATTCCGCGAAGCGGACAGCTCAAAACTGCGGACCGGTCATTGCGAGGATTGCGGTGAGCGCAGCGAACACAACCCGCGGCAATCTCGTGGAATATACCCATATCTAAGATTGTCTTGTCCTTTTGGACCGCCAAAAGAACGAAAAGCTCCCGGCGGGATTTGCTCTGGGGCCTTTCCTTCACAAATCCAAAGCCGGTTTTTAGATTGGAGGGCAATACGGAAATAATCAACATTCACATTTCTTACGGGAGCTATTTTGGAGCTCGTTAGTTATAAATGCCCATCAAAAGTCCCCTCTTGAGAGGGGATTTAGGGGTGTGTAACTTACAAGCTCATTCACCCAATCAAAGTAGCTTAAACCCATGCTGGTTTTCGACCCCACCCGACCTCCCCTTCGCAAGGGGAGGAGCTCTTTGATCATATGTGTTCCCCATAGAAAGTCATCCCGAGCGTAGCGATGGATCTGCGGAGTTTAAAACAAGCAAGAATGCATCCACATCTTTGTTGCCATATTCCGAGCAAGCCTCTAATTCTAAATTCGTAATTTTGAATTTTTAATTCCATGAAGCGAATGGATTTACCGTACTTTTGTGTGGACAAAAGTACCAAAAACCACCACCTGCGAATTCCGGGCGGGAGTCCTCCTGCGTTCGCTCCATAAATCCGAAGGTCCATGGACGATCCCCGACCGTGTATGCTTTTCATCCGGAGCGGGTTTATGGGTCCGCTTCGCCGGGACACGCTCTCTTCTTCGGACTCTTTCTCCGCCCGTAATTCTAATGGTGGGAATATTTTGGGAGATCTGAATTTAGATTCCAGCCTTTTATTTAAGTCAACCAGACCCGTCATCCAGAGTGCAACGATGGATCCGCCAAACGTTGAACTGACAAGAACAGACCCACGATTAATGATCACTGTACAACTTCGAAATCCAACTCAAAACTAAACAATAATCACTCAAAACTGCGATGCATGCATTCTTAATTCCGCGCAGCGGTAGCGCAGCGGCCGATCACGCTTTAAAAACCCGACCTTTATACTCTTCTCTGTTCCCCGGATACACATTTCTGGAGTCAACGATGCAATCACACCAGTTCAGTAATTCCGAATAATCCACATCCCTGTGATCCGTAACAATGATGGCCGCGTCAAACTCTGAGATACTATCTTTTGTCCAGTCAACCGATTCGAGCCCCTTCCATTGCATATGTTCTCTGCTGGACGGTATAACCGGGATCCACGGATCATAAAAACTCACCTCAGCCCCAAGTGCCTTTAGTTTATCCATAACAGAAAATGAAGGAGACTCCCTCATATCATCCACATTCGGTTTATAAGCAATACCAAGAATGAGCACCTTACTACCATTTAATGCCTTCCCCTTTTCATTTAGTGCCAGCATAGTTTTATCTACTACAAACTGAGGCATTGCGTTATTTACCTCTCCCGCCAATTCAATGAAGCGGGTATTTAGTCCAAACTCGCGGGCTTTCCAGGTCAGGTAGAACGGATCGATCGGAATACAATGTCCTCCCAAACCGGGACCCGGGGTAAACTTCATAAAACCAAATGGTTTGGTCGCAGCAGCATCTATAACTTCATGGATATCAATATCCATAGCATCCATGACCAGTTTCATTTCATTCACCAATGCGATATTCACCGACCGGAAGATATTCTCCAGCAACTTTGCCGACTCAGCCACTTTTGCAGACGAAACCGGCACCACTTTATCCAGCGCTTTCGAATAAAGCTCTACGGCAAGCTCCCTGGCTTTTTCTGTGGATGCTCCCACTACCTTAGGTATGGATTTAGTGTTGAAATCCGGATTACCCGGATCTTCCCTTTCCGGACTGTATGCGATAAAAAAATCCACCCCGGCTTTTAAACCTGAACCCTTTTCCAGAATATCCTTCATCAACTCATCAGAAGTACCGGGATAGGTTGTGGATTCCAGTACCACCAACTGACCTTTTCGCAAATATTCTGAAATGGTCTTTGCAGTCTCTTCCACATAGGTCATGTCCGGTTCACGGTGATGGTCTAATGGAGTGGGCACACAGATCAGAATGGCATCAGGTTCATCCAACCGGGAAAAATCTGTAGTCACTTCACAAAGATCAGAGCTGGACAGATCCTGTATCTGTTCATCTTTAAAATGCTTGATGTAGGTCTTTCCCGCATTTATCGAATTGATCTTTTCAGGATCCACATCAAACCCGATGACTTTTTCCCCAACCTGATGAAAGGTCCACAATAAAGGCAGGCCCACATAGCCTAACCCAATGATTCCGATCTTATCCACGACTCTTGAATCTAGATGTTAATATTCGGCTCAAAGATAGGGATTCATAACTCAATTAAGAATGGTCAATTTGAGAGTATTCATAGACGGTGCATCAACTTTTGTCTTATTTCCTCTGGTTCCGTAGTTCCGCTGCGGGACTCCCCACAGGAGCTCTGCTCCATACAATAATCTGTTTACCACTTTTGAGCGACCAAAAGTGGCGCAAAAGTCGCCGGAAGAAATGGAGATGGCGTTAATACAATACGTTGATTGCTGTCCCTGCTCTGAATTATTACTTTCTTCTACCCCATTAGTCCCGCATTTCTCCCGGAGGTTCATTTTGTAGCTCGTTAATTGAACTTCTTGTTTTTAATTATTTGATGATCTGACAATAACAGACCTACGATTGAGAACAGATGGACCACCCCATACCCCAATTCATAATTCTTAATTTTGAATTTTTAATTCCGCGAAGCAAATGGGTTTACCGTACTTTTGTGTGGACAAAAGTACCAAAAACCACCACCTGCGAATTCCGGGCGGGAGTCCTCCTGCGTTCGCTCCATAAATCCGAAGGTCCATGGACGATCCCCGACGGTGTATACTTTTCATCCGGAGCGGATTTATGGGTCCGCTTCGCCGGGACA
>DLCN01000028.1 GCA_002480645.1 Balneolaceae bacterium UBA7797
CAGAGGCGGAGCCGATGAATCTGCACAACGTTGATCCTGATGGTTCTCATCCTTATAGTCTCTTATCCACTTTGAGCCAGTTCTCTTTACCAACATCCACCAAAGACTAACATCCACATGCGGGTTTTAAGAATTTGTTTTATGTTGAGCTTAACTGCTTACCCCGAACTAACTTAAAACCACTATGTATGCACTTCTTATTGCTCTCCTCACCCTGTTCATTCAACCTGAAACAGCCGATTCGATAAAGGTTGAAACAGAGATCGGAAAAGTCACCGTCTTCAGAAATCAGGCTCAGATCCATCGGGAAGAGAAGATCACCTTAAAGAAAGGAAAACAGACCGTTGTATTTACCGGGTTATCAGAGTTCCTTATTCCGGAAAGTATTCAGATCAAAGCAAATGGATCGTTCACCCTGCTGTCATTAAATTCGCAGACTCACTACTCTGAAGAAACCATTTGGCGGGAAGATGTACAGGAATTGCGGGAGCAGCGAAAAGTGGTGCAAAAGCAACATCAGAAAAAGCAGACTGAGCTGGAGGTGTTAAAAAAGGAAGAAACCATGCTTCATTCCACAACTAACATCATCAATAACAATAAACTAAGCAGTGTGGAACTGGAACAGCTTCTGGAACTGTATCGCGAGAAATTATCGGAAGTACTTAACCGCCAGAATGAAGTACGGGATGAGATCGATGAACTCCAGCGAAAATTAACCCATCTCGACCGACAGATCGCGGAAAGCGGAGTGGTAAAAAGTGATCGTTCGATGGAAGTCGTGGCTGAAGTGATGTCGGATGATGATCAGGAGTTAACGTTCTACCTCAGCTATCTGGTTACAAATGCGGGCTGGAATGCCACTTATGATCTCCGATCACAGGATATTGACTCCCCTCTTTCCATCACTTATAAAGCAAATATATGGCAACAAACAGGAATTGACTGGAAAGACATCACTTTCACCATCAACTCCGGAGACCCTGCTTCCAATTCCACCAAACCGGAGTTAAGCACTAATTATGTGGGGTATTATAACAGATATCGAAATAGCGGAAGACGTAATAATAGCACCACCGGTAAAGTGAGTATGTACCAAACGAACAACCGTGGATTGGTAGAAGGTATAGTTATTGATTCGAGAGGAGAAACTTTACCTGCTGTAAATGTACTTATTGAAGAATTGGGGCGGGGAACTACAACCGATATAGACGGAAAATTCCGTTTAGAATACATACCGAATGGTACGTTTACGTTGAAATCCACCTTTATTGGCTTTCAACCCCACCGGTCTAAGATCACTATTTACAATAACGGACTTTTTATAACCACCACAATGGAAGAGGATATTATGGGCCTCGAAGAAGTGGTGGTAAATGCTGCACCGGTCCGAGTTGCAGGTGTTAATGCATTTAGTGATTCATACAACGAACCACCGAAACCAAAAGTTCAGACACCGGATATCATTTACAATGAAGAGATTTCCAATCAAACCAGTTTTAGTTACGAGATTGGTATCCCCTACTCCGTACCATCCAACGGTAAAGAACATACGGTGGAGATCAAACGCGAAGAGGTGGAAACGAAGTATGAATTTGCCTCTGCTCCAAAACTATCAAAATTTGCTTATCTGATCGGGACACTTCCTGACTGGAGCTCTCTGAATCTGATCGAAGGGGAAGCGAATATCTACTTCGATAACAGTTTTGTGGGTTCGACCTGGCTGAATCCGACTTCCATTGACGACTCACTCACTGTATCACTGGGAAAAGATGAGCGGATCGTTGTTGAGCGGGAGCAATTGAAGGAATTTTCATCCAAAAACTTCTTCAGAAATAAAACCCGGGAAACTTTTTCATATGAGATCAGAGTGAGAAACACGAAATCTGAGCCGATAAAGATCACTGTCGAAGATCAGCTTCCTGTTTCTACCAATGAAGAGATCAAGGTAACTGCAAAGGATCTGGGTGATGGATACATGCGGGAAGAAACAGGTATCGTTTATTGGGAAATTGAACTGCAACCCGGAGAGACAAAAAAACTCCCATTAGTTTATGAATTGGAATATCCGAAAGGAAAACGGGTGGCATTTTAGGACTTTGCCGGGCGCAAGGCAGATAGAGATCCAAATCCAATCATTCGTAATTCGGTCCTTCGGTCGTTCAATGGAACTACATGGGACCGAATTTCAGTCTGCCGTTGTCCTGATTTCCTGAACACGACAAGACGGAAACCTTAAGTTATATTCAGGCTCAAAAAAGAACCACTTTTCCCGATCTCACATTAGCAACTCCCGTACTAAAATTTTATCTTTGCAGATTAATAAGCCGATTAAAGTATCGGCTTGTTTTTTTGAACCAAAGATTCTGAAAAGGTGACCATCAATCACCTTTTTTCGTAGTTACAACCAGCAATATTAAATCCGGATACCCTTGGAAACAGAATACTCAGAACGCTCTGCCAGTATCGACATACTAATTGAATTCGACTTGAACAAAGTCCTCGACTTTGCCATCGCCGATGAACTTGAAACACGGGAACGTGCTCAGGTCCGCGAATACGTGCAAAATATTCTGCGTAGAAGAAATTATCTCGATTTCCTGATCGACCATTATTCCAGTATTGCCGTGGATGAAATGAAGGCTGAATTAAAGAACATCCTTCGCCTGGGTATCTACGATATGCTGTTCATGGACAGTACCCCGGATTACGCCGCCATCAACGAAGCAGTGGAGATCGCAAAATTCAAAATGGGTTCCAAGACCGGTGATCTGGTAAATGCCATCATGCGTAATCTGCAGCGTGATATGGAAAACCTCCCAAAACCGGCCTACAAAGACCGAACCAAGCTGGTTGCCACTACTTTCTCACATCCTGAATGGATGGTGGCCCGCTGGAGCAAGCGCTTTGGTGAGCGCGAGGCTTTCCAGCTGATGCAGGCCAACAACACCCGCCCAAATTATTATGTGCGTGTGAATTCTATGAAAACCAAGCCTTCGAATTTTGAATTACGCATGGATAAAATGGGCGTAGAGTTTGAAGCAAGCGACTGGCTACCAAATTTTTATAAAGTGGATTCTGTACAGCCTTTCATTGAAAAGGGTTTATTGGCAAAAGGAGTATGTCAGGTTCAGGATATTGCTGCCGGATTCGCTCCATTTGTGCTCGATCCTCAGCCGGGTGAGCAAATCTATGATCTGTGTGCCGCACCGGGAACCAAATCTATTATGATCTCTGATCTGACCGAAGGGGAAAGTGACATTCTTGCTGTGGACATTTCCGGTGATCGTCTGGAAAAACTGGCCGAAAGTGCTCTCAACTTTGGCGCGGAGAATATCAAGATCCGTCGTGGTGATGTTCTTGAACTTTCCCTCCCACTGGCCGATGCCGTACTACTCGATGCTCCCTGTACCGGTACCGGTGTACTGAGTAAACGAGCTGATCTTCGCTGGAGACGGGATGAAGAAGGTCTCAAAAAAGCCGTTGAACTTCAGGAACAACTTCTGGAAGAGGCTGCCAACATGGTTAAACGTGGTGGTCGACTCGTGTACAGTACCTGCTCCATTGAGCCGGAAGAGAATATGGATCAGGTCAACAAATTCCTTGAGAAGTACGACAATTTCGAACTCGAACCACTCGAAGACTTTGTACCTGAAGAGATCCTTGCTGAAGACGGCAAAGCTTATCAGACCCTGCCACACAAACATGGTTGCGACGGTCACTTCGGTGTTCTTCTTAAACGAGTTAAATAGCATTAACCACGGAGAAGACTTAGCTTCACGGAGAAATCAGAATGGAATATCCGCTTAATGACCTTACAGATAAAGTTATTGGTGCGGCTATTCATGTTTATCTCAAAACCGACACGAACTTACCAGAATCTGCCTATCAGGAATGTCTGCTTTACAGCTTACCCCAAAAAAGGTTATTAGTTGAAAAGGAAAAAGGCATTCCTGTTACATTTGATGGAATACAGAACCCTGGCAATTACACAATTGGATTGCTACTTAATTTTAATGTTACCTTGAAGAAACGGGGTATTAAACGAATCATTAACTGAATACCCTCTGTGCTCTCTGTGCACACTGTGGTAAATCATAAGCAAATAGATTTTGAGCAAAGAAATTCCCGCTAACTACGATCCATCCAACGTTGAAGATAAATGGTATGCTTACTGGATGGAGCAGAATTACTTCCACTCAGAAGTAGATCATTCTAAAGAACCTTTCACCATTGTGATTCCACCACCCAATGTTACCGGTGTACTTCACATGGGACATATGCTCAATAATACCATTCAGGATGTACTGACCCGTAAAGCCCGGATGGAAGGCTACAATGCCTGCTGGGTTCCGGGAACTGACCACGCCTCCATTGCTACCGAAGCTAAAGTAGTTCGTAAACTCCGGGATGAAGGCATCAAGAAAAGTGACCTCAGCCGAGACGAATTTCTTGAGCACGCCTGGGAATGGACACACAAACACGGTGGAATCATTCTGGAACAGCTCAAAAAACTCGGGGCAAGCTGTGACTGGGATCGTACTTCCTTCACCATGGATGAAAAATATTCCGAATCGGTGATCGATACCTTCATTGATCTGTTCAACAAAGGAAAGATCTACCGCGGTGCCCGGATGATCAATTGGGATCCGGCTGCTCTCACCGCTTTGAGTGATGAAGAAGTGATTCACAAAGAAGTGAATTCCAAATTGTATTATGTGAATTACAAAGTGGTTGGCTCTGATGAAATGGTAACCATTGCGACTACCCGTCCCGAGACCATTTTAGGTGATACTGCGGTTTGTATCAATCCGGATGATGAGCGATATACCCATCTCCATGGCAAAAAAGTGATCGTACCTCTCGTTAACCGGGAAGTTCCGATCATCCTGGACGATTACGTGGATATGGAATTCGGAACCGGTTGCCTGAAGGTGACTCCGGCCCACGACGTAAATGATTACGAACTGGGTCAGAAACACAATCTCGAAACCATCAACATGATGAATGCGGATGGAACCATTTCTGAGGAAGGTGAGCTGTACATTGGAAAAGATCGTTTTGCCGTACGTAAGGAGATCATCAAAGATCTGGAAGCTGCCGGAAATCTTGAAAAGATCGAAGACTATAAAAATAAAGTTGGTTATTCGGAGCGTACGGATGTGGTGATCGAACCACGCCTCTCCCTGCAATGGTGGGTGAGCATGAAAGAACTGGCTCAGCCGGCTCTTGAAAACGTGATGAATGACAACATTCAGTTTCATCCGCCAAAATTCAAGAACACCTACCGTCACTGGATGGAAAACGTGAAAGACTGGTGTATTAGTCGTCAGTTGTGGTGGGGACATCGTATTCCGGCTTACTATTACGGCGAGGGGGACGACGATTTTGTAGTGGCTAAGACGGCAGAAGAAGCCCTCGAAGCAGCCAAAAGCAAATCCGGAAATGCGGCGCTCACTTCCGCTGATCTGAAACAGGATGAAGACGTACTGGACACCTGGTTCTCTTCCTGGTTGTGGCCGATCTCTGTGTTTGACGGTTTCTATACCAAAGAAGAAGTGGATTATTACTATCCGACCAATGATCTTGTTACCGCTCCGGAGATCATGTTTTTCTGGGTGGCGCGAATGATCATTGCCGGTTACGAGTACCGTGGCGAAATGCCTTTCAAAAATGTGTATTACACCGGGATCGTACGTGACAAACTTGGCCGGAAAATGAGTAAGTCGCTCGGTAATTCTCCGGATCCGCTCGAACTCATTAAAGAATACGGTGCCGACGGAGTTCGTATGGGAATGCTCTTCTCTACTCCTGCCGGAAATGATCTGCCTTTCGATCCATCCATTTGTGATCAGGGCAAGAAGTTCTCCAATAAGATCTGGAACGCCTTCCGATTCCTCACCATGAATATGGAAGACGGTGTGGACTACGCTCCGACCACCGAAATTGACCCGGAAAATCTGGTCGACCGTTGGATGATGAGCCGTATCCATCAAACCATAAAAGAAGTAAATGCAGATTTTAAGAACTTTAAGCTGAATGACGCCCTCAAAAAAGTGTACTCCCTGATCTGGGATGATTTCTGCGACTGGTACATTGAACTGGCTAAACCGGATAATTACGGCGACAAATTTGATGTTCAGAAAATGAATGTAGCCCTGGGTATGTTCGAGCAGTTGATGAAGCTCCTCCACCCTTTCATGCCATTTATCTCGGAAGAGATCTGGCAATACATTCAGGATCGAAAACCGGAAGAAGCATTGGTGGTTTCTGCATGGCCGGAATACGACGAATCACTTGATCATCAGGGCGATATTGACCTTTTCGGATTGATGCAGAATACGATTTCCTCCATCCGGAATATACGTGCTGAAATGGGCGTTTCTCCGAAAGAAGAGATCGATCTGCATTTCAAAACGAAGTCAGCAGAGTTAGCTGATGCGATCACTGCAAATCAATGGATCCTGAACAAACTTCAGAATCTCAGCTCAGTTTCAATCGGAACTGATATTGAGAAACCTAAAGCGTCGGCATCCTCACTGGTAGATGGCAACGAGATCTACGTACCTCTTGCCGGATTGATTGATGTAGACAAAGAGATAGAGCGTATAAACAGCGAGATCAAGCGCATTGAAGGTTGGCTGAAAGGTGTAAACGGAAAGCTGAATAATGAGAATTTCGTGAATAACGCCCCGGATGCGGTTGTTCAGAATGAGCGGAATAAAAAGCGGGATGGGGAAGCAAACCTCGAAAAACTCCGCGAACAGCTCAAAGACTTCGAATAGTTCGGGGAGCTAAACATCCCCCGGATTAATTTCTAATACGAAATTAATCATCCCCCTTCAAAGAGGGACTTACTTTATGGCGAACAAGATTCTACCATATAATCCGGATTTAAAAATTCTGGCTCGTGAACTTAGAAAGAATGGTACACTGTCAGAAATTCTATTGTGGAATCAATTAAAGAGAAAAAAATTTGGGTTCGAATTTCATCGGCAGGTTCCCATCAAAAACTTTATTGTTGACTTCTACAGTCATGAATTGATGTTGGCTATTGAAGTAGATGGCTCCAGTCATGATTCAGAAAACCAATTAATTCTTGATGAAAAGAGACAACAAGAAATTGAACAGCTCGGAGTTAGGTTTATTCGGATTGATGATCTTGAAGTAAAAACTAACCTGGATGGAGTAATTCAGTATATATCAGCTCAAATTGATGAGTATTATAAATGACATTGATCACATCTTTGCTTAGAAAGTCCCCCTTTGAAGGGGGCTCATTCAGCACAGTACATCTGTGCTGAATGCGGGGGATGTCCGAACAATCTCTAAATGATTTTTTAAATGAAACAATTTACCCTACAACCGGAAGAGCCACGTCAGGGACCCGATTTCCTGAAAGGGTTAAATAAGCAACAGCTGGAAGCCGTAACCACCACGTCCGGTCCGCTGTTGATCGTAGCCGGTGCAGGTTCAGGTAAAACGAGAGTACTTACCTACCGGATCGCTTACCTCCTTCAGCAGTTCAAAGCAGCTCCGAACGAGATCCTGGCGCTCACCTTCACCAACAAGGCTGCCCGGGAAATGAAAGAACGGATCCGGAATCTGATCGGAGACAAAGCCGCCAAACTGTGGATGGGCACCTTCCACTCCATCTTTTCAAAGATCCTGCGTTTTGAGGCCGAAAAGCTGGATTACGGCAAGGACTTCACCATTTATGACAGCAGCGATTCCGAAACGGTGATCAAACAGATCCTTCAGGAATTGAACTTCGACCCGAAAGAGATCAAACCAAGAGCTATTGCTAACAAGATCAGTGATTCCAAGAACCAGCTCATTTCGCCGGATACCTATCAGGAAAAATTCATCAGCTCTACCCTCGACGACATCACTGCCCGCGTCTATTCCATCTACGTTAAAAGGTTGAAGCAGAGTAACGCCATGGATTTCGATGATCTGCTCATCAAACCAATTGAACTTTTCGAAAAACACCCCGAAGTGCTGGAAGCCTATCAGGATCGTTTTAAGTATATCCTTATTGATGAGTATCAGGATACCAATCATGCTCAGTATAAAGTAACCAAAATGCTCTCGGCCAAGTACCGTAATATTTGTGTGGTTGGTGATGATGCCCAAAGCATCTATTCCTTTCGCGGAGCTGATATCTCCAACATCCTGAACTTTCAGGAAGATTATGAGAATGCAAAACAGGTCCCTTTGGAACAGAATTACCGTTCCAGTCGCTCGATCCTGCAATGTGCTGATTCTATCATTAAAAAGAATTCCAAGCAGCTGGATAAGACACTTTGGACCGAAAAAGATTTCGGAGATCCGATTATCCTCCTCAAGAATTACGATGAACGGGATGAAGCCAACCGGGTAGCGCAATACATTCAGGATCTGAAAATGCGCCATGGATATACGAATAATCAGTTCGCGATCCTTTACCGTACAAACTATCAGTCGCGGGTTTTTGAAGAGGCTCTTCGTAGACATGATATTGCTTATCAGCTCATTGGCGGGCTTTCCTTCTATCAACGGAAAGAGATCAAAGATGTATTGGCATATCTTACGTTACTGGTAAATAAGCACGACGAGACCAATCTGCTTCGGATTATCAATGAGCCTTCCCGTGGGATCGGAAATAAATCCATCAACGATCTGCGTAAGGAAGCGCGTGAAGCTGGTCAGTCGATCTGGAGTATGCTCGAACATGTGGAACAGACCAATGTATATAAACCGGCAAAGACCCGCATACGGCAGTTTGTGGATATGATCAATCACCTGAGCCGGGAATTAGAAGAAGGCCGTAGTCTTACAGAAGTTACCCGACATGTATTGGAACATTCAGGTTATATGAAAGCACTGGTTGAAGAGAACAGTCACGAATCGATGATGAGGCGTGAGAACATTCTCGAATTCCAGAATGCCATCTCCTACTACGAGAAAGGCACCACTCGTCCTTCGCTAAGCGCCTTTCTGCAGGAGATCAGCCTGATCACCGATGGTGATAAATTTGATGAGAATAAACCGGCCGTAACTCTGATGACCGTTCACGGATCTAAAGGACTGGAATTTCCGGTAGTATTTGTGGTAGGACTTGAAGAAAACCTGTTCCCGGTTGGTGGCAGACAGGGCTTTGAAGCCGATATTGAGGAAGAACGCCGATTATTCTATGTAGCCATAACACGTGCCGAAGAACGCCTTTATTTCAGCTACTGTCAGAGTCGTTTTAAATTCGGTGAAGAACAACAGCAACTTCGCTCCCGCTTTCTGGATGAAGTAGATCCCGGAGTAGTACGAACCGAGACCGGAGCTACCATCAGCCAGAAAAAAGATCGTTTTACCATGGATGATGACTCCTCTTCAACTTCTTCAGGTTCATATTCGGTGGAGTACGACTGGGATCAGCCAAAGACCAAGAAAACCAAGTCTTCGGTAAGTGGAACTATTTCCTATGAATACGCTGACGGAGAAGACCCTTTTCAGGTTGGAGCGATCGTAAATCACGCTAAATTCGGGCCGGGTAAGATAATAAGTCGCTCAGGATTAGGCATGGATGCAAAAGTTGTCGTATTTTTCAAGACTCGCGGGCAAAAGAAACTTATGTTGAGAGCTGCCCCGCTTGAAGTGATAGGATAGACGGCAAACCCATACCATTGAAAAAATTAGCTCTGTTATTGCTCTTTATGTCCGGCTTGTTCGCCTGCTTGCAGGCTCAGCCGGTACTTACCCCTAAAAATGTGGCGTTAGGTGGCGGCGGAAGTACATACATCACCGACTACAATGCCAATTTTTATAATCCAGCCAACTTATTGATTCAGGATCGAAAACGAAGTACCGATTTTGGATTGATGGTAACCGGAACCTATTTCAACGGGGTGCAAAACTTTACAGATATAGATCAGCAACGAAATAACTTCGCTGATTACATCTACGCCTTTACTCCTGATGCCTATCTGATCGGTGCTGAAGATGTAGACGAGATCCTGAATAATAATTATGTCCGTAACCGAACAGTTTCGCGCCATCAAACCCGATTTGACGTAACCCTGTTGGGACTGAAATGGCAGCGTAACGACAAAGCCTATTCTATTGCGATCCGAAACCGGATATCTTCCAGTTTTGAAGTCGGGAAAGGCTGGTATAGTGATGAGTTACAAACTGTGAATGAGGTAAACCGTCTCGACCGGACGCTGCGACATCGCTATCAGTCGCTATTTGAAGTTTCTTTCGGCTTCGCTGATAATTTTAAATTTTTCACCGATATGACGCCGCGACTGGATGAATTCACCATCGGTGTGGCACCAAAGATCGTGCTTGCCGGCCCCTATCAGCAGGCGGAATGGAATAACTTGTATTATCAGAATGATAATGGCGGTTACGACCGTACTCAGTTCTTTGATTATCAGGCGGCCGGAAATTTTGGGTCGGCAGTGGATGAATACCTGAACGGGGCCTCTGCTCAGGATGCCGTGACCTCAAACATTCAGGATAACGTATTTGACATCTATGGCGCCGGGGCCGGAGTTGATGTCGGCTTCACCTATCTGATCACTTATGGTAGTGACCTTTCCACCATTTCAGAAACAAGACAACGCACACAACGCTCATTACGGGTTTCTTTTGCCATCACCGATATCGGATTTGTAATGTATAACTACAAAGGTATTGAACTTAATAATTCCGAATCCACTTCTCAGGTAAGTAACCTTCCAACGGTTGACCCTACCAAGGCATTTGTTGGTGCACCGGGACAATTTCTAAGCTATATCGATGAATTCGGATTGGGAAATCCCTTTTATTCTGCAACTACCACACGGGAAGATGGCGACCAATATGTGATGCTGCCAACCGCCTTGCATACGGGCATACTGTTCGAGATCAATCGCGTAAAACTGGTTGGAGATCTGAGCTTCGGGTTATCAAATACGGCATTTAATTCCACCAAGGTAGTAGCTTCTGCCGGAATAGAGATCCGCCCATTGCAATTTTTGCCACTTCGGGCCGGAACCCAACTGGCCACCGAGTTACCAAGTTTCTTTAGTTTTGGGACCGGAATTGAAACCCGGTTGGTAGATATTTCAATCGCTACTCAATTCGTCTCCAGAACATTTAAAGACAATCCCACCATTTCCGGGGTTACGGTAGCCGCATTTCAGTTTCATTTCTGAGAAGTCTGACAGATTGCCCTACACATATGACAGATGTCCAAATTTCTGCCTCTTTGGAAATGCTTTGAAGGCTGGCTTTGTTTTTGCATCACTGGCTTAAATTCTTAAACCCTATTAATGAGAACACGATTTAGTTTGATTAACAAATTCGACGAAAACGAAGATCAATTTGATGACTTTGAACAGGCGATCCCTCTCCTGTCTGAAGAAGAGGAAAGAGCGTTAACCGAATCTGCCGTACCTGAGTCATTACCGATTCTACCATTAAAGAACACCGTTTTATTTCCCGGAGTAGTAGTTCCCATCACCGTTGGGCGCGACCGTTCTCTGGCTTTAGTTAAAGAGGCATATGCCGGTGACAGGATCATTGGTGTGGTTACCCAGAAAGATATGGATGTGGAAGAACCCACTTATGACGATCTCCACACCGTAGGTACCGTTGCTCAGATCCTTAAACTCATCAAGATGCCGGATGGCAGCAGAAGTGTGGTCATTCAGGGAAAATCCATCTTCAAAGTAAAGGAATTCACTCAGGATCAGCCTTATTTCAGAGCCAATACCGAAGCTTCTCCAAAAGAAATGGATATTCAGGGTATTGAGTTGAGTGCCTCCATCCGGAATGTAAAAGAGACCGCCGTTGATATCATCAACAAGTCTCCAAATATTCCCACGGAAGCGGCTGTAGCGGTGAATAACATCAACAGTCCGGTATTCCTGCTCAACTTTATCGCATCGAACCTGAATGTGGATATTGAGGATAAACAGGACTTGCTCGAGACCGTGACCTTCTCTGAAAACCTGGAGAAGATCATGGAATTTCTGGAGGAGGAACTCCAGCTACTGAACATGAGCGAGAAGATCCGCACAAAGGTGAAATCCGACATCGACGATCAGCAACGCGAGTTTTATCTGCGTCAACAGATGAAAGCCATTCAGGAAGAATTGGGGGAGGATGCGGAACAGCAGGAAGTGGAGAAACTCCGTACCAAGCTTAAGGAGAAGAAATTACCCGAACACGCTAAAGAAGTGGCGGAAAAAGAGCTCCAGCGGTTAGAAATGACCCCGAATGCCTCTCCAAACTACGGCATCATTCACAGCTACGTGGAATGGATACTGGATCTGCCCTGGGATGAATATTCTGAAGACAAACTCGATCTTGAATTCGCCAGAACTGTTCTGGATGAAGACCACTACGGCCTCGAAAAAGTAAAGAAACGTATTATCGAATATCTGGCTGTCCTCAAACTTAAAGAGGATATGAAAGCCCCTATTCTCTGTTTTTACGGACCTCCGGGTGTCGGTAAGACCTCGCTGGGTAAATCTATCGCGAGAGCTTTAAACCGCGAATTTGAACGATTCAGCTTAGGGGGGATCCGGGATGAGGCCGAAATTCGAGGTCACCGAAGAACCTATATCGGCGCCCTGCCCGGTCGCATTATCCGATCCATGAAAAAAGCCGGAAAAGGCAATCCGGTAATTATGCTGGATGAGATCGACAAAGTAGGATCAGACTACCGGGGTGATCCGACCTCTGCCCTGCTCGAAGTGCTGGATCCTGAGCAGAACGATACTTTCAGTGACAACTATCTGGAACTGGAATACGATCTCTCGAAAGTATTGTTCATTGCCACGGCTAACTCGCTCGACACCATTCCGGCACCACTGCGTGATCGAATGGAGATCATAAATATAAGTGGATATACGCTGGAGGAGAAAACACAGATCGCCCGCAAGTATCTGATCCCAAAACAGATCAAAGAAAACGGTTTGAAAGAAGATCAGATCTCACTGGATGATGAAAGCATCGAGAAGATCGTTGATGAATACACGCGGGAATCTGGCGTCAGAAACCTGGATCGTCAGATCGCAGCTGTATGTCGAGGAGTGGCAGCAAAAGTAGCATCCGGAGAACTGGAAATGCATGATGTTAAGGCTGAAGACATTCAGGAATTCCTGGGCAAACAGAAGTATTTCAGCGATGTGGCTGAAAGAACCACAGTTCCCGGTGTTGCTACCGGACTTGCATGGACTCCATTTGGTGGAGACATCCTTTTCATTGAAGCAAGTGTTTCCAAAGGTTCCGGAAAATTGAATATAACCGGTCAGTTAGGCGATGTTATGAAGGAATCAGCGATGCTGGCGATCTCCTATCTGAAAGCGCATGCCGAGGATATTGGAATTCCGCAGGATGCTTTCAAATACTGGGATCTGCATATTCATGTTCCTGCCGGTGCCGTTCCGAAAGACGGACCATCTGCCGGGGTTTCACTTATGTCGGCCATTGCCTCCATCTTTACACAGCGTAAAGTTAAAGGCAATATCGCACTAACCGGAGAGATCACCCTGCGGGGACTCGTACTTCCTGTAGGCGGCATTAAAGAAAAGGTACTGGCCGCCAAACGAGCCGGAATTAAAAAAGTGCTCTTACCGCAAAAGAATGAGAAAGATGTTGCCGAGATCGAAGACGATGTGATCGGAGATCTTAAAGTGCAGTACCTCGAGAGGATGGATTCATTATTGGATATCATTCTTGAGAAAGATGCCGTACGTGATGCCTCCGAATTTTTTAAAGTAAGTGAGGAACATAAATCTTCGGTTAAAAAGAAGAAGAAATAACCGATGCCCTTTTATTGTGATCGTGCATTCTATCACAATTATCAGAGATCGATTTTTAAGCCCTGATAGTTTCTATCGGGGCTTTTTTTATAGCTTATGTCACTATAATAAGCCCAAAGACTCTTAGTGATAAATTAATACTGAGCTTTTTGAATATTCATTATGTTTGAAAAAAATAGAGGTTCTATGAAAACTGCATTTCCACTTTTATTGACTCTCCTGTTTATATCAGGTTGTGACCCGGTTTCCCTAATGGATGCCACCATCACCAATTCAACTTCTCAGGAGCTGACCGTTATCTTTGCAGCATCATCAAGCCGTTCTGATACATTGTATCTGAGCGCCGGTCAAACAGTGTTATTTCAGGATGGAATGTCAACAACCGGCAGCTATTTAGAGCCCAATCTCGAAGAGTACGATTCTGTTATTGTTTCCAATAACCCGGGGCAGACCCTGAGTGTATATTTGTCCACTTCCGAAGGAAAAAATATTTACAAAATGGAGGACTGGTCATTCAAAAAACCGGATGATCGTATGTATAAATACGATTTTGAGCTGACTAATGAAGATGTAGAATAAGTGAACCGGCCGGATATCTGAAGTATGATCACATCAACCCTTTCTCTTCCAGCTTTTCTTCCAGAGTTGCTTTATTCTCCCGGAACCGGTCCTTGATACGCTGAATGGTGTTTTCAAAATCAGGATGAGATTTAAGCGGATCAATTAGTGGGTCATCTTCCAGAAACAACACCACCCAGTACTGATAATTATTCTGAGCGGCGAACTCTTTCAATTGCTCCATTCCCTGTTCGATCTCTCCTTTGTGAGCAAACAGTAATGCACGGTTTATACTCTGATAGATGGATTCATCTTCTTTGCAAAATGCTTCATAATCCGCAAATAATTCTGCGGCTTTATCCGTCTCTCCCACCTTCCCGAACACATAAGATATCTTAGCATTTTCGTTGGGAAAGATCTGCAGGCCAAATCTCTCACGATCTCTTACGAACTTGCTGTAATAGATATATGAAGAATCAAACTGATGTTCGAAAAAATAGGCTTTTCCGATTTCCTGCATAATATCCAGTCGGGTGGTATCCCGTTCAAATTCCTGAACCAGTTGCCGGATCATTTTCTTCATATCATGATCTTTTGCATACGTCACAAAAGGCTTCAGATAACGAAATTCATTATTGGGATTGTAATCCAAAGAAAGGTTGATGTACTTTTGGGCCTCATCCACAAACCCATTTTGAATAAAAGCATTACTAAGATGCAGGTACAAATAACTTTGCTGAATGGAATCATTTGCGGCTATTTCAAGCTGATTTCCCTTTAGTGCATACTCCAGATATTTTTCAGTATTTGGTATATAACGGGCGTAGAGATCAGCCAGAGTCTGAATCACCGCAGAGGAATTAGGATTGTATTCCAGTGCTTTTTCCAGATGAGGAACAGCCAGCCTGTACTCACCCACCTGCATATAATAAAAGGCCTTGGCGATCAGACTTTCTGCAGATTTAGGATCGTATAACAGCGCTTTATCTGCGTTCAAATTCAGCAGATCGGTATATTGCTTATCTATCTGATAGATCTCGAGAAAATAGTACGAAATAGCAAGATCAGCATAGGCAAGTGCAAATTCCGGATCCCGTTCGATCGCTTTTTCAAACAATGGAATGGCTATTTCAAGTCCCTCTTTGTTTTGTCGGTGAAAGTGCTCCATCGCTTGCAGATAGTAATCATAGGCCTGAAGATCATCGGTTGGTATTTTGTCGATCTGTTCCATTTCAGAGGGAGTTATGATCGCTTCGATAGAAGTAGCAATTTTGGTCGCCACTTCGTTTTGCAGGCTGAATACATCTGCAATTTCCCGGCTGTATTGTTCGGCCCATACATGCCGGTCGGTGTAAGCATCGATCAATTGAATGTGTAGCAGTACTTTATCCCCCACTTTCTGCCCGCTTCCCTCTACTAAATACCGGGTATTCAGTTCCTCCGCGATCTCCGGGATGGTCTGAGTCGAATTCCTGAATTTCTCCACCGATGTACGACTTATCACCCTCAGATCTTCGATCTTCTGAAGATTACTCAGCGTTGATTCCATCAGTCCGTTGATGAAATAAACATTTGATGAGTCACTACTTTCGTTTTTGAATGGCAATACTGCGATCGATTTCTCTGTTCCTTCCTTGGGAGAATCCGACTTTACCCGGTCCGCAACTGCCCAGCCAATACTTAATGTAAGCACGATCACGGCTGCCAGGGCTACTACTTTATTCAGATAACCGGATGCCTCCCTGTCCTCCGCTTCCGAAACTTCCACGTTCGTTAGCAGTTCCGGTTGCTGTTTTCCAACCTCGCCGGGTGGATAGCCAAATTCTTCGCGGAAGCATTTTATAAAGTAGGAGGTACTGACAAACCCCACTTTCCAGGATATCTCAGAGACGGTGAACTCTTCCTCTTTCAGCATTTCCATGGCGATCTCAAGCCTTACCCTACGTATGTACTGACTCGCTGATCTCCCGGTTGCCGCTTTTATTTTCCTCAGCAGGTTGGAACGGCTCATATTCATCGCATCCGCCAATTCAGAAACTCCGAATTGTTCATCACCGGCTTTCTTTTCGATGATGGTGGTGATCTTACTAATGAAGTCTTCCTGCATGGACGAAAAATTCTACGATTGGTTAAGTGTTGAAGGTAGGAAATTCTGAATTCCTCTGATGCTACTTTGTTTTGTCCTTTACGATGATTAGAAAGTGAAAGTTGTCATGCAGTTTGGGATATTTTCAGGAATTAATATCGTGCCCCTGAGATCACTTAGTTTTACCTGAATGGAAGCTTCTTTAAGAACCGAAGTGAATGAATGCATGGCTCTACTGCATTAAACTGATGGACCTATACTGCATTATCTAACTCATCCTCTTCATTATCTGTGTGCCATTTGATGCCTCATAATTTACACCTTTGCACCATAGTTTATATCCCTTCCGCAAAGTTTATGGTTTATACCCCATAGCTTATTAATACCCGTTCATTGGTTTTTCGAACTTGGATACGAACCATAATTCGAAACCAAATGACACGATCATGAAAACACTTTTAAGTTTTATACTCATCGCATTCTCTTTTGCCTCCTGCACCTCAAAAGACAAAAAAGCAGACAGTACTTCAGGTGTACAAGCCCCTTCCATCGATATTCACACTGCAGTTATGACCGATAATCTGGAAGCCGTTCAACAACATATAAAAGCCGGTACCGATCTGGATCAAAAAGAACCTATGAGTGGCTCAACCGCTCTTATTACAGCGGCAACTTTTGATAAACAAGATATCGCCAAAGCCCTTATCGATGCGGGTGCCGATCTATCCGTACAAAACAGCGATGGTTCAACCGCTTTACATTCCGCTGCTTTCTTTTGCAGAGTAGAGATCGTTCAAATGCTGATCGATGCACAGGCCGATAAAGACATACGAAATAATTACGGCGCTACTGCCCGTGAATCAGTGATGGGACCAATGGAGCCGGTTAAACCGGTTTATGAGATGATGCAACAACAACTGGGTGGATTCGGACTTCAGCTCGATATGGCTGAGATCGAGAAAACACGTCCGGTAATTGCCATGATGTTACAGTAATAATATTCTAAAATAAGCACTCCCATGAATACCACACGAAGACACGATATTGACTGGATGAGAGTAATCGCGATCTGGTTATTACTGATCTATCACATTGCTATCATATTCCAGCCCTGGGCAATGTTCTTTGGTTTCATCCGAAGTGAAGAACTGATGACCGGACTCTGGAAACCTATGTCTATGCTGAATGTGTGGCGCATCCCTCTCCTGTTCTACATTTCAGGAATGGGAGTGTATTTCGCCTTACGTAAACGCGACTGGAAACAATTATTCAAAGAACGGGCTCTGCGCATTCTGGTACCTTTCATCTTTGGTACGGTAGCCATCACAACTCTGCATATGTTTATCTTTCAGAAGTACTATAATATGCCTTTCGATTATTTCCCGCATGTCGGTCACCTGTGGTTTCTGGGAAATATCTTCGCTTATGTTCTTCTTCTAACCCCGCTTTTTTACGTGCTTAAAAAACATGAAAAAAGTTGGTTTGCTGAGATACTGAATAAGACCATGAGTAATCCATTCGGACCTCTTCTAATGATCCTGTTTTTTATGATGGAGGTATTATGGGTCAAACCGGCTCTGTTCACGGTGTATGCGGAAACATGGCATGGCTTCTTGCTCGGATTGCTCGCATTCTTCTTCGGGTTTCTGATAATGTTCAGCGGCAGAGGAAGCTGGCAAACCTTGCTTAAATGGAGATGGCTGTACATACTCATAGCGGCTATTCTTTATACGCTGCGAATTACTTTTTTCGAAGCTAATGCTCCCGGGTATCTGCAAGCTATCGAATCAAACTTATGGATATTAGGTTTCTTCGGGATGTCATACCGTTACTTAAATCGGCCCGGTAAAGTATTGAACTATCTGAGTAAAGCCGCCTATCCGGTATACATTGTTCACATGTTCGCATTATATCTGGGCGCCATGATAATTCTTCCACTTCAGATTCCTGTTATGTTGAAATTCCTTTTGATCGTAGCATTCACGTTGATCCTGTGTTATGCGATCTATGAACTTCTGATTCGCAGGTTAAGAATACTCCGTCCATTATTCGGCTTGAAGTGGAAAGAAAAAGAAGCTGATGTTGAAAATGTTTCTTCTCCGATAATAACTCAAAGCTGAAACAATGATCTGTTCTGATCCGGGGATTTGTGATAAGGTAAAGCAACGACTTTTAATCCCCGGAATCTGTATCATCATTATATAAAATCAATCAGATGAAAAAACGCACCAGAAATATAATCAGAGTTCTTCTTTTTGCAGGGACAGCGATCAGCCTGTTTTTCGTTCCGTGGGATCTGTTAAAGATCCGGTTAACTCCTGCATCAGATACCATTCAGGAACAAGTAAATGCTGCAATCGATATGGGACTGGATGGAATTATTGTCTATGTCGATAAAGCCGGCAGTGAACCACAAATTTATACCGCCGGATGGAATAACCGGGCTGATCAGATTCCCGCTGAACCTGATGTGCTGTTCAAAATTGCCAGCATCAGCAAATTGTACATTGCTGCAGCAACGGCAAAACTGGTGGCCGCTGACAGCCTTTCCCTGGATAAAACACTGGCCGAATATCTTCCTGAACTTAAAGACAGCATTGAATATTCCGATCAGATCACCCTCAAAATGATGGTTAATCATACCAGCGGGATCTATAATTACAGCAACCATCCGGACTTCCCCTGGGCAGAACCTCCCGGAAATGCAGAAGCTCTCCGTTTTGCACTGAATCAGCCTGCGAACTTCAAACCGGGAACGCAATACCGTTATTCGAACACCAATTATCTGCTGCTGGGTGAAATACTGGATAAAACACTTGGATACAGTCATCATAAATACATCAAAAAGGAGATTGTAAATAAGCTGGGATTAACAGACACCTACAACCTACTTAGTGAAGTGAATGCAGATGACGTAATGAGTGGCTACTATGTCGGGTATGAACCGGATATTAAAGCGCAGGATTATGTAAATCCCGGCGGTTCTATGGTTGCTACCATCAGCGATGTCGGAATATTCTTACGGGCGTTAAATGATGGCACGTTGCTTAATGACGAAGAACAAAAAATTTACGAATCTATATATGAATTCAATCACACCGGAGAACTTCCGGGTTATCTGAGTATCGCACGATATCATAAAGATTTGGATGCCGTGGTCGTACAATTTGTGAATACCAGTGGCGGAACCTCATGGAGTAAAATGGAGATCGTGTACAATCGGATCATTGGTATTCTGAAAGAAAATTGATCCCTATCCTTCTTGCTTCTGATTTCCACTATCCCGACAATCCGTATGGAGTTATTATCAAACAGGCGGGATATCATGAAAAACAAAAAGAGTGGAATGAATCGACGGGAATTTTTAACCGGATCAGCAAAGTTAACGGCTACCGGCTTACTGTTCGGACTCGGTGCTTCGAAACTAGTCAAGGCCGGATCAACATCAATTCCCAATAGTACCATCCCTGCGGTTACATTAAATAATGGTGTTCTCATGCCCCGGCTCGGTTTCGGAACTAACACTTTGAATGGAGAATTGGGTATCAGATCTGTGTATGATGCGATCTCGGTTGGGTACCGGCTGATCGATACTGCCCATATTTACGGAAATGAAGAAGCGGTCGGTGCCGGAATTAAAAAAAGTGGAATAGACCGCAAGGAATTATTCATCACTTCTAAGCTTTGGGTGGATGACTCAGGATTTGAACAAACGAAGAAAGCATTCAAAACCTCCATTGATAAACTCGGAACTGATTATCTGGATCTGTATCTGATCCATCGCCCACGCGGGGATGTAAAAGGTACCTGGCTGGCTATGGAAGAGTTATACAAAGAAGGACGGATCAAAGCGATCGGACTCAGCAATTTTGAGCCGCATCAGCTGGAAGAGTTGAATTCGTATGCCTCCATATCACCTGCCATTAATCAGATCGAAACCCATGTATTCTTTCAGGAGAAAGTGCAGTATCCCTATTTAAAAGATTCGGTCACACAGATCGAAGCATGGTCTCCATTTGCAGCAGGCAGAAATAACATCTTCAGCGACCCTACCCTGGCTGAGATCGGAAATAAATACAACAAAAGTATTGCTCAGGTTTGCCTGCGCTGGCATTTTCAGCGGAAGGTGGTCGCCATTCCCCGTTCCTCCCAAAAAGCTCATATGATCGAGAATCTGGAAATTTTTGATTTTGAACTTTCTGATCAGGATATGAATACAATAGTCTCACTGGATCTCAACAAAACGCAGTTTCCGGAGTGGGGTTAACGTCTTCATGTTCTACCCCTGTATTTATGCTGATAACTATGGTTTGAGATAAAATTTTTACCGTTCCAATGGTCTGATAAATATTCTCAATTCCCGCCATTACCAACACCAATCTTAAATCATTGATATTTTGGAACAATAGTCTCCTGTCTCCCATTTATATAAGTGTAATTAATCAAAGAAAAATAAAGGAGACTATTTATTATGAATGGCGAGCTAAAAGGTAAGAACGTAGCAATTTTAGTAACTCACGGATTTGAAGAAATTGAACTGACCAGCCCGCGTGAAGCATTAAAAGAGGCCGGTGCAAAAACATTTATTGTATCGCCAGAATCCGGCACGATCAAAAGCTGGCATAAAAACGATTGGGGTGGCGAATTTGAAGTTGACCTGACCATCGACAAAGCAGAGGAAGCCAGTTTCGACGGACTAGTACTACCGGGTGGTGTGATGAATCCCGATCAATTACGCATGAATGAACATGCAATTAAATTCGTACAGGAATTTTTCAGTTCAGGGAAACCGGTAGCTGCGATCTGTCACGGGCCACAACTACTTATTGATGCAGATGTACTGCAAGGTCGGGAGCTAACTTCCTACCCATCCATCAAAAATGATATTAAGAATGCCGGTGCACGATGGGTAGATAACGAAGTGATCGTGGATCAGGGACTTACCACCAGCCGGACACCGGAAGATCTCCCCGCTTTCAATCGTAAGATGGTTGAGGAGCTTAGAGAAGGCGTTCATGAGGAACAAAAAACGATCTGATAATCAATTTATATTCTCCACTACAGGTCTCGTCACTAGTCTGGCGGGGCCTTTTTTATTTCCTTAGTTCAGATTAAAATCCGGTCCTTTAATCACTCTTCTAACACCTACATTCGAGATCATCAGTGCCTGAATAATAAAAAGTAAAATGATCAAAATGGCCGTCTCCAGATAATACCCTAATTCCTGACTTCCACTTGCCCGTTGAATTATATCCATTTGATTACCCGCTTCTTCCAGTTGTATTTGCCCGAGACGTTCTAATTCTTTTTTCATCTGAGTAAGTAATACCATCTCCGGTTGCTCGCTGTCGGTAATCAGCAATGCAAGATTATCTTTAAAAGAATTGAATATGATCTCTTCTTCATTAGTAAGTACCGTAGTTAGGTAATGATCATTCAATCGGTCGATCTCAAGACTGATTTGCTTTAACTCATTTTCCGACCTCTCGAATTTTGCAGGGTCTTCGAATTCGTTCAGTATCTTACTGTACTTAAATATGAGATCCTGAACAATGAGACGGTCTTCGTAGATGGTCTGAACCGATGCTGCCACCTTAGCCGATAATTTTTTGATCCTGTAATTACTGAAGAATACAATTCCGCATAAAAGTAACAAAGTTACGGAGGCTTTGACCTTATTCTCCAAACTGAATGCCCATTTCATTCCAACATAATTTAGTGACTGATAATGATTACAAGCTACTGATCGACCTATCCCTTTCCAAAACCGGCTCACTCAATTCACAGTTTTTGACGTTTTCAGGCTTTTGATCTTTTCTGAACTTTCAATCTATCTGCTTTTACAAAACAGGCATTGATGAGTACCTTTTTGATCTTTTTGTCAGGCAATAAAGACAGTTTCAGACTTGATATATCTCTTTCAGGAACCTGATCCGGGTGGTCTTTTCACCGTGCGGAAGCATGTACACTGAATGTACCCAATCCATTGATCTTTACATTCTTTCCGGCTAAAATAAACACCGGTAATACTTCAATTTATCCTGTGATAACTGCACTGACATCCATTCCTGAAACCGTTGACCTTCTGGCAAGTTCTTTCATCACGTCATAAAGCTCTACAGTATCCTGATCGGTTAACACCTTATAAATTTTACACTTACATTTTCGTTTTTAAATCGCGGAGTTTTACTTACCACTTTATACTTTAAGGCCATAGCAGATATTTTTTATTTACTATACGGCCGATTATTCTAAATGGTATTGGTCTTTTTTAACTATGTATGCATAATGGAGCAGACTAAATGCGTATGCGGACTTCTTTACATTAGTATTTGAATTTTGAACTCCTTTTATTTTAATGAATCTCAATCAGTATTTACACTTCTTTATTCAAGCATTCTGTTAAACCATTATTATCATTTGTAAGATTGCTTACTGAATTTTAAGTATTTTTCTGTTTCTAATGTCTAGTTCCAACTCTTAGTGTCATTTAATCATCATTTCAGAATCTCGTCAGTTATCCGCCAGAAATATCTGACCGTATTAGTCTGTGTTCTAATTATTGGGACTAACAATGCACCTGCTCAGGATATATTCAGAGCTGCCTGCCGGGGTAATGTTGCAGTGGTTGACAGCCTGTTACAAACTACCTCCCTCAACATAAAAGATGAAAGAGAACGCAGTTTAATGCATTGGGCCATTGGCTGCAGGAAAGATGAAATGTTTGATTTTTTACTCAGGAAAGGAATTGACATTAATGAGGAAGATCAACAGGGTATGACCCCCATGCATGTCGCCATCAAGTTTGGAAATGAGTTCTATTTTAATGCTCTCGTGAATGCCCAACCAAATAAAGATTGGATTGATACCTATGATACCTCTCTTTTAGAGCAGGCCGTACTTGTTAAGAACTTGGTTTTTCTGGAAAAGCTCTTAACACTTGGAGCTGCTATCAATAGTGTAAATCAAAGGGGAAGTACTGCTCTTGAAATTGCACAAAGAATGGAGTTGAATGAAATTACTGAATTTCTTCTTTCAAAGGGCGCAGATCCTTCCATGGTTCGAAGCATATCAGTTGAAGGAAAATACATGGGATATAGAGATACCGGCAATACCCCTGTGATTCTAGCACCAAATTTTATTTCAACTGAAGAGCAGGAATTCGGATCAGTATTCAATGCAGCCGGTACAGAATTTTACTTTGCGGTTGATGTAAACGGAAGAAATGAAATCCGGTTTTCCCGATTAACAGAAAACCGTTGGACTAAGCCTGAGGTAATACTCTCCCATGAAAGTTATAGCTATAACGATCCTTTTTTATCACCCGACGAAAGCCGGTTGTATTTTATCTCAAACCAGCCAACAGATGGTGTAGGGGATCGAAAAGACATCGATATCTGGTATATGGAAAGAAATGATTCCGGATGGTCTGAACTTATAAATGCAGGTCCGGTTATCAATACATCAGGCAATGAATATTATATCTCCTTCACTGCTGATTGGACCATGTATTTCTCAACCAATGGCCTCGCTCCCGGGGGTAGTGAAAAAACAGATCACGATATCTATTATTCAAAATTCACTGATGGTGTATTTCAAACTCCGGTAGCTCTCGGGGAATCGGTGAATACAAAAAATTATGAAGCGGATGTTTTTGTAGCTCCTGATGAATCCTACCTTATTTTTGTCTCTACCCGGGAGGATGGTTTTGGCCGGGGTGATCTCTACATTAGTTTTAAGAAAGCCAACGGAAAATGGAGCAACGCTCTAAATATGGGCGATAAGATTAATACCCATCATTATGAATACTGCCCTTTTGTAACACGGGATGGAAAATATCTGCTTTACACCAGTAATCAGGATATTTACATGATGAGTACCCGTATCATTGATGAGCTCAAAAAAACGATTCGTTAGATGCATTTAAAAAAAAGTATTAGGTCGCTGCTTACACTCATTTTTATTTCTCTCACATATTCGGGGACCTATTTGTTTGCATTTCAATCTACACTGGATGTATTGCATTATGAGGTTTCACTGGAACCCGATATCCCGACTGAATCGGTACGTGGTTCTGTAACGATTGGTTTCAATCTCCCGCCCGACGAACACACGATCGAATTAAATTCCGGATCTCTTACAATAGATTCCGTGAAGGGAATATTTGTGCAACAATTTTCACATACCGGAGATGAACTTCTCATCCGGCTCTCAGAGGACCGTGACAATGAAAATGAACTAACCATCCAATATCATGGAAATCCACCCAAAGGTCTTCACTTCATTCCCGAAAAAAACCAGGCTTACACGGTCTATTTTACTGAATATTGGATGGTTTTGAATCCCGATCCCGGCGACAAAGCTACCATCACTATGAATATTTTGGTTGATAAAGAACTGGATTGTATAGCCAGTGGAGCCCTTATTTCTGTTCAGGAGAAAGAGGGAAAACATGTATATAAATGGGAGCAGAATTTTGATTCCCCTGCCTATACCTTTGGATTTGCCATCGGGTCTTTTAAACAGCAAGTTATGAAGCTTGATAAGGTAACGATCCGCAATTACGGCTTCGGTTATTCCTCAGATGAACTGAAACAGATCTTCATAGAAACACCGGATATGATTTCCTTTTTTGAAGAAAAAACCGGAATTGAATATTTCAACAGTACCTATTCTCAAATCCTGATAGGGAACCATTATCAGGAAATGTCGGGGTTTTCTGTGCTTCGGGCATCTTATGGTAGTCTGGTATTAGCAGACAGCACTGAAACCAATCTGATATCCCACGAACTAGCTCATCAGTGGTGGGGCAATCGCATTACCTGCGCCGGCTGGGAACATTTTTGGCTTAATGAGGCCTTCGCTACATTCATGTCTGCTGCCTACAACGAACACCGTTTCGGAAGGGACAAATATGTCTCAGATATTGACGCATATTACGCGGTCTATAAGGATATCAAAGACCGGAACAATGATAAGTCACTGGTGTTCGAGAATTGGATTAACCCAAGCAAAGACGACCGAAACCTTGTCTACTTCAAAGGGGCATATGTCCTGCATTTATTACGGGAGGAACTTGGGGATGAGGTCTTTTGGGCTGGTATCCGGTATTACAGTCGAAAGTATTTTGATCAGACTGTTACTACCTCAGATTTTCATCATGCAATGGAAACTGTTTCTGATAGAGATCTGAATAGTTTTTTTGATGAATGGGTGTATTGAGTAATTCTTTCTTTTGCCCTGAACTCTCCCCTCCTTATTTTCTGCCCATGCAAAAAGGACGTGTCATACAATCAACCGGCAGCTGGTACCACATCGATACAGGAACTGAGGTGGTCAGATCACGTTTACCCGGTCGTTTCCGGCTGGAAGGAAAAGAAGTCACTAACCCTATTGCGGTTGGGGACTGGGTTGATATTACCATCAATGATGATGACACCGGTACGATCGAAGAGATCCATGAAAGGGAGAATTATGTAACCCGGCAGGCCACTCATGGCCGCAGAGGTGAACACATACTTGCCGCCAACCTTGATATGGCTTATGTGGTACAATCCATTCGGAAACCTGCACTCAAAGAAGGATTTATCGATCGATTTTTAGTTACCTGCGAGGCTTATGAAGTGCCCGCATCCATTATTATCAATAAAATGGATCTGGCCAAAGAAAAAGATCTTGGTTTCGTTGACCATCTCAACGGACTTTACTCAAAACTCGGTTATTCTGTCATTACCACTTCACTCAAAGATGAAGATTCCATTCAGGAATTATCAAAGAAACTGGAAGCATCCACTTCTGTGTTTATCGGTCCCTCAGGTGTAGGCAAGACCTCTCTCCTAAACGCTGTTGATCCCAGTTATACGGAAAAAACCGGAGAGATCTCGGACTACTCTAATAAAGGTAAACATACAACTACCTTCGCAAAGCTCATCACACTGGAGAATGGCGGGCATCTGGTAGATACTCCCGGTATACGTGAATTCGGATTATTCAATATCGAGCCCTGGGAATTGAGTCTCTATTTCCCTGAAATGCTGGAACCCCGACAACATTGTAAATTCAATACCTGTACTCATTATCATGAACCGAACTGCGGTGTAGTTGCGGCATTTGAACGGGGAGAGATCGATCCGAACAGGTATAATTCTTATCTGAATATGCTGGAATCCATTGATTAACAGCTTCTTAGAATCACCCAATTAGGGTATTAGATTTCAAAAATTTATTGCTAATATTGAGCACAACACAAAACAGGAGCAAAAAGGAGATTACAATGAAGAGAAATCTTTGTAAAAAACTATTTACCGGTGCATTAATAGCCGGCGCACTTTTGGTATCGCAAACAGCTCAGGCACAGCTGGATGAAATTCAGAAATTTCTTGAATCAGGTGCTGATAATGCTACCGCATTAACTCAGGCTTATTTAAAACCACTTCCTACTGGTTTGGCAACTACGCTGAACTCTGGCTGGAATACAAAAGCAGCCGCCACGAAAACCCTTGGTTTCAGTATTCAGGTTCGTGCTGCCGTGGCTCAGGTTCCAACAGGATTCCAGACTTTTGATGCCAGCACTCTTAACCTTCAAAATGTGAATGTATCCGGGACTTCTTCCAATACCATTTCAGGGGCCAAAGGTTCCGGGCAAACCATTTCGGATACCGGTAATAACTTTTCATTTCAATTACCCGGCGGATCCGGTTTTGAATACGTTCCCACAGCTATGATCCAGGCCAATGTTGGTCTGATCAAAGGAACAGATGTCACTGTACGTTATATTCCTGAAACTGATCTCGGATCTTATGGTAATCTTTCTCTCATTGGTGCCGGGTTAAAACATAACCTGAATCAATGGATCCCCGGCGGAAAGCTTTTACCCGTTGATCTTTCGGTAATGGCTGCTTTTTCTACGATCGATCTGAATGCAGATCTTAATTTTAATGGCGGAACTGATCAGGTTGTTGAGACATCAACAAATACTTTCGTGGTTAACGCTTTAGTAGGTAAAACCCTGCCATTTGTATCTGCCTATGCAGGTGTAGGTTATCAAACCGGTTCTTTTGAATTGAATATGCTGGGTAATTATGACATCGGTGGAGGCCAGACTCTGACTGATCCGGTATCATATAGCGATGATAGTCAGGCTGGAGTTCATGCGTTAGCCGGTATTCAGTTAAAGATCGCTATCTTACGTATTTATGCGGAAGTAACTGCAGCTGAATTCATGACTGCAAACGCAGGTATCGGTATTGGCTTTAGAAAATAAAGTTCAGAATAGATCTGATATAAAAAAAGGCGCTCAATGAGCGCCTTTTCTGTTTAAGCATGTTTTGAAGCGAGAGTCGGATTCTCAACTATATCATCCGATTCGACCAGACCATCCCTCAACCTGACTATTCGGCGGGAATGCTCGGCAATATCATTTTCGTGGGTTACCAGAATGATCGTGTTACCCTGTTGGTATAGTTCTTCGAATAACGCCATGATCTCCTCTCCTGTCTTGGTATCGAGGTTACCGGTCGGCTCATCCGCAAGAATAATGGACGGGTTATTAACTAAGGCTCGTGCAATGGCCACACGCTGTCTCTGTCCACCGGAAAGTTCGTTAGGCTTGTGATCCATCCGGTCACCCAATCCCACCTTATGAAGTACTTCCTTCGCACGTTCATGCCGTTCCGATGATTTCATGCCGGCATAGATCAGGGGAAGCTCAACATTGGCCAGACAGCTTGTTCTTGGTAACAGGTTGAACGTCTGGAATACAAAACCGATCTCCCGGTTTCTCACTTCAGCAAGTTCAGCATCATCCATATGGCTCACATTGTTATTGTTGAGCACATATTCACCGGAGCTTGGTGTATCCAGACAACCGATCATGTTCATCAGCGTAGATTTACCGGAACCCGAAGGTCCCATGATCGCAATATATTCGTTACGATGAACTGAAAGTGAAACACCGTCTAAGGCACGCACTTCCGTATCACCCATTTGATATACCCGGGTCAGGTCTGTGATCTTAATTACCGCTTCTGACATTTGATTCCTTATTTACCTGCTCCGGGAGCATTTTTCTGATTATTAACCGTTACCGCATCTCCGTTCTTAAGAGTTCGGGACAGGATCCGGTATCCGCCAATGATCACCTCATCACCGGTTTCAACACCGGATGTGATCTGAATATGGGTATTATCACTGATCCCGGTTTCTACCGGTACGCGAACTGCTTTACCATCCTTAACTAAGAATACAACTTTTCTGATGTCTTCTTTTTTAACAATAAGATCTTCATCGGAGGATGCAGAAGCCATCTCAACCGTTGCTTCATCTGAGTCTGATATTTCTTCTTCCGAATCATTCTCAGCCGGTTTGTCAGCTGCAAAATCTCGTACGGTTACTGCCTGAATCGGAATTGAAACCACATTATAAGCAGTCTCAGTCTCTACATCCACAGTGGCCGACATTCCCGGTTTAAAATTCGGTACAAATCCTTGCTCAGGGTTTTCATAAGTTTCGTTTTTAACGAGTTCCCCTCCACTCAATCCGAGATTATGAGGAGTTACGATTCGGACTTTAACCTGATAATTGGTCACCTGTTCGTTTGTACCGGAACCGGTAACCTGAGCTGAATTCGCGATCTCGGTTACCACACCATTGAACATTCGTTCCGGATAGGCATCCACTTCAATTCGGGCGGTATCAGCTACATTTACGTTAACAATATCATTTTCATTTACTTCTACAGATACTTCCATTCGGTCAAGAAGAGATACACGCATCATTTCGGTACCGGCCATCTGGGAATTCCCCAACACACGTTCACCTGCTTCAACGGCTAATCCGGTTACCGTACCATCTTGTGGCGCGCGGATCACTGTTTGCTCCAATTGTTCTTTGGCTTCACGTAACTGAGCTTCGGCACTCTGTACCTGATACTCTGCTGCTTTCAGACTCGCCTTCTGGGCTTCCCAGGTTGACTTCGTCTGAATGAAATCCATTTCTGAGATCACATCTTTCTCAAAGAGTGATTTATCCCGTGAATAAGCTGCTTCAGCCTGAATCAAAGAAGCGCGGGTTTGTTCCAGCCGGGCTTTCTGTGTAAGTAAGGCTGCATTCAGGTTATCGATCTGGGCCTGATAAATATCCGGTTTGATGCGAACCAGGAGGTCGTCTTTGTTTACGAAATCACCTTCTTTAACAGCCAGCTCAATGATTTCACCGGACACATCCGGTCGTATGATCACCTCAACTTCCGGTTGGATCTTACCCGATGCTGATACCACCTGTGTGATGGTTTTTAATTTTGCTGTGGTAGTTTCTACCGAAACTCCTGCGGTTGAACTACCGATGATGCCGGCTTTACGTAACCCAAATGCCCCACCTAACAGAACCACTAATACTACGACGGTCCAGATCAGGATCTTGCCGGTTGATGATTTCTTCTTTGCCATTGTTTATCCCTGAAAGTTATTTAATTAGAACTTAATGTCTTCCCCTGTGAGTTTACCCAGATAATAATCCACCAGTTTTTCCTGGAAGATGAGGTTATATATCGCCTGAGTGTAATTCGATTTTGCACTGGCATAATTTGCCTGGGCCTGACTCAATTCGATCAGTGTGCTTGCTCCAACATTATATCGTTCCTGCTGGGTCTCAAATGCTTTCTCTGAAGCAACCAGTGACTTCTCACTCGCCTCCAGCTGCTTGGCATACGATGAGTAATCGTTATAGGCCTGAGTTACTTCCTGTACAACCTGCAATTTTGTGTTATCTAAACTGAGTCGTGCATTCTTCAACTGAACCTGAGAAGCCTGAATATTATACATACGGTTCCAGTTGTTGAATAACGGGAGGCTGAAAGAAAGACCTAGCGATTTATTCACCTGTTGATCAAAGAACTGATCACTGAAACTTACATCCTGCCCTGCTAATGAGTATTGATCACTGTAACGAGATGAAACGCCGTAACTGGCACTTATAGTTGGCAGCAGAGATGATTTAGATAACAATAACTGGTATTCCAAGGCATTGATGTCTGCTTCTTCACTGCGGATATCAGATCGATACTTTAAGGCATCATTGATCAGATACTCTAATTCATACGCTACTAAGCTATATTCACTGGCATCCGATACATCAGGTACTACAAATTCGTAGTTTCCGAGAGGGTCGATCTGAAGCTGTCTGATCAGTAAGATCCGGTTCAGGGCCAGTGAATTTTCACGCTGTGTAACGGCTAGCTCATCATTGGCAACGGTAGCTTCCTGATTGTATTTATCCACAGCCGGACGTGAACCTACTTCTACCTGTGCGTTGATCTGCTCTAACTGCTTTTGGGAGGTTACCAGATTCTCTTTAGCGATCTCCAGTAATTCTTTATCCAACAGTACCTGTAAATATCTGGATGCGGTATTAAAGATCACGCTTTCCTGTGCTCTCTGCAGGCTTTCCTCTCTGGAAACCTTAGACTCCTCACTCGCACGGAGGGTCAATATGTTATTAAACCCGTTAAAGATATTCATATTCGCACTGATGCGGCCACTTAACGACTGTGAAGTAATGTTCACAAACGGATCCAAGCCCTCACTAAAACGGTCAAAGATAAACTGCTGACCGGATGTACGACTGCCACTTAAACTGGAACTAACCGAAGGAAGGAAATCAGCATACTCACTGAAAATACTTTCTTCCGCAAGATTGAGATTATTTTTAGCCTGTTTGAGGGCATAATTGTTTTCAAGAGCGATCTCAATCGCATCCTGAATAGTGATCTTTTGTACTTCCTGTGCCCTGATTGATGCCGGGATAAGCAGTATTGCAAATAGGAAAAGCAGTAAATTCTTTTTCATGTCTGTGTTTAATTTTTGTTCACGATGTGCTTGCACGATAGACGAGGAAAATAGTTACATAATTCTTCCTCAATTCTCACTTTTATATCCTTTTACCAGTACTTAAAAATATTTTACCTGCGATCACTCTTCGCCGGCAGGTGGTTTGGTCTGAGATAACCGATCTTCAATAAAATCCAGAGCAGTATCCACTGCTTTTTGGGTGAGTTTCTTTTTGAGCGTACTTCCAACGGCATCCATAACCGAATTGGAAGACCTTTTGCCTGATACCACCACTTTACTTTTACTTTTTGGAGAACGCCCTGCTAAAAATCCCAGCAGAACAGAAGCCCCTAATACGGCCAAAGGATATTTTCGTACGGTCTCGGCGGGCGATAGTGATTTGGTTACATCATTCTTTACTTCTCCGATGGAATGATCCAGACCTTTTTGAAGTCGTTCCAGATTTTGCTCTAATTCCAGCTTCTTTCGGCTAAGGTTATCTAATTTCTTACTCATGATCTCTTCTCTATATCTTGTGTGCTGTTTTCGGGCAATTCTAAAGGTTTGGTTTCCTCTTCACTTTCCAGCGATCGTATGACTTCATCCATGAACTGACGTTGAATATTGCGCGCCATAACTCCGGGTTTCGAAAATGCGAGGATCAGTCCGATCACTAATAACGGTAAGGAGGTGATCAAAAAGCCAAGTGAGGTGTTATTGAGTAGATCTCCCAGATATAACGAAAATGCGATAAGTGCGAAGAGCAATCCAACCGACAGGATCGTATATCCGAACATCTTTTGCACAGACTGCCCGATCCACAGGGTAATGCGTTCTGTGATATTGAGAATTACCAGGTCAATTTTGATCTCCAGATATTCCCGGATCTCGTTAGTGATCTGTTTAACTCTGCTTCCTAGCGGATCCATCTCAATCCTCTGAGCTGAATAGCTTTGCCAACAGGAAACCTACTGCAAAACCTGCAACTACACTTTTGATCGGATGTTTTTTTACTGTTTCGCAAACCTGATCTTTTAATACTTCAACATGCTGTTGAATTTCATCTTCTGTGATCAGTGCACGCCCTTTATCAATGGTCCGGTCTAACCGTTCATTGAGATTTTCGATGATTTCTTCATTCATGATTTTTGCCCTAAGTCTTTCGTTATTCTTAAATATATGAAAAGGAAATTCGTTCCGCGCGTGTTCCTTATTCGTAGCGTAAACTTTCTATCGGATCCAGTTTTGCAGCTTTCATTGCCGGATATACGCCAAATAGCAACCCGATCAATGTCATTCCAAAAAAGCTGCCGATCAGCCAGCCAAACGGAATCACCAAGTCTGTGCCGATCATCACCGCCACAATGTTCCCAACGGCAACCCCAAGTACAAGACCTATTAATCCTCCTACCTGACAAATAAAAACAGCCTCCATCAAAAACTGATTGGTAATGGCTTTTTTGGTTGCTCCAACTGACTTTCTGATCCCGATCTCCCGGGTTCTTTCCGTGACAGAAACCAGCATGATATTCATGACACCGATCCCCGCCCCGAGCAAAGTGATTAATCCGACAATGGCACCTGCTGCATACAGAATACCGGTAAATACATCAAAAGTGCTGGAAAGCGAGTCGTTGGTAAGCACTTCAAAATCATTGTCGTCCATAGGGCCGACATCCCGGATCACTCGCATGATACCGGTCACTTCTTCAATGGTTTCCTGAATTCTTCGTACTTCCGGAGCTCTGAGCTGAATGCCTATCCCACGATCACCGTAGTTCTTAAGTCCTGTGGTGTAAGGGATCACAACAATTTCATCAAACGACTGACCGAATATCTGTCCCTTTTTCTCTAATACCCCCACTACAGTATATGCGCGTCCATCTATACGAACAGTTTTATTAAGCGGATCTTCAGTCTTAAAGATCTCAACCTGCACATCCTTACCCAAAACGACCACATTTCTCTTGTATTGAATGTCCTCGTCGGTAATATTGCGCCCCTCTTCGAGTTTAAAGGCATTGTTCTCAATAAACTGATCATTTGCACCCCGCACCACTACCGTAGGATCGGTCTCTTCCTCTCCATAGCTGATACTTGTAAAGCTGAAAGAAGTTAATGGCCCCAGTCCTTCCGCGATCCGAACTCGGTCTTCCAGCTCTTCCGCATCTTCGAACCGGATATTCTTTCTGTTCCTCAAACTGGCATCACGCGGGCCAAGCTGTACGGCAGGATTCTTTTGAACCGTGATAACATCGCTGCCGAGCATACTCATCGTATTGGTAAAAAAGTTATCGAGCACGGCAACTGCGGTCGTTGAGACGATCACTGAAAACACCCCGATCACTAAGGCTAATAAGGTTAAAAATGATCGTAGTTTGTTCGATTTCAGTGAATCGAATGCCTGACTTATGGTTTCTCTTAAATGCATTATTCGAACCTCAGTGATTCAATGGGATCAGATTTTGCAGCTTTATAAGCCGGTATCAAACCGAACAATACTCCAACAAAGGTACAGAGTACAAAAGCAAAGGCTACCACTCCAACATTCATTCTTGCAGTAAATATTTTATCGATACCTAAGGTAGCTAACCATGCTAATACTACTCCGATTATGCCGCCTAACACACAGATCACTACCGCCTCTATCAGGAACTGAACCAGGATCTCCCAGGGTTTTGCCCCAACCGCTTTTCGGATACCAACTTCTTTGGTCCGTTCCCTTACAGAAACGAACATGATATTCATGATCCCGATCCCTCCGATCAATAACGACAATCCAACGAGTACAAAACCACCCATGTACAATCCGGATTTCATCCCTCCGAGTTGTTCCTCCAGTATCTGAGGTTTGTTGATCGCAAAATCATTTTCTTCATTCGCCTCCAGATTGCGAACCTGTCTCATCAATCCTTCAATTTCATATTCCCCGTCCTCAGCGGCTTTTTCATCCGGAAATTTAACTCCGATCTGAATCCCCCTTCGCAGACCATAGATCTGACCATAAGCAGAGATCGGTACGATCACACGATTGTCTGAATCTCCCATACCCAGAAAATTTCCCTGTTTTGTCAATACACCGATCACCGTGAATTTCTGCCCGCCAAGCCGTATCACTTTCCCGAGCGGATCCGCTTCTTCAAATAAATTCGTGACGGTAGACTGACCCAGCACCGCTACTTTCTTTGCTGATCGTTCTTCCCCTTCCGTGAACATCCTGCCGCGTTCAATATCTAATCCCTGTATCTCAAGATAGTTCGATGTGGCCCCGTTCAAACCTACGTTTTCAATGATATTTTCTTTGAACCGAACCGAAACGTTTCGCTGTGTTCCTGCGGCAACGTTAGAGGCTAACTGACTTCGCTCCTCTAAAAAGTCAACATAACTGAGCTCCATTTCCTTACGGCCAATGATCTCCCACCAATCCTTACTGTTATCAGCCCATGGCCATTTTTCGATATACACCACATTCTGACCGAGCATGGCCATGCTGTTATCAAAGCTTTCATCCATGCCGGTGGTTACTGCATCCACAATGGTGACCATCGTAATTCCGATAATGATACAGAGTGTGGTTAGAAATGCCCGTAGTTTATTGTTCATCAACGCTCTGACGGCGATCCGGATACCCTCAGTAAAGCTGTTTAATATTCTCATAAATTGATCAATAAGTTTGCGAACGCTGTACGCTGTGAAATCATTACAGTTTCAGTATTTTAGAAAATAAAACAAATGCTTGTTGAATGTATCGAATTATTCACTGATCTGTGCATTCATGACCAAATTTGAAGGATTATACTATGACACTTGATGTACTTGTTTTTGCAGCTCACCCCGATGATGCCGAATTGGGTTGCGGAGGTACGATCGCCACAATGGTTAAAGAAGGTAAAAAGGTCGGGATCGTTGACCTTACCCAAGGTGAAATGGGTACCAGAGGAACCAGAGAAACCCGAAAGCAGGAAGCCGATAAAGCTTCTGAGATCCTGGGACTTTCCTACCGGAACAATCTGGATATTGGAGACTCCATTGTGGAAAACAGTCGGGAGAATCAACTCCGGATCATAGAGGAAGTAAGAAAACTAAAACCTCATATCTGTATTCTGGGCGCTCCGTTCGATCGTCACCCGGATCATGGCAAGGGCAATAAATTATGTTCGGATGCCATTTTTTATTCCGGTTTAAGAAAGATCGAAACTACCGATGATGAAGGTAATTCACAGGAACCATGGCGACCTAAACATGTATTCTATTACATGCAGGACCGCCCCATTGAATTCGACTTTGTGTTTGACATCACTCCGGTCTGGGAGATCAAAGAACAAGCCATGCTTGCCTATGGAACTCAGTTCAATGTGAGTGATCCCGGCAAAGAACCAGAGACCTATATCTCATCCAAAAAGTTCTTCAAGCATCTGGAAGCGCGGGCCCGGTATCTGGGACATCTTGCCGGATTTGAATTAGGCGAGGCATTCAAATATGCCAATGGACCGCTGGGATTTAACGCCAGTACCGCCTTCTTTGAAACCAATCCGCTGAAGTAAAAACTTTCTTTGGTTAATTCGTTCTTAAACAGATATTTCATAGGATAAATCCATTCATTTTATCATATTCGGATGATAAAATCGGAGTCATATAACTGATCAGATCTGTCAGTTCTTAATTATGGAAAGTACCTATGAAATATCTGCTTCTTATACCTCTCTCAGCTCTTTTGATCATGACAACTGATAGTAAGAGATCATCATCCTCCGAACCCTATGATCCTGTATTCGGAGTGTTTGATAACTCGACTGATGTGGGTGATGTTATGCATCAGGGAAGTGCCGAATATGATCCTGAAACCGGTGAATATCGGTTAAAAGGTTCGGGGTTCAATATGTGGGGCGATACCGACGAAATGCGCTTCCTATGGAAAGCACTTCAAGGTGATTTCATTCTGAGAGCAGAAGTAGATTTTATTGGTGACGGGGTTGACCCGCACAGAAAGATCGGCTGGACCGTTCGGAATTCACTCGACCCGCATTCTGCCATGGCAAACGGCACCCTACACGGCGATGGACTCATTTCCCTTCAGTACAGGACCACTTATAAAGATGAAACACAACAAGTGGTCTCCCCCGACAGCAATGCCACAATAATTCAACTGGAACGTCGTGGTGACACCTTCCTCCTATCCACAGCCAAAAAAGGCAAGGCTTTTACCACAGTGAAAGTCGATTCTTTAATGCTGAAAGATCAGGTATTTGCCGGAATCTACGTTTGTTCACACAATGCTGATGTAGTTGAAGAGGCTGTTTTCAAAAATGTGAGGATCATTAAACCTGCACCTGAAGAGCTGGAACAATACCGTGAATATCTGGGCAGCCGGCTGGAAGTATTGGATCTTGAAACAGGTACGAGAACGGTATTGCTCGAATCAGAACATTCCATACAGGCCCCGAACTGGACCAATGACGGATCAACATTGATCTACAATTCACATGGACTATTGTATAATTTCGATCTGGAAACCGGTGAAGTGTCTCACCTGAACACCGGATTTGCCACCGATAATAATAACGATCATGTTTTATCTTTTGATGGTTCTTTGATAGGGATCAGTCATCACAATGCAGAAGATGACGGAAATTCCACGATCTACCTGTTGCCTGTTAATGGAAGTGATTCTCTTACACAAGTAAGCAGATCGGGGGTTGGTGCTTCCTATCTGCACGGTATCTCCCCGGATAATTCCACAGTTATTTTTACCGGATTCCGGAATGGCAAATACGATCTGTATGCAGCAGATACACAAACCATGGAAGAAACTCAGCTCACTGATACTCCGGGATTAGATGATGGCTCAGAATTTTCACCGGATGGAAAAACGATCTATTTCAATTCAACCAGAACAGGTACCATGAAACTCTGGAAGATGAACGCTGATGGGTCGGAACCCACCCAATTAACATTTGATGATGCTTACAACGATTGGTTTCCTCATCTTTCTCCGGATGGTAAATGGATCGTTTTTCTGAGTTTCGGCACCGATGTGGATCCCGCAGCTCATCCATTTTATAAACATGTGACTTTACGGAAAATGCCTGCCACCGGCGGTGAACCGGAGATCATTGCCTATGTGTATGGTGGTCAGGGAACCATCAATGTACCGAGCTGGTCGCCGGATGGACGCAAAATTGCCTTTGTAAGTAATTCGGGTGCTTATTATCAGTAATAAAAAAACGGAGTGGTTATGGAACAGATACGTTCAAATCTTAAATACAGTCTGATCGCCATCTTTATTATAACCGGTACCATGGCTCTGGACTTCATGACGCTTCACGATATATTCAATGATTATTTAAGTCCGGATGTGCTCAGCCGTTTACATATCGCCTGGGATTTTCCCACATGGACCGCAGCCGATCTGGAATGGAGTTGGATAAGGATCACCTTCATCACCCGACTCATACTGCTTGCTGCCCTGTTCTTTCTGGTATATCAGTCTTTCAGAATGATCAAAAGCTTAGAAAACAGGAACTATAATCCATAATTTCCTTTAGAGTTAGAAATCTTATTGAACTTATTTCCATGAAATATCTCATATCCGGAATCGCTGCCTTTTTGATCTTTACCGCTCACGATCTATTCCTTAAAACAGAACATTTTCATCTTCGCCCTGATACCGAATATGAATTACTGCTGGTTAACGGCTCCTTCGATAAGAGCGAAAATGCCGTTAACAGCGACAGGATCATACATCCCATTATAAAAGGCCCTGACTATGAAATGATCCCTTCCGTAAACGACTGGTACGATGCCGATAATACCGCTCATCTCAAATTCAAGACCGGTGACCCGGGCACCTATGTTGCCGGTGTATCCACAAAACCCCGTCCCATTCAGTTAAGTGCCGATGATTTTAACGACTATCTGAAGCATGACGGAGTTTTGAATATTCTTACTTTTCGCAAAGAGCATGGTCTGATGAAGGAAGATGCCACCGAATTATATGCTAAGCACGTAAAAGCCATTCTACAGGTCGGGGATGAGATCACCCATCACCATTATTCTGAGGTACTGGATTACCCGGTAGAATTCATTCCTGTCGTAAATCCTTACGAACTATCGATGGGGGGAATTGCTGAATTTAAATTACTTGCCAACAGCAAAACGCTGGCCGATCAACTCGTTTATGTGGGACACCGACCGTTTGAAGAAGATCATGATCATGATGAGGAAACGGATCACGATCCTATGGAATACCCGTTGCTGACCAATTCTGAGGGAATCGTTCGGTTTATGATCTCGGAAAAAGGATACTGGTATTTACGAACCATTCACATGGTCCCTGTGGAAACCGATTCGGTAGATTACATCTCTGACTGGGCTACCCTTACTTTCGAAATTGATTGATCTCAACACACCCCATAAAAAAAGGCAACCGGAATAACCGGTCACCTTTAGTCTTTGAATTGAACGTCTGATTTTAAGCTTCTTCCAGTTCCATGTTCTCTTTAATTACACGTTCCTGTACATCGAAAGGCACAGGTGCGTAATGAGAGAATACACGGGTATATGAAGCACTTCCCTGAGTCATTGATTTCAAGCGGGTTGAATAATGATCCAGTTCTTCGAGTGGTACATGGGCTTTGATCTGCTGAAGAGCACCTTCAGAATCCATTCCCTGAATTTGTCCCCGGCGGGTACCGAGGTCACTCATTACATCACCCATAAAATCAGCCGGAACAGTTACCGTGATCTCGTAAACCGGTTCCATCAATTTTGGGTTCGCGTTCATAAATGCGTTTTTGAATGCCATTCTTGCCGCTGTTTTAAAAGCAGCTTCGTTTGAATCCACCGAGTGCATAGAACCATCGAATACCGAAACCCGGATATCACGGGCACGACATCCACTCATCGGACCATTTTCCATTTTTTCCATGACCCCTTTCAGGATGGCCGGCATAAAACGGTTATCGATCACACCGCCTACAATACAATTCTGGAAAACGAGTTTCCCGCCCCAGGGCAGCTCATGTTCTTCCACATTGCGGACTTTTATATCATCAGGAACGGTCATGTTTTCATCCAGCGGTTCTACCAATAAGTGAACCTCGGCGTACTGCCCGGCACCACCACTTTGTTTTTTGTGTTTGTACTGTGTGCGAACCTGACTGGTGATAGTTTCCCGGTATGGGATCTTCGGAGTCTCAAATTCGATATCCAGTCCGAATCTGTTTCTTAGCGCATCCTCAATGGTATTCAGGTGTTCTTCGCCCTGACCATGAATGAGGATCTGCTTGAGTTCCTGACTGTGTTCGATAGTAAGCGAAGGATCTTCTCTGTGGATCTGATGCAACGCACTGCCCAACTTATCTTCATCCCCTTCTTTCGTAAGTTTTACTGCGGTTCTGATAGTAGTTGGCGGGAAGTGGATCGGATCCAGTTTAACAGGACTTCCTTTTTCGTGAAGCGTATCGTTCACTTCGCTGTCTTTCAGTTTAACCACGGCGGCAATATCACCGGTGTTTACCTCAGAAACCTCAATACGCTTATGTCCCTCGGTTAAGAAGAGGTTTCCAAGCCGTACCGAATTTCCGTTCGACTCATTGATCAGGTCCATGCCGGCAGTTACGGTTCCGCCGTAAACTTTGAAATAGATCAGATCACCCACGTGAGATTCAGAATGAGTTTTAAACAGGAACATCACCGGTTTACCTTCCGGATCCAGGTCAAATTCCTCACCATCCTCTGTTTTTGGTTTGTTGGCTTCTAACGGATTAGGAGCAACGTCATCCAGGAATCCCATAATACGACCTGTTCCCATATTTTTAGCCGCACTGGCACAGAACACCGGATTCAGGTTTCCGTTCAATAAACTCAGATGCAATCCTTTCTGCATTTGTTCTTCATCCAGCTCACCCTGCTCAAAATAGATATCCATCAGGGTTTCGTCATTTTCGGCAATGGCTTCCACCAATTCCTGATGAAGCTGAGAAGCACGTTCTTTCTGGGCATCCGGGATCGGAAGTTTATCCGGTTTTCCTCCGCCTTCCGGGAATTCGTACATGGTCATGCGTAACACATCGATGATCGCATGAAAATCGTTTCCTTCACTGTATGGATACTGAACCACGATCACTTCTCTTCCGAAATGGTTCTTAGCCTCTTCAACGGCTTTCCAAAAATCTGAACGCTCGTTATCCAGTTTATTCACCACAAACATGGATGGCACATTATAGCGTTTGGTGTATTTCCAGAGCGAATCGGTGGCAACTTCAACACCGTTCTCTGCATTCAAGGTAAAAATGGCTGTATCTGCAACACGTAATGCCCCAACAACTTCGCCAATATAATCTGCAGTACCCGGGGTGTCTATTAAATTGATCTTATGGCCCCGCCAATCAAGATTCATAAATGAGGAGAAAATAGATTTGCCCTTTTCTTTCTCCAGAGAATGGTAATCTGATACCGTATTTTTTTCCTCTATGGTTCCTCTTCGGTTGATGGCTCCGGCTTCAAACAACATGGTTTCAGCCAGGGTTGTTTTACCGGAGCCTGAATGCCCCAACAATACAACATTTCTGATTCTGGTAGGATTATACACTTTCATGGCAATCTCCTCTGTTCGTGAAAAATTATTATTCCGCAATTAAAAAAGCGCTTACCTCTTTTAACGCTTATCTTCTCCGTCAACATGTAATTCAAACATGAATTGTATGTGAAGTCTCAATTTAAACGACTGCGACTAAGAAGCAAGATGAAAAAGATCCTACTGATTCAGACCGGCGGAACCATTGCCATGAGTGCTAAAGGCGAAGGTGTGGAACTCGATCCCGAGGCCTGGTCGGAACATTTATACGAGCAAATTCCCAAGCTGGAAGAACTGGCCGAGATCCATACCTATCCGTTATTTTTTGAAGACAGCTCGGATCTGAATGCTTCGCACTGGGATAATCTCACCCGCTGTATCGACAGTAATTACGAATCGTACGATGGTTTTGTGATCCTGCACGGCACCGATACCATGGCGTATACAGCATCAGCGTTATCATTCACGTTAAAGAACCTGTCGAAACCGGTGATCTTTACGGGAAGTCAGGTTCCGTTGAGCAGTATCCGCAGCGATGCCCGGAGGAACCTCATTAATTCCATTGAAATGGCCACTACTTCGCTACAGGATGTCGCCATTTGCTTTAATGATCATGTGTACAAAGGAAACCGTTCCACCAAATTAAGTATTGGCGATTTCGACGCCTTTGGTTCCCCGAACCATCCGTTACTGGCCGAGATCGGATTGAATATTGAATTGAATACCACACCGGAGATGATCCTCCCTCCTTTTGAAGTTCAGCCCGGATTCGATAACCGCGTTTTTGTGATCACAGCCCATCCATCTCTAAATCCCGAATACCTGCACTGTCTGGATCTGAAGAAATTGCGCTCTGTGATCATCCGAACGTTTGGAAGTGGAAATTTCCCCATAAAAGGAGCGCTGAGCCTGCTCCCTTTCATTGAAAAATGTACTTCTGAAGGAGTAACGGTGGTGATCGTTTCGCAGGCAGATTACGATTCCGTGGACCTGACCAAATATCCTGCCGGCAGGGCTGCTCTCAAAGCCGGTGCGATCTCAGGAAAGGATATGACACTGGAAGCCGCACTGACCAAACTGATGTGGTTACAGGCTCACTCCGAATCCCGGGATGACCTGGAACACCAATTCGTTCGGGATCTTGCCGGCGAACTCACGGAACTTTGATCATCTGCTCTGAGAATTATTTCTAATTTATTGTTACTCTTAGGCTCACTGTAAGTAACACAGAGACCTTTCATGTTTTTTATTTTTGATCTTGAAACCATCCCCGACCTGGATTTTGTCCGCACCGTCCTGAACGATCATGAATCGGATGAAGAACTCCTTATGGAAAAAGCCTCCGAAGAACTGGCCAGAAATAAATCAGGCTTTCTCCCCCCGATGTATCACCGGGTGGTTTCGTGGGTCGGTTTATGGATCGAAAATACCGGTCAACCTAAACAAAAAGTGACCTGGAGCGGTGAAGATGAAAAAGCAGGTCTCGAAAAGATATTCCGGGCCATTGGTACCTACAAAGACTTCGGCCTGATTCATCACAATGGGAAAGGATTCGACCTTCCGGTACTAACTTACCGTGCCATGAAACACGGACTGCAAATGCCTGTACGGATGAGTGATTATGACATCAGGTATCGCTATTCCCGCCATAACATCGATCTGGTGGATGAGTTCAGTAATTACGGCGCAAGTTCGTGGCCTAAATTAAAGCATCTGGGTCAGCTGATCGGGATCCCTTTCAAACAGACCGGCGAAGGCAATCAGGTGCTGGAGATGTTCCGCAGAAATGAACTGGAACAGATCGAACATTACTGCTACGAGGATGTGATGGCTACGTATATCGTGTGGCTGTACATGCAATTCACTACGGGACACATCCCCGAAGATCAGTTTAACAATCTTAAAGAACGAGCACTCGGAAAATTAGATGAGATCCAATCCAGAGAATTTTAGTCTTGGCACCGCACTCTTAATTACCATCGTTTTCCTCTTTATGCAGGGATGTGCCACAACCAGCATTTCCACTACCCGGCATGTTGATGACGGAGAGACCATTGAATCGGTCTATTATGCCTACTATTTCCTGGATGACCTGAAAGATCATTACGCTGAGTTTGATGATCATGCCGCTCTCATGTATAAAACCCGACGGGTCATCTATAAAAGTGAAGAACAGTTATTTCTGGGAAGCCTGAATTCGCAAAACCGATTGATCAATCAGGCTAAAGCAGAGCATCTGGATTATGTTCTTGTGGTCCGTCAGGTTGAAGAGGAAAGCGGCTATACCTCCACCCCTGATGCTTTTGACAATACATCCAGTATCCGAATTACCAACGATTACCGGTTCAGGACTTTTCTCTACAAGGTCGATTCGCAGGAATTGATCTGGGAAGCCACCTTATCGTACAAGAAGATCAGTGACAGTGAACGTAAGCCGTTTGTTAGAGAGCTATCCCGAAACATCATAAGTCAATTAAACAAAGACGGATTATTATCCATACCCACGCAACAATGAAATATAAGACCTTACTCCCCCTCCTACTTTTGCTCGTTATGAACTGCACCACCATTGAAATTTCATCGAGTGTACTTGCACCCGGTGTTATTCAGGATCTTGATGGGGTGTATTATGCTATTTATACAGATGACTCCATCGAAGCTGCGGCTACCTATATCGAGTCCCGTTCCCGTGCTATCTACGAATTGAACTCTGTGCATTTTGAACAGGATACCTACTCATTTCTTAACAATGCCGGTGCATTCACCGTCGAAAATCTGATCGCCATAGCGAAAGATCAGAACTGTAATTATTTCATTATGATGAATGTGGATGAGTACGATCAAACCGTAACCCCGAATTATGCCTATACCGGCACCTCATTTGGATATGCCGGGAGCAGTAAAACCATCGAACATGGACTTAAGGCCCGGTTATTTTCGGTAGCTGATACCACCGAGATCTGGAGAGCGGTGATCGATGTAACCAGTGGAGACTACGGCAACAGAAAACAAACCGGTAATGCGATCGCCTTTGAAGTGATCGACAAGCTGAAAAGAGACCGGATCTATCCCGCGGGATTTAATACCAAACTGAAGTAAGTATAATGTGTGGTGAACTGTATCCGCAGCTCCTTTCTACAAAACTATTCATTTACCACTTTTCAGCGACCCCATCCGTCAATCAGATCCTTCAGCTGACGGATAAAGACATGCAAGGAGATTATGAAATACGAAGGACCGATGTGCGACAGACCGATTGATCAATCCGGTCTTCTGCTCAACACTTTGAAGCAGTCATTACACCTGGTTCCGTAGCTCCGCTGCGGAATTCCCCCACCGGAGCTCTGCTCCATATAACAATCTGTTTACCACTTTTGAGTGACCCAATCCGTCATCCAGATCCGTCGGCTGAAGGAGAAGGATCTGCCAACTGTTGTACCGGCATGAACTGAACAATGTTTGATAACTATTGTACAACTTCGAAATTCAACTTAAAACTCAACACTAAACACTCAAAACTGCGTAGCATACATTCTTAATTCCGCGCAGCGTATGCGCAGCGGTGAGCGAAGCGAACACAACCTGCGGCAATCTCATGATAATTACCCGATAAAGGGGTTACCACTTTTGAGCGACCAAAAGTGGCGCAAAAGTCGCCGGAAGAAATGGAGATGGCGTTATAACCATACGTTGATCGCCTTCCCTGATTTGAACTACTCCACCCCATTACCCCATTAGTCCCGCATTTCTCCCGGAAGCTATTTTGGAGCTCGTAAATAGTTATAAACGCTCATCAAAAGTCCCCTCTTGAGAGGGGATTTAGGGGTGTGTAACATACAAGCTCATTTACCCATTCAAAGCTTATAACCATACTCCGGGTTTTTCGACCTCCTCTGTCTCCTCCTTCTCAAGGAGGAGGACTTTTTCCATAAGTTCAGATTCAATTATATGTGCTCCAGAACTATCAGATAATGGAGAAAGACCTGCGGAGTGATGTACTAACAAGAACCGAACAGTGGTTAATGACTATTGTACAACTTCGAAATTCAACTCAAAACTCAACACTAAACACTCAAAACTGCGTAGCATACATTCTTAATTCCGCAAAGCGGTGAGCTCAAAACTGCGCAGCATACATTTTTAATTCCGCTAAGCGAAAGTTTTTACCGTACTTTTGTGTGGACAAAAGTACCAAAAACCACCACCTATGAATTCCGGGCGGGAGTCCTCCTGCGTTCGCTCCATAAATCCGAAGGTCCATGGACGATCCCCAACCGTGTATACTTTTCATCCGGAGCGGATTTATGGGTCCGCTTCGCCGGGACACGCTCCCTTCTTCAGAATCTTTCTCCGCTCGCAATTCTAAGGGTGGAATTATGTTAGGAAGCCGTAATCCTGGTTTCCAGTCCTTTCTTTATAAGTCAACAAAATCCGTCATCCAGATCCGTCGGCTGACGGAGAAGGATCTGCCAAACGTTGAACCGGCAATGAATGTCCTAAGATTGAGTACCGTTGAACCACCTCAGGCCTCCAATTTTTAATTCATAATTTAGAATTTTTAATTCCGCGTAGCGCCCAACTCAAAACTCAACACTAAACACTCAAAACTGCGAAGCTATCACCAATTCTTAATTTTTAATTCTTAATTCTTAATTCCGCGTAGTGGTGAGCTCAAAACTGCGTAGCATACATTCTTAATTCCGCGAAGCGTATGCGAAGCGGTGAGCTCAGCGCATTCATAATTCCTTTGTTTTATTTAACATAATTGTATACTCTGCGTTGGCGGACAGCGCAATTCCTTGCAAGAAAAGCTGGAATATTATCCGACACAGCTGTGGAAAAAAAGGGTCGGATACTTTTCCACATAACAAAGAGGAAGTGTGCTTCAGGGGTGATATTGTCATTGTATCCGACAAAATCAGCAAAATCCCTCGTTCGTATAAAATAATATGTTAGCTTCCCTAATAACCTAACTTAAAACTTATGCCAAATATAGTTTCAAATCTTGTTCCACCAACAGATAAGGATATAATTACCGGTTTTAAAAAAATATGGGATAAACTAGGTGAACCCGATGATTGCACTTACAATATTCGTTTAGGAGAGAATGATCCTATCCTTCTCACTGGGAATCTAAGCAAGATTTTAGAAGACAGTAAAGTTGCAAAACTAAATTTTGCTGGCTCCTCTATTATTCACACAGCTAGTCTTAATCTGCCAAATATTGGTTTTGGATTATCAATCAGGAGAAATGATCCTTTAGATATAATATCTGTTAATCCAAAAAGAGGTGATGATTCTGAAACGACAATTGAAGCAATTACAACAGTTAGAAATGTATTTAAAAAATTTGAAGTCACTTCTGGAAGTTTAAGAAAGGTATTAGGGAGTGAATTAGCTGATTTTTATTCTTCAAGAGAAGGGGCATTAGTTCGACTAGAATCCTTAGCTGAAGACCTGATAAGTCAGACACACAAATATAGACAGTCATTAGACGAAAAAGCTGAAACGGAAAGGTTAAGATTAAGAGAGGAATTCGATAAAGAAAAAAAAGAGCTCCTTGAAGAAATAAAGGAGAAAGAAGCACTAATAGAAAAAAGAGAAAGTGAACTGGATGACAGAAGCAATACACATGCTAGAAGAAAACTTCGGGAAGATTTAAAAAATATTCTTAAACAAAGAAATTCCTCATTTAATCTCACTAGTGAAACTCAGAAAAAAAGAATACCCATTCATATTTTATTTTCAGTCTTAATTATAGCTTTAATAGGTGTGACTTTTTATAATATATATCTTAGCTCATCTGACCCATCATATTGGATCAACATTAAGACATCAATTGGGATATTGTCATTTGCAGGTACAATTGGTTTTTATATAAAATGGGCAGATAATTGGGCTCGTCAGCATGCAGATGAAGAATTCAAATTAAGACAGCTGGAATTAGATTTTGACAGAGCAAGCTGGTTAGTAGAAATGGCTCTGGAATGGAAAGAAGAAAGAGGTGCTGAAATACCAAAAGAGCTTGTAGACAGGTTATCTAGAGGTCTTTTTGTAAAAGGTTCCAGTAAAGGAGAACTAAAACATCCAGCACAAGATTTGGCCAGTTCTCTGCTCGGAGCATCAGCAGCACTTAAAATTGACGTGCCTGGATTAGGTCAACTACAACTCGACAGAAAAGGATTAAATCGTTTTCAAAAAGCAATTGATGAAGAAGCAGAAAAACGGGAAAGCTAACAAGCGTTTCAAGTCGGACTCGAGTAGTGGCTCCGCAAATTCTAACTTTTACTTAACTAACTATTTCTTTTACTTTTAATTCAACCGAAAACCCTCGCCGCTTAAACGCCGGGTCGTTAGGTTACTTGAATTAAATCAAAATATATTCTTCATTTTTTATGAATTCAGTAAAAATTTCTTTCCTACTATTTTTTTTCTTGATCAGTATTAATGTTGGTTATGCTCAAGATATATATGATGGAAATGGGTTAGAAGTTACTGAACCAATAGGAATCTTCGTGTTAGTCGAGAACCTCACAGATGACGCTGCGGAAATAGGTTTAAATAGTAGAAGAATTCAAGATAAAATTGAGCTTCGTCTTCAACAGGCAGATATAAATATTATTTCAAGAAAAGAATATTTAGAAGGTAGTTATGACTATTTTCTTTATGCGAATATTAATGTTATTGGAAATGCCTTTAGTACAAGTCTCCAATTCCAAAGAAATACATTCTATATAGTTGGCGAAAAATTTTACACAAAGAGAGCAATTTCTTGGGAAATTAGTGGTTCTGGAACCCATGGTAGAGACTCAGAATATATTATTGATGTAATCGATCGCAATATGGATTCATTTATTAATAACTTTCTTAAAGCGAATTAAATATGATGTGACTAAATACAGCCACATAACAAGAGTTTCAAACGTATCCGGCGGTGGACGGACACGGCTCTTTCCACACGATTCGGGTCGTTAATTTTAATCCCCAGGCTCGCCGCTTAAACGCCGGGTCGTTGTAGCACTTTTTAGTTCGACTATCGGGGTTCGAGTTCTTTTTAATAAATTTATTACCTTCTTAAATAAGCCAATTTCAATTTTGTGCAAGATTGACTTTAAATAAATAGTCTACATTATTCAGTAGTTATGAAAATTTTAAACTTGATATACAATGATGAAGCTAGAAAATGGCGATTAAAAAATGCTTCATTTGATAATTTAACACTTTTAGTTGGAGCCTCCGGTGTAGGAAAAACACAAATACTAAAATCGATCATGAGGCTTAAATCAATCGCAAATGGTAAATCTATAAGTGGTATTGAGTGGAAAGTAATTTTTGAAACTTCTGACAAAAATATTTTTGAATGGGAGGGGAAATTCGAAAACAAAGGAGATGTTGACTTTAGTGATGATGACGATGAAGATGTAAAACGAAATAAACCATCAATACTGAAAGAAAAGCTGAAATTAAACAAAAAAGTAATCGTAGATAGGAAAAAAGATTCGATACTTTTTAATGACACGGAAACAGTTAAACTTCCAAATCAACAAAGCGTTATCTATTTGTTAAAAGAAGAAGGTCAAATTAAGCCTGCTTTTGATGGTTTTGGAAAAATCGTTTTTAGCGATCAAACAGATTCCAAAACTGTCCCATATCGTTTAAGGTTTTTGGATTTTCAAAAGCTGTTGAAAAAAAATAAGTCACTTAAATCCATTCAAGAAAGCACCGAAGATATAATTACAAAGCTATTTCTTACATATAAAAATGTCCCAAAAACGTTTGAAACGATAAAACAAAGATATATAGATATTTTTCCACAAATTGAAGATGTGAAAGTTGAACCACTTGACTATGAGGATGAGGATGAAGATGGTTTCCCATTCTTTTTTAAAGAGTATCCATTTATTCAAATAAAGGAAACAGGTGTGGATAAATGGATAAAGCAAGAAAATATCTCATCTGGCATGTTCCGAAGTTTAATACATATAAGTGAAATTTATTTATGTAGTGAAGGTAGTGTCTTTTTAATAGATGAATTTGAGAATAGTTTAGGTATTAATTGTATTAATGAGCTTACAAATGATATTCTCTCTTCAAAAAGACAAATCCAATTTATTCTCACAAGCCACCATCCTTATATCATTAATAATATTGAGTATCAAAACTGGAAGCTAGTAACTAGGACAAAAGGAATAGTTCATACGCATAATCCAAAAGAATTCAATATAGGAAAATCCAAACATGATGCATTTATGCAATTAATCCAATTGGAACAATACCAAACTGGATTAGAAGCATGAATCTATATGTTATAGTTGAAGGGAGAAGAACAGAAAAGAGAGTATATCCAGCATGGTTCAATCATTTAGTCCCCGATCTTATTAGAGTATCATGGCCTCACGAAGTAGAAAAGAACAATTATTTTCTGTTTAATGGGAACGGATATCCAGCATTATTACATAATCATTTAAAAAATTCTATTGATGAGGTTAATGAACTTGGAAACTTTGATTATTTAGTATTAGTACTGGATGTTGATGAATCCACAATTAAAGGTAGAATTCAAGAAGTAAACTCATTTATAGTAGAGCAGGAATTAAAATTAAATCATGCTGAGCTTATTATAATTCCACAAAACCGATGCATTGAAACTTGGTTCTTGGGAAATAAAAAGATTTTCAAGCAAAACCCTCAGGATCCTGATCTTTTAGATTATGTGAAATTTTATAATGTTCAAGAGAACGACCCTGAAGAAATGGGGATATATCAAGGTTTTAATAGTTTTTCTCAATTTCATGAAGCGTACTGTACTAAATTCCTCAGAGAGAGAAATATACGTTATTCAAAAAATAGGCCCAATGGAGTCCTAGATAAGGATTATTTGGAAAGCTTGATATCAAGAAATAAAGAAACTGAACATATACAGTCTTTTAAAAGACTAATAGACTTTTTAGAGCATGTCAACACAAATATGCAGTGAGTCTTGAATAGTAATTACATCAAGTAAGTGCAATAACAAGCAAATCAAGCGGCCGCGATTGCAGTTAGTTTCTTACTTCAAGAACTTAGCCGCGCCGCTTAAACGCCGGGTCGTTATTTGCTAATTAATGAAGGCAAAAGATGAAATCACTTAAATTTTTTTTTCTATTTGTTGTGTTGCTTCAAACAGCTGTTTCAGGCCAAGAAACAGGAAATCAAAAAGCACCTAAGTTCACTATATATACATCTGCCTTTGATTATTTTCCGAATCAATTAAACTCTGCCAATTTCAATGTCGGTCTTGAGCGTCCCTTTAGGAAAAATCAATCTATATACCTCAACCTTGGCCTTATTCATTCTTATGGTCCATCAAGAGGTTTCATTAGCATTAGTGCAGAAAAGAATATAGGGTTAAATGTTAAAGCTGAATTAAAGAAATATAGAAACTCAAAAACCGGTTTTTTAGGAACGCTACCCGAACATACAGAGCTATTTCCAAATAGTGGAGCATATCATAGTTTCGAAATTTTTTCTCAAATCACCCAAACCACAAGAGATGAAACAGTCTCAGAACGCATAGGTAATGGCGGTTTTGCAGAGTTTAATAACTTCAATAACTCATATCATGTAAACAGATTTGCGCTAGGTTTACAAGTGAATTGGGGATACAAAGTAGTAAGGAAAATTGGTTTTACCCGGGATCTTACAATAGGACTTGGCGCCCAGTTAGTTCATAGTTTTTCTGAAAATCGCATTAACGGCGATAAATCTTGGCCAAACCAGGAGAAAGAAGGACTGATTGTTGCTAAGCTATTCGATCATGGAACTGCGATTATGCCTTATGTAAAATTGAGGTGGAAGCTTGGATGGAGTTTTTTAAAATGAACTTGAAAGACGATGGAACCAAAAATGAATTTATTTTAGTGCTCTACAATCACCTTCTAACTACAACGATCAAAGGACCCATTCATAGTTCAGTTTAAGCTGAGATACCTGGCATAAAGCCTTTCTATTCCTCCCCCTTTCCCCTTCTCACTCACTTTTTTCAGATCCTGTATGTCCTTATATCGGCATCAATAACTGAACAGGTATGGATATCCTCACTCTCAAAAAGGAAGGTGTTTTGGAGTTTTTGATTTAATTATTTCGCTTTTTAATGCTACTCAATACAACCTGTACTCCTAATTATTTTAGGTTATTTACTTTAATTTACACCAAAAAAGCCCTTCCAATGTTTTAACATTTACTTTTTTAAGTAAACAACTCTTTTAACCTGTGTTTTATTGGTTTTCATTATTTATAATATCGGCACTTAATCAGTTAAATAATTAGTTGGAGAAACAACCGATGAAACGACTCTCACTCACACTTCTGTTGTCGGTTTTCGGAGCAGTCTCAGTCTATGCTCAGGAAGCCGAAGCAACCCTTAATACCGGCGATACCGCCTGGCTCTTAATTGCCACCGCGCTGGTGATGTTAATGACCCCTGCCGGACTCGCTTTATTCTATGGAGGTCTTACCCAGAATAAACACGTATTGAACACCATCGGAATGAGCTACATGGCCTTCTGTACCGGAAGTCTTATCTGGATAATAGGCGGGTATTCGCTTGCATTCTCAGATGGAAATGCCATCATTGGCGGGCTCAGTAATTTCATGCTGCATGGTATTGGTGTGAATGACGTGAGCGGCAGCATCCCCACATTATTATTTGTCGCTTTTCAGGGTACGTTTGCTGCTATTGCCGTGGCCATTGTTAGTGGCTCCATCATTGAACGCGTACGCTTTTCCACCTGGGGCATCTTTACCATATTCTGGGTATTAGTCGTGTATGCACCCGTTGCCCATTGGGTGTGGGGAGGTGGATTCCTCAGCAATTCCGGTGAAATGGATTTTGCCGGTGGTACGGTGATACATATTAATGCCGGTGTGGCCGGACTCGTGCTTTCTTATCTGGTTGGTAAGCGTATGGAACACGGACTGGAAGAAGTAAGAAAACCATCATCTATCAAGTTTATGATCCTTGGCTCTGCCCTGCTGTGGTTCGGTTGGTTTGGATTTAATGGCGGGAGTCAGCTCGCTGCCGACGGAATTGCTGCCAATGCCGTATTGGTCACAAATATCGCAGCAACTGCCGGTGCATTGATCTGGTTAACCATCGAGTGGTTCATTGTGAAAAAGCCGACACTGATCGGAATGGCATCCGGTGCCGTTTCCGGACTGGTAGGAATTACTCCGGCATCCGGTTTTGTGGATGCAAGCGGAGCATTAGCGATCGGTATCATCTCCGGTATCGTTGGGTACTGGGGCGTTGTACATCTGAAATCTATGATAAAACATGACGACACTCTGGATGCATTCGGGATTCACGGTCTCGTTGGAATTGCCGGTGCATTACTGACCGGGATCTTTGCCAATCCGGAGGTGAACGGTGGCGCGGGACTACTTTACGGAAATCCAATTCAGGTATGGGTTCAGTTAAAAGCAGTGCTTATAACTATCGCCTATTCTGCGGTTGCCACCTTTGTGGTTTGGAAGGTTTGTGAACTCATCACCAGAGGCGGTCGTGTGGATGAAGAACTTGAATTAGAAGGAATGGATATCGGATTCCACGGCGAACATCACATGGTGGTTGAAGAAAGTAAGATCGTTAGCTGATCCACCCTCTCATCTCTTATTTTTAATGCCCGGTGTAAGTGTTTATACCGGGCATTTTTTTTCAAAATAATACTTAAGTCATTTTATATTGAGCCGATAACAATTAGCTAAACACCTGCTTTTCATTGATTTAGTAAAATTTTATACATCTTATCTCTTTTTAATATTAGAAGATTTTAATATTTTAAAAACAGTACCTGATAAGAGAGAATAAAATAGAAAGTCATGAGAGCGTTAATAATATTGTCTACCCTTAGTTTAATTTTGTTCAGTTGTGATTCCTCCCCTCTAAGCGTCGAAAACGGATTCACAGAAGTAGAAAAGATCGACCCGGATTCCATCGAATGTTCAGAAAACAATGCTACCGAGGACTGCGATGTGGAGTTGATCAGTATCACCGTAAATGAGATCGACCAACCGTGTGTCACCTACGATTTTATGTTGAGAATAGCTTCCGGTTTTGAAGCCCCCGTTGGATTACAATCCGGTTCAAAATCACGCGTTGACTGGGAATTTCTGCCTAATGGAAATACCGGTTTCTGGATCAGTTCTATTACCAACGCAAGCAGCCAACGTAGCGGTGTGATCGAGAACTTTGGATGTTTCTCCTTCGGAGATCAGACCACGTTGATCATAACACAAACCATTACCGACCACAACGGACATGTAAGTAACGAGCTCACCTACAGCGTCGAAAATACAACCCGGAGTAAAGTTACTACCCAAACCACCAGCGGAGCTGATTACTCTTATTCAGTAATGAATTAAGGGCTAAACAACTCTGTCAGGATCACTGTAATCAGGGATATCTCCGGAATAACCGAAGATATTCCTGATCAGTTTTACCGACCATTCACTTTGATTTTTGATATACCACTGATCGGCAGCCCTGCGTGCTCCCAATGCCCAGGCTGGATACGGATGAATGGTATCGGCCATATTTCTTAAACTGATCCCGTTCTTCATGGCCATCGCAAATTCAGAAATAAGCTCCCCGGCATGCTTTCCGGCTATGGAAACTCCTAAAATTTTACCTGTCCATTTAGTTGCAAAGATCTTGATGAGGCCTTCAGTCTCGTTCTCAGCCAGTGCGCGATCAATTTTGGTATACGGGAACCGGTACACTTCAAATTTCTTTCCGGATGCTTTCAGGTCCTCTTCCCTTGCCCCGAGATGGGCAACCTGCGGAGTGGTATATGTGACCCAAGGCACATGTTTCCGGTCGATCTTCATCGGAAGTTTTACCAGTGCTTTGGTCGTAGCAATTTTAGCCATATGCTCACTCATGTGGGTGAACTGATATGCTCCCGTCACATCACCAATGGCATAGATGTTTGAAATATTGGTGCGACAGGATTCATTGATCTGTATTCCTTTTTCACTGTATTGGATTCCGGCTTTATCAAGCCCGAGGGATTCAACATTCGGCTGACGTCCGGTAGCGATAAACAACCGATCTCCTTCTATCTCCTGTTCTTTCCCCTCCACAGAGATCTTTATCCCTACTCCATCCTTATTCCGGGCAACCTCTTTGATGTCTACGGACCTCATGATCTTTATCCCGTCTCTGATCATCACCTTCTCAAGGATATCAGTGACCTCCGGATCATCCTTTTGCAGGATACGATCCTGTGCTTCAAGTATCGTGACTTCCGATCCCAGATCTGAAAAAGCCTGTGCCATCTCAACGCCTATGGGGCCTCCCCCGATTATGATCAGCTTTTGTGGAAAATGGTCCGTTTCAAACAAACTCTCGCTGGTAAGAAAGTCTACTTCGTCTAAACCGGGAATTGCGGGCACTGATGGACTGGAACCGGTGGCAATGAATATATACCGGGCAGTTACTTCGCGCTTTTTCCCATCTTCTTTTTCTATCAGGATGGTATGCTTATCCAGAAAGGATGCTTTTCCGAATTCCACATCAATCCCCATTTCCTCATAGATCTCCGGGCGGTCAGCATCTTCATATACTTCCTCACGAACTGAGTGTACATGCCGGATCACTTTTTTGAAATCGATCTGTGGTTCGGTATCAGATAATCCGAATTCAGAAGCTTTCCGGATATTTCTTGCGATGTGACCGGCTTTCAGAAGGGTTTTGCTGGGAATGCAACCGGTCCAGGTACAATCACCGCCCAGACGATGCACCTCGATCATCAGGGTCTTACAACCAAAATTGGCGGAGATGCCGGAAGCCGTTAAGCCCGCAGCACCACCGCCAACAACTAAACTGTCATATTCAAATTGAGCCATACCAGATGTTCCCGGATTTAGTGAAGATTGTTCTCAAATTAATGATCATCAATCAACAACCAAACCCGGAAACAAAAGGTTTGTTGCCTTAAACCAGCTCCGCTGGATTTTCTTTGCTTTTACGTTCGCCATGTTTGATCACTGCCTGTGCAATAGCCAGGTGAGCGATCGGTACACGATATGGTGAACAAGACACATAATTCATGCCCAATTTGTAGCAGAATTCGATACTTGCAGGATCTCCACCGTGCTCGCCACAGATACCAATTTTGATATCAGGGTTGCCGGCATGACCTAACTCAGTTCCCATGTGAACCAGTTCACCCACTCCGCGTTGATCCAGTGTCTGGAACGGATCGTCTTTAAGAATACCTTCTTCGAGGTAATAAGGGATGAATTTAGAGGCGTCATCACGGCTGTAACCGAGTGTCATCTGGGTGAGGTCGTTTGTACCGAATGAGAAGAATTCAGCTTCACGGGCGATCTCGTTAGCAACGATCGCAGCTCTTGGAACCTCGATCATAGTACCAATTTTAAAATCTACACGAGCGTCGAGCTCAGCGAATACTTCTTCAGAAGTTTTTTCAACCACTTTGCGTTGGTTCACAAATTCCTGAACGGAACCTACCAGCGGGATCATGATCTCAGGAATTGCTTTAATTCCTTCTGATTGCAGCTCTATAGCGGCTTCCATGATGGCACGGGTTTGCATTTCAGTGATCTCAGGGTGAGTGATACCTAAACGGCAACCTCTGTGACCCAGCATCGGGTTGAATTCTTTCAATGCGTTCACTTTGCGTCGAAGAGCTTCTTCTTCGATGCCCAGTTGTTTTGCTACTACTTCAATCTCTTCGTCAGTATGTGGAAGGAATTCGTGCAGTGGCGGATCCAGCAGACGGATAGTAACTGCGAGACCATTCATTTCTTTAAAAATGCCTTTGAAATCTTCTTTTTGATAAGGAAGAAGTTTCATCAGTGCATTACGTCGTTCTTCAATTGTTTCAGAGATGATCATTCTGCGCACAGCAGTAACACGCTCATCTTTGAAGAACATGTGTTCAGTTCTTGCCAGACCGATACCTTTTGCACCCAATGAACGGGCAAGAGCGGCATCTTCCGGAGTTTCAGCATTGGCACGTACGTCCATTCTTTCAAACTGACCTACCCATCGCATGAAGGTTTCGTACTCTTCACTTAATGTTGGTGGATGCATTTCTTTCTGGCCAAGCATTACAAATCCACGGGTACCATCTATTGAGATCCAGTCTCCGGCTTTTACGGTAACTTCACCATTGGTGAATGATTTGTTTTTGTAGTTGATCACGATATCACTACATCCTGCCACACAAGGCTTACCCCATCCACGGGCAACCACAGCAGCGTGACTGGTCATACCACCGCGGGAAGTAAGAATACCTTCGGCTGATGACATACCGCCAACATCTTCGGGGCTGGTCTCGATCCGTACCAGGATCACCATTTCACCGTTCTCAGCGGCTAATTCAGCTTCTTTAGAGTCGAATACTACTTTACCAACGGCCGCACCCGGAGAAGCAGGAAGTCCTTTTCCTAACAGTTCTTTGTCGAGTACATCGGTTGATGAGAATTGTGGGTGAAGAAGTTGTTCGATATGTTCCGGCTCAACCAGTGAGCTGATCGCTTCTTCTTTTGTAATTACATTCTGATTTACCAGATCAACAGCGATCTTAACCGCAGCTGCACCGGTACGTTTACCGTTTCTGGTTTGCAGAATAAAGAGTTTTCCTTCCTGAATGGTAAACTCAATGTCTTGCATATTTTTGTAATGCGCTTCCAGCTTGTTTGTGTAAGCTTTGAGCTCATCGTACACATCCGGCATCATTTGCTTCATTTCGTTGATCGGCTGAGGAGTACGAATACCTGCTACCACATCTTCGCCCTGAGCGTTAACCAGGAACTCACCATAAAGTTCGCCGGTACCATTGGATGGGTTTCGGGTAAAGCATACACCGGTAGCGCTGGAGCTGCCCATGTTACCAAACACCATTGCCTGTACATTCACTCCGGTACCGATGAGGCCTTCGATATGACTGATCTCACGATATTTGATCGCACGGCTGCTGTTCCATGAAGAGAATACAGCGTTGATGGCAAATTTCATTTGTTCTACAGGATTTTCAGGGAACATGTGTCCTGTATGTTTTCTGTAGATCGCTTTGTATCTGTCTACCAGCACTTTAAGGTGCTCAGTTGTAAGGTTGATGTCGTTTTTAACGCCAACTTCTTCTTTCAGATGTTCGATCGCTTCTTCGAAATACTCGTGACTTACACCCATAACCACATCACCGAACATGTCGATGAAACGTCGGTAACTATCATATACAAATCGTTCGTTACCGGTACGTTTGATCAGTGCTTCAACTACTTTATCGTTGATCCCTAAATTCAGAATGGTATCCATCATACCCGGCATAGATACTGCGGCACCGGAACGTACAGACACGAGTAACGGATTTTCAGAATCACCTAATTTTGCACCCATTTCTTTTTCAAGGTGTGCAATACCTTCGTAAACCTGCTCTTCTAACCCTTCAGGCCAGTTCATGTTGTTATCGATCGTTGCTTTACATGCAACCGTAGAAATTGTGAATCCGGGAGGAACCGGGATGCCTATATTACACATTTCGGCTAAGTTTGCTCCTTTACCTCCAATTAACTCTCGCAGTGTGCGGTTTCCATCAGTTGTTTTACCAAAACGGTAAACGAATTTATTATCGGCCATGATTACCTCTTATTAGTTTTTACTTTCCCATGGCTCAAGACGCAGAAGCTAGGTTCAAGAGTCATGTAATGAATCGGTTTATAACACGTCTAAATAATCCCCATTTAAAATGAAGAAAATGTGTAGAAGCGGTTTTTTGAGTTTTCTGCACCATACTTTTAATCCTCATCAATACACGTAGTATTTAAAAAAAACCTCATTAAATGAGCTCTGAAAGTGCTATAGCAAGCATTTAAGAGAATTTTTCACTCCATTCATTTGTTAGTAAAAAAAATTTGATACATGTAGTTACAAGTTGTGACAAAGAGCCACAGAACCACTATGTAATATTTTGAAACCTCTCTTTCTGATCCTATTCATTCTGCTTAAATAAGATTATTTTCCCCGCACATGAATTGGTCCGGCGCAAATATATACACGATCATCGCTTTTCTGGTGATCAGCCTTTTTGGTAGTCTTACTCACTATCATACGGAGGTATTGGTCTGTGATTATCACGCAGATACCCCCCATTATCAGGAAAACAATATTTTTTGTCCTATTCATGTACTCAATTCTGAGTCTCCGGATTCTTTAACTCAGGATTATTCTGAACACTTTTTACCCGAAACAAGCATAATCGAGATAAGTGAGCAAATTCACTACGTTGATTATGCCTATTCATTTCTTGGTCGGGCCCCTCCTTTCATGAGTTGATCATACCAGCTATATCAACAGAACATTTATTCACTTTTTTTAATAATCAATCTCATGAAATTTCTAAAAAATTATCTACGGGGTGTATTACCTCTACTCGTATTGTCTGCACTTATTCTTTCTAACTGTAAAAATTCCGTTTCTGATGATCACGATCACGAAGATCCGGAAGGGTATGTGCTCAGAATGAATGGCAGTGCTATAGTAACTCAAAACCCGGAAGAAGATGTTACCGGTGAAGTAACAGTTGCTGCCGGGGAAGAAACATCACTGATTACTATAGTATATCTGGACCATGATGGTGATGAAATTGATCTCGACGATGACTATACCATTGAAGTAACATTTACTGCCGATGGAATAGCTGAATTCGAACAACACGATGAAGACGGGAACTGGAGCTTCCATATACATGGAGAAGCAGCCGGCTCTACAACTATGTTAATTACTCTGATGCATGGTGATCATTCACACTTCACAAGTCAGGCAATTCCTGTGGTTGTAACTGAGTAACAAAATTTAATCGGGGTGGAGTTTTTTAACTCTCCCCGATCTCATTCTAAATGGATATCAATCTTGAATTTATTATCCCTGTTACTTGGAATAATCCTGTTAACTCTGCCACCGGATGGTAGTTCGAATTCCCTGTCTGGTAATGTACAGGATGCAGAAACCGGAGAACCGGTTCCGTTTGCCTACCTTCATCTGGAAGAAATTCACAGGACTGCTGTAGCTGAAAGTGACGGCCGTTTTCTTATTACAAATATTCCCAACGGGAATTATACGCTTACCGTACACCGTATCGGCTACAAGACCAAATCTCTGCCGATTGAGATCGGTCTGGGAGAATCTGACGAGCAACTTTCCATCTCCATAGATCTGAGTCCGAGCCTGCTTAGTTCTCAATCGATAGAAGTTACTGCCGACCGAGAAAATGTGAGTGGGTCAAATCTGGAACATGCTTCGCGTAAGTTTTTGGGAGATGATCTGCGCAGAGATCTGGGGGCCACTCTGGGAGAAACGCTGTCTAAACTACCCGGAATTTCTGAACGAACCAATGGGAGTGCTCCCGGCCGGCCTGTGATACGAGGTCTGGGTGATGAACGCGTGGAAATACTTCAGGATGGGATCACATCCGGAGATATTTCAGCTCAATCCTCCGACCATGCCGTAACCATCGATCCGGCCTCTGCTCAGGAAGTGCAAATTGCCCGGGGTCCGGCTGCACTGGAATTTGGATCAAACGCTATTGGCGGGGTGATCAATGTAGTTCAGAATAGCATTCCTTCTTCGATGCCGGGTTCGGCGGGCGGAACTTTCTCACTTACGGGTGAAAGTGTGAATCGTGGCGGTGCAACTGCATTGACCATGGCCGTTCCTCTCCGGTCATTTGTATTCACCTTCGATCTGAATGGCCGTGCAACAGGCAATACCCGAACTCCATCAGGAGAAAACAGCAATACTAATTTCAGTAACACCAACGATGCGATCGGGTTAAGCTGGATCAAAGACTGGGGATACATAGGCGGTTCATTTAATACTTTTTTGAGTTCTTATGGCATCCCTCCCAATCCTGCCGGACATGCCAGCGGCGTAGATATTGAAATGAAGAAATTTCAGTATGTAGTTAAATCGGAAGTGATCCTGAATAAAGATCTCTTTAAAACGATCAGCTTTGATTATTCGCTCAATAACTACAATCACAAAGAATATGAAAGTGAGGATATTATTGGTACCGAATTTGGACTGGTCACTCAGAATTTTGATCTGAAAGCAAAGCATGCCTCCTTATCATTCCTGAACAGAGGGACGATCGGAGTTAATGCCAAGTTTCAGGATTATGCGGTAAGCGGAGCCAATACCCCGCCTTCGAACAGTAATTCAATGGGAATCTATCTCATCGAAGAATCAGATTTTGGTGCACTTCATCTGGAAGGTGGTTTACGCTACGATCTGGTACAGAATATCCCGGATCAGGAGGAAACGGATTCTAATATCGGGCACATCCGAACACGTAGTTTCTCAGCACTGTCCAGTTCCGTTTCGGCCATATATTCAATGACCAACAGATTAAGTATAGGAAGTACGGTATTGCATTCGTTCAGAGCTCCATCATTGGAGGAACTTTACTCCGAAGGTCCCCATCTGGCCTCCTACTCATACGAAGTCGGAAATCCGGATCTCTCACCGGAAAGAGGCATTGCCAAGGAAATTTTCATCCGATACAAAGGAAACAGAAATGTATTCGAGATCACCGGTTATCATAATGGATTCAGTAACTATTTATATGCCAGGGATACCGGAGAACTACGAGCAGGTCAATCGGTAAACATTTATAAATTTACCGGAACAGAAGCCCGTTTGTATGGTTTTGAGGTATATGGCGAATCTCAATTAAGCACACATTTTGTATGGGATGCTCAATTCAGCTTCACGATCGGAGAGCAGGATTCTGCGGGAACGTACATCCCTTTACCAATGATCCCACCGTTAAATGTCAGCACCAGCCTGAAGTACAGCAATAAAGATCTGGAGATCGGTAGCAGGTTCCGTTATTCAGCAAAACAAGATCGCTTGGGTGAATTCGAAACGGTTACAGATGCCTATGTTTTAGCCAATCTCTTTATCCAGTATCGATTTAACAGTAACAAATTGCTTCATACCCTCTCTTTGAATGTGGACAACGTGTTGAACACAGAATACTATAACCATTTATCCCGAATAAAAGAGTTGAGGCCGGAAGCCGGCCGAAATATTCGGATCCTTTATCGGTTATATTTCTAAAAAAAGCCCTGACTTTCTAGATCAGGGCTTTTAGCTTTAGGTTTTAGCTTAAGGAGTGACTAGTTGACTAACTGTGTGTGTGATATGTCAACTTCTTTTCTTGACACAGTTAAGAGAAAGCTTCTTATAATGTGTTACACGGCTAAATAAAAAAATTACAATTATTATTAATCATTCAATAACAATGACTAAGCCCTCCGTAAGACCTCTTCCGAAATATTTTTTCGTAATTATTTTTCTTTTTTTTGCGCACGGATGTAACTCACTTCAGCAACTGGCAAATATTCAAAAACCTGATATTTCCTTTGCCGATATGAAGATCTCTGAACTTACTCTTCAGGATGTTGAACTTTTATTCGATCTGAAGGTGGATAATCCCAATCCATTGGCTATTAAACTTTCCGGTTACGAGTACGACTTTTTTGTGAATGAAGCCTCCTTCGTTAAAGGTCAGCAATCTCTTTCCACTCAAATTGAAGCCAGTGGCGAGAGTATCATTCAGGTACCGGTAAGAATGACCTATGGCGAACTGCTGGACACTTTTAACTCCCTTCGCTCCAAAGATGAGACCGGATATACCTTTAAGGCGAACGTGAATGTAGATGCACCGGTACTGGGATTGATCAACATCCCGGTTGAAAAAACCGGTACCTTCCCTGTCATTAAAATGCCGAAGATCTCAATCGGCGATCTGTTAGTTAAGAATCTGAGTTTCACCAAAGCAGATCTTGAACTTCAGTTGAATGTTGAAAATCCCAATGGATTTGATCTGCTGCTGAACGCATTGAATTATGATGTTATCATTAACGGACTCACCTCTCTTTCAGGTTCTACTGAAGAAACGGTAACGGTGAATAAAAAGGGAGAAGGAACCATCAAGATTCCTCTGTCACTTAATATCCTTCAACTTGGAATGAGTGCATACAATATTCTTAAAGGGGATGAGCCACTGGAATACTCATTGAACGGGGATGCGAACATTGGTGCAGATCTGCCACTATTTGAAAGCTCAACATTCAATTTCAATCGTTCGGGACAAGTTGACCTGAATAACTGACCGATCAAAAAACCTGAATTGAACTTAGTACCGGTGCGGCTTTCGAATCATGGATAGAGATCCTTAGTTTCGAAGTCTCCACCGGATCAATTCTGAGAATTCTTTTATAGCCGATGCTCGTCGCTTCTGCGATCTTTTCCCATTCCCCATCAACATCCGCTGTTATACTGAACTCCTTCACCCTCTGCCCGAGTTTGATGTATTCCTGAAGTACTACAAAGTTGATCTCCCGTTTATCATCGAACTGAATTTCGATCTCTCCGGAGGTCACACCATCATTGGTCGCCCAGTACGTTTCTTTATCATCATCGATCAGATTTTCAGCAGAAAAAAACTGCGAATTTCCCCGCACATCAGAAGCTTTGATCGTTGCATCCAGGGCCAGATCATTTGCAAAGCGCTGGTCCAGCAATGCTTTGAATCCCTGTAACGATGCGACATCGTTCTCATGAAAAAGCCCGCGTTTATCTGGAGGAATATTCAGCAACAAGGTAGATCCTCGTCCCACCGAAGTCAGATAAATATCAAATAATTCCATCGGTGATTTCACCAACGAATCTTCACTTTCATGGTAAAACCAACCCGGTCTTATGGATGTATTTGCTTCGAGTGGAACCCAGCTTTTCCCGTCCTCCGATCCGGTGTTCAACAGATCTTCGATCCCATATTTACCGGCATACAATGTATCTGTGGTGATGGTATTCCAGTTTGTAAAACCTGCACTTGCCCGTTCATTCCCACCCCAGCGAACTCCGGGACCCGCATCACTAAAAAAGATCACATCCTCCTGCATATTTCGAACCAGTTCCAGCGTCCCAGGCCAATCGTAATAGGTTGAGCCGTCAATTCTGCGCATTTCATCCGCACCGCCATAATATCCGTCACCCCCATTGGCTCCATCAAACCACATCTCAAAGATCTCGCCATATCCGGTAAAAATCTCTTCGAGCTGTGCTCTGTAATAATACACATAAGCAGGAGTTCCATAATCTGCCCGGTTCCGGTCCCACGGAGATAAATAGATACCAAACTTTAAGCCATATTTTTCACACGCTTCTGATAGCTCTTTAACAATATCTCCCTTTCCATTCTTGTAGGGACTGTTTGCGATATCATGTTCCGTATGCTCAGAAGGCCACAAACAAAATCCATCGTGGTGTTTTGCAGTCAGGATCACCCCTTTAAATCCGGCCTCTTTCAAAACCGAAACCCATTGCTCCACATCTAAACCGGAGGGATCGAATAATTCCGGTGATTCATCTCCGTACCCCCACTCTTTATCGGTAAATGTGTTTATGGTGAAATGTATGAAGGCATTCATTTCCATTTCGTGCCACATCAATTGCTGTTCGTTTGGTACAGGCCCCACAGGCTCGGGTGGCACGGTTGAGCTACAATCAGTTAGCAGGATGAGTACTAGTAATAAATAGAGGATTCGGATCTGGCTCATAGGTAGATAGATGAATTGCAGGTTGAGTGTAGTGAATTGCATCAATCAGCTCAATTTAAATTTTGATAAATGCCTGCAACCTGATATTCTCTGCCAAAAAATTACAATCGTGGTATATCAAAGTTACTTAGAAACTCCTATCGGCTTTCTCAGGATCTTATCAAACGGGGATGGGATCACCGAGATCAAATTTATGGATACCGATGGTCCCGAAGATCCTGATGCTCACACAGAATCAGCCCGTACCCAATTACGTGAATATTTTGAAGGAAACAGAGCCTCCTTTCAACTCACACTGATCCCGAACGGCACCGAATTTGAAGAACGGGTTTGGAATGTATTGCAGGAGCTACCCTTTGGTATTACCACAAATTATGGATCCATTGCGAAACAACTTGGGGATGTGAATGCCTCTCAGGCTGTAGGATCTGCAAACGGAAAAAATCCGATAGCCATTGTGATTCCCTGCCATCGTGTGATCGGTCGGGATGGAAACATGACCGGATATGCCGGTGGAATAGAGCGAAAAGAATGGCTTTTAAAACACGAAGGAGCCTTATTGTTGTAACCAACACTATTTACTGAAACAGAAATTTACAGCCTGATGGGTTTTTTAAATTCAATAATTCCTTATGCTAAGCACGCATCCAACTAACCCGTTAACCTATTGAATCCAATCATGATCAAACAAATTTCTTTTGCTCTGTTTTTGATCGTTTCCCTTCTTTCTACAGCTGATGTGAAAGCACAGGAAACTCCCCTTTCGGTCGGGGGAACACTCTCCGGCTTAACCGCAAAATATGGACATACTGATGCCGGTGCCGCCCGTGCAGACCTTAGTTTTTTACTTATTGATACTAATCTGTTCAATCTGGATTTGTATTATCAGTTGTATCTGAATGATACGGATCTGGATATTGAATCCGGAGATCTGAGACCCTATCTCGCTCCCGGTATCAATATCGGATTCACGGATGCAACCAATGATCTCTTTTATGGGTTGACCTTTCCTGTTGGCATAGAATATGTGCTGGAAGACGCACCTTTCGAAGTGTTCTTTGAAACAGGTCCGTACGTACAGATCAACCCGAGTCAATTGTTTGGGATGTCCGGTACTATCGGATTCAGATACCGGATCTAACTGAGTTTTTATTTAATCAACACTTATGAGTTGGCACGCCCGACGCGACACCAGAAAAATTCACCGTTGGGGATCGATCATTATCGCGATCCCCTTTCTTATTGTATTGATCACGGGTTTGATGCTGCAATTAAAGAAAGATGTGAGCTGGATACAGCCTGCCAGCGCCAGAGGTGAATCAGAGATCCCAACCATTACCTTTGATCAGATCTTAACTTCTGCCCGATCTGTTCCGGAAGCCGGAATCACGGATTGGGATGATATTGACCGGCTGGATGTCCGACCGGATAAAGGCATCGTAAAAGTGCGGGCAAATAATCATTGGGAGATCCAGATCGATACTCACACCGGAGCCGTACTGCAAAGTGAATACCGAAGGTCTGACATCATAGAATCCATGCACGATGGATCCTGGTTCCATGAAAAAGCCAAATTATGGATCTTCCTGCCTTCTGCGATCATCGTAACGATTCTTTGGATAACAGGTATCTACATGTTTTTTATTCCTTATCTGAACAAGCGCCGGAACAGAAAGCGAATGGAGCATGTGAAAGAGGAATCCATTGAGGATGAAACCGCTTTATAAGAATTGATTAATTTCATTCTCAGTTTCGAACTTAATAATTTTGTGTACAAACGCTTTATAAACCATCAAATAATTAGATCAATGAAACGAATAGTACTTCTGGCCGGATTATTCCTCCTGTCCTCTGTTCCATTATTCGCACAGAATATCACACTAAGCAGGTCGGATCTGGAAGATCAATTATGCCGAAGATGGACCGCTGATTATCTGATAATTGAAGGTGAGAAAGTAATGCCGGAGGAGAATGCAGCGCCGATTATCGTGATGTTTCAAAAGGATGGCACTATAGACCATTTAAAAACTAATCCGGATGATCCTGATGTTGAGTCTTCCTGGGAATATTCAACCAGAGAGAAGCTGGTAAATATTTATGAAGGGCGCACCCTCTCTGGTCAGATTCTCTCTATCTCAGAAAAGGAAATGATCGTGAAGATGATGCCTTCTCCTGATATGCCCGTTAACAATGTGAAAGTACATTTTGTACCCAGATAAGATATTAAAAAAGCCCTCGGTTGAGGGCTTTTCTGTTTATGCTGTTTCAGTATTTCCTATTTAGCATCTATTTGTTCTAACAACACTTCCACCGCTTTCTTAAGCTGTGGATCTTCCCCTTTTGCTTTGCTATCTGGTTCGTTATTGATCAGGATATCAGGCACAGCAGGACCATGCTCCATATTTTCTCCGGTTGCTTTCACGTACCAGGCACGGAATGGCATCCGAACGAAAGATCCGTCTAATAAACCTTGTCCGCCGGTAGAAATAACCGCTCCAAACGTTGGCATTCCAACCAGTGTTCCCATATCCAGGGTTTTGTAGGCATGAGAGAAGATCTCAGCGTTGGAATAGCTGCTTTCATTCGACATAGCCACGGAAGGTTTCGTCCACCATGAGAGCGGTAATCGCTCGCTATATGGATAGTACTCTGCATACTTTTCATGTTCTTTATCAAGATCTTTTACCGCCCCACGAGGAATGGTATAGGCATGTTGACGAACACTTAAGACTGTCATAAGATAGTCGGTTGTCCAGCCACCGCCGTTCCAGCGAACATCAATCACGATCCCTTCTTTATCATTACCCTGAGCCATTAATTCCCGTTCAAAACGTTCAAAACTTGGCCAGTTCATTCCTTCTACGTGGATGTAACCTAATCGCCCGTCAGAGTATTTATCCGTGAGGGCCTCGCGGGAATCGATCCACGATTCATATAATTCATCCCCCAAACCGGTAGTTGGACGAATAACGATCTCGCGCATTTTGCCTTTAGCGTTTTTTACTTCCATCAGGATCTGTTCTGAGGCGTCATTCACAAAGTAGGAATAAAAATTCGACCCGCCGGTTACCGGCTTACCATCCACTTTTGTAATGATATCACCCTCATACAGTTTACTCACTTCCCTGTCGGCAGGACTATTTTTGAGTACTTTGGCAACTTTAACTCCGTCTTTAACCGGCACCACTTCGATCCCGATCAAACCGGTGCGTTCCCGCTGCACATCTTCAGGATTGGAGCCATAAAGGCCCATATGACTGGCATTCAATTGTCCGAGCATCCAGTTAAACATAAACCGGAAGTCCTGATCGGTCGAGGCACTGAGCGTCCATGGTTTATACTTTTTCTTGAGTGCTTTCCAGTCGTAACCATGAAATTTCGGATCATAAAAACCCTGATTCAAAGCACTCCATGCTTCTTCAAAGATCTGCTCACGCTCTTTGGCATGATCTACGGTCATAGAAGCTCTGAATGGAAGTGAAGTGAATTTTCCTGAATTATCCACTTCATTCAGGCGGCCTCTCTTCAATGCGAATATCTTTTCCCCATCCGGGCTAAGCGACATTCCGTAGGGACTTTGACCACCTTCGGTTAATTGTTTCGCCTCTGAGCCATCAAACTTGATACTGTAGAGATCAGAGCCGTTACCGGTGGTATTTCCGGCTGTATAATAGAACGTTTCCCCATCTTTTGAGATCACCAGATTAGATTCGTTACCGGGGTTTGAGGTAACCTGTTGAAGACGTTCGTGAATGTTATCAAAATCGATCTCAACAGTTACCTCCTCATCGTCATCCCCGTCTTCCGGTTCTTCTTCCTCGAAGTAAAAGCCTTCATCCCGGTCTTCCTGTGTTTTAAGCCAGTCGGCTTCTTTCAGCCATACAAACCAGATATCATTATCACCGTTATTCCGGTCACTGATGAATCCCAGCTTTGAACCATCCATACTCCACACAGGCGCATAATCCCCTTTTGGATGCATGGTCACATTTACGGGTTCGGTGGAATTATCAGCAGCTCGTATATAGATCTCTGAATTGAAATAAAGATCATCCAGACTATAGGCAAGCCATTTACTGTCAGGACTCCAGGCAACGCCACCCGGGGTTGACCATCCATCCAGCAGGGTCTTTTTATCACTCATTGTACCTTCACTGTTGATGGAAGCAGTAACCAAAGTTCCTCTTCCCACCTGATAGGCGATCTTCTTACCATCCGGAGAGATCACAGGATTGGATTCATCACCTTCAGTTTTAGTCAGACGAACGACTTTATGCTTCAGGCTTTTGAAGATATCGGTTTTATTCTCATCCGAAGACATGGCCATATACAGATCATACTGACCTTCGCGATCGGAAGTAAATACCACGGTGGAATCATTTAGCCAGGCTACATCCGGTTCACGGTAAGGATGGTCTGAAACATTTACCGTTCGCTGAATATCTTTATCATTTTTTTTGATGAAGATCTCCCCCCGAATGGACAGCGCCGCTAACTCCCCGTTCGGTGAAATTGAGTAATCAGAAATATCACTCGTAAAGGTCATGTGTTCAGTCGGATAGAATCTGTAATCGGTCGTTACACTGATATCCAGCTTTGAAGCTTTAGCTGTATTTGCCTTTTGGGTGAATAATGAAGTCTGACGCTCAAAGACCAGATCTCCATTCTCAGCAACATCAAAATGACGTACTCCATCCTCTTTAAATCCGGTGATCGCCTTTGCCTCACCTGCAGCCTTACCATCTTTTATATCCAAGGAGTAAATATTGTATTTCCCGCTTCTCGCACTAATAAAATACAGCGTTTGATCATCTTTCCACTTGGGTAGATACTCGTTTACGGAATTATCATTCAATAAAGTGTAGGTTTTCGTTTTGGTATCATATAACCACACATCTTTATCTGCCGGACCATCGTATTGTTCTCTCGCGATTCTGCACGAACCACGAACTATTGCGATATACCGCCCGTTTGGCGACATAGTCGGCATATTTCCTAATGCATCCAATGCCCTTTGGGGAGTACCACCGGTAGCCGGAACAGATTGAATTTCAGGATCCCATTCAACCTGATTGAACAACCGGTTACTATTGAATAACAGCTTGCCGGAGTGGGTCCAGTCGGATAAGGCATCATTACCGGAATACCAGGTGATCCTTTCAGAAACACCTCCTTTAACGGGAACTGTGAACAGGTCGTTATTACCAAACCTGTTGCCATTAAAAGCTACCTGATCCCCGGTTGGGCTGAAAACCGGACCGGATTCGTACGCTTCATGGACAGTCAAGCGCCGGGCTTCACCTCCGGTAAATGGAACCGTCCAGATATCTCCCTGAAAAGAGAACGCAATGGTGCTGCCATCGTTTGAAATGGCAGGTTCTCTGAAAAGCTCTCCATTATCCTGAGCTTGCAGACTCACCGAAAAAGCAAGTATCAGTGCCAGTGAGGCACTTATTAGTTTAGTTGATCTCATTGGATTCTGTTTAGTTTGTTAGGTTAAATTTCTTCGGGAATTACATACCGGGTAATAACATCACCGCATTCTGCACCATTCTTGCAGGACCTACCCAGAACATTCTGTACTGCGTATTATCCAGCAAGAGCACCACTTTACCACGCCCCATCGATTCTACCACCGCAAAGGCATTACCTGCCGCATTTCGTTTGTTCTCCGGGGATGCATAGCCGGAGGCAAGGACCTCATCAGCATCCTTCATGTAATAGCCTACCGTTTGGGCAGAAGTGGAAGGTACAAAGGCATCACTGCTGAATTTCAGCGAGTAGAGTGTTTCGGGCATACCAAAGGCGAGTGGATTCGAATTATCGATCACTGCTTTGAACGCCGACCCCGGTATTCGTTTCAATCCGCTGGAATCGGCCAGATCTTCATAACGCGTATAGGCTGCGGCAGGAATTTCTTTATCTTTTTTATCCTCAGCATCTTCGCTGAAAAGCTCTACTCCGGAAATGCCGGCTCTGTCTTTGGTCATCCAGGCAGCGGTTCCTTCAGTAGCAACTAAAACCCCACCGTTTCTAATCCAGGTTTTTAATCTGTCTTTACCCGAATCGTTTAACAAGCCATTCAGATTCCAGGCTCCGGGCATTACGATCACATCGTACTCATTAATATCCATTCGGTTGAAGTTATCTGCCCGGACTCTTGAAATTCCGAATTCCGTCCATTGATCAAAAAGAAACCACAATTGCCCGGCTGTGTACGAACTGAATGGTGAATCGATCATTAATGCCACTTTTGGTTGCTGAACCGGTTCGCTATCCATGGAGCCGAGATCGATCCCGTCATCCATCCTCCCGGTATTGAATGCCACAATTTTTACCCCGGCCTCGTCGGCTACTTTCATGAAATCGGTATGGATCTCATCTCTCTTATCATAATTACGCCCGATCAGTGTGATCAGACTGCCACGGGAATAAGTGATCCCATTGCTGGTAAACGGCTTCATCGCACTGCGAACGTTATACCCCATCTCCCACAACATAGACAGGGCTTTAGGAGCATTCTTTTGTTTCCAGTCGATCACATAAGCATAGCCCGCTGTTCCGTTTTCCAAACCTGATGGAGTTTCAAGTGGCCGGTTTAGCACTGTTGTTTTTACCCCGGGTTCGGAAGTACTCCATGCAGCTTCCAAATTATAGGCCAACGGTACCGACCAGGTCGCCATGTCGTACATTACCGAATCCCGGATCTCGAGTTGACGGCGGAATAACGTGTTGATAAACAGATGTGCCGGTTGATCGGTTTTAATAATAAATGCCCCTTTCCTGAATGACTTTGAAGCTGCTTTACCATCCCAATAATCATAGGCCTTTTTGATCGTAAAATTGTTTTCTGCACGTTCCACCTTCACTCCGTGACTCATCAGCATATTGATCACTTCGTACGTGTAATTATCTGAATTATCAGGCAGGATGTAAGCTTTGGTATTACCTTTTTGGGTGGCTTGTGATCGTGCTTCTTTAAAATAAGTTAGCAATCCTTCTCTGTTTGAGACTGCTGTTTTAACAATAGATATTGAATTGGTGTAGTGATCAAAAATACGCTGACGAAGTGTAAGTACGTACCCGTCATCGGTTTCCAGAGCCCGACCTCCACGACTGTGTCCTCCTTGTTCAGCCAGCATTCCGATCCCTCCCATTACGCTCGGGTAACTGGAACCGTATCCCGGATAAAAGAAATCGAAGGCTTCACGAGTAGCATAATTTACGTTCGCCTTATCAAATTCTGCGATCACCCCACGGCCAAATTTGTCCGCGTACAGATCATAGTCTTTTGGAAGTTCATGATTTCTCGGCGTGGTACCGGGCATAACGAAATAATTGTTATTCGCCCCTTGTTCATGAAAATCCATGTGAACCTGTGGCATCCACTGCTGATAAGCTGTAATTCTACCTCTCGATTCAGGATGTACCAACCAGACCCAGTCCCGGTTCAGGTCGAACCAATAATGATTGGTACGCCCGCCCGGCCAGATCTCATCATGCTCCAGATCCTCCACATTGGTATTCAGGATGTTAGCCTGAGAGGATTTATACCAATAGATGTACCGGTCCCGTCCGTCCGGGTTGATCATCGGATCAATGATAACCACTGCATTATCCAGCCATTTCTCTGTATCCGGATCGGAAGCTGCAACCAACCGATAGGCTGCCTGCATGGCTGCCTCACTACTGGATGGCTCGTTTCCGTGCACATTGTAACTCATCCATACCACCACCGGCTGTTCCCCGATTGTGGCATTTTCCGGATTGTTGGCGATCTTAAGATTGGCATTCCGGATCTCTTCTATCTTATTCTGATTTTCAGCAGATGTGATCACCGCATAGTTCAGATCACGACCTTCATAGGTCCGGGCATATTCATGCACCGTGATCTTATCAGAACGTTCTCCGAGTAACCGGAAGTAGTCCATGATCTGATAATGAAAAGTATATTGCTCTCCGAGCCGGTAACCGAGATACTCGGCCGGAGAAGGGATGGAAGAATCGTAGCTAATAGTTTCATCGAATGGAAAACGCCCGATCGCTTCCTCGATCTGTGCATGCACCAGCGTAGTAATGGCTAAGAATAATAAAGTGAGGGTGATTTTTTTCATAAGGTAGTTAGTTTAAATTCCATCACAGGCTAATCAATTTTTGTGTAAAATGAGTTTAAAAACAAAGTCCTTGTTTAGCTTCTGTGAAATTAACCCGTTATTCAGCTATGAGTACATTTAAAAAGATTCTGATCGGGGTTGTTGTATTACTGATATTTGCGGGCATAGGAATGGTGTTCTATGCCGAACCCGTCCTTGAAAAGAAATTACGCGAAGCACTTATCGGTGAATTTACCGAACAAACGAACGGGCGTTATGCCATTAATCTGGATACCATTCATCTATCTATTGCCGGCAGATCGGTCTCTGCTGATAGTATCACCGTAAGTTCTCTTAAAGATTCCGCTGAATTTAAAACACTCACGGCTGCTTCTATCGAGATCAATGCTATTCAGTGGTTCAGTCTGCTGGATCAACGTTTCCCGAAATTTGGGAATGTTACGGTGCTTCAGCCCGAATTTGAGGTCTACGCCCGACCCATCACCAGCGCAACCGAACCTGCAAAGTCCAAAGACATTAAGATCGAGGGAACCATTTCCACCTTCGATGTGATCATCGAAAATGGCTCGGGCAAGATCATTGATCAGGATGGATACACTCAGTTTTCGATCGAAGAATTAAACCTGAGTGCCCGCGAGGTGAATCTGAACAGTTTGTTGCTGGAAAGTAATCTCCCCTATTTAAAAGACCTCAGCATATCCGGTAAAAATGCGAACTATGACCTCGATGAAGAACTCTATAATTTCAACATCGGAGATTTTGCATTTAATAAGTCGGAGCAGAAAGCCATTTTCAAGAACATCTCCTTCACACCGCTGGTTGAGAAATATAAATTCGCGAAGATCAAAGGAAAGCAGGTCGATCGTTTTGATCTTTCGGTGGATGAGATTGCCCTGAACGGATTAAATATCGATTCCCTTCAGGTTCCGAAACTGGAGCTCTCATCCATACATATTTCGGGAGCTGAACTGGAAGTTTTTCATGACAAGCACATGGATCCCGGTCCTGCTATTCAATATAAACCGTTGCTCCATGACGCACTCGAACTCCCCGGATTTTCGATCGGTATCGATACCATCCACATCCGGAACTCGGAGATCCGCTATGGGGAGCATCCCCCCGGTTCCAAAGCTGCCGGTTATATCAGCTTTAATGAGCTAAATGCCACGCTCAGAAATATCCGTACACCGGAACATCCCGAATTTGATGACGACTCCTTATATCTGCATGTGATCACTAATTTTATGGATGTTTCGAGATTCGAAGTGAATCTGAGTTATGCTACTTTTGATGAAAATGACACTCATCATTTACAAGCCTATCTGTCCCCGATGGATGGCACAACATTAAATCCCATGTTGGTGAATACCGCGTTCATGCGGATCGATCAGGGGCAGATCAATGCATTGGATCTGGATCTCACCTTCACTGATGAAAAAGCTACCGGTTCCCTGATTCTCGATTACGATAATGTACAGCTCACTCACCTAGATAAAGAGGATAACACCAACACCAATTTTAAAACCCGTCTTAAGGATTTTCTGGCGAATAACCTGATCCTGAATACCTCAAATACAGGGAAGGATCTTAAGCCGGTTGATATTGATCTCCCCCGCCCGAAGGATAAAGCCATTTTTGGCTACTGGTGGCGGGCCCTTCGATCGGGACTGCAGAAGGTAATGAAGTAGCTCTTTCCTGAGTCATTAAAATCCACGATCATCCCTTCAAACATTTCAAAATTAGGTATTCATGAAATCTGATCAGGTTCCCTCCTTCTCCGATATAAAAGAAGCTCAGAAAGTGATCGCTCCTTTTGCTCACAGAACTCCTGTTCTGTCCAGCACTTCCATCAATAAAATAACAGGTAGTGAGCTCCTTTTTAAAAGTGAGAACTTTCAAAAAGTCGGCGCTTTTAAATTTCGTGGAGCCTGTAATGCGGTGATGTCGCTGAGTGATGAAGATGCCCGGAAAGGAGTAGCCACTCATTCATCGGGAAATCACGCTCAGGCTCTGGCATTAGCCGCAAAATTACGGGGAATTCCGGCTCATGTTGTAATGCCGGAAAATGCACCTAAGGTAAAAGTAGCTGCTGTGAAGGATTACGGTGCCGAGATTACCTTTTGTGAGGCAACCCTGCCGGCCAGAGAATCTACCCTTGCCGAAGTGATCGAGAAGACCGGGGCTCAAATGATCCACCCGTACAACAATGCCTATATCATAGCCGGACAAGGAACGGCAGCGTTGGAGCTGCTTGAAGATCACCCTGATCTGGATGTTATTTTAGCACCGGTGGGCGGTGGTGGTTTGATGAGTGGAACGGCGATCGCATCCAAAGGGATCAAACCATCGATCAAAGTGATCGGAACAGAACCTGAGCTGGCAGATGACGCCTACCGCTCTTTCAAAGCAAAAAAACTCATCCCGCTGGATGCCACCACCACTATCGCTGATGGCCTGCGAACCTCTCTCGGCACATTGACCTTCGAGGCAATTTCAGAATATGTAGATGAAATAGTGACTGTTTCTGAGGAGGGCATTATTGCTGCCATGCGTTTGATCTGGGAACGAATGAATATCATCATCGAACCTTCGTGTGCAGTTCCGCTGGCCGCCGTTCTGGAAAAAAATATTGATCTGAACGGGAAAAAGGCCGGGATCATACTTTCCGGTGGGAATGTAGATCTCGACCAATTACCCTGGTAACGGAGTTAATTTACAATGGCTGTATAGTCTTCTTCGCTCATCAGCTGTGGCTCGTACGTCACACCCTGTTTGGTCAGATTTTTCACAAAAGCTCTGAGGTGATTTTCCGAACCTTTTCTAAGTTGTTCATATACATAGTTTATGGCCTCTTCTGCCACCACGGTCGCACGTAAGTCATCCAGATCTATGATATCCACTTCCTCGATCAGCGCTCCTACTTTCAGAGCTTCAACCAGACTTTCTGATCCTTGTGCGATAAGATCATCATAAAGATCCTGTAAGAGCTCGTTTTCAAACTCGCCAACTGTTTCCAGTGTTGAGGGAACGGTCATCTCATACACTTCCAATAAATTTTTTACCGCATCCATATGTTTCTGTTCACTGGATGAAATATTGTTAAACGCTCTCTGTCCCCATTTCGAGTACAACGTGATATATACATCTCTTGCCATCTTTTCTTCTTCTACCATAAAAGTGAGGCTTTCCAGTTCTTCGGTAGTAACGTTTTCGATGGAGGCCGTTTCAATACAGCACATGGTAATTTCGTTCTGCGGGGCTGAGTTGATTTCAGAGACGTCTTCACAGGAAGTAGCTGTTAATAATGCGCTTATGATGATAGTTGTTAATACTGTTGTTTTCATGATCTTTTTACTAATAATTGCGAGTTATCTGTATTACACCTCACTTCTCCAATACCCCTAATACAAATTTGATTTACTGAAACAATTTCAATCCGAGTACGTGAAGCACCCAGTTACTCCCAACAGACAGCACAAATTATATGGGCTCAGAAAAATATAAGAACCGTTCTACATCCAATGATTTCGATCTTGATGATTATATCAATAAAATGGCCGATCAGGATCTTAATGAAAACAAATACAAAGATTTTGAAGAACGGGATGAGTCCTCCTTTAAACGTAATTTCATCGCTATAGCCATTGTAATCATTCTTTCGGCGGTCTGGTTATTCACGGCAGGTCCATTTGCATCCAACGGTACCAATACGGTAGAAATAACAGAGCCGGTACTTCCTGATCTTGATTTCGATTTCAATGATCTTGCTGAAATTCCGGTTCCGCCACCACCGCCGGTTGTAGAAGAATTTTCAACCAGTTATATCGATTATCTGGAAGCGGTTAATAATCGCTTTCCGGATGAATTCTCAAGTCCGGCTGTACGGGCATTCTACGACGCCAATGTTAGCCTCGAATATCTGGACGCGCTGAATGCTGCCGGTATGGCTGATGAATTTTCATTCCCGGCGATCGTGGCTTTCTATTCCGGTGATGTCCCGGTAGAATATCTGGAACAATTTAAAGATGCAGGCTTGATCGGTGATTATTCCTTTCCGGCAATCGTGAGTTTCTATGGAGCTGAAATTCCCTTTCAATATCTGGAAGCGTTAAAAGAAAATGGTTTTGGGGATAGTTTCTCCTTTCCCGCCATTACAGCCTTCTACAGCGCCGGAGTATCTTTCGAATACCTGAAATCACTTCAGAATGCAAATTATCTGGACTCGTTTTCTTTCCCGGCTATCATCGCCTTCTATGAGGCTGACGTACCGGTGGAATTTCTGAACATTCTCGCTGAACGGGATTTATTGGATACCTTGAGTTTCCCTGATATTGTGAATGCATATCAGGCGGATAATTAAAATTATTAAGAAAATTATTGGGTATTACAGTATTTAATTGTTTGTTTACTGAAGACATTTAGACTCGGTAATCAACACATAAAATGCCCGAATTCAATATTGTATTAGCTATCTCGGATACTATTATCCGAAAGGTTTTAACCCGCCGTTTTAAAGATACAGACTATACCATTCTGGAAGCTAAAGATGGCAACGAGGCAATCTCAAGAATAGAGTCTGAAAACGTTCATCTTGTTGTTGCGGAAGAAATGCTACCTTATCACAACGGATTTGAATTGATTGGTATTTCAAAATCCAGAAATATCCCGGTCATTATTATTTCTGATGCAGACCTGGAGGAAAAATTACTTGAGGCTTTCGAGCTGGGGGCAGATGATTTTATTGACAAGCCTTTCAGTCCTAATGAATTATTCGTGCGGGTTAAGAATCAGCTTAAAAGACAGGAGACTACATGAAATTATTCCTCTCCCTCTTTTTCTTTCTAACCCCTTTAATCCTTTGTGCGCAATCAAACGGAAAAGTGATCCTCACACCCGGTATTTCATATCAGCACACATTTTTTGATCAGGTATTCACACCTTGGAATAGTGTAACAACCAGTATCAAAATCGAGAGAGATCAAACCACTCTCATTCCCTCATTCAGTTATTCAGAACGATTTAACATACGAGGTACTCAGATCGGTCTTGAAAGTTATCAGGAGTTAAAGAATCACGACTATGTGATGGGGCTATTAAGTTATTCAAATGCACAGATTTTTCCGGAGTTTAAGCTTTTTGGCGAATACTTCTTTAACCGATCGAAAAGGGAATTCTCTGTTGGTGCAAGGTATATGAAATTCAATAATCCGGTGTTTCTGTTAACAGCAAGTTCCTCCCTCTATTGGAAAAATTATTTCACTACCCTTCGTCCCACTTTGGTCATAGATAATAATAATACCTCAATGAATATTAGTTTAAATCACAGGTGGTTCTATGTTGAGCCCTCTTTTGTGAATTTCAGCATGTTTTACGGGTATTCCACCGATCAAAACCTGATCTATAGAAACAATAAAAATCAGGTTCTTTCTTCCACCTTCGGTGCAAACATTTCTTTTTTTCATAAAATGGGTACTTCGTTTTCAATTTCTGCCGGCTATGGCATTCAGCACTGGGATCCGGCATTCAATGCCTTTACGTGGCAACACGATCTCAGTATTGGAATCTCTAAACAATTTAAATAATGGAATTTGAATCTCTTGTTGTTTATGGGATCGAATTTTTCGTGATCACCACTTTGTTCGTACTTATTATTCTCTTTTTTGTAAGGATGCTTCGCAACCGATCGGAAAAGAAGCAAGAGTATGCGATCGCTGTAATTCAGGAAGCTTTACCTGAATACCTATATACGCTCGATCCTGCTTATCTGGAGATACTCGAACCTTATACAAAATCGGGAAGTGGACGGGACCTGCTTATCGAATACCTGATCGATATTCACTCAGAATTAAATGGCACCATCAAACAAGCAGCTAAATCGCTCTATTTCGATCTGGGATTGCAATCCGATAGTGAGAGTAAGATGAAAAGCCTTCGCTGGTTCGAAAAAGTTGCAGGAATTAAGGAAACAACACTGATGGAAAACAGCGACGGTTATGAGTTAGTGAAAGACTGCCTTTCTCATAGTGATCCGGAAGTACGACGAAGTGCAAAGATCGGTATGGTTGAATTAAAGAAGATCAAAGGATTGAAAGACCTGGCATTAGTTAATGATCCATTGTCCGACTGGTCGTTCATGAGCATCCATTCTATTCTTTCCAGACATCCATACAAGATCAGAAAAAAAGATCTTAAGATATTAAAAGAGGCAAACAACCCCAGTGTACGGAAGCTTGCCCGATTGCTTAATTCACTGTCAACCGACAATCTGATAACTGTTGAAGACCAATGAACGGGCTTATGGTTGAGTTTTATCATATCATCAATAACTGGATCTTTGTTTATGCGATCATACTGATGGGTTTATATCTGTTCCTGGCCGGAAGTTCTTTGCTGGAGATACGTACATACATGAACCGGAATAAATACATGTATTACGACGATATTCTAAGATCACCGCTGGCTCCCGGTATTTCCATCATAGCCCCGGCCTACAATGAAAGTCGCTCGATCGTATATAATATCCGGTCCCTGCTCTCACTTCACTACAATAACTACGATATCATAATAGTAAACGACGGTAGTAAAGATGACACTTTACAGCGAATGATCGATGCCTACGATCTTGTGAAACAGGATATCGAGCCGGAACTGGACCTGGATCATAATGAAATTACCGGTGTGTATAAATCGACTAATAAAGCTTTTAAAAAACTTTGGGTGGTGGATAAGAAAAATGGAGGTAAAGCAGATGCTCTGAATGCCGGGATCAACTTATCGAATAAAGAGCTGGTCGCTTGTGTGGATGTGGATTGTATCATTGAAGATGATGCCCTCCTTAAAATGGTTAAACCTTTTTTGGAGTCCACTGAAAAGAAAATGATAGCTACCGGAGGAGTTGTTCGTATTGCTAATAACTGCGAGGTAAAAGATGGCAGAATGCTGGATATAAAACTGCCTGAAAAGCTGATCCCGCTCTTCCAGACCATAGAGTATATCCGGGCATTTTTGTTAGGCAGAATGGCATGGAGTCGTTACAATGGACTTTTGATCATCTCCGGAGCTTTTGGCTTGTTCGACAAAAAGATACTGATCGAAGCTGGTGGTTATGATCAATCTACGGTTGGGGAAGATATGGAGATCGTAGTTCGAATGCGTCGTCTCATGCACAATAAGAATATACCTTACGAAGTGGAATATATTCCTGATCCGCTTTGCTGGACTGAAGTTCCGGAAGATCGTGCTTCATTGATCAGGCAACGCAACCGATGGACCCGTGGAACTATTGAAACCCTGATCTCGCACAGAGGATTATTCTTCAATGCAAAGACCGGCGTATTGGGACTATTGAGCTACCCGTTTTGGTTCTTCTTTGAGTGGCTTGCTCCTTTAGTGGAATTCTTTGGCTTGCTTTATTTTATCTTTTTAGTGTCGATAGGTTTTGTGAATTGGAAGTTTTTCTTTCTGCTACTGCTGTTCGTTTATACTTTTGCCATTCTGTATAGTTCTTTTGCACTACTGATCGAAGAGATGACTTTCAGACAATACAAGAAAAGTGGTGATCTGATCAGATTATTCGGAGTTATTCTACTAGAGCCGATTTTATATCACCCAATTACCGTGTATGCTGCAATCCGTGGTAATTTTGATAAATTTGTACTGAAAAAAAGTAATTGGGGTTCGGCAACCCGACAAGGATTCAGTTCAAAATAAAAAAAATCCCTGCCGCTTTTTGCAACAGGGATCTGAAAAGACGGTAGAGCAGGATTTAATCCAACAGTTCCAACTCAACCATTTGTACGTTGTCTGAGCTGCCACCGATCATGATACTGAACATTCCCGGTTCTGCTACCCACTCCCCTTTATGAGTGTAAAAGCTCAGGGTTTCTTTATCGATCGTGAAGGTGATCGTTTTGGTCTCTCCTTTTTTGATCATCACTTTTTCGAAGCCTTTAAGTTCCTGAACCGGACGCATGGTACTGGCAAACCGGTCCCGGATATAGAACTGAACCACTTCTTCACCATCAAAATCTCCGGTGTTGGTTACATCCACACTTACCTCAACGGTCTCATTCATGCCCATGGTGGAACCACTTAATTCCGGCGCGGAATATTCGAAGGTGGTATAACTGATCCCGTATCCGAATGGGTACTGCGGGGTATTTTCCTCATCGTTAAAATGACTCCAGAATACAGAACCTTCATCACCCGGACCCGGAGAAGGTCGTCCCGCACTCTTATGGTTATAGTAAACAGGGATCTGTCCGATCGCTCTTGGGATCGACATAGTTAACTTTCCTGAGGGGTTGTATTTCCCGAAAAGTACATCTGCGATCGCATTACCGGCTTCGGTTCCTAAATGGAATGTATTTAGCAGTGTAGTTGATTGTTCGTACAACTCAGGTTCAACAATTGGCCGACCTGCCATCAATACCACAACTACATTATCATTTACTTTCCGGATCTCATTGAACAGATCCAGTTGGCGGCCGGTTAGACTGATATCCACCTTACTGCGACCTTCACCGGTCTGTAAAGCTTTCTCGCCAACCGTGAGAATAACAACATCGGCTTTCTTAGCAATCTTAATGGCTTCAGCGAATCCCGAACCATCATCTTCAGGGAAATGAAGGGCCCGGTTAAATACTCCGTCATCGGTAGACATGGTATATCCTTCGGCATACGATACCTTAACTTTCGAACCCACGGCATTCTGAATTCCTTCCAGCAATGAAACCGCCGATCCTGATTCTCCTCTGCCTCTCCAGTTACCTAACGGAGTGTCTTTATCATTGGCCAGATGACCGATCACTGCAATATTCTTCACATCATCGCCGATCGGTAATACTGATCGGTCATTTTTCAAAAGAACGATGGAGCGTTTTGCCACATCTCTCGCAATAGCACGGTGTTCATCGGTGTACAGCAAGGCTTTTTCACGATCCGTATCTGAATATTTGTACGGATCATCAAACAGTCCTAAATGGAATTTCATGCGTAATACTCTGCGTACGGCTTCATCCACGATCCTGATGTCCACTTCCCCTGATTCCACCAATTCTTTCAGGTGATTCTGGTAGGCTTGTGATTCCATATCCATATCATTACCGCTGGTAATAGCATGATAAGCGGCCTGTTTCAGATCTTTAGAATACCCGTGATTGATCATCTGCCGGATAGATCCCCAGTCAGAGATGATGAATCCGCCAAATCCCCAGGCTTCTTTTAATAATTCTCTTTGGAGAAAGGAATCTCCATTGGCAGGAATCCCATTCAGATCGTTAAACGAGTTCATCACGGAAGCGATCCCCGCTTTAGCGGTGGCTTCGAACGGAGGCAGAATGATGTTATACAAGGTAGTCGTTCCCACATCAACCGTGTTGTAATCCCGGCCGGATTCAGAGAAGGCATATCCGGCAAAGTGTTTGGCGGTCGCCATCATGGTATTTTCGTCCGTCAGATCATCGCCCTGAAATCCTTTCATTCTCGCCAGTGCGATCTGTGTACCCAGATACGGGTCCTCTCCGGCACCTTCCATCACGCGTCCCCATCTTGGGTCACGTCCCACATCCACCATAGGAGCAAATGTCCAGGTAAGTCCCGATGCAGTGGCTTCGATGGCTGCCACTCTTGCTGAGCTTTCAATGGCTTTCAGGTCCCAACTCGCTGATTCACCCAGAGGGATCGGGAATATGGTTTTGAATCCATGTACTACATCGTAGCCAAAGATCAACGGAATGCCCAGTCGACTGTTCTCAACAGCCAGTTTCTGAGCTTCGTAGGTAGCTTCCGCTCCTACAATATTCAGCATGGAACCCACACCGCCTTTCTTAAGAAGTTCGGCTCGCCGTTGGGCATATTCGTTTCCTGCAGGAACCGGACCGGTAACATCCCATGATCCTGAATGCTGATTTAATTGTCCTACTTTTTCCTCTAAGGTCATTTTTTGAAGCAGTGCCTCTACCTTTGCTTCAATTTCATCCTCTATAAGTGGGTTTTGTGCTCGTAGAATTGAAGGTGCTACTAACAGGCAAACCATTGCCAATGCCATCACCTGATGCATAAGTCTTTTTTTCATTACTTCGATTGTGGTTAGTTATTTGGTGACCTCGTCCTCCATCCCAATAAGCTAGAACTGATCAATTAATGGAATTCCAACAACGAGATTTGCAGCCCCACAGATACTGATTATTCATTAAGATATTATGAACTGACCAGCCCGCAGGAGTGACGATTTTAAGATAGCCAAATACAAGAAATAGTAAATGAAGCAAAGCGCAATAATTTGCGCATTTACTTAAACCTGATCGAGATCCCGGAATTGGAGATTATATAAATGGCTGTATAACCCATTCTTTTCCAGCAATTCAAAATGGGTTCCGTCTTCAACGATCTCCCCTTTATCCATTACCAGAATACGGTCGGCATGTTGTACCGTCGAAAGCCGGTGCGCGATCACGAAGGTGGTTCGGTTCTTCATAAGGCGGTCGAGGGCTTCCTGCACCTGTGCCTCAGATTCAGAATCCAGCGAGGATGTGGCTTCATCCAGCAACAAGATCTCCGGATTACTCAGAATTGCCCGGGCTATGGACATCCGCTGCCGTTGACCTCCACTCAGTTTCACTCCCTTCTCTCCGATCATAGCATCGAATTTATCCGGTAACTGATGGATGAACTCCAGCGCATTGGCGTCTTTAGCGGCTGCCTCGATCTCGGCATCTGTGGCATCCAGTTTTCCATATCTGATATTTTCTTTGATGGATGTGCCAAACAAGTGTACTTCCTGCGGCACGATGGAAATGTGTTCGCGCAATGATTTCACCTGTAAATTCTGAATATCATGTCCTTCTACCTGAATACTTCCACTTACCGGCTCGTAGAATCTTGGAATCAGATTTAACAAGGTGGTCTTCCCGGCACCACTCGGTCCAACCAGCGCAATTGTTTGTCCGGCTTCCACTTTAAAGGAGATGTTTTTCAGGATCAGCCGGTCAGGTTCATAGCCAAAGCTCAGATCCCTGAATTCGATCGAACCCTTTACCTCTTTAAGTGCAATAGCATTCGGATCGTCCTCGATCTCCGGTGCCTCATCCAGTAATTCGAAGATCCGCTCAGAAGCTCCGGCTGCCGTATTTACTGCGGTATATAATCGGGAGGTCTGCGTGATGGATCTTGAGATATTCAAAGCGTAAATGATAAATGCCACCAGATCGCCGGCTGTTAAGCGTTCAGCAAGAACTTCACGCCCGCCATACCAGAAGATCACCACTAAGGTACTCATAAACATGATGCCCACACCTGCCCAGAAGAATTGAGTTAGCACCATCTTTCTGCGGGCAGTTTTGAACAGCACTTCTATAGCCTCAGAATACCGCGAAACCTCATAATCCTCTCTCACAAATGCTTTCACTAACCGTATGGCGCCCAATGCGTCTTCCGCTACCGCCGTGGAGTTTGCCAGCTCGTCCTGTACTCCTTTTGACAGCTTTCTGATCTTCTGCCCAAAGTAGCGGGTCGCAATGGTAATGAAAGGAACGGTTACAAAGATCACCGCACTCAATCTCCAGTTCAGCACCACCATCAACGAAACAGAACCGATCATCGAAAATGTGATCGTGAGTAACTGTGGCAGGGAATCTGTTAAGGCCGTACGGATGGAGCCAACATCATTCGTAAGCCTCGAAGTGATCTCTCCGAGTCGCCGGTCGGCAAAGAACCGAAAGCCGAGTTTGTGCAGGTGATCATACACATTCTTCCGGAGATCAGTGATCACCCGTTCGCCCACCCATTCGAGGTGGTAATTCCCCACAAAACTAAAAAAGGCCTGGATGACAAATAGCCCCATCAGGCCAAGGGCGAGCAAATTCAGCAGGTGATTATCCCCTTGCTCAAACACGGCATCAAGTAATTCGCGCAAACCGAGGGGCACAGATAACCAGATCGCCGACCCCACCAATACCATCGCCGTAGCCGTATAAAAACGGGGACGATAAGGTTTACTGAGTCCAAATATTTTTACCAGCGTTTCTTTCAGGGTCGCCAGCCCTTTACGTTCGGTTTTCTCATCGTTTGCCATGTTGCTATTTTCGCAATAATAATGCCAAGAAGTTGGGTTTTTTTGCTATCAATTTGGTATCTATCCAAAAAAAGAAAAATCAACCTTTAGTACTATGGACGGAAGCACGCTTACCTGGATTTTTCTCATAGGTGGCATCATACTTATGGCCCTCGAAATGGTCTTACCAAGCGGTTTATCCCTCATTTTAGGATTCAGCGGACTGATCGTAGGACTGATCAGATTCTTTGGCTTACTGAATGATCCGCTTACTGCAAGTTTGGCATGGATCGGAATTTCTATGGTATTAACCGTGGGAGCCCTCCCCTTCATTAAGAAGTTTTTCGGCGGTGAGACTTCCTACAAATATGCGGATGAGGATTACGAAGCCATGGATCAGATCGTGGAGGCCGTCGAAGACATCAATGATGTAACAAATGAGGGCCGTATCCGGTATCAGGGGATATCATGGCAGGCAAGAACACTTGAGGGCAACGTTCCCGCGGGAACGAAGGTGCGAATTAAATACCGCGACAACACCACCTGGATCGTTGAACCGGTAGATGCTATTGACCAGCCACAACAAGAACGAATCAAAGAATAAATCAGGGGAATAAATCATGTTTTGGACATCTCTTCTAGCTTTCATTTTGGTCCTTTACTTCATATTCACCCGGCTTTTCATCATCGTGGAATTCCGGGAAGAAGTGATTCAGGAGCGATTGGGAAAATTTAAAAAGAACTTAAAACCGGGATTCCACTTTCTTATCCCGTTTTTCGACCGGCCGGCATACAGCCGCGAAATGCGCGAGCAGGTATTGGATGTACCCAGCCAAACCTGTATCACCAAAGATAATATCGAGGTGGCCGTAGATGGTTTGGTGTACATCAAAGTGATGGATGCATACAAAGCGAGTTATGGTATTTCGAACTATCAGGCTGCTGCAGTAAATCTCGCACAGACCACCATGCGGAGTGAAGTTGGTAAGATCACGTTGGATGATACGTTCAGCGAACGGGAAAAAATGAATGAGAATATTGTTCGGGAGATCGATAAAGCCGCTGATCCCTGGGGTATTAAAGTACTGAGGTACGAGATCAAGAATATCCGCCCTTCGAATGAGATCGTGGATACGATGGAAAAACAGATGGAAGCTGAACGGGAAAAACGTGCAGAGATCACCCATTCCGAAGGATTCCGTCAGGCCCGCATCAACGAATCTGAAGGGGAACAGACCAGTCAGGTACTTATTTCGGAAGCGAACCGGCAAAAGCGAATCAACGAAGCTAAAGGAAAGGCCCGGGAAATTGAACTGGTAGCAACCGCAACCGCAAACGGGATCAGCCGGATTGCCGAAGCCATGCAGAAACCCGGTGGCGATCTCGCCGTTAAGACCAAATTGGTTGAGCAGTACATCAAAGAATTCGGGCAGATCATCAAAACTTCAAAGATCTCTGTACTTCCCACCGAAACAGCCAATTTAAAAACCTTCTTTGAAGGGGTAAACACTGTGAGAGATCATGCCACTGAGACAACCGGAGGAGCAAAATAATGGAAATCATTGAACTGGTAAGTCAGATAATTCTTGGGCTCATGGCCCTCTTCTTCGTGTATAAAGTGGTTCGGTCGTTACAACTGGTGCCCAATCAGTACGCATACATCGTAGAACGGCTGGGAAACTACCACAAGACATTGGGGCCCGGCTTCCACGCGCTCATCCCTTTTCTTGACAAGGTGGTGTACAAACAAGACCTGCGTGAGGAAACCATTGAGGTAGAACCACAGGAATGCTTCACTAAAGACAATGTGAAAGTGGAAGTGGATGGAGTGATCTACATCAGCGTGATGGATCCGGTAAATGCCAGTTACGGAGTTACCGATTATCATAACGCTGCCATACAACTGGCGCAGACCACCACCCGCTCGGTCATCGGCCTTATGGATCTTGATCAGACGTTTGAAGAACGTGCCTACATGAGTAAGGAAGTAGTTAAAGTATTGAGCGAGATGGAATTACCTTGGGGAATTAAAGTTCATCGTTATGAGATAAAGAACATTGTTCCTCCCCGTACCGTACAAAACGCCATGGAACGTCAGATGACCGCTGAACGGGATCGACGGGCGGTGATCGCCAAATCGGAAGGGGTAAAAGGATCTAAGGTAAACGACGCCGAAGGGGTAAAAGCGGAGATCATCAATATTTCAGAGGCTGAGATGCAGCGACGCATCAATGAGGCCGAAGGGGTGGCTCAGGAGATCGAAGCTCTTGCAGAGGCTACTGCGGTGTCTATAGAGAAGATCGCTGATGCCCTCTCCCAACCAAAAGGTGCTGAAGCCATGCAGCTTAGGTTAGCCGAAAAATATCTGGAGACCTTACGGGGATTAGGGAATGAAAATAATCAGATCATCCTCCCCCGCGATATCTCGGATTATGAGGAAGTAATGAAAGGATTAACACTCAACGAGCTGAACAGGATCAATCAGCAGTAAGTATCATTGCCCCTTTTATTCTTTAAAACGAAGCCGGTTGATGGAGTTCAGCCGGCTTTTTTTATTGCTGGTTATAAAAGAACCGTTCTATGCATCCATTATCAGAGTGCAATTGGATCCATGATCAGTAAGCCTGATAACTCACTCCTTCCAGTACATACACCACACCATGTGCGGTTCTGAATTTTACCGGAATGGTTTGATATTTCCCTCCCCGAAGCACTTTCTTTACATTAAAATGCAAATGAGGTCCCGATACATAACCCGTTGAGCCGGAATAGGCTATCAATTTACCGGCACGCACTTTTTGTCCGATTCGTACCTGCACTCCGTTCTTTCTCAGATGGGAATAATCTGCAAAGGTTCCGTCTTCATGCATGATGGTTACGAAGTTGGCTTTATCTATGAACTGCTCTCCTTCACCGCCGGTATCGCTATCCTCCCTCAATTCAACCACAACACCGTCACGAGCAGCATAGACAGCGGTTCCTTCATCAAGATCAAAATCCAGGGAGTATGTAACATTTCCTTTATGAGAGAATTCGCCGTCAAAACCCTGAGTAACCCGATGGGTATCCCCTAACCGGTATGGTAAGCGGTACGGGTATTCCATATCGGGTTCGGCATGAATATCCCCCATATAATAAAAATAACTGGTAGCGTACGAGGCTTCCTTATCCGGTTTGATGGGTTTAAGAGATAAAATTGATTCATCCGCCTTAGACGGCAACACATGTATCAAAGGTATCACTCTGGAGGGCATCAGGTTAGTCAACTCCAACTCCATCTCTATGGTTACGGGATACGGATACTCATTACGAGCAAATAATGTGATCTCTGTATCCGATTTTTTATCATATACGGTCACCGGGTCGGAATTATCCGTGTAGGATAATCCGGTTATTAAGACTATGACAACCCAAAAAGCTTTCATACTTTTAAAGTAGAAATTTTCATTGAATTAGTTCGAATCTTAAATCAACTCTAACCCCGGATGACCGCTTCGGCACTTTATCTGTTATTCTTACTCGCGCTGAAAAGTGGCCTGGAACCGGACGACCCTGCGTTACTTGCAGCCATCAGGAACGGGGATCATGCCGCCTTTAGGAAATTTTTCGACAAACACCACTCCTACCTGTATCACTTTTTATTGAAGAAAGGAGTTGGCGAACAACAGGCAGAAGATCTGGTACAGCAGGCTTTTGTGATGATCTGGGAAAAAAGAGCAGACATTGATCCCGATAAATCACTTCGCTCCTATCTCTTTCGTATCGCTTATACCCGAATGCTGAATGTATTCCGGGATACCAAAAAATTTGATGAGGACAGCGATCTTTCTAAAGAAGAAAGCACATCGGATACCACAGAACTGATCGAAGCCAAAGAACTTGGAACAGCCATTGAGCAGGCCATCAGTTCCATGCCCGAAAAACGACAAACGGTCTTCCGGTTATGCTTTATTCAGGAGTTCACGTATAAAGAAGCTGCCGAATTTCTGGACGTTTCCGTAAAGACGATCGAAAACCATATGGGGCTGGCCCTCAAAGATTTACGAGCTAAACTTGACAAGTATCGCTAGCATTTAACCTGGTCGAAGAGTACCCAATCACTGAGTTAATGCCCTCCATGCAAGTTGCAAACTTGCTGGCCTCCCTGTTTTAAGTCGCAGACTTAAAACATCTATGGGGGAAGCGATCTCCATGATTACTCTTACTCCTATCCAACAAGATTGCCGCGTCGAGATCTTCCTCAACCCTACATTTGCACCAAACTCCTCGCAATGACCACACATTCAATAAACAAAACAATGCCCGTCATCGCGAGGAGGCTCATTTGCATTACCTGCTCACATTCAATCGACGAAGCGATCTCCATGATTAAGCCTTAGCTTATCCAACAAGATTGCCGCGTCGAGATCTTCCTCAACCCTACATTCGCACTAAACTCCTCGCAATGACCACACAAACCCAAAAACAATGCCCGTCATCGAATTATCTAACTTCTACAGCAATGACCAGTTTGCTTTAAAATCGATTCCAATTATCTGGTAAAAGATCATTGAATAAGTCCTTCCACTCAGAGTTCATGGAATTGATCAATTCTATCTTTTTCTTTCTTGATCCCGATTTTATCTGTTTTTCTCTCTTAATCGCATGCATTATTTCATGGGGGCCTTCATAGTACACAAGTTTGTCTACGTTATACTTTTTGGTAAATCCCTCAATCATTTTGTTTTTATGCTGAATCATGCGGTTTCCCAAATCACTACTAAGCCCTGTATATAGTACTTTGTTGTACTTATTGGTTAAAATGTAA
>DLCN01000007.1:0-130875 GCA_002480645.1 Balneolaceae bacterium UBA7797
ACCGTACTGATTGCCTTGGCCAGTATACTGCTTTGCCTGAATTTATCGCGCGATGCTAACTGTGCAGGGGTATTGGGTTGGGTTACCTTAGCCGGTTTGGAACGTACATATTGCCGCCCGCCAACGGAATAAAAGATCAGGTTTCCTATGGTTCCACGGTATAAAGGATCGGGTATGCGTGCCATATCTCACTGTTATTTATTAAGGATATATCCGGTATAACTATATAGCAAGTATATATAGTATATATGGTTGCTATATAGTTGATAAAGAGCAATCCCCTTGTCGTACGGTACTTGACCTTAATCCTCTCCCACAATTTGTACTCGTTCCGAAGGTCTACCTTCGGAATGCATTCCAGAAGCTCCGGCTTCAATTCCCCCTGGTCATTCAAGTTTGTAAATTGAATGAAGCAGTTAAGGTAGTCTCCGGACTTCCATTACCTACCAGATTAGTATATCAGGTGGATTTTCGGCCATTCGTACTTAATACACGATACAAACCTGCTTGACTGACAATTTTAAGTCACAGACTTAAAACATCTTTGAGGATGATCCGGTGCATTGGAGGTATTCTTCTGCTGGGAATGTATGGGCTGATTCCGGTAAGCTATTTTAGGGAATAATTTTAAAAGGTTGTGGAAGCTGGAGCTTCCGGACTGCATTCCTAAGCAGGAGCTTAGGAACGAGTTAAAATCCTGCCATCCGGTTAATCGGTGTTTCTCCTCTTTCATGGCTCATTTACGGAATGCCCTTGAGAGACTCTGCCCCATTACATAGAATACCGGTTGAGGAAGTGCTCCGGAACCAGATCAGATCATCCGGCCTTAGATTTGTGAAGGAATTGCAGAAATTCAGCACAGCGGATGAAAAGCAAAACATTCGTCCCTTCATGGGACATTTGATGTTTTGTCAGACGCGGGAATTTCTGCCCTGAAGAAATCATAGCCGGGAGTTTTTGGTACTTTTGTCGGCACAAAAGTACATTGATCTAAAACCCGGAGCTGTAGTAAGCTCCTGTTATAACCATGATTCTGAATGTTAATTCCCGGGTACATTCTAATTCCTTCTCTTGCCGGCTGGACATTTCAACAGGGTTATAATAATTATTTGCGCAACCAAATAATTGCACTATATTGCAATCAATTAGTTGCATATAATTTCAACCCAATTCCGGTATTGTGAAAACCCGACGAGATGTTTTTCAGGCGATTGCCGATCCGACACGACGTGCTATTATTTCGCTTATTGCTTTACAAGCCATGACACCAAATGCCCTGGCTGAACATTTTGACTCCAGCCGGCAAGCCGTTTCAAAGCACTTACAGATCTTAACCGAGTGCGACTTGGTTAAACAGAACCAACAAGGAAGAGAGATCTACTATCAACTGGAAGTAGAAAAAATGAAGCAAATTGATGACTGGCTTGCTCAATTCCGAAAGATATGGGAAACCCGGTTCAACCAACTTGACGATGTATTATCAACACAAAAGAAGCTGAAAAATGAACAATAACCAATCATTCGACTTTTCGGTCGATAAAGAAAAAAACACGATCGTTATAAAACGAGTATTTGATGCGGATCGCAAATTAGTCTGGCAGGCCTGGACAACCGCAGAACTCTTAGACCAGTGGTGGGGGCCTGCACCTTGTACAGCAAAAACCAAATCATTGGAATTTGTTGAAGGCGGTCACTGGCTGTATTGCATGATCGTTCCCCCTTCTATTACCGATGACCAAACCGAGCAGAGACACTGGGGTAAACAGGAATTTGAAAAAATTGTACCTCACACTTTCTTTTCAGGTACAGATGTCTTTTGTGATGAGCATGGAAACGCTGATCCAAATCTTCCAAAAGGGAAATTCAGGAATGAATTCAGTGATGAACCGGACGGCAAAACAATAGTAACAATGATATCGAACCATGATAGCTTAGATGAAATTGAACAAATAATTGCTATGGGATTTAAAGAGGGTATCAAGGTTTGCTTAGATCAGCTTGAAATACTATTAGCGAAATGAACCTATAAAAGAGATCATACCGATGGAGCAGAGCTCCTGTTCCCGGGTTCCGCAGCAGAGCTACGGAACCAGCTATTTCGACCGACCACTTACCGATGTAAGAATCATAACCATGAAAGTGGATAATTTAAAAGCCATTCCCCTCATTCCTTAACCCACAATCCAGCACGAGCGTCCGCTTGTGTTGTAATATCAAAGGTCCAGGCGGACGCTTTAAGCAGTAATGCCCGGGTTCCGAAGCAGCGCTAAAGAAACAGATTTGATTTAATGCACCTCATCCAAAAATCCTTTGATCAGATCTTTCGGGTGACTGCTGGGAACCACCGGAAAATCGAACCACTCGGTTACGTCTTTGTCAAATCCGGTTCGGTTTAAATAATGATGTAGGGCGGTATTCAATCCCTGAGTGTAGGCCTGATGATCGGTTCCTTCCGGGTCTTCATGCCAGAGGTCGTTTTGGGCAAAACCATGAAATTCCGGTCCGGTGATCTGTATGCCAAATGCCTCAGGATTCTTCCCGATCGGACTGTGTACCGTGGTCGTGAACAGATGCCAGAATGCTGACTGAATACAATTCTGCTCGAATAACTGCCGGACCACTTCCAGCGAATCAATGGTTTCCTGCTGAGTTTCTGTCGGGAAACCATACATCAGATAGGCATGTACCATGATGTTGTTTTGGGAGAAATGATGCGTAACCCGGCTCACCTGTGCAATATCCACTCCCTTTTTCATTTTGGCAAGCAAACGGTCGGAGGCTACTTCCAGTCCGCCGGTAACGGCAATGCATCCCGCTTTCGCCATCAGTTCGCATAATTCCGCATTAAAGGTCTTTTCGAAACGGATGTTTGTCCACCAGGTGATCTCTACCTCCCTTTCGATAAGGGCTTTGGACAGTGCCTTCAGCATTTTCGGAGGGGCGGCTTCATCCACAAAATGAAATCCGGTGATGCCGGTATCGGCCATGATCTTTTCGATCTTATCCACCAGCCGGTCCGCCGTGGTATTCTGATAATTGCCGATGTAATCGAGGCTTACGTCACAAAACGAACACTGACTCCAGTAACAGCCGTGCGAAATGGTGAGCTTATTCCAGCGTTTGTCGGTCCACATGCGGTGCATGGGATTCACCACATCCAGAAACGACGTGTATTTCTCAAAAGGCAACCCGCTATAATCCGGCGCCGGCAGATCTTTATGATGATGGATGGTGTTCGGCAGCTTGTTCTTGTACACCACTTCCCCGTTTTCTAACACAAATGTTCGCTCCAACTCATCCTCACCCACTTTGTCCTGCAGGTGATGAATGATATTCAACAACGGACCTTCGCCGTCATCCAGCGTGATAAAATCCACAATTTCGAAAATACGTGGATCCTGCAGACTTCGTAATTCCGTATTACAATAACCGCCTCCAAACGCCACTTTGATATCGGGAAAGAACTGTTTGATGAATTGTGCGCAACGTAATGCCGCAAACAAATTTCCGGGAAACGGTATGGTAAATCCTATGAGTTTGGGCTCATATTTGCTGATCTGAACTTCGAGCAGATTCATCATTTCGTCTTCGATCAACGTAGGCTGATATCTTAGAAATTCATCCAGCTGATCGAAGCTGCTTGCCGAACTCCCTATCTGCTCCGCATATTTGGTGAAGGCAAAGAATTCATCCACATTCGCCTGAATGAAATCCCCGATCTCTTCGATAAATAACGTGGAATAATGCTTCGCTTTGTCGATGATGCCTTCTTCCCCTTCTGCCCACAGGATCTCCGGATTCACCTTTATCAGGCGGTGACCTTCGGGAAGGAATCCCGGCTCAAGGATCACCTTTGCAGATCCAATATCCTGCTTTTGTAGAAAACCGATCACCGTATCAACCCGGGAAAGGTAGTGCTCTTTATTATCGCTTATATCCGGGAAATGGTCATTCCCCAGTTCTCCGGCTTCCTCAAAGATCAGAGGCAAAAAATCAGAAGTAAAGATGGCTGTAAATAACTCAATGCTCAGATCACATTGAGCAACCGATACTCCCTGCTCCTCCAAAAATCCTTTTAAATAAGCTGTTGCCGGATAGGCGGTATTCAGCTGGGTAAAAGGTGGGGTAACTAACAGTAGATCGGTGTGCATGAATTCTTTTGTGATCGCTTTCGAAAAATATCTTCTGAAAAATAACCTTTAATCCAACGAAATCCTGAGGATTAATCGCTCCGGAATAGCAGTCATGTTTTTGATACAGCATAAATAAGTGTCCCCTTACCCATTAATACAATTTAATATTGACTTATGCTCTAATACCTTTTGATTGGTAAAAAAATAAGATACATTTGATTCGCTTTGGGGAAAGCACTGCAAATCAATTACTTATAATCCAGTAAACGTTGGTATCATGACCAAAATCAAACACTTAGCACTAGTATTGATGTGCGTCGGGGTTAGCTCTGTATTTATGAGCTGTTCGGACGGCATATCTTCAGATATAGATGAAATTGCTTCAATGAGCGATTCTGAACTTATTTCAGATGCAGATCTGAAATTAAAAGGACGGGGTAACAAACACTCCGATCATCATGGTCACCATTCTGATGATGATCATTGTGATGATGAATCTCATGATCACGATGGTGATGGAGACTGCGACGAAGACAGCGACTCGCATTATAAATCAGATGACGATGATGATTCTGATTCCGGTTCTCAAACTGTAGGGTATAATACCGGAACAGGAACCTTAGACCGGGCCACCATTCCGGGCGCTACTAATATTTACAGCGTTCTCACGTATTCGTTGTGGGCAGGTCAGTCCAGCTATGCCGGACTTTTAGTAGCCGGAAATGATGATGATAATATCATTCTTGCGATCGATACAGATGAATCTGCCGATATTGGTGATCTACATGTGTATATCTGGAATGATGAAAGCGAGATTCCATCCAGCCGGCCTGCACCGGGACAGGCTCCGTATAAGGCAGAAGGCATCAATGCTGATACCTATGCCATGAATATTCCTGTAAGTTCACTTACCTGTGGGCAAACTTACTACATCTCAGCACACCTTGCATTGATCGACAATGCTACTGATGAGACCCCCGATGATACAGGTACTGGCACCGGAGTGGATGACACCCGTAACAAAAATCGAGGTGGAAAGAGCCACAGAGGCAGTGACAGAGATAAAGGCCGTAAAGGTCATGACCACGGAGACGACGATGACTGTGGTGATGATGGTGATGATGAATTCACCGAAGAAGTAACTCCTAACGGAAACGAAACCGCCTATGCCGGTAGCGACAGCTTTACCAACGCAGCCGGAGCATGGTGGGGATACTTTGAGTACACCGTAACCTGTGCAAATAATCAGTTTTGATCTGAATCGATCATAACAGATCACTTAAGGGATATCCAACCGGGTATCCCTTTTTTTATTGGGGAAAATTGAAGTAATTGCTGTCAACTATGTAACCCCCTGCACTATGCGCACAAACTACCTGAACAGTGTAACCAAAGAATTCCGGTATTATAAAGGACTCGCCGAAAAGGCCATGGATCAGCTCAATGAGCAGGATCTTTTCTGGCAGTACAATGAGGAATCGAACTCCATCGCTGTAATTGTAAATCATCTTCGGGGAAATATGCTCTCCCGATGGACCGATTTTTTAACCAGCGACGGCGAAAAGGAATGGCGGCAACGTGATGCAGAATTTGAGGATATCATTGACACTCCCGATGAGCTTTACCGGAGATGGGAAGAAGGCTGGCAGTGTTTGTTTGATGCGCTCGCAATGGTGAATGAAGATAATTTTGAACAGAAGATCTATATCCGTAATCAGGAGCATACCATCATTGAAGCCGTGAACCGTCAGCTTGCCCATTACGCCAATCATGTGGGGCAGATCGTTTACATCGCCCGGATGATCAAAGGAAAGGACTGGAAAAGCCTCACTGTTCCGAAAGGCGGATCTAAGGCATTTAATGAGAGTAAATTTGCTAAAGGCAAACACTCCGGACACTTTTCGGATGATCTGAAATAGGTCAGATAACAGGCTTTCAGTCTGAGGATAATTCTTCCGGACTTGCCCGGGTCTCGCTTGAGTCTTCTTTAGATCAAGCTTTACTGAACAAGTTATCAATTCTTCCCGGTTCAGCACCGGACAGATCAAAGACATGACCAATCCTCTCATTTTCTTCTGATCGGTTCTTTTTTAGTGAGAATGCCTGTTCACCGGTTTTGAAATTAAAACTGATTTCAACACATTCCGCAAACAGTTGGAGCACAATACGCACAGCCCCATAATCTTATGGGTTTTACGAAGTGCACGTAGTTTTATAAATCACCCGGGAGATCCATTATGGCACAGGAAGAATATACCCACATCTTTAACCGGTCGGTGAACGACCCCGAGAATTTCTGGCTGGAACAGGCCGCTAATATCAAATGGTTTCAGCGGCCCGTGCAGGCGTTGAGTAAAGATGAGGATGGATTCTATCGCTGGTTCAAAGGCGGAAAACTCAATACTTCCTACCTCGCCCTGGATGCTCATATCGAAGAGGGTCGCGGGGATCAGGTGGCTCTGATCTATGATTCGCCGGTAACTCAAAGCACAAAGAAATTTACCTATAATGAACTACGGGATCAGGTAAGCCGACTGGCCGGTGGCATGAAACGGCTGGGAGTGGAAAAGGGTGATACCGTGATCATTTACATGCCGATGATCCCACAGGCGGTTGTTTCTATGCTGGCCTGCGCCCGGCTCGGAGCTGTTCATTCAGTTGTATTCGGTGGATTCGCTCCGCATGAGCTGGCTATCCGGATTGATGATGCCAAACCCAAAGCGATCATCACAGCCACATCAGGTATAGAATTTGACCGCATCCTGCCCTACAAACCCATGGTTGATGAAGCCGTTCAGCTGGCAGAACATAAGCCGGAACATGTGATCGTATATAACCGGCGTTTGGGAGCGATCAGACCGGATGCAGAAAATGATATTGATTACGCCACGCTGATGAAGATCGCGGAACCAACCCGGTGCACCGAGGTGGATGCCACCGATCCGCTCTACATTCTGTACACTTCCGGTACCACCGGGAAGCCAAAAGGGATCATCCGCGACAATGGTGGTCATGCCGTTGCCATGCATTTCAGTATGAAATACGTTTATGGTATTCATCCCAGAGAAGTATTCTGGGCGGCTAGTGATGTCGGCTGGGTAGTAGGTCACAGCTATATCGTGTATGCTCCACTCATTTATGGCTGCCCGACCGTATTATTTGAAGGCAAACCGGTAAAGACTCCCGATGCTTCAACGTTCTGGCGGGTGATCAGCGACCATGATGTTCGGGTGATGTTCACCGCTCCTACAGCCATCAGAGCGATCAAGAAAGAAGATCCGAATGGGGAATTCATTAAGCAGTTCAACATGGACGGTCTTAAATACCTGTTCCTTGCCGGAGAACGCTGTGATGTTTCCACGCTGGAATGGGCCAAAGAACATCTGAACGTTCCGGTGATCGATCACTGGTGGCAAACGGAATCCGGCTGGCCGATCGTAGCAAATATGATGGGCTTAGAGCAACATTTTGATATTAAGCCGGGATCAGCAACAAAACCGGTGAGCGGCTACAATGTTCAGGTATTACGTCAGGACGGTTCCCGGTGCGATCCCAACGAAGAAGGCTACGTGGCCATTAAGCTCCCGCTGCCTCCCGGTACTTTGCCAAATCTCTGGGGTGATACCGAAAGGTTCTATCACGGTTATCTCAAAACCTTCGACGGATATTATTTCTCCGGGGATGGCGGATATATTGATGAAGACGGCTATGTGTTCATCACCGGTCGGGTGGATGATATCATCAATGTGGCCGGACACCGATTATCCACCGCCGAAATGGAAGAAGTGGTGGACAAGCATCCGGATGTGGCCGAATGTTGTGTGGTGGGCATTGAAGATGATCTGAAAGGTCAGATCCCGCTTGCCCTCACGGTGTTAAAAGCCGGATCAGAAGTTGAACACTTTCAGTTGCAGACAGAGATCGTGAATGATGTGAGAAAAGAAATTGGTCCGGTAGCCTCACTAAAACGGGTGTTGGTGGCCAAAAGGTTGCCGAAGACACGCTCCGGAAAGATCCTGCGAAAGATCATCCGGGCCATTGCCGATGGGAAGGAATACAAGATGCCTTCTACCATTGATGATCCTGAGATCCTGAACGAGATCAAGGAACTGTTTGAGGAAGAAAAGATCGGTTCGTTCTCCTGAGTTTCGCAGCATTCCGATAATTACGATCATATTTTATATTTGGTCTGAACGGGTTATGTTCACCTTAACCTGTTTAACCGATTCCGCAACCTATGTCCCGGTTCTTCGGATTATGGCTCTTACTTTTTTTCTTCATTACCTGTGATAAGGGACTGGATGAGGTATCCGACCCTGCTTTTTTCACACGGGATGTGGACCTGTTCTGGCAGGTGTATGATTCGAATGAGAACCCGGCTGACATCGATTTTCAAAAGCTGTACATTGACAAAGGCAGTGCCGGACTCAAAGACTACGCCACTCAGAAAAATCTTGCCGCCGGCTTAAAGAACACCCTTTACCAAAAAGCGTATCGTGATTATTACGATGCGATCCGACCCAATACTGGTAATTATCTGCAGGTAGCTGAACGATCCGGTCAGGCTTTTGAAACACTCAAAGAGATCCATCCGGCTACAAAATTCTACAACGTTTACTTTATGATCGGAGCCATGACCTCGGGTGGAAGGATCTCAAAGAACGGATTACTGATCGCAGTGGAGATGTTCTCCCGCTCGGATAATACCAATGTAGACAACCTTAGCAGCTGGCACCGGAATGTGACCCGAAATAAAGAATATCTGCCTTCAATAGTTGTACACGAGTTTATTCATATGCAGCAAAATTTTACCTCAAGAAATAGCAGATACACCACCCTGCTTGAACAATCTATACGGGAAGGTATGGCCGACTTCATTTCTTTTTATCTGCTGCCCGATCAGCCTTTTATGAATGATCACCTGCACCAATACGGAGAAGAACACGAACAGGAACTCTGGGAGTTATTCAGCGAACAAAAAGATATGAATTACAAAGAGACTCAATGGTTGTATTCCGGAACTGAGACGTCGCAGGGCTACCCCGCAGATATGGGCTACTATATGGGATTCAAAATTCTGGAGTCATTTGCCGCCACCTTCGAATCCACCGAAAGTGCCATCAGCGCCATGCTCTCAAACGGAAATTATGTATATCTCTTTGAACAAAGCGGTTATGCCGATAAATTCGACGAATAATCACATTTCCGATACGATCGCCAAAACCGTACGTTTGGGGATCTTTCAAATATTCTTAAAACCCTTTTTAAAGATCTCTGGTAATCTATGAAACAATCGTTCCGAATTCTTTCCCTCCTCCTGCTATTTTCAGGTAGTCTGATCGCTCAGACCAAACCGGCGTACCAACTCTTTGATAGCAACGGCGAACCTGCCCATTACGATTCCATGATCGTGGATCTCGCCAACAGCGACATGGTATTTTTCGGGGAATATCACACCAATCCGATCTCGCACTGGCTACAACTGGAAGTTGCTCACAGCTTGTTTGAGATCAAAGGAGAAGAACTCTATCTGGGAGCCGAGATGTTTGAAAATGGCAATCAGCTGGTGCTGAACGAATACCTTCAGGGATTTTATGACCATAAAAAACTGATGCCGGAAGTCACTCAACTTTGGAGTAACTATGAAACGGATTACAAGCCCCTGGTCGATTTTGCGAAGGAAAACGATCTCCGGTTCATAGCTACCAATATTCCCCGCCGGTATGCTTCCATGATCAATTCCATGGGTATGGCGGCACTGGATACCTTGAGTGAAGAAGCACTGGCTATGATAGGTCCGGATTTAAAAGAACTTTTTGATCCAACCGTGAAGGCGTATGCGGAAATGGCGGAACATATGGGAGAGCACGTTCCACCAAATATGTTGAATATTCAGACCGCACAAGCCTCGAAAGATGCGACCATGGCTCATTTTTCACTGATAAATTTCGAGCCCGGTAATCTGCTGCTTCACTTTCAGGGCTCCTATCATTCCAATTACGATCAGGGAATTATCTGGTGGGTAAATCAGATCCGTCCGGGACTGTCGATCAAATCCATCACTACCGTAGATCAGTCAGAATGGGATGAAATGACCGACGAAGAAAAAGCAACCATTGCGGAATACATCATCGTGGTACCCGATAATATGACGCAAACCAACCGGTAAGCGATCCTGCCGATGAAATGTAAGAACTGCGGCGAAGACGTCGATGGAAATTACTGCAGTCACTGCGGACAGTCAGCCGGTGTAGAGAAAATAACGCTCTCCACCCTTGCTCATGAAATATCCACCAGTATATTCCAACTAGACCGGGGATTCTTCTTCACCCTGAAGGAATTATTTGTACGGCCGGGAGCATCTATTCGTGATTATCTGAATGGGAAACGGAAACAACATTTCAAACCCATTGCGTATGTACTTACTCTTTCCACTGTCTACTTTCTGATATCTAAACTGACGGGGCAAAACACATGGATGGGAGACATCATTACGGGAATTTCGCATGGTGCCATGGAGTCGGAGAAAGATTTAATGATCTACTCATTTCTTTCCTGGTTCTCAGATAACTTTGCTTATACCACCTTACTACTACTTCCTGTCTACTCTCTTACTTCTTATGTATCCTTCAAAAGGTTTGGAATAAACTATCCCGAACATGTTATTCTGAATTCCTACATCATTGGTCAGCAGGCCATCATTTACACATTGTTCGCTTTCATTCGCCTGATCAGTGATCATGAAATTTTTGAGATGCTCTCGTTTATCTTCTCATTCTTGTATGCAATCAGGGTATTCTATGCTTTCTTTGAGGAGGGTAACCGGCTCGTAAATATCCTTCGTTCCGTTTCCACCTACCTCCTGTTCTTTGTATTCTTTTTTATGATGATACTGATCGGTGCATTTGTTGTAACTCTTGTTCGTGGATGATGAATTCTCCGACCAATCCGGATTGATGATTCAGAAGCCGGAGCTTCATAAGTTACCCCCTTTTCACCGGTTAATGTTCTTCTTCGAAAAACCGGGCCTACACCTGGCTATAATTTCTTTGGGGATTAGCTAATTATCCGGTTTTGAAATAAATAGAGTTTTGCTCACTTTTCTAACATATAAACTCACAGTTCAGGATGAAGCATTTCAAACTAATTCCCCTATTCGCCCTCATAATTTTGGGTCGAAGTCCGGCCCAGGAAGCCGAAAGTCTTTTTACTACAATTTCGAAGCTTGATAGTACTTTTTTTAATTCTTTAAATGAATGTGATCTGGAAACGTATGAATCCTTCCTGGTGTTCGATTATGAATTTTACCACGACAAACAAGGCTTAACTGTTTCCAAAGCAAATGAAATGGAATCCATGAAGGTGTTTTGTGGAGAACAAAGAGAAAGACAACCCATTAAAAGAGAGTTAGTTAAAGGAAGCCTGGAAGTATATCCCCTCGCAAATTATGGTGCCGTTGAAAACGGTGAACATATTTTTTATCTGGTCATAAATGAGAACCTTAGCAAACCAGTATCTAAAGCAAAATTTACCAGTATCTGGAGGTTTGATAATAAGGAATGGAAACTTGCAAGAACCATTAGCTATAATCACATCCCGTTTGGAAAAATTCAACTGGATGATAAGACTCTAACATCCTATGAAGGAAATTACAGAGCATCTGATCGGACGGTAAATATCAGTAAGCATGATAATATTCTTAAAATGACTGATCTGATAGACCAGAAAGAAGTATGGAGCGCTGAAATGCTTGCTGAAGATCAGGATACCTTCTATTTAAGTCAGAATGACATCCAAATTGTGTTTATAAAAAAAGACGAAAAAGTTGAAAAACTGGTTGTTTATGAAAACGGGAAACTAATTGAAGAAGCGGTAAAAGAATAAACCTAACGTACATCCTGCTTTAACAATTTTCCATACACTCTTTTAAGTATTCCCACTCGTTCCCAAGGTCCACCTTCGGAATGTCCCGATGTATCAGGAAAGCTCTTGCTTCCTTTCACTGGTCGAAGTTCTTCTTCGAAAATCAGGCCCACAATTTGGTAATCGCTTCTTTGGGGATTAGCTAATTATCTGGTTTTGATATAAATATATTTTTGTTCACTTTACTCCTAGAAATCATTAGAATACGATGAATAACACTTAAACATGAAATGGGGATAAAGTGAACTCAGTTCAATTTACTCTGTTGTTGTGCTTCATGCTGTAAAAGAGAAAGCTTACTTATTAAAATGAACCGAATTGAAATAGAAGTAACAAATAAGTACAGACCAATTAATCTGAATGCCCTCGCTACGCATTTTTTAAAATTTCTCCGCCAACTCGCATTTGGCACATTTGCAAAACCACACAAGCTAACTCACAACCAAAGCTTTGCAAAAGAGCCAAATTTTGTCTACGTATTAAACAGCCTTACAATAATAAAAATATATAACTATGGACGATAATTTCTTACAGTCAACTCTAAAATCTGGCCTATTTGATATTGGAGATAGTGATGATAGATTAAAATGGCTTCAGCAATCAGTAACCGATTTGGTAAAGTTTCTGAAGAAGAATTATACCCTCTTGCCAAAGTATTCCTTGGTAGCATTAGACCCTAATATTTCTGAAAAAGAACCAGTATTAATTGAAGTTGAAGAAATTGTCACTAAATATTGGAAGGCGCTTCGGGGAAAATATTCTGATATGCCTAGAAGTATTCATAGGGGTGTTATTCTAAATGCGTTGATGGAATTAGGAAGTGAGGATCCTGTTGCTGCTAGAATTATTTACTTAACATCCTCTAATTTCTATCCCTATGCAAAACTTGGTAAGGAAAATCATTTAGTCCGTACACTTTTAACTGAATTAGGAGAGATTGCAGAAAAAAATGCAGTTGAAGAATGGTCTTTAATTGAAGAAGAACCCAAGTTAAGACTTGGGATATTAAAAATTGATAATCTCCAGTTTGGGAAAATAGAGTTAGATGATGAGATCGTAAGAAGTAAGTTAAATGAAGCTTTATCTAATTCACCTAGCGGTCATGGCCCTAATCATGGGTTACATCAACCTCAGTATAAAGAGCATTTTAAAGAAAAAACAACCGAGGCAATAACACAGTCTTTTGATTCTGCATTTAGTGATTTGAACAAGGCTCTTAACCCTACCGCAATTGAAGATCCGATAAACAAATTTTTTACTGCTTTCAAAAAGTCCTTAGATCAGAATTTAAAGTCTTCATTCGCTTCAATTTTAGCTGTTGAACGTAGAAGCAAATTGCTTTGGTGGAAAGAAACCCTTTATTCTCCATCACTCAGGAAAAGCTACCGAGAAGTTCCACAACCTATTCTTCCAATAGTAATGGGAAGTGATTTAAATGAGCAGGTTGCTGAAATAACTCCAATAAGTGTAGACTATCTATTAAGAGATACCTTGTTAATTCTGAATGAAAAGAAAGGTGAAAAGATAAAGTTTAAAGACTTCTTTTACTCTTTAACAAAAAATTCAACAAAATCTGAAGTAACCAACCTTCTACCAGAAATAAATGATTCAGATGGAAGAATTAGTGTAACTGATTTTATCATTCTTTTCTTAAATGAAAAGGCTAAACTCAAAGACTTCACTGAAAGAACAGGAATTAAACAAGATGATGAAGTTTCTAGTGAAGATTTATCTGTCACAATTTTCCATGATTTACTCACCAAAAGACTAAGCTCGAAGTAATATGGCTGGAAATTGCTCACAACCTAAATGTTACCCCGAGGACAGTGGATGCAATATTGAAGGATGCATAAATCTTTCTGATTGCAAATACTATGGCCAAAAAAATGTTGCTAAAAAGGAAGACAAACAAGATTCAGAAAATGAAGGACATAGAATCTCTTGGACAGGAAATACGATGGGGCTCTATGACCTGAATTTCTTAACAGCATCAAGGAAGCCAATTCTTATAGGAGTTACGGGTGTAGCAAGCGCTGGAAAAACTACGTATTTAGCCACACTGTACTGTCTTATTAGACAAGGTGCTGAAATAGGTGAATATAGTTTTGCTGGTTCTCTTACTCTTAACGGATGGGAAGATATTGCATGGTATCTCAGTTGGAAAAGCAATGCAGAAATTCAGTTCCCTGACCATACCACAAATAACTCAGGAAGAGTTCCAGGATTGCTCCATTTATCCTTAAAAAATAAAGCAGGTAAGAATATTGACCTAATTCTCACGGATGCACCAGGTGAATGGTTTGATCACTGGAGTAACAATATCAATAGCGAAAATGCGATTGGTGCTCAATGGATATATGAAAACTGTGATGGTTTTTTACTTTTTGCGGACAGTGATATGCTTTCTGGTAGCCAAAGAGGAAATGCAAAACGACAGCTTAAACAAGTCGCAGATCGGCTAATTGAAAACATCAATGACCGACCAATTGGTCTAATATGGTCTAAATCAGATTTAGAGTTAACCCATCAGACTAAAGAACAAATTATTAAACATATAGAAGCCACTCCATTTAAACACTTCAATCAATTTGAAACTAGCGTCCAAGAAGGTTCTAGTGGTGAATTTCATAAGGCAATTTTGGAATCTGTTAACTGGGTTATTGAAGTATTGAACCAAAATCGTAATACTCTTCCAAAGATTTCAGTAGCCAAACCCGAGGATATGTTTCTTTCAAAACGCTCAATTAATGAATGATATGGAAAAACATAATATTTTGATAATTGGAGGTCCAAACACTGGAAAAACTCATTTCGGGGCTCAATTATACGAGCGAATAAACAGTAGTAGGTTTGAATTTAAAATTGACACTAGCAATCGACCTTCAGATTTGTCAATTTTTCAAGACGCAATAAATAATCTATATAATGGTAAAAGAGCCGCACATACAGAAACAGGATCTAACCGAAGTATTGAACTGATAATTACGGATGAAAAGAACTCTGAGGTCAAATTGGCCTTTCCAGACTATGCAGGTGAACAAATCACCTCAATTGTAGATAATAGAAAGGTCAATGATTTATGGAAGGACTATATTGAAAATAGTACATCATGGGTATTGTTCATTCGACTAAATGAACTAACTCCACTAGAGGATATTGTAAACAAGGGAATTCCAAGTCCCGAAGAAATTCAAAAAAGGAATAGCCAGCCACCTCCTGTAAAGGTATCGGAAGCAGCCTTCTTTGTAGAGTTACTTCAAACATTAGCATATATCAAAGGACTTTCAACATTCTCTCCAATTGGTAAACCTAACTTAACCGTTGTTTTATCCTGCTGGGATGAACTAGAAATACCTGAAGGTCAAGTTCCAGCAACTTTACTTCAAGAAAGGCTACCTATGTTATTTGATTTCTTGAATAATAACTGGCAAGATGAATATCTTTCAGTTATAGGCTTATCATCAACAGAGAAATCTCTTACAGATGAGCCTGATGATGAGTTCATCGATAAAGAACCTATCAGTTTCGGGTATTTAATTGATAAATCTGGGATACGTCAAGAGGATTTAACCCTTTCAATTAGGGATTTCATCGGGCATGAGTAAAATTGTCATCCATCAAGCATATTATGGTGAAGTCAATAAGTCTCACTCTAAAATTCATCAAACTGTCGATGATTCAGAATTAACGTCATTTTTAATACAGTTCACAGATCGACCTGGCCCACTTCCTCCTGGAGTTTTGCTGACCCCATATTTATCTGGCTCTCCTTTTAAAAATTATTATGTATTCTCTAAAACATTTCCAGACCCACTAGCTAGTCGTTCTGGCATGGTAATAACACATGTTTTAATCGCGGACAAATCAACTCTCGAAAACATCAATGACTTACAAATCATCCTAAGTCTATTGATATCTGAACCTCCGGTTGAAAGAACTAATTTGGAGCCTATTGAAATTAACGTTAAACATTCGGAACACTCCTATAACAACAAACAGCCAGTTTTTATCCAAAAATCTCTTTCATCACTAATTAAAGGGGATTTACCTATTCTGTTTACGGGTGATTTAGTCTCTTTTGAGAAGATCCTTCAAAAGTTATGGAATTCTCCAATCAATAGTTTTAAGGAACAACTTAAGTACAGAGCCAGTTTTTCACCAAAAGACATAGAAGGTTCGGCTGACTTAACATTAGTATTTATTCAAAGTGAATTATTGTCAAAGTGGAATACTAATAAACTAATCAGTGGAGAGGAGAATGACATAATTGAAATCACATCCCCTACAGAAGCCTTGTTTCTAGGAAGGCAAAAAGAAAACCCATTATATGATTTTCTTAAAACTATTGGTGCCGATCTTGATGATCTAAATACATATACGCAAGGCGATGTATTATTTGAAGATTATGTTGATTTGGACAATCTGAATGATCCGGATTTTATAAGACGTGACTTAAGGATTCTTTCAAAACTTTCACCAAATAAGAACCTCGGTGCTTCCGTTAAGCTGGAGTTTATTGAAAAGTACAACGATTTAATCAATAGTGGCTTAGAGTCAAATATCAAAGGGCTAAGAAACATCTCCTGGAACGCCTTTAATGATGGAGAAGAAAAGGGTAAAAACCTTGTAAATAACATTTTAGATAAGGCAATCAGAGATTCTAGATTTAAGCATATTGAAATGCTTTCAGAAGTGTCAATTACTGCTGTAAATGAAACAAACAAAACGTGGTGGCATAAAGCCATCGTTGATTCATTTAAAAAAAACGCTTTAAAGGCAGAAGAGACCATTCAAAAATCGATTTGGAAACTCTTACTTTTTTCAAAAGACAGCTCCAAATCCATCTTTTCAGTTATTCCATCTCGCAAAGATTCAGAATTACTTCTAATTCAACATTTCCCTAAAGAAGTTCCAACTGAAATTGGAAAGAGTGTCTTGCTTGAGCTACAAAAAAGGAATTGGAATTTGCTGCACGCGGAAATATTATTAAAACTCTACAAACCAGTAGAAGCAGTTGAAAAGCAATTGCCTATTGAGGATTTAATGAGTTATGATGAGTCAAGTGGATTTAAATTGATTCTCAAGAATCTTTCAGATAATGAGCTCTTAGCAATAACCTTAAAATTGTGTAACGAAAAATTGATTCATGGATTAATAACAAGAGCAATAAAAAATGAATCCATTTTTAGTTCGATTGATATTCAAGTTTCCTGCTGGCTGACAATCTGGACAGACTTACTAAATGAAGAAAAACCTTTTAGTTACGGGATCAAAGGCAAAGAACAAGCCATCGTTTTCGGTGTATTAGATTTGGCGTTAAAGGGTAAGCAAGTTGATGAGGTAGTTTTTGAACGAACTGCCGAAACAATCTACTCCAATATTTCAGAATATAAAAACCGTCAAATAATCTGGGCTTATATTCCTGCTAGTTGTCAAGCTAAGTACGTTGAATCAACAGCAGAATCATTGGTTGAAAAGATAGTGCATGAGGGAATTGATGGTTCGTCCATTGAAAAATTATTGGCCGATCATATCACCTCAAAATCTTACATGACATCATTTCTCAGCAAATACAGAAGTGATATAGAGCCTGTATTAAACATGTTTGAGAGCTTCACTTCTCTCTCTGATAATTTTCTTAGTGATTACATTTCCTTCTATCATTCTCAAATTACTGAAAATCAATCAAGGCGTCTTGGCACTCTAATTTTATCAAGGAATTACACCACCTCAGCAAGGGCTGTTTATGATAAATCTCGTTACTATGGAACATTCACGTTAGCATATGAAGTTTGTAAGTCTCTAGTAAAATTGAATTGGTGGGAATCTTCATGGTTAAACCCATTCCAAAAATCAATGCAACATAATTATCCCATGGAACAACCTAAAAACATTTCAGAAAACCATATTGAATCGCTTCCAACTATTGTCATATTAACGGCGATACAGGAAGAATATAATGCTGTTAGACAATTCTTGAAAGAAGTAGTTGATGTTGATCAAGATGATACGACATATGAAGCCGGAATATTCTCAATGTATAATAAAGATATTGCTAAGGTCATCATACGAGAATGCGGAGCTAAAAACACAATTGCTGCTCAAGAAACAGAAAGAGCAATTAATAATTTCAAACCTGATGCAATCTTATTTGTGGGAATCGCAGGATCGCGTAAACCCAATGACTTTTCAATTGGAGATGTTATTTTCCCAAAGGAAATTTACTCTTATGAAGCAGGTAAAGCTGAAAAAGACCGGTTTATGGCTCGACCTGACTTGGCATCTTCAACTTATGCACTTGCAGAAATTGCAAAAAAAGAAAGAAGAAAAGATGAATGGAAGACATTAATAAAGAATGATTGGGATACAGAAGTCAAAGCTAATTTGGGCATAATTGCCTCTGGAGAACAACTTATTGAAGATTATGAATCTGAGGTCGGAAAAATTCTCACTGAACATTATAATGACACCTCGGCAGTCGAAATGGAAGGCTTTGGATTTGCCAAAGCAGCCCTAAGGCAAGGAAGGAGTTCCGGGAATATGATGATTGGTATTGTTAGAGGTATTTCTGATATAATTAAGCAACCTGACAAAAAGAAAAATGATTCCTCTAATGATAGAAGACCGGATAATGTTAAACAATTAGCATCTGATACAGCAGCAGCATTTGCATACTGGTTGATATTTAAAGCGTTTTCATAATCAACGCACACTTTTAAGCACATTTGCAGGTCGCACAATGCCAACGCCCCCCACCGATCTTTCAAGTTTGTAACTTGAAAGTAACATTTCTGGAAGTCTCCAGACTTCCATTACCTACCAATTTTGCATAGCATGCTAAATTATAGCCATATTCCGGCCATTCGTACTTAATGCAAGTTACAAACTTGCTGTTCTGTCTGTTTTAAGTCACAGACTTAAAACTTCTTTTGGGCTCAAGCTACGCATCGAGAATAATTAGTCCACCCTACAGCCAAACCCCCATCCACAAAAAAAGGGATACACACGTGCATCCCTTTGAAAATTGTTTACTGAAAACCTGATCGCTGATTATCGCAGTGCGTCTTCCAGTTCTAAGGAAGCGTCAGAATCTTCATCGCGGTATTTCACGATGATCGGGCACGCCATACTGAGTCCTTCTTTTTCGGCCCACTCTCCTTTCATCGGGCGGGTTCCGGGAATCACTACAGCGCCGGCCGGAATTTCAGATCCGCGCTCACGTACTTCTTCATTCACCGCGTCATATACCGGAATGGATTTTGAAATGGTAACACCCGGAGCAATTACCGCTTTCTCGCGAACTACAATTCCTTCTACAATTACCGCTCCCGCACCGATGAAACATCCGTCTTCAATCACAACCGGACTCATCCCCACCGGTTCTAACACACCACCGATCTGAACGCCTGCCGAAAGGTGCACATTTTTACCGATCTGAGCACAAGAACCCACCAATGCGTGACTATCCACCATGGAGCCTTCATCCACAAAAGCGCCAATGTTTATGTAAGCCGGAGGCATGATAATTACGCCCGGAGCAACATATGCCCCACGACGAACAGAAGAACCACCCGGTACTAACCGAACACCGTCTTCGGGCTCGAAGTAACGAGGTGGAATATTATGTTTGTCTACAAAACCTTCGTAAATACCTTCGTAGGAGGTGTTTTCCCCATTTTTAAAGGCAGCCAGAATAGCTTCTTTGGCTTCAACATTAGCCTCCCATTTACCGTCTACAAGATTAGCGGCCCGGATTTCACCGTCTTCCAATTGGTCTAGAATTTCTTCGTGTGTCATGAGTTTGAAACAAAGGATTTGTGGAGCTTAAGTCTGCGCTTTGCCCCGTAATTAATTTTAGGAGAAGATACGGTAGCAAGCAGAGGATTCTCAAATTAATTAAGCCTATCCCCTGATATGAAAATTTTTATCAATGGTACCCTTGCCTTTTTTTTCCGACCTTTAATCAAAACTTTTAACTAAAGACCACCATTCTGCCCCTATGAAGATAACCACCCTTTTATTACTTCCCTTGCTTTTTCTGGCCTGCACCGGCGACCCGAATAAACAGATGATCTCATCCCCTGAAAATGCAAATACCATTATGTTCGAACTGGTTGATGGTGTTCCAACGTACAGCGTGATGCATGGCACTACACAAGTTCTGAATTCGTCAAAAATGGGTTTTGAATTTAAAAATCAACCGGCCATGAGATCCGGTTTCGAGATCGTTAATGTTGAAAAAACTTCATTTGATGAAACATGGGAGCAGGTTTGGGGCGAAAAGCGATACATCCGAAATAACTACAATCAGCTTTCCGTCACCTTGCAGGAACAGGAAGGTGAGCAGCGGAAAATAGAAATTCAGTTTCGTGCCTACGATGACGGCATCGCTCTTCGGTATGTATATCCGGATCAACAGGAGGACAGTCTGGTGATCATGAATGAACTCACCACCTTCAATTTAGCCGATGACGGCACTGCGTGGTGGATCGGAGCTTATCAGGATAACCGCTATGAATATCTGACTACCGTTTCTAAAGTAAGTGAACTCGATACGGTTGTGACTCCACTTACCATCAAAAGTGATAACGGACTGTCACTTAGTTTCCATGAAGCAAATCTCGTTGATTTTGCCAGCATGACGCTCGCCCGAACCGGAAATACCGAGCTGGAAGCAGATCTCGTTCCCTGGGCCGATGGAGATCGTGTAAAAACGGATGGAAGTTTTACTACCCCCTGGAGAACGCTGCAGATCGCGGATGAACCGGGTGATCTCATCACTTCGTATTTAATTCTGAATCTGAATGAACCGAACAAACTGGAAGATACGAGCTGGATTCAGCCACATAAATATCTTGGCATCTGGTGGGGCATGCATATCGGCAAATACTCGTTCTGGGAAAGTCCGATTCAGGGTGCCACGACCAGCAATGCTAAAATGTATATCGATTATGCGGATCAGCTGGGCATCGATCATTTGTTGATCGAAGGCTGGAACAAAGGCTGGACACCTGCGTGGTATGAGAATGCGATGCATATGTTCAGTTTCACCGAAGAAGCGGATGGATTTGATCTGAAAGAGGTAACGGATTATGCGAAAGAGCATGGCGTACAGATCATCGGATATCATGAAACCGGTTCAAATCTAATCAATTATCTGAAACAGATCGATGACGGCATGGGACTCTATCAGGAAATGGGAATGCACGATGTGAAGATCGGTCAGGTAGGTTCCCGATTAAATATGAAGGAATGGCATCACGGTCAGTTCGGAGTGAATTATTATCGATATGTACTCGAAAAAGCAGCCGAATATCAACTTACTGTGAATTTCCATGAACCCATCAAAGACACCGGTGAACGCAGAACATATCCTAATATGATGGCCCGTGAAGGTGCGAGAGGCATGGAATACAATGCCTGGAGTGATGGAAATCCACCCAGTCATACCGCAACCATTCCATTCACGCGAATGCTTTCCGGACCGATGGATTACACGCCCGGAATCTTTGATATCGAAATTGAACAAGGGTACGAAGGGCGTGATGTTCACACCACTCTGGCCAAGCAACTGGCGATGTATGTGGTCATCTATTCTCCGATTCAGATGCTGGCCGATCTTCCGGAATATTATGTGGACCACCCGGCCTTCCAATTCCTGCAGGACGTTCCGGTTGACTGGGAAGACACTAAGGTGCTGAATGCAGAAATTGGTGAATACATCACAACCGTTCGAAAAGACAAATACAGTGATGACTGGTATCTGGGCAGCCTCACCAATGAAGATCCCCGGACTTATTCAGTCAGCCTGAATTTCCTTGAGGATGGTGCCGTATATGAAGCTCAGATCTATGCAGATGCAGAAGGCATCGCCTACAACGACCGGCCGGAAGAAGTGGTTATTTCTACGAAGGACGTCACCTCAGATGATTCTCTGGAATTGAATCTGGCACCCGGAGGCGGAGTCGCGATTCGTTTTGCTAAAAAATAATCGTATCTGTTAACACACCTTCCTGCTTGCAGTTACCGGATTCATTCAGTACTCTGATTTAAAAATATGAGGTTTGTATGAATCCGGGAGTTGATCATTATCTGGCGCATGGTTGCGGACGTTGTTCGTTGTACGATACGCCCGACTGCAAAGTGTTTACCTGGCAGGAAGAGCTGAAGCAATTGCGCCTTATTGTACTTGATACTGAGCTGACTGAAGAAGTGAAATGGAGTAATCCATGTTATACCTATGATGGCAAAAATATCCTGATGGTTGCCGCATTTAAAGAGTTCAGCACCATCAGTTTTTTTAAGGGAGCACTACTCAAAGATCCTCATGATCTGCTGGAATTTCCCGGAAAAAACTCACAGGCTTCCAAGCGATTTCGATTCACCGGTGTGGATCAGATCCTGGAAAATGAAGCCATCATCAAAGAGTATATCAGAGAAGCCATAGAAGTGGAGAGGTCGGGCAAAAAGCTTGACCTTAGCGCAAAAAAAGAGCTGGAATATCCGGAGGAGCTGGAAGCTAAATTCGCTGAAGATCCCTTTCTTAAAGAGAAATTCGAAGCACTTACACCGGGACGTCAACGAGGGTATATTTTGTATTTCACCGGGGCCAGGCAATCAAAGACCCGCACTTCCCGCATCGAGAAATACATCCCTAAAATTATGGAAGGTCTGGGCTTTCACGACCGGTGATGTGACCCAATTTCTGTGATTCAGATTTAGTGCAACACAACATTAAATTCTGAGAACTTTTCCGGTAACTCTCCCCTATACAAGCTTAGATCTCCGGATCTATAATTATTACAAAATAAAGGGGGCTTATGAGTAACGGTAAAATGAATTTCAATGCAACCTGGTCGATGGCCGTTGGTGGCATGGTCGGAGGGGGAATTTTCAGTGTACTGGGTGTAATCATTGAATCGGCGGCACAATGGGCCTGGCTGAGTTTTCTGGTGGCCGGATTGATCGCACTGGTATCTGCGCATAGTTACAGCCAGTTAGCTATGAAATATAATGAAGGCGGTGGGGCATTCACCTTTCTCAGAGAAATAAATCACATAGGTTTTGCGGGAAGTCTGTCGTGGATATTGATCATCGGTTATGTGTTGACCTTATCCGTGTATGCGTTTACGTTTGGTCACTATGTAGCTCATGTGATCGGGGTCGGTAGCTGGCTCCCTCGTCTGCTGGCATTTTCTATCATTGCCATTCTTGCTGCTGTTAATTTGCGGGGCGTGGGAAACGCCTCTAAAGTCGAGATCGTGACCGTCTACGGTAAACTTTTTGTGTTAGTCGGACTTGCCGCTTTTGGTATCTGGAAATGGAGTCCGGAAGAATTAACAGCAGGTATTTCGGCCAAACCCTGGTATTCATCCATCATCGGTGCTGCAACCATCTTTATGGCCTACGAGGGCTTTCAGCTTCTCTCCTACGATTACGAGGATCTTCAAAACCCTAACAAGACCTTACCCCGTGCAACTATCTGGGCAGTTATTTCAGTCATCATCATTTACATTCTGGTCACGCTGGGAACTACCATGCTGGTTGGAGCCGACACGCTGATCGAGAAAAAAGAGATCGCGCTTTCCGTTGCCGGTCAAAAGGCACTGGGAACTGCCGGGTTGATCATTGTGACCATTGCTGCCGCCTTTTCCACCGCTTCAGCGATCAATGCCACTCTGTTTTCAACTGCCCGTTTGATGGAAAGTGTGGCTGAGAAAAAAGATCTACCTCATGTATTCATCAAAGAAAATCAGGAAAATATACCGGTTTATGCAGTATTGGTCATTGCCGGAATCGGCAGTCTGTTAGCCGTTATCGGAAGTCTCGGCAGTTTGGTTGATGCTGCCAGTATCATCTTTTTGTTCACTTTCGGAGTGGTGAATTTCATTGCCTTCCGGCAGAAAGTGAAATATCATTGGGTGAGTCTGATCGCTTCGATCGGTTGCGGGTTAGCGATCGTTACGGATATTACCATCAATTTTGAAAAGATCCCCTACTCTATAACCGGGCTGATCGTAATCAGTGCCCTCATTTTTATCACCCGACCTTATTTACTTAAAAGGCTATCTGATGTATAAAGAGTTCGAACTGCCTTTTTTCTCAGAATGTGCGTACCTTGATGATCTATTATTTTAAAATCTAAGTGCCGACTCACTTAAGGATATTCTGTATGGCAGTCGGCCTATGTATTTGACAATTGGCTCATAAACTCAATTCCATATTACTGCTTATCATTTTTCTGGCACCGGCTATTGTCCGGATAGTGATCATTGCAGACTTTAAAGTGAATCAGGATTATATCGCTGAGGCATTTTGTGTATTCCGTGCTGAACCGGAAAATGACTGTAAAGGAATGTGTTATCTGGATGAACAACTGGATAAAACGGATGATCCTCAGGAAAAGGAACAGGATGCCGCCATTCCGTTAAAAACAGAGATCCTTCAGTATCTGGAACACGAGATCTTTGAGCTGGAGCCTCCTTTTTTTGTAGATAATAAACGAAGGAACACCTGTTCCCCCTCATTCTACACTTCCACCTATCTGAACAGGGTATTCCACCCACCCCAATTCTCATAATAGCAGTTCATTCTGAGCTGATTCAGCTCTTTTATCATAATTCGTGAGGTATTTGAATCACGAGATTAAACAGTCTTGCCTGTATGTACTGAACGCATCAGGATATCAATACAATCAATCAAACTACTATTTATGAGTTTCAAGAATCTTTTAATACTACCGCTACTGGTGGTAACCACCACTCTGTTTGCCCAGCAACAAAATGAGGTATATCTGCTGGATCTGGAAAGTTCAATGCCCATTGTCGGGGCAACCTTTCAATATGGGGATCAAAATGGCGTCTCCGATAATGATGGGATCCTTTCGTTTTATTTTTCAGAAACTGACACCATGTTTCTCTCTCACGTTAGCTATGGAACCTGGAAATGGACACCGGAAGAAGTGAATGAAGTGATCCTGAATAAAGTGTATTACCGTTCAAAGACCACTCTTAGCATGTATCCGGTTACCGTGGTAGCAGTTCGCAATCAAAATCAACAGCCTGATGAACGACTGAATATTGATTATCAGGAACGGATGGAACATGATGGTGCAGCAGTACTCAGCAAATTACCGTCTATCAGTACGATCCGTAAAAGTGGAAGCTATGGGATCGATCCGGTATTTCGTGGATACAAATACGATCAGTTGAATATTGTACTGAATGGTGCACAGGGAGCCACGGCAGCCTGTCCTAACAGAATGGATCCGCCAACCAGTCAAATGGCGCCGAATATGCTTGATCGCATCGAAGTACTTAAAGGCCCCTATGCGCTGCGCTATGGAACCGGAATTGGTGCTACTATTAATTTTATACCTGCTAAACTCCGGTTTACGTCAGATCCGGAGGTCTATGGACGGGTTTCTTCCGGTGTGGAAAGCAACGGTACGATACTGAGAGGCGAAAGTCAGATCGGAGTGAGCAGTAATGTATACGATGCCAGTTTCTTCGCTTCTTGGTCGCAGGGAGATGATTACACCTCAGGAAATGGTACTGATGTTCAGGCCGGTTTCATGCGATCAAGTTTCGGTTCAAATCTTGGCTTCAAATTGACCGAGCACCAACAACTTCGTGTTTCTTCCACCTACAATATGGCACGTGATGCTGAATTTGCCGCACTGCCCATGGATCTGCGTTCCGACGATACATGGATGTTCAATGCCCGTCATGATATTCAGGTGAACGGAGAGCATCTAACTTCCTGGAATACTACTTTATTCGGTTCTTTTGTGGATCACAAAATGGACAATCTTCTCAAAGTGATCGAACCACGCATGATGAATGCCGAGACTGTGGCTAAGACTCATAATTATGGCGGACGTACAGAAGGAATCTGGAACTTCACCAATGCCGAGCTTTTCACTGGACTTGATCTCCGAGTGGAGGGGGCAGATGGTACACGTATCCGTGAGTTTCTGATGGGACCGATGGCCGGAAATTCTGCCTATGATAACGTGTGGCAGGAAGGACAGATCTCAAAGACCGGAGCTTTTGCGGAATATCACCTCCATGGAGAAGGGATCAATTACATCCTGAGTACCCGGCTGGAACTGAATAAAGCAGTGATCAACGATCAAAGCACGGAATTTGCACAAGCATACCCTGAGACTGAGGTCACTGAGTTCAATCCAAGTTTCAGTGCCGGATTACAAAAGATCTGGAACTCTCAATTCACCACCGGCTTATGGCTGGGTCGTGTTCAGCGAAGTGGAAGTCTGACCGAACGATTCATCAACTACTTCCCGGTAGGAGTTGATCCTTACGAGATGATCGGTGATCCTAATATTGCTCTGGAAGTAAACAATCAGATCGACCTGATCTTTGACTGGAACACTAATAACAGTGCATTGAATGTTGATCTCTTTGCTTCCTATTTACAGGATTACATCTCATCTGAGATCTCAACTACACTAAATCCACGTCTTCCAACCAGTCCGGGTGTTCGTGAGTTCATGAATATTGATAATGCTTTTAAAACAGGCTTTGAATTCAACTGGACCCAGAATCTAGGTGCAGGATTACAGCAACAACTCGGATTGGCGTATACCTACGCTCAGGATCTGGAAAATGATGAGCCACTACCGGAGATCCCACCACTGGATGTCAGATATGTGTTGAAGGGTTCATTCTTCAACGACCTGTTACTGCCCGAGGTTTTCTTCCGCTACGCAATGAAACAGGATCGGGTATCAGCTCAATATGGTGAAACCACGACTCCTTCATTTACTCTGCTGGATCTTAAACTAGGCTATAAGATCTCAAGATCACTTCGTGTGAATGCAGGAGTAAATAACGTATTCGACGAAAATTACTATGAACATCTCACCCGTTCGGTACGGGGTACCACTACTCCGATCTATGCGCCGGGTAGAAACATGTTCATCAATTTCAGTCTTAACTTTTAATATCTTCAGAGGAGGCGATCATATGCGCCTCCTCTTTTTTATCCGGAAACTGCCTGATTCAGGCACAGCTATTATTGTCATGCATTTACTCATCGCCTTTCTCGCTATCTTTTTACTACCTCAGACCACTCTCGAAAAAGAAATTCCAAGACCTACTCCACTGCCGGATATTCTGGAGTTTGTTGATGAAGATGCAAACTCCGCTCGATTTACGGATGTAGAACAAAAGACCATTCATACCCTGAAAGCTGAATATAAATCTGCCATCGACTCTTCTTTGGCTACGATCAGGGAACAGGATCTCAAACTCAGAGATCTCTCAAAACAAAATGCTCCATTGGACGAGATCGAAGCGTTCAACAAACTGGTGATCAAAGAACGTATTCACTTAAGCACTTTGAAACTGAAATTCCGGGATGATCTGATCGGTATTATTGGTGATGCAAAGTGGAATTCGATCGCTCAACAGTATGATGAGGTCCATCCTTATGAACTGGGAATCGTGGTGGAAAGGATCAGTCCCATTCCCAATTACATGATCGTAGTGTACTACATCGAAGGACTGGAGCTAACGGATGATCAAAAGCAGGAAATCGACCATTGGAACGAAGAAGGGCACTACAAAGCCATGCTCATGCTCTCGGCCATGGCAGAAAAAGAGCAGGAGATCAGAACGCTGGCATTAGAAAATGCTCCAAAAGCGGATGTCATTAAAGCTGTGAAGGCATTGGAAATGATGCGTCATAAACTGCTGATCACCAAAACCGATTGCCGGGATTACATCAAGGATAAAGTATTAACGGCCGGGCAATGGGATCTGATGATCGCTGAAATGGACCAGTAAGAAATAGTTTTTATTCTCTGAACTTGAATATGAAATAATTACATTTGTTCACGGTTTTATAAAAGTCCTCAACTTCCAACCAGCACGAATTATGAAAAGAATACTCGTCCTTTGTCTGTTTGTCCTTCTTACCACTCCCGCAATATTTGCACAAACAAAGATCATTGCACATCGAGGATTTTCCGGTATTGCCCCGGAGAACACACTGGCTTCCTTTCAGAAAGCGATAGAATCGGGGGCAGATTATTTCGAGCTGGATGTGCATAAGACCAAAGATGATTCACTGGTGATCATACATGATGGCTCGGTGGACAGAACCAGCTCGAATGGTATGACCGGTGAGCTCTGGAAATATGATTATGCGGAACTGACCAAAGTGAAGGTTGGATATCCAGAGAAATTCGGCGATGAATTCAAAGATGAAAAGATCCCTACTTTACGGGAAGTGCTCTCTCTGGCGAAAGATAAGATCAAAGTAAGTATCGAGATCAAAGTATATGGTGTGGAAGAGCAGGTTTTAAAGATCATTAATGATCTGGATATGCGCGATCAGGTGATCATTTTTTCCTTCCATTATCAGGTTCTAACTAAGATCCGAACACTGGATAAAACCATACCTATCCTGTATCTCATCGATTATGCCGATGACACCACCATCGAATATGCTACTCTGATCAATGCCAACGCGATTGGTGTGGGATATGCAACCAATCCATCCAAAGAGTATGTTGCCAAAGCCCATAATGCCGGCCTGGAAGTTTGGAAGTGGACTGTGAATGAAGAAGATCAGATGAAACAACTTCTTGAAGTTGGCCTGGATGGCATCATCACCAATTACCCGGATAAGGCATTGGAATTACGGGCCGGAAAATAATATTCAGCTCTCGATTCAATGGTTTAATTCCGAATCCCGAAGCTGAAAATTTCTAAGGAAATTGTAGACGTAATAGATCACGAAGAGTCCGAACGGAACCACAAAGGCGGCAACCACTTCCCATTGCTCTCTGGAAAAATCAAGCACCTCTGCCACTCCCAGTATGGAAATGATGGTTAGAATGAGTAGTATCAGGTTCAGGTGCATATTGTCTTTGGTCATGATCAGCTCCAGTTTATTCTCCAGTTCGGAAGTAAGCACACTTATCTCATCAGAGAGCTGTTGAAGCGTGATCTCTCTGTTTTCCGATTTTTCGATCTCATGCTCAAATTCGGTCTCTATTTCTTTACGCAAAGGTTCTTCGATGGCATCCATTTCTTTTTTAAAATCATGAAATTCTGACCGGGTCTCATCTCTCAGCATCTGATCGAACACACTCACTTTCGACAGGATATTACTCGTAGTACATAACTGCTCATTCGTTTTCTTAAGTACTTTATAACTGCCCCCGGCTATATTCTGGCGGTAGGATTGAATACGTCGACGGAGACTCCAAAGTAGTGAATGTAATCGCTGAGCGGTGATCCGGCTTGTATTCAGATACAGTACTTTTTTCAGAAAATCATCTACCTTTTCCGTGGTCTCACCAATGCATAAACATGCTGCCATACCTATGAACAAGTGACAATCATCGATCGTTACTTTGGTAGTTATCCAATCAGTTACCGAACTGATATCCTTGCTGTACTTTTGCCATAACTCATCAGCTGTACATTCTTTTTGATCAGCTACCGAACACTTCACCACCGAATAGGTGTGCAGTTTATAGCCGATCCCGGTAAAATTCTGTACCTGATAGATCCCGGATAAAAGACTTTGTTGTACATCTGTTAACAGTGGCAACACATACCTCGAATATTTATAACTCAGATTACCGGTGATCATCTTTATCTTATCTGAATTCCTGATCGTGTCTTTCTCTAAACGGATGCCTAGAGTAGATAATCCCGATTTATTGAATTCTATCCCGAACTCACTTTCAGATACTGAATTAACCCGCAATGCAGCTTTGAGAAAACCGGTGTAGTCATAATCGATTGGAGTAAGAAACACACCATGTGCATTCATCGTGATCTTCCCCTTCTCCATGTTGCTGATCATCCCGTGAATACCAAATTCAGTGGCTGAGCTGTACTTTTTATGAGAGCCGACAAACCGGTTTAAGGCTTCCATATTACTTCGCCCAAAAGGCAACCATGCTGCTGTATATACCTGAATATCTTTGAATCCTATTCTTTCCATACGCTGCCTCTATAAGAATGCCGGTGCATACTTTTCCGGAATGGGGTCGGTAAAATCACGGAGAAAACCTTCAACAACCACATCCTTTTTTCTGCAATGTGTACAATGCAACACCGGGGCTTCATCCTCCAATAAAATCTCATAAACTTCCCCACACGGACAAGTAATCAGTTTTTTTATATTCTCCGCTTCAACCGTATGCCCGAAATGATCGCTGATGGCTTTAGCTCCGCTTATGGTGCAATAATGGGCATTCAGGTCCCGGTATTCAGCGGTCTTCAGGCGTGCGCGATTTAAAAAACCATGATCACGAACCACATTTATATCATTCATGAACTTTTTGTCTTCCCACAAAAATCGTCGGCTGTCCTTGTAATCATAGACCAATAACTGTTCGTCATATTCCGGGAATACTCCCTGCTGCTTCAGATAATAAAAGATCACCAGAGCCGCGGTATACTGCAGAAAGGTCAGTTCTTTCTCTGAGCTGTATCTGGAGTATACATAAAGAATTATCTTTTGATCATTATCTAAGTCAGAAAAAGCCATCCTACCTCCGTGCTTAGTTATTCATCTTTTTCCCTGCCCGGACACCCATTCTAATTAGGGCCTTAATGTGAATTTTTGAGGAATTGAGTCACCATTCAGATATTCAAATAAAAAAAGGCATTGACCCATTGGACCAATGCCTTCGCTCTGCAAAACTCAGCAGGATCTATTTCACACTTTCAAACCAGGCATTTATGTTCTTATCGGCTTCCAGTAAAGCCTCTTCGGTTTCTGATTTCATATCATCCCGGGTTAATGGCCAGCGTACCTGATCATTATTGATAAATCCTTTGTGAAATAACAATGATTTGGCCGGGATCGGGCTTGGGACATCGAAAAACAAGTCGGCTGAATCCACCCACTTATCAAATAGCTTGTCATGTTCACCCTTTAGTGCCAGTTCAAGATACTTTTTGGTTTGAGCCGGCCAGGCATTGGATGCAACAGAAACATGTCCAACCGCGCCTTCATTACCAAATTCTTTGATCAGGTTGTCATCACCACAATAGACCGGAGCTTTCGGATTCGCTTCCCTGAAAGCTTTCAGATCGTCGATACTACCTGAAGCTTCTTTCAGTCCCATATAATTCGGGAATGTATTGTTAAGCGAAGCAGGAACATCCGGGTTCATCCGAATTCCGGTTCTGGAAGGCACATTATAGATCATGCAGGGAGTTTTAGTCTCTACCATCAAACGGCTGAACCACCCCAATTGACCTTCTTTTCCCGGTTTCGCATAGATCGGTGCCACCATCAAAAAAGCATTCACTCCTACCTCATCGCAAAAGCTGATCATTTCTTTTTGTGCTTCCAGATTGAAGCCACCAAGTCCGGCCATCATAGGAACAGTCAGATTCAGCTCTTTCGTAAAACGAACTACCGCCCGTTTTTCTTCGTCATTCAGGTTGAGTCCTTCTCCGGTACTACCTAAAACAAGCACTCCATTCCCGGCAGACTCCTGCTCCTTTAAAACCGACTCCAGACTTTCGTAATCAATACTTCCATCTTCGTTCATCGGCGTAACCATCGCGGTCCACAGTGGGTAATCTATCATGATTTTGATTCCTTCATTATATGATCAAATAACTGTCCAAAAGTATAAACTCCATCGTTCAAAGTCAGGTTATTAAGCAATTGTTCCATTGCCCAGATGGCCCCTTCCGCAAATATTGAACGATCAAGAGCTTCGTGTTTAAGCGTGATACGCTCCGTGTCTGTTTCAACGGTTAATTCGTGGATCCCATTAACGTCACCCTCGCGCGCAGAAGTGACTTTACACGCTTTATCCAGCCATTCTTTCCAGCTCAAAGCAGTTCCGCTTGGGGCATCTTTTTTGTGGATGTGATGCACTTCATGGATATGAAATGCAGGATCTTTCAAAATAGCCGAGCCGGCAGAAATAGCTTTAATTGAATTTCGGATGATGTTCATCCCCAAACTGAAATTCGTGGCCAAAACCCACTTACTCCCTACTGATCTCACTTTATCATCAAGATCCTCCGGCCAATCAAATCCGGTGCTGCCCCATGCAGCAGGAACACCACTTTCTATCACCAGATCCAGAATATCAGAAACAGCATCGCCTGGTACAAATACGATCACCCCGTCTGATTCTTTTAACTTTTCGAGTGTAGGTGGATGCTCTTCATCAAAGGTGTGTAACAAATGATCACCAAGCATTTCCACGACTTTTCCACCTGTTTTTCCCGCTCCTAGTACAGATATTTTCATTAATTGGTTTATGTGATTGTATAGTTAAAAATTAAATCCAAGCCTGAATCCATTTCTTATAAAACTTCTTGATTCCATATCGGAACCCCCATCAATTTCATTCGCTGCATCAAATTCGTCGTGGGTAATGCTGATCTCACTTTGTTTGTACAGGTGATACCCCCATCCAAATTCCACACCAATAAAAACTTCTCTGGCGATGTAATAATCCGCTCCAAACAGCAGATTCATCCCTAACCGGGTAAATCCACGATTGCTACCATATTCATTCCAGGCACCTTCAATATTTGTAGTAATTAATTCTTCCTCTATTTCTGCCTTCGATGATTTGATGGTTAATTCAGCTTCGATCCCTACATACGGGGAAAGTCGTTCGGTTCCTTCAAAATGTCGTTCAAATCCGGGCTGAAAGGTTACCTCTATCGATTGATATAATTCATGATCTTCATCATTCAACGAATTATTCGCATCCTCCATTCTATCCAGATTTACCATAAAGCCTATGCGAAGGGCATTTTCATCATCGATAAATCTTCTCAACCTGATAAGGTCAATGCTCACCGGTGAACTGGCAAAGGGTTTGAAATTTACCTCCGTTGAAAAATCACCGGCTTCTGGTTTAAACTCATTTTCCTGTGCAAAACTATTAGCAAAGAAAAATACGGCACCGAATAAGAATAAAATTCGTTTCATAAGATTGAGGTTAGGTTGGTTAAAATAAGTACAACTGATTTATACAGCGAATTATTCTACACTTAACCAATGAACTTCTTATGAACTTTTTTAACTACCTCTTCTCCGGTCCCTTCTTTCACAAGAAAACAGATATTATTTGCTGATGCCCCGTGACACACAAACCGGATGTTGTAATCGCGCAACATCCCGAATAGGTCCCCGGCAATACCGGAGGTGACCTCCATTTTATTTCCTATTAAAGCTACCAGCGAAAAATTATTCTCCACTTCCACTTCACAGAATTCCCTCAACTCTGCGAGCACTTCTTCCGTGATCTCCACTTTATTAGAGGCTTTAGCTGCAGTATCGAGCGTTAACGAAACGCTGACCTCACTGGTGGTCACAAGATCCACCGAGATCTTATGCTTGGCCAACACGGTAAATAGTTTTGCCAGAAAACCATGCTGATGGAGCATTTCAAGGCTATGTACAGTAAGCAGGGTTTGATCTTTCCGGAGTGAGATCGCCCGAACCACCGGTTCCTGCTCCGATCTGGTTACAATGAGCGTACCTTGTTTATGCGGCTCTTTACTGGATGCCACCCTAACCTTGATATTGCTTCTTATTGCCGGTTTCAGTGTGGCGGGATGCAATACTTTTCCACCAAAAACAGAAAGCTCGGCCGCTTCATCAAACGTGATCTCATCGATGGGTTTTGCTTCCGGAACCAGGCGTGGATCGGTGGTATATACGCCGGCAACATCGGTCCAGATCTCAAGAATTTCTGCTTTAACAGCTTCCGCAAATAACGCCGCAGAATAGTCACTGCCGCCACGCCCCAATGTGGTGGTACTTCCGAAAATATCGGAGCCGATAAAACCCTGAGTCAGATATACCTTATCCGGTTGTATGAATTTTGCTGCTTTTTTGGGGATCTGTTTCATATCCGGAATGGCCTGACCGAATCCCGAATCTGTTTTCATGATCTCCCGGGCATCCAGCCATTCTGCATCCACTCCGGTCTCTCTGAGTACCTGTACAAAGATCTTGGTACTCATTAACTCCCCGAACGAATATAACCGGTCTTTCCAGCGTTTGTCCCTTCCAAACTGATCCAGGTGTTCCCGTAATTCTGAATACAGTTCCTGAAAATCCCGCCGGATCTGCTCCTGCTCTTTGCATTGATCGATGATCTCGAAATGTCGCTTCTCGATCCGAAGCAGAATTTCTTCTTTGGAGGTGGAATCCAATTCAGGGTTTTCCAGTGCTACCAGGTCGTTGGTAGTACCTGAGGTTGCGCTGATCACAATTAGTTTTCGATTGGCATCCTCTGCTACAATAGAGGCACTATGCTGCATGGCATCGAAGGTTCCAACGCTGGTTCCTCCGAATTTTGAAACGATCATTTATTCCGGTTTGAGTGAGTTTATTGAGTGGTCCTTAAAATAACGAGATGTGAGGGAAATGCCTGAAAGAATTTATTTGATTTAAAGCAGGAACCAATGCTAATTCATTGCGTAGGAATCTGCCATAAAATGGCCTGTAAATAATCCTTGTATCCATGCGCTACCTTCTTTTTATCTTTGTTTTACTATCATTTTCTGCTTGCTCTGATTCACAGCGACATTCAAATAATCCGGTATCTGATCTTGAACAAACACTCGCCGAATTATCTGCGATCGATGATTCTCTCTTACTTGCTGAAAAGACCGATCAATTATGGGATTCTTTATCAACGCACTCAATTATTCCAACAACTCATGATTCTACAGTAATTTTCCTATTTCGGGGAGAGGCGGAATCTGTCTCATGGAATGGAGACTTTAATTCATGGAGTGGAGACAAACGCTTTCAAAATTCCGGAACTAACGTGCCCGGTACCGATCTTTGGTTCCTGAAAGCTACCTTACCGGCTGACGGCAGATACGATTATAAGGTCACCATCAACGATGAACAATGGATCCTTGATCCCGCAAATCCTTACCAACAGTGGAGTGGTTTTGGACCGAATTCTGAATTACGCATGCCAGAATGGAAGCCGGAACCTCTGAAAGTGCGATTGGAGGAGGCTCCAAAGGGAAATTTTTCCGGCGATCAGATGATCCATAGTGATATTCTTGGCTACGATATCTCCTACCGGGTCTATTTACCATCCTGCTATTCGAAAGACCACTCCTATCCCGTCGCTTATTTTACTGACGGTCAGGAATACAGTCACGACAGTCTGGGTGCTTCCATTATAATGCTCGATAATCTCATTCACCTTAAAAAGATCGAACCGGTGATCGGAGTGTTTGTAAGTCCACTGAATCCGGATGACGAAAGCGAAAACCGCCGGGCTGAGGAATTCGCCATGAATGAGAACTATCTGAATTTTTACACACAGGAACTCATCCCCGGAATCGAATCAACGTATTCCGTTTCAGAAAATGCAGAAGACCGGGCGATCATCGGAACCAGCTTTGGCGGATTGGCTGCTACCTATTTTGCTTTTAGCCGCCCTGATATCTTCGGCAATACATGCATACAAGCCCCGGCCTATTGGTATCGGGAAGATATTTACGATCTGGTAAGAAACAGTAGTGCTACAGATCTGAATATTTTTATGAGTGTGGGTACTGCCGGCGATAATACCGTGGAGGCCCGGCTCATGAGAGACATTTTCATGAAAAAGGGACTGGATTTCACTTATAAAGAAGTAAATGAAGGCCACAGTTGGGGAGCCTGGAGTACTCAGATGGACGAAGTTTTCATTCAGTTCTTTGGGAACTAAGATCTACTCTTTTCAATGATGTTGAAGGGTTTTGCTTTTAATTGAACACAGTTCACTGGAAACTGAATCCCGTTCTGCTTATTCTCTCGGGCGACTTCTAACTCAATACTGATCTATGCCTTTGATTACCAACGATGCTGTTGTATTCGGATTATTAATGGCCATTCTGGCTGCTGTATTTATTACATCACACAGCGATAACCCGGGATGGAAGAAATTTTACCGGTTTGTACCATCCCTGCTGCTTTGTTATTTCATCCCTTCCGTATTCACCACATTGGATATCATCGATCCGGAAACATCCAATCTGTATTATGTGGCATCCCGGTTCTTATTACCTGCCAGTTTGGTATTACTGACTCTGAGTATTGATCTGAAAGCGATTATGAATCTTGGCTGGAAAGCCGTTGCTATGTTCTTTGCCGGTACATTCGGGATCATCATCGGAGGGCCGTTGGCTTTGATCATCATCGGAGCGATCAATCCTGATCTGGTAGCCGGTGCCGGACCGGAGGAAGTATGGCGTGGATTATCGACAATTGCCGGTAGCTGGATCGGTGGTGGAGCTAATCAAACCGCCATGTATGAAGTTTTCCAACCCAGTGACACGCTGTTCAGTGCAATGATCACTGTAGATATTATTGTTGCCAACATTTGGATGGCTTTTATTCTGTATGGTGCAGGTATCAGCGATCAGGTGGATAAATGGTTCAAAGCCGATTCTTCAGCCATCGAAGCCCTTAAGAAAAGTGTGGCCGATTATCAGGCAAGCATCGCCAAAGTCCCCACTCTGGTAGATCTCGTAAAGATCGGAGCCATCGCATTTATCATCACTGCTCTTGGACATATGATCGGTGACTTTGTAGGTCCTTGGGTTGATGAGAATTCTAAATTATTGAGTGAACTCAGTTTCAACAGTTCCTTCTTCTGGATCATTGTAGTTGCTACTTTAGGTGGCTTTGCCCTGTCTTTCACCAAAGCCAGAGAGCTGGAAGGGGCAGGTGCTTCAAAGGTGGGCAGCTTATTTATCTACATTCTGGTAATGACCATTGGTATGAAAATGGATCTCACGGCATTTAGTGAAGTTCCCGGATTTTTCGCCATCGGGTTCGTCTGGATCATCATTCATGTGATCGTGCTTCTATCAGTTGGCAAACTCATCAAAGCCCCTTTCTTCTTTACCGCAGTAGGGAGTCAGGCCAATGTGGGGGGAGCTGCTTCTGCACCTATAGTAGCCTCCGCCTTTTCCCCATCGCTTGCCCCTGTGGGTGTACTGTTAGCTGTACTTGGCTACGGGGTTGGTACTTTTGGTGCCTGGTTGTGTGCCATTTTAATGCAGATGGTCTGATCTGTTCTAGATCCGGATATTGAAAGGATTCGGTTTAAAATTGAATCCTTTTACCATTTTCGTGGTTTGATTGTTGTATCTTTAGAGTCTTTCCAAAATCGATAATCAAAATCACTGATCGTTGAAGAGAGCATTCAAATTTTTAGCTGTTTTTTTAACCGCCGCAATCGCTGTGTATATCATGGTGGTCGGTCTGAATTATTCCGCCTTCAAAACGTTATTCCAGAATGCAGAAGGCATGGCCGAGGGTAGCGAATATGTTGAAAACACCTATTCCCTCAAAGATCTGACCCGCTTTATTGCGGAAAAACCCGTTTATGTTTCCGTAATGTCCTACAATGTGAATCAACCTGATTCGGGTATATTTTATCAGGTCGACATCCCCCATACCCTCGGTTTTATGGGAAGTATATTTCTGGTCGCAGAATATGAGCGTCAGGTAGCTGATGGAATCCTTGATCCCGGCGAGGTTGTAAATAAAGATGAGATCCAACAATATGCTCTTCCTCAGATCTACCAGAACGCACATAACGGTGCCATGGAGGTCCTCACCGCAGATGATGGTACATTTACTTTAGATGAGGCCGTCTCCGCTATGCTGGAATATCAGAGCCTGCCTGTTTTCGATTATTTATGGTTCAGATTAGGGGAGGATAACATCAGAACCATGATGGCTGATTTTGAGCTGGAACACACTGAAATGCCGGTCCCCTTTTCCGGGCTCTACCTGGTTATCAGTCCGATCTTACCGAATGGTGGAGATCAGTCCGGTGATGCAGCTCAACATTTTGAATCACTTGGTCAATTCTCCCGCGATCAATTACAGCAAATGGTTATCGATCGGGCCTCTGATCAAAATCTGTTGAATCGATCTAAAGAAATTATTGAAAAAGACCGGCTGGGCCTCACATTTATGGAAGAAAGAACTGCTCTGAATTTCTTCCCGCAAACCACCGCCCGGGAACTCACCTCGGTAATGGAAATCATCTACAAAGATGAGTTGATCTCAGAAGAGGTCAGCAAAGCAATCAAAGAAAAAATGAGATGGTCTTTTGATTCAGAGCCTATACAACGAAGTTTCTCAGACTACGGAGCGATCTACGATAACAGAATGGGACTGTTGAGTGGTTTCGATTTCGGAACCTCTATTTACGACGGACATACTTCCATTCAGGCTGTATTCTTTGACAAATTACCGATCGCATTCTGGCATCATATGTCTGCGAATCATATGCAGGAAGATTATCAGCAACGGCTCATTTGGGATCCTGCTCTGTATGAGACCACTTTGAATATGATCAACAACGAATCTACCAAAACCGGAAACTGATCCATGAAATACCGATTTCTTTATTTGATCTGGATTTTACCTTCCTATCTGTTATTCCTGATGGTTCAACAGGCGTCGGTGTATTACGGAGTGATAGACACCTACAAGAACGGGGAAAGTATTGCTGCAACCGTCACCGATTTTGATATAAAACAGATCGCCGCTCAAAGTAATGGATATGTGGTCATTGAATTTCGTGACCCTAAGAATGGAGAAACCATAGAACGTAAACTCTCACTCTCTGTTCAAATGGCTCAGAAGATCATTGATACACAGATCATCCCGATCCGATATGAAGAAGGAGCAGAATATGAGATCGTGCTCATCCCGGTATTTGAAATGCAAAAAACCACTACCCTTCTGAATTTTGCAGTGGCAACATTAGGGTTTATCGCCCTTTGTGTGGGAGCCATCTATGTAACCCGCTTTGCCAATAAGAATGCCCGAACCGGTGGCGAACAGATTCAGATAGAAAGGGTGGATCTATGAGCAAAGGAACCCTGTACCTTATTCCGACTACGCTCGGAAAAACTCCCGAAAATAACAGCATACCCGAATATACATTAGAGGTGATCCGAAAATTAGAGGTCTTCGCTGTAGAAAACTTACGCTCTGCAGTTAAATTTCTGCAGTGGGTCGGGGAGACCGTTCCTGAATATAATATTGAATTTCATCAGCTTAACAAGCACACTTCCGGTGAGGAGATCTTTGAGATCCTGAGACCTTTAAAGGCCGGTAAAGATGTGGGGATACTTTCCGAAGCCGGTGCACCGGCAGTTGCCGATCCCGGAGCAAAACTGGTAAAAATGGCCCATCAGAATGGCATACGAGTGGTACCACTTGTAGGGCCTTCATCTATATTACTGGCACTGATGGCCTCCGGATTTAACGGTCAGTCTTTTGCTTTTCATGGATATCTTCCGCTCGATGCCCGCCCCAGAAAACAAATGATCCAGCAATTGGAAGGTGAATCCCGCCGGCATGATCGTACGCAGATCTTCATGGAAGCCCCTTACCGAAATAATGATCTCCTGAAATCTATCCTGGAAACCTGTTCCGACACCACCCGGCTATGCGTAGCAGTAGACATCACCCTTCCGGAGGAACAGATCATTTCAAAAGAGATCGGACATTGGAAAAAAAGCAGAAAACCTGATCTCAATAAAAGACCGGCTATCTTTCTACTCTATGGTAAATGAGCTGTTCATTAAACAAAAAAAATCCCGCTACCATGGGAAGCGGGATCATTAAATATTCTAAAAAAATGATTAGTGGGCGCCGGCTGCTGTTAAAAGATCTACTACATCTTTGTGATTTTTAGCAACTGCCTGATCCATAGCTGACCATCCCCTGTCGTCATGAACGCTTACGTCTCCTTTATTTTCGATTAATAATTCTACTATTTCCTGATATCCATTGGTTGAAGCCCAATATAACGCGGTAGTACCTCTATTATCCCGGTGATCTACTTCAGCACCTTTTTCAACTAATAAAGTGGCAATATCTGTATGCCCGTGTTTAGAAGCTTTTAGAAGAGCTGTTCTGTCGTGTTCGTCTTTTGAGTTTACATCCACTCCACTTTCCAGAAGTTTTTTTACTGTCTCGAGGTCGCCATTTTCAGCGGCGTCAAGAAATATTTCTTCATTCATAGTGTTCCTCCTACAGTTTTTTTAATGAACAAGATTAGCTTGCTTCATTGTACTCGGGGTGAGTAACAATGTCAAATTAGAATCAACAATGAACATGAATATTTAATGAACTAAGTCGTTCTTTTTGCCGACTTAGCCTGCAACAGGAACTCTAGCTTCTTCTTTACTCCCGATCAATCCCCTTCTGTTCAATTCTGTAAGCATTAATTCGGTGATATCACTCTTGAGTGGAAATTCGTACCTGATATCGAGAACATAGGCTTTCACCTTTAACTGAAGCACATAGTTGTTTTCGTACACTTTATTCTCCGCCATCACGGCAATGGGCTTTTTCAAATAACAATATCTTGAAGTAAGCGCTGCATTTCGGGCGATCTCTTTCACTTCATCAACCGGTACAGTAACCGGTAAAAAGATGGATGCCACAACCTGACAATCCAAAGCACCGGAATTTGAATTTGAAACGGAGTTACTCACAATATCCGCATTTGGAATACTTACCAGAGAATCATCGGGAGTGACAATTCGGGTAGAACGTAACCCGATCTCGGTTACCTCTCCGTAAAAATTATCGATCTCGATCTTATCCCCAACCTGAAACGGACGATCAAGTATAATGATGAATCCCCCGAAGATATTCTTCAAGATATCCTGTGCCGCAAAACCTACAGCAATACCAACCGATGCACCAACTGTAAGGATCGTCTCAATAGGTGGTGAAATGATCCCTGCTATTATAAAAAAGATCGCTGAAGACCAGATCAATACATTCAGGAATGGAACCAATCGTTTTAAAAGTAAGCGGTAAGAAGATTGTTTTTCCGCAAGATTACCAAGCAGGAATGTGATGAGTCGATTGGCTACATAAGTTCCGATCAGCACAACAATAATCGCGATCACTTTCGACATGGAAAAGAATTCCTGAAATGGAACCACTTTTGTGGCCACTGAGAGCTGAGCTGTGGTATCACTGGCTGATGTTGCAAGTGAATCCTGAAGTACAGCTTCAGGATACAGGATTAAAAGCATTATAGAAAAAAGGGAACTCATGATGGTCAATGTAAAATATTCTTAGTCTTGAGAAGTCGTACCACTTGCCGGTATATAAGATCATTTAACCGGTAAAAGTCACCGGTTGAGAGTAGCAATCCTCTGGATAACAGTCTGGAGATCACCATCTCTGCCTCAACTGTATTAATATGAAGGATCATGGCAAGTTCACTGATAGTGAGGGTATCGTGACGTATAAATGCCGACATGGCAAATAAGGCGTTTGCATCGAAGCCTTCCAATCGTTCAGTTGAACTGAAATCGAAGGGTTCTATGGTAAAATGGGTGTCGTCATATTCTTTGATGGATCGGATCCAGAATATCATAGCCACACTCGCATTTCCATCAGCCATTTTAGCCAGTTTCTCAAAATATCTTTCTTTGAGATATTCCTGAGCGGCTTCCTCATCATCGAGTAATTTCTGATAGCTACGGCTTTTTTGAGTGGTTTCATCTGCGTTGAACCATAACTGATACCCGCTTGCCTTTTGCCGCCTGAGGATCAATTCCCGGATCTCTTGCTCCGAGAGTCCGTCTGCTTTGATCGAATGGGTAAAATAGTCGGACACCTTCAGCGCTACATCAAGAAATTCCCAGGCATAGCGGGAGGCACTTACCACCCAAAGCACTTCCTTTTTAGTGGCCGAGATCAGATACATCAACGTTTTGATCCCTTCGTAACCGGTGATCGTTCTCAGGAAGGTATTCTGGATATTTTCAATAATGATCACGGAACCCGATCTTCGCTTTTTTACTTTTTCGATCAGTTCATTTACAGTCGTAGTTTCATTCAGCTTCAGCTGTTTGGCTACCGACCTCACCAGGTCTTCCGGTTTCCAGGCCGTGGTATCGAACCCAACCAAATGTTGTTTTTCTTCTTCAAAAAGATTCTTACTCAGGTGACGTATAAAAGTGGTTTTACCACTACCTTTTTCACCGATCACTGAAATGGCTGACGGAAATCCTGTTTTCCAGAGTTCGAGTGCTTTTTCACATTTATCAACCTGAACCGGATTGTGGATCAGAAATGAATCCTCCACTTCACGTCTGAAATCGAATAAACGCCGATATACAAACGGTAGGGATTCAATTTTTTTATCAGTCTCATATAAAAAAGCAGCCAGTGTCGTTGAATGACCGGCCTGTTGATCATGATCACTTAAGCCGAACCAACTACTGATCAGATCCCGGTAAGTCCGGTATTTTTGAACGACAAACCGGCTCCAGATCGTAATACGATCGATCAGTTTGGCCCATAATACTTTCAATCTCGTTCTCCAGCCACCGGTAGATTGTTTTACCTTGAGCTGAGTATCCAGCCATTTTAATTCCCCTGCTTCCTGGTTCTGAAGAAAATCACTGATCTTATCTCCCAGAGCATCAGCCTGTTTGTCGATCAACTCGGTTACTTCCCCGTTTTTTGTAACTGTTAATGAGCCTAATTCCTCAACCTTTAACATGGCACGTTCCAGTCCCGAACAAACAACCTCCGTTGGGGCTTCCTCATCCTCAGAAGTCATTTCATCGATCACCGTAAAGCTCGTATCAATGATCTGCAGCACTTCCTCATACCCTTCCGCCAGCTGCTCGTATTTCTTCTCCGGCTGAATTTTTTGCGGCAATAACGGTGATGCCAGATATTCTCCCAACATCCTCTTTATAAAGGTTCTCCACTCAATTTCCTTTACCGTGAATTTTGGGATGAATCCATCTTGCTCCCCTGTTTGAACCAACACCGTTTGTTCACTTGCTTTGGCCGAAAGTTCTGTAATTTCTATGGCAAATTGATCTAATTCTTTCGAAATGATCTTTTCCTGTACGATCTCCAGCAAGGCAGTCTTAAGCTTTTCATCAACGATCTCTCCAACCTCGGCTTTCAGTTTCTTACCAATGCTCCGGATTCTGGAAACACTGATCCTGGCTGATTTTCCGACTTCCTCATTCGCTTCGCTGATCACTTTTTCCAGACTCTGATGAGCATCTTTAACCCCGCTTTCTGTGCCGGATATCAGTTCAGATACTTCAGATCGCTTTTCATCGATTCTGCATTGAATGGATAGGAATTCATAGGCGGTATTAATGCGTTTGAATTCTGCATCCAGCAGTTCTTTCCAGGGGGAAAATTCTTCAGATAATAGTTTAGACTGCTGCTCTTGTTTGTCCTCAACCTTTTCCATGGAAAGCTTATGGTTTTTAAGCTCGAGGGTTCCGGCAATAGATAGTTTTTCTTCCAGGATCGTCTGCTTCTGAATAAAGAATTCGGATAATTCCTTTTCTAGTGATGAAAATAATTCTTTCAGAGCATCCTCAAATGAGTGAATCCGGGAGCTGTACGTATCTAATTCCACCGTTTCCGGGGTAAACTCCAACACCTGATGGGTAAGTTCATCAAGAAGATCAGTCATCAACTTCATCTCTTTTGATGAGGCTGTTCTTATGATCTGAACAACATCTAAAAACTCCAGATGTACTAAATTTCTGAAAGGTATAGCTCGGGACCTGTACTGAAATGTGACTGGCTCTTTTCTGAATATATTTCCAATTGCCATTCCTGTTTTAGCAATTCCGCGTCTGATCCTTTTTCCTGCTTTACCCAATCTCAGTGAAAAGGAATCCTCCGTGCCTGCTTTGAAATGATGTTCATTTTCAGCTAATTCTTCCGTTTCATTCAACTCGGCCACAGATTCCTGCAATAATGCGATCACCGCCGCATAGGATTCCAATCCATTTTCAGAGAAAAAGTCCTTACACCCTTCAATGTGTTGCCCCAGGTTTTTAACAGACTCAACAGGATCGTCGGACAGATCAATGGTCTCCAGAATAAAATCTTCCCGCTTCGTTAAATATGCATTTAACTTCTTTTCGAGTTGTTTACCCGCTTCCATTCCAAGCGATAATAATTCTTTCTTTTTCGAATCAGATTCCATAAACCTTTGAGAAACTTTCTTTATACCAAACAGTTAGCCAGATAGGTTATTCCCCTGCAATTAAATTGTCACCAGCCAAATATTTTTTGAACTATACTCAATTTAAAAATTAAATAAACCATTAAAACCCCAGCTTTCATCACTTAGGCTAAAGCTGTATATTTTTACATCATCTGCAAACGACATGGCTATTAATTCTACACTAAATTCTGATATATACCGGTTTTTTGTGCGCCGCTTATTTCTGGCGCTCGTGTTCATTATCGCCATATTCAGCACTTCAATTTTTGCACAAACACATCTGTATAGAATATCCAAAGCGGAACGATCGGATGGTTTAGGATATGTGGTTCGTTATCATTTTTCTGCCGAAATAGATTCTTTTACGGTTATTCAACCGGCACCCGACCTTATCCAGCTACAGTTCTTTGCTGAATCTATTGATACAACTGGTATTGCATTACCCGATGAAGAGGGAAAGATTCAGGAAGTTCGGCTTTATAAAATGGATGACAGCTACGGTGTGGATGTTTATCTGGATCCGGATATCTACGTGAAAGCCTCATCCTACAAAGACATGAACGGTAAAGATATTCTGCTTGCGTTAACTAAAGCAGATAAGCATGAGGTTGAAGCCTATTCTCAACAGTTTTTAGCCAGAAACTGGTATCTGAGTGTAAATCTTGAAAATGCACTCGATGTATCAGCGCCCGTTACTCAGGTTGCCGGCACTACCGGTACCGACAGTTATACTCAGGTGAAAGATAAACTGAAATTCGACACCATCATTATTGATCCCGGTCATGGCGGCCATGATCCCGGAAATATTGGCTACGGAAAAAAATCGCAGGAAAAAGATGTGGTTCTGTCCATCGCCAAAAAGCTGGGAGGGTATATTGAGAAGAATCTCCCCGATGTTAACGTGATCTATACCCGCGATGATGATACCTATGTGGATCTGTGGGAACGCGGTTCTACAGCAAACCGGGCCGAAGGTGACTTATTCGTCTCAATTCATGCTGACGGGTGGACCTCTCCCAATGCCTATGGCACCTCCGTTTTCTTTCTTGGTCTGCACATGAGTAAAGAATCTTTTGATGTAATGAAGCGTGAAAATTCAGTTTTTAATACGCATGAAGATGAGATCATGGATCTTACTGAAGAAGATCTTTTTATTTATGAACTGGCCCATTCCGGATATATCGCAACCAGCGAGCGAATTGCCGGAATGATCGAGCATCAGTTTAAAAATCGTGCCAACCGGCGATCAAGAGGGGTAAAACAAGCCGGTTTTGTAGTTCTGTATCAGGCAGCAATGCCGGCGATACTGGTAGAAACAGGTTTTTTAACAAATCCCTCTGAACAGAGATTTTTAACCAGCGATTACGGGCAATCTATTATAGCATCTGCTATCTTTAGGGCAATACGAGATTATAAAGTCGAGTATGAAAAAACCCAGGCATTTTCGTCAGAAAGCAGATAAATGAATTTTACCCCACTTATAATAGGAGTTGCCGGAGGAAGCGGCAGCGGAAAAACCACCGTTGTAAATTATATTTGTGAGCATTTCGGCTCAGAGAACATCATGTTACTCCAACATGATTCTTACTATCGCGACCTGAAGCATATTCCCTTTGAGGAACGTGTTCAGCAAAATTTTGATCATCCTGCTTCTCTCGAAACCGAATTACTGATCCGTCATTTGTCCGCTTTAACCAACGGTTATACCGTTCAGGTTCCGGTCTATGATTTCTCTCAGCATATTCGAAGTGAGGAAACCATCACCGCTGAACCCACTAAAGTTATTCTGATTGACGGAATTCTGATCTTCAGTGAGCCGGAATTACTCGAGCTCATGGATATAAAGATCTTTGTAGATACTGATGACGATATTCGGTTGTTGCGAAGGTTAAAACGGGATATAACCGAACGTGGCCGAAGTGTGGAAAGCGTGCTTCACCAGTATGAAACCTTTGTACGCCCGATGCATCTTAAGTTCGTGGAACCCAGCCGGCGTTATGCAGACATCATTATCCCACGCGGTGGCAAAAACAAGGTGGCCCGGGAAATGGTGATCTCATTGATCGATCGCAGAATGAGCAAAGAGAGCTAAAAAGTTAGCTATGTAGCCGAACTTTGCTTTTCAAACTGATCTGAGATCAGTGAAGCCATTCCATCGAATACCAGATTGGGGTCTACCGTTCCCATATCTCCGGTAACGGTATTCAACATTTCACTGTCGCCACCTGTTAGGTAAAGCTTAAAATCTCCGTAAACATCCAGGTAATTTCCGATCATTGCTTCTATTCCCTGTACCCAGAATCCTACTTGCCCCCACTGCAGACAGGTTGTTGTACTCTTACCCGGGAATTCTGCAGGAATTTCAGGGCGTATTTCCGGCAGTTCTGGTGCCGTACGTTTAAAAACCTGCAGCATGGATTTCAAACCGGGCATGATCACCCCTCCTTCGAATACTCCCTTCTCATCCATGTAGTCGATGGTACACGCAGAACCCGCATCAATTACTACAACCGGTTCTTCGGGCGATTGGAGCCGGGCCCCTAAACAAGACAGGTATCGGTCAATTCCCAGGGTCTCAGGAGTTTCATAATTCAACGTTTCTGCACCGATATCCTCCAGGGTGATCTCATACATTCGTCGGGTGGCAATTTCCTGTTCAAGCGCATTCTTCACATTCTCACGAACACTGCACATAATAATATGCTGCACCGGATACGGATGATTATTAATTTCGTAAGCAGCACTTTGCGCAGTAAGATAACTATGTGTAACCCATTTTTTATCTCTTCTGAAGGCTACTTTGATCGAAGAATTGCCTATATCAACAAAAACCATAGAAGGCGTGATTTGTGAATCGAAATTGCTCATCTTTTTGTAGTAATTTTAAACAGGAATTACAGAATACAAAATCTAACTATCAGTATGAATCTGAATAACAAGATAGCGATCGTTACCGGGGCCAGCAGTGGCATAGGTGCAGAATTCTCTAAAATGCTAATCGAGAATGGCACAACCGTTTACGGCCTTGCCCGCAGCACGGATAAACTAACACGCATACATGAAGAACTTGGGAAGTTATTTATCCCGGTAACATTAGATATCACCAAAGCAAGTGCGGTGGAAAAATGGGTGGATGAAACTTTTGATGATGATCATCAACCGGATATTCTTGTGAATAATGCCGGATTGGGATACTTCGCAGATGTGGATGACTTAAGTATCGAAAAATGGCAAACAATGATGGATGTAAACCTGAATGGTGTGTTCTACATCACCCGTCTGATCGTTCCGATGATGAAAGAAAAGGAGTCGGTGTGTCATATTGTAAACATTGCATCGGTTGCCGGTTTAATGGGCAATCCACAGATCTCCGGCTATAATGCTACAAAATTTGGCTTGCGTGGATTCAGTGAAGCTCTTTTTAAGGAACTAAGATTTGATGGTATCAAAGTAAGCTGCTTCTTCCCCGGTTCCATTGCTACGAACTTTTTCAATTCTATAGAATCGGTGGAAACACATCCTAACATGATGCAGGCTTCGGATGTGGCCAATACCCTCAAATTTGTGCTGGAAACACCCGATAATTTCCTCATCAATGAAATGACCATGAGGCCGCTTAATCCTAAGCCACCAACGAAGGAAGCCTAGTGAAACATGTACTTGGAACCATTCTGATCGCCGGCTTACTACTTCATTGTTCCTATGATGAGACACCGGATAGTCAACCGCCGGAAACTCTTATTAACGAAGAGTTATACATCCAAATGCTTGCAGAATTGCAGCTCTATAATGCCTGGGTTTCAATGAGCGATACTTTGTACAAACCCGATTCATTGCAATCGGCAGTGTACCAAAAATTTGATGTATCACCGGAAGTATTTAAAGAATCACACAGATACTATAGCAGTGATTTCAAAGCTCAGAATGTCCGGATCGATTCCGCTTTGAAAATTCTTGATCGGGAAAAGATCCGGATCAATAAAGCTCAATCGGTGACTCACCTTGAATGAAGTACCCCTCTTTTGATGGATGGGAGCATACCGCTCCCTCTTTAATGAGGTGCTGCAGGATCTTTTCTACTTTCCTGGCTCTCCATCCGGTTTTGGCGGCTAACGTGCTGATGTCCATCTGGTCGTGAATCAGTAATAAATAGGCCGTAGAGATCTCTTCTGAGGTGAGCCCGATCTCATTCTCTGCAGAACGCGTACAGTTATCACATTTACCGCACGGACGTGCATCAACATCTCCAAAATAAGTACGCAGAAACACCTCCCGGCATTCGGTGGTGGTTGCGTAGGAGGTCATCCACTCAAGTTTCTTTAGTAATGAATTCCGGTAGTTCTCTATTTCATTTTTCCCGATGGGTAGTGTTGATGATCTGGCCTCCAATACTCTCACTAAACTCCGGGCTTCCTGGACGTCAAAAACCAGGATCTGATCATTTTGCATCAATACATTAAGACCTTTTATGAGCTGATTTCTGCTTACGGCCAGCTTATCGAGCAGAAACTCCAGTTCCAACTCTGCTTTATGATGCATCGCCTGATGCCCGAACAGCCTTTGCAGCCGGTCTACAAATTCTGCTTTTTCAACATTTGAAATTCGTTCTTTGAACTGTTTCAGAATATTCTCACTCACCGTAAACTGTACATTTACCGTTGGGGGTTGATCCTCAATTAGTGTAATCACCCCAAACTGATCCAGTATTCGTAATCCGGCAGCGCAGAGATGTTTCGAAAGCCCACTCCTGGTCTGGATCTGACTTAATTCAAATCCTCTCAACTCTTCCATCTCTGAACCAACCGCCAGATTCAGGAAGTCACATAATGCCCGGTATATTTTCTCCAATTCCTCACGGGTAGGATAATTATCCTGCACTCGTTTTCGGGCTTTCAATGAATCTGATTCCCGATAGAAAAGCATTGGAAAGGCTTCATTACCATCTCTTCCAGCTCTTCCAGCTTCCTGATAATATGCTTCTATCGAATATGGGATCTCTTCATGGATCACATACCGACAATCCGGTTTATCAATTCCCATACCAAAGGCATTGGTCGCTACCACCAATGGAGTTTCACCTGAGATCCACCTGTTTTGTATGGCCTTGCGCATCTCAGGATCGATCCCGGCATGATAAGCCTCGGTCTTTAAACCTGTTCTCGTGAGATCCTCTGCCCAGAATTCACAATTCTTCCTTGTACCTCCGTAAATCAGTCCGTCTCCCTTTTGTGACGCTTTACTTACAGCATTTCTCACGGCACCTTTTTTATTGTTGGTATGTACTACCCACCATTTCAGGTTTGGTCTCTGAAAGCCTCTTGAGATCACTTCCGGCGAATCGAACTCGAGTATACTCAGAATATCGTCCCTCACTTCCGGAGTGGCTGTTGCAGTAAGAGCCACCCATCGGGCCGAATCTTCAATTAAGCGAAGTGACGGCTTGATTTCTCTGTACGATGGTCTGAAATCATGCCCCCATTCAGAAATACAATGAGCTTCATCGATAGCAACCAGATCGATATTCAGGCGTTCCAGTTCACTTTGAAACAGCGGGGTTTGCAGGCGTTCAGGGGCACAATATAACAGCTTATACATACCGTTCCGTGCATTTACCAATCGTTGTTCCACTTCATACGCCGGAATGGTTGAATTGATAAAAGTAGTAGAAATACCTTTCTCTTTAAGCTGATTCACCTGATCCTGCATCAAGGCAACCAAAGGACTGATGACCAATGTCAGGCCGTCTAAAACTGTGGCAGGCACCTGATAACATAACGATTTGCCCCCGCCTGTCGGAAATAAAACCAGTGTGTCTTTTCCATCAAAAACAGAATGTACAACTTCATCCTGACCACTTCTGAAACTATCATACCCCCAGAATTTCTTAAGATTCTGTTCAGCAGATTGAAATAAGGTGTGGTCAGATCGTTCTGAAGTATTCAATGTTACTTTGTTGATCAGATCAGTATTTGTCGGTTAAAGCATCCATACCTAAAGCAACTCCATTGGTCCAGCCAAATCCATCCTGATTGGGATATTCGCCACCACCCCCACTCAATGTGATATCTGCCACGTTATACTTCTCCATCATTTTTCCCGTGTTCTCATACACCTTTTTGTTAAGTGACATCCAGCGATCCCGTATTAGATTTGCCGGGATAGAAGCATCATAATGAACCAATCCTTTGTAAGCGATCCATTGAAGCGGAGCCCATCCATTAGGATAATCCCACTGCTGCCCGGAATGAAAAGTTGTGGTCAATAATCCTCCATCTGCCAATAATTTATCTATCAGCACATCAACCTGTGCCTGTCCTTTATCTTCCATGGCAACATGAAAGTACATGGGATAAAAACTGGCTGCCGTTATATGACCGGTGTGCGCACCGTCTGCCCAGAGAACGTCCATAAACACTTTCTCTTTACTGTTCCAGAACACTTCATTGAAAGCAGCTCTTCTCTCCTGTGCTAACTGTTGGTAAGTCTTACTTTGAGCTTGATTACCATTGGCATCGTAAAGTTTTGCCAAAACCAATTCCATATTATAGATCAATGAATTCAGATCTACCGGAGCGATCTCAGTAGTTCGGATCGTACTAAAATCATCAAGATCGGCAAACCAGCGAGCGGAAAAATCCCACCCTGATTCTGCCGCAGCTCTTAAATTCAGATATAATTCATCCTTTTCTCCTTCCGAAAGTTCCTCCGCCAATTCGTAATCTTCTTTGTATGATTCCGGTCTGGGGAGATGGATGTCATCATAATACCGGTTGAATACATGATCACCGATCTTTACTACTCTTCGGTGAGCCGGATTCGTATCAGTCAGGGATCCTGAACCTTCCATCCAGAAGTCATATTCCTTCTGAATAGCATTCAGATATTTTTCAGCGGCTTGTTCGGGGGAGGTATATTGCGCATATAAATTCACCATCGCAGCAAAAAACGGTGGCTGACTCCTTCCCAGATAATACGTTCTGTTTCCGTTGGGAATAAATCCGATCGTGTTAATTTCGTAGGCAAAATTATCCAGCATAGACTCCATCAGATCGATCCTGCCGGAAACTCCCAACCCGATCATCGTGAAATAAGAATCCCAATAATACACTTCCCGGAAACGTCCGCCCGGTACCACATACTTATTGGGAAGAGGAATCAATGTACTGTAATCTGAACCATCATCACTTTCGCGGGTAAGGTTATCCCAATGTTCATTGAGGTGTTCGATCATAGGTACGCTTACATCCACTTCAACGGCTTCCGGCTGATAGGGTAACTTGAAACCAGCCTTAGTAAAGGTTTCCAGATCAAATCCGGGATCGTCTTTTTGTTGCATATAGTCACTCAATAAGTCAGCCGGATCTTTTACCGGAGTGCAATCAGCAAAGGTTTTCGAGTCAGGAAAAATCCCTGCCATCATAATATCATGATATAGAACGCCCAGTTCCTCCCATGGTTTATAGAAATCAGTCTGTCTGTCGTTTGATGTCGATTCAGTTTTAGTACATCCGCCAACTACTATTACAACTAAAAATATCGCGACTATTGAATTGATCCTGAATTTCATAATAAAATCCTTCTCACATTTATTTCTGATTGATATGATTCCTTACTCCGGTTCCGAATGTAATCAGATTCGATCAAATTAACAGAATCCATCCCATTCCATTCCATTTAAAAGCTAAAATCCGTATTTACTTTTATTCAGTCACTTACCTGCTGCTCGCATGTTCCATATATTTCGTTCCAAGAGACTACTCATTGTTTTCTCACTTATTTTTTTTGCCTGTTCAGGCGATTCAGGAACTCACCCCGGAGATAATTACGATGTAGATTTTAAAGAAGAGATGCGGACTTTTGTGAAGGAGATTGGTGAGTTTGCTCGTCAACAGGATTCTGATTTTATCCTTATCCCTCAAAATGGTCATCGGTTGGTTTCAACCACAGCCGAAGATGATGGTGAGCCTGTTAGCAATTATCTGAATGCCGTTGACGGACTTGGTCAGGAAGATCTCTATTACGGGTATGATGACGACAACAAAGTTACTCCTGCCACAGAAAGTGAATATATGGAGTACTTTCTTGATCTGGGATTGGAGGCCGGTAAAACGATCCTTGTAACTGATTACTGCAAAGATCAAAGTAAAATGGATGACTCCTTTTCCAAAAACTCAGCCAATGATTACCTGTCCTTTGGGGCGGATCATCGGGAGTTAGATAACATCCCGGGGTACCCTGCTGCTATCCGAAATGAAAATGACACTGACGTTACATCACTTGCCGAAGCCCAGAATTTCCTCTATCTCATCAATCCGGGTGAATTCAGTAATAAATCTTCCTTCTTATCTGCTTTAGCTGCTACTAATTATGATGTGATCATCATGGATGCTTTTTTTGACGATGAGTGGTTAAACAGCTCCGATCTGACTCAGATCCGGACAAAAGCCAATGGTGGTACAAGGTTACTGATCAGCTATATGAGTATAGGAGAAGCCGAGGATTACCGTTACTACTGGGGCAACAACTGGAAACCGGGTTCTCCGGATTGGATAGTTGCTGAAAATCCGAATTGGAAGGGTAATTATAAAGTAGCTTACTGGGAAGCAGACTGAAAACAATACATATTTGGCACCGATGATTCCTATACCCAGCATTTACTGAATATTGGCTTCGACGGTGCCTACCTGGATATTATTGAAGGTTTCGAGTATTTCGAGGATTGAATGTAACTCACCACGTATTATTTCTTAACTCGTCTACGGCAGCCAGAATATCCCGTTGGCTAATCTGCCCGACCAATTTCCCGTTTTCGAGTACCGGGAACCGACGAAGTCGTAGCTTAAGAAAGAGCTTAGCTATCTCCATGATGTTATCTTCGGAGCCAATAGTTACAGGATCAGGGGTCATATAGTCACCTACAGTACCCATCAACTCGGGTGAATTCGTGTATTTTCCACGCATCACCTGTTTTAAACAATCCCCCTCCGAGATCACCCCTACCAGTTTTCCATCATCATCCACCACAGGTGCTCCTGATATACCATGCTTCAGTAAACTTACAATGGCATGGTGCATGGAATGATCGGGATGGAAGGAGACGAGCTTCTTCGTCATGAAGTCTTTTACCAGTACCGATTGCGGTTTATGTTTAGGCTGTTTTTTCTTGGCAGCTGTATAACTAATTACCATAGCGACTCCGGTTAGTTGATTGATATCACTAGGTAATAAGCATTATTAGCCGGTAAAGTGCAAAAATTAGCCGCTAGATCAGAGGCAAATTGCCTTCAAAGAGGTCTTCAAAAGTATGATCATCGTCGATATCAGACTCGATCAGTAAACTGATCACATCACCAACTTTTGAGCAGGAAATAAAATTATCGGGATTCAGATCCGGAGTAACCAAGCCTTTAGCGATCACTTTATTTACGGAACTTCTCACTCTTTTTGCTTCCTCAAACATTTCAAAACTTTCTAGCATCATTGCCAATGATAAGATCGTAGCTACAGGATTGGCGATATCTTTTCCCGCCGCCTGAGGGTAACTGCCATGAATAGGCTCAAAAAGGGATGTTTGATCACCTACCGAAGCCGATGGCAATAACCCGATTGAGCCGGTGATCACACTTGTTTCATCCGAAATGATATCACCAAACATATTCTCGGTAAGGATCACATCAAACTGCGAAGGATTTTGGACCACCTGCATGGCGGCATTATCCACGAACATGTATTCAACTTCCACATCGGGGAACCGATTGGACATTTTCTGTACAGTCTCGCGCCATAATCTGGAAGTTTCAAGCACATTTGCCTTATCAACCAAAGTCACCTTATCTCGTCGGCGACGGGCAGCTTCGAAGGCCATTTTCGCAATTCGTTCGATCTCCTGCACCGAATAATTACAATGATCGAAGGCTTCTGTCCCATCAGTATTTCGTCCTTTATCACCAAAATAAATACCTCCGGTTAATTCTCTGTACACGACGAGATCTGTTCCCTGAATCCGGTCCTCTCTAAGTGGTGAACGATCGATCAGGGAATTGAATAGTTGAACCGGACGGATATTGGCATAAAGTCCAAGACTTTTGCGCAGTTTTAGTAATCCCTGTTCCGGCCGGACCTTTGCATTTGGATCATTATCATATTTAGGGTCTCCAATAGCACCGAACAGAACAGCATCTGCCAATCGACAGGCCTCTATTGTTTCATCGGGTAATGGATTACCGGTTTCGTCGATCGCTGCCGCGCCAACCAGTCCGTAATCGAGCGTAAAACTGTGTGTGTAGCGATGTGCTACAGCTTCAAGTACCTTAAGTGCTTGCTTAATAACTTCGGGGCCAATGCCATCGCCTGCTAATACGGCAATGCGTTTATCCATGCTAAAACTCCTGGTGAGATTGTTCGAATGCCTCTATTTTATCTTTATTACTAAGTAAGAAATCTATGTCATCATATCCATTCAATAAACACATTTTTTTGTAGGAACTGATCTCGAAATTTTCTTTCAGGTCCGTACCATCGATCTCAATGGTTTGTTCTTCCAGATTGATGGTGACCGGAGTATTGGCGTCTTTATTGATCTCTGCAAACATAGCTTTCAGAAACTCTGGAGAAACCTGTACAGGAAGCAATCCATTATTGAGAGCATTTCCTTTAAAGATATCAGCAAAGAAACTGGAAACGACCGCCCTGAACCCATAATCTACCAGAGCCCATGCCGCGTGCTCTCTACTGGATCCACACCCAAAGTTATCTTCCGCCACTAAAATTGAACCGGAATAGGTGTTCTGATTCAGGACAAAATCGGGTTTTGGATTTCCTTCCTGATCATATCGCCAGTCCCTGAATAAATTCTCACCAAATCCTTCCCGGGTGGTGGCTTTCAGAAACCGAGCCGGTATGATCTGATCGGTATCCACATCCTGAACGGCCAATGGAACAACAGTGGAAGTAAGAGTTTTGAACTTTTCCATTATACTAGTTCTCCGTCATTTATAAATTCTCTGGCGTCGACCACGTGGCCCTCAACCGCAATAATTGCAGCCGTAAGTGGACTTACTAACATGGTTCGTGCTCCCGGACCTTGTCTGCCTTCATAATTTCTGTTTGATGTAGATACACAATATTCACCTTTTGGGATCTTATCTTCATTCATCCCCAAACAAGCAGAACAACCCGGTCCCCGCAGTTCAAACCCGGCATCGAACAGGATCTCGTGAAGCCCTTCCTCAATAGCCTGCGCTTCTACCTGTTTTGAACCCGGTACGATCATCGCGTTTATATGTGGAGCTTTTTTCTTGCCTTTAACATAATCGGCTACAATTCTAAGATCCTCGATCCGGCTGTTCGTACAGCTGCCAATAAATACATGATCGATCTTGCGGCCTAAAAGTTTCTCCCCTTCCTGCAATCCCATGTACTCCAGGGATTTTGCCAAAGCAGCCGGACTTTTGACCTCATCTTTAGTTGGAATAGATTGTGTAACCCCAATGCCCATCCCCGGGTTCGTACCATAGGTGATCATCGGCTCAATATCTTCGGCACTAAAGGTGTATTCTTTGTCAAAGACGGCATCATCATCAGAATATAATGAGCTCCAGTATGCAACCGCTTTATCAAACTTTTCACCTTCCGGAGCGTGCTTCCTGCCTTTGATATACTCAAAGGTTGTTTCATCAGGAGCAATCATACCACCTCGTGCCCCCATCTCGATGCTCATATTACAAATGGTCATCCTTGCTTCCATCGAAAGTGAACGGATGGCTGAGCCGGCATACTCAACAAAGTGTCCGGTTCCGCCAGATGTGCTTAGTTTAGAGATGATGTAGAGTATGATATCCTTTGAATAAATCCCTTTGCCCAGCTCTCCATCAATGGTGATCCGCATTGTTTTCGGACGTTGAACCAAAAGACACTGGGTTGCCATTACCTGCTCAACCTGAGAAGTCCCGATGCCAAATGCTATGGCTCCGAATGCTCCGTGAGTTGAGGTATGAGAATCTCCGCATACGATAGTCATTCCCGGTTTGGTGATACCAAGTTCCGGCCCGATCACATGTACGATACCCTGATATTTGTGACCAAGCCCAAATAGCTCTATCCCAAATTCCTCACAATTTTGAGTAAGTGTATCTACCTGTAATCTGGACAAGTAATCTTTTATAGGCAGATGCTGATCTTTAGTTGGAACATTATGATCGGCAGTGGCAACGATCCGTTCTTTCCTGAAAATATCAATACCGCGTTTTCTTATTCCATCAAATGCTTGCGGACTGGTAACCTCGTGAATGAGGTGTTTGTCGATATATAATATTTCCTGTCCGCCTTCCACAGAATCAACGACATGCCGATCCCATACTTTTTCAAAGAGTGTTTTTCCCATAATGTATTTTAGGCTGAATGAGCAGCTGTTTTGGAGAATAATACGATCAGGTCCTGATCCTGAACAACTTTCTTTTCGTCAGCGATCTGCAGAAAGTTTTGATAGTATCCTTCCATTTCTTCTCTGGTTACATCGAAACCGAGTTTCTTTGCCCTGAAATTAAGAGCGGCTCTCCCGCTTCGTGCAGTAAGAACAATGGAAGATTCATTAACTCCGACTTCGTGCGGATCGATGATCTCGTACGTTTCACGGCTTTTAATGACTCCGTCCTGATGGATTCCGGATGAGTGAGCGAAAGCGTTTGCACCAACGATCGCCTTATTTGGCTGTACCGGCATCCTCATTTTAGAAGAAACCAACTCGCTCATAGATTTGAGTAATTTCGTGTTGATACCGGTATCAAAATCAAGATCCTTATGCTGACGCAATATCATTACCGATTCTTCCAGAGAAGCATTTCCGGCACGTTCCCCAATTCCATTAATGGTGCACTCAATTTGAGTGGCTCCGTTAACTACACCGGCAATGGAATTTGCAGTTGCAAGCCCCAGATCGTTATGGCAATGTGTGGAGATGTGGACATTATCGATGCCTTTTACATTCTCTTTCAGGTATTTGATCTTTTCGCCGTATTGCCATGGCAGACAATAACCGGTGGTATCCGGGATATTTACTACAGTAGCGCCGGCTTTAATGGCTGCTTCCACGATCTTAGCTAAATACTCGTTCTCTGTCCGCCCGGCATCTTCGGCGTAGAACTCAACATCTTCTACATATTTTTTAGCAAATTTAACTGCCGCAACTCCTCGTTCAAGTACCTTCTCCCGGGTTGACTTCAGTTTATCAAAAATATGACTATCTGAAGTTCCGATTCCGGTATGAATCCGAGGACGTTTGGCTTTGGCCACAGCTTCGGCCGCCACTTCAATATCTTTTTCTACCGCTCTGGATAGTGCACAAACCGTCGAATCCTTGATGATAGAGGCAATCTGTTGAACCGAATGAAAGTCACCCGGACTGGATATAGGGAATCCTACTTCCATCACATCCACTCCCAGGCTTTCAAGGGCTCTTGCAATTTCTATCTTCTCATTTGTATTCAACTGGCAACCGGGAACCTGTTCCCCATCACGCAGCGTCGTGTCAAAAATCTGAATTCGCTTATTTGGCATTATAGTAATGATTTCTAACTTATCAACTTGTCATAATTACCGGATGTGGTCAGTATCCATGTAATTGTAGGCCAAATGTATTGTGAAGGACGACGCAACTAAAACCGAATTCATTCTTTATTACAACATCCAACACAGCCCGCGTGATGGTTATCAATATTTAAATATCTAACTTTTATTACCTTAGCATAAACAAATAACACTGTTTTCATACAATGGCCAACCAACCCAATGATCATTTATATCAGCTAATTAAGTCGCTTTCTAAAGCTGAAAAACGAAGCTTTAAGATCTATGCCACCCGAAACAGCTCTGAGGATGCAAAATTCATTCAATTATTTGACGCTATTGATAAGGCCAGGGAATATGATGAAGATGTGATCGTAAAGAAGATCAAAGGGTTAAAAAAAGCACAATTCTCCAATCTGAAAGCACATTTATATAAGCAGATCCTCACCAGTTTACGACTCAATTACATTAATCATAACATTGATATCCAGCTTCGTGAGCAGATCGATCATGCCAGAATATTGTACGACAAAGGCTTGTATAAGCAGAGTTTAAAGATCCTGGAAAAAGCTAAGACCATGGCTTTTGATCATCACAGGATCACGCTAACCTCTGAGATACTGGCATTCGAAAAATTGATCGAATCTCAATACATCACCAGAAGTTTACGAAATCGCGCAGATCAACTGATAGACGAGACCGAACAAACTATTGTTAATGTTGAACAATACCATCAATTATCTAATCTGGCATTGCGGCTATATGGCATCTACATTAAAGCCGGACATGTGCGAAGTGAGCGGGATTTTGATATCACCGAAAAGTTTTTTGAGAACTCACTTAAACAGATAAATCTTCAGGATCTGGGCTTCTTTGAACAGCATTATCTAAATGTATCATATGCCTGGTATAGTCTTATCATGCAGGATTTTCTGTTACAGTACCGGTATGCCCAAAAATGGGTAGATCACTTCCGCAAAAACCCGGATATGCTTGCTCTGGAACCGGTTTGGTACCTGAAAGGTGTGCATGTTCTATTGGAAGCTTTATTCATTCTGGGTCACTATGAAAAACATGAGCAGGAAGTAATGAAACTTCAGGAATTCATGAAGGACCCGCCTACCCGGATGAATGAAAATATGGAGGTTTTAGGCTTTCAGTATGTGTTTACTTCCCGGATCAATTCCCATTTCATGGCCGGCACTTTTACTGAAGGATTGAATCTGGTACCTGAATTAAATGCTGAAATTGAAAAATTTTCGGATCGTATCGACCCGCACAGGATCCTTGTTTTTTATTACAAAATAGCCTGTTTGTACTTCGGTGCCGGAAAGATCGAGCAATCGATCGAGTATCTAAGTAAGATCATCAACTATCCGGATCCCCGGTTACGGGAAGACATCCATACATTTGCACGAATACTCAATCTAATCGCTCATTTTGAGCTTGGTAACCAAACACTGGTTGAGTATCAGGTACGTTCTACTTTCAGGTTCATCAGTAAGGTGAATGATCTTAATCTGGTTCAGGAAGAAATTCTAAAATTCCTGAGAAATTTACCTTCCATGAATCCCAGAGATCTTAAGAAAGAGTTCAGAAATCTACGCCAGAGGTTACTTGAAATTCAAAAAATGCCCTATCAGAAAAGAGCCTTTCTCTACTTGGACATCATATCTTGGCTTGAGGCAAAAATTGACGATTTGCCCGTTCAGGAGGTAATTAAAGCTAAATTTAAGCCCCGAAATCACTCCTGAATTCTCTTGGCCATTCCATTTATCCGATTATTTATCTGTAATCGGTATTGAATTTAAACGCTAATAGCCATTACTTTAAACGCACTTTATGAAAACAAACATGTTATCAACAGTCATTACCGTGGTCATTATTCAAGTAATTGGTATTAAATACCGACCCGGGAAAGCTGCATGTTAATTTTGATGAAGAATTTAACGAAGCCTTCCCGACACGGAAGGCTTTTTTTTTGACCTATAATTTCTGAAAACTTTAATGGCGGAATTAAATAAGTACAGCAAGCAGGTAACTCAAGACGGCTCCCAACCCGCTGCACAAGCAATGTTGCATGCGATCGGATTAAATGATGAAGACCTGAAAAAACCGATGATCGGGGTAGCAAGCACGGGCTACGAAGGGAATCCATGTAATATGCATCTCAACGACCTTGCTGTTCATGTAAAACGAGGAATTGAACACTCCGGTCAAACCGGTCTTATCTTTAATACTATTGGTATAAGTGACGGGATCTCGATGGGAACTTCCGGGATGAAATATTCCCTCCCCTCCCGCGATATCATTGCTGATTCGATGGAGGCAGTGGTAAAAGGGATGAGTTACGATGCGATGGTTGCGATCGTAGGTTGTGATAAGAACATGCCTGGTTCAGTAATGGCCATGCTACGGGTCAACCGACCTTCCATCATGGTATATGGCGGAACGATCGCTCCCGGATATCACAATGGTAAAAAATTAGATGTGGTTTCAGCTTTTGAGGCTTGGGGGCAAAAAGTATCCGGAGCTATTGACGATGATGAGTTTAAAGCAATTGTTCAGAAAGCTTGTCCGGGACCGGGAGCCTGTGGTGGTATGTATACGGCCAATACTATGGCTTCCGCAATTGAAGCGATGGGGCTTACACTACCGAATAATTCGTCTATTCCTGCCGCCCATTCAGATAAGGTTCTGGAATGCGAAGCGGTTGGTGAGGCTATGAAAGTTTTACTGGAAAAAGATATTAAACCCAGTGACATCGTAAGCAAGAAATCGATCGAGAATGCTTTTCGCCTGGCAACCATCCTTGGCGGTTCTACCAATGCAGTACTTCACCTGATGGCCATCGCAAAAACTGCGGATATCGATTTTACACTCGAAGATTTTCAAAAGATCAGTGATTCCACGCCGATGCTTGGAGATCTGAAACCCAGTGGGCAGTATGTTTTTGAAGATCTTTATAACGAAGGAGGTGTACCCGCAGTGATGAAGTTCATGCTGAATCATGATATGCTGCATGGGGAATGTCTCACTGTTACGGGTAAGACAATAGCAGAAAATCTGGCTGATGTTGAACCGATTTCCGTATCACAAGATGTGATCAGAGACCTCAATAAACCGATAAAATCTACCGGACATATTCAGATACTTTATGGAAATCTTGCCGAGGAAGGCTCAGTAGCCAAGATCACCGGAAAGGAAGGTCTTGCATTTGAAGGTACCGCTCGGGTTTTTGATAGTGAAGAGGCTGCTAATGAGGGAATTGCCAGTGGAGCCGTTCAAAAAGGCGACGTTGTAGTGATCCGTTATGTTGGCCCCAAAGGAGGTCCGGGTATGCCTGAAATGTTAAAACCAACATCTGCGATCATGGGCGCCGGATTAGGGAAAGAGGTGGCTCTTATCACCGATGGACGGTTTTCAGGCGGTTCTCACGGCTTTGTGGTTGGCCATATCACTCCTGAAGCACAAACAGGCGGAACTATCGCACTTGTAAAAGATGGAGATAAGATCCGTATAGATGCAGAAAAAAATGAAATTCACGTAGAGTTAAGTGATGAAGAGATCACCGAACGACGCAAAACCTGGAAAGAACCAACTTTGAAAGTTCAAAGTGGTGCATTATATAAATATGCCCGCATGGTTTCTTCCGCATCAAAAGGATGTATAACCGATGAGTTTTAATAATCCCAAATACTAATCTCACTCACCATGGGAACTTTAGAAGCAACCGAAACAAAGAACAAAACAGCACCTTCTGCACCAGAACGAATAAAAGGCTCTGAGGCCATAGTTCGGATCTTACTTGAAGAAGGAGTAGATACCGCTTTTGGATATCCGGGCGGTGCCATCATGCCTGTATATGATGCGCTATATGATCATCAGGAAAAAATTAAACATGTATTAGCCCGCCACGAGCAGGGAGCGATCCACGCTGCTCAGGGGTATGCCAGAGCAAGCGGTAAGGTTGGTGTCTGTTTGGCTACCTCAGGACCAGGAGCAACCAATCTTATTACCGGTATCGCTGATGCCCAGATCGATTCAACTCCGGTTGTTTGTATAACCGGTCAGGTTGCCGCTTCCCTCTTAGGAAGTGATGCGTTTCAGGAAACCGATGTGATCGGTATTTCGATGCCCGTAACCAAGTGGAATTATCAGGTTACTTCGGCTGCTGAAATTCCTGAGGCACTCTCCAAGGCTTTCTATATTGCCCGATCCGGCCGTCCGGGACCTGTTGTGGTTGATATCACAAAAAATGCACAGTTCGAAGAATTTGATTTCGAATACAAGAAAACAACCCATATTCGCAGCTATGTTCCGGTTCCAAAACTGGATATGGAAAAAGTGAAAGAAGCTGCCGAAGCAATCGATAATGCGAAACGTCCTTATATCTTATTCGGTCAGGGGGTAATTCTTGGGAATGCCGAGAAGGAATTCAAAACATTCATCGAAAAGACCGGTATACCCTCTGCATGGACCATAATGGGACTTTCAGCGTTGGAAACCGACCATCCTCTTAATGTAGGTATGTTAGGAATGCACGGTAACTACGGCCCTAATTTACTCACCAACGAATGTGATGTGCTCATTGCAATCGGTATGCGTTTTGATGACCGGGTAACCGGCAATCTGGACAAGTATGCCAAACAAGCGAAAGTCATTCACCTGGAAATCGATCCCGCTGAAATAGACAAAAATGTACCTGCCGATATCCCGGTACTTGGTGATGCAAAAGAATCACTAATTGAACTCACCAAACTTGTGAAGCCCAACAGTCATGAAGAGTGGCTGCAACGTTTCCGTGATTGCGATGCCATGGAACAGGAAAAGGTGATCAAGGAAGAATTGAACCCGAATACTGAAATATTGAGTATGGGTGAAGTAGTTCGCATTATCAATGAAAAAACACAGGGTGATGCGATCATAGTTACCGATGTGGGACAGCACCAAATGGTTGCCTGCCGCTACAGCAAATTTACCAAATCGAAAAGTAACATCACTTCCGGTGGATTAGGAACTATGGGATTTGGACTACCGGCAGGTATTGGGGCCGCATTAGGTGCTCCTGACAGAACTGTAATTTCCATTGTTGGTGATGGTGGCTTGCAAATGACCATTCAGGAACTCGCCACGATCTATCAAACCAAGCCAAAAGTAAAAGTTCTGTTGTTAAACAATGAATTTCTGGGAATGGTACGTCAGTGGCAACAGCTGTTCTTCGATAAGCGATACTCATCCACCGAGATGATCAATCCGGATTTCCAAACTCTGGCCAAGGGATTCTATATCCCTACCAATAAGGTAACAGAAAGGGAAAATCTGGAAGCTGCCATTGAAGAATTCATCGATTATGATGGTGCTTACTTCCTTGAAGTAATGGTTGGAAAAGAAAATAATGTATTCCCGATGGTACCGAGCGGCTCGGGAGTTGCTGAAATCAGATTGGAGTGATACTCATGGAAAAACAAGAATTCACAATTACCGCCTACACCGAAAATCATGTTGGACTCCTGCACCGGATCACCATCATTTTCACAAAGCGAAAGATCAACATCGAAAGTTTAACCACTTCTGAAAGTGAGATGGAAGGCGTTCACCGCTTCACCATCGCCGTCACTGAAACGGAAGAACAAGTACAGAAGGTGGTTAAACAAATCGAGAAACATGTTGAAGTACTTAAAGCCGGCTACTATAAGAAAAAGGAAGTAGTACAACAGGAACTGGCTCTATACAAGATCCCCACAGAAAGTCTTACGAATGGACTGGAAGTGGAACGGATAGTACGCGAACATAATGCTCGTTTTCTTACCATAGAACGTGATTTTGTGGTCATTGAAAAATCTGGCTATAAACGAGAAACAAAAGCGTTGTTCGATGAACTCAGACCATTTGGCATTAACGAATTCGTGCGCTCTGGCAGAATCGCTGTGGCACGGCAACAACATGGGTTAGGCCATGATGTAGAAGAAATGCTGATGGCTGAAGCCTGAAAATTTTAATAAACAGAACTCACTAACATCAAAATAAATAAGAATAAATGGCACTTTTAAACTTTGGCGGAGTCGAAGAAGAGGTAGTAACACGAGAGGAATTCCCACTCGATAAAGCCCGTGAAACCCTGAAAGATGAGACCATCGCGGTACTCGGATATGGTGTTCAGGGGCCGGGACAGGCACTTAACCTCAAAGACAACGGTTTTAATGTAATTGTTGGACAACGGAAAAATTCAAAAACCTGGGACAAAGCTGTAGCTGATGGTTGGGTACCGGGCGAAACTCTATTTGAACTCGAAGAGGCTTGTGAAAAAGGAACCATTCTTCAGTTTCTATTATCCGACGCCGGTCAGATCGCACTTTGGCCAACCGTAAAGAAGCACCTCACTCCCGGTAAAGCTCTGTATTTCTCTCACGGTTTCGGTATCACCTATAAAGAACGAACAGGAATCGTCCCACCGGAAGATGTGGACGTGATTCTGGTTGCTCCTAAAGGTTCCGGAACATCTTTGCGCCGGATGTTTCTCGAAGGTCGCGGGCTAAACTCCAGTTTTGCCATCTTCCAGGATGCTACCGGAAATGCAAAAGACCGCGTGGTGGCATTAGGTATTGGCGTTGGTTCAGGTTATCTCTTCCCAACCACCTTCAAAAAAGAAGTATACAGCGACCTTACCGGTGAACGTGGTACACTTATGGGTGCCATTCAGGGAATTTTTGCCGCTCAGTACGAGGTTCTACGGTCGAATGGTCATTCCCCTTCCGAAGCTTTCAATGAAACGGTTGAAGAGCTCACACAGTCTCTGATGCCGCTGGTTGCAGAAAACGGTATGGATTGGATGTATGCAAACTGTTCAACAACCGCACAGCGTGGTGCCCTTGATTGGTGGAAACCTTTCAAAGATGCTACCAAACCTGTTTTTGAGAAATTGTATAAAGAAGTAGCTGCCGGTAACGAGGCGCAACGCTCTATTGATGCAAATTCCAAAGAGGATTACAGAGAAGGACTGGAAAAAGAACTAGCTGAACTCCGCGACTCAGAAATGTGGAAAGCAGGTGCAACGGTTCGTACACTTCGTCCGGAAAACAACTAATAATATAGCATTTGACAGAGTTCTTTCGATTTCCGAATTTCTACTGTCATTGTAACTGAACACATTTATTGGTCATCTATGTTTCAGTACTAAGCCCTCTTGCTCGCAAGGGGGCTTTTTATTTGAGTACAAATTAATGGGGCGGTTCAACTCCATCTTCTTCTTTTTTCGATCGTTTTCGTTCCCATGCACTGCCAAAGAGAATACCTAATGCTAACCATAAACCTAGATTATCAGTGGTAATGCCAATTGCCACCCCAAGTGCTAATCCTAACCCTATACCACTTCCTTTTTTATTCAAATCGTTTATAGCTTTTTTTAAAGATGATCTAACGCACTCGTTTGGCTAGTTTCCCGGCCTTCTCAATATCACTTAATTCATCTTTTTCTTGCTCTTGAAGATGAATTTTTATGTGATCTGATTCATCTCCTTTTTGAATAGATTCCCAGGCTTCGCTTGTTACAATAGCCTCCAGATTTTGAAGTCTTTGTACTAATTTTTCTCTTTCCTCTTCACTCTTTTTAAAGGCGATCCATAGTTCTTTGGTGTCAGAGTCAATATCCCTGGTCTTTTTGCCCAGTGTTTTTTCAATTTCTTTATACTCATTGGATCTACGCGTCCCAAAAATGATTATTCCCATCAACAGAACCAAACTCACCATTGAAGCTCCAAGAAATACTACTGTTGACCACTCCATAAAACTATTTTTTTACCAGTTAATCATTTCAATATATCACATCATCTACCGTAAAAATGTGCATTACAAAGATATATCAACTCAATAATTAAACAAACAGTTACATTTCTAGATATTGGTTAAGGATATGATCAACAATTTTTGGACTGTTCCTCCCCTATCTCTTTCTACTGAAAGATTATACAAGCAGAAATAATATGCATTCAGTAATCAGAAGATTCCTGCTGCGTGATTTCTACGGTCTTCAATGTTGTATGCATGCCATCCAATCAAAACCATATATAAAATGGGCAAGAACAAGCCAATTCCAACAGTAGCAAAACCCAGTATTAACCCCGCCCAGATCAAAAACGGGCTGAGGATCAATAAACCAATACCTGTTGAGTAATGCGCTTTGTAGATGTGGCCAAGTCCTGGTATGATACTGGACAGTGCAGCAATTACATCACGGGAGTGAGAAAGCTCAGAATGAGCATTATGATTCAGAGTATCCATAGAGTACCTCCTGTCAACTCTTTATTGTACAGGATGTTACTAAAATTCAAAACCTTCTCACAGAAAAAAGTTCATGTTTATTTCAATTCTTTTGTAGTGATTCCTTTTAATCAACGTCTAATCAGTAGTACAGTTTTTTAAACAAGGAGACTCTTTTGACCAAGGATGATTTTGACCATATGGTATATGAACATCAGGGTTTGATCTGGAAGATCTGCCGATCTTTTTCGGGAGATGAAGAGGATCAAAAAGATATGTTTCAGGAAATCCTATTAAAACTTTGGGACGATTTCTTACCATGTAAAGGTTCAATCAAATACGATAGATACTATGAATCAGATAGCCTATTATATATGGATAAGCTTAGTACCGGTTTGGTTAATTGTGAGTACACTTAGTGTAAGAAAACTAAATAGAGATCACTGACTTTCATGCTTTTTGTTGCAGGAACTTTTCCAACCCGGCATATCGATATCACCGTTTTCGATCGCAACACCTAACCCTATACCCAGAGCTAACCAGATACCCATATTCCCGGTCGCAGCCCCTAGTGCTACTCCTATGGCAATTCCCGTTCCTTTTTCCATGTTGTTCCTTCGTTTATTCTTGTGGTTCGGAAGGAACGTACGCTCTGTTCTGTATTTTGTTACTGATGGAAAACAGAAAAGCTAAAAACAACCATATTTTTGTCAACCTATTCCAGATAAAAACACTGTTAAGCGAGACTGCAATTCGATCTGCCCCCAGGAAGATCACTCTGTTCTCTTCTGTTTCAAAGATCTGAGGATATCCTGTAATCCACCAGATAAACATGAAGAGTACATATAAAGCAAGAAACACATAAACAGCTTTGTTAAATCGAACATAGCTCAATCCCAATGGAAGAAAAATGGCAGAAGCTGTTCCAAATTGTAGTAACAGAGTTCTCAGATCTTCAGGATCAGTGACCCAATCGAAGAATAGAAATTTGTAGATCGATTCGAAGAGAAATATAAAACTAAGAACGATGATCACTACAGTACCAAATGCCTGCAGATCATTCAGCTCCTTGAATGCAATCACCCCTGTTACAATAAGCACACTGATCATTACAAGTGTGGTTCCATCCAGATCATTGAGTGAACTGATGTACACCGAACCCGTGGTTAGCAAGGTATAACCGAAGTACAAAATCCCCAGTAAACCTATCATCGCTAATCCGGTACTCATCGGTTTTCTCAACATTTGTATTAGATAAGTTTTTAGCACAGCTTTAGGTATCCGACTTTCTTCAGCATAATTGATTGTATATTGCTTTCGAATAATTTAGAAATTTACCTATGAAATTAAACACTTTTTCCGGGGTAGCCCTCTTTTTTTCATTGATATCCTGCTCGAATTCTGATCCTTCCATGGAGTCACTGCGAATATCCAATCAACAAGTGACAGACCGCTACTTTAATGAAATTTATGGAGAGGATCGGTTGGATCTGATCGACTCTCTGTTTACCGAAAATTATTCTCACATTGGAACTGAGGGGCAACTGATCGAGCAGGCTGCTCCAAGGTTAAAAGAAGCCATCACTTTTCTTAAAACAACTTTTCCCAACCTGAAACCTGAGATTACCGCTGTAGTGCCGGATACCAACAAAGTAATGTATCTGATCACCTTTCATGCCGATCTCCCTGAAATGGCCTCACCGAACACTAAGGCGGAGGATATAAGCTTCACAGAAACTTTTGTATTCTGGGTTAGGGACGGGAAGATCCGGAAAGGCCAGACTGCAGGAGCTCACCTACCCCTAATCAAACAAGTGAGTGGTTTTGAAGGGAGTGTCTTCGATATCATTGAGATCTTAACATCACATAATAAATAGTTATGAGTTCTATCTTCCATATTTTGAACGGTGATGCTTTGCTCGATCGTTTTCCTGATGAAATACCCGGAGAAAGGATCGTTTTAAGGGAATGTTTAATGGATGGAAATGTAACAGGAAAAACAGAGCAGGAGTTTTATCAAAACCGGGCCCATTTTATTTCCTCATTGGATGAGCACTTCACAATGGACGAATATTATGAGAGATCAGTCTCTGAGTTTGAGAAAATCAGCGCTATTCCGGACGGGTCTGAGGTAAATCTTTGGTTTGAGGATGATCTGTTCTGCCAGATAAATTTATGGTTCGCAGTGCATCGAATTCTTAACTCTATTACACGGGGTACCCTTTTCTTAGTACGACCGGTTAAACAAACCAGGTTCGGTTTTTCTGCCTATGATAAAACTGGATTGGTTGAACTCTTAGCACACAAAATCCCTATCACTTCACCTGAAGTTATTGCTGGTTTATGGGAAGCCTACAAAGAAAATGATTTAGAAAAAATGAAAGAGATCAGTTCCACAGTATCATCAACATTTGGTTTTATCTGTGAAGCAGTATCAAACCATGAACGAAGAATTCCGCAAAATGGGGATCCCGGTTATCCTTCAAAGCTTCTACTTCAAATAAAAAGTGAACTTGGTACCGAAAGCTTTGGTCCTGTCTTTCTGGAGTTCAACAAACGCACACCTGAGTTTGGATACGGTGACCTACAGGTAAAACGCTTATTCGACTCCCTTACCAAGAATTAAATAAAAGCTATCAACCACAATAATTCATGAAAACAAAAAAAGAGCTTAAAGACGAGTATAAACAACACAAATCCCAAATGGGAGTCTTTCAGATTCGAAATAAAGAAACAGGCAGAATATTTGTTGATTTCCACACGGATGTAAAGGCAAAGATCAACAGACATAAAGCACAATTGAAATTTGGGAATCATCCGAATAAAGAGTTACAAAAAGACTGGAAACTATCCGGCGAAGAGCAATTCAGCTTTGAATTGCTCTCCGAAATGAAATATTCAAAAGATGAAGAACAGGATTATAAGGCTGAGCTCAAGGTTCTTTCCGAGCTCGTTATTTCTGAAATGAATGAGGAAATCGAATTCTATTGAACAGAGTAAAATTTTGTTCATTTTTTGCGCACAATTCGCCTATATTCTTGTAAAAATTGTTAAACCAGCTTAAGGATCATGCGCACTAACATTCTCTTTTTATTTTTTGCCTTTTCAGTTCTTATCATCTCAAATTGTTCTAAATCAGCTGATAATGAACTTATTTATGCAGATGGCAGCGATGGAAACTGGTTGCTTCATGGGCTTAATTATTCTGAAAACCGATACAGTCCTCTTGCGCAAATAAATGAAGAAAATATTGATCAATTGGGCCTGGATTGGCAATTAGATCTGGGGATGAAGCGTGGGATCGAAGCCACTCCAATTATAAAAGATGGGGTCATGTATTTTACCGGACCCTGGAGTGTGGTATTTGCTGTAGACCTTAGATCTCATGAGATCATTTGGAAATATGATCCTGAAGTTCCAAAGTCATTTGGCGAAAAAGGATGCTGTGATGTAGTTAACCGTGGAGTTGCTTTGTACAACGGCCAACTCTATTTCGGAACGTTTGATGGGCGCCTGATAGCTTTGGAGGCTGAATCCGGCAAACTGCTCTGGGAAGTTCTTACCGTAGATCAAAGTAAACCGTACACCATCACCGGAGCCCCTCGAGTGGTAAACGGAAAAGTTTTGATCGGCAATGGAGGTGCTGAATTAGGTGTTCGCGGTTATTTTACAGCCTATGATGCATATACAGGAGATGAAATCTGGAGATTTTATACGGTTCCGGGGAATCCTGATGAACCATTTGAGAATGAAGCTATGGAAAAAGCCGCTGAGACCTGGACTGGCACCTGGTGGGAATATGGCGGTGGCGGCACGGTTTGGGATGCTATGGCATACGACCCTGAACTCAACCTGCTTTATGTGGGTACAGGAAACGGATCGCCCTGGAATTGGAAAAAAAGAAGCCCGGAAGGAGGAGACAATCTTTACCTTTCCTCTATTCTGGCATTAGATCCTGACACAGGAGAACTTAAATGGTACTACCAAACCACTCCGGGCGATGCATGGGATTTCACAGCTACGCAACATATGATCCTCACCGAACTCGAAATTGATGACGAGCCTCGAAAAGTGATCATGCAGGCACCTAAGAATGGATTTTTCTATGTACTGGACAGAGAAACGGGAGAACTCATATCCGCTGAAAAATTTGTTTACGTTAACTGGGCGGATAGCATAGATCTTGAAACCGGCCGACCAGTTGAACGACCACATGTTCGCTATGTGGAGGCAAATTTTCAAATGGCACCGGATTACAATGGTGGTCATAACTGGCAGCCGATGGCCTATAACCCTGATCTCGGTTATGTATTTATCCCAGCCAGAGAAACCACTTCGATGTATGGACAGGATTCGCTTTGGAAATTTAATAAAGTTGGTTTCGGAACCGGAAATGGATGGAATCTTGCAACTGGAACCTTGTATGGAAAACCTACCATCACAGATGATAAAGCAACGATACAAGGTAAATTAATGGCCTGGGATCCGGTTAAACAAGAAGCTGCCTGGGTTGTGGAACAGAATAATATCTGGAATGGTGGATTACTTACAACGGCTTCCGGCTTAGTATTTCAGGGTACTGCGGATGGTAAGATCACTGCTTATCGCGGATCCACAGGAGATCTGATTTGGGAGGCAGACCTTCAGACCGGGATCCTTTCTTCACCCGTAACTTATTTAGTAGATGGTGTTCAATATCTGACGGTGATTACCGGATGGGGCGGTGGATATGGAATGAAAAATAAACATACGAATGCTGTATTACCCGGCACAGTGTATACTTTCCGAATTGGGGGATCAGCCGATCTTCCAAAAGTACAGCCAAAATATGAACGAGCTTTAATCTCCCCTAAATGGGATCTGGATCTCAGTAAAGTGTCCCATGGCGAAACCACCTACTGGAAGTACTGCGGTACTTGTCATGTTGTTGCAGAAACCGGTGGCGGAGTGGCTCCTGATCTCGGGTACAGCCCAATGGTTGGCACACCTGCTTTCACATCCGTTGTGCTGGATGGTGCTCTATTGATCAATGGCATGCCGAACTTCGGTGACCGGCTTAACAAGGACGATGCAGAAGCCATTCAACATTACATCATCAACAAGGTAAGAACGATACAGACTGCAGGAAAATAGCTCCATTATGTCAGATAGGAGTTTCTAACTAATTTTCTACCCAAAGATTTAATTCATTTTGAAACAAATGATTGAATACTTTATCTCTGTGTATAAAATTGAAAATTAGCTTATGAAATATCTCTTACTGATAATCACTTCCCTCCTGATTTGTATGCCAGATCTTCAAGCACAGATCACAGGCGAGGTTAATTATGAACAAGCCGGAATTGCATTTACAATCCCCGATGGTTGGTTTGGTCAGGAAGCAGAAAATCTTATGGTCCTGGGTAACAACTCATTGCCCGGATTCATGATCATCACTTCCCATGCTTATTCGATGGACGAAATCAGAGACGAAATGAAAAAGGGGTATAGTGAAGGCAATGGAACACAGCTGCAATTAAGTTCCTCTTTAGAAAATATCACCAAAAATTTGATTGGTGGTGAATATACCGGCACGATCGAGGGTAATGCAGCTAAAGCCTATGTGATCGCCTCAGTCAATCCTCATGATGGAGCCGGATTGACAATAATGGCTGCAACTCTGAGTAACTTATACTCCTCTGAATATGAAACAGTAGCGAAAAAGCTCGCATCAACTATCAAATACACCAAAATTGACCGTAGTTCTGAACTTGAGGAATGGAAGACCTTTCTATCTGATGTTCGGCTTACTTATATGAATTCTTATTATTCGTCAGGGTATGTGGATGGTGATGCATCAGTAGGATACAGTTCAGAGACTAAAATTGATCTCTGCTCAGCAGGCTATTTCAATTTTAACAGTAATAGCAATCTCACGGTAAGTGGGGATGGAGTTTCCGGAATAGATGATGATGGTAGCCGGGGTGCAGGAAGCTGGAGCATTAAGATCGGTGCAAGTGGACAGCCCACGCTTACTTTGAACTTCAGAGATGGCTCCAGAAATGAATACCGGTTAGAGTATACTGATAGTAAGGTATATTTGAACGGAACCAGATATTTCAGAACAACTGAAGGGGAATATGCCCCGAACTGCCACTGATAAATAATTAAGTACTAAGCCTGATAGATTTTGACAAACCACAAGATTTTGTAAAAAAGAACTCGACTTTATTTAGAAAATATTGATATAATTATCGTTACTAGTTGATTTGACAAGTACGTTGGGTATCTGGAATTAACAGATACATAATTCTTAACAATTCGGGATGGTATGAAAGCTGCTGTGGTATCCGGTTACGGAGGGCCTGAGGTAATTCAATTCAAAGAGGTAGAAAAACCGATTCCCAAAGCCAATGAATTACTCGTTGAAGTAAAAGCAACCACCGTTACCGTGGCTGATACCCGTATCAGAGCATTCGATCTGCCTTCCGGAACAAGATTTATCGGACGTTTTGCACTGGGAATCACGAAGCCCCGACGCAAGATCCTGGGTGCTGAATTTGCCGGCATGGTTTCTTCGGTTGGTACTGATGTATCAAAATTCAAACCCGGAGACCGGGTCGTTGCCTCTTCCCTTCCAAAATTTGGTGGTTATGCCGAATATGCTTGCATCCCTGAAAGGTCCATGATCTGCAAAATACCGGAAGGAGTTGATTATAAAACTGCAGTGACTTTACCAATTGGTGCAAGAACAGCTCTTTACTATTTACTTAAAGCTGATATTGAACCGGATAAACGCATTCTGATCTATGGTGCGTCCGGCAGCGTTGGCACATTTACTGTTCAACTGGCACGCAGATTTGGAGCTGATATTACAGCAGTTTGCAGTTCGGCAAATACAAAGCTGGTACAATCTCTGGGTGCAACCAAAGTACTAGACTATCGGTCGCCAAATTTTGAAAGACAACTCAACTGTTATGATATCATTTTTGTAGCAGTAGATAAACTGCCAACTCAAATAGCGATCAACCACCTTGCAGATAATGGGATCTATCTGAATATCACCGATCCTTTTAAAAAAATATCCATGATCCGGGAGTCGATTCGTACCAAGAAAAGGTTTATAATGGCTGAAAACCTGAAAGATACTTCGCAAGATCTTGCTGACCTACTGGATTTGGTTAGAGAAAAGAGTTTGCAGCCTGTTATTGATCGGGTTTATGCCTTTGAGGAATTACCTGAAGCACACCGATATGTTGACTCCGGTCGGAAAAAAGGAAATGTGGTTATTAGTTTGGGATAACACAGGAAACATATTGAATTTGGGTTCGTAATTCCCTGCCAACATACAATTAGGGTACAACAATGAAAGCAGCAATTCGATCTAAATATGGCGGGCCCGATGTGCTCAGCATCGCACAATTACCAATTCCGGTTCCCGGTAAGAACGAGGTTTTGATCAAGGTTAAGGTGGCTACCGTAAATCGAACAGATTGCGCTATTCTTACTGCCAAACCTTTTATTATGAGGTTATTTACCGGGTTGTTAAAACCTAAATTACCTAGCACAGGAACAGATTTTGCCGGTATAATAGAAGCTGTCGGAAAAGGAGTTTCCAATTTTGCAACCGGTGACCGTGTATGGGGCTTTCATGATAACGGCCTGGGATCACATTCCGAATACATGGTGTTGAATGTACGTAAACCAATTGTAAAGATGCCCGAAGGTGTATCATTCATTGATGCCGCTGCCAGTGCCGAAGGCTCCCATTATGCACTCAATTTTTTAAATAAAGTATCTATACATTCTGATCACCGTGTTTTAGTAAATGGAGCAACGGGTGCCATTGGTTCAGCCATGGTACAATTACTAAAGAAGGACGGAGTCTACGTTACCGCAACTGCCGACACCGATTCGATTGATAAGATAAAGAGAATTGGAGCCGACCGGGTAATAGATTATTTAAAAGAAGATTTTACGCGTGACCATCAGGAATACGATTTCATTCTGGATACGGTAGGAAAAAGTACTTTCGAAAAGTGCCGGCCAATTATGAATAAGAAAGCTGTATATATAAGTTCGGAGTTAGGACCAAACATGCAAAACCCGATATTGGCCCTCACTACAAAAAACAAAGATCACAGAGTGGTTTTTCCGGTACCCACCGATATTCCTCATAGTATGAGCACCATGAACACCCTACTCGAAGCAGGTAAATTTCATCCTTTGATCGACCGAAGATATCGATTGGATGATATCAAAGAAGCTTTTAACTATGTTGAAAGTGGCGAAAAGAAAGGCAATGTGATCATAGTGATGGATTGATATTGAGCATGTCAATGATTCAGGATATCCCTTCAAACAATGCGGATACATAAAGCTGATTTTTTGCACGGCCCAAATTATGCTCAGCATAATGTGTTTTATAATAGATGTCGCCCTTCAGAAAATCCGTTAAAAACCGAACAGCCATTATAAACGCCATGTAACCCCCTGACTTCGGAATTAGTTGTTTCTCTTCTGATGTGAGCAGACCATCACTACCATCTATAAAACCATCAATATAAGATTGGTAGAAATGCTCATTCACTACCACTAATGAAAGATCTGATTCATTTTCATTAGCGGAAATGACCGCTGATCGTAGTCCGTCTCCGATATCAAAAAAAGTATAGCCCGGCATTACGGTATCCAGATCAATAACACAGGATTTTTTGGAATGCTCAGATAGCAACACATTATTAAACTTTGTGTCGTTGTGCGTAACCCGGACCGGAATGTTACCAGTCACTGCGGATTGAAACATCTTGATCCATGTTGCTTTCTTTTTCTGGATGGATATAATTTCATCAAAAGCCCATTCTTTTCTTTCCTTGCTTGTCGTCTCCAGCGCCTCTTCAAATTGTCGAATACGGGTAACCATGTTGTGGAAATCAGGAATAACGGTATAGAGTTTTTCAATTGGAAAACTCTCCAGTGCTTTCAAAAAACTTCCATTGGCAAAGCCTCCCTCCCAGACCTGTTGCTCATTTTCTGCCCGATCGAAAGATTTTGCTCCTTCCACAAACCTATACATTCTCCAGAACCCGGATTCTGTTTTTACAAAAAAAGCTCCGGATTCAGTTTCAATCAATTCGGGAACAAGGTGAGCATATCTTTTCTGATGCTTAATATGACTGATCACCCCGGACATATTTTCCATCAATTTTTCTGGTTCCGGAAAAACATGTGTATTGATACGCTGAAGCACATAATCCGGAGAGCCCGGCACTTCATTCCTGATCCTGAAAGTATCGTTGATGTGGCCGTTACCAAACGGGTGAGCTTCAGAAAATCTTCCGCTCACCCTGAATAGCTTACTTATTTCTAAGGGATTCACCCTGCATCAGGCCCAAAGATTATCGGGATATTCGCCCGCATCGATGAGCTCATTCAGTTTCTCAACTACAAAAGGTTTATCTTCCTGATAGGTTACACCAAACCAACTTGAAGTAGTAGTTGGAACCGGAATATTCACTCCCTTCGCCATCATTTCTTCGAAGATCTCAGGGGTTAGATATTCCGATTTAGGCAGATGTGATTTTTCATTAAAGAACTCGACAAATCCTTCTTCCATCAACTGATAAACAGGCGTGGTATAGCCCATCAGATTCATAGAAACAGGTTCCTCACCGGTTAATTCAATTTTCTCTTCGCCATCCTCATAAAAGATCTTCCCATCTTCTTTATAAATCCCGATGCATTCTTTGATGCCGGTCAGATAGCCATTCTCGGTTTCACAAACACCACGGTTCACTGAACCATGATCTGATAAGGTGTTTGATAATTCATACCCGACGATACAGCCGCCAATTTTTGAATTATCCAGTTTATTCAATGCATCAACCATGGTTTTCATACCATCAAAGCCATAGAAATCATCGGCGTTAGCCATAGAGAATGGCACATCAACTTCGTCTTTTGAAACCCAAAGTGCGTGACCCGTTCCCCAGGGTTTTTCTCTTCCTTCCGGAACGGTCAATCCATCGGGCAGAACATCCAATTCCTGATATACAAAAGCTAAATCAATACGATCTCCCACTTTCTCTTTGATCTCCGGTTCAAACGTATCTTTCATAGAGCGTTTGATCACAAATACTACTTTGCCAAATCCGGCTCTTATCGCATCATAGATGGTATATTCCATGATGGTTTCTCCTGATGGACCAAAAGCGTCTGTTTGTTTATTTCCCCCATAACGGCTTCCCATTCCTGCCGCTAGTATTACTAATGTTGGTTTCATTCTTCTAGTTGTCTTTTTTTATTTATCTGATTTGAAGTTTCGACCAGGTTCTGAACAGTAAAAATACAGATGCTGCTACCACAACAGCTAATAAAATTCCTGTTAAGATATTTCCATAGACGAAACTGCCGATCGAAAATAGCGCGCTGTATATACCGATCGATCCTAATAACACACTTAATAAACTCTGAGGCAGATCCCACTCACTTTGTTCCGCACTGAGATCCATTCCCTCTTTTTCCAGCTCTTCCGTAACCATTTTCCAACCCGGTCCGCCGGGAGTAACTTTCAGGTAAAACTGTTTTAGTACCTCCATCGATTCCGGTCGGGTTAGGAACGTAGTAACTATCCAGACCACCGTTGTAAAGGCAACAGCTAACAATAGCTTCATGGATGAACCATCAAGCAACTCATTAGCCAATGATTCTCCCGGAACCGCAAGAACTAAAATAAAGGCCACTATAGTTGCTGAGATCATGGCGATGATCTCCGTCCATGCATTGATCCTCCACCAAAACCAGCGTAACAGGTAAATTGCTCCGGATCCTGCACCTGATAACAGTAATATTTCAAAGGCCTGACTTGCATTCTCCAATAGAAAAAGGGCCAGAAGTGCTGAGATCACCATAAGTAATACCGTAGAAACCTGACCAACTATTACCAATTCTCGTTCTGATGCTCCCTTTCGTACAAACCGATTGTAGAAATCGTGCACCATATAAGAAGCCCCCCAATTTAAATGCGTACTCAATGTAGACATCACTGCCGCTATCAACGAAGCCACAACCATTCCCAGCCATCCTGCTCCCAGTTTCGTTAACATGACCGGATAAGCAATATCGTGCCCCAGGTATTTATCGGATATTCCGGGAAATTCTGCACGGATAGATTCCAGATCAGGATATAGTACAATGGATGCTAAAGCCACAATGATCCAGGGCCAGGGTCGCAATGCATAATGGGCAAAATTAAATAACAATGTAGCTCCGATCGCATTTTTCTCATCCTTAGCCGCTAACATTCTTTGGGCAATGTAGCCCCCGCCTCCTGGTTCCGAACCCGGATACCATACCGCCCACCATTGAAATGCAATCGGAATTATAAACATGGTTATGAGTATCGAAGGATTGGACACATCAGGAAAAATACTGAGTTTCCCTTCCAGTGCCGGATGTGCGATCAAGGCTGATAAACTTCCGATCCCGGGTTGATTCACTGCCACATAAGCCGCATAAAATGCTCCCACCATGGCAATTCCGAATTGAAAGAAATCGGTCCAGATAACCCCTCGAATTCCTCCTAAAGCCGAATAAATAACTACTACTACAGAAACGATCAGAACCGTTGTTACTTCAGGTAAATTGAACATGATGGTTCCGATCTTGATCGCAGCAAGAGTTACGGTTCCCATGATCAGACTGTTGAAAAAAATACCCAGATACAGCGCTCTGAACCCTCTTAAAAACGAAGCCGGTTTACCTCCATAACGTAATTCGTAGAAGCCCAGATCGGTATCTACGGCAGATCGTCTCCATAATTTTGCATAAATAAATACCGTGATCATACCGGTGATCAGAAACGCCCACCATGCCCAGTTCTTTGAGACACCACCCTCACGAACAAATCCGGTTACCAGATTTGGTGTATCCGCCGAAAATGTAGTGGCAACCATAGAGATACCCAGTAACCACCAGGGCATTGAACGACCGGCAAGAAAAAATTCTGATGCACTCTTCCCCGCTTTTCTTGACGTGATCCAGCCGATCACTAACACGATCAGGAAAAAAAGTCCTAAGATCACCCAGTCAAGATTTGATAAGAGCATTCAGTATTTAATTTAGATTTGTACCACAGTTTTTTAATGGCCTGAATATCCGATTCCTGAGTGTGAATCCCAACCATAATCTAACTTCCCTAAAAAGTTGCTTTCATATCTTTTTTGTTTTCCTCACATTATCTGCCATCATCAAACAGCCACCCACACTTATGGAACGAAAGAAATTCTTACAATCACTGATCGGAACCTCCGCATTACTAACTGTCCCCGGTTCTAAATACGTGGAAGATGCCTATGCCCTGCCGGAGGTTATCCGAGACACAAATCGCTCGGTAACGGGTAGTATGATTGGGTATAGTGATGAACCTATTGAGAAAGTAAATGTAGGGATCATTGGCCTGGGGAATCGGGGATCTGTTTTATTGGAAATGTTCCAGTGGTTGGTTGAAAATGACAGGGCAGAAATTGTTGCACTCTGTGATGTTCAACCCAAAAAGGTAGAGGCCGCATCTTCGAAATTAGCCAATTGGCAAACTGCGAAACCAACATTCTACTCAGATAAACCCGATGATTGGAAAAAACTGGCTCAGCAGGATAACGTAGATCTTTTATTGATCTGCACCCCCTGGAATATGCATACCCCAATGGCATTATTTGGTATGAGAAATGGCAAACATGTGGCTTCTGAAGTACCAATCGGCTACTCATTGGAAGATCTGTGGAATTTGGTTGAGACTGCTGAGGAAACCAGAAGACACTGTATTATGATCGAAAACTGCTGTTATAACGAAGAGGAACTTTTCGTTTTGAATATGATCAATAATGGCGTTTTCGGCGACATCACCCATACAGAAGGAGCCTACTTGCACGATCTGCGGGATCTGATGCTCAGTGACACCTATTATTACGATTACTGGCGCTTGAAGGAACACGTTTCCCGAGATGGAAATTTTTATACCACACATGGATTGGGCCCTATAAGTTTTTATCTGAATATTGGCCGTGGGGATACCTTTTCACACCTTACCTCAATGAGCTCCAGAGAAATGAGTTTAAGTGAAGCTGCCAAAGATTCAACGGCACCTTATAAAGACTTTAAGTGCGGAGATATGAATACCACGCTCATCAAAACAGAACTAGGTAAGACCATCATGCTTCAGTTTGATGTTCACACCGGACGACCGTATTCCCGTATCAATAAAGTGTGTGGTACTAAAGCGGTACATGACGGATACCCCAGCCGACTCTATATTGATGATAAGAAAACGGAACTTGGTCACCGCTGGCTGCCACAGGAATTGTATGATGAATACCGGCAGAACTACATGCATCCCATCATAAAAAAACTAAAAACCATCAGCCAGGGTTTTAGGCAAGGGCATGGCGGAATGGATTTTGTGATGATCTACCGTTTGATAACCGCATTAAATTTAGGGTTACCATTAGACATCAATGTTTATGACAGTGCCATGTGGGCAGCGGTCACCCCAATGTCAGAATTGTCGGTGGCCAGCAAAAGTGTATCGCTTCCATTTCCAGATTTCACAGGAGGCACCTGGAAGACTCACGATCAACTGGAGATCAACAGAGTGTTTAAAGACGCTTAGTTTTCAAGTTCCCTAACCAGTAAAGAGACTCGTTTTTTTCCACCTTCGGTATCTTGTTGAGCAATTTCAATGAATCCCATTCTGGCATGAAATGCCAGTGACTGAGGATTTGGTGGTTTTACATTCACCTCACAGGTAATTCGTTTTTGTAACGATCTTTCAGCTATGTGATCATAGAACTGAGTACCAATGCCTTTTCCCCGGTACGTCTCAGCTACCACAATTCGGTCCACATAATCAAATTGTGAGAATCGCTGGCTGAAATATTGGTAGTTCAGGCTATCGTAGCTCTGTCCCGGAGGAATTACGATCAGGAATCCGACCACCTCTCCCGTTTCACCTTCAGCAACCAAAAAGAATGAACTGATCTCCATGAAGTGCTCAAAGTCACTTAGAGGAATACTATTTACATGGGGAACCGCCGCTTCATTTAGCATCCGGATCTTTGAAAGATCTTCTTTTTGTACGTTTCGTAGTTTCATGCGGGGAATATAAGATCAAAATATAATCATCTCATTATTTCCCGCAGAAGGCTATATTCCAAGCCTCAATCATTCATCGAAAGCGTTCAAAATACATCATGGCGGAAACAACAGATAGTAAGATCATCTCTGTTGACAAGATCAACGAAGCAGCCGGACAGCTCAAAGGTATAGCAATTCACACTCCTTTGGCTGAAAATCTACAACTTTCGGAACAATATCAGGCCAATATCTGGCTGAAGCGGGAGGACTTACAGGTTGTTCGGTCTTACAAGATCCGTGGTGCATACAATATGATGGAGAGCCTTCCTGATGAAGAACTGAAAAACGGAGTAGTTTGTGCCAGCGCGGGTAATCATGCTCAGGGTGTGGCATTAGCCTGTTTTAAAAAGAAAATTCAGGGTACTATTTTTATGCCGGTCACCACTCCCGAGCAGAAGGTAAAGCAGGTTAAGATGTTCGGCAAAGAATATGTTTCGGTGGTTCTGGAAGGTGATACTTTTGATGATTCTTTCGCCCGAGCCAGATCTTTCTGTGATGTTAAAAAAGCCGCCTTCATCCCTCCCTTTAATGATCCTATGATCATTGCCGGACAGGGAACCGTTGGTAAAGAAATTCTGGATGATGCGGACTTCAAGATCGATTATTTATTACTTCCTGTCGGTGGAGGCGGACTATCTGCCGGAGTTGGGTCTATATTTCATCACCTTTCCCCTGAAACCAAGATCATTGGAATTGAACCTGAAGGCGCTCCGGCTATGCAAAAGTCGCTGGAGGCCGGGAAGTTGGTAACGCTTGACCATATCGACAAGTTTGTGGACGGAGCAGCAGTGCAACGGGTCGGTGACATAACCTTTGATATATGCCGGAAAGTACTGGATAAAGTGATCACCGTGGCAGAAGGCAAGATCTGCGGGGTGATACTGAAAATGTATAATGAGCAGGCTATAGTTGTAGAACCGGCAGGAGCACTTGCCATTACCGCACTGGACGAGCTCAAAGATGAGATCAAAGGTAAGAATGTGGTCTGTATTGTGAGTGGAAGTAACAACGATATTACACGAACAGCAGAGATCAAAGAGCGCTCGCTCATGTACGAAGGATTGAAACATTACTTTATTGTGGATTTCCCTCAGCGTTCGGGTGCTTTAATGGAATTTTTGAGTGATGTTCTGGGACCTGATGATGACATTACGTATTTCGAGTATTCCAAAAAAACCAATCGGGAACTGGGACCGGCTTTAATAGGATTGGAGATCAAACGTAAAGAAGATCTTAAACCCCTGATCGAACGGATGAAAGCCAAAAATTTCAGTTTTGAGTATGTAAACGATCAACCCAGATTATTCCGTTTCCTAACCTGATTTCAGGCCTGACTGAAGCGTTTGCAAGTTCAACCCACTGTTTGCTTTTTTCTGTCAAACAGATATACTTATTTAATTCTGGTAATAACGTCTGTGTTATGAAAAAGTCTCTTCTGCTAATTATATCGGCCTTATTATTTTCCGGGGTGGCCACGGCTCAGTATTTTAATACCAAAGGGTATTATGTGCCTGCCGAAGATTTTAACTTCCTGTTTCAACCCAATGAATTCACCCCGTTTCAAACCGGAGATTACGGTGAGTTATCGGGTCAATTCACCCGCCATAATCTATATTATGTGGCTTTAAATCCGGCAAATACAACCAGGTTCAGTAAAAATTATCTCTACGTAGATTATAACAGAGCTTCTGAAAACCGTTACGTAGTTCCCTATTTCCTCTATAGCTCACTCTCTTCCATTTATATTCCCTCTCCGTTGAATTTCTATGATCGTGAACCCCAACTCTCAACAGCATTCTTTTTTAAACCTTTTAAAAATGATCGCTTTGTGCTTGGTTCAACCTATCAGTTAATGAAGATCAACGAGCAATACATGAATCTGGATTATGGATTTTACCCGACTGCTGAGTTTGCGACTTCTGTTTTCCCCGGCACAATGTCTTATAATAATTTACTATCAGGAAGAAATGATATGGCACATACCGGTCATTTCTCTTCTTTCTATGCAGGATATCAGTTCAGCGAGGCTTTAAGTGTCGGTGCAAAAATTTCGTACAACAGTTATCTGGGAAGCGGTAATCAAACTCTGGATCAATCGGATTTATATCAGGGATATTCTCCTCAGGTGATCATTGCTCAGGATTTCGATTACAACCGGCAGAGAAGAACAGATTACTCTCAGTGGGATGCTTCTTTGGGAATAAACTTTACTCTTTCAACTACTACTACAGCAGGTTTTAGCATGGGATTCCTTACCGGAGATTTCAGTCAATACTCCGATAATTATCAATACAATAACTCACTGCCTGATACAGATCATTATTATAATTATAACAATACAGATAAGAATCTCTTCGATAAGAATGGTAATAGTTGGTACGCAACTGCTAATTTGATCTATTCTCCGTCAAACCGAACTAACATTGAATTATCCTATCGATTAAACATCACCAATTATGATCTGAGTTTTGCTGACCATAGCCAAAATGCAAATAATTCAAAAGATAGTGGGATTCTGTTAAGTGGCGACCGGGAGGTAACTGCGTTGTATGTATCCAATCAGAAATTATGGGCAAACGCAAATGGTAATAATTCAAATTGGAGTAATGGTTTTACCATTACTGTTGATCATCAATTACTGCAACATGTATCCATTACTTCCGGTGTTCAAGTGAACTTCAGATCGGAAGATGAGACGTACCGCCAAACCTTTTCCAATACTTATAATACAAACAGAGATTTCAGTTTTATTGAATCTTCTGCACCTGATTCAAGCTGGCAATTCCGATCATCGTCATTCAGTAGGGATAAGAATGATTTCGAGAGACAAACCTACTCTATGTATGTTCCCATGATCGTTAATATGCAGCTATTTAGTTCCCTGAATGTACAGACCGGTTTAATCGTGTCTCACTTCAGCGACAGGATAAACAGATCTTATCAAAGTTTAGAATATCAGTACGAGTACATCAGTTCAGATGAATCTTACTCTGACTCTCGCGGCATTCAACCAGCTTCATCAAACATTGAAAGTGACACACAATCCTATGTGCATTTAATTGGTTCTGTGGTTTATTCACCATTAGAAAGGATGAGTATCCGGTTTGTTACCACAACCAATAAGATGCAATCTGCTTTCGGGCCTCAAAATACCGGGAATTATCAGTTCCGACTAAGTCTCGAATTAACTTTTTGAGTTTAGTAATTACTGCGTAAGCTGATTCAGATCGACTTTTTTAGGTGCTGTGCTATCAGGTACGCCCATGGATTTTTTGATATTATCAAGATACTGCTGGATCGCATTTCCTTTTTGATCTTCTTCAAAATTTACAACCGGTATGCGAAGCATTGTTTTTTCCCAGGATAGGATCAATGCATTATCCCGGGCATCGATCGTAAGATCTTCAACAAAATTCATATTATAATGAGCAGCTACTTCAAAGCTGCCAATTTCCTCTTCTCTCACTTCCGGTGTGATGTTATTGCCCCAATGCAATGTTGACTTATTTACAAATATCTCCCATCTGAATTTACCGGGGATCGCGTACAGCGAATACCGACCCTTCGGAACAACAAGGTCTCCAAGAACAATATCCGCATCTGTATATAACCGGGTAGGTTCGTTCGCTCCCATTCTCCAGAGCTGATTGAATGCTACAAGATCTCCAAAGATTTTCCGCCCTTTCGCCGACGGGCTACCATAACACACCAGTACTTTATGGTGTCCAAGATCCATTTCTGAGCTGTTCAGAGGACTCAGCCGCTCCTGATACGTTAACGGACTGGAATAATCCATCATACATCGTCCTACTGTCCATTCAACAGGGATATAATGGTATCCTGTCAATGCGAAGAAGATAAATGCGAAAAATGGTAGTGCCCCGAAAAAGATTATTTTCTTCATGATAATTCACACACTTTTTTTCCAAATAAACGGACTTATTGAGAGTTTCGCCGTGAAGAATTATTAATAATTGAATATTGGTAAGTTCAATGGTTCATGAAATTAAAAAAGCCACTTCATCAACATGAAGTGGCTCAGAATATGTACACCTTTCCAACTATTATTTCTTTTCTGTAGATGTTGGTTTTGAAGATGCCCCGGTTGATTCAGCCTGTTTCTTTGGCTCCGTTTTTGGTTGATCCTGTTCTGATGGCACCTCCAGCGACTTGGTCAATCCTTTTAAAGAACCGGGCTCTATCCCTACTTCCTGAAGTATGTTGTCAACGATCGGCGCTAATCCACGATACTTGAGTAAACTATTGATCAGTTGATCAGCCATATTACCATTTACTCCCCCACCCGTTGGTACGGCATTTCCATTTCCGGCTGAACCACCTCCAACAAAGTCATTCAGTCCGCCTACATTGATCACTTTCATATCCGAAATGGCTTCGATTGGTTTCACACTAGCCTCAATGATAGAAGCTGCGTTTTTGATCGTTTCGAGCTGGATACGCATCTTAATGATCTCTTCGGAAAGTACGTTTTCTGCGGTATTCAGTTTCTCGCTACCTTCGGCCTCAACACGATACCGTTCTTCATCGGCACCGGCTTTGATCTTGATGGCTTCCGCTTCGGCATTTGCTGTGGTTTTTATGGCTTCCGCTTTGTCTAAAGCAGCTGTTTTTTCTGCATTCGCAGCAACTTTTACAGTTACGGCTTTTTCTTCCGCTTCCTCGGTAGCCTTGATCACTGCAATTTCTTTATTTCTGTTCGCGATCTCTTTATCACGGGCAGTTTGTACTTTTTCAGATGCAGCCACCGCTTCTGCCTCAGCAAGTCTTGCTTCCTTTTCAGCTTTAGAACGATCTTTCGATTTATTTGCCACAGCAATATCTCTGTCCTGATCTGTGATCTCCACTGTCTTTTCGCGTTCGATATCTCGCTCTTTCAATGCCTGTTCATTCAGAATACGTTCTTCCTCTATCGCCCTGTTGGCTTTGATTCGGGCAGTTTCTACTTCTTTTTGTGAAAGGATCTCCGCTTCCTGTGAAAGTTTGTCATTCTCAGCTTTTTCTTTTGCAATGGATGTAGCTTCAATAGCCGCCTGATTTGCGATCGCTCTTTGCTGAGCTGCTCTGGCAAATTCCTCTTCTCTTTCTAACTCAAGACGTTCTTTTTCGGCCTCCAGATCTTTTTTCTTGATGGCAACCGAAGTATTCTGTTCAATATCATTACGAACTTTCTTCTTCTCCTCGATGGTCTCCGTTAACTTCGTAAGACCTTGCGCATCAAAGGCATTATTTGCATTAAAATATTGCTTATCAGTTTGATCTAATCCGGTAAGCGATACCGTCTCCAATTCAAGACCATTCTTTTCAAGATCGGCCTTCACAGCATTCTGAACTTTTTGTACAAAATCAGTGCGTTTCTCATGCAATTCTTCCATGCCCATTTCTGCAGCTACAGCACGTAAGGCATCCACAAATTTACCCTCCATCAACTCCTTCAGCTGATCCGGAGAAACCGTACGTTGACCTAAGGTCTGTGCGGCAAAGGCGATCGCATCCGATTCGGGTTTTACCCTTACATAGAATTCGGCGGTAGCGTCTACCCGCATACGATCTCTGGTGATGAGAGCCTGCTCATTCTTTCTTGCGACTACCAACCGGATCGTGTTCATATTTACCGTGATGACTTCATGCAACACCGGGAATACTAAAGCTCCGCCATTCATGATTACTTTTTGCCCGCCAAACCCGGTTCTAACGAACGAAAGTTCTTTACTTGCCCGCTTGTACAGCCTTGAAAATACCAACCCGATAATTATTAGAGTGACTACGATCACGCCGCCAATTATGAGCATATCATTAGAGGTTAAGATTTCCATTCTATTCTTTTACTCCGATCTATTGTTTAATTCTTATTGCTTTAAATGTATTCTGTTCTTTTCCAGTCAATTCTACTTTGGTTCCCAGAACAAATTCATCATCTTCATCTTCCGGTTCAACAAGGAAATAATGAAGCTGTCCAAACTTATCCTTGAATTTTGCTTCGGCCGGTAATCCTTTTCTCGCAGTACCAATATTTATCTCTGCGACTTCGCCGATAAAACTCTTCTCTAATAAAGCTGTAGTTTCTTCCCTGAAAAGATTTTCACCCAATGCTTTCGCAATATATTTGTAGGCAGGGAAACCCAGAATCATGGCAGCAGGAACGGCAAATAATGAGGGAAGTGTAAAGTCTGCAAATCGGTTTAAAAGACTCTGTCCAATGAACCCTGTAATCGAAAAACTTGCCAGAAAAATTATCAGTAAGATCAGCATTGGTACATTCTTTACCTTAATCCAGGCAATGTATTTACTGATGAAACTACTTTGCACATCTGCATCCCCTTCGATATCAAAATCTGCATCAGCTTCAACATCCAATCCAACATCGGTTGCATCGAAAAGATTATCGATAATCTCTGATAACCCAAGTCCGGCAAGCAGAGAGAGAATTTCCAGACTCATGATCCCCAGCATAAAATAGAATGCATATAAAAAAGGGGTATTATAGGGTTCGAACAGGTATTCCAGCATGAGGTAATTATTCCGAATAAAACCGATAACTATCAGCTCATAAATAGTAAAATTTCCGTTATTTACCAATAGTATCAAACAAAAAAGAGCCACTTCTTTTTGCAAGAAGTGGCTCTTGATAACTGGAAATAAAATGTGTTAGCTAAATACAGCTTTCACATAATCTTTTCTCATTTCAGCAATGGCTGAAATTGAAATTTCCTGTGGGCAAACAGCTTCGCATTCCCCGAAATTAGAGCAATCACCAAAGCCTTCTGCTTCCATCTGATCAACCATGGCAACCACACGTTTGCTTCGTTCTACTTCACCTTGTGGCATTAAACCAAGGTGAGCGATCTTAGCACCGGTGAACAATGATGCAGATGCATTAGGACAAGCTGCCACACAGGCTCCACATCCTATGCAAGTTGCATAATCGAACGCGGTATCTGATTTATGCTTCTCTACCGGGTGAGTATTTGCTTCCTCGGCAGAACCGGTTTTTACGGATACATATCCGCCTGCTTCAATTATACGGTCGAAAGCAGAACGATCCACAACCAGGTCTTTGATAACCGGGAATGCAGCTGCACGTGGTGGTTCTATTACAATGGTATCCCCATCTTTGTAATTGTACATATGAACCTGACAGGTTGGTGTACCGCCTTTGGGGCCGTGTGCCTGACCATTGATCACCAGATTACAGCACCCGCAGATACCTTCACGGCAATCGTAATCAAATTCTACCGGTTCTTTGCCTTCCAACTGTAGCTCTTCGTTAAGTACGTCGAGCATCTCCAGAAACGACATATGCTCATTCACCGTATTAAGAGTTCTTTCTTCAAAGAACCCTTTGGCATCAGGGCCGTTCTGTCTCCAATATTTTAAATGAACTGTGAAATCTTTGCTCATAATACCTTCCTATTTGTAGCTACGTTGTTTTAGTTCAACGAATTCAAAATTTAGATCCTCTTTATGCATGGTAGTTTTTAACTCGCCATTCACACCTTGATATTCCCATGCGGCCACATAGGCAAAATCTTTATCATTTCGGAGGGCTTCGCCTTCCTCAGTCTGATATTCTTCCCGTAGGTGACAACCGCATGATTCTTCCCGTTGAAGGGCATCTTTAGCCATCAACTCGGCGAGTTCAAAATAATCTGCAAGTCGGAATGCATATTCCAGATACTTGTTGTAATTATTTTTATCACCCGGCACAAATACGTTTGTCCAGAATTCTTCCCGAAGTGCCTGAATCTCTTTAATGGCTTCTTCAAGACCTTCTTTATTTCTGGAGATACCGATCTTATCCCAAACGATCTTACCAAGTGTTCGGTGGAAATCGATGATCGTACGTTTACCTTTGATGTTCAGGAGTTTGTCGATCTCAGCCTGAGCTTCTGCCTCAGCTTTCTTGAATTCCTCATGATCGGTACCATATCGGGTTCCCGGCTTCACATCGGCAAGGTAATTACCAATAGTGGCAGGAAGTACAAAATAACCATCAGAGAGTCCCTGCATTAAAGCGGAAGCACCTAACCGGTTTGCACCGTGATCTGAGAAATTCGCCTCACCGGCAGAGAATAAACCCGGAATGTTGGTCATCAAATTATAATCAACCCACAGTCCACCCATGGTGTAGTGAACAGCCGGATAGATACGCATCGGACGTTCATATGGATTTTCCCCGGTGATATTGGCATACATGTCAAATAAGTTGCCGTATTTCGCGGAAATGGTATCTCTGCCATCACGCTTAATGGCATCACGGAAATCCAGATAAACGGCAAGTCCGGTCTCTCCAACCCCTAGTCCGTCGTCGCACACCATTTTAGCATTTCGGGAAGCAACATCACGAGGAACGAGATTACCGAAACTCGGGTAACGCTCTTCCAGATAATAATATCGTTCTTCTTCAGGGATGTCATTTGGATGACGATCATCACCTTTCTTGCGGGGAACCCAAACTCTACCATCATTTCGCAGAGATTCCGACATAAGTGTCAGTTTAGATTGATAATCCCCGGAAACTGGAATACAGGTTGGATGCACCTGAACGTAACACGGGTTAGCGAATAGCGCTCCTTTCTTGTGGGCACGCCAAGCGGCAGTCGCGTTCGAATTTTTTGCGTTGGTAGAAAGATAGAATACGTTTCCATATCCACCGGTAGCCAGAATAACTGCATCGGCCTCAAAGGATTTGATCTCACCGGATACCAGGTCACGAGTAACGATACCGCGAGCCTGACCATCGATCATAACCACATCAAGCATTTCATGGCGGGTGTAGTATTCAATTCCACCTTCCTGAACTTGTCGCATCATTGCCTGATAAGCGCCAAGTAACAACTGCTGACCGGTTTGACCCCTTGCATAGAACGTCCGGGATACCTGAGCCCCACCAAATGAACGGTTGGCTAAAAGTCCTGAATATTCACGGGCAAAAGGAACACCCTGTGCTACAGCCTGATCAATAATGTTATTTGAAACCTCAGCTAAGCGATACACGTTAGCTTCCCGGGCACGATAATCGCCCCCTTTGATGGTATCGTAAAAAAGTCGGTAAATGCTGTCACCATCATTCGGATAGTTTTTAGCAGCATTAATCCCCCCCTGAGCAGCAATAGAGTGTGCACGGCGGGCAGAATCCTGAATACAAAAGCTTTTAACCTTATATCCCATCTCAGCTAAACTCGCTGCAGCAGCGCCTCCGGCCAATCCGGTTCCAACGATGATCACTTCGTACTTACGTCGGTTGTTCGGAGCAACCAACTTCATGTTCTTCTTATATTCGCTCCACTTCTCTTCTAGTGGGCCTTCTGGTACTTTAGAATCTAATTTCATTTCTCTATTACTCCTTAATATGATATGAGTGAACCATCACCGCCGGTGAAGAAAATGTATAGCGGGATAAACATGAATCCCAGCATCAATACAATTGCAAACACATAAGCTGCGGCCTGAACTTTTTTTGAGGTCTCACCATGTTTCATTCCCAGTGAGGTAAATGCACTCCAAAAACCATGTGACAGGTGGAGAATGATCATCGCAAGCACAAATGCATACCCGAAGGCAGAAACCGGATTTGTAAATGCTTCAATTACACGGGCTCTGAGCTGTGGCAGATCTACCCCTTCGTGAGTATATCGGGCTAGCTCTTCTCCAAATCCGAATTTGAATTGCCAGATGTGTATTACCAAAAATACCAGAATGATCACTCCGGTAATGGCCATACTTCTTGATGCCAGAGTCTGATGGCTCGGACCACCTTTGGTTTTGTACACATTATAACTTTCAGGTCGTGCTTTTTTTCTGTTTCTGGCAATAGAGATCCCCAGAACTGCGTGGTAGATGAATAGGAATGCCAGAACTAGCTCTATAACATAAAGTAGCGGCCCCAAATTTTCCAAGTGGTGCGTATAATTATTGAAGGTATGAACACCTGCAAAAATTGTTAAGTTGCCTCCCAAATGACCAATGAGAAACAGCATCAGAAATACGCCGGTAATACCCGTAACGTATTTACGACCAACTTGCGATTTTAACGCTTTTATAAATGAGGGCATGGTAGTTGGTTAGTTAATTTTTAGGTTAAAACATGCTTTCTTTTTCTAAAGTTTCAAAAATTTTTGAAACTTTAGAATTCGCTCGAATTCAGCCCCCAAAATCGATTATTTTGGTTTGAATGGCAAGGTAGAACGCCTCTAAATTGAGATTAATTCTCACCAATTTTACACGATTTTAGCCTCAAAAATTCATACTATTTCCACATTGAGATCAATAGTTCAAAATACCGGATCCACTCTTCGTGAAAGAGGCTCAAAGTTTTACGGCTTTCTGTTCAAATGTGAAGATGAAGAAAGCTTTCAATATGAACTTGGGTTGATCAAGGGAAAATATCCGGATGCCACCCATCACTGCTGGGCGTACAGAATTGATCCTAACACCATCACCGAGTTTAGCAGCGACGACGGCGAACCTTCCGGAACGGCCGGTTTACCCATACTCAACCAGCTTAAATCGTTTGAACTGATCAACACCGGATTGGTAGTTGTTCGCTACTATGGCGGCACAAAATTAGGTAAATCAGGCCTGATTCAAACGTATGGTGAAACGGCACGACTGTGCATTGAGGAAGCGATCCTCACCCAAATTGTTCCTGTCATACTATTCGAAATACATTATCCTTATCCTCAGGAAAATGTAATTAACAAACTTCGGCTGAATTATGATCTGATCGAACAGGATGCCCGTTACTTGGCAGATGTAACATTGACCATTGCCTGCCTCAGAGAATTTGCCGAGGCATTTGAATCAGAATTGAGTAAGCTGGAACATCTCGATATTACATTTGAGAAAGGTGAGCATACATTTATCGTGAAATGATGTCAGATTTTGTTTTGTATTCCAATCTGTAAATCTGTTGATGACGTACTTTTTAATCACTGAAATTTTATCTAAAACTCCCATCAAATGCTGTTGAAAGAACAGGCTTTAAAAGAAAACTTTTACGCCAAAGGAAAGTTCAGAGATCTTACAAAAACGGCCAACGGGGACGATCGGGCCTATGTTGATCTGGTAAAACTGGAAACTTTGTGGTTTAATACGGGCACGCGTTGTAATCTGGAATGTGAACACTGCTATATTGAATCTTCACCCACAAATGATGAGCTGGTTTTCATCTCTTTGGCTGATGTAAACACCTATCTCAATGAAATAGAAAAGCTTCAATTAGGCACCACAAAGATCGCATTTACCGGAGGCGAACCATTCATTAATAAAGATATGCTTCCGATCATGCACCTTTGCCTGTATCATGGATTTGAAGTACTCGTCCTGACCAATGCCTACCGGGCGATAGATAAACATTTGGAAAAACTCAGTGCACTGAATAAGGAATTTCCCGGAAAGATCACTTTACGGGTATCATTAGATCATTACTCGTCCTCTATCCATGAGCAGGAACGTGGAGACGGAACTTTTGAACGAACATTGACAACTATTAAAAAGCTCACCGATCTGGGACTAAACGTTACCATTGCCGGACGGTCTCTATCCAACGAATCCAGAGTGGATGCTCTTCAGGGTTATCAACAATTACTGAATGATTACGGAACCGGAATTGAGGTTTTGAATGGCGAAAATATTGTGATATTCCCTGAAATGTCACCTACCAAAGATGTACCTGAGATCACCACATCCTGCTGGAATATTCTTGGGGTTCACCCCCATCAACAAATGTGTGCCCATGAACGAATGGTCGTTAAACGTAAAGGAGCAACTCATCCGGTAGTATTACCATGTACGCTTATTGCCTACGATAAAGATTTTGAACTTGGAATTACTCTGGAAGAATCTTTTCAGAGAGTATACCTTAATCATCCCTATTGTGCTCAATTCTGTGTACTGGGTGGTGCCAGCTGCTCAGTATAGGACCATTGATCACCAACTGGAATCTATAAACGTCTCCGGTACAAAAATTCGGGCGTCCAAAGTATCCGGGATCGTTATCTGAGAATATTCTTCTTTCAGGCCGATGGTACCATTCGCCATAAATAATACCGTTGGAGCGATCCAACCACCGGCGATTCTCTCATAATTATTGAATTGTATCTCCTGTATCGTATCAGCCCTTCCAATGGTAAGATTTCTTACAAAAATCAGGCGTTCTTTATCGATCCAGATCTGAGGGATAGTGCTATCCGGTTTAGAAACACCGATCACATATACCGGTCGGTCGTTCCAGTTATCTTCATACATTTGACTAAAATCATAGCCATTCTCTGTAAGCTGGCTGATCGTAATTTTTGGTTCCTGATGGTATACATTGAACCCTAAAACTAATAGGTCATGAACACGATCTACCTGTTGCATAAGTGTACCATTCGCAAAACCATACTGAACACCATCTGCGAATAAAATCCCATTTGGGCTGTCTAACTCATCAAATTTAATTGCCAGTTTACCCGGTAGCGAAATTGCCTCATACCAAAGTTGCTCTCTTTCCACATTGCCATTTCTGCCATAAAAAATGGTATTCTGTACAAACGTGATATTCTTATACCAACTATCATGATACTTGCAATACATTGCCCTGATAACATCTTCACCATTTTTTGGCTGTGCATGAAGTGATACCGTATTGGTTAACAGGATGAAGAGTAAAAAAATGCTGAGACGACGTAGTTCCATAAGAGATGATTTTCGGTAAAGTACGCAGATCAGACTCTTTAATCTGATCAAATCTTGTTAATTAATGGAACGCTTCGAACCATTCGCAGGTCTTTCAATGATTAATGTGCAGATGAAAAAGAAGTTATCAGTTTAAAGCCCTATTTTCGGGACAAATTAATGATATGAAGATATACACAAAACAAGGTGACCACGGTGAAACGGCGTTATTTGGTGGCACCAAAGTAAAAAAGAACGCATTACGTATCGCTGCTTATGGTACCGTCGATGAGCTCAATTCCGTACTCGGAATGGCCTTATCACAACCACATTCGGCTAAAACGGGAGAGTATTTAGAAGAAGTTCAGCAGCAGTTATTCATTCTGGGAGCAGATCTGGCCACACCACTTGAAAAAAAATCGCCGATCGAGCGAATTTCTGAAGAGAAGGTAACTTTCCTGGAAACCACCATCGATGATCTGGAAGAATACCTGTCTCCGTTAAAAAATTTCATTATGCCGGGAGGTAGCATGGCCGGTGCCAATCTGCATTTCGCCAGAACAGTTTGCCGGCGAGCTGAACGTCTTACGGTTGAATTAATGCAACACGAAGATATATCTGAAGTGGTTCTGCAATATTTAAATCGATTATCTGACTTTCTTTTTGTCCTTGCACGCTTCGAAAATCATAATGCCGGGAAAGAAGAAACTCCATGGATTCCACGTGATTGATCTATGAGCAAGAATAAGGATCAGAAGAAATCATCCGCATCCCGTCCGCTTTCCCTAAAGAAAAGGATGCTCTTTTATGGGATCACCATTTCGATTCCGGTTTTGTTCTTCATTTTCCTCGAAGTTGGATTACGAGCCTCCAATTACATGGGGAATACCGATCTTTTTGTGGACCCTCAGATCGAACTTGATGATTATCTGATCCCCAATCCGAATTTTGCTTCCCGGTACTTTTTCTATACCCGAACCATTCCTAATCCATCTAACGATGTTTTCCTGAGAGAAAAACCTGAAAACGGATTCAGAGTATTTGCAATGGGAGGTTCTTCTGCCGCAGGATACCCCTATGGCTTCAATGCCACCTATTCCAGAGTGGTACGCGATGTTCTAACTGACGCCATGCCCGATAAACAAGTGGAAGTGGTGAATGTGGGTATCTCCGCCATTAGCTCATACACTTTGTTCGATCAGGTTGATGAGATCATAGCCCAAAAGCCGGATGCCATAATTCTGTATGCCGGTCACAATGAATTTTACGGAGCATTAGGTGTAGGTTCTAATGAAAATCTCGGGGGGTTCCCGGGTTTTGTCCGGCTCTATCTGAAGTTACAGCGGTTCAAAACATTCCTGTTACTTCGGAATATGATGGTGGAATCAGGAAAACTTATTGGAGGTTTTTTCTCATCTGAAGAGATCGATGAAAGCGCCACATTGATGGAACGGATCATCAATACCAGATCGATCGAATTAGATAGTCCAACTTACGAATTGGCGATGCATCAGTTCCGTTCAAACCTCGAAGAGATCGTAAAAAAATTCGATGAATATGATATTCCCGTTTTTGTAGGAAGTTTGGGTAGCAACCTGAAAGATCAACCTCCTTTCATCAACATTACTGATGGAGACCAACCTCCTGCTCAGGATATATACGGGGAAGCAGTTCAGTTATATAACGGTGGGAATATTGAACAGGCTGCTGAAAAATTCGAGTATGCAAAAGATCTTGACGGACTCAAATTCAGAGCACCCAGCCAGATCAACACCATCATTGAACAAACTGCAGAATCCTTTTCCAATGTACGATATGTACCATCTAACGAAGCGTTGATTGCTGAAGCCAAAGATGGAATAATCGGGCACGAACTAATGCTGGAGCACCTGCATCCCAATGAAAGAGGTTATTTTATTCTGGGAGAGGCGTTTGCAAACGCATTGATCAGGGATTTTACTCCGGACTTTGTACCTGATTCAAACATCGACTATCAAAAACGTATGTATTTGAGCGAGTTCGACCGAAGAATGGCCTGGCACCGGGTTGCAACGCTTAAACAAAGCTTCCCTTTTGTGATGGGAGAAAAACCGCGTTCATACACTATTGGTTACGATCCGATAAGTGCCGCCGATAGTCTCGCTTTTCTATCTGTCCATAAAAATTTGAGATGGGATCTTGCTAAGGTTGAATTAGCGAAGATCTATGAATCCCGTAAGCAATTCGATAAGGCCATTCTGGAGTATCGCGGTTTGAGTCGAAATCAACCCTGGAATGACTCTCCCTATGTTTTTGCTGCCAGAATCTATCTGGATCAGGGTAAGTTAAAAGAAGCAGAACCCCTTCTTGAAAAGGCAATTAGCATCTATAAAAAGGATGCATTCACTACAAAAATGCTCGGCGCCATAAAGGTCAGTAAAGGAGATAATGAGCGGGGAATCGAACTTCTTGAGAACTCTCTGCAAATAAAACCAAATGATCCGCAAACCTTATACAACCTATCAGGTGCTTATTTTAATCTCAAGCAGTATGACAAGGCGCTGGAAGCCGTGGAAAAAGGACTTAAAATAAATCCAAATTTCCCGGGTTTACAACAATGGCGTAATCAGCTTAAATCTGTAATGAATCAATAATCACTCTCATGGCATTAATGATCTCTGTTTCCGGTATCCGGGGTATTTTCGGCACCGACCTTACTCCTGAAAACTTAACAAGATTTACCGCTGCTTTTGGAACCTGGTTAAAAGGTGGACGGGTTGTTTTAGGGCGGGATTCCAGAACCACCGGACAGATCTGCGAGGATATCGTAGCTGCCACGTTGATGAGTATAGGGTGTGATGTGATCCGGGTGGGAATCGTTCCGACCCCAACGGTGGCCATGGGAGTTTTAAAATACAAGGCAGCCGGCGGAATCATCATTTCAGCAAGTCATAATCCCGCAGAATGGAACGCGCTTAAATTGCTTAATTCTACCAGTGAATTCCTCACTGCCGATCAGGGCAAAGAAGTAATTAGTATTTCAAACACCGGTAATGTTAACTATCAAAAATATAATAAGATCGGAATCTCCAGATTTGATGACACCTTACTGAATCATCATATCGATGAGATCCTGAATCTGCCCTTTATCGATACTGAAAAGATCTCCGAATCAAATTTATCTGTAGCTGTTGATGCCGTTAATGGCGCCGGATCTGTTGCCGTTCCTAAATTACTGGAAAAATTAGGTGTTAAAACTATTCATAAAGTACATTGCACGCCCAACGGTCTGTTTCCACATAATCCGGAACCGCTCCCTGAACACTTATCAGATATCTGTGAACTTGTAAAAGAAACAAAAGCTGACCTTGGTGTGGTCACTGATCCCGATGCTGATCGACTGGCATTGGTTGATGACACCGGTACATTATTTGGCGAGGAATATACTCAGGCTGTCGTATTTGATTTTATTCTAAGCAAAAAACCGGGACCTACCGCTACCAATTTGTCCTCGTCACGCATTGCCGATGATGTTACCGCTAAATATGGCCAAACCTGCCATCGTTCAGCCGTGGGAGAGATAAATGTTGTGACCAAAATGAAAGAAGTGGGAGCAGTAGTCGGAGGTGAAGGAAGCGGTGGTGTGATCGTTCCTGATCTTCATTATGGTCGTGATGCACTGGTTGGAATTGCCTGTGTTGTACAACACCTGGCCGATCAAAAGGTAAGTTCGTCAGAATTGAGAGCAGATTATACCGATTACTTTATGAGTAAGAATAAAATTCAACTCGATCAGCTGGGAAAAACAGCCGATGAAGTGCTGGAATTGGTAAGATCACGTTACGAAAGTCTCCAACCGGATACCGTTGATGGGGTAAAAATAGATTTTGAGGAAGGTTGGGTTCAACTAAGAAAATCAAATACTGAACCTATCGTACGCATTTATTCTGAAGGAAAATCACTCGAAGAAGCCCAAAGTTTTGCGAAAAGGATCTTCCAATTGATCGGCTAGGTTAAGAAACGTTACAACCCCATGATCAGGTTGTTAAATCACTAACCCTTTTCTACTTTCGGTAATCACCTAAAGAATTTTACCATGAGAACATTTGTATTACTCATCTTTGCATTGTTTATAGGCCAGGCATGTGCTCAATCACAAAAAAATGAATCGCAAGATTTATCCTCTGATATTGTGTATATCGAGCAGGATGCCGCGATTTTTGCCGATATTCTGGAAAAATATAAGAGTGAGGCAGACAAACCTATCAACATTCTGATTCCTGAAATCGGCAAGTATTTTCTGGGAAACGAGTATGTAGCACATACTTTGGAAACACAGGATGAAGAGAAATTAATCATCAACCTGAGGGAATTGGATTGCACTACCTATGCAGAAAACCTACTGGCATTGGCAAGAACCATAAAGTCAGAAAACCAATCCTTCGAACAGTTTGCCAGTGAACTCGAACGGATACGTTACCGGGATGGTCAGCGCGATGGATACCCCTCCCGTCTGCATTATTTCAGTGACTGGATCTATAACAATAGTGCCAATGATCTGGTTACAACTCCGGCAGATTCTTTCGGAGTTGAATTCGCCAATTCCGTTGATTTCATGAGTACTCACCCCGAGAGTTACAAGCAATTGAAATTAGATCCGGAAATGGTTTCTGTGATTGCAGGTCAGGAATCTGATATCAACAGTAAACGTTATTATTATATCCCGAAAGATAAGATCGCAGCATATGAGCCTTACTTAAAAGAAGGAGACATTATCGGTCTTACTACTAGTATAGACGGCCTTGATGTTGCCCATGTGGGAGTGCTCGTAAAACAAGGGGATCATTTCCATTTAATGCACGCTTCGCAGTCTAAATTAAAAGTGGAGATCTCTGAAGAGCCTATTTCTTCGTTCCTGAAACCAGAATCTAAAAACAGCGGCATTATGGTCGCACGACCCATTTATTGATTTATGATCACCTGGAAAGAAGTTGTTGATTACGCAAAAAATGGAAACCCTGAACCGGATCACAGGGTTGAGAAAGAAGACAGTGAATGGAAAAAAGAGCTTACCGAAGAAGAATTTGCAGTTACCCGGTTAAAGGGTACTGAACGACCTTTTTCTTCTGAAATGTGCAGCCGCTTTGAACCCGGCACTTATAAATGTGTTTGCTGCGGCACTTTATTATTTGACTCAAATACTAAATTTGAAAGCAATACCGGCTGGCCTTCTTTTACCCAACCTCTAAAAGAAAATGCGGTGGCCTATGAGGCTGATTTCTCTCACGGTATGACCCGGGTAGAGATCTTATGCAATACCTGCGACGCTCATCTTGGCCACGTTTTTCCGGATGGTCCGGGACCAACTGGACTTCGTTATTGCACCAATGCCGTAAGCCTTAAAAAGGTGGATGAATAGTTTTAACTCACTGAATCTGCCTTTGACTAAGAACATCATTTGATTCTGGTATTCCCGATCAACTAATCTTGTTATTATGCGCCCATTCTATATTCTACTACCTTTGTATTTAATATTGTTCGCAATTCCGGTTTCTGCTCAGGATACACAGGAACCATCAGCAGCGGTCGTTTTCCAGTATACCGGGTCCGTGTCCGAAGGTATTTATCCAATGGATATCAACTCAGAGTTATTTACAAAACTGACCGTTTCAAACTCTGACAGTACACTTTTTTTATTTAAAGATAAGGTCGAAACGCTGGATGCGTTTAAAGCTTTCAATCCGGATATGATCAGATCGATCACAATACTGAAAGACAAAGAAGAGTATTTGAAAGATCATTTGTCCATAGAAGGAACTAACTTGATTTTGATGAATCTGAAATCGGAATATGATCTCTGGACAATTGTAAGAAGTGAAAAAAACCGGTAGAGATTATACGTACCGGCTAGTTTACCAGGGTTTTTCCAGATCTTCTTTTTTATAAGAATGTTCCCTGATCTCAAAGAGACTCCCTTTCTTATCCTTCAACCTCATTGGATCATTTCCGAATAATCTGAACAGAATGGCGATCGGTGAGATGAAAAGGAAATACATCAATCCAAGAATGAGTGGGTTCATCACTTTGCTGAGTAACTCTGCCAGTTTGTACCATGCCCAAACCAACCAATAACCAAATGCTGGGAATATCAGACAGGACAATCCAATCCCCAGCGATGCGTATACAAACCGGTCGTTTCGTAAGATCATAGCCAATACCAACAACCCTACAACAATGATCAGCTGAGTTTTTGGGGTGTCCTTATCGTTTCGGACAAAAGCTATGTCTCGTTTTGGCAGCATACTAAAACAAGGTATAAATAAATGGTGCGATCGATGACCCCCCTCCGATAACAATCAACAAACCAAGTAATAACAAAACAATGATTACCGGGGCAAGCCAGAATTTTTTCCGCTCCTTCATGAAGCCCCAAAGATCTTTCAGTAAGTCCATATCAATCTATTTAGCATTAAAAAGCCGGATTTTGCATCCTTCTTAATTATTATTCCTACGATGTGATTCCGGTCTGACATTTCCGGCACATCATTTTAATCTTTTTCGAATTCGTTCTTTTCAAACCATTCGGGTTGATCCGACTTGGCAAAAACATACTCACCTATTACCAGATAATCCATTTCAGTATTCATAAAACACCGATAGGCATCTTCCGGAGTGCAAACGATCGGTTCTCCACGTACATTAAAACTCGTATTCACCACCATACCACACCCAGTTCGTTCATTGAACGCATTGATCATTTTCCAGTAACGAGGATTCGTTTCCTGATGTACCGTTTGAATTCGTGCAGAAAAATCGATGTGTGTTATTGCTGGCAGTTCCGACCTTTTTACCGCCAGTTTTTCTCTTAGGGGCATCTGATGATACCCTTCAGGAACCTCACTCCTTATCCCCTCTTTAACCGGTTGAACCAGCAGCATGTAAGGTGAATCGGATTGCAGCTCAAAGTATTTTTCAGCTTCTTCGATTAGTACGGATGGTGCAAACGGTCTGAAAGATTCCCGATACTTGATCTTCAGGTTCAGTTTTTTCTGCATATCCACTCTTCTCGGATCAGCAATAATACTTCGTGAACCAAGGGCTCTGGGGCCAAACTCCATCCTGCCCTGAAACCAACCGATCACATTTCCATCATCGAGCAATTCGGCAACTTTAGGGTAAAGTTCATCTCCGGGAAATTCATCATATACTGCCTTAAATGGCTTCATAGCTCTTTGCACATCAATCGGGTGATATTCAGGCCCAAGGTAAGCGCCATTCATCGAATCCGGCCGTTCGATAATCCTCTCGTTTCCAAAATACAAGTAATGAGCAGCAAGTGCTCCCCCTACGGCACCACCCGCATCTCCGGCTGCAGGCTGAATGTAGATCTCATCAAAAATACCTGCATTCTGGAGCTTTCCATTCGCCACACAATTGAGAGCTACACCTCCGGCCAGACAAAGAGCCTTAGCTCCGGTCAATTCCTTTGCAGTTTTGGCCATTTTAAGTACTATTTCCTCAGTCACGATCTGTATGGCAAGAGCAAGGTCCGCTTCATGTTGCTGTAGCTCAGATTCATCCTCACGTTTGGGAAATCCGAATAATTCCTCCCATTTACCTTCTTTCACCATTTTCAAGCCGGTGGCGTAATCAAAATATTTCTGATCAAGCCAAATGGAACCATCATCCCTGATCTCGATTAGTTCCGATTTAATCTTTTGAACATACTCATCCACAAGAGGTGAATCAGGATTTCCATAAGGAGCCAGCCCCATCAATTTATATTCTCCCGAATTCACTCTGAATCCCAAAAAGTAGGTGAATGCAGAGTACAGTAGTCCCAATGAGTGAGGAAATTTCAGCTCCCTCAGTAATCTTATTTCTTTTCCCGTTCCATGAGAGATTGATGCAGTAGCCCACTCACCCACACCATCAATGGTCAGAATAGCTGCATTTTCGAATGGTGAAGGATAGAATGCACTGGCAGCATGACTTAAATGATGCTCAGGAAATAAAAGATTTACCTGATTCTTTTCATACTCACCCACCTTCTTCAATTCATCGTAAATGAGTTTTTTCAGGAACATCTTTTCTTTCAGCCAAACAGGCATTGCAGTTACAAAAGAACGAACTCCCTTTGGAGCAAAAGAAAGATATGTTTCGAGCAGACGCTCAAATTTGAGAAATGGTTTATCATAAAAAACGATCGCATCCAGTTCATCGAGAGTTATACCGGCTTCATTAAGACAATAGCGACTGGCATACACCGGAAACTGATCGTCGTGTTTTTTACGGGTAAAACGCTCTTCCTGTGCCGCTGCAACGATCTTTCCGTTTACTGTGAGACAGGCTGCCGAGTCGTGATAAAATGCTGATATACCTAAAATTTTCATAGCGTCGTAGAAAGTGCTAAAGATACTAAAAGCTTTTATGAAGCCAACGACTTTGTTTTTTTTACTAACTCATTGTTTTGTAATTTTAGAGTTCTTCTCACTCATACATTTCTTAGATAAAAAATATTTTATGATTACCTCTATGACCGGCTTCGGGCGAGGTGAGGCTGCTGAAAACGGTCTCAACGCCACCGTCGAAATCAAATCTCTGAACAGCAGATATTTAGATATCACAACCCGCCTGCCACAATTATTACAGCAAAATGAGCTTTTACTCAAAGGCTTGATTCAGGACAAAGTAAATCGAGGCAAATTAAATGTTTCGGTATACATTTCGGAACAGGATTCCGGTGAGGTTCCCATTAAGGTAGACAAAACCAAGGTTGCCGGATACTCACGCGTACTGAATGAAGTAAGAGAAGCAGCCGGAATTGAAGAGCCTGTATCCCTTAAGAATATCACCAGTTTTGGGGATATCTTCATCACAGAAGAGGACAATAGTGAAGAAGAGTTAGCTATGAAATGGGAATTGGTGAAATCTGCAACCGAGAGTGCTGTTAGTAATCTTATGCAGATGCGAACACAGGAAGGAAATCAGCTTAAAAAAGATCTGTTGTCCCGTATCGAATCTATTGGTGCCGCTTTAGAGGATATCAAAGTGATCACCGCTAATCGTGGAGATGAAGTTCGCCGCAGATTACGAGACCGCGTTCTTCAGCTCATTGATGATGAGAATTTTGATCAGGACCGGCTTGAGATGGAGGTGGTGATCATGGCAGATAAAATGGATATCACTGAAGAAACTGTTCGTTTGAAAGCTCACCTCAAATTTTTTATTGAGGCCATTGAGCAACCCGAACCTGCCGGCCGCCGATTGAATTTCTTAACTCAGGAAATTAACCGTGAGCTCAATACCATCGGTTCAAAAGCAAATGATTCTGAGATCGCTCATCACGTAGTTCGGGCAAAGGAAATGCTGGAACAGATCCGGGAACAAGTACAGAATGTGGAATAAGAGTGCATTATCCTATCAGGGAAATGCCTTTTGTAATTTAAAATAAACTTCTTAGAAGATTTGAAAGAAGGAAAACTCATTATACTGGTGGCTCCAAGCGGTGGTGGTAAATCTACACTCGCCAAACGTTTATTTGACGATTTTGATCAACTCAGGCTGTCTGTTTCTGCAACTACACGAGCACCTCGCGAAGGGGAACAGGATGGCGTTCATTATTACTTCATTAGTCATGATGAATTTCAGCAGCGGATCGATAATAATGAATTCGTAGAGTGGGAAGAATTCTATAACGGTACCCGTTATGGTACCCTGCAATCAGATATTGAAAATAAGATTAAATCAGGGTATTTTATTCTGCTCGACATTGAAGTAAAAGGAGCTATAAATATTAAAAAGATATTCGGTGAACAATGTCTGAGTATCTTTATTCAGCCTCCTTCACTTCAGGTTCTTGAAGATCGCCTTAAAAAGCGGGGCACGGAAAATGATGAAACTCTGGCGCTTCGCTTGGAACGGGCAAAAGAAGAACTTACGTACTCGGATCAATTCGACCGGGTTATCATAAACGATGATCTGGATACAGCATATGCGAAAGTAAAGATGCTGGTCTCTGATTTTCTGAAATAACACAACTATGCCAATTAAGACATTAGATATCGAAAGCCTGAAACATGTAACAGGCAACAAATACGAATTACTGGTTATCATGGCGAAAAGAGCTCGTCAGATCGCTGCTCAGGAAAAACTGGAGCTGGATGAAAAACTTCAGTACTTCGAAGGTTTCGATGATGATGATGAATTTTCATTCAACGAAGAACAAGAGCAGATCTCAAAAGCATTTGAGAAACTTCCTCATGCTACTCGTCGTTCTATTGAAGAAATGGAAAGAGACGAAATCTATTACAAACGTCCTGAAGCAGAATAGATCATGCTCTCCGGTAAGCGCATCATTCTGGGTGTAACCGGAGGAATAGCAGCCTATAAAGCTGTTTTTTTATTACGCGAATTTCAAAAAGCGGGTGCCGAAGTCAGAGTTACCATGACTCCTTCAGCAACCCGCTTTGTTGGTTCTGAAACCTTTGCCTCCCTCTCGAACCACAGTGTAGCTATAGAGATCTTCCCGGACGAAGGGGAATCCGATACCGACTGGACCCGCCATATTAACTGGGGAGAATGGGCCGATCTTTTCGTGATCGCTCCCTGCACGGGAAATACAATCGCTAAAATCGCCAATGGTATTTCCGACAATATGTTGACAGCCACGGTTCTTGCCGCGCGATGTCCGATCATGATCTGCCCGACCATGGATGGTGAGATGTACGAATCTCCTTCGGTAGTGAAGAATCTCAAAACAATTCAGGAGTTTGGGTATCATATTCTTGAACCGGAATCCGGCTTTCTTGCCAGTGGCTTAGATGGCAAAGGTCGTTTACCTGAAATAGAGACGATCCTGGATACGGCCTCTGAGATCATCGGTTTTATTGAAGGACCATTACAAGGCAAAAAAGTATTAGTAACAGCCGGTCCAACCAGAGAGTTCATCGATCCTGTTCGGTTTATATCGAATCCTAGTTCTGGGAAAATGGGCGTGGCTATGGCAAAAGCTGCTCAACGACTGGGAGCAGAAGTAATATTGGTACACGGTCCGGTAACTACAGATCTACCGGAGGATATGAGATGCATCCCTGTAATCAGCGCTCATGATATGTTTGAAGCGGTGAAAATTTATGCTGATGCAGATTATATCATCATGGCAGCTGCCGTCTCCGATTTTACTCCGAAGGAAACTTTTGAGCATAAAGTAAAAAAGGGAAATGCCACTTCATCAGTATCTCTGAAACAAACTCAGGATATCCTGCAGTGGTTAGGTGAATACAAGAAGGCTGATCAAGTATTGATCGGATTTGCTATGGAAACGCAGGATCTGTTATCAAATGCTAAGAAAAAACTGAATTCCAAGAAGGCCGATTGGATACTGGCAAATTCACTTTCTACTAATGATTCCGGCTTCGGTACTGATACAAACGAAGTTTACGTGCTCGGTAAAGAGACTGAACACCGGATAAAAGGAACCAAACAAGAGGTTGCAGAACAGGCATTGAATTTTATACTCGATAGTGAGTAACATCCCTGCATGAAAACAGGCCGAAAAACACTTACCATTCTGCTCTTTCTGGCATGTACATTAAGTTCAGCTATACTGATACTCTCTCCTGAAACCACTCCATCCTCCGTTCGAACTACCGCACAACTTGATTCACTTATCGTGCTTAGTTTACAAGAAAACGGCTACGATAATGGTACTTACAGGATATTCAATATTCCGGTGGATAGTGATTTCAGCCGAAAGACCTATCGCTTGGAACTGCATCCTTCCATATCTAAAACGAGTCTTCACCTTAATTTACATCAACGAATGTTACCCTTCGGAATTCACACCCCGGCCCGGGTCGTTTTTCCTGAGAAGGACATGAATATTTATTTTACCTACGACGGGACCATTTTCAGGACATTGAAGTTAACCACCATGGATCCGCAATCTGAATCTGAACCCCAATAGTGATGTCTGAACGGAAAACACTACTTAAAAGATTGGAATTACAGGAATTTCCCCAACCTGATATTCTGCAACCCAAATATCCGATATTACTCTGTCATGGTTTTGGAGCTGTGGGTTCGCTCATTAAACCCTCCCCGTTACACGACCCGGCCATGCTTATGCGTGAGCATGGTGTAATTGCATTCGCACCGAATATTGTTCCTTATGCTTCCATTGAAGTTCGGGGACTTAACTGGATCCGGATCATAGAAACGTTGGTTTCGAAATATAAGATCCAAAAGTTCAATGTGGTTGCACACAGTATGGGTGGTCTTGATATGCGATATGCTCTGGCCAATTCTGATATTGGCAAGCATGTAGCTTCGTTAACTACTGTGGCTACTCCACATCATGGCACTTATCTGGCTAATCTGGTTTTAAAAACCCCGGAGCTTATCACTGAAAAAGTAAGTGAAGTAATGGATTGGTTTGCCAATAATGTGTATCCGAAAGAAAAATCGGATACGTTCAGTTCAGTGGAACAACTCACCATGGAATATGTGAGAGATGTGTTTAACCCGGCAATCCGTACCCCGGAGGATATTCCTGTTTTTTCATACAGTGCCTCGGTTGGTAAGGGCACGGATTATGCACTAAATCCGATCTTTAAAATTCAAAATGCTCAGATCTATGAACACGAAGGTGCAAACGACTCCTTTGTTTCTGTGGAAAGTGCAAAATGGGGCGAGTATCTGGGAAATGTTCACATATCTCATCTAAATCAGATCAACGTTCAGGTTGGTAAAGAGTTCAGGCAGATTTATTTAGATCTTTGGCTGGGTATTATAAAAACATTAACCGAACGTGGCTTTTAGCCTTATAATTTTCTTTGAACTATTCATAGTTCTCTAACATATGATTGAAAAAGTCTGCTTATCTTTAAGCAGTAACAGAGAACAATAATATCTTCCATCGTAAAAACAGGTCAAGATCTCACTCAATTTACAGATCCATACTCACTCGAAGGAAGCAAGACTTAGATTATGAAATTACACCCCTGGCACGAAGTATCTATCGGGGATAATGTTCCGGAATCAGTAACCGGAATTATTGAGATCCCAAAGAATCACCGCGCAAAATATGAGCTCGACAAAGCATCAGGTATGCTTAAACTGGACCGGGTTCTGTACTCCTCCATCAACTATCCGGCTAATTACGGCTTCATCCCAAAAACCTATTGTGATGATGATGATCCACTTGATATCCTTGTAATGTCACAGATCGAGATCGTACCCATGTGTATTGTGGAAGCCAAAGTAATTGGTGTGATGCAAATGATCGATGGTGATGAAGAAGATGATAAGATCATCGCAGTTGCAGCCAACGACATGAGTGTGAACCACTATAACGACATTTCGGAATTACCGGAGCATCACATTCGTGAACTTCGGTCATTTTTTGAAGATTACAAGAAACTTGAGCACAGCCCCGATGTGATCGTTGAACAGTTTAAGGGCAAAAAAGAAGCAGAAGAAGTTGTGCTTCGCAGCATGAGAGACTACGAAGAAAAATTCGGAAAAAAAGCCGATTAAAGCTCTTTTTCCGCTATATCCTTCAACAACGAATAATCGGTAAGATCGTACTGGATCGGGGTTACCGCTGCGTAACCCTGATTCAACAGATAGATATCTGCATCGTTCGAATCATCCAGTAGTTCGAACTTGCCGGTTAACCAGTAATAAGGTCGATTGAAGGGATCTTTCCGGGCTTCATATTCTTCCACGTACCGACTGTCTGCCATTCGTGCCCACTTTATGCCTTTATAGTCCCCGGATGGAGCATTTACATTAAAAGTAACTCCTTTGGGTGGTTTGTTATCCAGAACAAATTTAATGACACGACGTGCCGCTTCCATTGTCCCGGTGAGATCAGCACTTTCATCATAATCGGTACAACTAACCGCAATGGATGGATAGCCAAGCACCGTACCTTCGGTGGCAGCACTTACCGTTCCCGAGTACAAAATATTGATCCCGGCATTACTACCGTGATTCACCCCACTTAACACAAGATCAGGTTTTCTACCTTTCAAAAGCTGGTCATGAGCTAGTTTCACACAGTCGGCCGGAGTTCCATTCACCGCTAATCCATCAAATTTACCGGCTACTTTTGTCGCATTCGCACGTAGTGGTGTTTCAATGGTAACGGCATGTCCGACAGCACTTTGCTGCCGGTCGGGGGCTACGATCATTACCTCACCGAATTCGGCTGCTACTTCAGCTAAAGCTTTAATTCCATTTGAATAGATTCCGTCGTCGTTACTTACCAGAATGAATGGTTTTTCTGAACTCATTAACTACCGTATTGTTCGTCTTTATTAGGAAAGTCCCGGGATTTCACATCCGAGATGTATTGTTTCACCGCGTCTGTCATTACAGAGTTTAAATCGGCATATCTTCTTAAAAAGCGAGGGCTGAAATCCTTATTCATACCCAACATATCATGAACAACCAATACCTGACCGTCACAATCTCCACCTGCCCCAATACCAATGGTTGGAATTGATAATTCTTCCGTCACTTTTTTTGCCAGCCTGGAGGGTATCTTCTCTAATACGATACCAAAACAACCTGCTTCTTCTAAAAGTCGGGCATCTTTGATCAATTGTTCTGCTTCTTCTTCTTCCTGGGCCCTCACTTTATAGGTACCAAATTTGTAGATGCTTTGTGGTGTTAATCCCAAATGCCCCATCACCGGAATTCCCGCATCCACAATACGCTTAACCGTTTCGATGATAGGTGCTCCTCCCTCCATCTTTATGGCATGTGCTCCGGCTTCTTTCATCATTCTACCCGCACTTTTTAAAGCTTCTTTTGGCGTTACCTGATAACTCATAAAAGGCAGATCTGCTACTACTAGCGCCCGGTCTACTGCACGAACCACACAGGAAGTATGGTAGATCATATTATCTAATGTGATGGGAACTGTAGTGTCGAAACCGGCCATCACATTACTAGCAGAATCACCAACCAGTAGTATTTCAATTCCGGCTTTATCCAGAATGGATGCCATGGTATAGTCGTAGGCAGTAAGCATGGAGATCTTCTCTCCATTCTGCTTCATCTCAACGACCGTTTGAGTGGTAATTTTAGCGTGTTTTTGCGGACCTTTTTGAGTACTCATTATGCCTCCTTCGGCACAATAGCTGCTGAAGCTTCGATCTCGCAGGTTACATCTCCATCCACTGTAGCCACTCCGGTCATAGTTACAAAGTTTCTGCGAAGTACTCCTAATTCAACTTTAAGTTGTAGTTGGTCTCCCGGTACTACTTGTTTTCTGAACTTACAGTTTTTGATTCCGGTGAATACCATCAGATATTTTTCCGGGTCTTCCACTTTAGTGGTCATAAGTAAGATGGCACCGGCTTGCGCTAACGCTTCTACCTGCAACACACCGGGCATGATAGGTGCGCCGGGAAAATGGCCATTAAAGAATTCTTCGTTGGCTGTAACATTCTTTATCGCAGTGATCGAATCCTCCCCTTTTTCCAGTACCCGGTCTACTAACAAAAATGGGTATCTGTGAGGGATGATCTTTTTAATGTCTTCTATCTGCATCTTACTACTGTATTTAAATTTGGTGTTTATTAAACCGTTACTGGACTACTCCCACATAGATGTAAGCAATTCCGCCCGTTAATTTTACGAATCTTTTCTCGGCGAAAGTACCGGCTTCTTCCATCAACTTAATGAAATTATTACCCGCCGGAAAGGTGGCACTTGTTCGCGGTAAATAGGTGTATGCGTCACGATTTCCGCTCAACCAACCTCCTACCGTTGGCATGATATGCTGGCTGTACAAATTATAAGGCAATTTGATCAACCCTTTGGGTTGACCGAATTCCAAAACAACCACTCTTCCACCCGGTTTTACTACGCGGGACATTTCTTTCAGCGCCTTAACCGGATCATCTACATTTCTGATTCCGAATGAGATACTGGAAATATCGAATTTATTGTCTTCGTAGGGCAGATCCATAGCATCAGCTACTTCAAAATCGATCTTCAGACCCGCCTTTTCGGCTTTTCCGGGGGCAGGATCGATCATCGGGGCACAAAAATCTGTACCCATCACATAACCTTCATCGCCCACGGTTTTCTTGAATTCTATGGCCAGATCACCGGTACCTGTTGCGCAATCCAAAACATGATCTCCGGATTTTGCTCCACTTTCCTGAATAGTTTTTTTCCGCCATCCGTGATGAACACCAAATGACAATACTGTATTGATTCGATCGTAATCGTCCGCAATATCAGCGAACATTGACCGCACTTTTTCACTCATAATCTATTGTGCTGAATTTCTTTTCTCTGCCAACAATCATTAGGCCATAAAGGTTCTTTCGCAGAGCCACAAAATATAAGGATTTGATTTGAGACTGACCCTACTTTTACAACTAAACAGTTACTTCAGAAAGATGCGCTCTATGGTCCAGCTCAATTACGCCAAATTCGTCATTTTCCCAGGTAAGATAATTGATGGAGCCATTACAATGTTCGATCTCCTGCATATGTACCAATCCTTTACCTACAAAAACTGATAGTAAGATCCGTATCAATCTTCCATGCAAAAAGAAGGCAATATGCTCATCATCCGACTCACGCAGAACTTCCTGCATCTTCTTTCCGGCCCGATCGAATACGTGTTTTGGTGATTCCCCACCTTTAATCGAATGATCAATATCTCCTGCCTCCCATCGTTGCTGAAGTTGATCGATCTCTTCTTTGATCTCATGAATGTAGGAACCTTCGTAATCCCCGAATCCCATTTCGTCGAGATCCCGATAGCTTTCAACCACCGGATTTATTTGATCGATAAGTGGTTGAGCAGTCTCCAGGGTTCTTACCAGACTACTTGTTACTACTTTAGTAATGGGTTTTTCCTGCAGTACACTGGCTACTTCTTCGGCCTGTGCAAGCCCTTTTGCATTAATCGAGGCGTCAATTCCTCTCCCCTGAAATCGGTGTACTTTGTTATTGTCGGTCTCTCCGTGACGAATGATGTAAACGTATTTCATTTTTGAAGTTTGATATCTAGATATTCGAAATATAATTGTTGAAAAAGTTGCCTTAAACCGTGCTCAAATATTTGTTTTTGATATTCCTGATTCCCCTTCTCTTCCCGACTCATTCGATAATGTGCATGGTCTTCTTCGAAAAGGAACAAGGCGCCATTAACTCGTTCTTTAAGTGAAACCGAGTGAATCACCTTTCCTTCAAGCAGGATATCTGCCTCCATTTTGATCTTATAAAAAAGTCCGGAATACATAATATCAGCTGTAAGCCAAAACCGATCTACTGTCACCTTTTTAACTTTGAAAATAATGTCCGCATTACCTGGGGAATCATACTTTAACCCGGGTAATTGGTCTGCATAGCCAATTAACACTTGTTGTAGTAATTTATCTCCTGTCTTTCCAACATATTTATTATTCGTGTAATCCTCAGTTAGTTCCTCACTAAACCATGCATTGGAAGAGATCAATATAGGATCATTATCTGCAAATGAGATCTCATCACCATATCTGACCTCATTCGTCATTGTAAAAGTGGTACCACACCCACTATAAAGCATCACTAAGAATAGTCCGAAAAGAAATCTCTTCATTTCTTCTTTTTCCTGCTTTTATGATAGTTGGCAACCCGGATCAGATCGTCCTGCATTTTCTTCAGATCTCCGGTAAGCACGCCTTCTTTCATTCCATATCGAATAAGAAGAATATTAAGCACTCTGTCTTCGTGGGCCGCTTTAGGGGAATCACTTTTACTATTCAGATATTTAAAAAGCAATCTGAAGAGCCCCACTTTAAAGCCGAAAAACAGTACTAACCCATACCATATCGCATTAAATGGAATACCAAGATCAAACCCGATAGTGGTTTCCTGTAATGAGATAGCGATCAGAAATAAAGCTGAAGTCCCGTACATGAACAGGTCGCTGGTGATAAATTTTACAGCGCCGGATAATGAGACATTAACAAAAGCACTACCGTTAAAGAACCAGAACACAAAGAAAGCGATCGAAATAAGAAATGGATAGAGCGGGTTCGGTAATAGCAGGAGTAATACAAAATACAGGATCAATGAGATGCCGTCGGCACTTTTAACCCATGCATCCGCTGCTTTAATGATGCTCTCCAAAGAGTGTTTCTTTAAAACTCCGGGAATATATTTTTCAATTTGTCCGGCATTTATTCTGTACCAATTCCCGTCGGAAGTAGTAATACCATCCGGCAATTCCATCATTTGCCATTTGGTGTTGTTCACTTTTCTTGATTTCATCCCGGAATATACCCCTAATCGCAGAATGATTCAGGCCTGAGCTACGGTAGTAATCATTATTTTACCTGCCCCGACGTTTATCAGTTCACCGGCCAGTTCAAAGGTTGTAGCTCCGGTTGTAAACACATCATCTACAATGATGCAGGTTTTACCGGTAATTGCTTCCGGATTTCGGATCTCAAATGCCTTATTTATGTTCTCTCTTCGCTTTTCGAGCGAAAACCCGGTTTGTGTCTTCGTATTCTTGATCCGGATCACATCCGCTGGTTTTACTATTGGGATCCCCATTATTTTCTTCATTCCCAAAGCGATGTAAAAAGCCTGATTGTACCCTCTTTTTCTGAATTTAGCAGGGTGTAAGGGAACCGGCAACAAAATGGTAGAACCCGGGTCAACGGTGTGATGCTTCCGGAACTGATTAGCTAATGCTTTCCCCATATCCGTTCCGATTCCTGTCAAACGATTGTATTTAAGATCATGGAGCAGATCCTGCAGATATCCGCCTTTATCAAAATTCCAGAGTGCATATTGTACCTCAATGCCTTCCGGTAAGATCACATCCGAAGTTGATGCATTCCCGGATGAGGCGAGTTCAAATTTATTCCTGATGCAAAAATTACAAACATGAGCCTCAGCAGATGACAATGCATGTCCACAAACTGAGCACACCGAAGGAAATAAAATTTCGGACAGACCTTTTCGAACATATTTAATTCCATTCAACATTTTGCGATATTAAATCAATTGTTGCTTTTGCCAACCACATTAATTACTTAGTTTGAACGAAAATATCCAAAAGCTTTAATCATTTAGTGCATGTCGCTCGGGAAAGATCTTGCAACCATCAGGAAAGGACTTGGACTCACCCTTGAGGAGATCCAGAATGCCATTAAGATCCCAACTCATATTCTCAAATCTATCGAAGATGATAGTATTTATGACTCTGAGGAGCACAATACAACGTATATACGCAGCTTTATTAGAAGCTATGCCCGCGGCTTAAAGATCGATGACGATAAAGTTGTAGCAGCATTAGATGCAACTGAAGCGGGTATTTATGATCATAATCTGCTTACCGAAGATGATCCCGTACCGGTTGAAAAAACTTCGGACGAACCCTTCAATCTCTCTGAGGTTAAACCACCAGAAATTGAACAGGCTCCCTCAAAACCAACCCCAACTGTTGAAAATATCAACTGGGCGGATATGGGAAAACGTTTCACACTACAGGATACCGATTCAAGGATATGGTTTTTCCTCATCATCGCCGTTTTTGTGATTGTGCTTGGTGCTGTAGGTTTCTATTTCAGAGGTAATATTGCCGGTTGGTTCTCAAGTTCTGAAGAACCTGTAACCACCGAAGAGCAAGTTCAGAACCCTGATTTACCGGAACCCGTATTTACAGATGAAACTCCATCCCAACAGGAAAATGATCAAGCTGTACAAACTGAAACTCTTCCTGAAGATGAACCAGCTGAAGAGGTAACAAATACTGATGATGCAGACGACGAAGAAACGCCCGAAAATACTGTTGATCCGAATCTGATCGTACCGGTCATCACTCAATCTATTTCTCAATTAGATGACACCCTCTCTGTTATAGTTTATGCGGCTTTTGATAAACTGGAACCGGTTCGGGTGACCAGCGATCTGAACGGCAGAACAAATCCATTCTGGATGGAACCTGGTGAAGCATACATCTTTGATTTTGCTGATACACTGAGAGTACGGGGACAATACAGCCGGATGTTACTCATGTTCAATGGCCATGTGATCGAAGAAGCAGAAAGCAATTATTACGATGAGACCTTTGATTCGATCATTCTGACACGATCAATTTTTGAGAACGACATGTACAAGCAGGAAGCTTCACAGGATTTCCCATACGAGGTCGGTGCTCCGGACAGTGTAGTTTACAGAATCAGATACTGATCCGGCAATGACTAAACAACAGGCAGAAGCACGCATCAAAGAACTGCGGGACCTGTTAGATAAAGCAAATGAAGCTTATTATCAGGATGCTACCCCCTTTCTCAGTGACAAAGAATTTGACGAAAAGTTAAAAGAACTTGATGCCCTTGAAAAAGAGCATGATCTGATCTCCCCCGATTCACCCACCCAACGTGTTGGTAGTGATATCTCTTCCGAATTTGAAACGGTTCAACACCCCGTTCCGCTCTTAAGTCTTGATAATACCTATAACGAAGATGAGCTGAATGACTTTGACGGAAGAGTGAAGAAAATTCTGGGGCATGAAGACTATGAATATTTCGTGGAATTGAAATTCGATGGTGCATCTCTTCGCCTGCGGTATGAACAAGGGGAATTGGTTCTGGGAGCAACCCGGGGCGATGGTCAGCAAGGTGATGACATCACCCGCAATATAAAAACAGTTCGGGATATTCCCCTTCGGCTTTCGGGAGATTATCCTGAAGTAGTAGAAGTTCGCGGCGAAGCGTACATGGAACGGGAAGCCTTTGCCCGATTGAATGAACGCCGGGAGGAAGAAGGATTGAGTGTCTTTGCAAATCCAAGAAATTCTACGGCAGGTTCACTTAAAATGCAGGATCCTAAAGCCGTGGCTCAACGCCCGATCCGTTTTTTTGCCTTTGATCTGTTGTTTGAAGACGATAATGACACTATTACTCAAGCCGGGAAACTGGAACTGATCTATAAATTTGGGTTACCCGGGAATGACCATCCCAGATTATGTAAATCCATAGAGGATGTGCATAAGACGATTCAGGAATTTGATGAACTCCGCCATAAACTACCTTATGAAACCGATGGAGTGGTCATCAAAATAAATCAGGCTGAACTCCGTGATCAACTGGGTTCAACTTCCAAATTTCCGAGATGGGCCATTGCTTATAAATTTGAAGCGGAACAGGCAACCACTTCCATCAACGATATCTCTCTTCAGGTTGGCAGATTAGGGACCATCACTCCGGTCGCAGAAATGGAACCTGTTTTATTGGCCGGAACCACAGTTAAAAGAGCCTCCCTGCACAACGAGGACGAGATCCGGAGAAAAGACATTCGAATTGGTGATACCGTAGTGGTAGAAAAAGCAGGAGAGATCATCCCACAGGTTATAAGTGTAGTAAATCCCGACCGGGAAAATAGAAATGATGAATTTCAGTTTCCTGAACACTGCCCCGCCTGTGAATCCAAATTGGTTAAGTTTGATGGGGAAGTAGCCTGGCGCTGCGTGAACCCTTTATGTCCACCACAGGTACGGATCAAAATAGAGCATTTTGCTTCGAGAGATGCATTAGATATTGAGGGATTAGGAGAATCTGTTGCCGACCAGCTGGTTAGTGAAGGACTGATCCGGACCTATGCCGATCTCTATGAATTATCCACTGAAGACCTCATCCCGCTGGAACGGATGGCTGAAAAGAGTGCTCAAAACCTGATCAATGCCATTCAAAAAAGTAAAGAACAACCCTTTGAACGTGTTTTATACGCACTTGGGATTCGCTTTGTGGGTAAAACGGTAGCCAAAGACCTTGCGAAGGCATTTAAAAACTTAGAAAAACTCCGATCTGTTTCGGAAGAGGAACTGTTGGAGGTCGATTCCATCGGTCCCCGTATCGCCGAATCCGTAGTCAATTTCTTTGGTAATGAAAAGAATTCAGCAATTGTAGATCGTCTGTTTTCATACGGACTTCAGTTTGAGTTACATGAACAGGAACAGGCTTCCAGTGTTCTGGATGGAAAAACCATTGTGTTAACGGGCTCACTTCCCAGCCTGACACGTAAAGAAGCCTCAGAATTGATCGAAAAGCATGGTGGAAAAACTTCAAGTTCAGTTAGCAAGAAAACGGACTTTGTGTTAGCCGGTGAATCTGCGGGCAGTAAATTAACCAAAGCTCAGAATCTCGGGATCACCGTTTGGAATGAAGAAGAATTTCTACAGTATATCGGAGAAAGATAAATTCCGGGCATTCATTCAACGTGGACGTGATCATTCTGCCTAGTAACATTCTTAATTCTTAGTTGAATTTTCTATCTTCGGCAAATAACCTTTGCAGCCTATGGACATCCACCCACTTGACACCGAACAATTAGGGCTTAAAACTCTTGAGAAGCACCTGATCCGCTCTAAAAGTAAAGTTTCATTGAAAATTGGCATCCCCAAAGAGATCTCTATTGATGAACGCAGGGTTTCTCTTACACCGGGAGGAGTATCTGTTTTGAAAGCAAACGGCCATGAGGTTTTCATTGAACAAGGTGCCGGTGAGGAAGCAAAATTTACCGATCAGGATTATGCAGAAGCCGGAGCAGAGATCGCACTCAGCGCAGAAGATGTGTACAGAAAGTCTGAATTGATCCTGAAAGTTGCCCCGCTTTGCAGTGAGGAATTTGATTATCTCACCCCTGAGCAATCTGTCATTTCAGCCTTACATATCGGAAGTCAAAATGAGGAATATTTTCAGGCGTTCATCGATAAATCTGTGACAGGTATCGGGTATGAATTCATCCGTGGGGAAGACAAAGAATTCCCGATCGTTAGGATGATGCATGAAATTACAGGGTCTATCGCTGTTCAGATCGCTGCTCATTATATGGAAACCCGCAGTGGCGGGCAGGGAATAATGCTGGGAGGTATTTCAGGTGTTCCACCGGCAACGGTTGTGATACTTGGTGCCGGAATAACCGGAGAATATGCGGCGCGAACTGCCCTTGGTTACGGCGCTCAGGTTTTTGTGATGGATAACGATCTCACGGCCCTGCGCAGGCTGGAAAATGCACTCGACCGAAGAATTATCACTGCAGTAGCCAACCAGCAATATTTGAGCAACGCATTAAAGTTCGCTGACGTTATTATCGGTGCTGCGATGGCCGAAGGAGACCGTTCACCATGCTGGGTTACCGAGGATATGGTGGCCGGAATGAAACCTGGTAGTGTGGTAGTGGATACTGTGATCGATCAGGGAGGTTGTGTGGCTACAAGTAGACCTACAACCCACTCTAACCCAATATTTCAGACTTATGATGTAACGCACTACTGTGTGCCAAATATTCCTGCAAACGTTGCACGTACCGCGACTTATGCATTGAACAATGTTCTGGTTCCCTACGTGTTATCTATTGGTGATGCGGGAGGAATTAAAGAATGCCTGTGGGATAATCCGGCTCTGCGAAATGGCACCTATACCTATCGAAAACATATAACCAAGAAACTATTAAACGAGATGTTCGACTTCCCTTACAGGGACATCGAAATGTTGATCGCCTCTCAGATCTGACTTTTACATAATCAATTAGGAATAAATGTCTGAACTTTCAGATTCCAATTTCAAACGCATTAGCCTCATCAACTGGATACTGACTATTCCGATGATCGTGTTGTTTTCATGGCCTTATTATTATGCGGCAAAGCTGGTGGGGATGGAGGAATCTTTCCGGTATATCGGTGCATTCATGTTTTCACTTCCTTTTATGTTCACCATTATGCACGGTCATGTTACTATGGCCCTGGGCTCAGTTCACCGGGAGCATTATTACCGATGGTTAGAGGAGCACACTTTTTCTTATGGAATCCTGTTTACACCTACTTTCGTTAAAACACGATTTCGGCTCATCTTCCTAATTGTAAGTCTGATCTTTTTACCGGTAGGGTATTTACTGAGCTTTTGAAGTTTTGGCACTCCACTTCCTCTTATAAATTAAATATCCCAATATCTGCAGGGTTAAAACCCATGCTTACTTATGTACCAGCTAATTCTCCCATTCGATTTCGAAACTAACGTTCCATATCGGGCATAAGCGAGTATGGACTTTAGTCCTGCGCCATATGATTTACATAAATGTTAAACCAAAACGAGGGACCTAAATCCCTCGTTTGTTTTAATGAAAACATATTGAGAAAAGATATCCTAAATCGGCTCTCCGTTTTTGATGTCTTCGACCACCGCCGGATCCAGTAGTGTGGAAGTATCTCCGACATTTTCCAGATCATTCGCAGCGATCTTTCTCAGAATTCGACGCATAATTTTACCTGAACGTGTTTTTGGAAGTCCGGGCACGATCTGAATTTTATCCGGTTTGGCGATCGGGCCGATAATTTTGGTAACCAGATCGAGTAATTCTTTCTTGAACTCAGCGGTATCCTTGATCTCACCATCGGTGATCATGAATGCATACACCCCCTGCCCTTTTATATCATGTGGATATCCAACAATAGCCGTTTCTACCACTTTGTTGTGTTCATCCAGTGCATTTTCAATTTCTGCAGTCCCTAATCGGTGTCCACTTACATTTAACACATCATCTACCCGACCGGTAATTCTATAATAACCATCCTCATCACGGCGGCAGCCATCACCGGTAAAGTAGTAACCTTTATACGTACTCAGATAGGTTTGAATATATCGCTCATGATCCCCATAAACAGTTCTAGCTATCGATGGCCATGGATGTTTGATACACAAATTACCTTCTACTGCATTTCCTCTTATCTCATCACCATTTTCATCCAGTAAAACAGGGAAAATTCCCGGTAAAGGAAGTGTCGCAAAACCCGGTTTGGTTGGAGTGATTCCACCCAGCGGGGAGATCATTATGCCACCTGTTTCTGTTTGCCACCAAGTGTCTACAATGGAGCATCGCTCATTTCCGATATTGTGATGGTACCAGTGCCAGGCTTCTTCATTGATAGGTTCACCCACCGAACCGAGCACTTTTAAGGAGCTCAGATCATATTTCTTCACGTAGTCAAGGTCATAACTCATCAACGCCCGGATAGCCGTTGGTGCCGTATAGAAATGAGTTACTTTATACTTTTCTACAACTTCCCAGAAACGCCCGGCATCCGGATAAGTTGGCGTCCCCTCAAAGATAATACCTGTAGTTCCGGTAAATAATGGTCCGTAGATTATGTAGCTATGCCCGGTGATCCAGCCTGCATCTGCGGTACACCAATATACATCATCGGCACCGACCTGAAATACATTCCGGAAGGAATAACTGGTGTAGACCATATACCCGCCACATGTGTGCACTACACCTTTTGGCTTTCCGGTTGAACCGGAAGTGTAGAGAATAAAAAGCGGATCTTCGGCATCCATTTCCACCGCTTCATGCTCTTTTGAAGCATTACGAATAAGATTATGCCACCACCGGTCACGTCCTTCTACCCAATTGATATCACGGTTGGTACGCTGACAAACAATCACACTTTCTACAGTTGGACAACTTTCAAGAGCTTCATCAGAAATATCTTTTAGAGGAACATGCTTATCTCCACGACGAAGTCCGTCATTGGTGATCAGCATCTTAGCCTCACAATCATTAATACGTTCGGCCAGCGACTGAGCAGAGAATCCCGCAAAAACAATGGAGTGAACCGCTCCGATGCGTGCACAGGCCAATGCCGCAATGATCAATTCCGGGGTCATGGCCATGTAAATACATACCCGATCTCCTTTTGTGACGCCTTTACTTTCCAGCACATTCGAAAAACGACAAACATCCTCATGTAGCTGTTTAAAGGTGATGGTTCTACGGAAAGAATCGGGGTGATTCGGTTCAAAAATAAAGGCTGTTTTATTCCCGATCGTGTTTAGATGCCGGTCAAGTGCATTTTCTGTGATATTTAATTTCCCGCCTTCAAACCATTTTATATCGGCGGTTTCAAAACTACCTGACTGAACGTTATCCCATCGTTTCCGCCAATAAAAAGTACCTGCCTCATGTTCCCAGAACGCCAATCGGTCTTCTTCGCTCTCTTTAAAAGTTTCCTGATATTCCTGAAAGGATTTTATATTCAGCCACATAGTGATTAATATTTTTAAATGGTTGGTTTTTGCTGCGCGTTATGTTGATATATTTTAGTGGCAGAATCAAGTTAAAAATTGTGTACAATCCTCTAAAAAGCGCTTACGCATGAGAGCTCTGGTCGTTGAAGACGAACCTTTACTAAGAGAATCCCTGGATGATCATCTGTTCCAGCAGGGATTTACCACCGATCTGGCGATCGATAAAAGGGAAGCGGAAGAACTTCTGATCTCGCAGGAATATGATCTGCTGCTACTCGACCTGAGTCTGCCGGATGGAGATGGATTAGACCTTTTAAACACGTTGAAGGCTACAGATGCTAATACTGCTACCATCATTTTAAGTGCTCGAGGAGAACTCGAAGACCGGATCTTAGGATTGGAACGCGGTAGTGACGATTATTTACCTAAGCCCTTTTCGATGCTTGAACTCACCGCCCGGATCCACGCGGTCTTACGCCGACGATTTAAAATTCAGGATAACTATGTAAAGATAGGTGAACTCACCATTTATCTGGATACCAACACCATTCTATATAAAGATAATAATCTGGAGTTCACCGATACCGAGTATCGAATACTGCGTTATCTGGCTCTTAATAAAAATAAAACGGTTACACGGATCACTCTTTCCGAACATATCTGGGGAGATAAAGTTGATGACCGTTTTTCTTTAGACTTCGTGAATTCGCATATAAAGAATATCCGACGAAAATTTTCGTCCAGAAATTTTACCGACCCGATCAAGACCGTTTATGGCATCGGGTACCGCATGGAGGATGTATGAAACTACGTACTAAACTAAGCCTTGCAAATCTACTCGTGAATCTCTTCTTCCTTCTTTTTGCAGGGTTCTCGGTTTTTTATGTGGTTGATAAAGCTGTGTTTAACGAATTGGATGAGCACCTCGTAAACCATAAACAGGATCTGGTTCAACGTTTCGAAAAGGGAGAGATTACATTACAAACCATTCGGGAAATGGGATCGATTGGTTCCTACGAGTGGATCGAATTTGATCAGGTAAGTGATTCAAACGCTGAACCATCGGTGAGTTTTAAAACGGTTGAAAAAGCCCGTTTTAAAGATCAACCTGTTGAAAAATACCGGCAATTAACCAGTGTGATCATATTAGATGCTACTCCATACCGACTCACAATTTATGAAGAGATCGGTGGGTGGAAATCGATCGCGATAACTATCATCATCACAATCCTTGTCATTCTATTCGCCTGGTACATCATTGTTTATTTCGGATACAACCTGGTGCTTTCCCAAACACTACGTCCATTTTTTGATACCATTGAAAAACTCCGCGGAATACGTTCTGATCGGGACTTTGAAATTAGTTTTCCGGAAGTGTCTACGACAGAATTCAATGAATTGAACTCCACGCTAAATACAATGTTATCAGAACTGGAGGATTCCTTCAAAAAACAGAAACATTTCATCCAGAATGCCTCCCATGAGCTGTTAACACCACTTTCCATTATCCGACAAAAAACAGATGAACTGCTGAATAAACCCCTTGATGAACACACTCTCGTGAGTTTGTCTAATATCCAGCGAACGGTGATCCGCCTGAAAAAACTTTCTAATGCCTTACTGCTAATAAGCCGGGTGGAGAATAAACATTATTCAATTAACGAGAATGTCTCACTTTCTGAACTGATCGAGAAGGTCCATTCTGAGCTTTCCGATTTTCTTCTAAATAAAAATGTAAGTCTGAAATATGATCCGAATGAATTAAAAACAATTCAGGGAAACACAGATCTAATACATTCAGTGTTTTATAATGTATTACAAAATGCCGTGTACCATACCGAATCTGATACGGAGATCGCGGTACAGGCAGCTTTAAGAGGGCCAACCTACCACATAACTGTTCAGGATTCCGGGCCGGGTATACCGGAAGAGGATCTGGATCAGATCTTCGAGCGATTCCGTAGGTCATCGGGTAATAATGGTTCGGGCAATCATGGTTTGGGATTAGCCATCGTTAAAAGTATCTGCGATCTGCATTCCTGGGATTGTTATTTTGAAAAAGGATTGAATACAGGTTCATGTTTCCATTTAGAGATCCCTAAAGTCTCACTGGTTTAAGCTCTCCATTTTCTGTACATAATTGAGATGTATTTTCTGAAAAATTATATCTCAAGTTATGGTTAGACACTTCACTTCAATCGTTCTGTTTGCGCTATTATTCAATTCGGTACAAGCTCAAACGGATTTCACACAATTAGCGGTTGATGACGCTCTCGAATTCGCATACAACAACAATGCAGAGCTGAATCAACTTTTTGAGCAACTTCATATGCTCGAAAATGAACAAAAAGTGATTCCGGGTATCTCCGATCCCCAGATCATGTACACAAGGGAAGGAATCGGCAATGGTTCAAATTTTAACGAGCAACGGCTGAGCGTTTCTCAAACCATTGATTTCCCCATTACTATACGGAACAGCCGCGCGATCGTGCAGAATAATGTACGAGCTTTAGAAGCCCGGTATAATGCGGCTAAATTACAGGTTAAAGTGATGGTAAAATCAGCGTATACGAAAGTGGCGTATGCTATCGAGATCGTTCATCTCAGACAAGAACAAGTAGACCTGGCAAAGCGGGTAAAAGAGATCGCCGAGGAACGTAATAAAGTGGGTGAGATCTCCAAGTTAGACGTTCTCCAATCTTCTCTTCAACTAGCAGAGGCCCAAAACAGTTTTGATGACGCCATCAACCAATTACAGAATGCGCGTTATGAATTGTTCAACTCCATTGGGTTGAATCCGGAAGATCAAAGTTACGGCATAGATTTCCCTGACACCCTCCGGTACATTCCGATCGAGTTCAATCAGGATGATGTACTTGAATCCATCGCAGATCATCCTTCGGTAACTGAAAATGAATTTTATATTGAAAGTGCCAACGCTAATCTGAAATTGAACAAATCAGCCTATCTGCCATCATTAACCGGAACCTATTTCAATCAGGATTTTGGTAACGGTTATGATTTCAACGGCTTTGAGGTTGGTTTTTCGATCCCACTCTGGTTTGCAGTAAAACAACAACCTCGGATCAAGGCTGCATCTTCGAATGTAAAAAGTATGGAGTGGAAGCTGCAAAACACGGTGCTTTTACTTAAAAAAGAGGCAGAGAAAGCATGGCATACTTTTGCCAATTCAAGAGATCAGATCGAACGCTTTAATGCCAGTACCAGACAGGAATCAGCAGAATTGCTGGCGCTCACTCAGGAAGCCTATAGCGTTGGTGAAATTCCATTGATCACCTTTCTGGAAGCTCAAAGAACCTATCTGATCAGTCAGGAGCGGTATCTCACTGCACTACGCAACTATCAATTAAATGCCATCAACATCGAACAATTTCTACAACAGGATCTGACTTATGTGGACTGAAAAAACTAATCTTTTAAAGGGTATTGTAATAATATCATTACTAATCGGCGGATGCTCAAAACCGGAAACTTCTGGATCATCTGAACAGGTGCCCTCTCCTCCTTCACTTTCAAGTGAAGCGCAGACAGGTCGTTCTGTCATAACTCTCAGCGACGAGCAGGCAGCAGAACTGAATGTGAGAACTTTTACCGTTTCCTCCGATCCGGTTAGTTTCACCATAAATGCACCGGGTACCGTTTATCCGGCTCCCGAAAATATTTCGATCATTAGTGCTCCAATTTCAGGCCGTGTGGTTGAGATCTTTGCTCATGAAGGGGAAACAGTGAAAAAAAACGAACCTCTTCTTGCTCTTGAGAGCCTCGACTACGCTAACTTACTGGCCGATTATCTTGAAAATCAGGCCGAAGCAAAGTATCTGGAACAGCAACTGGAGCGCGACCGTCAATTAGTGGAAAAAGAGATCAGTCCGCAACGAACATTGGATCGCGCTGAAGCAGATTTTATTCGGGCATCAACCAAGCTACAGGCTGCTAAGGCACGACTAAGTGCCCTTGGAATCACCGCCGATCAATTTGATGCCTGGGAGAATAATGAATCAGAACCAAATGCCCGACTTACATTGTATTCGCCAATAGAAGGAACTGTAAATCAGCATTTGATCGATCTTGGAACTTCAGTGAATTCGAATCAGAAGATGCTGGACATCGTAAATAAATCGAAAGTACTGGTTCGTGGCTTCGTTTCTCCCGAGGATGCCACCCTGATCCAATCCGGTACGCAGGTTGAGATAACACAGCGTAACGAAGATGCAGGTAATGAAAACAGTAAACGCATTTTAGCTTCGGTAACAACTGTTAACCCGACGCTGGACGAAATTAACCGGGCTATACCTGTAAATATTATCATCCCAACACAGAACGGTTGGCCGGTGATCGGGCAAAATGTACGTACCAGTTACGATATCACCACTTCTGAGTCTGGAGTTACCATCCCTCTTTCTGCCATTCAATTTGAAAAAGATGGAGCAACTGTTTTTGTACTTACCTATCCAAATACATTTGAAAAACGATCGATAGGAATAAACAGAGTTACTGAGAAGATAGCTGTGGTACATTCGGGTTTAAAACCCGGTGATGTGGTAGCCACTTCTCAGATCTTCAGCCTTAAGGCTTTAGAAAAATTTGAAGAATTCGCTGATTAACCGGAGATATTATGTTAGAAAGAATCATTGATTTTAGTCTTCGGCAGAAATTTATTGCGATCTCACTGGCATTGCTGGTAATTGCCGGGGGTATATTTTCATTATCAGAGATCCCGATCAATTCACAACCTGACGTTACTCCTGTTCAGGTACTTGTGATCACAAAAGCCGGTCGGTATTCACCATATGATGTAGAACGTCAGGTGAGCTATCCGATCGAAACTGCGATGAATGGGCTCCCGAATATTGCGGAAGTACGTTCTATTTCCCAATTCGGACTTTCTGCGGTAACCGTAGAATTTGAGGAAGGAACCGATATCTATTTTGCCCGTCAGTTGGTATCCCAACGTTTACAAAGTGTTACGGATGAACTGCCTGATGGTGTGTCTTCCCCTCAGTTAGGACCAATTTCCACCGCTTTAGGTGAGATCGTTCAGTATGTGGTTCGAGGAAGTGATCATTCATTAACCGAGTTGCGAACCATTCAGGATTGGTTGATTGCCCCTCAGCTAAAAACCGTTAAAGGTGTTACAGAAGTTACCGCATTCGGTGGCTTTGTTAAGCAATATGAAGTTCAGGTATTACCGGGAAAATTGAGAACCTATAACCTTGGACTTTCAGAGATCTTAGATGCCATAGAACAGAACAACAGTGTTTCCGGTGGTAATTATCTCGAACATAATCGCGAGCAGTATATCATCAGAGGATTTGGTCAGATCAACTCAGCAACTAATATTGAGGATATCATTGTCAAAAACTTTGAGGGGCGGCCGGTTTACATAAAGGATGTAGCCAATGTGGTTCAGGGGCGCCAATTAAGGCAAGGTGCAGTTACTCAGGATGGAAAAGGTGAAGTGGTTACTGGTATCGTAATGATGCTTCGCGGAGGTAATGGTAAAGAAGTTATCGAAGATGTGAATGCGAAGTTCGAACAGATCAACAAAGGATTACCTGAAGGCGTGGTCATTGAGAAATTCTATGATCAATCGGACCTGGTTGAACGAACTACCGGCACCATTACCACCAACCTTATAGAAGGTGGTTTCTTTGTGATTGCCGTACTTCTGTTACTACTTGGTGAAATAAGCGGAGCATTGATCGTGGCATCAGTGATCCCGATTTCGATGATGTTTGCCTTTATTGGAATGGATCAATTAGGGTTGGCAGCCAACTTAATGAGTTTAGGTGCCATTGACTTTGGTATGGTTGTGGATGGATCCGTAGTAATGGTGGAAAACATCGTGCATAAATTGCATCACGATCAGTCTGATAAACCGCGATCTGTGGTGATCAGAGAAGCTGCGCATGAAGTTGCCCGACCTATATTCTTCGGGGTATTGATCATATTGATGGTTTATGTTCCAATTATGACCTTCTCCGGAATGGAAGGGATCTTATTCAGACCAATGGCGATCACCGTAGGTGCCGCTGTACTTGGTTCGCTGATCATGGCCTTGATCTATGTACCTGCACTATCAGCATTAGTATTCAGAAAAGGAGTTAAGATCCGTCGAAGTACGGTTATTAACTGGTTACGTCCACGCTACCGGGCATTTCTGGTTAAAAGTCTTGATAACAAGGCGGTAACTATCTCTATAGCGCTGTTGGTCTTTGCAATTTCTGTGGTTATGATCCCATTTATGGGTACAGAATTCTTGCCGGAACTGGATGAAGGTTCAATTTTGGTTGAAGAAGTGCGCATGCCATCTATCACTCTCGATGAATCCGTAGAAAATGCAAACTGGCTGGCTGGGCAGATCATGGCAAATATACCGGAGGTAAAAACGGTTGTACCTAAAACCGGGCGATCAGATCTCGCAAACGACTGGATGGGTGTACACCAAACTGATGTTTGGGTAGTACTGAAACCCAGAGAAGAATGGAGAGATGGTTTAACGAAAGAAGATATCGTTGAAAAAATACGCCCCTTTCTCGAAACAGAACCCGGACTTTCCTACAACTTTACCCAACCTATTGCAATGCGGGTTGATGAGCTTACGAGTGGTGTAAAATCTGATATTGCCGTAAAGGTATATGGCGAAGATCTGGAAACTCTGAATATGATCGGAGAAGCAATTTCTGCCCGATTGAATACTCTGGAAGGCACTGACAACTTTTATCTGGAACAAACATCCGGTCAGCCTTACCTCAATATCGAGATCGACAGAGAAGCCGTTTCTGATTATGGGATCAATGTAAATGATGTACAAAGGGTGATTGAAGTGGGTATTGGGGGAAGTGCCATCAACTCGGTATTAGAAGGCCAGCGTAAATTTGATATTGTTGTGCGCTTCCCTGAAGAATACAGGAATAATTTCGAGGAGATCATGAATATCCCGGTTCAATTACCTTCCGGTGGCTTCATCCCGTTAAAAAATGTGGCCCAGATAACTCCGGAAGAAGGTCCTCGTGAAATTGCCCGTGAAAATGGCTGGAGAAGGGTTATCCTCGGAATTAATATTCAGAATATTGATGTAGGATCTTATGTAGCAAACCTGCAGAATCTGATCGAAAATGAGATCGATATTCCTTCGGGTTACTTTATTGAATATGGCGGCTCTTTTGAAAACCAGCAAAGAGCCATGAATCATCTCCTTTTTGTGGTTCCGTTGTCATTATTTATCATTTTGGGACTTATGTATCTGATGTTTGGCAAGCTCAGATATTCTTTCCTGATCTTCCTGAATCTCCCATTCGCATTATCTGGTGGAATATTCATGCTATGGGCTCGCGATCTTTACATCTCCATTTCAGCAAGTATTGGATTTGTTGCGCTATTCGGTGTGGCCGTACTTAATGGTATCGTGCTGGTCTCGCACCTGAATAATCTTCGTAAAGATGGAATGAATCTGCGTGAAGCAGTAATTCAAGGTTCTGCGGATAGGCTTAGACCTGTATTGATGACTGCATTGGTTGCCAGCCTTGGTTTCATCCCAATGGCATTCAATGTAGGCCCGGGCTCTGAAGTTCAACGCCCTTTGGCATCAGTTGTAATTGGTGGTTTGGTAACCTCTACATTACTTACTCTGTTAGTATTACCAACTATCTATAACTGGCTGGAACGAAATACAACTATATCAGAGACAGAATCTGATTTCTAAATGAACGCAGTTTGCTTATTGTTGTTTAACTAGCTGAAATAAGCAAAATAGCGTTGAACAAAGGCAAAGAATTAGTTCTAAAATGGTTTGAATCCCGTAGCTGGAAGGCTTTTCCCTTTCAGCTACAGGTTTGGGATGCCTTTCTATCTGGCAAAAATGGGTTGTTAAATGCACCAACGGGATCGGGTAAAACATTTGCTTTATGGTTACCAAATATCATTAAGTGGGTAAATGATCATCCGGATGATTACCTGGAAAAAACCAGCAATGGGTTAAAAGTACTTTGGATCACCCCTTTAAGGGCTCTTGCTAAAGACATTGAAAAGGCAATTCATGATTCCCTTCATCAAATGGATATTCCATGGGAAGTTGGCCGTAGGACCGGTGATGTTTCACAATCTGTAAAACAGAAACAAAACCGTAAAATGCCGGAAGTACTAATAACCACTCCCGAAAGTATTCACATCCTTCTGGCTCAGAAAAATTATGCCCGTCATTTTAAAAATCTGGATGCAGTAATTGTAGATGAGTGGCATGAATTATTAGGATCAAAACGAGGAATCCAGACAGAGTTGGGTCTTTCCCGGTTAAAGGGTTTGAGACCCCATCTGAAAATTTGGGGAATTTCAGCTACCATTGGTAATCTGGACGAGGCTTTGGAGGTATTGCTGGGGAGTCAATACCCAAATATGGATTCTACGATCATCAGGGCAGATATTAAAAAGAATATTGAAGTTGAATCGGTTTTACCCGATGAAATTGAAACGTTCCCATGGCATGGTCATTTGGGATTAAATCTGCTGCAAAACATTCTTCCGATTATTGACCAGAGTACTTCTACTCTGATATTTACGAATACCAGAGGACAAGCTGAGATATGGTTCCAACAGATACTTGCAGCAAATCCTGATCTGGCCGGCGGTATTGCTATTCATCATGGCTCTCTGGACCGGAGTGTACGGGATTGGGTTGAGAATACATTACACGAAGGAGGACTTAAGGCTGTAGTTTGCACTTCAAGTCTTGATCTAGGCGTAGATTTCAGTCCCGTAGAAACGGTTATTCAGATTGGTAGTCCAAAAGGAGTTGCTCGCTTTTTACAACGGGCAGGACGCAGTGGCCATAGTCCGGGAGCAACCAGCAAGATCTATTTCGTACCAACTCATGCACTGGAACTTGTTGAAGCTGCGGCCTTGAAAAAAGCCATCAATGATGATGATCTTGAGAGTCGAGCTCCAATTTTAAAACCCTACGATGTCCTCATCCAATATCTTGTCACACTGGCTGTATCTGATGGATTTAAACCTGATGATATCATAGCCGAAATAACCTCAACTTTTGCCTATCAAACACTAACAGCACAAGAATGGGATTGGATACTTACGTTTATTACAACCGGTGGAAAAGCACTATCCAGTTATCCGGAATATTCAAAGGTGATCATCGATGAAGATGGGATGTATAAGGTAACCGATCGAAAGATCTCACGCCGTCACCGAATGAATATCGGAACTATATCCAGCGATTCAATGATGCGCGTTAAATATATGAGTGGCGGCTCACTTGGTAACATTGAAGAATGGTTTTTAAGCCAATTAAATATCGGGGATAAATTCTGGTTCGCAGGCCGAAATCTGGAACTCATCAGAATAAAAGATATGACAGCCTATGTAAAAAGGGCAAAATGCACCAAATCCAAGGTACCCAGCTGGCTGGGGGGACGATTGTCTTTATCCTCCAACATGTCCCGATTACTCAGAAAAACCATGAGAGAAGCCATAGATCAGTCCTCGGATATGATTGAGATCCAAACATTAAAACCCATTTTTGATGTACAAAAAAACTGGTCATCATTACCTGATGAAAACCAGTTTCTCATTGAAAAGACACATTCCAGAGAAGGTTGCCATGTATTTTTCTTTCCTTTTGAAGGGAGATATGTACATGAAGGTATGTCGGCATTGATCGCTCATCGTATAGCCAGAATGACCCCGATTACCTTTTCAATTGCTATGAACGATTATGGCTTTGAGCTACTTTCTGATCAGGATATTCCTGTTGAATCAGCTCTGAAAAAAGGACTATTATCCCCTGAAAATCTGGTCTCCGATATTATGGACAGCCTCAATTCCACAGAATTGGCAAAAAGACGATTCAGAGATATTAGCAGAATCTCTGGTCTGGTATTTCAGGGTTTTCCCGGGCAGGAAATAAAAAGCAGACATCTTCAAATGTCATCAGGTTTGTTTTTTGATGTATTTTCTGAATACGAACCGGAACATTTATTACTCCAGCAGGCTTACGATGAAGTCCTCTTCTTCCAACTTGATGAGATACGCTTAAGAAAAGCATTTGCCAAAATTCAAAATCAGGAAGTGCTCTTTAACAAGACCGAACGATTTTCACCTTATGCATTCCCCATCATGGTTGATCGTTTGAGGGAGAAAATGAGCTCAGAAAAATTAATTGATCGCGTAAAGAAAATGCAAGTGCAACTCGAAAGACATATTCAATGATCAGAGAAGCCGATCAACCCATTGAATTTCTAGGACAGAACCTGATTCTACTACCTGAAAAAGCTCTCTTTTGGGTACAGAAAAAAACACTGATACTTTCTGACCTGCATTTGGGTAAATCCGGACATTTCCAAAAACATGGGATTGCTGTTCCTACTACTGTGAATTTGAATAATATTGCACGACTCGAACAGTTGGCTAAAGCGTTTAATCCGGATACGATCATTTTTGTGGGTGATCTTTTTCACAGCGATATGAATTCAGAATGGTCTGACTTTATTAATTGGAGAGCATCAAATTCTGAAATCAGGATGTTTCTGGTGATAGGGAATCACGACTTTTATCCTCCTGAAAATTATGAGTCCATTGGTTTACAATGTGTACATCAGTTAGCAAGCCCCCCCTTTTTATTTATTCACGAGCTGCCTGATACAGAATCTGAAACCCCAAATTATCCAATATGTGGTCACATACACCCATCTGTCAGGTTAAAGGGGAAAGGTCGTCAATCTGTTAGAGTGAGCTGTTTTTATTTTGGTGAATATCATGCCATCTTACCAGCATTTGGAAGCTTCACCGGTACTTCAACATTAAAACCAAAGAAAGGCGATAAAGTTTTTGCATTAGTGCAGGGCGAAATTCTAGAGATCTAATCAGAAACAGAAAAACGTTACAATTGATATTGTATAAAATTTTGGAGAAAAAAGTACTCTGTCATCGGTTTCTGACAATACATGTTACACTCTCAAAACTTGAGTTTAGGGATAAAATATTACCAAAAACACACTCATTTTTTGTAAAAATAGAAACTATTCCTAATATTTTTTTCTCCTCAGGGAATCTGATTTGAGAATACTGACGAGCTTTATACTACAATTGAGAAAAGAAATTTTGTCTCAATTGCCAATTTATTCGTTGGATTTTCTCTTATAGCAGTGATGCAGTCTGCTTATGATCCTGGACTTCCTAGTTCTGACATTTGCACTACTCAACCCGAACTCTTCTTGTGCTTCCTCGGTCGTTGCATCCGGCTTATCAATAAAATATTCGATAAAGCGTTTCGATTTATCCTGCAACTCTTCCAGGCACTCAGCTAATATTCTTTGCCTTTCTTTATCGAGAAGATTAGTCATCTGCTGTTCAGGTTCGTAGAGTACATTCAAAGCTTCTTCTTCGTATTTGAATTTATGCTCCCTTTTCGCATATCGCAGGTATTCATGTCTGCTGGCTTTAATAAAATAACTGAAAATGTACTTACTATCATTGATGTTATCCTTACGGATCTGCTCAAATACATCCAGAAATGCCTGTTGAACACATTCTTCTGCAGCACTTCTTCCTGCATTCATTACAACTACAAGATAGTCTACCAACCTGGGAACCAATTCTTCTATGAGATCCCCGGCTTTTACTTCATCGCCATTCTGAAGAGCATCTACTAATTCCGAATAATCTACTCTGGGGTTACTCAAGTGAAAAAACCAATAATTGACAATTATTTATAAGGTCCCACCAAATATTGACGGGATTTTGGGCTTAATATAAAATTAAGAGACTAAGTTAAAAACTTATTTAGTTCCTAAAATCAGCATCTGACAGACTCTAAATTAGCAAATCTTAACCTTTAATTGGAGCCTTAAAATAAATTAATGTAGGTTAGAAGTGTAACATAATTAAGGAAAAATACTCTTTGTATTAACCATAAAAATGAATTTTAAAATCCAAACGAGCGTATAATTTAATGTAACATTTTGAGTAGATATACCTCTTTATCTGGACTATAAAAATAACCTTTAAACAAAATCTATTGTTATCATGAAATCTGTTAAGTCTCTGT
>DLCN01000007.1:131289-131422 GCA_002480645.1 Balneolaceae bacterium UBA7797
TCCTGATCAGCCTGAAACCATCTCTACGCCTGCTGATGAAGCGATCTGGTCCGGTGGTAACGAACAAAAACCTATCGTTGTAAAACCTGTCCTTTAATCTCCTCAATTAACCTATTCACCTAAAAATATTTAC
>DLCN01000010.1 GCA_002480645.1 Balneolaceae bacterium UBA7797
AAATAGTTATTACTAGAGATTGAATAGTAAGGTAAGTTACAAACTAATGGCTGTTAACTTATTGCTTTCTAAATGCCAAGTACAAAATCACCTGATCCTGAACTATAAGTGTTACTTATTCATTTAAAATTCTCAGAAGTATGTTGAATAACGCTTATCCTTGAGTTCTGTCTACCCAACCGTCAGACCGTTCACAGCGGTCAGACGCCCGCCCCGGATGGAAAGTCTGAGTTCGCTCCCCTCGTAAATGGTTTCATCAGTAGTTTTCGTGGATATACCACAGAATTTCTTCCATCTGAATTCGGACGTCATTGGTTGAGATCACATAGTTGTTATTCATAAAACTGAAGATCAGCTTCTTTCCGGATCTGGTGATCAGATATCCGCTCAGGCAATGATTGTTACTCAGGGTTCCGGTTTTGGCAAAGATATAAGTCGGACCACCATCTCTTGCTCCATACCAGTTTCGGATCGTCCCGGCTTTCCCTCCCTGAGGCAGCAGATCAAACAGCAGGTCATCATCCACTGCATCGTCTATCTTATCGAGTAGAGCAACCATGCTCCTTGGTGTGAACAAATTATATCTTGATAACCCCGACCCATCCCGCCAGTTGGCATCATCGGGCAGATCGGTTAACAACTCTTTTTTCGCGAATTCGATCGCTTTGCGGGAATTCAGTCGACCATCAATGGTGGATGAGATCATCAATAAGATATGCTCCGCCACCATATTGTCGCTGGGTTGCAACAATTGTTTGTATAAACTGTCTGCCTCAATACTGTAAAGCGTTTCCGCTGATTCAGGCAACTTCACATCCGGCATATAGAGAACAGGTTTTTTAAGCGTGTCGCTAAGAAGTTCAACAAATAACTCCGGTGTATAATGAAATGGCTTATCCGTTTCATATACCGTCGTATCTGAGGTAAATTCATAGGTGAAGTAATTTCCCTCCCGCTCTCTTTGTAACACAAATCTTCCTTCTTCACTCAATCCATCTTCCCGGATGAATTTCTTCAGGTACTTAGGACGGATCTTATATCCGTTCTCATCTTCCGCAAGCTTATACGATTCCACGTGTTCGATCGTCATTCGTGCGATGTTACCGTAAATGGGCATCGGGCTTTTCTCCGCGGAATAATACGAGTTGTAGTCCGCCCACGACCAACCCGGTCCCAGGTGATCATCTTCGTAGTTACTGTCTGAGAAAAACAGATCCCCATCAAATTCGGACAGAAAATTAAAAACATCCATGGTTCCTATATCCGGATGCAAAAAACTCGGATCTCCGGTTCCCCAGAATATGAGTGAATCGCCTTTGATCACATATTTCATAGCCGGAATCCGCTCACCGAGAAGCTTCTTTCCGGCATAAAAGGTAAACAGTTTGGTGTTGGAAGCCGGATTCATGTATTTATCTTCATTCACCGCATACAACACTTCTTCAGTTTCGGGATCAAAGAGTTCAAAACCTGTGATCGTTTTCTTAAATACTTCCGAGTTCTCTACAAGTGCTTCCAGTCCGTTTAATTCCGTTTCTTCTTTCAGGGCCGGTTTCGGAATACTTTCTGCTTCAACCATTTCTGTGGATCTGCAGGAAAAACCGAATCCTGCTAATAAAAAAAGAGCAATCAGAATATGATTGCTCAGAACAGATTTTTTGAATGATGTCATAACGATTCCATTAGCTGAGTTTTTCTAGTGCCAGATCAATTCGGTTGATCACTTCTTCTTTTCCGAGAAGCTCCAAAGCCGGGAACAGATCGGGACCAAAACCTTGTCCGGTTGTGGCGATTCGTGCAGGCATCATCACTTTTCCGAAACCAACTTCGTTTTCGGCAACGGTTTCTTCCAGCGCTGATTTCAAATTAGCAGCCACAAAATCATCCTCATTCAAAGACTCCAGTTTTGCCTTGTATGCTGCGACCAATGCCGGGCTGTCTTCTTTCCATTTCTTTAAGGCTCCCTCGTCGTAATCGGTAGAATATTCGAAGAAGAAAGATCCCATCGACACAAACTCATCCACTTTGGAAACCCGTTCGTGTAATAATTCCACCACTGTTCTAAGATACTCATCGCTCTTAGTATCAAAACCGGCTTCTTCCGCCAGTCCTTTCACTCGTGGCAGAAGTTCCTCAACCGAAGTTTCCCGGATATAATGCTCGTTGTACCACATCAGTTTTTTGTGATTGAAAACAGCTCCACCTTTACTCACACGGTCGAGCGTAAACAACTCGCACAATTCATCCATCGTATGGATCTCAGAATCATCTCCGGGACTCCATCCCAGATAAGCCAGAAAGTTGATCAGCGCCTCGGGCTCGTAATTCCCTTTAATGTAATCTTTGGTGTTTACAGGAATTCCTTCGCTTTCCGCTTTACGCTTAGAGAGCTTGCCGCCACTTGGACTCATGATCAATGGAAGGTGCGCCATAGTCGGAGCTTCCCAGCCAAAGGCATTATACAATAAGATGTGTTTTGGCGCAGAACTTAACCATTCTTCGCCACGGATCACATGTGTGATTCCCATCGTGTGATCGTCCACAACATTCGCCAAGTGATAGGTCGGCATTCCGTCAGATTTCAACAATACCTGATCATCCAAACCGGCCGTATCAAAAGAAACGATTCCGCGGATCTCATCTTCAAATTTAACCGTTTCACGACGAGGGACTTTCAATCTGACCACATATTCATTGCCATTCGCCAGTCGTTTCTCCACTTCATCTTTTGGAAGAGTAAGACTGTTTTTCATACTCTGGCGAGTGATGGTATCGTATTTCGGTGAAGGATTTCCTGATTTTTTCAATCGCTCCCTCATTTCGTCGATCTCTTCGGTGGTATCAAATGCATAATAAGCCATTCCACTATCGATTAGCTGTTTTGCATATTCATGATACATTTCTTTTCGTTCACTCTGACGATACGGACCAGATTCTCCGGGATTATTCGGACCTTCATCAATGGTCATTCCTGCCCATTCCAAAGACCGAATAATATCTTCTTCTGCTCCTTCCACATATCTGGTTTGGTCAGTGTCCTCGATCCTTAAAACAAAGGTGCCTCCGTGATGTCGGGCATACAAGTAATTATAAAGGGCGGTTCTTAGCCCTCCGATGTGTAAAAATCCGGTTGGTGATGGTGCGAAACGTACGCGAACGCTCATTGTTGATTTTGGGCTTTATTTAAATTTTTAAAGGGCATCAAGGTAACAATTTTTCAACTCGACTTCATTTGGTAATAATTAGGAATTGTGAATTATGAATTTTGAATTACATTGTCACCAATTCCTAATTCTTAGTTCTTAATTCCAAATTGAAAACCGCATTAATTCAGCCACAGTTTGCACCGAATTTGTTTGACCTGGGCTCTATGCTGATAGCCGATCGCGTGATCTTGCTGGATACCGATACCTGGTCCCGAAAAGGAAGAACACACCGTGCGATGATCCCGGCTGACCGGGGCACGCAATGGATCAACATTCCCATCAAAACAGCAGATAAGAAAAAACCTATTCGCGAAGTTCGGATCGACCACTCTCAGGATTGGTTCACCCCCTTCTGGAATGCTATTCTTCACACCTACAGCGACTATTTATACTTTGATCATTTTCATGATGAATTGCTTGCTTTGCTAGGATCCCATTCTGATCAATCCCGGCTAATTGATTTTAATATGGCTGTATTTAACAAACTTCTTACTTATTTAGAAGTAAGTTTTGATTTCGAACTCAAATCTGAATCGGATCAACCCACGGTTACTGAGGATAAGATCATTCAGGAGTATCAGTCGAAAAATTACATCTATCAGCTGGAATCATCGTTATCATACAACGAAAAAATCCTGAATGTATGCACTCAGCATCAAACTAATCCGGAATTCAGTATCATTGACTTACTGATGAGTAAGGGTCCTGAAAGCTATAGGATCCTCGATCAAATCAGGCTGACGGCTTAAACCGTCAGCGTGCTTATCATACCATGTTGCTATTCGTCGGTTAAAGATCGTAGGTTCCGGCAATGAATTAGCATTGAATTGAAACTTACATCAAACATATCCCGCCGTAATTTTTATTCACTGATCTGGCACGCTGCATTTCTCTCGCTGGCTAAAGTATTCATGGATGTCGATACCATAATTCCCGCCATGATGATCGATAGTGGAGGATCGGCATTACAGATCGGTATCCTGTCTGCAATTATGGTGGGAGGTGCAAATTTCTCTCAGGTATTCTATGCTCCGTTTATCAGCAATTTTAAGTTTAAGCGAAAATTTCTGCTTATCGGGATCAACTCACGCATAGTAGCACTTCTGGGAATGGCTCTGCTATTATTCTATTCCGGAGAGTTAGAAAATAAAACCGTGATCTGGCTCATATTTCTGCTAATTTCCTTTTTCTCATTTGGTGGAGCCTATGCAAACGTCAGCTATACCGATATTCTGGGAAAATCGGTATTAAAGGATTCAAGGAAATCCTTTTTTTCCATCAGACAGGTGTTAAATGGTGCCATATTATTCCTTTCTGCCCTGGCAGCCAAACAGGTATTATCCGCCAGTCAATATCCTGAGAATTACGCCTTCGCTTTTCTGATCGCATGTGGGGCATTGTTGTTGGCTTCTGCCGGATTCTGGAATATTAAAGAAGTGGTTCCCTCAAAATTACCCGTTAAAAATGCCTCAGCATTTATTCATTGGATGAAAAATGAATTGTCAGGAAATCTTCGTTTAAAGTACTTCCTGGGATTCGTGAATACGATGGGTGTAAGTATCTCCGTACTCCCGTTTATGATCTTATATGCAAAAAACATTGCCGGAGAGGCAGAGGTGAATGCCGGATTATTTCTCGTGTTTAAAATTATCGGAAGTGTGGCAACCGGATTGATCCTGTTTCTGTTAGCCAAAAAATATCAGTATCGCTATTTACTCTATGGCAGTTCATTACTGGCATTCATTCTGCCACTGTTTATACTTATGAGTCCTGAATCTCCGGCTTTTCCGGTCATTTTCATTATCGGCGGAGTCATCTTTACGATCTACAACATTACCATGAACGGTATTCTTCTGGAATTATCCGGAACCGAAAACAGAACGTTGTATGCCGGAATAACCGGAACAGGAAATATATTTCCGGCCCTGTTTCCGGTAGTAGGTGGGTGGATCATTCAGCAATTTGGATTTACTCCCTTTTTCCTGCTTTACATGCTGATTATTGCTGCATCGGGCTATTTTATTTACAAGATCAACTGTTTGAAATGATCTAAATAAACGGCTGAATCGATCCGCAGATCAGCGGTCTGACTGAAGGTTGAAATGCACCGGATAGATCAAGATACTTCGTACTGTTTCACCATCTTTTTCAGCAGGTTTATATGATAATCCTTTCAGTAGTTTCACAACCTCCTGATCGGTACAATAACCCAGACTCTTGGTGATCGTTACCTCTTGCAGATCTCCGTTCTTTGATATGGTCAGTTCGGCTTCTACTATTCCCGTAATTCCCCACGATCTTGCCGGTCTGGGATATCTAATTCCGGCCGCCGGATTTCCAATTATTTCAGCTTTAACATCCACATCACTTACTATGGCGGATGTATCCACTAAAGGACTTTTTAAATAACTATCCGGCTCCTGAAAACACGGATCCAGCATTACATCCGGCGGAGTTGTCGCGCAAGCTCCCAACAGGATCAGTATGAAAACGAAATATTTACTCATCATCAGCTTTAATTAATGATCTTTATCCAGCTTCTCTTCTTCCCCAAATTTTGATCCCTGAGGTGGGCGGTATTTTTGAAATGGTATCTTGAACAAGTTTACCACATCTTCGTTTTCCTCTGGATCCATGTGCGTATCTATGCCATAAATGAGTGACTTAGAATCCTCCACTTCCGCGTACGTTCCGAACAAACGGTCCCAGATCGCAAAAATGTTTCCATAGTTCGTATCGGTTAGTGGCTGTGTGTAATGATGGTGAACTTTATGCATCAATGGAGTAACAAACAGGTAGGATAGCGCACGGTCTGCTTTTCTCGGCATATTGATATTCGCATGATTAAGATGCGTGAAAAAAGCCGACAACGTTTGGTACATGAATACGATCCAGATGGGAGCTCCTGTTACGATCACTCCAAGAATGGTGAACAACATCCTGAACACTGCTTCGCCGGGATGGTGCCGGAGACCGGTTGTCACATCAACGGTGGTATCGCTGTGATGAACCAGATGAAACTTCCACATGAATTTAACTTTGTGTTCTACCCAATGCACCAGATAGGCTCCGAAGAAATCCAGCAACATCACTCCTACAATTATTTGTAGCCAGACCGGCATTGGAATCCAGTTGATGATACCAAAATCGTTGGCTGTTACCCAGGTAGACGACCACAGCAAAACACCGGCAAACCCCAACCCGATCACCACAAAAAACAATGTTAATACTCCATTGATCAGCGCATGGCGTACTTTTTTGTAGCCAAACTCGAACAGTGGAAAAACGCCTTCGATGATCCAGAAAAGAAAAATGCCGCCGATCAATATTCCCGCCCTGAATGCAGACGGTATATTCTCAAAAAAGTCGATTAGTGATTCCATAATTGATGTATTAGTTACTCCGGTTCAAAGAAAAGTAATTCCCGTTGCAAATGCTATTTATGCGCACCTGCGAAAGTAACTAAACCAGCAAAGTATCCCTCAATAAAGACGACGGATGCAGGAATAAGATCAGTCCACCCAATTCGGTAATACCCCAAGATCGATCCCGAAAACGGCACTGATGATGGTGAGTGTGGCTACAGAAAGCAATACGATGAACATCAGATTTAACCATAACCCGGCCTTTGACATCTGAGGAATGGTTATTTTCCCGCTCCCGTAAACAATAGCGTTGGGTGGTGTTGCAACCGGTAACATGAACGCACAACTTGCTCCTAAGGCAGTTGGAATGGCAAATAACAATGGATTTTCACCCAAGCCGATCGCAACCGAGGCAAGTATGGGAAGAAAGGCTGCTGTAGATGCGGTGTTACTCGTCATTTCTGTTAAAAAGATGATCAGGGCCGTAATGATCACCACAAACAGGATCACCGGTATGGTATCGAAAGCTGACATCTGTGAACCGATCCAGGCTGCCAACCCGGTTTTGCTGATGGCCGATGCCATACTCAAGCCCCCACCGAATAAGATCAGCACTCCCCAAGGCATTCGTTTTGTATCATGCCATTCAAGTAAGCCGTTTCCATCATCTTGTCCGGATGGAATAAGAAATAAAAGCACCGAAATACCCATCGCAATTCCGGCATCGGAGAGATGCGGAATGATCTGTGACAGCAACGGGCGAAACATCCATAATAATGCAGCGGAGACAAACACCAATGCCACTTTCATCTCTTGTGATGAGATACGATTCAAAGATCTGAGTTCCGTTTCAATAAGAGCTTTTCCACCGGGAAGTTCTTTGAGCTGCAACGGGAAGATCCATTTTGTGAGAATAAGGTACATGAGTGGCAACGAAATAAGTACAAGGGGAACCCCAATCTTCATCCAGTCCAGAAAACTGATCTCCACCCCATAATTCTCCAGAATAAACCCGGCCAGTAATGCATTTGGCGGTGTCCCGATAAGGGTAGCCATCCCTCCGATATTGCAGGCATAGGCGATACTGAGCATGAGTACGATCTCGAAGTTCCGTCTTTTATCTGCATCCACATGTTCAATGAGTCCGAGAATAGAAGTGGCAATTGGTAGCATCATAATTGCCGTTGCCGTATTGCTTACCCACATACTCAGAAATGCTGCCGACAGGATAAAACCAATAACGATCGCGTTTGGATTAACACCGATCTTATGCACAATTCCCAATGCGATCCGCTTGTGTAAATTCCATTTTTCCATGGCCAACGCCAGAATAAAACCACCCATAAAAAGAAAAATTAGGGGATTGGCATACGGACTTGTTGCTTCACTTATGGTTCTCACCCCCAGAACCGGGAACAGCACAATTGGGATCAATGCGGTTACTGAAATGGGCAAGGCCTCGGTGATCCACCAGATACCCATTAAAACGGTTACCGCTGCCGTTTTCCAGGCTGTAGGCTCAAGTCCTTCAGGAGCAGGCAGTAGCAGCATACCTGCAAAAACTACTAATCCGGCAACAAGCGACCACATTTTTCGATGATTTTGAGAATCTGACATGACTTTCTTTTCGTTAATTAGGCTCCGGACCGGTCTAATTAACAGTTTCCTGATCAAAAAGACCACTATTGGTTTACTCATAAAAAAACCCGTTGCGGTGAACAACGGGTTTTGAATTAAGCTGAAAATCAGATCAATTCTCGATCGGTTCTATAGCCTTAAAGGCACTGAGGTCTGCATCCTCGATCGCTTTTTGATATTCTGGCCATTCGGTGCGAATAAAATTATTCACTTTTTCAGTGATGGCAGCCATAGCTTCCGAAGCCTGCTTCAAAAGGAATTGTTCGTTGCTTCCGGGTCCCCACATTGCAGAGCCCAGATATCTTCCCGGCATTCTGAGTGCGTTAGAAACGGAATGATCAGGATTACGAACGATCCCCTGCCGACCATCATCTTCCGGGCCGAACATTTCCACGAATAGGGAATCGAGAATGTTTCTGGTTTCTTTCGACATCTTTGTGATGTCCTTTAATTCTTCTTTTGTCCGTGGATCCGCTTTCAGGTATTCGTCGTTGGCATCCATGATCTTCTTCGCAGATTTCAGGATCTCAGCCACTTTAACTCCTTGCCTGTTCAACTCAGCGAGTTCGTCGGCCATTGCATAGGTTTCCTTAACCTCAGCAACAGAAATATCGAGCCGGGGATCAAAATCAACCTTAAGCATGGTTGAATCTGCTCCGCCTCCATAGCTCAGCTTTACTTTATACATGCCCGGAAGTACCGGATTTCCACTTGGTGTGAAGTTAAATCCACCGCGGGACTCACGTTGGGTTGGTCTTGCTTCGCCATCCATTCGCATATTCCAGAAGAAACGATTGAGTCCGTTATTCACTGCCGTTACCTGATATGTTCTAACGGTATCTCCATTTGCATCAAAGATCTCTACATTCACCCGTTCTCCATCACGGCCTCTGCGATTGAAATTCATACCCGGCATTCCACCTCCGAATCCTCCTTCACGAACATTCATCGCTCCACCTTTCTTTGTGTCCGGTTTTTCAGCCGCTTCTTTATTAATGGAGAAACTGATCATGGCTCCATCCGGGCGGTTATCTCCGAAGAACATAGCGTCGGCAGCGAAGCGTGTACCTGCTGCCTGCCGTGTTACAAACTGATAAGCATCCGGTGTCGGGTAAATATTTACCACTTTATCCAATTCCGAGGCTCCATTCCTAGCCATCTCACGAAGCGGACGAATATCATCCATCACCCAGAAAGAGCGACCGAATGTAGCGATCACCAGATCGTGCTCGCGAGGATGGATCACCATATCGTAGGTGGATACGGTTGGATAACTATTGGTCCATTTGGTCCAGTTCTTTGCACCGTCAACCGAAACATATAATCCGAATTCTGTGCCAAGGAACATGAGATTTGGCTCTTCAAGATCCTGAACAAATGATAATACATATCCATCCACTCCTTTTTTAGCGGCAATGTTGGTCCACTTTTTACCATAGTTGGTAGTATGCATCAGGTAAGTTCCCCAATCGTCATTCCGGTAATTGTTGATCACCACAAAGGCTTCCCCTTCATTAAACCGGGATGCTTTGATCTGTGCCATCCAGCTACCGGCCGGAACGCCTTTCAGGTTTTTGGAAACATCCGTCCAGTTTTCACCACCATCCTTTGTTACGTGCAACCGGCCGTCATCGGTTCCAACCCACATTACCCCTTCTTTAACCGGACTAGGAGCAATAGATAAAATTGTGGTGTGATTCTCTGCACCGGTGGCATCCATGGTGAGACCACCACTTTCGTGTTGCATCTGTTTGTCTGGATCATTGGTGGTTAGATCCGGCGAGATGATCGTCCAGTTTTCTCCGCGATCGGTACTTTTATGCACATATTGGCTGCCGAAATAGATGGTGGCAGGATCAAATGGATCTACCGATATCCCGGCATTCCAGTTAAACCGAAGATCTTCTCCATCGGGATGAATCGGACGAATGAAGCGGGACATTCCTGTTTCCAGATCTACCCGTCCCACGTTGCCTTGCTGTGACATCGCATAGGCGTAACGTGAATCACTTGGGTCTACTACCACATCAAATCCATCTCCGAAATACAATTCTTCCCAGTATGAATTCCGGATCCCACCTGCCCGGAGTACATATGCCGGCCCTTGCCAGGAACCGTTATCCTGCATTCCACCGTATACATTATATGGAAACTGCATATCCACATTAACGTGATAGAATTGGCCAACCGGGATATTTTCAACGAACCGGAAGGTTTTCCCTCCGTCGTAAGAAATATTTAGACCACCATCGTTTCCTTCTATGATATGATCCCCGTTGTTAGGATTGATCCAGAATGCATGATGATCGGGATGCACCCAATTGTATCCGAATTCAGGATTTGAGATCTGCTCAAAGGACTTCCCGCCATCCTCACTTTTCGACATAAAACTCCAGATACTATATACCCGGTTTTCGTTCGCGGGATCAACATAGATCTCGTAATAATAGAATGGTCGGTTCCCAATATCACTGTCATTTTTCACTTTCTCACGCAGATGCCAGCTGTATCCACCATCTGTACTTCGATACATGGCATTTTCTTCAGATTCGATGAGTGCATACACCACATCCGGTTTACTTGGTGCGATCGCTAATCCCATCCTGCCCAGATCACCTTCCGGCAGACCATCTTTTGATGTGAGTTCTTTCCAGTTCTCGCCGCCATCTACGGTCATGTATAATCCTGAACCAGGTCCCCCGGATTTAAAGAACCAAGGCCATCGCCGGAATTCCCACATGTTCACAAATAATTTATTCGGGTTGGCAGGGTCCATCACCATTTCCCCTACGCCGGTTTTCGTATCTACATAGAGGATCTTTTTCCAGGTCTTTCCGCCATCGGTGGTCTTAAACACTCCCCGATCTTCACTTTCGCCCCAGGCAGATCCTTGTGCTCCTACATATACCACATCGGGATTGGTTGGATCAATAATAACCCGATGAATATTCCGGGTTCCTTCCAGTCCCATCAGTTCGAAGGTGCGACCGCCGTCAATACTTTTATATACCCCTCTGCCACTGGTTTGGCTGTTTCTTGGATTTCCTTCTCCGGTACCTACCCAAACTATGCTTGGATTCTTCTGGTAGATATCGATCGCACCAATTGATGCCGCACCGTAATTATCGAAGATCGGTTCCCAGCTAACTCCACCACTTTCAGATTTCCAAAGTCCGCCCGAAGCAGCTCCCACATAGATCACTTGAGGATCGTTTGTTACTACATCAATAGCTGTGATCCGGCCACTCATACCTGCCGGGCCGATATTTCTTGGTTTGATTCCCTTTAGCAACTCCATATCCAGTTGCTGTGCCTGAACTAATGCCGGTAACATTAACAGGCCGAGAATCAGCATCAATCCCTTCTTTATTGCATCCATATCTCTTTTGTTTGTTGTTATAAATAAAGATGGCACCCTCTGGTAGAGCGTGCCATCCAATAGAAATTCGAAAAAGCTAATTAATCGTCGGCATCAAGAATCTCATCGATGCGTTCGATGGCATCCAGTAAATGAACACGGGTTACTCGGTTTATATTTCCGGCATTGATCCTGCGGTTCATATCTCTACGCAGGATCTCCAGTTCGTTACGCACGATCGGACGGATGTCTGATTCACTAACGTCGACCTGAGTCCAACCGTAGAATTCGCGGAAGCTGGATGGAATATTTGGAAGTTCATTCTTCATCAGACTTTCCATCAGTTCGAGGTAGGCACGCTGCAGGTTTCTCCGGTGCACATCGATATTTTCATTTGCACGAAGTTCGCTGAAAATTCCATTACGAACATCATCCATCATTTCGAAGGCTGTGTAAACGTCGCCATCTGTACGTCGTTCATACTCGATCAGGCGTGCAATTCGCTGCGGATCCAGAACGGTTGCCAGTACACTTTTCTGCATGCCTCGGAAGTAATCAATGGCGTTGGCCTGATTAACCCGGCTCAGAATATCTTCATTGAATGCCCAGCTTGGCGAAGAGAATGCATGACGGTTTAAGAAGTTCATGGCATCACGCTGAGTTGCCTCTTCCACCGGAGAGTAAACAGGGCCTTCCTGATCGAAGGTTTTGTAATTCTCGTACACACCTCCCACATTTCGGGTAACATGGCCCATATACCGGCCCCATTGCACGATCACCTGATAGTAAAGCTCTTCGAGATCATCGAAGTTCTCGCCATCTTCTGCGATCCAGTCGATCAGATTTTCAGTGATCACCTGCAGGTTAGCCAATCCATACTCACTGGCTTTCATAGCGTTGTTACCGAGATCTTCGTTCTGTGACCGTGGATCGATCTTATTCGCGGTCTGACGTCCGAAGAAGTACAACGGATCATCCGCTCGTTCGACTACCCAGCTATTCAGTTCTGCCGCAATTTCTTCCTCACTCATATCTTCAGGGAACCAGGTATATCCCCACTTAGCAGCCCATTTGTCGTACTCGCCGATAGCCGGATGGAAATCCGTCACTCCGTCACCGGGCTGTGCGATGTAATTGAATCGGGCATAATCCATGATAGAAGGAGCCGTTCCGTGTGTTGAAGTAAATTCAGGATCACGTAACCATTCCACATCATACGCATAACTTGAGCCGTAGTTATGCGGGAAACCAAGGGTATGGCCCACTTCATGAGAAGACACAAAGCGGATCAGTTCGCCCATTACTTCATCATCAAACTGTACTTTCCGGGCTTTTGGATTCGCTGCGGCTGTTTGTACGAAATACCAGTTTCGCAGCAAATTCATCACGTTGTGATACCATCCGATATCACTTTCCAGGATCTGACCGGACCGTGGATCGTGTACATGAGGTCCATATGCATTTTGTACCGGTGATGCGAAATATCGGATCACTGAATAACGAACATCTTCCGGGCTGAACTCCGGATCTTCTTCAGGGGTCGGAGCGCGTTTTCCTACGATCGCATTTTTGAAACCGGCAGCCTCAAAAGCGGCATTCCAGTCGTTAATACCTTTGATCAGATACGGCACCCACATTTCAGGAGTGGCCGGATCGATGTAATACACGATCTGCTCAACCGGCTCTACCAATTCGCCACGCAGGTATGCTTCTTTATCTTTCGGAACCAGTTTCCAGCGGGTAATGTGCTGAATCGGATTCGCTTTATGAATCTTTTCATCATATTCAGTTTTTGACACACTGAAGTAGCTCACGCGGGCATCATAGCTTCTCGGTCTCATCACTTCTTCAGGAAGCATCACCATACTGTGGTTGATCTCCAGCGAAATGGTTCCGGTAGAAGAATTCGACGGTGGATTAGAAGCTTCGTAGGTGATAAGATTACGTGCTTCGATATTTTCCGGGTAGCTGTTTATATGATTGATAAACGTACGACCACCATCAATACGCCGAACCTGATAGCTTTTACGACGGCTACTTTGTAACCCCATTGATGGGATATCGGAAGTAAACAGATCATTGATCTCGATCACCGAGCCGGTACTGTCTTCACTTAGCGCCTCAATATCAAACGCTGCGATAATTGGCTCAAAGTTTGAGTTCTTAACAGCCTCGAAGATCGGTTTATCTTCGGTTGCCACATTTTCGTACGACACATGGCGGAGCAGGATCTTTTTATCCTTCTTCTCCCATCGCACGATCTGTGTATTTAGTTTTTCACCGCCATATCCAATATTATCGGCGGTTTTTGAGATTCTGGATACCAATAACATCTCTTTGCCGAGAACCTCGTCCGGAATCTCGTAAAAATAGGTATCATCCACCTTATGCACATCAAACAGACCTTCGTCTGTAACTGCATCTTTAGTGATCACCTCACTGTATTTTTTCATATCCCCTTTTTTAGACGGGGATTTCGACATTGCCGAAGATTTTGGAGCGGTTGCCGTTTTACTGGTTTTACACCCCGGAGCAATTAGTAAACTGCCCAGCAGCATTACCATTAAACCCCTTTTTCCGATACTTCCGTAGTTCATTATCAATAGTTTTATTTACATGTTTTGGGATGGTAAAGTCTGATAACATGAACTGTATAGCAAGCTGAAGGGGTGTAAAATTATTAAAAGGTCTGAACTGATCAATGAACAGACCTTTAGCCCAAAATTTCTGTATTTCCCGGTTCGCCCTATTTCACAAAAATGCGGTCTTTCAATCGTATATCTTTTGAAGAAGCTCCTGCATAGATACTAAATGCCCCCGGTTCTGTTACCTTTTCCAGTTCGCGATTTATCAGACTCAGAGCATCGGTTCCCAGCTTAAACATCACCTCTTTCTCTTCTCCCGGGTTTAAAAATACCCGTTTAAATCCTTTTAGCTCTATCACCGGTCGCACTACCGTTGCCAGTTCATCATGCACATATAACTGTACTACCTCATGACCTGCTTCATTACCTGTATTTTTCACCGTTAAAGTGATGGTCAGCTCATCACCAACTCCTATCGTATCTGCGTTCAATGTCATATCCGTATATTCGAATTGGGTATAGCTGAGTCCAAACCCAAATGGAAATAATGGCTTCCCGGTCAGGTCCAGGTAGTCGTTTCCCCGACCTGTCGGACGATGATTATAGACCAGAGGCACCTGTCCTTCCGAGATCGGAAACGTGATAGGCAATCTTCCGGAAGGATTCACTTTTCCACTTAGAATATCAGCCAGGGCATGACCTCCCTGTTCGCCGGGGTACCAGACCATAATCACTGCCTCCACTTTATCCAGCCACGGCATAGTGATGGCGCTTCCACCCACTAATACTACTACAACCCGAGTCCCGGTTTCACTGATTTTCTCGATCAACAATTCCTGATAACCGGGCAAACCCAAAAATGCCCGATCTCTGAATTCTCCTTCTTCAATTCCAGCGGCAATCACCACAAGATCGCTCTTTTTGGCCTGCTCTACAGCTTTTTGGATGATCTGCTTTTGCTCACTACTACGATCTTCGCCCCGGATCAAACGGATGCGGGCATCTCCGGTGGTTTCAAAAAACTCAACCGTTATGGTATGACTAGAATTAGGTTTCAGAAGTACATCCTCCATCAAAACTCTGTAGGAAGCCTTCTTCCAGTTATCGATCAGCAGCTTTCCATCCACGAATAATCTCCAGCCGTCATCACCTTCAATCCCCAGCTGAGTGATCGGATCATCCCCCGTTCGCAACATTCCTTCCCATCGTATGGAATACCATTCGTTTGAAATGCCCGGAGCCGGCCGGTTAAAAGTCCATCGGTTATCAATGTTACCGGCTTTGGCTACATGCTCAGGTTCCCCGGCCAGATCGATATTTGAAAAAAAGGAAGCCTCAAGATCCAGCAGGGAATCTCCAACCACTTCATAATCTGCAACTTCCCGCTTTATCCCCGGAATAAAAGTCAGACTTTCCCCGAAAAGTGACCGAAGTCCATCCAGCATTGATACCGGGGCCACCCCCGTTCCACTATATCCCCCGAACCGGGCTTCAATGGCATCATCACCGATCAATAAAACGTTACCCGGCTGTGAACTGACAGGCAACAAACCGTTTTCATTTTTCAGCAACACCATCGATGCCGCCGCGCTTTCCCGGGCCAAAGCAATATGATCGGCATGACCATTCCAGTATGCGGCGCTATCCGGATCTACGTAGGGATTTTCAAAGAGTCCTAGTTCCTGTTTAGTTTGCAACACCCGAAATACTGCTGCATCCACCACAGGTTCCGGAACCATATTGTTCGTAATGCTTTTCATATAGGGAACATGTTGTGGCCAGGAGGATTGAAACACCACATCCAAACCGGCTTTGTAGGCATTTGCTCCTGCTGTAGGTGTGTTTGGCTCGGTTAGGTGCAAAACAGTTGAGCCTCCGGTAGCGGCTGCGTCAGAAATAACAAATCCTGAAAATCCCCATTCTTCCTTCAATATATTGGTTAACAGCCATTTATTCTGAGTGGCCGGAACGCCATCCACTGAATTATAGGCGGTCATTACAGAGCGGGCACCAGCATCAAAACTCGCTTTAAAAGGAGGGAAGTGAACTTCCATCAGAGTTCGTTTATCTAACGTTACCGGCCAGCTGTCGCGACCTCCATCACTTACATTTGCCACAAAGTGTTTGGGAGTTGTGATTACGCCCTGTTGCTCAAATGTTTGAATGAACGCTTCCGCCATGATCGACGTGAGAAAAGGATCCTCTCCAAAAGTTTCTTCCGTTCTTCCCCAGCGTACATCGCTTGCAATATTTATTACCGGAGATAAGACCTGACGGATACCTCTGCTTTTTGCCTCTCTTGCGGCTGCCAAAGATACACGTTGCATCAGATCCACATCCCAGCTGGCTGCAAGCGCTATGGCCTGAGGGAAAACCGTGGCACCCGGCCGTTTCACACCATGAAGGGCTTCTTCAAAAGGGATAATGGGAATACCATGCTTACTTTCAGTTAGAAAGAATCGTTGGGTCCTGTTGGTTTGAACCGCATCTTCATAAGCAGTTAGAGGCGGCTGAATCTGCAAACCGAAAATTCCATCCGTATAATCATGTTCTTTTTGATCGATACTTCCCGGAATCATATATAATTGCCAGAATTTCTGCTCCGGCGTCATTGATTCGATGATCTCCCGAATGGAAACATCCTGTGCTACTCCCGAAGATTGAAAAACCGGAAGCAGAATCAGGATCAAAACTAGTTTTTTCATACTTCAGATCTGATTAATTGAATCAGAATGTCGGGTATATAATCAAGAAGTGAAAAGGGTACTTTTGCAGTTTCCGGGATCAGTTATTTTGATACATCTGTATCACCTCGGTAAAATTCATATCATCCAGCATATCCCTTCGGTTCAGTTCTTTGATGAATTCTTCCGTCACCCCGTTCACATACAAGCCAATCACCTGAGCATAGTCTAGCTCATCCAGATAGTCTACCTGACTTAAAGTCTGCAAAAAGGACAGCGTAACACCATTGGCATACAATCCGATAATGGAAGTATAATCGAGTTCATCAAGATAACCGATGCGATTCAGTCCCGTTATGAACTCATCGGTAATACCATTTGCATACATCCCGATGATCCCGGAGTAATCCACTTCATCCAGGTAATTTATCCGGTCCAGGGTTTGCAGGAAACTAACCGGAACGTTGTTGGCATACAGACCGATCACTTCCGAATATTCCAGTTCATCCAAATATCCCAGATCATCCAGTCCTTCCAGATATTCGATGGAAATGGAGTTCACGTATAATGCGATCACGCCCTGATAATCCATATCTGACAGAATCCCGAGATCATCTAATTGCTGCACGTACTCTAAAGGCACATTATTCTGATATAGCGCCGTGATCTCGTTAGTGGATGGTTGGGATCTGAAATCCAGTTTGTTTATCGCTTCGGTATAATCAAGGATAGCGAACCCGGAAGCATTTGATTCGCCCACCACCACTTGTTCCGTACTGTTTTCATTACCGAAAAGCCCGGCTACAGAATTTGCTGCATTGATCATCATAGAAAATGGGTTTCCCTGAAAGATCCAGATCAAAAGAAAAACGATTGCTACGGTTAACAGGGTACGGTTTCGTTTGGATACCCCGGAACGCGATCCACTTTGCCGGTGAGAATCCTGAAAGGCCGGATCAAATGCCTGATCACCGGTCGGGTTAAAATCTTCTTCCCCAACTTCAGGATCGGTGTTATTGAGTTCGTTCTTAATCCCGGATTGATATTTTTCTTTATTCGATGCCATGGTGCCCGTAAAGTATAAAATTGATGATCATAGGACGGGATTTATTTAAGAATAGTTGCGAATTTAATGTTTCTGAATATCATGACCATACTTTCAAACATCATTCGGGTACGATCTACACACAATCAAATCATCGGTTCCGTCACTGTATTCTTCAGTTCGATCACTTGTTAAATAACTTTTTGAGCATTCAAACTACTTCTCAGTGCTTCTAATTCGATTCCACTAGTAGCTACATCCGGCAGGGTTGCCCATAGTTCATGTTCATTCCCATATTTTTCAGCACACTCTTTTGCCGCTTTTTTAACCTTTTCCTCAATTTCTGCATATACATTCTCTGCAGATAAAGATTCTGTTTTAGCAAGTTCAAAGATCTCCTTAATTCGGTCATGGATCGGGGCAAAGATCTCCCGGGCGAAGATGTGTTGTTCTGCTGTTATATCCTCAGGATAAATATCATATTCTCTCCAAACAGCATATTCAAGACCATGTTCCTTTTGCTGTTCCGGTTTACAAAATACCGCTTCGTTTATATCTACACATGAAGGCTTTGATAAATACTGGTAACCAAGGGAATTCAAATACAGATGAAAAAAATTCTCCGTGAATTTAGGTCCAAACCCCCAGGTACCATACAATAAGTAAGAACCAATGGTATCGGGGATCTGTGCCGGAGTTATGGTTGACCTAAATGACATTACCCGATTCGCCATTTGATGACATACTCCACTCAGAGCATACGTAAGGCCACATTCCTGATCGGTTGGATGGGTATGATCACCAAACGTTCGTCCGCTCGGTAGTTTTTTATTAACCGGAGCGGTACAACAAACCCGGATAGCTTGCCGAAGACTCGCTTTATGAGATTTATCATCAAATGCTTTTCCATCCCCATTGGTACCTCCCCAACATGGAAATTTATATTCAACATCCGGGGCATCATTAAAATAGCCGGTAACATAGGTATGATGGATACCGGGACTTAATGTATACGAACCGAATGAGAGTGTAGAATCTAACTCAATCCAACCTACAGCTATATCGTTATGGCAGGTATAACTATGCCCGGCATGATCTTTATGCTTGTCTTCATCCGGCAAATAGACATACGCTTCCATCGAATCACTGTTAACAGAAAAATATGCGGTCTTTGTATTGTCAACAGAATGATCGATCACACAACTCCAGTTATCTTTTGTAACCGAAAATACTCCGTCATCAGTATGGAACAGAATAAACCAGTAATCAAATAATTCGGAACCTACCCCTGTTCTGTAGTTGCGTTTATGAGCTCCGGAAGTGCTTTTTGCTTTAATTGTGCCAATATTTTTACACAGAACCGTAGTCTTTTCAGATGACCAAAATTTTATGCAAACATTGTGTATATCAACATCCAGTTCATTTCTAACTTTAACATCAATATGGTGATCGGTTCTACCCAGCATATATACCCCTATTATAAATTCTGATTTCTCTGGTTTATTTAATGCCAGAAATAAAAGAATAATCAGGTAGCTAGCAAACCCTTATTTTTAGTTCTTATTCGGATTGAATATCCCCGAAATAAGTATGAGTAATCATTCACCTCAGATACTCACGGAACCAGCCAATGGTCCAGTCCAGTAATTCCTGAAAGGGTTTAGGAAATTCCGGTTCTTCGAATGGATGGGCTGTTCCGAAGGTGTGTCCGGTATTGGCTACAAACCGCAATTCCTTTTCTTTTGCCGCACAATGGATGTGTAATTCTTCTGAATTGGTATACGGTACACTTTCATCATCTCTGGCATGGATGAATAAAGCAGGTACCCGTAGTTCCTTCACACGATTCAGAGCTATCACCCGCTCGGCATGCTCAACGGCATCATCATATACTACCTTATCAAGCTTCATCACCTGCTTCGTCCGCCCGTTTATCACTTCAGTAAAACCTTTGGTCTCCCAATCCTTCTTCATATCATCCGACCAGAATTCCAGATAATTCGCAACCGCCGACCATGTAACCAGACTCTGAATTGCTTCGAATTCGGCTGCAGCAGCAACCGCCAGATGCCCACCGCGGGAATGACCGATGATCCCGATCACATCGGTATTCAAATGTGAATGATTGTCATTGATCTCTCCGGTTTGTAATGCTTTTATGATGGTTTCTATATCGGCCAGATCCTGCGTGAATGTCTGCTTCTCAAACAGATCGAGTCGGGTGAATTCCGTCTTATTATCTCCGATCCCATTGCGTGAGAGGTTCATCGCCACCACTCCAAACCCGCTGCGGGCCAGATCCTCACAGGCATCAGGGAAAGCTGCAAAATCCTTAAATCCTTTAAATCCGTGAATAAACAGAATTACAGGAAATTCACGATTGGTCCCACTTATGGGTGAATAGAGGTCCCATGTTATCGGGTTGCCGTCTGTTGAGTTAGTCTTTCCGCTACTGATCGATATATTTTCAAATTCCATGCTATGCTTTTTTGAAATCCAGTGTGTCTAACTTTACCAGTTTTCTCAGATCATTAATTTCTTTTTGTCTCAGAAACCGCCAACGTCCCATGGCAACTCCTTTCAGATTAAGTCCGGCATATTCGGTACGTTTCAATTTTGTCACTTCCGTACCATGAAATTCCACCATCCGGCGGATCAACCGGTTCCTCCCTTCAAATACTGTAATAAGGAAAGTATTTTTCACATCTGCAAAAGGTAATACATTATACCCTACAGCAACGCCGTCTTCAAGTTCCACCCCTTTTTCGAAAGCTAGTAATTCATCCTGCGTTAATGTACGTTTAGTTTCTACTTCGTACGTTTTTTTCACCTTATAGCTTGGATGCATGAGTCGGTGAGCCAGATCGCCATCGTTCGTTAGAATTAGTAATCCGGTCGTGTTCCGGTCCAGTCTCCCTACAGGATATACCCGGTAGCCGGTTGCATTTTCAATTTCGTCGAGTACGGTGTTACGGCCTCGCTCATCATCGGTTGTAGTGATGGTATTACGTGGTTTATTTAGCAACAGATACACAAAGGGTTCCAGTTTGATGGTTTGCCCGTCTACTTTCACTATATCTTTCCGGCGGACTTTAAAGCCCATTTCCGTGATCACTTTCCCATTCACTTCCACTTTTCCGTCTGCGATAAAGGTATCGGCTTCTCTTCGGGAACAAAGCCCGGCGTGAGCAATGAATTTATTTAGACGGATCTCTTCAGTCTGGCTGTAATTCTGATCTACAGAATTCTTATGAGGCTTCTTTTTATAATTCTTTGACGATCTTCCCGATGAAGATGCATTCGATCTGTTTGGTTTCCGGTTGTTTGAGCCTGATTTTTTATTCATTCGGAATATATTCTTTCATGTAATTTAATGGGAACAGATTTAAAGGGGAGTGGATAGATCAGAACTTCAGCGTTCTATTCCTCTTCATCCTGCTCAGCCTCAGGTAAATCTGCTTCGTCTTCTTCATCAACAGGGATCTCAGAATCTTCGTTGTCCCCATCCGGATCTTCCTCAGATTCCACCCGTTGTTTTATTTCTTCCAACTCTTCTTCCTCTGCTTCGATCTCCACATCTTTAAAGATGTCGGGGATATTCGCTTCTTCCTCGTCGGTTTCCATCATCAGTTGCCGTTCCAATAGCAACTGCCGGTGTTCCGCCATGTCATCATCTTTTAGTATCTCTTCGATCTCTCTTGGTTTTGGAAGATCTTCAACCGTATTTAATCCGAAATGGCGTAAAAAGTGACGGGTGGTCTTATACAATAATGGTTTACCCGGACTATCAGCCCGGCCGGCCACTTCGATCAGTGCTTTTTCCATGAGCTGGCGGATGATGTATCCTGAATCCACCCCCCGGATCTGATCGACTTCAGGCTTGGTGATGGGTTGGCGGTAAGCAACAATAGCTAGTGTTTCAATAGCCGATTGCGACAACTTACGGTAGGCATTCTCATGCTGAAAAATACTCAGCCAGTAATGAAATTTCTTTTGAGTGACGAAAGTATATCCTCCACCGATCAGCTCAATGCCAAAACTCAATCCATTTTCCTCATAACGCTGATTCAGTTTATCCACGAACAGATCCACGGTTTCTTCATCAATTTCTATCTGCTCTTCATTTTCTGTGATGATCTGGCGGATCTTTGAACCGGATATCGGCTCATTGCTCGCAAAGATCAACGCTTCGATCACCGACGATAACCGGGTACCGTCAATAAAAACATAATCATTCAAATCGGGTTTACTCACAATCCCTCACTATAAAAAATCCATCATTTCCCTGCTGTTGATACAGTGGCATCAGTAAATATCCATCCGATTGCGCCAGGATCTTACCATGCCGGTCATTCGCCAGCCAGTCACCTTTTTTAACACGATCAAAGTTACTGAAACCCGGATTCATGATAAACTGATCTCCTTCTTCAATAATATGTTTATAGTGGAAATCTACTTTATGAGGAAGCCCCTGTACTTTCTCCATCAGATAAGCATAATAGTGCCCGAATTCCGGCAATTTATTGGCAGAGACCAAGCCGGAACTCACCAGCAGGATCAATAACCCGGCATAGGCATTCTCTTCCGCATCTTTTGTACCGTGGGTACCGGTTTCGAAAGCAAATCCCACATGTCCCGCATCTTCCACGTATTCCATTGAGGTCCCGATCAGTGTGTGTTGAATCCCAAAGATCAGAGGCACTTTTAACTGACTGAGCAATTCTACGTGACGTTCCTCATGCGGGGTAATGCTGAACATCCCCCCTTTACCCGAAAAAGTATGCAGATCAATATAGATCACTTCTTCTTTTCCGTAAACTATAGGGTCCAGGATCGTGAGCAACTCTTTCACTTCCCTCCGGTCGATGGTGCTTAACGCCTCATACGGTGTTCTGCGGATCTTATCCAGAATAGAAGTAACCCATAAACGATTCATATCCTCTTCCACAAAACGCATATTCTGCCTCAAAGCAGAAAGATTCCCTTTCAAACCCACAAACCTGCCGTGCATTTCGTGCCTGATAGGCTCCAGCATCTCTATCACTCTGAGAATGGCATCCACACCGGTTGCTTCGTTGCCATGCATACCGGCAACAGCAATCATGATCGGTCCTGGCTTTCCGCCTTTTATATCACCAATAATATGCTGTTCAATTCTTTCTGTGTGTACTTCCTGATCGGTCTGGGTGAGTTGCATCTACTCCTTTTCGTTCTTTTCCCGGGCTAATGCGGTCAACAATCGCCGTGTGATATTCATAAAATTATCTTCTGTAATGATACCAACTAATCGGCTATTCTTCACTACCGGCAAACAACCAATTTTTTGTTCCTGCATAATGGTCATCGCTTCCATGATGGAAGCCTCCGGGTGAATGGTGATAGGATTCTTGATCATAAACTCATCAATAGAGTGCTGGATCATTTCAGCATCTTCGTTCACTGCTTTCGAATATTCCCGCAGTACCATCCGCATCGAAACCAACCCCAGCAAATGGCGCTTATCGTCCTCGATCGGGATATACCGAATACTTCTCCAGTCCATCAAATTAGCCACAAATTCGACCGGATCATCCTTCCGGGCGGTAAAGAGATCCGTGGTCATAAATTCCTCAACCAGTAAACTCGAGGGTTTCCAGTTGTCTACATCGTCTATTCTTGCTAATCCCCATTTATGTACCGGTTCTCCTTTCTTCTGGTTCTTTACCATTGCGGCTGTGATCGCAGTAAGCGTTTGTTCCCGGTTGTGCTCTTTGATAAGATTCCCGTACGATTTCACCGCCCAATATGCGCCGGTTTGAGCACTGTCAACCCGATCTTCCAATACACCTAAATATGTATCAATATCAGAAACATCGATATTGGCTTTTTCCAGCCCGGAGCGGGCGATCGGCAATAATTCTTCCTTGATAAGCTTTACAGCTGTCACCTTTTTGCCTTTTGTCCACTCAAATTTTGTATCGAGGCCCATTTTTGACGCCGCAAAGAAATTCATTTTGGCATCGTCAAAATCCAGCACTTTGGTTATATCGGGATAGGCATCTTCAAATCCATTCAATAATCCGAGCCAGAAAGCGGTATTCGCCATCTCATCGATCACCGTTGGTCCTGAAGGTAATACCCTGTTCTCTATACGAAGATGGGGTTTACCATTCGAAATTCCGTAACAAGGGCGATTCCATCGATAAACCGTTCCGTTATGAACATTGAGAGCCATTAATTTAGGTGGCACTCCGTTTTTCAATAATTCTTCCACATCCTCTTCGGTATCTGCACTCAAAAGCACCCTATACCTTGAAATATCCTCTTTATAAATATCCAGAATGGAATCTTTTAACCACCCGGTTCCGAATGTGACTCTCGGCGGATTATCCCGGAGATGATCACCGACTCCACGGGTGTCTACTGATTGGTGAAATAAAGCGATCCTCGTCTCAGACCATAATCGCTTACCAAGAAAGATCGGAGAATTAACTGCGCTGGCCAGTACCGGCGCTGTGATCGCCTGTGCAATGTTATATTTTGAGACAAATTCATCGGGACGTACCTGCAAATGCACCTGAAATCCCGTATTCACCCCTTCAAGCATGGGAGTGTCAAATTTCATGAGTAGCTCATCCATCCCCTGAATTCGTAACTCGTATTCTTTGCCACGAAGGTTCTCAATGGCATCACAAAGCGCATAATAACGGGGGATTGGAGTCAGATTCTCTACACTTACATCTGCTTTTCGAACGGTAGGGAGTATCCCAGAAAGAAGAATATCTCCCTTATGTTCCTGAACGATGTGCCGGAGATAGGAAACCTCTTTCTGTAGGTTATGCTCCATGATAGACAGACTAGACCCAGTGAATTCAAGCGGGGGATTCAGATTGATCTCCAGATTGAATTTGGCAAATTCTGTGGTAAAATTACCCTCTCCCAACGATTCCAGCACTTCCATGGCTTTAAACATGGGTTTGGCATTATGATCGATCAGACAGATCTCCTGTTCCGCACCGATCCGGGTAATGTCTTTTTCGAACCAGTCTTCGTCGAGCATTTTCTGCAATGCACGCATATCCTTCATCACATTCTTCATGAAGGCCTGAACCTGTTCGTTCGTCTCTGCAAGTTTTACTTTTTGTTCACCCATAACCGAATCTGGATAATTGAGTTTCACGGAAATACTTACTTTCCGCTTTATATTGCAAATTTTTAGCGAATTGCATCCACATTAATATTTACGCGGATGCTTCCTTTAATTTTCTTCGACTCCATATCATACAATTCCATCACTTTATTCAGCACGGCCTCAATGTATTTACCGCCCCTCTCAGGATCGATCTTTAGGGTCACTTCCCAAAAGTAATTACGATTCATCCAGCTGATAGCTGCCGCAGAAGGTCCAAGGACATCGAGATCGGGAACTACCCGATGAATACATTTTCTTAGCAGATGTGCCGATGCACTCACCTGCATTTCCTCTTTTCCCTTCAACACAAACTTGATCAATCTTGAATAAGGTGGGTAATTCAGTGGTTTCCTGAATCCCATTTCCTGTTTCGAAAAACCTTCATGATCATGCTCTTTGGCAAATTGAATCGCCGCATTCTCAGGCTGTCGCGTTTGGATAAATACTTTCCCGGGTTTGGAGCCTCTCCCCGATCGTCCCGAAACCTGACTTAATAATTGATAGGTTCGTTCTGTAGATTGAAACGAAGGAAAAGCCTGTTCGGTGTCTGCATCGATCACCCCCACAACCGTAACATTCGGGAAATCGAGTCCTTTTGCTACCAGTTGCGTACCTATCATAATATCCGCACCCCCTTCACCAAAAGTATTCAGAATGCGTTGATGTGCCCCTTTTCGTGTAGTGGAATCGCGGTCAAAACGAATGACTTTCGCCTTTGGAAACAGTTCTTCCAACTGTTCTTCCACTTTTTGGGTACCCGAACCTTTTTCGATCATGTTCGGGGATCCGCAGATCTCGCAATGGGTATCGGCACGACGAGAATACCCGGAGTAATGGCACATCAGTAAGTTCTTCCGCTTATGATAGGTTAATGTAACCGAACACTCCGGACTTTGTGGAATATGTCCGCAGGCTCCACACTGCAGATAACTGGCAAATCCTCTGCGATTATATAGTAAAATGACCTGTTCTTTGTTTTTAAGAGCATCTTCAATCGCACCAAAAAGTGGCACGGATAATTCTCCCCGCATAGCGTGCTCGTATTGTTTCAGATCGAGGATCTCCACCTCCGGAAGCCGGGCTTCGGCGTGACGTTTATTCAATTTCAACAAAACACATTTTCCTTTTGCCGCCATATTCAACGCCTGCATGCTGGGTGTGGCCGACCCCATGATCACCACCGCTTTCTCCAGGTTGGCCCGCATGATCGCCACTTCCCGCGCGTGATATCTCGGCGCCGGGTCAACTTGCTTGTACGAATGATCGTGCTCCTCATCAAGAATGATGAGGCCGGGATCTTTTACAGGCGCGAATACCGCTGATCTGGGCCCGATCGCGATCTTCTTCTTCCCCTCTTTTAGTTCATTCCACGCCTGTAACCGTTCTCTGCTGGTCATCCGACTGTGTAGAACAGCTACTTCTTCTCCAAAGATCCTGTAAAATCGCGCTACCGTTTGAGGAGTCAATGCGATCTCCGGCACCAGAACAATGCCTCCTTTCCCCATTTCCCTTACTTTCTTCAGCGCATGGATGTAAACTTCCGTTTTACCGCTCCCGGTAATCCCATATAACAAGTAGTTTGCGAATTCTTCTTGTTCTATACTTTCTTTGATAGGAGCGAACACTTCTTTTTGAGCTTCATTCAGGATCTTTATGCTTTCCGGATCGTACTGCAACCCGGGGATGGTAACTCTCACTTCCACTTCATCATACGTGATCCAGCCGGCATCCTGCAGCTTCTTTTTTGTATAGGAATTGAAGATATCCAGATCTGAAAGTTCAGATTCCCGCTTAGGAAGGCCTGCTTCTTTCAAGGCAGCAAGGGCCGACTGCCATTTATTGAGCGTCCCGTTTTCATTATCCAGAAATTGTTGAACTGCATCCGAAGTTATACTCTCTGCCCATTTCCATTGGCGCTCTTTTTTGATTTCCACCTGTTGCTCCGGGAGCTCCCAAATTTCCAGCACCCCTTGTTTCAGTAACCCTTTAAATACTTTATTCAGGCGGGTTCCATTCCAGCGTTTTTTTGCTTCATTCAGGGTCAGAGTCTCATATTCTTTAATTGCATCAAGCACCTCTACCTGATCCGGATCAAGCGATTCCCGTACGGTCTCCTCATTGATCCGCACATATTTTTCCGAAATGAAATTCATACCCGCAGGTTGGGCAGCCTGAATCACTTCTCCCCAGCTGCAAAAGTAAAATTGATGGATCCAATCAGTCAGTGCCAACTGATTTTCATTCAGAACGGGCTTCTGATCCAATACATCCCTGATTGGCCGGGTTTTAAAATCAGGTTTCCGGTTGTGAATCCCGACCACCATCCCTATAGCAAAATGATTTCTCAATGGAACCCATACCCGTATTCCCGGTTCAATTTTATCGGAATATTTTTCCGGAACCTGATACGTAAAAAGCTGTCGAACAGCGGTTGGAAATGCAATATCGGCGTATGCGGGCACTGTGATCTTATTCGTTAGTGGAGCCAAGCATATCCATTTAATAAAGGGAAATCAACAGAGAATGGCGCACATCAAAAATAAATCCCTATCTGGTAAAGACGGGCCCGAAATACTCTTAGAAATACCTATTCCCTAACTTTAAAAGAATATGATCAAATAAAGCAGAATAATAAGTACCGGGAGTGAAAACACCAGGTTACTTTTCCAATATGCAGATCGCTCACCCATAATGCTCGTTGATTTATCTAAAATTCTTACCTATTGGTTCATTACATGTTCCCTGTTGATTAAGTACTTAGAAAAAATCATACCAAACACCGCATGACTATGCGAAGAGAACGAAAAATTCGGAGTCATTATCCCAACCAGCCTTCGCGATCCAGGCTGCGGTACTGAATAGCTTCCGCAATGTGGTGCGACTGAATGTTTTCAGAATGGTCGAGATCGGCAATAGTGCGTCCAACCTTCAGGATTCTATCATAAGCTCTGGCAGATAGCCCAAGTGTGGTGATCGCTTTTTTCAGGATCTCAGAACTGGTTTCATCCAATTGACAAACCTTCCTGACCTGTCGGGTGTTCATCTGTGCATTACTGTACACTCCTTTCACTCCCAGAAAACGCTGAGTCTGAATTTTTCGGGCTTCTACCACACGTTCTCTAATATCGTGTGAGGATTCCCCTTTGGCTTTACCAGACAGTTCCTCATAACTCACTTTATTTACCTCGATATGCAGGTCGATACGATCGAGCAGCGGCCCACTGATCTTACTCAGATATCGCTGCATCTGCATATTCGATGTTCCATTTCCTTCGTTCGGATCGTACCAGTCTCCCGATGGAGACGGATTCATGGAGGCAACCAACATTACCCTGCTCGGGTAGGTAACACTCATCCGCGCGCGTGAAATCGAAACAAAACCATCTTCCAGGGGCTGACGCATCACCTCAAGTGCACTTCGTTTAAATTCAGGTAATTCATCCAGAAATAATACTCCATTATGCGCCATGGATATCTCACCCGGCATAGGGATGCCACCACCGCCAACCAGAGCCACATCCGAAACTGTATGATGAGGAGCTCTGAATGGCCGGGATGTGATCAATGCTTCTCCCGCTTTCATCAACCCTGATACCGAGTGGATCTTCGTGGTTTCTAGTGCTTCATCCAGCGATAACGGTGGTAAAATGGTGGGAATTCGTCGGGCCATCATCGTTTTTCCTGAACCCGGAGGGCCCACCATCACAACATTATGGCTACCGGCGGCTGCAATTTCCAGTGCACGCTTCACATTCTCCTGCCCGCGAACATCACTGAAATCCAACAGGTTTCCCTTATTCTCAAGATCAAAAACCTGCTTTACATCGATGTGGTGCGGCTCCATAGATCCACGATTCTCCAGCCAGTCTTTTACTTCATTCAGATGTTCGAAAGGAAATACTTCAATTCCCTCTACCACAGCAGCTTCCGATCCGTTTTCTTTGGGAACAACCAGATATTTAAAACCTTCTTTGCGGGCTTCCACTGCAATTGGAAGCACTCCTTTCACCGGACGTATTTGCCCATCCAGCGCAAGTTCACCGAGCATCACGGTATCATCCAGTTTTTCGGTGTGTAACTGCCCCGACATTCTCAATAAACCAATGGCAATAGGCAGATCAAAGGCGTTTCCTTCTTTTGGTAGATCGGCTGGTGCCAGATTCACCGTAATTCTGCCCAATGGATAATAAGAACCTGTATTCCTAATGGCCGCTTCCACCCGGTCCCGGGATTCTGAAACTGCCCGGTCCGGCAATCCTACCAAAAAGAATTTTACCATTCCGTTGGTGTGATGGGTCTCGACATCAATTATTCTGGCATCAACACCGACCGTGGACGCACAATAAACTCTGGCTAACATATAATATTGAATCTTTTTAGTTTTCTTTACGTGTAAGACGGGAGTGGAGGATACTCCTTACAAAAAATTTCATAAATCGCACATATCATGAAAACTGAAGACGCAAAAGACAAAGCAAAACGCATTTTTGAAGAAGTGCAGGGTGGCGTTAATGAGGTGATCGCTAAGATCAGAGAATTTATTAAAGAAGGAAGTGCCCGTCGTCTTATCATCAAGAATAAAGAGGGAGAGGTGGTTTTTCAGACCCAACTGGCTTTTGGGGTAAGCGGAGCTGCGTTGATTGGTGCCATGGCACCTGTTATTTCAGCTATTGGGATGTTTGCCATGTTCATCAACGATTATCAGATCTTAGTTGAACGGGAATTGGATGAGGACGAAGAAGATGAATATTCGGTAGATGCCGAGATCATTGAGATCACCGAAGAGGATGAAGAAAGCGAGTCAGAAGAAGAGCCAAAAGCCGAAAAAAGTGACTCTGATGATCCCGAAGAAAAAGAAGAGAAAACCGTAGGTAAGAAAAAGAAATAGTCGCTTTTCTACCTGATTCTTTATGATCGGAATTATGTTTTTAACAGGAGTCTCTTGGCTCCTGTTTTGGTTTATTTTTAAAAAAAATCTTTTCCAATTTTGGTTTTCTAACCTTCAGCTAAGAACCACAGATGCATTAATTGGTGCATGCATTGCACTATTAGCATTCGCCATTCCTCTGGTTTTAAAAAGTATTATTTATTCGATCGATTGGCACTATAATCAAGGGGCAGATGCACGTTCTCTGTTCAGTGCTCTCTTCTTCTACTTCAAATCGATCATGTTTGAGGAGTTAATTTTTAGAGGAGTTATTCTTACTCTTTTGGCCGGCTTCACCAGGAACAAAGTGGCTGTGATCATTAGCGCTATTGTTTTCGGGATATACCACTGGTTTTCATATGGTATGTTTGGTTCCGGTTTAATCCCAATGATCTATGTTTTCTTACTCACCGGAGGCATGGGGTTCGTATGGGCTTACATTTACCTCAAGACAAACTCAATTGTGATGCCGGCAGTAATTCATCTTCTATGGAATTTCCAATCTAGTTTATTTTTAGACTACCAGCCATTTGGACAACTTCTGTTTGAGCTCACTTCGGCTGCTGAATATTCCGAACTTTTTGATTTTGCAATAATGACCGGAGGTAAGCTCATGTCCATCCTCATTATGTTTGGATTATTTCAGTTTTATATCAGAAACAAAAAAAGAGCTGATCTATATGAATCAGCTCTTTTACCATTATAATTTGATGAACTAAAAGTTACTGCCAATGCTCCTCGGCAATTACTTCTTCGCTCAGATCGCCCAGGTAGTGTTCGGCATCAAGTGCGGCTTTACATCCTGAACCGGCAGCAGTGATCGCTTGTCGGTAGGTAGCATCCATGGCGTCTCCACAGGCAAATACACCCGGCAGATCGGTTTTGGAAGACTGACCTTTGGTTTGAATGTATCCGACATCATCCATCTCAAGCACTCCTTTGAACAAGTCGGTATTTGGTTTGTGACCGATCGCAACAAACACTCCGGTAACATCTTCCAATACGGTAGATTCTCCGGTCTTTCTGTTTTTGATCTTCACTCCTTCTACCACATTATCGCCGAGAACTTCTTCAACTTCGCTGTCCCACATGAATTCGATCTTTTCGTTTTTAAAAGCACGATCCTGCATGGTCTTTGAAGCGCGGAGTTCGTCGCGACGATGTACCACTGTTACTTTGCTTGCAAATTTAGTCAGGAAAGTCGCTTCCTCCATTGCGGTATCGCCACCACCTACAATAATTACATGTTGATTACGAAAAAATGCTCCATCACACGTAGCACAGGCAGATACACCTTTACCCCGTAAACGGGTTTCGCTTTCCAGTCCCAGCCACATTGCTGATGCACCGGTTGAGATAATGATCGCGTGAGCTTTGATATCGGTGGAATCATCCACTTTCAATTTATATGGCCGTTCGCTGAAATCGATATCCGTTACCATTCCGTAACGAACATCAGCGCCAAATTTGGTAGCCTGCTCTTTAAAGTCCATCATCATCTGTGGACCCATCACTCCGCTCGGGTATCCCGGGAAGTTTTCTACATCGGTAGTGGTCATTAATTGTCCGCCTGGTTCTGGTCCTTCAAATACTATTGGACTCAGATCGGCTCTGGCTGCATATAATGCCGCCGTTAAACCGGCAGGACCGCTTCCTACAATAACAACTTTAAACGTTTTGCCTGCAATATCTTTCATAATAATTCCCTTTAATTTTTAAGTGCTCAAAGATAGCAATCCCAATGGATATTATGGGTCGAATCTGTCTATAACTATTATTGATGTTAGCTTAGTTTTTTTGTCTTCCCGATCTTTAAAAGGGAGGTACGATCCTGCACTATCTCCTGCTCTAAAAACTGCATACCGGAGTGAATGTGCGGGGATCAGTCTCGAAGGGTGCATAAGCTAGTTCTTCAGTAGCAACCTGATTGCTGATCGATACCTGAAGCGTATCCCCGCTAAAACCGGCAACAACAGAAAGTGTATCCGTTGAGGAATGCGCGATGGACGCCATTGGATAGAGCCTGAATTTATTATAGTCTGCAGTCAATACTTTTAATTCCGTATTCAGAAAACAGGTTGATTCTTCTTCAGTGATGGTAACTGTTTCTGTTTCAACAGTCATATACTCAATACGATCCTCATCAGTAAGTTTCCAATACCCCAGCAACTCTTCATTCATACATCTCGGAGTATCTTCCGGAAAGGTTCCTTCCGTATACATCCTGTATTTAAGTACTTTGGAATCGGGATCGCCAATATCCCGAACATGCAGACGCGATTCACTTCTTGAAAATGCATATACCTTATTCTCTTCAGAAGTTCCATCGTTCAAAACATAGAAACCATTACCGTCAATTCGCTCGATGGAGTAGCTGTGCTGGGTGTAACAACCGGCCGAACCGTCTTTAAATCTGAAAGTCACTTCATCCTGCGTAATAGTGAGATATGTGTAATCCCCACTGCCATGATAAAATTCCCAGTTTCCTTCATACTCACCCTCGTATTCATTGCCCGTTAGTTCAACATCTTCACAGGAAATACCGGTTAGCAGGATAGCTGATACTGTTAATAAAAAAATTGTATTGGTGCGTACATTCATAATTACCCCTCATTATTACCCAATAATAATGCATTGAACACAAAAAATCGCTGTTTAACCGAATCTCTAATATTAGCAGTCACTTTAAAAAATTCACCTATTCTTTACTTTTTAAATCTACTTTTACCGCTGCAATTCCCGAGAACGGGATTTTGCATTATTATTATTGAAATAAAACACTGGCAAACACGGCTTTACAAAAAAGCGCTACCAGTATTATTTGTCTAAATGTTCTATTTCGTTATGTTGCAGTAAACAAAAGTTGGAGGTAAAAATTGATTATAGCTGTTCCAAAAGAAACTGCTGAGAATGAGCATCGGGTGGCGTTGTCGCCAGATGTCGCCGCTCAGTTAATAAAAAAAGAATTAGAGGTTTGGATCGAGAAAGACGCCGGCTTAGGCGCAAATTTTCTTGATTCTCATTATGAGGAAAAGGGGGCAACGGTTAAAACGAACCGTGACGAACTCTTCGAAAAAGCAGATTTGATTCTTGCTGTACAAACACCCGCCGAAGCGGAACTCAAAAAAATGAAAAAAGGAGCTACCCTGGTTTCTTTCCTGTGGGCTCTTCAACACAAAGAGTTGGTTGAATTCCTGAAAGATGCCGGAATAAGTGCACTGGGGATGGATGCCATTCCACGTATTTCCAGAGCACAAAATATGGATGCTCTCTCATCAATGAGTTCCATCGCCGGTTATAAAGCATCACTGATCGCTGCCAACAATCTGGATAAATATTTCCCGATGATGATGACCGCAGCCGGTACGATCCCACCATCTAAGGCATTGATCCTGGGTGCTGGCGTTGCCGGACTTCAGGCGATCGCAACTTGCCGAAAACTCGGTGCTGTAGTAGAAGCTTACGACGTTCGGCCTGTAGTTAAAGAACAGGTGGAAAGTCTCGGTGCCAAGTTTGTGGAAGTACCGCTCGACGATACCGACACAGAAACCAAAGGTGGTTATGCGAAAGAATTATCGCAAAGTAGCCAGGATAAGCAGAAACAGGTGATTCATGATCATGCTAAAAAAGCAGATATCATTATCACTACTGCATTGATCCCCGGGCGACCGGCTCCGCTGCTCATCACCAAAGAAATGGTGGCCGATATGAAGGCCGGTTCTGTTGTTGTAGACCTTGCAGCTGAAAATGGCGGAAACTGCGAATTGACCAAAGCCGGTGAAACCGTGATCGAGAACGAAGTTAAGATCATTGGTCCGGTGAATTTACCAAGTCAGTTGGCAAATCACGCCAGTGTATTGTATTCAAAAAATATGCAGGCTCTGCTGAATCTGTTGATCAAAGACGGCGAGCTGAACTTTGATTTTGAGGATGAGATCATCCTGAATACAACCATCACCCATCAGGGCGAGATCATCTCACCGATGCTTAAAGGATAATTTTAACGGGCTACTGACGGGTTCTGCGAATTATTCTGGATCAGGTCGGTGGTTCATAAATCATAAACTATGTCTGCTTTAATATTTTCATTATTCATATTTGTTCTGGCCTCGTTCATAGGCTTTGAACTGATTGCGAAAGTACCGCCTACATTGCATACACCACTTATGAGTGGTGCTAATGCCATTTCGGGGATCACCATTGTAGGGGCGCTTATAGTAGCCGGAAGCACCGGCTCGGAATTTGGTAAATGGATCGGATTTGTCGCCATCATATTCGCAACCATTAACGTGGTTGGCGGTTTCATGGTTACCGACCGTATGCTTGAAATGTTCAAGAAAAAGGAGGATGACAAATGACCCAGTTTTTACCAGAATCTGTCCTCGCATGGCTACCGGATGCTATTCAATTACTCTATCTGGTGGCAACCGCCTTCTTTATAAGAGGGATCAAATTACTAAACTCTCCTGCTACGGCCCGGAAAGGGAATCAACTTGCGGCAATCGGTATGCTGATCGGGATGGTTGTTACTTTATTCGACAAACACATTGTTTCATTTGAACTGATCGTTGCCGGTCTTGTGATCGGTGGACTTGTCGGAGCCGTGGCTGCTAAGAAAGTAGCCATGACCGCTATGCCCGAAATGGTTGCGATTTTTAACGGTTTCGGTGGTGCGGCTTCTGCACTGGTAGCCTGGGGCGAATTTGCCCGCACGCCGGATGTTACCTCCTTCGATACAACCGGTCTTATCACCATTGGTCTCAGTATCTTTATTGGTGCCCTTACCTTTACCGGTAGCTTTATTGCCTTCGGTAAATTAAAAGGTTTTATCTCGGGTGGAGCTATCACCTTCCCCGGTTTAAATATCATTAATATCGGGTCTATGATCGCCATGCTGGTATTGATCGGAATATTTGCTTTCGACCCGACTAACATGACCATCTTCTGGATCATCATGGGGGTTTCACTGTTAATCGGTGTCACTTCAGTAATTCCGATCGGTGGTGCCGATATGCCGGTAGTAATTTCCTTGCTGAACTCTTACTCAGGTATTGCGGCTTCTATGGCTGGTTTTGTTCTACAAAACAATCTGCTGATCGTATCCGGTGCATTAGTTGGTGCTGCAGGTCTTATCCTCACCAACATTATGTGTAAAGCCATGAACCGTTCTCTCACTAACGTGATCTTTGGTTCGTTTGGTGGTGATGGTGCCGGTGGCGGATCAGGTGCCGGTGGCGACAAAACGGTTCGGGAAACTTCTGCTGAGGATCTCGCCATTCAGATCGCTTATGCTTCAAAAGTTGTGATCGTTCCCGGTTACGGCCTTGCTGTTGCTCAGGCACAGCACGTGGTAAAAGAAGTAGCAGCAAAACTGGAAAGCCGTGGTGTACAGGTTAAATATGGTATCCATCCGGTTGCAGGACGTATGCCGGGCCACATGAATGTGTTGCTGGCTGAAGCCGACGTTCCTTACGATCAACTCAAGGATATGGATGAGATCAATCCGGAATTCGCTTCTACTGATGTTGTACTCATCATTGGTGCGAACGATGTTGTGAATCCATTGGCCAAAACAGATCCGGGCGGGCCTATTTACGGCATGCCTATCCTTAATGTGGATGAAGCAAAACGTACGATTGTATTTAAACGCTCATTGAGTGTGGGATATGCTGGTATTGATAACCCATTATTCTATGCAGAGAAAAATCAAATGTTCTTCGGCGATGCAAAGAAAAGCTTGCAAGCATTGAACGAAGCATTGAACGACGTTTAATTTACTCGTACAAACTCGTATTTTCAGAAGCGCTGGTCAGATTGATCAGCGCTTTTTTTAATTCATGATTTTTTCAGATGACCAGATCGCCATTACTTCTGTTTTCCTTCTTATTGATTTCCTCTTTGCTGTTTACTTCAGGATGTAAGAATAAATGTGACGGCCCGAACCTTAATGTCAATTCGGAGCAATTGGCCATCGATATTGCCATCATTGACGATTATTTAACTGAGAATAACATCGAAGCCACTGAGCACCCATCCGGACTCCGATACACGATCACCCGTCAGGGAGACGGAAACAGCCCCAATGCCTGCGACAGAATAGCCATCGCTTACACCGGTAAAACATTGGATGGAACCATCTTTGATGAAAGTAAGGATCCGGTTTCTTTTGGTCTTACCTCCTTAATTACCGGCTGGCAGATCGGACTTCCCTTACTCAAAGAAGGTGGCCGAATCACCTTGTATATCCCCTCGGTGTATGCATACGGAGCATCCGGTGCAGGCAGTGATATTGGCCCGAATGAAAGTCTGATCTTCGAGATCTATCTGCTACGCGTACTTTGATCTTATTTTATTGCGATCAGGTTCTTGCTTCTGTTCTTAAGCAGACATTCCGGGATCACTTCTATGATTTCCTCTTTTAAGCATTGCACTAAACGGGATTTGGAGAAATTCCGGTGTGTACAAATGCTCACTTCACGCACCGGTTCCGGATGCTGAAACCGTCGTAATTTCTTTCGGTCTTTCTCATTAAGTTGAAGCGTTGCCAGTTCCGGTAAAATGGTGATCCCCTCCTGCATATCCACCAGTTTCTTCAACGTTTCTATACTTCCTGCCTGATATTCGAATTGAGACGAGGTTTTTCGTTTAAGATCGCACAATTTAAAAATCTGTGTACGAAAACAATGTCCCTCTTCCAGCAACCATAATTCATCGGTATTGATGTCTTCTGAGGTCACAAATTCCTTGTCCGACATTTGATTAGTATACACCCAGAATGGCTCATAGAATAACGGATCCTCAAAGATCGAAGCCTCATCAACCGGTGTTACTAAAATACCGGCATCTATTTTCGACTGCTTCAACTTTTCGATGATACGCTCCGTGGTTAATTCAGAGATCCTGAGTTTTATCTTCGGATATTTCCGGATAAAAGAATTCACGAACAGCGGGATCAGGTATGGTGCGAGGGTTGGGATCACTGCAACATCCAGCACTCCGCTGGGTTCTTCTTCCGATTCCTGCCGGATCTGTTTCATCGCTCTGGTACTCACGATCACACTTCTGGCGTATTCAAGGATCCGTTCTCCGTCGGGAGTTGGTACAATTGGCTTCTTTCGCCGGTCGAAAATGATGATACCCAGTTCTTCTTCAAGCTTCTGAACCATCATACTCAACGTAGGCTGGGAAACATTGCAGGTTTTTGCAGCCCGATTGAAGTGCCTTTCCTCATCGAGCGCGACGATATATTCCAGTTGTTGTATATTCATATTTGATAGATGATACCTATCACAATATAAATACAATTGATTTGATATATCGTATTAATACTGTCATTTTCCGTTAGAATTTCAAAGAGACCATCATGCTGTTTCAATTATCCATAGTCAGTTCATTTTTCTATACAGCCTGGTGATAATCAATAATTTTTTAATCCAAGAAGGAATAAGATGGCCGAGAATAAAGAACAGAACGGGCACTCCCATGCTGAGGGAGATATCAGTAAATGCCCATTTCATAATGGTAGCATGGACAAATTAGCCGGAGGTGCCGGCACCAAAAATAAAGATTGGTGGCCTGAAACGATCAACCTAAATATCCTCCGACAGCATTCGAATTTATCAAATCCCTTTGGTGATGATTTCAGTTATGCCGATGAATTCAGCAAACTGGATCTGGCTGCAGTAAAAAAAGATATTGAAGCTGTGTTAACCGACTCGCAAGACTGGTGGCCGGCCGATTACGGGCACTACGGTCCGTTTATGATCAGAATGGCATGGCACAGTGCGGGTACCTACCGCGTGGTTGATGGTCGCGGAGGAACCGTAGGTGGGCAACAGCGTTTTGCCCCGTTGAACAGTTGGCCGGATAATGCCAACCTGGATAAAGCCCGACGTCTTTTATGGCCGGTAAAACAAAAGTATGGTAAGAAATTATCCTGGGCGGATCTGATCATCCTTGCAGGTAATGTGGGCCTCGAATCTATGGGCTTCAAAACATTTGGATTTGCCGGTGGTCGTGCTGATGACTGGGAAGCAGATCAATCTGTGAACTGGGGTCCGGAAAAAGTATGGGTAGCTGACGAACGTCATGATGAAGATGGAAATCTGGAAGGAGCGCTCGCTGCCGATCATATGGGACTTATCTATGTGAATCCTGCCGGCCCGAACGGTGATCCGGATCCGGCCAAAGCAGCTAAATACATCCGTAATTCATTCAAGCGAATGGCGATGAATGATGAGGAAACCGTGGCTTTGATCGCGGGTGGCCATACTTTTGGTAAATCTCATGGTGCTGGTCCGCATGAACATAAAGGAGCAGAACCTGAAGGCGCCAGCATCGAAGAACAAGGTTTTGGATGGACCAGTGATTTTGGTACCGGTAAAGGTGCCGATACCATTACGGATGGTGAAGAAGGTGCCTGGACCAACAACCCAATCCAGTGGGATATGGGATTCTTCGAAAACTTATTCGGATACGAGTGGGAGATCACACACAGCCCGGCTGGCGACGTACAATGGCAGCCTAAGAATGGTGAAGGTGCCGATACGGTGATCGACGCTCACGATCCTGACAAGAAGAATGCCCCGATGATGTTTACCACGGATCTGGCTTTACGGGTAGATCCCGATTATGAGAAGATCTCCAGAAGGTTTTATGAGAATCCGGATGAGTTTGCAGATGCTTTTGCCCGTGCATGGTATAAATTGACCCACCGTGATATGGGACCTAAAGCTCTGCTACTCGGTCCTGAAGTTCCTGAAGAAGAACTGTTATGGCAGGACCCGATCCCGGAAGCTACGTATGAACTCATTGACGGGAACGATGTTGACGAATTAAAAGCTAAGATCTCCGATTCAGGATTATCCGTATCCGAACTGGTATCTACTGCATGGGCATCTGCATCTACTTTCCGGGGCTCCGACAAACGAGGCGGTGCAAATGGTGGACGAATTCGTCTTGCCCCACAAAAGGATTGGAAAGTAAATAACCCAAGTCAGCTCGCTAACGTACTTGATGTGTATGCCGGAATTCAATCGGCTTTCAATGAGGCGCAAAGTGGAAATAAACAAGTCTCCATGGCCGACCTGATCGTTTTAGGAGGTGTTGTAGGCATTGAGAAGGCCGCAAAGGATGCCGGCCATGATGTAACGGTTCCATTCACCCCGGGCAGAACAGACGCTACACAGGAACAAACAGATATAGAATCATTTAGCTGGATGGAGCCTGAAGCCGATGCATTCAGAAATTACTACGCGCCGGATTATGAGACTTCTCCGGAAGAATTGTTAGTAGATAAAGCTCAGCTACTCACGTTAACCGCGCCTGAAATGACCGCGTTGATCGGTGGTATGCGTGTACTGGATACCAATTTTGATAAATCAAAATATGGAGTGTTCACTGACAAGCCGGGCACCCTTACTAACGACTTTTTCAAAAACCTGCTGGATATGAGCACCAAATGGGTGGCTCTTTCAGAACGTAAAGATGTATTTGAAGGTCGTGACCGGGCATCCGACAACTTTAAATGGACAGCAACCCGGGCTGACCTGATTTTCGGGTCAAACTCAGAGCTTCGTGCGCTTGCCGAAGTTTACGGTTGCGAAGATGGCGAAGAGAAATTCATTGCAGATTTTGTTAACGCCTGGACCAAAGTGATGAATCTGGATCGATTTGATCTGGATTGATTCACCCGGCTTAACATAGCCATAGCATAATACTATCTATATCAATCACACTTGAAAGGGAAGCATGGAAATGCCTCCCTTTTTTTATTGCATAAACACTCTGTATTGCAACACAGGTGTACGGTACTTTGAAAAAAATATGTAAGGAGTTCATTTCTCATACGTCTTGCTTATTAACCCATTATTAACTGATGGATAACCATTAATCACAAATTGTAAATGTTATGAGTATAAAATATAATGTGATTGAGCGAGGCGAGCCCGGAGTTGAGGGCGGAGGAACTAAAAAGTATTATGCTTCTACGATAACGAATGGCACCTCTGGTATCGACGAATTGTCGAATCGTATTGAAAAGATAAGTACCGTAAGCGGCGCTGATATCCGTGCCGTATTGTACTCGATTGTAGATGTGGTACCGGAACTGCTTGCCAACGGGCAAATTGTTACCATCGGTGAACTTGGCAGTTTCAGGGTTAGCATTAGTAGTGAACCCAGTGATACAGCAGAGGAAGTAAGCGCCTCGAATATTAAAAAGGCTAAAATTCTGTTCCGGCCAGGTAAAAAGTTCAAAACCATGCTGGCTACCCTGGAGTATCAGAAGGCCTAACTGAATGTAATCCCCTGAAGGATGAGGGACGCCATGTACAGGCTTCCCGCACAATAAAAAGAAGGCGTGTTGTTCTATTCAGCACGTCTTTTTTAATGGCTACCCTCCTACCCAGCAAACATGCCAACGTTTCTTCAAAAACATAGTGTTGTTTTCATCAAAACATAACGTTCAACCATTTGGTTGATGCGCATGTTTTTAAATAGTTGATGTAATTTGCACACGAAATCACCCTCCTGCCTCACTTACAGGATTTAATTTTCAATTGTACTTAACTCCTGTTTTTCTTAGTGTAAGAGCGAAAATTAAAGAACCGGAACATGTCTAAAGATCCAAAACGAGTACGGCAGTCAATAAACAAAGCGTGGCTTAAGGTGAAGCCTAATCGCAGTGCCATTGATGGCTTTAAGAGTCACCTGATACAACTTATTGACCGGATAGATGAGAATAAATATGAAGAATTTCATAAAAAACTGGTCTCCGATTTTCTGGAGGATACCTATTACCGGGGAAAACACTATATAAATATCAAAGAAAGAAGCGATCAGGTGATCCATAACGGCAAGGAGCCGGAAAGTACGGTCGGGGTGATTATTGAAGCGAAGAAACCCACGAATAAGGCTGAGATGCTTTCGAAGGAGAACATCAACACGAAAGCCTTTCATGAGCTGCTGCTGTATTATCTCAAGGAACGCATCACCCATAAGAATCTGGAACTGAAACATCTCATCGCCACAAATATCTACGAGTGGTTTGTGTTTGATGCCGCTGTATTCGAAAAAGCTTTTGCAAAGAATAAGAAACTGGTGAAACAGTTTGAGGATTTTGAAGCCGGACGGCTCTCGGGCACCACCACCGAGTTCTTTTACAGCAATATTGCCCAGCCTTTTGTAGAGGAAGTAAAGGATTCACTGGAGTTTACGTGGCTGGATATCCGCACGTACGATAAGCCCCTTCGCAATAACGATAAGAAAGACGATGCCAAGCTGATTGCCCTATATAAGTTGTTTTCGCCGGAGCATCTGCTCAAACTCCCGTTTGCCAATGACAGCAATTCACTGGATAACCGCTTCTACAAAGAACTGTTACATCTCATCGGACTGGAGGAAGTGAAAGACGGCGGTAAGAAAGTAATTCAGCGACCCAAAGCCGGAGACCGTAACAAAGGCTCTTTGCTGGAAAATACCATCACCCAAATTGAAAGCCTCGACAAGCTCTCGCGGGTACCGAATGTGAGTCAGTACGGTGCAACCCGCGAAGAACGCCTGTTTAATGTAGGGCTGGAACTCTGCATCACATGGGTGAACCGGATTCTGTTCCTGAAATTGCTGGAAGCTCAGCTGATCAGCTATCATAATGGAGATGACAGCTACGCCTTCCTGAATCTGAAGCGCATTAAAGATTATGATGAACTGAACACTCTGTTTTTTCAGGTGCTGGCACGAAAGTATGAAGAGCGTTCGGAGGAGATCAACACGCTGTTTGATAAGGTGCCGTACCTGAACAGTTCGCTGTTTGAGCCTACCGAAATGGAGCACAACACGCTGTTTGTGAGCAATCTGCGGGATAACCGGATGCTTCCCATCATGAGCGGAACCGTGCTGAAAGGCGATCAGGGTAAGAAACGCTCGGGAGAGTTGAACGCCCTCGAATACCTGTTTGCTTTTCTGGATGCCTACGATTTCAGCAGTGAGGGCGGCGAGGATATTCAGGAGGATAACAAAACGCTGATTAATGCCTCCGTGCTGGGACTCATTTTCGAGAAGATAAACGGCTATAAAGACGGCTCGTTCTTCACCCCCGGCTTCATCACCATGTACATGTGCCGGGAAACCATTCGTCGCGCCGTGGTACAGAAATTCAATGAGGTGAAAGGTTGGAAATGTGAATCATTGGATGATGTATATGATAAGATTGAAGACCGTAGCGAAGCCAATACCATCATCAACAGTATTAAGATTTGTGATCCTGCCGTGGGTTCGGGGCACTTTCTGGTATCGGCACTGAACGAGATTCTGGCCATCAAGCACGATTTGCGGGTATTGCAGGATCGGGAAGGCCGACGATTGAAGGAATACGAGCTGGTGGTAGAAAACGATGAGCTGATTGTAACCGACGAAGAGGGCGCGTTGTTCGAATACCATCCGGATAGTAAAGAAAGTCAACGCGTGCAGGAAACGCTGTTCCACGAAAAGCAGACCATTATCGAAAACTGCCTGTTCGGGGTGGATATCAATCCGAATTCGGTAAAAATCTGCCGCCTCCGTCTGTGGATTGAACTGCTGAAGCATGCGTATTACCGCAGTCATTCAGAATACTATGACTTTATCAAG
>DLCN01000011.1 GCA_002480645.1 Balneolaceae bacterium UBA7797
AGGTATGGTGGTGCTGCAAACCCCCAACGGTCCTCAATTACTTATCGCACTGAATAACAATACGCCCGTCGTTTACAAACCAAAATAGCTTATACAAAGAAAGTTCGATATAAGACCTTAAAATCAAACAATGAGTTTTCTTATATCGAACTTTGTAAGAAAGAGAGATATAAAGCCCGGTTTATAACGACCAGGCTAATCCACCGGTTGTTTCCTGTAGATCCACACATCCTTTTTGATGTCCGGGAACTGATTCATACACAAGTATTTCTTCACCAACCTTACGGCTGTTTTTGTAAGCCCCGATCGTCATTGATCGCAAATTGTACATCAGTGCGAAAATTGCAGCTTCATCAGACAGGCTACCGGAAGTACCCGAATTAACAGACTCGGTATAGGAGTTTATCTGATTCCACATTTTTCCCTGATCAGCCGGTTCGAGGTCGAGAGCACCTTTCACCAGTTCATCCACAGCAGTTGATGCAGATTTCTTTGAGAGTACGTCCATATAAGCTTTGATCTTATCCTGTTCTTCAAGACTTACTACCTCGCCTACGTACCGATCGATATATTCCGGAACTCCCACTTCGGAAGCTGAAGGATATTTAGTTGTTTTCGGAATGATCACATCAACGGTACTGCTTAGCAGATCAAACTGTTCGTCAGTAAAGAAATAACGGCCATCAGCCGGCTTTTCTGCTGAAGCACAGGCCGCCATAAAACCCGGACCGGCAGCAACCAGTCCGAATGTTAAACCTAATTTTTTTAAAGCTTCTCTTCTGTTCATAGATCCGGATTTAGAAATTCATTTTTTTAAGTTGATCAACAGCATGGTTGGCTGCTCTTGCAGTAAGTGCCATATATGTGAGAGATGGATTCTGACATCCTGCTGAGGTCATCGCAGCACCATCGGTTACATAAACGTTTCTTACCGCATGTACCTGATTATTTCCGTTCAACACAGAAGTTTTAGGATCTCTACCCATTCGGGCGGTTCCCATTTCATGAATGCCCAGTCCGGGAGCTCCGATACTATCGTAGGTTGATATATTCTTAAATCCGGCTTTTTCCAGCATTTCTGCAGCCTGTTGGGCCATATCTTTTCGCATGTTCAGTTCATTCTGCTTGAACTCAGCATCAAAAGTAACCGTTGGCAAGCCCCATTTATCGGTCTTTTCATAATCCAGGGTCATTTTATTTTCATGATACGGAAGAGTCTCACCAAAAGCGGTAAGGCCGATATTCCAGGCACCCGGTTCCAGAATAGCTTGTTGCAGATCAGCTCCATATTTCATTTCACTGATCGCTTCCGACCAATCTCCACGCGACGCGCCACCCTGATATCCGTAGCCTCGGAGGAAATCTTTCTGATCAGTTGCACCTCCCAGATTTCTGAATCTCGGGATGTAGATGCCGTTGGGTCTGCGTCCTGTATAATATTTATCCTCAAAGCCATCAAAGTTTCCTGAAGCACCCACACGGAAGTGATGATCCATCACATTATGTCCCAATTCACCGGAATCGTTACCTAACCCGTTCGGGAATCGGTCTGACTTGGATTGCATCATAATACTTGCTGAGGCGATCGCTGATGCGCATAAGAAGATCACTTTAGCTTTATATTCGTAAGATTCGCCGGTCTCGGAATCTATTACCTTCACTCCGGTAGCTAATTGAGTTTCCGGATCGTAAGTGATCTCATGCACAATTGAATTCGGGATCAAAGTCATGTTTCCGGTTTTATCAGCAGCAGGCAGAGTAGATGATAAACTGCTGAAATATGCTCCGTACGGGCATCCTCTCATACATCGGTTTCGAAACTGACAATTTACCCGACCAAGGCCTTCTTTGGTTCCTTCCGTGATGTGTGCAGTTCGACCAATAGTGAGAACCCGGTCGTTATAATTTTTACTGATGTTCTCCTTCAGGTGATTCTCCACACAATTCAGTTCCATGGGTTTCAGGAACTTACCGTCCGGTAACTGTTTTAAGCCCAGATTCTCACCACTCACTCCGATATACTGCTCAACATGATCGTACCACGGTTTTAAATCGCGGTATCGGATAGGCCAGTCTACAGCTACTCCATCTTTTAAATTCGCTTCAAAATCTATATCACTCAGGCGGTAACTCTGACGTCCCCACATAATGGATCGTCCACCTACATGATAGCCCCGCATCCAGTCAAATCGTTTCACTTCGTTGTATGGATGGTCAATATCGTCTACGAAGAAATGGCTGTGTGCTTTGTTAACAGTATATCCGGTACGGGCCTGTTTAAATTGTCTCGCTTTTTCTTCCCGGGTAGGTTGGCCTCCATTAGGGAAATCCCAGGGATCCATATGGGCAGTAGTGTAATCGTCAACGTGCTTCACCATTCGGCCACGTTCCAATACAAGTGTTTTAAGTCCTTTTTCGGTGAGTTCTTTTGCCGCCCAGCCACCGCTGATTCCTGTTCCTACAACGATGGCATCATACTCGTCCTCACGAGTAATAATGTGGATGTTTTTGCGCATTATTTAGTGATCTAGAAGTTAATTAGTGGCGGATAATATTAGTGCGAACCCATCTTTGCAAGCGCTTTTTTAAGGTTTTACTCTTTTGAGAGAATAATTTGCTCAAAAATATGTCGAAATGACGCAATGAAGGCTTTTATGAATTTAACGAATTACAATTTTTAAAATTTTTTTTTGAATACTAATCCTTTGCCGGATGGGTATTTAGAATCTTCAGAATGATTATATCTGACCGATAATTCTCACACTTAGTTTTACATGTTACTACAAGTAGTAACATTTCTATATATTCTCTTCATAATAGAGGATTACATTCGCTTACACTTACATAAACCTAGTTGATGGAGGGTATTTATGAGATTGAAAGAACATTCGCACGTACTAACTTTGGTACTGATCGTTCTTGGTACAATCGCGGTAATAGCTGCAATACAGGCGCTAACACCACCGGAAGAACCAAATCTGGCTTTGGAAGCATTACGAGTAAAATTTGCTAAAGATGATCCGGCCGGGGTTGATCACTCCCAATTTCCAATTCTGAATCAAAAATTTGAATCTGCTCAGGAAGTTACGGCAACCTGTCTAACCTGTCACGAGGAACGGCACGATGAGGTTGTTAATTCCTCTCACTTCAATTGGGACCGGATCAGTTATATAGACGGACGTGGAATTCAGGCTCTGGGTAAAAAGAACGTATTGAATAACTATTGTATAAGTGTTGCGGGTAATGAAGCTGCTTGTGCAAAGTGTCATACCGGATACGGGATGACCAATTCCAAGATCTACGACTTCACTGATGCAAATAACGTTGACTGCCTTGCCTGCCATGCTGATACAGAAGAATATGCTAAAGGTGGTGGCCACGGCGGGGATCCGCTTGCAACTGTTGATCTTACCAAAGTAGCACAGACCGTAGGAAAACCTACGATCGAGAACTGTGGTAGTTGTCACTTCCTGGGTGGGGGTGGAAACAACGTAAAACACGGTGACCTTGAAACCGCACTGTACAGTGCTGATCGTGAAATGGATGTCCACCTGGCCAACGATGGTATCGATATGACCTGTGTGGACTGTCATACAGCTGAGAATCATCAGATCGCCGGAAAGCTTTACTCAGTGTCTTCTAGTAACGTGAATCGCTTATACTGTGAAAGTTGCCACGATAATACCCCACACTTGTCTGATATGCTGAACAAGCACACAGCAAATGTTGCGTGCCAAACCTGTCATATCCCGGTTTATGCCAAAGAGAATCCAACAAAAATGGAGTGGTATTGGTCTGATGCCGGTAAACTGGAAAACGGGCAGCCTTATTCCTTAGAAGATTCTACCGGTGAACATATCTATATGTCCATTAAAGGTTCTTTTGAATGGGCCAGCAATGTTGAGCCGGAATATGTGTGGTTTAACGGAACTGCAGATCACTATCTGATCGGTGATAAGATCGATACGACCAATGGGCCGGTGCAGATCAACCGGTTATTTGGAAGTCACGATGATCCGGGCTCTAAGATCATTCCGGTGAAAGTGCACCGTGGAGATCAGATCTACGACACAGAAAATCTGACATTGATTCAACCTAAACTGTATGCCGAAGCACAAGGCGACAGTGCTTTCTGGAAAGATTTTGACTGGAATACGGCTGCTGCGGCAGGTATGAAACAGGTGGGATTACCATATAGCGGTCATTACGACTTCATTCAAACAGAAATGTACTGGCCGATCAATCACATGGTATCGAAAGCGGAAGCTTCGTTACAATGTGCTGATTGTCATACACAAAATGATGGCCGTTTAGCAGAACTGACCGGATTTTACCTGCCGGGACGAGATAATAATGCTACGCTGGACGGACTTGGTAAATGGATGATCATACTGTCATTATTTGGAGTGCTTGCCCATGGTATTTCGCGCATCATCTCCTATTTCCTCATCCAAAAAGATCTAGAAATGAAACACTACCGGGAGTTTGAATAATGGAAAGAATTAAGAAATATAAACGATTTGAACGCTTCTGGCATTGGTCTCAATCTGCGTTGATCTTCTTTCTGGCCTTAACCGGTTTTGAAGTTCATGATTCGATCCATGTTTTTGGATATGAGAAAGCAGTAGAATTTCACAGAATTGCTTCCTACGCTTTTCTGGTACTGATCGTATTTGCCATTTTCTGGCATTTCACTACCGAAGAGTGGAAACAATACATTCCTACCTTCAAAAATATGAAGGCGCAGATCATGTATTACACGATCGGGATCTTCAGAAACGATCCGCACCCAACCCAGAAGGATAAGTGGCAAAAACTAAACCCGTTGCAGATCCTTACCTACCTGGGATTTAAGGTACTAATTGTACCGGTAATGGTGGTTTCCGGCTTGTTATATATGTTCCATAAAACCATAAATACCAACAACATTGTGGTGATCAGTAATTTTGAGCTCGGCACCATCGCTGTGTGGCATACATTCGGAGCATTCATACTTATCGCTTTCATTATCGTTCATGTGTATATGACTACCACCGGAGAACATCCTACAACCAATATTAAAGCCATGCTTACCGGCTACGAGGATGTTGAACACGGAGAAGAAGAAGAGCCAATCAAAGAAGAACAAGGAGTATAAGATGGAACCCAAAAAATATATGAATCCTTATCTCGCCGGGTTGTTTCTGGGCTTTGTGCTCCTGGCAACCATCTACATAACCGGGCGCGGACTCGGAGCCAGTGGCGGGATCAAAAGTATCGCTTTATACGGAGTTGAAAATGTAGCTCCTGAACATTTCGAGAACGTGGAGTACTATCAGGATTACACAAAATCGCACGAAGGAAGCCCTCTTAATTCATGGCTGTTCTACGAGATCGTAGGGGTTGTGATCGGGGCCTTTATCTCCGGTATCATCTCAAATCGTGTTGCACTGAAACTGGAAAAGGGTCCATCCATTACCAATAAGAGTCGTTTGATCTTTGCCGTTTTGGGGGGAATTCTATTCGGATTCGGTTCCCAGCTGGGACGTGGTTGTACCAGCGGTTCTGCGTTAAGTGGGATGGCGGTGATGTCGTTCGGCGGTATAATTACTATGATCGCCATCTTTGGCGGGGCATATATGTTTGCCTACTTCTTCAGAAAACTTTGGCTAAATCAGGAGGCATAACATGGCACCATTAGTACCTTATTTCATTAGCCCCGAATTTAATTTTGTGATCGCTCTTATCGTAGGTATCGGTTTCGGATACGCGCTTGAGCAGGCCGGGTTTTCTTCAACCCGAAAACTGGTAGGATTGTTTTACGGCTACGATTTTACCGTTCTTAAAGTATTCTTTACAGCCGGCGTTACAGCAATGACCGGAGTTCTGGTTCTGGGTCATCTGGGACTGTTAGATCTTAATCTCATTTACATTAATCCTACCTACGTGAATGCAGCAATTGTAGGTGGTATCATAATGGGGGCCGGATTTATAATCGGCGGTTTTTGCCCCGGTACCAGCCTGTGTGCTGCTGCGGTCGGCCGAATTGATGCGTTCGCTTTCATCGTTGGTTCGGTGATCGGGATCTTCATCTTTATGGAAGGATTTGGTGCCTTTGAAGGTCTTTATACCGCCAATTTTATCGGAGCTCCAACCATGGGTGAAATGCTGGGAATGTCGCCTGAGATGTTCGGTATTCTGCTAACACTGGTAGCTGTGATCGCTTTTATCCTGACCGGAAAGCTGGAAGATAAGATCAACGGAAGGGAAACTACGATCAGTAAAGAGCGTAAATTGGTTTACGCCAGCATTACGGTGATACCGGTGGTACTGATCATGTTGATCTGGATCACTCCTTCAAGAAAAGAGATGCTCTGGAATGAAGCTGAAACAGCCGCACAAAGTGCAGATTTTGAAGTGAAGACCATGGATATTGATCAGCTTGCTTTTGAACTGGTTCACCATTCTCACGAATACAACATCATTGATGTACGTGATACCGCAGCATTTAAAACCACCATCCCATCAGCCATCAATGTGCCACTCTGGGAAATGGATAGCCCTGCCTGGACCAGTGTGTACAAACAGCCCTATAAGAAGAATGTATTTGTAGGCGACTTTTCGTTGAATGTAAGAAAAGCTGCAGCCCTTGCACGCTTACTGGGTGATAAAGACCCGATCATTCTGGTTGGAACGGTTCCTGAGTTCAGGGAAGTGATCTTCAATCCGGTCCAACCCGCCGCTGATGCTGACAAGCACGAACTGGATACCTTCCGGTTCCGTGAGGATGCAAAGATCAAACTGATCAGGATGGAAGAGCGTCTCAAAAATTTACGTCAACCGGTGAAGAAAGTGGTAGTGAAGGCAGAAGGGGGATGCGCCTGATCTGATTTTCTGAAAGGTTGGAAGTTGGAAAATAAAAACCCAGGTCATTTGGCCTGGGTTTTTTTGTTTAAAGCCTAAGAGGCAAGCTTGTAAGTAAATTCGTAGGTAGACGTGCCATCACTTCCGTCAGCGGCACGTTCAGTATAACGGGTTTTTAGAATACCGATGGATAACTGAATGATCTCCCATTCAAAATCATCTTCTCCAACGGCAGACCTGTCGAGATAGATCATGGAATGATCATCATTGAACGACCATATACCCTGAATAGAATCGGTATTTCCGGTCGGTAAACCGGTTGCACCAACTTCCGGAAATAAATAGGTGTAATTGCTTTCAGTTAAGGTCAGTTGCATTTGTCCCAGCCCGGGATTGGTGATGGGTTGAGAATTTCCGTCAATGACAGCAATCTGAACCACCCAGGTGCCCTGAATCAGTTCGAGGTCAGTTAGTTCTTCATTTCCGGTACTGCCCTTACAAGCACTTAATAGAAGGAAAATAAAAACAGTGAGGTATAAGGAGTTTTTCATACTATTGGAATCTAATAATGTTGCTTAAATAGTTAGTTTTAATAAGATAGATGTATTAAATTTTAATCCACTTTATATTTGTTTAATAATCTTATCGGACGGTCGATAAAAAGCATAAATAAATAAGAGCTAATTAGGGACATCAAATGGGAGTGTTTAGAAGGATTACTGTTTTAGGGATAGTCTTTTTCGGACTATTGGGTAGCTCTCTGCTTGCCCAGAATTCTGATGACCTATACATTTTCGGGTTTTCTCAGACCATCTATAATAATAAGTTAATTCAGTCTAAAGCCTTCACTAACGATGATAATGGGCTTCCCATCGGACAAGAGCTTACATTTAAGACGAATACTTTCGCACTTCATCAGCTGGATCTTTATTTCAGAAAACCGATCAATGAAAAGACGATTTTCTTCCTGAACCTGGAAGCTTCCGGGTCTTATTCCAGTACGCTGAATTCGGGAAACTTTCAGATCCCGGAAGGTTGGGTGTCCTATCAGTTTACTCCGAACATGACCGGAAAAGTGGGACTGATGATCCCGACATTCAATAACCTGAATGAGATCAAAAACCGATTACCTCTGCTTCCTTATCTCATTCGCCCAACCATTTATGAGGCCTTATTTTACGGGGTGTTCAGTGAAGAGGATTATGTTCCTCAGAGTGCTTATGTACAGTTTTCAGGGTTTAAGTCATTATCCGCAGATATTCAATTCGACTACTCTTTTCATATAGGAAACAGTGAGTCTTCTTATGCGTCGCAGATCGAACCGGGTACAGGGCCAATCAATGTGGAGGAACAGAGCGCGACGATCTACAAAGGGGAAAATCTGACAACTAAGCTATCTTTTGGTGGTAGAACCGGAATTAAGAGTACCCGCGACAATTTTAAAATGGGGGTCTCATTTACTTTCGACCATGACGACAGAAACGAGATCTCCAATGGTTCTTTAGCTCGTTTTCCGGGTATCGACCTTCCTGTGTTTGGAGACGTTCCCCGGTACCGTCTGGGAACCGATCTTTCATTTACCTATAAAAAATTCTATTTCGAGTCAGAATTCATCGGGGTATTCCACGATCATTCAGAAATTCATAAAACAGCTCAGTACAAGAACGCAAGTCTGAATAAGACCTTTTTCTATGGAATGCTCACTTATAACATCAATGAGCAGTTTTACGCATTCTCCGGTTTCAATCAGTTTAAGGATCAGTCGTTCGAATTCTTACTGCCGAATTCTCCCGATGCAAGCGGGGTAAATTATTTAACCGGAGGAGGGGGATGGAAACCCTTCGATGATATTGTTTTAAAATTCCAGTACTCAAAAGTGTTTTTAGGGGATAACCCGCATGCCGAAGTAAACGTGAACTTTATCACAGCAGGTCTTAGCGTAATTTTTTAAAACCGGATGAAAAGAGGTATAGCCACATATTGCTTAATTTTTATCGGCGTACTTACTACGCTATTACCTAATACGGGGAGTGCCCAGGATTCGGATGATCTTTATATCTTTGGTTTTTCTCAAACCATCTTCAATTACAAGAATGTACATTCCTTTACTAAAAGTGGAGATATAACCGGAGTACCGGTAGATTTTACCGCAAATTTTGAATCTAACACGTTTGCGCTCCATCAGCTGGATCTGTTTTTCAGGAAACCGATCAACGAGAAAACTGTTTTTTTCCTGAATCTTTCCGCCACCGGTTCCTATTCCAGTGCATTGAATTTTGGAAATCTCCAGATCCCTGAAGGTTGGGTGTCCTATCAGATCACACCGAATATTATCGGAAAAGTAGGCTTGATGGCTCCTACTTTTAATAATTTGAATGAGATCAAGAACCGGTTGCCATTGCTTCCTTATCTGATCCGCCCCTTGATCTATGAAGCCCTTTTCTATGGAATTTTTTCTGAACAGGATTATCTGCCTCAGAGTGCGTATCTGCAAGTATCAGGAACCAAGCTGCTCACAAGAAATACCATTTTTGATTTTGCTTTCAATATGGGGAACAGTGAGTATTCTTACGCCTCACAAATAGAACCCGGTACAGGACCAATATCCGTTGGGCAGGAAAGTGCCACGATCTATAATGGAGAGAACCTCACCACTCTGTTAAGTTTCGGGGGAAGGGTTGGCCTGAGATCTGTGATCGATACCTATAAATTAGGAGTCTCATTTACACGGGATCATGATAACAGGAATGAAATTACAAACTACTCAGTTGGTAGATTTCCAAATGTGAATCTTCCTGTATTTGGTGATGTACCCAGATACCGGATCGGGGTAGATCTGTCATGGAATTGGGATAAACTAAGTTTTGAGTCGGAGTATATCAGAGTTCTTCATGATCATTCAGAGATCCATGAAACACCGCAGTATCAGAATGTAAATATGAATAAAACATTTTACTACGGCCTTCTAAATTATGATTTCAACAATAAGCATTATGCATTTGTCGGCTTTACCCATTTGAAAGACAATGCGGTGGAGTTTTTAATGCCAAACTCTCCGGATGCGAGTGGTTTTTCGCACCTTTCTTTAGGAACCGGCTGGAAACCCTTTGATGACATCGTTTTAAAACTGCAATATTCTAAAGCGTTTTTGGCGGATAACCCGTATTCGGAAGCCGAGATCGATATGATAACTGCGGGGCTTAGCGTGATATTCTGATATGGTAAGAAGAAGTTTACATATCACCCTTTTATTACTCTCGTTCCTGATAGTTGAGGTAGAGGCAGGTTTATGTCAGACAAACACAGATCTGTACGTCTTTGGCTTTTCTCAAACTATCTTCAATCATAAAGATATCAGCACCTTTACTTATAAAGATCTGGATCTTGGAGTGCCAACAGACCTGTATCAGCCTTTTAAATCAAATTCTTTTGCTCTTCATCAACTGGATCTGTTCTTCAGAAAACCGATCAATGAAAAGACCGTTTTTTTCCTGAATCTTTCCGCTACCGGATCCTATTCAAGTGCGTTAAATTCGGGAAATTTTAAGATCAACGAAGGGTGGGTTTCTTATCAGATCACTCCGAATATTACTGGGAAGGTAGGCCTAATGGTTCCCACCTTTAATAATCTGAATGAGATCAAAAACCGGTTGCCATTGTTTCCATATCTTATCAGACCGGCTGTTTATGAGGCATTGCTTTACGGGATCTTTGATGAACAGGATTACATGCCTCAATCATCCTATATCCAGATAAATGGTGTAAAGAACATCAGCAATTCACTCATTTTGGATTATTCTGTCAATATGGGAAATAGTGAGGCTGATTATGCTTCTGAGATAGAACCCGGTACCGGACCCATTTCTGTAGAACAGGAAAGTGCTACGATCTATAAAGGTGAAAATTTATCGACTTTACTCAGTTATGGTGGCAGGATCGGAGTCCGATCGGCTTACGATTCATTTAAATTTGGAGTATCAGCTACTGCCGACCATGACAACAGAAATGAAATTGATGGGTATTCTATAGGGCGGTATCCGAACGCTCAGATTCCTGTATTTGGTGATGTACCCCGATACAGATTAGGTTCAGACTTCTCCTTTGGAGTAAAGAAACTTCAATTCGAGTCCGAACTGGTTTTAATTTTACATGATCATAGTGAGATTCATACCACCCCTCAGTATAAAAATGCAAACTTAAACAAGTTGTTTGCCTATGCGCTGAGTACCTACAACATTTCTGAGCGGTATTACATATTTGGTGGAGTGAACTTTATCAATGATCAGTCCTATGAATTTCTGATCGAAAACTCACCCGATAAAGCCGGACTGACTTATCTTACGGCAGGTGCAGGCTGGAAACCATTCGAAGATATTGTATTCAAATTTCAATACTCGGATGTAAGTATTGGGGAGAATACCCATCTGGATATCAATGTTAATTTTTTAACAGCGGGGCTCAGCGTGATATTCTGATGAAAATGATCGTTACCTCCATAGTATTCTTTATGGGCCTGTTCTTTAACAGCGACCCGGCTCCATTGCAGGAAAATGTTGCGGTCATTGTTTCTAACGACGTAAATGTAGAGACGATCAATCGTGTTGACCTGTTAGAGATCTACACCATGCGTCGCCTGTACTGGAACGACGGTTCTCGTATATACGTAGCTGATTATAAAGGCTCCAGCGAGATCAGATCTACCTTCTATAATTTTATTCAGATCAGAGTAAATGCCATCAAGAAGATCTAGTTAAAAGAGCAGTTTACGGGTCGTTCGTTACCGCCCCGAATCGTGGATGATGTAGACGAAATGCTGAAATATGTGGATGAGAACCCCGGCATGATCGGATATGTACCGGAAAGTATGGTAAACGAAAACGTGAAGATCTTAATTACTATACCTTATGAATAGTACGTTCTTCACACGGACCCCATTAAGGAAGCAGTTAACCATTTTCCTTTCTCTCATTGTGGTTGTTGCCGTACTTATTTTCGCTTTCTTCTTCATTCGAATGCAGAGAAATATCATCTCTACCGAGTATAATAATTCGTCTCAGTCCCAGCTTGAAGCCGTACGTCTGGGTATAGAGATCGGTATGAACGAGGATGATTACAGCAGTATCAGAACTGTGCTCGACTGGGCCAAGAAAAATCAGAACCTGCGATTCATCATTGTGACAGATGATATGGGAGATATCATTGCCTCGCATCCGATTGAGCCTACACTCACCTTAAATGAGATCGAAGATCTGCCCACAGAAATTCTGGATGCCGACGACATCTTTGTGAAAAAGGGAGAGTGGTATTCTGAAGCCACAGGGTACGGGGGCATCTATATGGGATTTGGTACCTCCTATCTGAGGAACATTGAAAAAGGGATGTTCAACAGTCTGTTCAGTATCATTGTGCTCATTGTGATGAGTACCACACTGGCTTCACTGATCCTCGCCAGAAATATTACGCGTCCTCTGGAGAAACTGGAAGAGGTAACGGAAAAGATCTCGAACAATGAATTGGATCAACGTGTGGACGAAACGCAGGGATCTCCGGAACTGAAAGTGGTGGCGTCTTCTTTCAACTCCATGCTCGACCGGCTCATCGAATCACAAAATAAACGGGTGGAGGAGATGAAGTCCTTCAACCAGTCGCTGGAAGAGAGGAATAATAAATTAAGTGATGCTTATGATACCCTAGAGGAACAAAGAGATATCATCACCGAAGAAAAAGACCGTACCGAAAAAGCCCTTGAAGAGCTGAAGCAGACTCAGGTTCAGTTGGTACAATCCGAGAAGATGGCATCGTTGGGACAGCTGGTAGCAGGGGTAGCGCATGAGATCAATACTCCGGCCGGAGCCATTCAGAGCGCCATTAACGAAGTGAAAGGCGATTATTTGAATATCCTGAATTCACTGGTGTTGATCACTGACCGATTACCGATCGAATACCGGGACCTGTATTTATTTGCATGTAAACACATTATTGCTGCAAATAAAGACTATTCCACCATGCAGAAAAGATCACATGCCAGACAGATCCAGAAATTACTGGATGAACATGACATCAAAGAAGCCCGTTACTATTCTAAGATCTTGGCACAAATTGGGTTTATAGGTGAGGATATTAAGGAATTTATGCCTCTGTTTAAGTGTGAAGAGGCTAAGTTGATCGCAGACTCCTTCCACTTGTTGGGAATGAGCCAGTTACATGTTCGGGATATTACCATTGCTATTCAGCGAATTACTCACCTTATTAAAGCATTGAGGAGTTACTCGCACGTGGATACAGATAAAGTGAGTGAGACCTCTCTGGAAGAAGATTTGAATAATACCCTTATCATCTTCCATAATAAGATCAAACGAGCGATCATCGTTGAAAAGGAATTTGAAGAATTACCCAAAGTAAAATGTTATCCTGATAAACTGAATCAGGTATGGACCAATCTGATCCATAATTCAATTCAGGCGATGGCAGGATCCGGAAAGATCGTATTGAGACTTAAAAAAGTTGATAAGGAAACGGTTTGTGTAGAAGTAGAGGATAACGGCCCGGGTATTCCTGAAGATTTACAGGAGAGAATTTTCGAACCTTACTTTACGACAAGAGAAAAAGGTGAAGGAACAGGATTAGGGCTCAGTATCTCAAGACAGATCATACAAGAACATAATGGTACCATAGAGTTGGAATCAGAACCAGGAAAAACTTGTTTCAAAGTTTATTTGCCGATTCTGATCGACTTTAAAGATAAAACAGACGCGCAATTTGCAGTTGAAGAAGAAATAGGATGACTAGAAAACCAGTAATATTATGTGTGGATGATGAGGAAATGATCCTCAATTCACTGAACAAGCAATTACTCAGACGATTCGGGGATCAGTTTGATTTTGAGTTCTGCGAGAGTGCCGAGGAAGGACTGGAGGTGATGGAACAGCTCCGGTTCGACGGTCATACCATTGTCATGGTAATATCAGATCAGATCATGCCGGGAATGGCCGGTGATAAATTCCTGATCAAAGTTCACGAGTTATGTCCCCGCTCCATTAAAATACTATTGACAGGGCAGGCAGCGATCGAAAGCGCCATCAGTGCGATCAACAAAGCTGATCTGTATCGGTACATTACGAAACCGTGGGATGAGAACGATTTCCTGATGACAGTAGAGCGTGGTATCCAGCAATATTTCCTTCAAAATGAAAAGATCGTGCTGCTGGCTGAGGTTCACCATCGTGTTAAGAATAATCTGGCCATCATCTCCGGCCTGTTACAGCTTCAAAGTGCTGCGGTAGAGGACAAAGATGCCAAAGTTTATCTGGAACAAAGTGTGAACAGGATCTTATCTATTGCAAAGATCCACGAACTTATTTACGAATCAGAAGACCTTTCTTTCGTAAATGTGAAAGAATATCTGGAACGATTGATCCCCGCTATTGTGAGGACTTTCTCTTCGGATGAAAAACAGGTGGACCTGAAGCTGGATCTGGAAGATGTTCGCCTGGGTGTGAATCAATTGGTGCCAATCGGACTGCTGTTTAATGAGTTGATCACCAATTCGATGAAACATGCTTTCAAGGATAAAGAGGATGGAAAGATCACCATATCACTTAGATCGGAGAATTCTCACGTAAAATTTAGTTACCATGATAATGGCTCCGGATTTGCCGAGGGTCATACCTTCGAAAACACCAGAAACCTTGGGATCACCCTCATCAATCTGCAACTTAAGCAGCTGGAAGCCGAATACACGACCGATGTGGACGGCAAATTCTCACTTGAATTCTCATTTCTGAATTCTCTGACTAAGAGCCGGACATTCAGAGTGAAATAAGTTGTTACAGAAACCGGAGGCTTTATCAATTAATAGCCTCCCTGCTTATATTCACCCACTTCAAAACCTCGATATCGATCTGATATTCCGGGGTTATGGTATAATTACAATCAGAATTATTAAAAAAGTATATGAATAAGTTTTTTACGCTATTCATCGTACTGGTTTTTCTAAGTGCATGCTCCATGAAAACCGGAGAAACACTTACGGTTATGGAAAAACCGGTGGGTGAGGCGCCTATTGTTACCACTCTGTCTTTACAATCTGTATCCAATGACCGGGTTCCGGTAGAAGTAAATCCGGGGATCTTTATGCAGGATACGGTGATCTTTCGGTTACCCCGTGTAGTTCAGGGTACTTACGATATCAGTAACTTCGGAACCTTTGTCGATAGCCTGAAGGCCATCAGTTTTGATGGCGAAAAGATGCCTGCCGAAATGATCGACGAAAACTCATGGATGATCACCAACGCTACTTCGCTGGATAAGATCACCTATTATGTGAATGATACTTTCGATATCGAACAAACCGATAAAGAAACCCCATTCTCTCCATCCGGTACAAATATTTCGGATCATAACTTTGTATTGAATCTTCACGGTTTTGTTGGGTATTTCGAGGATATGGAAGATCATGAGTATACCATCTCCATCACTGCTCCGGCATCCATGAAGAAATCTTCCGCATTGCCGGTCATCAAAACTTCGTTTACAAAAGACAGTTCGTTAGTAACCGATACCTATTTTGCGAGCCGTTATTTTGATGTGACTGATAATCCCATGATGTACGGTGATCTTACCGTTGAGGAATTCAAAGTGGGTGGTATCGAGATCGTATTGAGTGTTTATTCTCCCAATGGCAGCCACACTGCTGCAGAACTGAAAGATAATCTGGCTACCATGATGGATGCTCAGAAAAATTACCTGGGCGAATTGAACAGTACTCCCCGATATGATGTATTCCTGTATCTTTCATCCGGTCAGGAAGGTCAGCCCGGTGGATTCGGGGCACTTGAGCACCACACTTCAACTGTTGCCGTTGCTCCCGAATGGTATAATGTACAGGCGATGAATGGCTTTATGACAGATGTGGTATCCCACGAGTTTTTCCACATCGTTACACCGTTAACGGTTCATTCCGAAGACGTGCATTATTTCGATTATAACGACCCGACCTTCTCAAAGCATCTATGGATGTACGAAGGGGTGACCGAGTACTTTGCAAGCCATTTTCAGGTGTATGAAGGGCTTCAGACCCGGGAAGAGTTCTACAACAAGATCATGGATAAGATTTCCACTTCCTTATCGCTGAATGATACAATGAGCTTCACTGAAATGAGTGAGCATGTGATCGATGAGCCGTACGCTTCCAACTATTACAATGTGTACATGAAAGGCGCCCTGATCGGCATGAGTCTCGATATCCTGCTCAGAGAGCAAAGCAATGGCTCAGAAAGTATGCTTTCACTCATGAAAGATCTGTCAGCCAAATATGGGATAGATAAACCTTTCGAGGACGATAATCTGATCAATGAGATCACAGAAATGACCTATCCTGAGATCGGTGAATTTCTGAGAACCCACGTTGAAGGAACCACTCCGATCGATTATGCAGCATTGTTCTCCAAAGTGGGACTTGAATTCACAGAAGATGAAGTACAGACCGGATTCTTCCTGAATGGTCAGGTACCGTTTGTAGATGTAACGGACGACGGAGCTATCTTTTTCCGGAATATGGACCTCCATTCATCGCTGGACAGTCTAGGAGTTTTACCGGGCGATGTGCTCGTATCTGTAGACAGTACGGAGTATAATCTGGATAACATCAGAAACCTGATCTTCGGCTCCATGCAATGGACTCCAGAAACGGAGATCACTATGGTGGTAGACAGGGATGGGGAAGAGATCGAACTCTCCGGTGTGGTAGGAGTGCCAATGGCACCGAGACAACGAATAGTGGAAGTTGAAGAACCAACTGAGGAACAGCTTCAACTAAGAAATTACTGGTTGGGCAAAAACGAATGATCGTTCTAACCAAAATTGCTTAAACAAAAAAAAAGCTCCAGTATTTGGAGCTTTTTTTATAAGGAATAAAAACTAGTCGATTATTCAGCGTTTTTCTTAGCCTGAATTTCAAGACGGATATCCTGAGCTAATTTTTTAAGATCCTGAAGACCTTTTCTTGCTCTGGTACCAGCTGCTTTGTTTCCTTTGTCATAGAATTTTTCCATTTCTGCAGAAACGCTGTCAACTAGTTCTTTTAATTCACTTACTCTACTCATTATAACTCCGTTAGGTTTTATGTTTAGATATAGTTCAAATTTCTGAAACTGCGTTGAAGCTATTGATTCGAAGGATGTGAGTCAAATTAAAAAGTGCCAAAAACGGCCATTAAACAAAGTTTTTTTCTAAAAAAAGGGCTTTTCTGAAATTTCAGGAAAAATACAAGTACAGTTTTTTTAAAAATATTAAGCCGATAATTCGACTTACTGCTTTTTTAATGCTTTTGATGTAAAACTGAAAGGCAAAAGATCCGCCGATAAATGCACCGATTCTGTCTCATTTGGATGAAATAATTCGATGCTGTGAAGTGGCATATGTTCTGTGATCACCTGCCGGCAGGCCCCACACGGGCTACTGAAGGAACCGGTTCTTGTATGTACAGACATTTTAATGAATTCACGTTCACCGGCTGAAATTGCTTTAGCTATGGCTACCCGTTCGGCACATAATCCCATGGTCCAGGCACTTACTTCAATATTAACTCCTTCCACGGTTCCGCTTTTGGTGGTGAGGATGCAGGAAACCTGAAAATCGGAGTGCGGGGTCACGGCTTTATCCAGCAACAATGCCAGTCGCTCCGGATTTGATTCATCTGCCCTGAACGGATTGAAATAGGTTCCCTCAGGAGGAGTATCCTGTTGATTCAGGATGAGATCAAATTCTTTTAGCCAGAAATCCAGATGCTCTAAGTCCGAATCGGGAGCATATACTTCAACCGGTTGTTCTCCTTCACTTAAACAAATACAGCATGCAGCCTGTAAGGCCGGTATCGTGGTAGGAAAGGAAATACTTTCGATCCGAACTCCGGCAAATAAGGTGCCTCCCGAGCCTTTTACCACACAGGCTTTGGGAGTTGCAGAATAAGGGGTGTAAGCGTTGTCTGTTAAATTCTTCCAGGTCATCATGGTGTAATTAAGGCAGAAAAAGCGGCATCGGCAACCGCTGCTCTGATTTTGCTGATCGTTTTCCCGAAGGAACGGTAGGGATAGGTTCGGTTCGTAAGTAAAATGATGGCAACATTCTTCTCCCGATCGATCCAGAAACTGGTTCCGGTAAAACCGGTATGGCCGAAAGTATCCTCCGATGATAAACTACCCGCGGTTGTGAAACCATTCCTGCTACGCCGGTCAAAGCCGTAACCACGTCCGCTTTGCTCCGACTGCATGGCCGTAAATGTCTCAACTACTACCGGATCCAGAAACTGCTGACCATTGTAATACCCGCCATTCATAAGCAGGATACAGTATTTAGCCAGATCGTTTGCCGAGGAGAACAAACCGGCGTGTCCGGCCACCCCATCCAGATACCAGGCTCGTTCGTCGTGTACTTCGGCCTGAATGAGTTTGTGCCGGAAAACGGTATCCCGTTCAGTCGGGGGGATGCGATATGTATACCCAACGTTTAGTGTTTTTGGGTTGAAGAACGTACTGTTCATTCCCATAGGGAAGTAGAAATATCGACGCATGTAGATATCGATCGGTAATGCAGTGATCCGGGACACGATCTCCGCCAACAGGATCATCCCGAGATCACTATATACATATCTGTCACCCGGTTCATAGATCAATGGCTCATTTCTGATGGCATTCAGGATGTCCTCCCGTTGTTGGAGGCTGTCCACATACACACGGAATGCCGGTAAACCTGATTCGTGAAGCAACAAATGGCGAATAGTGATGTGTTTCTTTGATTCAGTATCAAATTCGGGGACCCATTGTCGTACCTCTGCATCAAGATCCAGCTTGCCCTCGCTAACTAATTTCATGGCAGCAGTAGTGGTGGATACGATCTTGGTGATGGATGCCATATCGAATACATCGTTGGTTTTCATTTTACGGCGCTTATCATAAGTATGAAAACCGACTGCCTGCTGGTAGATGACAGAACCGTCTTTGATCACGGTGGCCACCGCTCCCGGAAACACGGAATCCCTGACAGCCTGTTCCAGAATGGAAGCGATCCCGGCAAAGGTAGAATCCTCTGTACTCGGGCGATAGCCGGCTTCCGCCATTTCAGGGGTAAAGACACCCATCAAACACACATAAAGTAAAACAGATCGCAGGTGAAATTTCATGGGTACAGGACGATCATTCAACGGGTATCAATCTCATGGTCTGTACATCCGACCTGTCGATCAGGGATTCATCCTGATAGAACACCCGGTATTGTCCGTTCAGCCACAATTCACTCTGATCCCCGAAGTGTGTACTTAACGGGTTTCCGGATTGACCGGTTGGGATCACAGAGAGCGTTTTTGAAAGATCCGAGAGATCCACAATTCGGCGTACCGAAGGTCCAAGTACCATTTTAAAAGGCTCCGACCAGCTGTACTGACCATTATTTACGCTCATACCGTGACCAACCACGGGATAAGGTCCTTTACTTAATACATTCTTTACGATCAGTTTTAAAGCGGCAGGGGCATTGGAATCTGCGGCAGCCTGACTGAATAATGGCGGCTCGAAGGTAATGGTATGCAGGTTGTCCCAGCGCCATTCAAAAGGTTCAGAACCCAGTGAATCGCTCAGGAAGTAAATAGCATCCTGCATACTTTTAAGAATGATATCCTGCCGGGTCTCGATCTCGGGAGTATGCACATTGTCAAAGAAGGAACTACTGTCGTTGATCATTTCCGTCATGATACGAACCGGGATCAGTTCCAGTGATTTAAAACTCTCATAGGCTTCATCCCCGATCTCATCCTTAAACGTATTTTCCGTGAGTTTCAGGAAGAAAGAATCAAAAATGGAAGCCGCCGTTGAACTCTGAGAATACATGTAATCCCAGTTCTCCAGATAATCCACCGCCAGTGAAAAATCGTATTCCTGCTGATTTTTGATCACATCCAGAATGGTAGGGGTGAGTCGGGCCGCAAACGCTGAATAAGGGTCGTTCTGCATGGCCTTGAAATCATCGATGGTGAGCGTTTCCTTGGTGCTTAGCGTAGCTTCAATACGCTCGATTCGGGATGAAGGCTCCCAGAAGGTAGCAATATAATGCGGATAATTACCGGTGGTGAGTTTGTTATTCGCATTGGCGATCCAGCCCTTCTCCGGATTCACAATATGAGGCATTTCTTCCCGGGGGATGAATCCCTGCCAGTCATCATCGGGTTCCCAGCCACGACGAAGGGTTACTTTATCTCCTTTCCGGATGGGAAGTCTGGCGGTCGAATACATGGCGATATTTCCCTCTCGATCCCCGTACATGAAATTCTGTCCCGGAACGCCAAAATGTTGCAGCGCATCTTTAAAATCCTGAAAGGTATTCGCCCAGTTGATCTCATACATGGTTCTGAATTCATTGGTCACTTCGTAACCCGTCCACTGCATGGAGATCACATGACCATCAACTACCGCTTGATTCGGGTAGATATCGGAGATCACCGGACCGTGTTTGGTATAGCGTATCTCAACCACTTCGTCATCATTGTCTTTTACTTTGATGATCTCCCGCTTTTTCTCGAACTGCTCATAGGCGACCTGACCCATATTTACCGAATCGACCACGTAACGACCCAGATCTTCAGGATCTATTTTTTCAAGGAAGAAATCGGTGTCATCGGCCATAATGTTGGTGAATGACCACGCCATTTCATCATTCTGTCCGAGTACCACACCGGGAATTCCGGCGATAGTTACACCACTCACATTCTTATTATTCAGATTCAGATGTACTTCGTACCATTTACCCGGCATATCGAGTCCCAGATGCGGATCTCCGGCCAGCAGGGGATATCCGGTATTGGTTTTGGAGGCATTCACCACCCAGGCGTTACTTCCTACGTGCGAGCCTTCCATGTTCAGGATCGCCCGAAGATCCGTTTCCTGTTTCAACATGGGGAGGAGCGCTTCGGAGGTAAGATCGATGGACTCATCATCATCCAGCGTGGTAGGATAGCTGTCGGCCCAGCCCAACTGTAATTGATCGAATTGTTCTGCGGGTAGTTTGTTTTTCAGATAATTATAGGTGACCTCGCTCCACCAGCTCAGATTCAGTTCCCAGCCCATCATCCGGATGATGGCAATGGTTCGGGTGGGATTCCAGCGAATGGGTTCGATGCCGGTCAGTGCGAATTCTACCGGTAATCGATTGCTGTTTTCATCAATAAAAGCATTTACACCATCGGAATAAGCCTGCAGTACCGCACGGTCATGATCGGAGAGGGCTTCCTGTTCGATCTTCTCCGCCATCTTCCAGAATCCCAGTGTACGTTGATATTTGTCGTAGTCGATGAGATCGGGACCAAAGAATTCTGCAAAACGACCTTCCGCGGCGATCTGACTCAGGGTCATTTGCCACAGTCGATCCTGAGCGTGAACATAGCCCACCGCTTTGTAAAGATCGGTCTCATTTTGTGCGTAGATATGCGGAACACCGAATTCATCCCAGTGAATATCCACGGGTTGCTGCAGACCGGGAAGTTCCAGTTCGGCCTCGTAATCGGGCATAGGTTTGTAGAACGTCCAGTAAACCGCCAGTGAGACAAATCCGATAAACAGGATGAGGAAAAACAGTGAAATTCGAATAAAGGTATTCATACTAAATAAGGTGCCGGAATTAATAATGAACCAAGAATAACCACATTGCCGCAAATGCACAAAGACTTAGTTTGTGAATGGAAATATTCAATATTCAACAAGGAACATTCAATATTCAATTATGAACTAGGAATAGGGGCGTCGGTAAGGAAAAGAAAGTCCTCATTTGATGGAGGTGCCGGAATGAGCGGTGCGAATGCAGGCGGAGGATGTTGGTTGTGTTCAATTGAGAATGATCAATTAGGAATAGTGAATCAGGAATACTATTACCAGCATCGTTCCACTCAAAACTCAAAACTCATCACTCAAAACTCAAAACTCATCACTCAAAACTTCACTTCCATTCACGAGGAGTGGATACGACGAAGTGATCTCAGGGTCTTGGATATGCATTGAAATACTGAGACTGCTTCGCTCCGCTCGCAGATGGATCGCAGATGTTGTCAACATGCAACATTCAACAAGGAACATTCAATATTCAATTAGGAATTAGGAATAGGGGCGTCGGTAAAGAAAAGAAAGTCCTCCTTTGAAGGAGGTGCCGGAGTGAGCGGAGCGAATGCAGGCGGAGGATGTTGGTTGTGTTCAATCAGCTACCGGTTTTACCTTTCTTCCGGAGCTGAAATGAAAGCAGAATCCGCTCTTGTTTGATATACAGATTTTCCTTTTTTTATGTAACCGCTTACATCGGCTCTGTGGTATCAGGAAAGGGCTTTTCGGGTAGGCAGTCAACTCAAACAAAAAACAATATTATTTATGAAGAAGGCTACGAGTTTATTACTCGCATTATTCCTAATGCTGGGTATAAGTGAAGGCGTGAACGCGCAGGTGACTATTGCAAGTGATGATGGTTCTCAAACCCCTTATAATGATGGTTGGAGTAATACAGACAATGGAGGATCAGGTTTTGATGCTTGGTCAATTTCATATGGTGCGAATACTGGTACATTTATCGGAGATCCAAGTAACGATGGAATGGATTCATTAGAAGTAATGGGGGCCTCTGCTTTTGGTATGTATGCTAATGGGACAGAATACCTAAATGCTGACAGAATATTTCAAGTCGGGCTTCAGGTTGGAGATACATTAACCTTCTATTGGGCTATTAACTGGGATGCAAACCCTTACTCTGGTAGTTCTGGTGGTAGTAAGGGTTTCGATTTAAAGGACGGAAGTACTACCGTTATTAATGTCAATAATGGAGGATCTTCAACAATTACATATACAGGAGGTACAGTTTCTACCGATTACGGTACAGATCCAATGTTCGTTACTTTAGTTCGAGCAAGTAGCTCGGAATATTCTCTTAGTATAACAAAAAGAGATGGTAGTGGTACATTTACTGGCACTGTATCCAGTACGGACGAAATTGATCGAATTGGATTTTACATAGGCAATCAGGGTGATGGCAATAGTAATAGAAATATGTATGTGAATAATTTTGTTATTAAACGAGCATCAAGTGTAAACATAACTGGTTCTGCAGGCTACCGTCTTCTGTCTGCACCGACTACTCCAACCTTGAGTACCCTGTTAGATCCGGTTTGGACACAGGCAACAACCGGCGCTGATACCGATCAAGGCGATCCAAATGTGTTTACGTGGCCAACTGCTGCCACTGACGGCTCCGATTCAAACTGGAATGGTGTAACTGATTTAACAGCTACTCTGAGTGCTGGTTCGGGAGTACTGGTGTATGTATTTGATGACACCGACTACAATGGAAGTGGTGGAGATCTTCCGGTTACTTTGAGTGTGACCGGTACCGAAAACGGTGATGTGACCGGGTTAACCGTTAATTCAAATGCTGACGGCTGGACACTGGTTGGTAACCCGTTTGCATCAACCATCGACTTTGATCTTATCTCAAAAACAGATCTTACCAATGTAGCTTATGTTTGGGATCCGGCAACTTCTGCATGGAAAACCTACGAGACTTCAGGTCAAACAGGAGATCTCACAGATGGATTAATTACTCCATTTCAGGGATTCTTTATTCAAACAGCTTCTTCCATCTCATCAACTCCTGATATTGATATCGAATCTGATGATAAATCATCGGGTGGTACATTCTACGGAAAAGAAGTGGCAGAAGAGTTGAATGTTATCCGTCTGCAATTAGATGGTGCCGGAGTGACCAACTCTATGTGGATGCAGTTCTCTGAAGAGGGTTCTTTCGAATCTAAAGTGATGGGAGACGCTCTTGAACTGGAACCATTAGCTTTCAAATTTGCTAAACTGTCTGCTTCTAAAGCCGGTGAATTGATGGATATCGCCCACTTACCACTGAACGAGTCTTTCAATCTTCCACTGGATGTAAGTTCTACTGAATCCGGTGAATTTACTCTTAAAGCTACGGACTTCACTCTTCCGGCAGGAATGAGCGTGGTATTCCACGACTACCAGACCGGATTCGAGCAGGAGATCACCGAAGATTTCGAATATAAATTTGAACTGGGCAGTGAAGTAGCGGCAAAAGCAGTTAAACCCGGTAATCTGGTAGCCGGACCGTTGATGGCAAAAAGCAGCGGCAGTGACCGTTTTGGTATCGCGATCCAGCCAACCGGAACCAGCACAGAAAACGCCGATGCACCGGCTGAATTTGCTTTGGAGCAGAACTACCCGAACCCGTTCAACCCAAGCACGACGATTCAGTACAGTGTGGCGGAACCGGGTCAGGTGAGCCTGAGCGTGTACAACCTGATGGGTCAACGCGTAGCGGAGCTGGTAAACGAGACCAAGAGCGCAGGCACATTTAACGTGAGCTGGAATGCAAGCAATGCGGCAAGTGGCATGTACTACTACCGACTGGTAGCCGGTGGTAAGACCATCACCCGTAAAATGACATTAATCAAGTAATTCTCAATTATACATCATGAAAGCACGATTTTTATTTACACTTACTGCGATAGTATTGTTTGCAACAGAACTGGTAATGGCGCAGCCGGGTTTACCTGCGGCGCCTTCACAAGCCCCGATCGACGGCGGGCTGGGACTGCTGGCGGCGGCCGGTGGAGCGTATGCGATCAAGAAGCTTCGGGATAAGAAGAATCACTGATCCTGTAGTTCATCATACAACACATGAATTGGAAAAAGCTCCCGGGAAACCGCGGAGCTTTTTTTGTTTAGGCGAGATTCAATATTCAATATTCAATATTCAACAAGGAACATTCAATATTCAATTAAGAATGATCAATTAGGAATAATGTTACCGGCATCTTTCCACTCAGAACTCAAAACTCTACCTCCCTTCACAAGGAGTGGATACGACGAAGTGATCTCAGGGTCTTTGATGTGAATGGAAATACTGAGACTGCTTCTCCGTCAGCCGACGGATCGCAGAGGGTGGCAATATTCAATATTCAACAAGGAACATTCAATATTCAATCAAGAATGATCAATTAAGAATGTACAATTAGAAATTAGGAATAGGGGAATTAGAAATAGGATCGTAGGTAAAGAAAGTCCTCCTTTGAAGGAG
>DLCN01000023.1 GCA_002480645.1 Balneolaceae bacterium UBA7797
TCAACTTATTTTAGGACGGGACAACTTCCCCCAAAAAAAGTCCGAGTCGTCGATTGATGGTGCAGATTAATTGGGGCAATACTGCCCGGAGCGGAGCTCCGTGTTGACATTACGGAGTGGAACTCCGTAACGAGTTTAAGATTAACCGGTTCTGCCCCGACTCTCCTTTTACTGAAAGCGGTTGAAATCCGGACCGGTTGCAAATCAATATTATTGAAAAGTAAGTATAGCAGGTGCACTGTTGAGTTCAATTTCTGTGCCCTGTTCTTTCCCCTTTAACGAAGATATGCTGACATATGAACGTCACCCCGCTAAAGCCTGCTTAGTGTGATCGGTAAATAACCTATGCATCAGGTTCAATACCTGATGGAACTACCTCTGCCCTGAATTACGTTTAGAGATATTGGAATAAAGTATCTTATTCTGTCCGGATGTAATGATTTAGCTTTCCTGTATTTCCAGATCACTGATGCTTGCTTCTGCATTCAATAAGTCCCGGATCATGGTCTTGATCTGATTCTGAATGTAGAATTTTGCTTCAGGATATTCTTTCATCAGAATTTCCAGCTGCATTACGATATGTTTCATTGAGTTGTCCATGCTAACCTCCCCAGGTTTGAGTTCTAAAACCTTTTCAACTATCTCTGTTATTTCAAGTATCGTGCCAGATTTTTAAATCTAAAGAACGCACCTCATTTTCTAATGTTTCATGCCCGTTAATTGAGCCACACGATGCTCAGATTCAATATTGTGGCAAAACTTACCCAGGCTATATAGGGAACCTGCATCCAGCCGGATATGTGATCAATGCGGTAAAATCTTCTGGTGTACAGGATAATGGTGATCAAAAGTATCAGTATTTCAGCCAGGGCAATTTCCGGTGTCTGAAACCCAAAGAACAGGATCGTCCAGAACGCATTCAGTAACAGATGTACGCCAAAAATCTGTAATGCTTCACGAACTTCTTCTCTTTCCAAACCCTTTTCCCAGATGATCCCGGCCGATATACCCATCAACGTATATAAGAAGGTCCAAACCGGGCCAAATATCCAGTTTGGCGGGTTGAAGGATGGTTTATTCAATGTGCTGTACCAATTCGGAATGGAATCAGCAGTTACTATTCCCGAAAGTCCGCCTACTGCCAGACAAATTACCGCGCCAACGATCGCCTTGAGTATCAGTGATTTCTTCATACTTCTACATACTATTTCCGGCTTGATAATGTTCCCTGCAGCTGTTTAAAAGATTCGTTCTAGAGGTTTTCAAAGAAGAATTCAATGGTTCACAACTGAAATGGAGCAGAGCTCCGATATTCAGTCCCGCAGCAGAGCTACGGAACTAGATTCTAAATAATTGAATGCTATTCCCACCCGGGTACTAAAAACGGATTCTGCTACTCACTTCGAAAAACCATTTCAAATGATAGCCGGACCTTTTATGTTCTCTGGCAAATATTCAAAACCAGATTAATTCCCAAAGCGTGTACAAAATAGCCTGGCACCCTGTATATGTGCATCCGGTTCGAGAAAATCACCGGTTTCCGATGATCAAATATGAACTGCTTCCACAGCAACTCATCCGTTTGGGAATTGTGGATGAGAATACCTTTTTCGAACCATCGGAAGGATATATCTACGACCTGAGTATTCATGATGCTTCATATCTGAACCGGCTTTTGACTGTAAACCTGAGCAGAAAAGAAGAACGGGCAAGTGGTTTTGAACAAAGTCAGGCTTTGGTTCACAGAGAACTGCGGATCACCAACGGAACTGTAGAAGGTGCTCTATCTGCATTGGAATACGGAGTTGCGTTCAACATAGCGGGTGGCACACATCATGCCTACAGCAACCGGCCCGAAGGATTCAGCCTTATCAACGATCAGGCTGTTGCCGCCATGCATCTGCTCAATAATGTACAAGGCCTCACAAAGATCATGATCATTGACCTGGATGTTCATCAGGGAAATGGAACTGCAGAGATCTTTGCGAAGGAGTCGCGTGTGTTCACCTTCAGCATGCATGGTGAAAAGAATTATCCGTTTCATAAACCACCTTCCGATCTGGATATCCCTCTTCCTGATGGCTGTGAAGATGAGGAATACCTGAACAACCTCACTGATTCCCTGCCCGGTCTGCTCGATGATTTCAAACCCGATTTCGCCTTCTTTCAGGCCGGTGTGGATGTTCTTGATGAAGATAAACTTGGCCGGCTTTCTCTTACTCTGGATGGTTGTATGCAGCGTGATCGAATCGTATTTCAGGAATGTAAAAAACGGAATATTCCGGTGATGGTAACCATGGGTGGCGGGTATGCTCCGGATATCAAAAGTATCCTCGAAGCCCATTGCAATACTTTTCGTATTGCTTCAGATCTGTATTCCTGAATCTACAGTTAGCCGCTAAGTTAATCAGATTGCGCTTTCGACAGGAATTGATCTGCGGACTTACACCTTCAACAGATACTAATAAGTGATGGGGGTTCAATCACTCATGGTTTCCTGTGGGATCAGCACTTCTCCGAATGAGATCTCCTGTCCGGCCAGTACAAAGACCGAGGTAGGCATATCTTTGGTAAGATTCAGCATCGACTCGTAATAATCCATAAAGTGATCATCGGGAGTAGCCATTCCCAACATGATCAGATCAGCTTCTTTTGACGCTTTTCGGAATATTTCTGAAAACGGTGCCCCGTTTGACGGGATCACATCTACTTCCGCTTCGAACCGTATCTGTTTCACAATGGAACGCATATTTGATTCGATCTCTTCGATGGCGTCATCACTTTCCACAACGATCTTGAGGTGAATCTCAGCTCCTTTCCAGGTCAGACTGTTTTGCAGCATATACACCAGAATCATCATCAAACCACCGTTGCCTTTAAACCCGCCCCACCAAACATCAATGCGTTTATTTTCCATATCCCGGATGGTTTCCGGCTTTTCGATATCACCTCCGTGTATGAGCACCACATTACGTTGCATTTCATAGAAACTGCGGATCATTCCACAATACTTCTCCCGGATCTCCTCGTTCTCACTTCCCCCCATAACAATGGTATTCGGCACGAGTTTTCCGAGGCCGTATGCTTCCACCAGATTCACAGAGCCTTCGAATGGGTCTTTGGCTGAAACCACCCGCACCAGAGCATCTACTGCTCTTTTCCTGAGAAACCGGCCGATCTCTTCTTCCATCCTATCCAGTCGCTGACGGTTGGCATCCTTCCCGGAAAATACGGTGGCGACGCTGAGTATGCCGCGGTTGTGGGTGAGTGAATTTGCAAAATCGATGAGGTGCCAGCGCCGACTCGGCGAACCGGACAAAACCAAAGGCTGTGGTCTCCAGGTCTTCGGTTCGTAGTCATCACTTACTTTAAGCAAACTTTCGCGGATCACTGCCATCAAAAGACCACTTTTCACATTTCCCCAAACGGAAGTAAGTTCTCTTCGTTCCAGCCAGATAAATATCACTCCGACAAAAAGTAAGGCGACCAAAGTAGCCGTCAGGTTGATCAGAAACATGACCGAGAAACACCCAATAGCACCGGTGATAGAGACACTCCAGTGCACTTTAAAAATAGGTCGGTACGACGGACTATCAAGTAACTTCTCGATTCCTGCAGCCAGATTGATCACACCATAGGTGGTAAGAAAGAACATGGTCAGCACAGGGGCGATCAGATTCAGATCACCAAACCAGACAGCGATCAGGGCAACGATCATAGTAAAAAATGTACCGTACCGGGGCTCGTCATCTGCGCCACTTCCTTTTCCCAGCCATGAAAGCCAACCCGGCAGAATTTTATCTTTGGCCAAAGCCTGTAATACCCGTGGTCCGCCGAGAATAGAACCTACGGCACTCGATAAGGTTGCTCCCCAGACCCCGAGCAGGATCGCATCCCCCCAGAACGAGATCTTTCGCATGATCAACGGATCTGAGATCAATTCGTATGGAGTCGCTCGGGTATACAGAATGATCACCAATCCCATGTAGATCAGATATCCGGTTCCGATGGCTGCAAAGGTTCCTACAGGGATGGATTTAGTGGGATTTTTAAGATCGCCTGACATATTCACCCCGGCCATGATCCCCGTAACCGCCGGAAAAAAGACGGCGAAAACGGCCCAGAATGGTTCTTTTGGCGGAAGATCGGATAGCTGCTGAGCGGTGGCCGTGGATTCAACCGGACTACCAAATATGAGCGAGATCAGAGAAATCGCAATGGCTACCATGATCACGTACTGAGTACGAATTGCCACTTTAGCTGATATCATCGCTAACACGGTAACTGCGATGGTGGTGATCACGCCCACCCAATGCACCTCAAGATGCGGGAATACCCCCACCACGCTTTCTGCAAATCCCACTACATATAATGCCACGGAAAGAGCCAACGCAATGTACAGGGGAATCCCGATTGCACCGCCTGACTCGATCCCCAGCGAACGACTGATCATATAATAAGCGCCGCCGATCCTAACCCGTTGATCTGTGGCAATGGCTGCGACTGAAAGTCCGGTCAGAAAGGTGATGCTCGTTGCCATGGTTACAATAAACAAGCTGCCGACGACCCCTACATTCCCGACCACCCAGCCGAAACGCAGATACATGATCACGCCCAGAATGGTGAGTATGGAAGGAGTATACACCCCACCGAAGGTTCCGAGCCCCCCTTCCTTGGCCTCGATCGTATATTTTGGTTTAGCAGATAATTTCTTCTTCAAGCAACAACGTTAATTAATTCCCGGCAGATGATACTAAGGTAGACGCTGAAGGCCAAACATGACAATGTTAATGTTTTGAAATTCGGAAAATTCAACTCGTAGATCGTACCTGCCCGCTGTAATTAATGATGGATATCTGACCATTTCAGGATGAAGAGTAACGGAGTTAATTAGTTTGATGACCCTTCAAATTCTATGATTTTTTTTGAGAATTATTGGCTAGATTTTCGGGCTTTTTTTTGAACCCCTTATTCAATGCATCGATGCGAAATATCTTTTCCCTTTTAGCCCTTGTCACTTTGTTAACATCCGGTTCTGTTCTGGCTCAAAATGATCCTGCTGTAAAGGCAAAATTATTGATTGATATCGGACTTCATTACGGAGGGGATGAGATCGCAACGGTTGTATTTCAGGATGGAAATGAGCAGGACATGCTGGCAGGTCAGGGCATCTCACTTGCAGTAGGAGGTGAATTTTCCGTTCCGTCGTTTAAATATGCATTCCTCCGAACCAGCATTGGAGTAAAGTACAGTACCACCGCGGCAGATAATGCCAATATTATGTTTTTGCGGTATCCTCTGAACATCATGGCGTATGCAGCTATCACCGACGATATCCGGCTTGGAATAGGAACCACCTCTCATCTGGGGGCAGAACTTAAAGGAGATGGTTTTCTGCCCAACGTTTCTTTTGATGGCACCTTTGGTCCCCGTTTTGAGATCGGTTACAAATGGATGGCTCTGAATTATGAGACCTTCACCTTTACCGACGAATTCGGATTTGAATACGAAGGCGGTTCCATCGGGCTCAGCATCTCTGTGACCTTACCCGAGTAGCTTTTCTGAGTGGTCTCGTAGTCAGTTAAGGGTGCCCTTTTTTTTCATGAATGGCAGAGCGTTACACTCGATTGATATGCTGAGCTGTAGAATGATGCTAAAACTCGAATCAGCATTATTCATTATAATTTTTTTAAGATCAGGTATGCTGGCTTTATTATAGAGTCACCAGCTATGTGATGTGGAAAACTCTTCTCTTATTCCGGGTATCCACCCTTTTATGCAAAACGGAGTCTTGCTACTCTACCTGTTTTAAGTCACAGACTTAAAACATCATTTGCTTACTCCTGTCCAACAAGTTTGCCGCGTCGATGTCTCCCTCAACCACACATTCGCACCAAACTCCTCGCAATGACCACTCAAACCCAAAAAACAACGCCCGTCATCGCTGTAGAAGTTAGATAATTCGATGACAAAAATTATTATTGTTGATGTCAATAAATACCCAAGACCTGACCCTGGTTCCCTATCCTGAATCATGAGAGGGAGGTTTTTTTAGATATTTCAAGTCCACATCAACGCGTTCTTCTCCTTGAGAAGGAGAAGACAGAAGAGGTCGAAAAAAAGCGATCTCCATGATTACTCTTACTCCTATCCAACAAGATTGCCGAACACCTACGGAATAAAAAACCGGCTATGCGTGCCATATCTCACTGCTATTTGTTCAGGATATATCCGGTATAACTATATAGCAACTATATATGGTCTATATACTTGCTATATAGTTAATAGAAGGCAATTCCCTTGTGATACGGTACTCATCCCCCACGATCTTTCAGGTTTCTAACTTGAAATCTAAAGTTACGGTAGTCTCAGACTTAATAAATCTTAGGGTCTGTCTAAATATGATTAAGATTGTACCCACATTTGTACTCCCATCATAAAAAAAGCCGGCATGATCAGAGATCAAACCGGCTATTAACGTGGGCCCAGAGGGACTTGAACCCCCGACCAATCGATTATGAGTCGACTGCTCTAACCAACTGAGCTATGGGCCCTTTTGTTAATTAAACGACGATTTGCCCAAAAAATGCCTTGAACTTGAAAGCTCATGTACACCAAGACGTACACCAAAGAAATTTTGTACACCATTGCTACCCAGTTTTTGGCGGCTGGTGGTATTTTTTTCAAATGTGTAGATGATGTTAGACATTCCTCGAAAGTCGCTTACTTAGGGAAGTAAATATAGGGATTATTCTCAGCTCAATTCAAAATTAATTCCCTCTATTTTTAAGAAAATCAGTAAGCGTCTCAGCTAACTTTATTTGAATATCAGAAGCTTCCTTTTTGCCTTCTTCAGATTCATCGAATTGATATTCTAAAATTTCTTTAAGTGCTAATTCAGCTCGTTCTTTTTTCGACAAATTCTTGACACCCTCTTCAAAAGGTTTCCCCTCACCTGTAAGCAGCCAAGTTCCATTACAACCGGAACCAATAACGATTCGGGCAAGCACTTCGGAACCAGGTTTTTTTATCCTCCCACTCTTCAAATCAGTAATTAACGAATAGTTGGAAATACCACATTTGTCTAAAAATTCTTTTGCAGAATTATATCTAATGCTAATTAAAATAATTCTTTCAGCGATCGGGTTTTTACTCATTTTGCTTGACTTGTATTAATATCGGGGCGTAACTTATCGTTAATTAACTAAAATTCATTTACTTACAAAAGTAAGTAGATAAAATAATATACCCCATGTCTAATCAAATAACAGAAACTCATTATAAATTGAAGATAGCGCTGTTGGTTAGAAGAATTGGCATCAAAGAATTCGCCAATAATTTAAGGAAACCGGATGGTACGATCGGGATCTCACACCAAGCACTTATAAGAGTAGCACAAGACAAAGAAAAAACTCCCTGGATCAAAAATGTGATCCATAAAACAATCAAAGAAACCAGTAAAGATTACCCAAACATTTGGGAGGAATTATTCAAAAGGAATGACGCAAACTAAACAACAGCAATTATTTAAAGTATTAAGTGGCATTGAAAGCCAACTCGAACATGTAAGATTTTTAATAAATGAATCAGTCCCGTCTGGTGATTGGATTGACACCAAAGAGTTTTCAAATAGATCAACTCTAAATCATAAAACAGTATGCAATTATGTGGGTAAGGGTACAATCAAAATGACTAAAAAAATTAGGGGAAGACATCTTATTCATATTTCGGAGTTGGAAAATTGGAGCAAGTAAAACGACTGTTAGTACCCACAAATTCAAATTCCATTAATAGACTGAACATCTTAGGCCTTGCTGCTTTGATTGTTTCCAGTCAAGAATTAAAAAGTTTTTCGGAAATCTACCTACGGGAAGAAAATAGCGACCTAAGACAGGTCATAAAAATACTTTCGGATGCTCAACAAAAACTTAACCGAGTGATCTTGCAATAGGTCAAACCTGATTGACATTCTACGAAGCGATACCTCATGTGAGAGAAGCATCCAGAAATGATATTATCGAAATCATTTCTGAACGCATTCCTTTAAAAAAATCTGGCAGTTACTATAAAGCATGTTGTCCATTTCACACAGAAAAGACAGCCTCTTTTTATGTTCATGAAATAAAAGGAACCTATAAATGCTATGGCTGTCAGGCATGGGGTGATGCGATTAGTTTTGTTGAGTTTTATGATGGACTGACCTTTAATGAAGTCATTTATTTATTAGCCGACCGGTATCACCTAACCATTTCAAATAAAAGTAGGAAGAAATCCCAGCAGGCAATAAAAAAAGAAGATGATATACTTCCGGGTTACTCCTCGGTAAAGTCTGAAATCCTGAAGACGAAGATAGTTTACGTAGCATTTAAACAAGGCGACGCGCCATTCACGCCTATTCTTTTCATAGATGGCCAGCTAAGCCTTGATGCTGCTAAACTTTTAAAAAAACGAGCTCAGAAAATCATATTCGTTGCTCAGGATACTACGTGGAAAATACTTAAGCCCTCCTTTGAAGCGGCTTTAAAAGCAGAACTGGAAGTATTCGCTATTCCAGATTATTCCAACGAATTCCAGGAAATGGACTGGGTGGACTATTGCTCTGCTCAGACTACCCAAAAAATTACAACTAAAGATGTGATACAGCTTATTGCAGGAATACCTGACAACATCACCCGATCTGTGTACATCACTTATGCAACAGATAATTTCAAAGAATTGACTACACAATGACAAACCCAATGTTTAACGCCGATTTTTGGCGTTGGTATCTGCGTAAAGAGTTTAAAGAATTTACCCATTTAGCAGATACAACCATCCTTATTGAACGAATTCCGAATGTATTTTCTGAAAACAATCCCGATTCGTTTCTCACCTTAAACCTCGACACGGAAATTTGTACTGATTCCGAGGGCAATGAATTCAATATGATTGAATTTATTGCCATAAAAGAGGACTCCGAACGGCAGTATGCGGAAATGAACCTGGCCGTTGACTATGAGCGCTGGTTGGCCCAAAAATTTCAAGAAAACGCGGCCAAAGAATACGAACGTGACTTCGATAACTACCAATGGGTACGCAAGCGGGGCGGCGAAAAGGTGCCTGTAACCGATTTTGATCTTATTCTGGAGTCCATAATCGAAAAATGGAATCCGGAAAAGAAAGAATGGGAACGCACCTATGTTGGCCAGCTCCGCTACCTTCGGGGAGGCATTCCGATGTACAAACCCTTCAATTTTGAACCTGGACAAACCCACAGCGTGGAGGAATTTTCCAAAAGCGTATGGAATAAAGACGTGCTCCAGGTAAAAAACATGAAAAACGAGGACATGCGCAGCTTCTGGCTGCATGTAAACATCGAGTTTAAACCCCGCATAGTCCGTGAGTTTGATCACTTTGGGATCATTTCTTTTGAAAAAACCCGGTATTTACTTGCCGGTAATGTGCTGGTAAGCTTTCCAAAGAAACCATCTGATCACATTAAACTCATTGCCCAACGTGACGGTGCTTTTCCTATTGGCGATAACAAGTTTTTAAAGCCCCCGGAAGATGCTATTCACTTACCGCATTACGATTTAGGAATAGCCAATACTGATGGTTATTTCCAAAATGCTCAGGAAAGCCTGTACAATGACCAGGAATTTTATAAAAAATTGGTGGAAGTCGAGCATCACTTTTGTGGCATGATTGGAGGCATTACGGAATTTAGGCTTTGGGGGAAATTTATCATCGCTTACGTGTTTGCGTTTGTGTTTTTTGACGAGATATATACGCTTCATAAGCATGTCATCTTCCTTTACCTCTATGGGGAGGGTAACGTGGGTAAAGGAGAAATGGCCAAACTTATTCAGGATTTTTTTGGAATAAATCACCTCGATAGTTTGAATACACCACCGGCTCGGTCGGTGGATGAGGCGCTGGAGCAAAAATCCCACATCCCCCAGTGGATTGATGAGCACGTTCCCCAAGTCCCTGGCAAAAAAGCCAAGATTGAAGACCAAATCTGGAACTCCTGGTTTGAACTCAAGCCACGACCTACTAACATCAAAAAGGGCAACAAATGGGGAAAGGAACATAAAGTCGTGCGTACCATGCCACTTTTTTGCAGCAACTTTTTGCCCGCCACCGATCACCTGCTTAGCCGATCGCTGATCATTCATTACAGCAAAAAGACGCGAGGGCCTGAAGATCATGTAAAAGAGCTGCTCAATGATCGGGTAACCCTTCAGCGTCTTATGCTTTCTTTTCTAAAAAACTACCATCTTCTCAACCGAAAAGACTTCATTCGGGATATGGAACGTATCCGGCTCAAGCTCAAAGATGCCGTTAAAACCGAGCTGGGTGATAAAATGAAAGATGTGGTACTCCAAGATCGGCAAATAAATCAGTTTGCCTCGTTGGTTACGGTTTCCTACTGGCTAAATCCTAACTACCGGAACCTGATATCGGGTTCGCTGGACGAGCTGGAAGAGATCAAAGACAAAGCCATGTACGATGATTATTACCGCAATTTCACCAAGGAACGTAATGAGGAACGGCTTCTCTCGGTTACCGGGGAAGATCTTTTCCTTTTTGCTCGGGATGAAGTGGTTAAGACAGCCATCCGGTACTCTTCCCAAGATCCACTTACCGAATTTATTGAAACCATCGGTACACTTATCCAATCTTTGAAGGTTACCGTACATCATTTCAATTGGACCAAGGACGGCACGCTCAAAATTTGGGCCAAGGCGATCTGGGACATCTACGAATACGAAAAAAGAGGCACCGATGGCATGGTTCGCCGTGATATCGTGGATGAGAAGCTTCGGGATTTAAGCGATTTGACTCCGGAAGGCGAACTTAAGGTGGTGAACTGGACCATTGTTGACAGTTACAGCAACCTAAAGACCGATACCATTCGTCAGCGGGGCTATTACCTCCCGAATGCGGTAGAAAACGAGCTGTTTCGCAACGCCTTTAACTGGGACAAATTTAAGCCTGCTGGAAGCCAGCCCTGGACGGAAAACACCGAACTGTTTAAAGAAGAAATAGCTTCGGCGTGAGCTATTTTTTTAGCTATAGAATAGAAAAGACCGAAAAAGAAGAAAATCTATGTTTCAATGTTTCAAAATACTAAAAACATACTTTATGATACTTTTAATACACTTTTTTATGAAACTTTTGCTGAAACATTTATGAAACACCATGAAACATTCACCCTTTTTACTGAAACAGGAATGTTTCATCTGTGTTTCACGGGTATTTCTTCTAAATCATTGAAATTATTTACTCCAAAAATAAACGTAATCCATCGTGAAACAGGCATGTTTCAGGAAATGTTTCATAGAAATCAGCCTTTAAATATGCCTTAGTGTAATTTTTAGGTATTTGAAACATTTTTTTGGAATAAAATGAGTTTTACCGGAAAATCAATACATAACCATCACTAATTAGAAACTCCATGCAGACTGAAAAATCCATGCAAGAAATAATTGACCGCGAAGTTATGACCATCAAAGAAGCCCAGGTATATGTAGAGCAAAAAACGGGGATGAAAAGCAGCCTTTTTTATGATTGCGTGCGTCCTCTTCTTTCTCCCCGTCCCATGGCTATCAATCAACGCACCCGAAAACCCGCTCATTTTGTAGTTGCTAAAGAACAAGTTGAGCAGGTCATTTTCAGCATGAAAAAACAAATTGAGTAAAAAAGAATAATTCCAATTCACTCAATAAATTTTTTCCAATTTTTTGTGCTTACAGAAAATTTTTACTTGCTCACATCCCCAGCTATTGCTCCAAGGGCCATTTAACTCCATTTATATCCTGCCTATTCTGTGTTCGAACCAAACAGAACACAGATGGCAGATCATTCAGAACATATACACGACACGCTTGCTGATGATAAAATAGGCGGAGCTATAAAAGCTTCTCCCGGCCGGCCGCCGGCTGAGTTTTATTCGAGTATGAATATTCCGGCTAAGTTTTCTATGGCTGGAAATTATTACCACGAGCGCTGCCTCCAGCTCGAAGGACAACTAACGGATGCGAATCGCAAAATCCAACAGATTACCGACGAGCTTTTTCAAGCCAGAAAAGACCTTTCCCAAGATAAAACCGAATTACTGTTAGCCCACCAGAATGAGATCGCCAGGCTGAAGGAGGAATTCAGAGATAAACTCGATGGGCATAAAGAAGCTAACACGTCAAAGGTCCATGAATTGGAAAAAGAAATTGAAAAACTGGACCGTGAACAGTTCAAAAAAGACCTGGAATATCAAAATGCTCAGCAGTCTCCAGGAAATCAATTTGTAGAACAGTTCGTCAAAAAAACCCCGGAGGTAATTGATACCCTTGGCGGATTAATAAGCATCATCGTTGGGCAGCGGCATGGATTAGGTCCTATAGCAACCTATACACCTCCTTCGGAGACCATTAACACTGCACCTGAAAACGAAGCACCCTCATCTGGTGAACCTATAGAGCATTTTCCTGAAACTTCCAGGCCATCACAACCAGAGCCCCTTCAAGAGGAAGCTCAGCCGGAAGAGCAAACTCAGGCAAATAACCCAACTACCCCCAATCAATGAGCATGCACTTCCCTTATCAAAAATTAATACAGGCTGCCTTGGATTTTATGGCTATCGATTCCCCCTCTGCGGCTCGCTATATAACCTATGTACGGGCCATACAATCACAAATTGGAATCATTCAGGGCATTGAAAACAGACCTTTGACGGCCAAGGACTGGATCAGTATCGCTATTGAATTGGGCAGAAGGGCATTGGAAAGAGATATCGGCGCGAAACGAATTGCAGAAAGTATATATCCCTTAGTGGATGGATCAGGGCAATTTTCGACCTATGCCGGTATCTCTGCCAGTGCTGCCACCAACCTATTACTCATTTGGTCGGGTACTTTTTCACTCCGACCAGAAGAAAAAGCGCTATTGGTTGATGTAATTGCAGAACTGCAGAAGCTATACATAACACGAACTAATCCAATTGCCCACTCATGAGCACAGTACAAACGAAAACGATCTCCCAACTGCGAAATCAGCTGTTCTCCATAGCCGAGGAAGCAAGGATTACCACCGTGACCCGAAATGGACAATTTATTGGAGTCCTAATTACCGAAAATTTCCCCACAGATGGGTTGGCATCCTTAACTCATAAAAGAATCAAGGAAAATCCCGTCTACTCGATTACCCAGCTTACTAAGGAGTTGATGCCTTGATGCAAAGTGGCTATGTACAGATATTACCAGATACCCAGCAGCAATACACCAGAGCACGGGCTGTGGATGCTTCTTTGGGAGCATCCACAGTACCTCTTTCTACTCGACGCCAGGCGTACCCCGGTGTAGAAAGCGTGCTATCGGCGGCCAGCAGGCTGGTTACCAAATATACCGGCGACGAGCGTATTCGTTCACTCGCCCTCAAAATTACAAGTACGATCCGACGGCACCGGCTTACCGGACAACCCGACCTGCGAAACATTGACGCCATTGCCTCCGCCATATACAAATGGATGGTGCGCAACGTGAATTATGTGCGCGATCCGTGGGATGTCGAGCGTATTCAGTCGCCCTTTGTCACCATAACCCAACGGGCAGGTGACTGCGACGATCATGCCATTTTAGGAGCCGCCTTACTGCAAAGCTTAGGTATTCAAACGGGTTTTCGTATTGTCTCACGAACCGGACGCCACTTTGACCATATTTACGCGGTGTACCAATCACCTGCGGGGTGGAAATCATTCGATACCACCGTACTGAAATATCCCGGCTATGTATTTGATGAGCGGCTCATTAAAAAATCCAGGCACGTCACCAACCAGATGCCGGAAGGATTGGGGCTTGATCCCATTACGCTACTCACCACGGCTACCACAATGGCCAGTACAGGGATGACGCTTAAAAATACCTTGTCCAGCATATTTGGAGCCAAAGATAAAGATGAACGTCAATTGCGCGGTGCCCTGCGAGACTACCTCATGCAGCGGGGCGTGCAATCCGAGGTGATCAGTCTTTCCCAAAAAGACAATGCCTCCCTTCAGCGCTACGCACAGATTATAGATGAACTTGGTGCCCCGGCGGTTCAGCAACTGAATCGCTACGGGCAACTTTCCCCGGTTTGGGTTACTCAACAACAAGCAGCAAATAAAACCAAAAAAATGGGGCTGTATGCCGGTCTTGCCATTGGAACCCTGGTTCTGATTGGTGGCGGGTATATGCTTCTAAATAAATAGACCATGAGTAAAAGTGGATTTATCATTCCCTTAGAGGATACTGTCATTGGAGAGGAAGACACGGTGATTGCCGTAGCCATCAGTCCGGGACTCGGCAACTGGGAAGAATCTGACCCGTGCCGATACGCCAATCAAAGCTGTAAAGGCAAAATGTTTGGCAAGCTGAAAAGCTGCCGACGTCAACGCGAGAAAAGTCAGGCGCTATGCAAAGCGCACGAAGCATCCCTACAAAAGAAAGCTCAGTGGGAAGGCCAGCGCGAGGAAATGATGCAGGCGCTCCAGACCAATCTTACCACCACCGCTTCCCAGCAGCAAACAGCCAACTCGACCATGAAGTCGGGTATTGCTGTGGGGGGAGTCGCCCTTACCGGAGCCATTGCCTTGGCGGTTTTGATGCTGAAACGAAAAAAGAAATCTTCTAAATAAGCAGGCTTTTCCCATGACCAAACAACCCAGCGGTTATACCAGTTTTGATCTTCTCAACCAGAAAGCGGCTATCGTTACCCAGCCTACCCAAACCAAATTTGGCTCGGCTTTAACCTCTATTAGCGACTTACTTAAGACCGCGACTGATACCGTGGTGACCATAGATGGGGTCGTCAACAAGAGCGGTAACAAGTCTGGAGGCGGACAACCGCCGGTGCTATATCCCGGCCAAGGCGCACCTGCTCCCAGCGGCTCGGGAGAGTTGATCAAGTATGCGGGCATAGCAGGCATCGCCATTGGCGGTGGCATTATTCTACTCAAAGTGCTGAAGAAGTAAGTATGCAAGCAGGACGAATTTCAACGTATTTAGATGGTGGTGTTCCAGGTGGACATGCCCCTATGGTATTGCCAGAGGTAGAAGATACTTCTTACGAGCAGCCCGATATGCAGGTCATTGAAGTGGGCAAAGGCGAGCAGCCAACAGCGAAAAAACTATGCCAGCGACTTCAGGAGCAGCCGATTTCACTTTCGCAGTGGATTCGGAATAACCAGAACACCTTACTAATCGCAGGTGGCCTTTATATGGGCTACCGCTTGCTACGGAGTTAAGATGAACGCGCAATCAGGATATATCGACACCGGAATTGGGCAGCTCAACCTGTCCAGCAATATCATAAGCTCTGATGCGGTAGAGCTTCGCATTATCGGACGCAACCCCGCCTCAGGGAACCCGCCCAGCGGGGTTCCGTTTTCCCTCGATCTTGAGGTTGAAACCTTCCGCAACTGGGCTAAAGTGCTTTTTGTGCCGTTTATGGCCAGCTGGGGGCAATGCCCCGACGCCCTTGTGGTGGTTCGCTCGGTGCAGACTGCGTCTGTATTAGGCTTCCAGCGGTTCGGAACGTCGATGATGGACGGTTGCCGCGCACAGGGACGACTCGTTTTTGACCGTTCGTTTGTTCCCACCTCGGACCATAAAGTGGTTTTTGAAGTGTACCCCGAAGATGTTGATTTGAGCAAGCTATCCGCTTCCGATCTCATTGCAAAGTCCGCACCCATTTCCCTCGACCTTGACCAGAAAACCGGCGAGCAGTCCGGGGTGTATTCTCCACCCACCGAGTCGTGGTACAAGATACCCGAGCTTGGGCCAGGTAACACTCTTAGCGAAGTTAATAAGTTAATCAAGCGAACAATTGTCATCGGCGGAATATTTGGAGGATTATATCTATTTGCCCCGATGCTCCCCGGACTTCGAGCGGGTATCAAAGCTTTAGCTCCAAAAGCAGGTGCCGAATGAGAACTGGGTATGTACCACATACCGGCACCGGCCTGCATGGCATGGACGATTACCTGCAGCGCACCTCGCAGAATGCTTTCAAGCTGTTTGCGGGGAAACTTCAGAGTGCCACAAGCGGTCGTCGCGGCCAGCTTGCCACGATGGGACTCAACCTGGCCAACCTGACCACTAGTAAAGCAGGTATCAACAGGGTATATGAACAGCACGCCGGAGTTATTGACGCCTACTTCGAGTATGTGGATCTGGTGGCTCTGTCAAAGAAATTAACTACCGATGATCCTTTATCATCCTCAGCTAAATCACCACTGATAAAGTATAGCTCTACACTTCTGATCGGTATCACAATAGGTATGCTGGCACATCGAACGTATAACTCAACATCGAAGAAATGACTCTCAGTAAAGGCGCCTCAGGACAACAGGTAATCAGGCTCCAAGCAGGATTGCAAAAAGCAGGCTTTGATCTACCTCAATATGGTATTGACGGAAAATTTGGAAGTGAAACACAATCTGCCGTTATGAAAGCTCAACGCAGGTATTCTCTTCCGGTAACCGGAGAGGCCGGGCCAACACTACTTTCAAAACTGGGGGTATCCAATGCTCCATTAAACATGAAAACAGATAAAAAAACCATGCTGACTAAAGCTGTTCTGGCTGGCATTGCCATCGGTGCTTTAATTGTGATCGCTAAAAAAATGAGGCACCGTTGATATGGACATCCAGAACACTCTGAGCGCCAAAGAACTGGCAAAAATAAACATCAAAGGCATCAAGATTGCCCAGCCCTATGGCACACTTCTTGGGGAACCGGAGAAAAATGCCGTCATCTTTATCTGGGGTGAGAAAGGGGCCGGAAAGTCCACCTTCAGTTTAGGCCTTGCAAACGCTCTTGCACAGCACGGTAGAGTCGAATATATACCAGCCGAAGAACATTTCGGTAAAACACTCATTGACCGTGTCAAGCGATTAAAAGCAACCCACAACAACCTGAACTTTACCAAGTGGAAATCACTCACATCGCTAAAGGAAACCCTGCTGAAAAACAGATCTGCCTTTTGCGTATTGGATTCTATTTCTGTCATTGACGCCAAAGATGCCTCAACGGTAGAACTGGCTCAGTGGTGCCGGGAGCAAGGCATTGGCTTCATCATGGTGGCCCATGCGACCAAAGACGGCAAGTATAAGGGCAACACCAGTATCGCACACGAATGCGACATTGAAATTAAAGTCACCAAAGAGGGACTGGCTGAGACCGAAAAAAACCGCTATCAGGTATTAAATGCCATCGACGTTCCTTTTGGTTCGTCAGGCACTGACGAAACTCTAAAAATTATTCCCCCGCTTACACAAAGCCAGTATGAAGGCGTGGAAGACCAGCTTTCTAATAATGTGACCTCAACTGATGAGGAACTCATCGACTTCTTTCAGGATGAATTTGGTCTCACTAAACAGCAGGCAGCCCATTGGGCCTCAAAAAGAGGAAGCTATTTAATGAATCCCACGCACAGCGAGACACGCGATAATCCCGTAGAGTTGCCATTTACGATCTCACTCAAAAAAATCAATACCCTACACAAACTGCGCTCATGGAAACGGGTGAATTCGCTACTCGGTTCGAAGATGCCGTGTTACGCTAAACAGCATTCCGGGGAGTCCGAGCGGGCAACGCTGAGCATTCGATACGTGCCAGACTACTACAACAAACGCTACATCGTAGAGCTGCTCATTGACGGAGAGCTGAAAACCCAGATCTGCACCGAAGGGGCTAAAGGAGGTTTTATTGCCTCGTGGAAAGAACTGGTAAAAAAACATGGCGAGCTGGAAGTCCAAATTCTGGCGCAGGATCATGCGAAGAAAGTGTTGGGCGCAAGAGAATACCGAAAGCAGGAAAAGCTTCAGGGAAACCCACCCGACTGCCCGCCTTCAGGAAAACCCAAAGCGAAGAAAAATCCTAAGCGGAAAACCGCTCCGCTAAAGAAGAAACAGAACAAGAAAAAAGCGGCTGGGAAAACCACACCTAAAGCAGCTACAAAGCCCAAGAAGCAGGGTGCTCCAAAGCAGTCCGTGGATCTGGAAGCGGCCCGAAAAAGCCAGGCCAAACTCGACGCCTTTTTAGAAAAAGTCCTTAGTTAACCCTATGCCAAGCCAAACTATTACCAATATCGACCAGATAACCCACCTGTCCACCGGCGACTTTGATCACTGGCTGGGCGACTGGGATGCCGACGGGATTGTCAACATTGACGATCCCAACCCGCTTACTCCGGGCGATACCGCCCCGGTTTCTGAGGCCGAACTGGCCCCGCAAATCAAGGCAGTGATTGAGGCGAAAAACAACTACATCCCGGCCCTAAAAAAAGTCATGAAGGGACTGTTGGCTATGAATCTGGCCTTGGTAGTAAAGGGCCGCATTAAAGAAGTGTATTCTACGCTCGGCAAACTCATCCGCAAACGGTTTCCCTTTACCGAAAAGATTGCTACCAAAGCCGGAGAAAAATATACCACCGGCCTGACCGATGTGGCGGGCTGTATGGCGATTGCTGAAACGCAGGCCCAAGTGGATCAAATGGTGAAGCGTATCCTTTCGGGCGAATTAGGTGAAGTCTGGGAGCACGAAGACAAGTATAAAAATCCTGAAAACGGCTACCGCGCCCATCATTTTATCCTCGTAGTGGACGAGCAGTACCCGGTCGAAATCCAGGTAAAAACCAAACGTATGTCCATGATCTCGGCGGCCTCGCACCAGCCCTATAAAGTGGGCCAGCTCAATGGAGCGCTGCTGGAAGAATTGACCCAGCTGGCGTGGAAAGCCGACCAAGGCGACACCAAAACGGCGGAAAAACTAGAACCCTATTTGGCTGATCTGGACGCCCTTGAAGCCCAGCTTACCCTTCGGGCTAATCCGGGCAGTGAACTCCAAGAGTTGCAGCAGAATTTTGAGCTTACCATAGGCAAATTGGCACTGGCGTTTCAGCTGGACAAGTTTCCGGCAGAGCATAAAGAGGAAGCCCTGGAGCTTTTCCGGGCCCACGGGCGCATTATCGGCGTCGATTTTGACGGGGTATTTAACCGAGCCACACCAGAGAAGCTGGCATCTGCCAAGCAGTCCAAAAAGAAATCAGGCCAATCAACTTTTAGGTTTAGTGACATCGAGCTTTCGGAATTTGCGCCCATCAAGCTGACGGCTTCCGAACGTCGCAAGGCCAACGAAGCAGCTATCGCCGTACTTCAAAAAGAAGACCGGGCGATTACCTCTGGCGATCTGGACGTGCTACGCTCTTACACCGGGGCAGGTGGGTTAGGCTACACCGAATCCACCGAGCAGTCCAAGCGGGGGCTCCTTAATGAGCATTACACGTCCTACCCCGTGGTTAAACTCATCTGGGATAAGCTTCAAAACATGGGCGTCGCGGGTGGCAATATTTTAGAGCCTGGTTCGGGCGTGGGTAACTTTTCCGGATTCCTTCCCGACCGCGAAAAGTTTCGCATGGTTATGATCGAACGCTCGGCCATTAGTTCCCGCATTGCGAGCCTGCTCTACCCGATGCAGACCGTGCGCCACGAGAACTTTGCGGACACCGATCTTTCCCTGTACAACCTCACCGGCGTAGTGGGGAACGTACCCTTTGGCGACCTTAAAATTCATACCTCCCGCGACCCACTAGCACCGCTCAGCCCCCGCATTCAAGACTATTTTATCCTGAAATCTCTGGACGCGTTACAGCCTGGTGGTTTCTTGGCCGTGATTACCTCAACGGGCACAATGGACAAAAAAGACCCGTCCATTCGGCAGGCAATGGTACAACGCGCGCGTTTTGTCGGAGCCTACCGGTTGCCATCGACGGCATTTAAAGATAACGCTGATACTACCGTTACGACCGATATTCTGTTTTTTCAGAAGTATGGGGAGCACCAGGGAGAAATCCATCCGGACGTGGACTCCACACTTAACCGACTGTTTGCCCATGACACGCTCATCGAAAGCAGCGTTTCTCATAATGGGGAAACCTACACGGCCTATTACAATCCCTACTTCAAAGAGCACCCAAGCTATGTGTTAGGCGAACATATTCAGGGGCACCACGTTCAGTTTTATTCCCGCATGGGCGTGAAAGGTGACCTTACTGAAGGTCTCATTCAAAAAGTGCTTTCCGACGGACTCACCTTTCCATACGCGCTTCCGGGCGAGATGCCGCTCTACAACATTCCCGATGATGGCATTATGCTCGACCTGCCAAGATCGTACCATCCGGGGAATATCATTGTCCATGAGAATCATTTTTACGAGAAGCAGCGACGGTTTTTCAAGCGGCTTAGCCTTAAAGGCGGCTCCGGGCTGGAGACCCGCATCGGCTCAGCCTGCCTGCTGCTCGATAAATACGATGACTATATCACGGCACTGGCACAGGAAACAAGCGAAAAAGATGCCCTGCGAGCTGAATTCAAGCAGCTTTTATCAGGTCACATCGAACAGTACGGTATTCCCGATGAAGACGAGGACATCCGAAAGGTATTCAAGTTCGACAACCGGCTCTACAAGCTCACGACGTTGGTGAAGCGAGATCCGCTTAATGGAGAACTGGTATATGCGGACATCATCGACGCCGATTCTATGTTCAACCGCAACTACGTGCCCGCCGTCAAAGATTCTGACGACTTGGCTGAGCTGGCTATGTTTGGCCGAAGCATTGGCGAAACTTTGGACCTGGATTTCTACCAGTCGGTGTACAAAGGGGGAACAGCCAGCAAAGAGGAGCTGGAAAAAGCGCTCCAGGATCACCCTGACTTTTACTGGAATCCGGCAACAGGAAACCACGAATTTCGCTACCAGTACCTGTCTGGAAACGTGCGCGAGAAACTACAACTGGCCCAAGAGCACGAGCTGGAAAAGAACATCAAGGCCTTACAGGAAGTCGTGCCAGAATGGATCGACGTGTACAATATCACTGTGGACCCGCAGCACGTGTTTACCTATCTACCCGCCAAAGCCATTGAAGAGTGGATCAAAGATGAGATGAACTACGACAAGGTGGAAACCGGTCTGGTCAAAGACAAGGCGGATCTGGGCAACCGGTTCTACATGAAGCTGCGAAAATGGGGGCGGTATGTTTCCCCAGGCGATGAAACCCAAGATGATATTAATCTTGGCTGGGGCGAGACACCATTCACCAAGATCATTACCTCCTACATTCAGGACAGCACCTTTCCACTGAAGTTTTATGATGAGGACGATACCCTGATGCCGTCGATGACGCTCAAAGAGGCGCAGTCCATGAAGGGCGAACGGGGCCAGATGCTGATCGAGCGCGCACGGAAAATACAGCGCCAGAACAATAACCGGATGCTGACGCACGTGCCCAAAAAGTTCAACAACTGGGTGCGCACCAAAGCCTCTTCCGAAGTCCGAAGCCTGATTGAAACCGCCTACAACCAGACCTACAACGCGGTGATCAATCCGCCCTTTGACGGGCGCACCCTTCGAGTTCGCGGCATGAGCGACACCTTCTACGGGGTGAAAGATTTCACCGTGTACAAGCACAACCGCGCCATTGCTGAAAAACTGGTGTGGAATGGTAAAGGCGCTAACTGCCACGATGTGGGAGCCGGAAAAACACTCGCTTCCATTATCACCTCTCAAGTGCTACTCCAGCAGGGAGCCGCCCGAAAACCGATGTTCGTGGTGCCTGGCAAAGTGCAGGAAAAATGGGTGGAAGAATACCTGATGCTCTTTCCCGACGCCAAAGTCCTCAACATGAAAATGGCCTCCGGCGACAAGCATAAAGAACTTACAATGGCCCAGCTTTACAACTGGGACGCCATTTTTATTGCCGACCACGCCTTTAAATCGCTTCCGCTATCACCCGGTGAGCAGGCTCGTATTTATCAAGAACGCATCGACTACTTCAACCAGATGCTGGAGAATTTCGAGGATTTACTTGAGGAAGATGAGGCCATCTCGAGAGCGGCCAAAACCTCCATGATGAAACGCATGGAAAAGCAGATGGAAGAATGGGAAACCAAGCTCCGCAATGTGGCGCATTCCAAGCGCCTTGAAACCGATATTTTCTTTGACGAGCTGGGCGTGGACTGCCTGTTCTTTGACGAGGCGCATTTCTACAAAAACGCTCTTGGCTCTGCTAAAGCGGCCAAACTGGGAATCTCGGCGAACAAGCCTTCCCAACGAGCCGAAGACGCCCTGCAAAAAACACGGTGGCTGTTCAGCAAAGTGGGCCACAAAAACGTGTTTGTGCTTACCGCGACCCCGGTGGTGAATTCCCCCGTGGAAGTGTGGCACATGCTCAACCTGTGCGCCCCAGATCTGCTGGCCAAATACGAAATTGAAAACCTCGACAACTTTATTAACCTGTTTGTCCGGGAAGAAGAAAAGATCGTCAAAAAGACCAACGGGGAATACCGCTCCGAGCGCGTGGTGGCCGGATATTACAACCTGCCTGAAATGCGCAAGATCATTGACGAGGTGATGGACATCAAGAGCTACGATCAGCTCATCGGATTCTACAAAGAGTTTCCCGACTACATTCAGGACGAATCCGGAAACACGGTCAATGGTAAAGACGGAAAGCCCAAGGTGCTCCAGCCCAAATTCAAGCGCCCCAAGGCCAGCACTCGCAACGTGATTATTGAACCCAGCGAGCTGCATAAGCTGCTTTTTGATGACATTATCCTCCGAGCCAACGAGGTGATTGCCTGCATGAAAGACCGGCAGTGCGAAACCCGCGATAACTTCCTGGTAATCACCGGCGATGGCAGCAAGATTGCGACCGATCTGCGGGTGTACGACAAGGATTTTGAAGGCATCGACCGCTCGTATCTCAAACTTGGTGCGATGGTTGAAAACGTGGCCGCTTCTTATGGTGCCCGTCCCAATCCGGCTCCCGAATTGGTGCCGGAAGACATGTACGGCGATTACTTTCACCGGCCTGGCAGAGGGCAATTGGTCGTTACTCCTCCGCACCTCCGGGAAAACCCAACCCATATTGAGGTCATTACCAGCAAGGGCGTGGTAAAGGAAAAAAGCGGTTACTGGGTAGTGTGGGATGAGAAAAAAGAAGTGTATGAGCCCTTGCATATACTGAAGCCCAAAAACCCTGACCACACGTGGAGTGAAGGCATCTTTGGCAGCGAAAAAGAAGCTACCGAACGCGCCCAAAAGCTCAATAAAGAGTGGGAGCAGATCAAAGCCAACCGATCCAATCCAGCCAGCCCTGCTATTCGCAACCAGATTATTTTCTGCGACTGGATCAGCCTTCATCAGTCTCAGGGAGGTAGTTTCCACCAGCTCATCAAATCCGAGCTGGTCAAAGCTGGAATCCCCAAAGAGCAGATTGCGATCATCAACGGGTCTATCATTGGCACCGGCAAAGACGGCAAAGACTATTTTGTGAGCAACAAAGACGACAAGGAAGCGCTTAAGAAAGAGGTGCAGGATGATTTTAACCAAGGCAAGTACCGGGTGGTGATTGGCAACCAATCTATTGCCGAGGGGATGAACCTTCAGAAGTGGACGACCGATATGCATCATATGGACGTACCCTACACGCCTTCGCAAATTCAGCAGCGCAACGGGCGCGGGCTCCGACAAGGCAACCAGTACCCCGAAGTGCAAATCCATTACTACCTGATGCAGGACTCCTTTGATCAGTACCGCCTCGAACTGGTCTCCAAAAAACAGAGCTGGATTGATGACCTGTTCTTTGGCACAGGGCGTGAAGTCTCCACCGGTGGCGACTCGGAGTCGCTGGAATACGAGCAAATGGTAGCTGCTACCAACTCCGATCCGAGAGTAAAGCAGTTTTTTGAAGCTTTAGCCCAAAAGAACGTACTCGATGACCGGATTGACAACCTGGAATCGGAAGTGCAACGACTGCAGGCCAGCCAAGCGCAGGCGACCACCGATATCCAGGGAAAACAGGATCGCATGAAAAGTGTGGTAGAGCGGGAATCGGCTTTGCAAAAATCGAAGCTTCCCGTTAGCGCAGGTCTTGCTCTCAAAGAGAACCTTTTTGAGGCGCAGTACGGGTGGAACGGCGAGCCGTACCAACTCGATATTCAGTTGAGCTCGGACTCCAAACGCATCTCCGGCTACCGCATGAAAACCGTGCTGGATGTACCTGAAAACAACGCCAACGGGCGGGTGTGGTTTCACCTGATCCCAGACAGCAATATTCCTGACCGCTCGTTTTACAACAAGCAGACGTGGGGGGCGATCAAACGCATGGCCTCCAAAGAGCTTGGCAACGCCTTCGGGTGGACGCTGGAAGAAAAAACCGGGCAAGGCAAATCCATCTCCGGTAACCTTGGCAACATCATTGCCACTGAAGAAGATTTTTACTCCGAATACGGCATCGACATCGAAGCCGAGAAAGCCAAAAAAGACGAGGCTGGGAACGAGCAAAGTTTCAAGGCCATCAAAGAGTCCGCCGGGATGTTTACCATCAAAAAGTGGCAGCCGATTATCACCCGAAAACTGGCGGAGCTATTCCTGGAACTTGAAAAAGCCTGGATCAGAACCTCTGAAAGCCGCATGGAACTGCTAAGCAGTGAGCTGAAGCAGACCGAGAAAACGCTGGCTGAACTTCAAAAAGTGCTGGCAGGTACCAAAACCGAGCTGGAAGCGGCCAAAATCGCTCGGGAGAACAACCAGAAGACCGTAATCGAACTCAATGATGTGGTCAACCAGCTGGTGGCGGTGAGTTACGATGACCGAAATGAACTCTATGAGGAGATAAACCGCATCGCCCCGAAATACAAGATCCGCAAAACGATCACTGTCCGTGATGTGGGTTCGCTAAAAGGCAGTGCGCCCAAAGGCTCGCCTCAACTTCGGGAGAACAAGGCGGACAGTGTGCCAGCAAAAACCACCAAACGGCACGGCGTTCTCAAAACCCTCTACGAAGAACCGCTGGTGTATTCGGGCATCGTCAAAGAACTGGAGTACATCGACGCCAAAGGCTACATGCAGCGCATGGAAGCAGAATCTGATGATCTGGCCATGATCATCAACGCCAAGGGCACCACTATTTATGTGTTTCCCACCAGTTTAATGAGGCTCTCTAAGGGAACTTACAACGACCCGAAAGCCGCCGAAATGTTTGAGGAGTTTCATCATTTCCCGGCAGACGACTACGATTATGAGCTGTTTCCGCCCACGGGTGAGAAACTGATCAGTGCCGGTTTCGCCGACCGCATTATGTACGTGAGCGATAAGATTATCTACGCCGATGACGAAAAAGGCAAAGACAATCACTATTTCCACTACTTCGATACGGGCAAGCGACCGGTGTTTAAATACGGTGATGTGTACATCATCGCTAACGTCAACATAGACGGCAGGGGCATTCTTAATTGAACCACCCGCCAGAACAACGAAGGCACCTATGAAAGAGCGCGTGTTCGCCAAGAACCCTTCCGAGCTACAAATCATCGAAAACCCAAACAAACGACGCAGTAACATGACAAAAGAAAGCAAAATCACTACCGAGAAGGCGGTCTCTGAGTTCAAGCAGCAGGCCATCACCGCCGGATATATTCTTGGTGGACAAGCGGTGGCCGCACAGATGAATGTCCTGACCGTCCCTCTGCTGACAGGCAACGCCTCAGCAACCATTCAACAAGCAACACGAGCCGGTATCCCTCTCACCGCAGGAGTACTTCTAACACTCCTCTCCAAAAACAAACACGTTCGCGGACTGGCCATGGGCATGGGCGTGCAAGGCGTAATGGAGGTTATCAAATTTATTACCCCTGACTGGACGCCCCAGCAAGGCCTGATGGATGGCTCCGGGTACGTATATGACAGTCTGCCTGAAATCCAGGAGAAAACACATCACGTGGATGAAGTGGAACATTCGGCAGAGGTTGATAACACCATCGAAGTGTAAAAATTCCATTTGTTCGCACTGGGTTGCAAAAGGGGTACTGGTAATACCGAAACGGCAAACCGCCACATTCTAAACCTTTTAACACACCAATATGAGCAACAAAATTTCCAAAAAAGCACTTGTTCCAGCAACCGCACGCATCAAAACATATTTTGACACGCGCAAAGTGCAGCAAAACCAATCGGTCCTTAACTTTTTTCCTGCCAATGCAGATCGAAAGCTCACGCGGGACAACTACGTAAGTAACCCATTTCCGGGAGCTATGAAACGTCGAATTTTGGGTCTGTCCTTTGAACTCACCAAGCAGTTCATCGAAGACGATGCGGCTAATGGCATTGACGCTCGAGCCATTGTAAACGGGCTCAAAGACGCCGCCATCCTGCTTCAGGCCGACAACGATAACAAGGAGTTTCTCCGCGCTCCCATGAGCGAGTTTTCCAACTTTGCAGGCACAGGCATTCAGTTTACCTCGGCCACCAATAATACCGTGGACGCTGTAGCTGAATATCGCCGGCTTGTTACCATGAAATCAGCCAGCGAGTACCGCCTGGCCGACCCGTTTGATCTGGCCATCAACCAGACGGTTTCCCTTGCCGTGCACTTTGATGATGCCTCGGTGTTTCCAACTTCCGAGAACTGGAACCAATCCGGTCAGGGAGAATTGTGGCTCAGAGCTTCTATGGTAGTCGCAGAAGTTGAGTAATCCATCCCGTCCCGCCGGTTCCGATTCTTCGGTTCCGGCGGGATTCTTTTTCCAATAAATCCTGACTACCTCAAAGCAACGCCATGAAGATTATCTCTAATTTTTTACCTCCTAAAGAAAGTTCGGCCTACAATCCGGCCAAATCGGTCGAGGTGCAACCCGGTGCAACCGCTCACCTTACCATGAACGGCATGGGTGGAGAGCGCTACGGCATCCGAAAGATTCTCCCGTTCAGCGCCAACATGAATGCCATTTTGATCTCGGCCCGCCTGAATGAAGACCTCTACCTGTTTCGCGATGTGCAGCTCTCAGTAGTGCACAACCTGTTCAAATCCATTGACGGGCTGTTCGCTCCCTTCATCATTCAGAAGAACAATCATATCGTTTTTGAACTCACCAATACCGGTGCTGTCAAACAAACCGTCAATATTCAGCTTGTGGGCTACGACCAGTTTGCCCTGTCCAAACTAAGCGCAGCTTACCAGCAAATTGGAGCTTCGGTTCCGGTGCCCCGGTTCCTGTATGGACATAGCACGGTTCCAGCTGGCGGGCTCAACATTGATCTGGGCGTGAAAAGTAAAAGCGTGGACGTGCAGGTTCGGCGCATGGCCATGAGCAGTAACCAGCCTGGAGCCATTACCGCCTCGATGAAGGTGTACAATACCACGGTTCGCGATGAAGTATTCCTGGAGCAGGTGAACGACGAGTTCAACGACAAATATATCAACGTACCCTTTGTGGTGGGATCGAACGTGCCCTTTGACGTGTACGCTTCCAATTACGGAGCCCAGCCTGCCGAGGTAAGTTTCCTCTGCGAGAGCTACATACAGGCCAAAACCGGATTCATCTCAGCGGAGTAATCATGCTAAACGACCTGATTAAAGTACTCTGCGAGCTGGCCGCCAACGTGGAAGCGCTGGTTAAAAACCTGCAAAAAACTGAAGGTAATCAGCCCAACCAGGCCCGGATTTCCTCCTCCATTTCCCCTGTGATGAAACATGGCCAGCAGCCTGTTCGCCTTGTCAACGAAAACCCGCACCGTTTGGGAGTTATTATCCAAAACAGCAGCGAAGGCGAACTTATGATTGCCCTGGACAGCCAGCGAATATCGGACAAGTACTACACCTTCAAACTCCGAGCGGGTGAAACCCTGCACTTTGATCTTCGCCGGTTCGGTGAGCTCTATAAAGGAGGCTTTATGGGCTTGTGGGATGAGGCGACGAATCCCGGAGCGGAGTCCAAAGCCCTGGTAACTGAAATTTTCTGGACTAGCTGAGATGAGCAAGATTAGCGGGCAGGAATTTGGCCTAAATGAGGCCTTCAAAATGCGGGTAGTGAGCGGAATGCTTGTTGACGGCTCCATTTTAATCTCGTGGGCCACCGGAGAACCGGCATCAAGCCAGATTGACTGGGGATGGGACGACTCGGTGCCGTTTCAGACGCCTGAAGTACATGCCGAGCCGGAAGAAATGGTGCGTTATCACCAGCTATACCTGCCTCAAACCCTGGTCGATCAGCGACATTATTTCCGCGTGCGCTCGCGAACCGAGCATGGGAAAATCGGGATCTCGGATATCTATATGGTCGTGGTTCCTCCGGATCTGGACATCAAAAACCGGGGCCGAATGGCTACTGAGATTGAGTTGGAACTGGTGCTGGTCAAAGCCACCATTATTGACTGCACGAACTTTCCAGCCACATCTTTGTCAGGTTACCGAACCGAGCCCATTGCCTCGGGTCAACCTGCCTTGATTGAACATGAAAACACCGAGCCGTCTGCCTTGGATAAAGTCGCCACAGCGAGTCCGGATACTAACAGCTCGCTGTCCACCAGGATCACCTATACCATTACATAAACCCATATTTGCATAAACAAACCCCCATGAAAACCATCACAACGGATTTAAACGTCGGAAAAACAGCAAGCGGTCTCGACATGTACTGCGACCTCTCCCTGGAGCAGCGGCACCTGTACCGCATGAAATGTGAAAGCTTTGTTGGAAACCTGCTCAAATGGATGCGCATCCAAATGGGTAAAACCAATCAGGACGAGTACTGGGATGGCTATAATACCCGAAAACTCATTAACAATATTATCAGTATCGTTGAATCCGGTGACGATTTGATTGTAGAGCTTTCCGACTACCACGAATACAGCACCGTGGATCACGACCTGATTACCATTCAGGGAGTTATTGGTCTGGAGGGATTAAACGGTGTGTACTATCACGACAACACCAAGGGACCGTTTCCACTTGACCGCCATAGCCGGTACAAGTATTACATTCGCGGAATTGTTCCACACCTGACCGGGGTGTGGGATGGAAATTCAGGGGTTTCAATAGCGGCTAAATACCGAATCCAGTGGGCGTCTAATGATTATCACTTGCCAATTAACTGGAATCCCATTATTGGCATGAGCGATCAGGCCGTAAAAGCCTCAGATTTGTGCCTTCCGGGGTATTTCAAGCGGGGGTGCACCCAAGGTGCTGTGTCCATTACTTCGCTTATTACCGACCAGGAAAGTTCTAAATTTACGCTCTCACGACCATTCACGAACATGTCTGGAGCTATTCGTGATATTAAAGAAATTGGAATCATGTCAGGGGATTACCGCAGCGCCTATATGCTAATGGCTCGCGACGTATTAGGGGCCCCGATTAGCCTTGGAGACACGTCCACCTTGTCGCTGGATTATGAGATCATTTCCATGATTGAGAATTTCAACCAGGACACGGACGCTAACGGAACCAATGGCGGATGGACGGAGAATTTCATGTACATCCTGCACCGTATTGCTAACCCAAGTGCAGCTCACAATTGGGAAAACGAGTATCACTTTACTGCTGGATTGGGTGGCGGGGGCACAGGTGTCAATTTTGACTATTATCGTAACCTGGACGGCTGTAAATTTGGCGTTCGTGTGGGTGAGTCCAACAAGTTTGTTTCCATGACTGACCAATCACTGACTCCGGAAAATGCGGAAGTGAACGGTGTTCCACATGGCTATGGAGACGGTGAACTGGTACACCACGGCACGCATATCGGGCAACTGGTGGTCGATGACGTGGCTAATGAGGTCTATTTCCCGGTCGAGCGCATTTTTGAAAACCGAGGAGCAACTCCAATTACCGTTCGAGAGATTGGTTTGTTTGGCAACAAAAACAATTCAAACCAGATTTCCCCACACCTGCTGGCTCGAAAGGCATTGGCTCCGGTCGATCAGTTTACCATCGGAGCAGGCGAAACGGCAAAGGTCACCTTCAACTGCAAGGCGATTGTATAAGTGAGCAGCGCTCTGTCCATATCCTCCCAGCTCAGCTACCTTCGGGTGAAGGGCATTATGGGGCACTTCTATGAGGCTTCTCGGGCGTACAACGTGCCGGTTTCTCTGCTATTGGCCATCGCCTCCAGGGAAAGTCACATGGGATTGGCGTTGGACAATAACTGGACGGGCGACAACGGAAACGGCATCGGCATCATGCAAATTGACCGGCGATATCACTCAGACTTTACCAGCGCTCACGCTAATAATGACCACCGCGCCAACATCCACTATGGCAGCAAGTTTCTGGCAGATCTAATTGGAAAATTTGGCGGTAAGCTCACGCCAGCCGTGGCCGCTTATAACGCGGGCTACACCAAAGTGCGAAATACGGTAAGTGCTGGCATTGATCCCAATCTGGTTACTACCGGGCAAAACTACGCTTTTGATGTGCTCCGACGAAAAGAAATCGTGGAGTCAGTAATGGGCTTCTCCAAAGCGTCCACGGCCAGCATGGTACTGGTGCCACTAATCATTACAGGATTTATTTCCTACCAAATCTTTAACACTCAATAACCATTATGAAATCATCTTCCGGATATATCTACAGCGAGGAAAGCTCTCCCGGTTTGGGGCGTATGATGCTTGACCCGACTTTACCCACAGAACTAAATACGGCAATCCAACCGGTCTCATCCATCAGCAGAATACGACCCACCATTTCCATTTCTCCCAGAATCAGGAAACCGGTTCTGCCAAGGTTGCCTAAGATCAAACCAACAAAAGTGACACCAGTTGTTCGTGATTTGACCAAAAAACCTACGGCAACGGCCCAGCCTTCTACAACCAAAAGCGAGCCGGTGGCCACGCAGAAAAAACCGATCAACAAGAAGATGATCGCGCTGGCCGGGGCTGGTATTGTTGGAGCCGGAATCCTCTTTAAAATCTTACGCTAACCTAACCTGAAAACCCATGAGTAAATCAAGCTATACCTCTGATAATGGCCTTGGATGCGGCTGCGGATGCAACGGAGCCGGAATCGGTTCCTCTCCCGTAGTGGACGTTAAAAACGCCGAAGCCGAAAACACCAAAATGGATTTGGTGGATACCGCCCAGAAATACATCAACGGTGACGTGCCGATGAAGTACAAAGCCGCTGCCATTGCCCTTGGAGTCGGTTTCCTGTGGTTTAAATTCAAAAAATAGCCCCATGAAACGAGCCGACTACATTGCCCTTATAGAAAGCTATGGGGGCAATTTTTCACTGTCCGATTTTGAAATCCAGGGGGATATCTCTCGTATGAAATTGGATTTTCTGCGCTCGTTTTTGGCCTGGAGAGATTGGACGGGAACCAAAACCCTGATCACTTCCGCTTGGCGAGATAACGATGCGAGATCACATGGTAAAGGTCTGGCCATTGACTGCCTGCTTTTTACCGAGTGGCTTACCAAACAGGCAAGCCCGCTTCAGCACTGGCTACTTGCAACCACGTGGCCGTTTCAGGGAGTGGGGTTGTATTTCGACTGGAGTTTCACTCATAAGTTAAGTGGAAAAAAGATACTGGCTATTGGCCTTCATGTGGACGGGTGGAGTGGCAGGCAGATCAATGAGCGGCCCCTGCGATGGCTCCGAATTGATGGCCACTACTACTACCAGTCAACCAAAACCGGACGGTTTTACTGCCGGGAGAACAAACAAACCATAACGCTTCCTGAAGCGATTCAGGACTACGAGCAACGCTATGAGCAAATCACCAAAGCCCGAGCATTACCTCAGCAAGTATAAAGAGCTGATCATTACGACCATTATTTGTCTGTTCTTGACCGGCATTTATGATTCGATCAACAATCAGACCGCTGAAATAAAACGGTGGTATGAGCTGATGATCAATATTCGGGCAGAGCAAAAGATTCAGGGTGTTGACCTGGAATCAATAAAAGAGTCGATCGAATCCTTCCAAGCCAAAACTGATCAGGAACTAACCAAACACGAACAACGCATTCAGTCCCTTGAAAGAGGGGGCGAATAAGTCTCATTAACCTAATTTAGCCTTATTACTCATGAAAAAACTTCTTAGAAACGTCATCAAATCCGTACCAACACTTATCACCTTATTCAGAAAAGAAACACCACAGTTAGGAAAGGATATCGCTAAAAGCGGACTTACCAGTTTGGGTATATCTGGGATGATTACCACCGGTAGAATAAATGCCAGTGAACTGGATGAAACGGTGCTCATAATACTGGCTATCGTGGAAGCTATTGGCTACGTGTATGGGGTTATTGCTTTAATTGCCGGTTCTTCTCAACAAGTTGAACTTTAAGTGGAGAGTTTCATATTACCCAATATGGAAATGATGAACTTTTTTAATACGTTCAGGTAATAAGAAACTGCAAGTTTTGTTATATTAAGTGTTCCGAAAAAAATCAACGAATGCATTCTTTACACAACATAGCGTCTTATATCCTGAATAAGTATCCAGGAGAAATTACCCCGATGAAGCTCCAAAAGCTTCTCTACTATGTAAAGGTATGGACACTTGTTGCTGATCAAAAGATGATCAAATCTTCTGATGCTTTCTTCGCATGGAAGCATGGGCCGGTAAATCCCGGTATTTACCACGAGTATAAGGAGTACAAAAATAAGCCTATCGAAGATACTCCAAGCTACATTCCGCTCTCTAAAGAGGAAAAAGAAGTAGTAGATTTTATTTTGGATAGTTATGGTTTTTATAATGCCATTACATTGTCTAAAGCAACGCACGCGGAAGATCCCTGGATCAATAAGAGAGAAAAAAATGGAAGAATTACTGATCAGGAGATTTTGGATTATTATACCTATGAGTCATTTGCCAAGAATTTTCCATTAACCAAGAGTCAAGGGTACTATCCGCCCAATACCATTTCGCACTATGCCTTTATTTTTGATATGGACAAATCGGATAAAGCTGCGGAAGTAATGTTTGATTCAATTGAGGAATACAAAAGTCTTTTTTCAAAAGCTTCTGAAGACTATAAATTCCTTGTAAATCAGATCAATTAACGTTGAGTGATAGTGCTGAATTAGAGCAACTACGGGAGCTAATCGAACTCTTTCCCGCTAAATACTCTATTGATGATGTTGAAGAAGCAAACCGTTTGGCCCGGACTCGTTTTGATGCCTTAGACAACCAGCTGATCCCTTACTTCGTAAATGTATTGACAAAAGGGGAAGCCAGAGCTTCTGTAAACATTTATCTAAAACTCTGTCAGTCTTTTCACATAGTCATTTTTAAAGAGATCATCTCTATAAGTGGAGAATTTAGAAGCACTGAGCATGATGGCTCCGGCTCGGTATATTTTGGTGGCCAAAGACGCCAAGAATTCCGATCAAGATTCAAAGGGTCAAGACCTGAAAACATTGAAGAAGATTTAAAAGAAGCCTTTAAGCACTTGTTAGACTTCAACAGTGACACACCTGTTGATGATGCACTTCGTTTTTATCAGAAGTTTGTTTTTACCCATCCGTTCTATGATGGTAATGGAAGGATTGCCCGACTGTTCGTAAACCTTTACTTGCTGGCTTATGGTAAGTTTATTGATTGGAAAAACCTGCAAGATAAAGGCGACTTCCTAAGAAAGCTGAACTATTATCACGATACTGGTAAAGAAGAACATTTTGAGTGGTGGGCGAAAGTTTGCTACAAATTTGTGTATGATATTTCAGATGAGGATGAAAGGTAGATCGAGCTGAAATACCTATGACTCATCAAACTTCCAAAACCCCATCAATCTCCTGCATCAACCTATCTGTCTCCATAAGGGCGACGATGATTTTTTGATAATGACGAATTTCATCAATAGATAATTTACGGTCCCGACGGTCTTTGAGCCACTTTTCAGCAGGTTGGTAGCCGCCAATGTAGAACTCCCAGGCTTTTGTAGGCACGTTACCAAAGTACTGCTCTTCGTTGATCCACACTTTGCCGGTGGTTTCATCATCGTCTTCCGGAATAAAACCGGGATCGGATTTTGTAAGCCGGTTGGAAATTACATTGCTTCCTGCAACAGGATAGGTGGTTATAAATTTTTCTACAACTGGATGCTCAAGTAAGTGAATTTGGCGCAGTTCTCCACCAAGTTCTACAAGTTGCCAAAAAAGATCGGGATCTTCAGGGTAAGGTACTCTTGGAAAGTCGATCTTGAGAAACTCTTTGTATTTCTCCCGGTAGCTTGGGGAGTGCAATACCGCATAAATGTAATCGAGTAGATCAATAGGGGCAAAGGTACCTTCGGTTTCTTCCTTCTCCGGTATAAACTTCAGCCCCAGTTTCTTCGCTATTTCCTGAACGATCTTCTTATCTAAATTGGGTGTTCGCTCTGGTTTGCCATCTAGGGTTTTTTGGGTGGATTTTTCAGGATATAAATAAAGTGGTAGTATGTACCCTCTTTCTCTCGATTTATTAGAAACAAAGGAATCATCTGTTAATCTATTTGTGACAAAAATATGTTGGTAGGAATCAGATATAAGCTGTCTACAAATGTCAAGAGCCACATTTTTTCCACTAATTAAGTGGTGCATGTAATTCTCACGTCCCCAATCAACCATTTCAGGACTATAATAAATTTTTCTGGTATCAAATGGGCGATAAGAGTAATTCAAAGTAATTTTATCGTGTTCTTTACCTCTGATTTTCTCTCTTGCTTCATTTAGTTTCCACCCACGAGTATCACCTGCGGGATACTTGCCTGCTGTTCTATTTCCAAAAAATCTATCTCTTATTTGCTGATCAGAATAGCTGTCATCTGTAAATACTTCAATTCTTTCAATAAGATCATTTTTGTCAAAATCAATAACCAAATGATCTCTTGCTGTTAGGACTCCTGTAACTGACTCATTGAAAAGTTCATTTACATTAAACCCACTTAAATATTCATCTTTAATAGAATAATCTTTCTCGACAAAGAAGTAGTATGGACTTTCATTTTTAATTAAACTGAAATCAATTTCTTTAAGGCTATTTTGGTTAAGAAAATCATATTTCATATTTCTTGGGCCAATTAAATTTGCTTTATAGATATCAGCAAGACCTTTTTTAGAAGTAGACTTTTTGACAAATATGTTAATTGAAACACCTTGCTGAATATCAAATACGTTTTTGTCCCTTTCACCATTTTCCGCCTTTAACCCTCTTTTTGAACTACCGTGAAGATCCAGTATGTAAATCTCGTCAAATGTATTCATAAGATTCCAACGCATACCACGAAAAGTTGGATTATCGATAAAACTATGATTGTTTACATATGCTAAAATACCTTCGCCGTTCTTCTCTACAAAATGCTGACCATATCGAATAAACTTCACATAATCATCGTGAAGCCAATGTTTTCGCTCCCCAAAATGTTCACCATCTACATATTTATAATCTTCAATAAGTTCAGATATCCATTTGCCCATATTTGAGGAAATGCCACTGTATGGCGGATTACCCAATACTACCATCACAGGGGTATCGCGCTTAATGTGGTTGGCCTCATTGGCCTCTTCACTCAGCCACCCGGCAAAAAGGGTTCCGGTATCGGGGTGATGTTCTTCCAGGGAGTTAGTGAGATACACCCGAAAGCGTTCACTGCCACTTGGCTCTACACCAGTTTCCCTTAACAGCAGGTCCAGTTTCAGGTGTGCCATTGCATAACTGGCCATCAAGATCTCAAATCCATTCAGGCGTGGGATCAAGTGTTCTTCCACATAGGTAGCCCAGATACCTTGCTGTCCCTCAAATTTGGAATGAATTTGTTTGATCACTTCGGCTAAGAAGGTTCCAGTCCCAGCAGCCGGGTCTAAAATCTGCACTTTATGAACTTCCCGTTCTTCTTCCACCATTCCGCCTTTGTGGCGCTTATCGTGCGTGGGTACTTTTACCTTCACTTTGGTCTTGGTGGTGTCAGCCAGTCCTTCTTTTAGCCCAAACTCGTCCTTCAAAATGTCATCTACGGCACGAACTATAAAGTTTACGACCGGCTCAGGTGTGTACCAGACACCACGACTTTTGCGCAGCTTTGGATCGTATTCAGCCAGGAACGTTTCATAAAAATGAATGATGGGATCTTGCTGCTGTGTAGCTTTACCAAAGTTCTTGAGAAGACCATCTACATCAGTTGCTCTGAAAATATCAGCGAGCCCATCTACCACCCATACGATACGGTCATCCAGATCATAACCGGCTATATATTGGAATAGCTTACGAAGAAAGGGGTTGGTTTTCGGTATAAGTGCCGCTGCTTCATGTCGATCAAAGGTATCCAAGGTCGAATCGTGTAATCGAGCTGCGAACATGCCATAAGCAATAGTCTGTGCATAGATATCCGCAAATTCCTTTGCCTTGATATCGTGGATCAATACATTTTGAAATGCAGCAAGTTGCTCCCGCAGGGTATTGTTAGCCGTCTCGTTTACTTTATTTTTCTGCTTTTCTTCATCGGCATTAAGAGCTTTTTCAATTACATCAGCGAGGATTCGGGCTTTACCTGCCATCATCTTCGACAGCTTATTGGCACTGCGGATGGTTTGCCCGACATGTGTCCCAAAATCTTTGATAATGTTTTCGAACTCATTGTAGTTCTCAGTCAACCCAACGATGCTACCGTCTTTGATTTCAGCAATAGCAACGGAGGTCAGGAATTCTCCATCCCGATATACACGGAAATCGAGGTAATCAGTAAAGATCAGATTCGGAAGACCGGTTTTGTAGCGTTCAAACTGTTCTTTATTCTTCTTCTTACCTTCAAGATCTGGATCGCCTATATCTTTGGCTTCAATGTATCCAACGGGAATTTTGCCTTTAGTAAGGATATAGTCGGGGGCTCCAACATCTGTTCGTGAGGGTTCATTGGTTATAAGCAGATCAGGTAGTAAAGAACTAAGAAGTGTTTGAAGGTCGCCTCTGTAACTGTGTTCCCGCGAAATACCTGCTTTATATCTTAGATTTAATTGATCAACGTATTCTTGAATGGTCATAGATAAACAATTTGGTTGGCGCTTAGGCTAACAAAATCAGGGCTTAAAGACAACAATTCAATATTCGACTTTTACAACCTCATATTTAGGATCCTTCAAATTTTTACCCCGTGCCCGCTCATCCGTTTAAGCTTAATTTAAGCAAGGGTTCTTATAATAAGATCAGTTGAAATATCAAATACCATAAAAGTGGCCCTTTAGTTTTTATTAACCCAAAGTTCAATGCCATGAAGCTGTTAAAAGTTTTGATCAGACCCATTTTGCTTGAAGAAATTAGTAAAGAATTACGACACCACGGGGTCGATTGTATGATGGTATTTAAAGGAGAGGGTACTGGTAAATATATTGATCCCACCAAAGAACATGGTTCTTTGGATTTTCCAGTGATGCATGCAGAACTGGTAAAGATTGAAATTGCCGCTCACGACAAAGACGCCTCAAGAATTGCAAATATCATACAAAAGAAAGCTTCCACCGGAACTGAGGGTGATGGCATAATTTTTATTTCTTCAATTGACGAAGCTATTCGTATTAAAGATGGTACTAGAGGACCCGGTGTCTTTTTTTAAAAAGATATGTAATAACTAAAAACACAATATATAAACTAACACTATCATGAAAACACTTACACTTACACTTACGATTCTTCTTTTTTCTGCAGGAATGGGCTTTGCTCAACAGCAGGATATGAATCAAAAGAAACAACAGATGCAGGAAATGATGCAGGATTCTACCATGCGCTCGATGATGATGGATCATATGGCACAAAACCCCGAAATGCGTAAGCAGATGATGCAAAAAATGATGGGCTCTATGAAGATGGACAGCACCATGATGATGGGCAATATGCAGAATATGATGGATAACCCTGAAATGAAAGAACGCATGCAAGCCCACATGAAGATGATGCAGTCTATGATGCAGGATGGAGAAATGGACCACTCTAAAATGATGGAAATGATGGGTGACTCATCCATGATGAAAATGCATATGACCTGCATGCAAATGATGCAGGGCAATATGATGAATGGCGAGGGAATGATGGACAAAAAAGATGGAATGAAAGGCAACGACCATCAAAAGCATCATAATTAATCAAACTCAAGAGAAAATCGGCCCATTACCACCAGATTTATAGAGTTTAGTTTAACATAATATTTTACCTAAGAAGTTAAACCCAATAGCACACTCTTATACAATGAATAAGTACATTCTATGGATGATAATCGGGTGCGGGGCCGTATTTTTGTTTCTCTTCATTGCCCCGGCACTTGGTTTAAATAAAGGAATAGCAACTGCATTAGCAATTGTAGCTATGCTTGCCTGCCATATTCTAATGATCGGTCATCACCGAAAGGGCTCAGAACCACAGAGCAACAAATACTAGTTAGTGACTTTATGAAGCAAGTGAGTCAATGAGGAGCATTCCAAACGCTCAGTAATACAATGGCACAAATGAAACAACGTTGATGTCTTTCCAGCAATGAAATTTCGGTAGGGTGCGTAATATAAACACTCTTCCGAAATTCGTTGCAAAATGAACATCTACGCCAAAATACAGCCGTTTTATAATTTTACTCAGCTTTATAGCAGAAATCAGTAATAGTAAACGCGACCCAAGTAACTAAGTATTATGTAATGCTTGTCTGAATTGCTTCGATCTACAAATAATTAGTGGCCAAGAATTTTTACTCTTGCTGCTGTCCATTGACCTATTTTGATCCAGCCTATCCAATCATCTTTATAAGGGTAAAGTGACGGCCACCCTTATATATAGAAGCAATATAATTGCAAAATCTCTTACCAGTTTAAGCTTTATTTCAGCAATGCGTTTGTATGTTAAATTATGAACTTGAAATGTGAACCGGTTAACTCACTTTATTATGGACACACTGAAAAATCTGATTCGCAATCTTGCTGATAAAGTTGACCGGCTTCTGGGCGGTGCGCAGCTTCAGGAAATTCCTGTAAGATTAGGCACTGAAAATCCTCCAGCTGCTCACATGCTAAGGTGACTTGGATCATGTTCGACAGTTAACAACAAAAATTATAACGGTTATTGCCATGAAATGGTCACTTTACATCGGAAAACCTGCCGGTATCAAGGTCTTTATTCACTGGACCTTCATCTTACTGGTCATTTGGCTCTCCTGGATGCATTTGCAACAGGGACACGGGCTTTTTGAAATATTAATCGGGCTGCTTTTCCTTGCTGCCCTGTTTGCATGCGTCACCCTCCACGAATTCGGCCACGCCCTGGCGGCACGAAGGTATGGCATCGGAACACGGGATATCAACCTGCTCCCTATCGGCGGCGTGGCCCGGCTGGAAAGCATGCCCGAAGACCCCAAAGAGGAACTGGTGGTAGCCATTGCCGGACCGGCAGTTAATGTGGTTATCGCCATCGGGTTATACCTCATCATGCTGGTAATGGGGCAAAGCGATATGGAACTGAGCCATCACATAACCGGCGGTAATTTCCTGGCCGACCTGCTGCTGATCAATATTATTTTGGTTCTGTTTAACCTGATACCTGCTTTCCCGATGGACGGCGGGCGGGTGCTCCGGGCATTGCTGGCCTTCAAAATGAAAAGAAGCAAAGCCACCCGGGTGGCCGCTTCGGTCGGTCAACTGCTGGCTATCGGTTTCGTCTTTTTCGGCCTGTTTTACAATCCCTGGCTACTGTTTATAGGGATCTTTGTATTCCTGGGAGCCGGCGCTGAATCCAAACAGGTTGTGGCCACTGAATCCTTGCGAGAGATAAAGGTCCAGGACCTGATGGCAACCGATTATTTGGCGCTTTCCCAAACAGCTTCCGTATCAAAGGCAGCTGCCGCCTTTATGGAAAGCCGGGAACCAGAGCTGGTTGTAACTGATGAAGAGCGCTTTGTGGGGCTCGTATCCTATGAGAGGATCATCGAGGAAATACAAAAGGGGCATTTTGACAATCCGGTGGTAACCCTGATTAAAGAAGAGGTACAAACCCTGGCCCCGGGAACACTTATCTACGAGTTAGCATCGAAGATTCAGCAATCAGGCCAGCGTGTTTTTCCAGTGCTGGATGATGGCCGGCTGGAAGGAGTCATATCCCACACGGACCTGATTCACCTGCTGGAGCAAAATCAAGCCAATTAGCCTCTGGACACAGGCATTTAATCAGATATATTTTCAATATTTAAGCTTGTTTTAAGACTCATGGTCTATCTTACTGACAGTATCTTGCTGTGCATGCTACTGATGGCACAGCATACATTCAATAGTAACAAAACACCTTAGCACCATGTTATTTGATCATCACTTTATAGGCATGCACTGGATCTGGTGGGTCATTATCATAGTCATCATTCTCCTGGTGGTTTTTGATGTGATTCCATACAGGCCTAAAACCGATACCACCGAAGATGCTCTGGATATATTAAAAAAGCGGTTTGCCCGCGGTGAAATAGAACACGAAGAATTTGAAGAGCGAAAAAAAATTCTAAAGCAAAGTAAGTAGTCAACAGACGGCCTTAAAATAAAAAAATGGCAACATTTAACGTAGTGAAAGCGTCCGGAGAAAGGGAACCTTTTTATGAGAGTAAGCTTCGCAATTCTCTCAGAAAAGCAGGTGCCGATCAACAGATTACAGACAAGATTATTCACTCTATCCAACGGATTCTATTTGAAGGGATAACGACTGAAAAAATATACAGAGAAGCTTTTAAGCAGCTCAGGCAATACTCAAATTCTTCGGCTGGCAGATATAAATTAAAAGAAGCCCTGCTGGAATTAGGGCCTTCCGGTTATCCTTTTGAAAAATTTATCGGTGAACTTCTAATCAGGCTCGGTTATCAAACTGATATCGGAGTTGTTATTGACGGGAACTGCGTCTCCCATGAAATTGATGTTATCGCAGAAAAAGACGACGAACATTTTATGATCGAGTGTAAATTTCACAACCGAAAAAGTCATAAATGTAATGTAAAAATCCCGCTTTACATTCAATCACGATTCAAGGATGTAGAAAGAAACTGGAGGAGCCAATCCGGCCACGAAGACAAACAACACCAGGCCTGGGTAGTTACAAACACCCGTTTCACTACTGATGCCCAGCAGTATGGCAAATGCGTAGGTCTTAAACTCTTAAGCTGGGATTATCCGGAAAATAACGGACTAAAAGACCTAATAGGCCATGTAAATCTTCATCCTATTACAAGCCTGTCAACCCTAAGCAATCAAAAGAAAAAGCTTCTTTTGGAACAAAATGTTGTCTTCTGCAAGCAAATATGTGAAGACAAGCAAGTTCTCAGGAATATTGATCTTGATAGTCATACGATGAACAGAGTCCTTAAAGAAGCCATGGATATATGTAATGTTAAAAATAATTCAGTGAACAGATGAATAATTCCAATAATAAGCACATAGAAAAAAGTACAACCATCATTATTTACTGTAAGGAATGGTGTGAATATTTAAAAAAGGTAGTTAACCTCCTGCGGGAGAAACAGCAAAATTTCACCTTTATCGATCTTCGGTATGATACATCAAAAGCTAACGAGTTGATATCGAAGCTGGGTAATCCACTGATATTACCCATACTTGAGATCAATGGTGTCTATTATGAAAAACCATCTTTTGCAGAGGCCACGAATCAGCTTGAGTTAACCTACTGGAGGCAAAAAGTCGACCAAGCTTATTATGATAAAGAACCATCCGGGGACAAGACTTATTAAAACGGAACGAGATAGGTAGATGAATGCGGATTTTTTTAAGGGGAATCAACTTCATTGACCTTTTTTATGGATAAGCGGCCGAGATAAAAAATCAAAGTCGGCAGAATCATAAATTGCAATACGGGAGATAAGCCGACTTCTACGTAAGGTAGCAGTGGCATTGCATCAGAGTAGCTCCAGCTCCCGGCTGCAAGATGTCTGAGTTCTCCCAAAATGGCCCCTATTCCACCTATAAGAACCAAAGAGATTACGTTACTGATGGTCATTCTGCCCAGCCAATACGGGTCTTTATAAAACAGGCTAAAGGCAAAATAAAGAAGTAGTACCATCAACATATCAGCTACGGATGCCAATGCACAAAAAGAAATATGATTTAAATCATAGACATAGCCCGAATAAAGTGGCCCTTGGGCGATCTCCCACACAAGGTTAAGAAAAAAAGCCAAGCTGCTGATTTTTAAGATGAGTTTGTTGAACACATTTTTCTCTGAGACTTTTCTTGAATAAGAGATATAACTGGCTGTAATTATGAGCAATACTACCACCGGAATAATAAACTGAGTGAGCTTTAATTCTGTCATTTTATATCCTTTTGATTATGGATTTTTGTTTTTAGTGTAGTGTATGTTCTACATACGCAATGGTTATCTCACATCTGAATATATCAGGAGACATAAACTTAATTCTTTGGTTTAAGCTTTATTTAAGGCACTTGCATCTATCTTACGGATAATCGTTTAAATAACCGATTACTACATTTTTAGTTAAATAAATATTACAAAATCATGTTTTACAATCACCACTTTTTTGGCATGCACTGGATCTGGTGGATTGTGATTTCGATAGGACTCCTTTTGGTTTTTTTGGATTTGATTCCATATTGGCGCGTTAGAGTTGTACGGGAAGACGCAATGGATATACTGACTAAGAGGTTAGCTCGTGGAGAAATAGAACGCGAAGAGTTTGAGGAGCGTAAAAAAGTTTTAAAACTAAACAAGTAAAAAAAATACAACAATGGAAAAGATCAAAATAGCCGTAAACGGATATGGCGTCATCGGAAAACGAGTGGCGGAAGCAGTAACCTTGCAAGAAGATATGGAACTGATGGGCATCGGCGATGTAGCCGCCGACTGGAGAATAAAGGCAGCGGCAGCTAAAGGATACGCTGTGTTTGCCAATACCGAAGAAGGCCGCAAGGCAATGAGGGAGAAACATATTCCGGTAGCCGGCGATCTTGATGACCTGCTTGAGCTCGCTGACCTTGTGGTGGATTGCGCTCCCAAAAAGTTCGGTGCCCAGAATGCCGAATGGTATAAAACGGCCGGTGTGAAGTTTATTGTGCAGGGCGGGGAAAAGCATGAGACGACCGGGCATTCCTTCAGCGCGGAAAATAATTATGCCTCTGCTTTAAATCGGGAAAGTACCCGCGTGGTCTCCTGCAACACCACCTCTATCGTACGGACCCTCAGCGCATTAAAACGAGCGGGATTACTGAATAAAGCACGTGGTACGCTGTTGCGCCGAGCTACCGATCCGTGGGAAAGCCACAAAAACGGTATCATGAATACAATGGTTCCTGAACCGGAAATTCCAAGTCACCAGGGCCCGGATGCCCAGAGCGTAGATCCCGAACTGGACGTGGTAACTGCCGCGGTAAAAGTACCCCAAACACTTTCCCATATGCATTACTGGACCGTGCAATTAACCAAAAATGCATCTAAAGAGGAAGTCCTGGAGGCTTTCGGCACTTCTACCCGAACGGCCTTTATAAATATGAGCGACGACCTTTCCGCCAATAACGCCGTTAAGGAGCTGATGCTGGACCTGGGACGCCCGCACGGCGATATGTACGAAGTGGCCATCTGGGAAGATATGCTCAAAGTGGAAGGCGATGAGTTGTATTACGCCTACCTGGTCGATAATCAGGCCATCGTTATTCCCGAAACTATCGACGCCATCCGAGCGCTTACCGGCACCGAGTCGGATCCTCAAAAATCCATTACCAAAACGAACCATTCGCTGGGCATTACACAGCGGTTCATATAAACAACACCATTTTCATTCCTAACATACATTTAATCTAAACGGAATATTCACATGGAACGAGGAATTGAACATTCAGGTGCCTGGGTGATAGCACTTTTTGTTATCGTTATTGCGTCTTGGCTTTTATACAAATATCTGGCACCCAAAACCTGGCGGGAGTGGATAGGAGCAGGATTGATTCAGGGCTTCATCATCGCATTATATGCGGAGATGTACGGCTTCCCGCTTACCATTTATCTGATGGTTCGGTTCCTGGGGTTGGATAGTGGTAGTGGTGATCTAAACGCCAACCTTTGGTCTACTTTAGTGGGCGTTGGTGAAACGGGGATGATGATCTCGATGATTGCGGGCTATATCCTTCTTTTTGGTGGATTTGGCATTTTCATCCAGGGCTGGCGCCAACTGTATCGCGCCAAACAGGAAAACAGGCTTGCTACCGACGGGTTATACGGGCTTGTTAGGCATCCCCAATATACGGGGTTGTTTATCGGGCTTTTTGGAGAGGGTGTCATTCACTGGCCCACCATATTCTCCGTAGGCCTGTTCCCGGTCATCGTTATCGCTTATGTCCTGCTTGCCAAAAGGGAAGAGAAGAAAGTGATCGAGGAGTTTGGTGAAGAATATCTCAAATACAAACGGAACGTCCCGGCTTTTCTTCCGATGAAAGGAAAATGGAAGCAGTTCATTCAACGATCAGGAAATACTGTAAACAAGCTTGATTAGTATCGATTTACTGCTTGTTAAAAATTTTATTAGAAATAAAAAGCCTTCAACCAACAATCATCCGCCATATAAATACTTCGTAAGACTATAAATTTAAAATGACAAGTAGATCATCAATACTCAGGATTAATAAACAGATTGGCATCCTGCTGATCTGTCTGTTTCTAGTGATGATCGGCTACGGACTAACCCTTCCAATTCTTCCATTTTTTGTAGAAAAATCAGTACGTTCAAATGAGTTATTCCTTCTATCACCGGCCGTGCATGTAGGTCTTATGACAGGCATTTTCCCGCTGATGCAGTTTATTGCTGCCCCTTTATGGGGACGCTGGTCCGACCGTATTGGCCGATTTCCCGTGTTGACAGCAGGTATGGGCGGTTATGCACTCTCGCTGATTTTTTTTGGGTGGACTAACGACTTGGTCTTGCTTTATGTACTGCGAATAGTAGGAGGACTATTTTCGGCCTCTGTTTTGCCCACGGTCAACTCATGGATTACAGATATGAGCTCGATAAAAAACAGGGGTAAACTACTGGCGTGGGTAGGTGGATCAGCTAGCCTCGGTGTCATCTTCGGACCGGTACTGAGCTCCTTCTTCATGGACTTTGGCTGGTTTGCCGGATGGTCCTGGAAGCTGTTTGAAGCAACCACTTATACTGTACCATTTATGATTGCAGGCAGTTTTTCGCTGTTGGCTTTGGCAGCCTTAATAATATGGATGTCCGGTGCTCCATCTCCCGTTGTAAACAACAGCAGGCCCCCGGGCAAATTTGGTTTATTAAGCATTATAAAGGGTGAGATGCTTCCGATTCTTTTCTATGCACTTATTGCACAAGCGGCATTAGCCATGTTTGAAAGTACATTTGCGCTACATTCACAGCAAATTATGGGTTACAGTGTAATTGAAATGGGCTATATATTCATGGCTTGCGCACTCGGGATGAGTATAAGCCAAATTGGCTTTACGGGGTTTTTGATCGACCGATTAGGAGAAGAGCGTCTGTTGCCTATCGGATATTTTTTGGTGGGGCTAGCTCTGTTGTTTTTGATGCTGGCAAGTTCTTTTACCCTTATCATCATAGTAGTAAGCATTCTTGCATTGGGAATGGCACTAATTAGCCCGGTTTTGGCTTCCATTACCAGCAAAATAAATAAAAATTTTGTTGGTGAAAGAATGGGAATATTGGCCTCTATTAGCAGCCTGGGACTTGCTACCGGTTCATTTATAAGTTCTGGATTGTACGTAATTGATATTCACCTTCCCTATCTCTCGTTTTCTTTAATTCTGTTCACTATTACATTTTACTTGGTTAAAAGATTCTCAACTTTGTAGGTAAGTGAATTCATATTCTTCAAGAGAAAGCTATAAAATTTCAGCTTCATTTAAGCCTTTCTATTGTATTATTGAGTTAGACAAAACCTTTACTCCCTCTGAAAAATTATTTTTTAAATATAAAAGGAGGCACATATGTGGTTAGACTATATATGGAACATCCCACTCTTTTGGTGGTTTTTACTTGCCGCATTCATATTATTTATAGTGGTGTCATTTATAAGACGAAAGCTGGAGAAAGATCCCTTAAAAATCCAAATGGAACACTTCTGCCGATGCTATGCCCGTGGTGAAATAAGCCTGGATGATTTTAGGGAATTGAAACATGATTTGCAGGAATTTGAGAAGAAGAACATATCAGAGAAACAAGAAGCGTCTGAGCCTGTGATGTAGAAAGATGACAAAAACAATAAATAATCCATAAGGTGAATACAATGGAATGGATAGCTGAAAACTGGTTCCTATTACTAATAATTATACTTTTTGTAGCTATGCATATGTTCGGTCACGGACATGGCGGACATGGCGGGCACGGAAAAGGACACAGCCATGACTTGCCGGAAGATCACAGCCACCCTGAAGATGACAAAAACAAACATCAACATCATTAGCCTGACTTAAGGGAATAAGCATGAAACCTTTAAAGCAAAATCCTCTTGTGATTTTTTTGGAATCCCTAAAAGGAAAGAATCAGGCAGGGGCCGGTATTGCAATTTTATTGGCAGTCATTGTCGCTATGCTATGGGCAAATTCTCCTTTAAAAGAATATTACAATGAATTTATTCATATGGAAATTTTCATTGGGCTAAATGGAAATACCTTATCTGAGCCCTTGCTGCTGTGGGTAAATGATGGGTTAATGGCCGTATTCTTTCTATTTGTTGGTTTAGAGTTAAAGCGTGAAATACTCGGTGGAAAACTCTCGAATCCCCGTAAAGCCATACTGCCGATTGGGGCCGCCGTGGGCGGAATGCTTGTCCCGGCACTAATCTATTCATTCTTTAATGGTAATGGTATTGGACAAAGTGGTTGGGGAATACCAATGGCCACCGATATTGCTTTTGCATTGGGTGTACTTTCTCTGTTTGGAAATCGAGTGCCAGTTTCGCTTAAAGTCTTTTTAGTTGCTCTTGCTATTGTAGATGATTTGGGGGCAGTATTGGTGATCGCAGTTTTCTATACTTCGGGAATATCTGAAATGGATTTACTCCATGGTTTCCTTTTTTTCCTGGTACTTGTAGGAGGTAACTATTTTGGAGTCAGGAGTGCCTGGTTTTATTTCATCATTGGTATTGGCGGGGTATGGCTGGCCTTTTTCTTTTCAGGTGTTCACCCTACCGTTGCCGGCATTCTTATCGCTTTTACCATCCCTGGAAAAGTAAAAATTAAGGAACAAGATTATTTGAAAAATCTAACGATCCTTCACCGGAAATTTATAGAAACCACTCCCATTAAAGGAAGCTTCATTTCTGAAAGTCAACTGGAGATACTTGAAAAAATTAAAAGTAAAACCAATGATGCTGAAACCCCATTACAAAAATTAGAACATGGATTATCGCCTATCGTCGGCTTTTTTATACTACCTGTTTTTGCCCTGGTAAATGCGGGCATCCATATTCATGGTGATATTCTGAATACTCTGAGTCAGCAAATCAGCTTGGGCATCATGGCAGGACTTATAGTTGGCAAATTTATAGGGATTGCTGGCTTTTCATGGATTTTAGTAAAACTAAACATTGCACAACTTGGAGAAGGAGTAACATGGGGGCAACTTTGCGGTGTGGCTTTGATTGCAGGCATTGGATTTACAATGTCCTTTTTTATTACTGATCTGGCGTTCCAAAGTGAAGAACTTAGATATATTGCCAAGCTAAGCATCCTGATTACTTCTATTTTGGCCGGTATAAGTGGCTCTTTGATGCTTTGGGTGTCCTCAAGGTCAAGTTCCCAATATCATTCTGTAAAACCGATACATAAAAATGGATTCTAATATCAACATCAATAACAAAACAAAAGGTGATTCATCATGTTAAATATTAAAATTGTAAGCTGGGCAGCAGGTACTTTTACAACAGTCAGTTTTATTTTCTGCGTTATTTATGGTTTAGTAACACCTGAAAGCGTTCACATGCATCAGTTCCTGGAAATTGTATTACCCGCCTTCGAATGGATTACGGTCAGTAGTTTCTTCCTCGGACTTATCGAGAGTTTTGCCTGGGGCGCGTACATCGGGCTGGTTTATGTACCCATTTATAACTTTTTCTACAAACGATGGGGACTGAAAACAGACTAAGACAATCTCTGTCCATCTGATTATATCAGGTTGCAATAAAAACATTCATGAATAATATGATACCTGAGTTGCCGAAAAACCCTGGATTGGATTCTCTACGGTTAACGCGCACCCTTATTTCGCTGGCACTAATCTCGTTCGGCATGATACTATATGAGATTGTATTGATGCGCATCTTTGCGGTTATCCTGAGCTATCATTACGTGTTCGCCGTTTTGTCTCTTGCCATGCTTGGGTTGGGTATGGGTGGACTGCTGCTGAAAAAAGGCGGGGAAATCTGGCCCCCTATCAGTACAAACAAGCTCATCCTTTCTACGGCCCTTGCTGCTGGTATAATTACCGCGCTAATCCTTTACCTCACACAGGCAGCCTCCCCTTCATGGAGTACACCAATCACCTACACCGTCTTATTCCTTCCGGTACTACCCTTCCTGTTTTTCGGTATGACTATCGCATCTTTTTTTCAACAAGCCCCGGAGCGGAGTTCACTGTTATACGGGTTTGACATTGCCGGTGGTGCCTTAGCTGCCCTGTTGACAGTTTCTCTGCTAAATTCAGTTCCGGCAACCACAGCGGCCTTCATTGTTGTATTTGTGTTAGCGGCGGCTTCGATCATCCTGATGACAGCCGAATCGCTCAAATGGAGTACATCCATACTATGGTTAAGTACCCTTCTTTTTGCGGCAGGCGGTATCTGGCTGGCCCCTCAAGGCATACTTCCCATCAAAAATAACCAAAGCAAGGATATCAACAGGCTATTGTATGATGCTTCCGGTAACGGCCGGGTTATCGAAACAAGATGGAGCGCTTTCGGCCAAACAACTCTTGTTGAGAACGACCAATTACCTGATGAAAAAATGATTTATGTTGACGGAGCTGCTGGCACTTCTATGTTCAGTTTTCAGGCATTGTTAAATGATTCAACATTACGAAGTGATTTGACCTCCAACTTCGGGCAATTTTTCCCATTTTACTTTTTAAATGAGAATGAAAAAGACAGCGCCCTAATTATAGGTCCCGGTGGCGGGCGAGACATATTAGTAGCTCTTTTCGGCGGCGTATCATCTATCACTGGTGTTGAAGTAAACCCGGACTTGGTGCAAATAGTCAAAGATTATGAGGATTTCAATGGCGGTTTATATACAAAACTGCCCAATGTTGAAATAGTAGTGGTTGAAGGGCGCAGTTTTATCCGAAATACTTCTGAAAAATATGATCTCCTCATGTTGGCTCTGCCGGTAACCAAAAGCAGCCGAAGCATCGACGGCTATGCTTTAACCGAAAACTACCTGTTTACCGTAGAGGCTTTCAGCGACTACCTGGATCGGCTTACTCCCGAGGGCAGAATTATTTTTGTTACACATGGTAATGCCGAACTCTACCGGCTGTTGGGGCTGGCACTGAAAGCTTTTGAAAAAAGAGGGATTCCCAACCAGCAAGCGATGAATCATCTTTACTCGGTTTCCAAACATAATATGCCTGCCTTAGTAGTTAAAAAAACACCCTTCGAAGGCAAAGACATGCAGGAAAGGCACGCTGCCCTTCATCAGTTGGGGTATGATCAGGGTGACTATTTTGTACCCTTTCAGGAACAAGCCTCCTATTTGTTACCTGTTCCGAATGATTCAACTTCCACCATAGAATGGAGCATGTTTGATCAGAACCTATATGATCTTTCTGACGGAACTATGACTATGGAGAATTTTGCTAAAAAATTTCCCCTCAATATATCTCTGGTTTATGATGATAATCCTTTCTTCTATAATTTTGATAAGACCTTACCCTCTCCCTTCCGCCAGCTCTACGGGTTGCTTGTACTTGGGCTTGGGGTGGTAGTGATGGTGGTATCAGTCAAAAAATCTCCGGATCAGGTAAAACTCGGGTTTGTCAAGCCGTTTGCCCGCCATAAGAAAATGAAGTGGTTCCTATTGGTGTTTCTGTTGCTTGGAGTAGGGTTCATAATGCTGGAAATTGCCCTTTTCCAAAAATTGTCGTTATATCTCGGCAATCCCGTCTCAGCTACTTCTGTACTATTATTTTCACTACTACTCGGAGTTGGTGCAGGAAGCTTAAGTAGTGCATGGATAACTGATCGTCTTTCACTCGCCGTTATTTTCAGCACCATCGCTGTGTTTTTCCTTAGCCTGACCTATAGCTTTTTCCTTGACAAATTTCTTGCGTCGGCGGCCTCAGTGCCATTGCAGGCTGGCTTACTCACCGGATCTATTGGTTTTGCCATGGGCTTCCCCTTTCCGCTAACCCTGAGAATGATGAATAACCATGGACTGGAGAAATTTACTGCGGCGATGTGGGGTGCCAACGGGTTGGCTTCCGTCGCAGGAGCTGTCACAGCGATGATCATTGGCATTGAATGGGGTTTTACAGAAGTCTTAATTGCAGGTGGAGGACTTTATCTATTTTCCTCTCTGCTTTTTTACTACATACCAGCATCAGGCTCAACTTTCAGGTCTAAATAAAAAACCATCTTTCTCAGTATATCAATCTAAATATTAATTTCAGATTCTTTAGCTCATTTAAGGTTGTGTTAAGGTAGTAGGTATTATCATTGGGTAGAAACTTGAAAAAGAGGCTTGATGAAAAAGTCGAATTAAAACCTATAACGGAGAAACCGATGGCTAAGGATGTTGTATGCGGAATGGAAGTTGATAATGATTCTCCATATCAAAGTACCTATAAGGATAAGACCTTTAAATTCTGCTCGGAAAACTGTAAAACAAAATTTGATGAGAATCCAGAAAAGTATGTTGCCAAACATCAGGACTCTCCGGCTACCTACCAAATAACGACAAATGGTATTGAGAATATTCAATTGCCTATTGTTGATATGCAATGTGCTTCCTGTGCGACAACTATCGAAAAAGAACTCCGGAAATTACAGGGCATTAAAAAAGCAGTTGTAAATGGTGCTACCCAAAACGCCTATGTTGAATATGAACGTTCTGAGGTTTCTGTTTCGAAAATAATAGATTCTATAAAAAAATCAGGTTACAGAACCGGTTATGCTAAATTACGGCTTCATATTTCCGGCATGCATTGTAATTCATGTGTGTCTCAAATTGAGGAGGAACTTGAAGGCATTTCGGGTATACTTAGTGCGAGTGTAGACCTTGGAACGGAGGCAGCTCTTGTAAAATACATCCCCTCAAAAGTTGATTATCCTGCTCTTAAAAACATTATTGAACGAATGGGATATCAGGTTACAGAAATTTCCCGTAAAAATGATGAAACTATAAGTGATCCTCAAAATACAGTAGGGGCCTCGACTGATCAAGTTGATAGTGAACCGATAGACGAAAATGAACAAGCACGAAACAGAGAATATAAATCTCTGATGTGGAAATTCATTTTTTCAGCAGTTATCTCAATACCGGTGATGATTTTCAGCTATCCTGATTTTCTGGGGCTGCCGGAACAGTTCCAGCGGGGTACCGACCTGCTGTACTGGATCTGGTTCTCCATGGGCGTGGTAACGTTGCCGGTAATGTTTTGGGCAGGCTCTCATTTCTATACCGGCGCCTGGGCGGCTTTTAAAAACCGGTCGGCGAACATGCATACCCTGATAGCGGTGGGTGTTACGGCAGCTTGGCTTTACTCCACAGTAGCGGTATTATTTCCGGAAATCTTTCCAACTGAAGCACTGGCTGAAGTCTTTTATGATGTTACCGCGGTAGTCGTGGCTTTAGTGAACTTGGGCTTGGCTCTTGAGATTAGAGCAAAAGGTCGGAGTTCTGAGGCTATAAAAAAACTGATGGGCTTGCAGGCCAAAACCGCACGGGTAGTGCGAGATGGGAAAGAGCAAGATATACCCGTTGAAGAAGTAGTATTGGACGATATAATCGTGGTTCGTCCCGGAGACAAGATCCCGGTGGACGGCGAGATCGTGGAGGGCTCCTCCGCCATTGATGAATCCATGATTACTGGGGAATCCATTCCGGTTGAAAAATATGCCGGCGACGAAGTAATTGGAGCCACTATCAATAAAACCGGATCATTTAAGTTTAAAGCAACCAAGGTTGGTAAAGACACCGCCCTTTCACAGATTGTACAGATGGTGGAAGAAGCTCAAAGCTCTAAACCACCCATCCAGCGGGTAGTGGATAAAGTTTCCGGATACTTCGTTCCAGCCGTAATTATATTGGCAATTGCTTCTTTCGTAGTCTGGTATCTTGTTGGGCCTGCCCCGGCACTAATTTATGCCTTGGTTGTGGCCGTTACGGTACTGATCATTGCCTGCCCCTGCGCGCTGGGCTTGGCAACGCCAATCTCATTAATGGTAGGTGTAGGAAAAGGGGCCGAAAACGGCATCCTGATCCGTAGCGGAGAAGCTCTGGAGACCGCCCAGAAACTCGATGCGATTGTCCTGGACAAGACAGGAACGATTACCGAAGGGAAACCCTCATTGACCGACATCATCACGGTTAATGACTTCACCGAAGACCAGGTGCTGTCATGGAGCGCTAGCGTGGAACGCGCCTCCGAGCATCCACTGGGCGAAGCCATCATTAGGGGTGCTGAAGATCGTAGCATAACCCTTTCCGATCCTAAAAACTTTAACGCCATACCCGGTCACGGTGTAGAAGCCGAAGTGGACGGACGCAAAGTACTGCTCGGAAATATTAAAATGATGAGAGACAACGGCATCGATACAGGCAGCTTACTGGATAAAAGCACCAAACTGGCCGATGAAGGTAAAACTCCAATGTTTGTTGCCATAGATGGCAAAGCCGCTGGAATCGTGGCCGTAGCCGACACGGTAAAAGCCGATTCCAAAGAAGCTATAGCTCAACTTAAGAAGATGGGACTGGAGGTCGTCATGATTACCGGCGATAACCAACGAACTGCAAATGCTATTGCCAAACAAGTGGGGGTAGATCGCGTGCTGGCCGAAGTGCTGCCCGAAGATAAAGCGTTGAACGTGCAGAAACTCCAAAATGAAGGGAAACGCGTCGCTATGGTGGGTGACGGTATCAACGATGCGCCTGCACTTGCTCAGGCCGATATCGGACTGGCAATCGGTACTGGAACGGACGTGGCTATTGAGGCTTCCGATATCACGCTGATCAAAGGCAGCCTGAAAGGTGTAGTGTTAGCAATCCAGCTTTCAAAGGCGACGATGAGAAATATCAAACAGAACCTGTTCGGAGCCTTTGCCTATAACACGGCCGGTTTGCCGGTTGCCGCAGGGTTGTTGTATCCGTTCTTTGGTATCCTGCTTTCGCCACTGATTGCCGCTGCCGCCATGGCTTTTAGTTCTGTAACAGTTGTTACCAATGCTAATCGGCTGCGCAAGTTCCAACCAAAATATTCAAAAGCTAATAAATAAACTTAAAAGGAGATTATCATGACACTTGATGAAATTTTTGTACTAATCGGTGGAATCCTGCTTATCGCGCTTGTCGTGTGGTATTTCTGGTTTTCCAGCTCGGAGGGCACCCGTGTTCAAAGCACTTCAGGTGGGCTGCAGGAAGCCCTGATTAAAGTAAAGGGTGGTTACAGCCCCAATGTTATTGTAGTGGAAGCCGGGAAACCGGTGAGGCTGAATTTCCTTCGCGAAGAAACTGCCGCCTGTTCCGAGCAGGTAATCTTTTCGGACTTCGGAAAGCAGGCTACGCTAACCCCGCATAAAACCATTTCGGTGGAATTTACCCCCGATACACCTGGCGAATACGAATTTCAATGTGCGATGGGTATGCTGCGAGGTAAACTCATCGTTGAATAAAATTATAAAATCATCAACCAAAAAACATGGAGGATACCATGAAAGCACAAAACATCTGCCCTGTAATGGGACACGAAATCGAAGACCCAACAAGCGCCCCCAGCAGTGAGTACAAGGGAACAACCTATTACTTCTGCTGCGAAAATTGCAAAACAACATTTGATGAAAATCCCGCCGATTTTATAGGAAGCAACGGTAGCCACCATCATCATCACTAAGTACAATATTCAATAAATAACACCCCTGCCTTTGGATCTATGAGGTCGGTAATCTTTGGGCAGGGATTTAATTTTTGCAAAATGGAACATCTTAATCTAAACAAAGAGTGTGTAGTAACCGGAAAAGAGGTAATAAACCCTCAAAGCTCTCCCAAAAGTAGTGTCAATGGCAATACATGGGCGTTCTATACTACTACCTGTAAAGAAATTATTGACCGGCATCTGATTAAGTTTGCCGAAAAGAAGATTCAGGAAATTCAACATTATTCTATCTAAAGTAAAAACATTGGGAGGTACTTATGTCACATCATGCAATCTGTCCTGTAAGCGGTTTAACTATAGATAACCCTGTCCTTTCCCCTCATATAGAATATGAGGGCATGGAGCTATTCTTCTGTTGTCCGTCTTGCGAGGATACTTTCTTAAGAGAACCTGACTATTACATTTCTGGTCATAGATCCTTTAGTTTTTCTAATTAATGCACCGAAAAACCCCTATGCATTTGGTCCTGATACGGCTAATTGCATTTCAAATCATTTTGTTCTTAAAACATTAAGGACTATTCAAATATTTTTTAAATCCTATTGGAAGTTGGTATGAAAAAGGAACAAATACATATCATTGGAGCCGGCCCTGGTGGATTAGTAGCTGCTATCAATTTAGCCAAAGCCGGATTTCCGGTTACCGTTTATGAAATGTACTATGAGGTCGGTAAACGCTTTAACCATGATTTCCAGGGTATCGAAAACTGGTCAACCGAAGAAGATACTCAAGAATTTTTGAGCCGTATAGGTATTTCAGTGAATTATCTCTTTGAGTCCCTCGAAAATGTTGAGTTTTTTAATCCTTCTGGTCAAAAATACCATTATAGCATGTCACGACCCCTTTTTTATTTAATTGAACGAGGTTCTAACGAATGGAGCCTGGATCAGGGGTTGAGGCGGCAAGCAGAAGAAGCAGGAGTTCATTTTGAATGGGGAACAAAAATAACAAAGGTGCCTGAAAACGGCAGAGTAATAATAAGCACTGGCCCAAAAGGCGGTGATGCAATTGCGAAAGGAATCATTTTCTCTACAACTCATAAAAATTACTATGCGGCTTTCCTTGGTGATGATATTGCCCCACATGGTTATGCTTATTTATTGGTACATGAGGGTAAAGCTACATTTGCGACTTGTTTGTTTGAAAAATTTCCCAAGTCCCTCCATTATTTTGAAAAAGCTTTAGGTGAAATGAAAAAGCACATCATGATAGATATACAGGATTCAAAATATTTTGGCGGTTATGTCAATTTCTCACTAAATCAAACGCTGGTTAAAAACAACCGCATCTATTATGTGGGAGAAAATGCCGGGTTTCAAGACGCCTTGTTTGGCTTCGGCATGCGCTATGCCATGCACTCTGGATATCTGGCGGCCCAAAGCATCATCGAGAATCGTTCCTATCCTAACTTGTGCAAAGAGCATATCATCCCAAAAATGGAGGTGTCGTTGGCCAACCGCTGGTTGTTTACCCGCTTGGAAGACCTGGGATATACCATTATGCTCGACCGTCTGGCAGAAAAGGACGATATAATTCCTACCCTCCGAACTCAGTATAACCCAAGCTGGTATAAAAAGATTGTTTTTCCGGTCGCCAACCGGGCTTTCAAAACCCGGCTGGAAGACAAACAGTGTATGCACGAAAACTGCTCATGCGTATGGTGTAAGCATGGAGAGCACGACTATGCCGAAGTAGAATGCTAACATTAACCTCATTTTTTAAAAACTATGCAACCCATTCTTTTTGAACTCGGCCCGTTTACCATTCATACGGTTAGCCTGTTTCACACTGGTGGCATTCTTATAGGAATATGGTGGCTTTATCGTCAGGCCATAAAAAACCGCGTCGACCCTCAAAAAATAATGGATCTGGCTGTCATCGTCGTCCTCTGGGCCATTATTGGTGCGCGACTTTTCTCTATCCTGTTCGATGGCAGCCTGCAGTGGTACCTGCAAAATCCATTGAAAATTCTGATGCTCTGGAATGGAGGCTTTACGTTCTATGGAGGTTTCTTGTTCGGACTAGGAGCCGGGATTTGGTATGTACGAAAACATGATCTGGACTTATGGCAAATTAGCGATATGGCAGCGCCCGGCCTGGCGCTGGGCATCGCCTTTGGACGACTGGGCTGCTTCTTTTCGGGAGACAGTTTCGGCAAACCGACGGATCTTCCCTGGGCGTTTATCTTGACGGCTTAATTTCTACCTCACAGATTATCAGCTTATTAGTGATAATACCAGCCCTGTGGCTGTATTTTACGAAACTTCGTCAAAACAGGCGTTTAAAAGTTGAACCTTCACAGTAATATAAATTTAACACTGATTATTTTTAAACAACTCTGATCTGATATGTTAACCTTACTCTGGTCTATACTAACATTCATTTTCTTGTATTTTATATATCACAGGTTTAATAAACTCAAAAATCCTGTTTCTGAGATGTGGCAATACTCGAAATACAGCAGGCGAAATTTTGATTATCAACCAAATACAGCATTTGCTGAATTGGAAGAGGCAGAATATGAAATTATTGAATGAATTTAGTTATTTGAATCAATTGAATATTATTGTGTTTATAAATTTATCATCATGACTAAGTAATATGGCTCCTTTAACTCAATATCTACTCCTGCTCGGCATGGGGATTACAACAGCCGGTTTAGTGTGGATGCTTTATCTTATAAAGCAGTCGCTGGGCCAAACGCTGGACGAGCCAGGCAAGGACATCCCCGCCGAAAGCGGAAACCTGGCGCCCAAACCGGCCTGGCTGCGTTATCATGTACACTACTACGGCTATGCCCTGCTCTTTTTGGCCTTTGATATGGAGATGGCCTACATGTACCCCTGGGCAGTGGTTTACAGAGAAGTAGGCATTCTGGCCCTGCTGGACATGGGCGTTTTTCTGATGATTTTATTTCTGGGACTTATTTATACCTGGACTCAACTCGGACTCAAACGCCAATAAATGCCAATGGAAACGACTATGAGATACGGAGCTCGAAAGGGAACCATGAATTTCTGGCGGCGATGGCTGGCAAAAGCCGCTTCACAGGAGCTGGTAATATTTCCGGTTCCGGGTGCCGACCTGTTGCGCATGTATCAATCTGAACCTTTACACAGAGAAGCACAGCTGGCAGACAGTCCCAAAGAGGCCAATGTTCTGCTGGTTGTTGGAGATTTAAGTGCGGAACTGACCGAACGGGCGGCCACCGTTTACGCACAGATGCCGCGCCCCCGGGTGCTGGTTATGGCCGGGCCGGAATATCTTGACCCGCTTCCTCACCCGGATGTTCACGTTGCCCTGGAAAAAGATTTTCTTGACACCGCAATGCCTGCCGCCCGCGAATGCCTGAGAAGGTACTCGTGGACAGAAGAGGCGGAGCCGTACCGACCGGAACCATTGGTCAGCAAAATAGAAGAAGCCGGTCAGCAGCAGGGCCATATGCATGGCCATGGTGGCCACGGGTCGCACGATCACGGTCATGAAGGGCACAAGGACAGTGAACATACAGGTGATGAGCATCGCCACGAAGAACATAATCACTCCGGCCTTCAACATGATGAAACGGACAAGCACAAGCATGACCACCAGGCTCATCAACACGACTCACATAGCGAACACGAAGGGCATCGACATCATGATCATGGAGAACATGATCACGGGCATGAAGGTCATCAGCACAAGGGACACAACCATGGAGAGGAGCACCAGGAGGATGATCACTCTCAACACGAAGAGCACGGACATAGCCATGAAGGTCATGACCACGGAGGTCCTCAGCATGGCGATCACGAACATGACGGGCACGACCACGGCCCGGGCTTTATGTCGATGATAGCCATGACCAAAGACCTGCCCCGCAGCCCCGACGGACTGCCGATGGAGTGGAGCGATGTACAGTTTGGACCCTTTCACCCGGGCCTGCCGGGCGGGCTGCGCCTCTCCATGAAGCTGGACGGAGATACCGTCGTCAAAGCAGAGGCTAGCCAAGGCCTGTTGGGACACAACCTGCCGGCATCCGTCCTGAACGACCCCGCGTCCCTGCCGGAGTATCTTGCGGCGGCCCATCCTATGGCGCCGGTTACCTACCGGCTTCTGGCACAAAAAGCGCTGGTAAACTTTTCCGGTAAAACGCCGAATTCCACACTTACCCTTTCAGAGGCAGTGCTGCTGGAAAAAGAGCGGATAACCAGTCATCTGAACTGGCTGGCTGTTTTTGGCACAGCACTGGGCAGCCAATGGATGCGGGATCAGGCTGTAAAACATTATCACCGTTTCCAAGACGAGGCCGGAGATGCCAGCCGGCTCTCCGAATTTATCGGCCGTATAAAAAAGATGCCCTATTTGAAATTAAAATTATCCACCGCCGGAAAACACCGGGTGGAAATGGAAGATCACAATCAGGGTCACGAGCATGAGGCCCACGATCATAGCGGACACGGCCATAACCACGGAGATCACGCGGGTGACGAACACCATCATGCAGGTCATAGCCACGAAGAACACAAGGAGCACGAACATCATGAGCATGGCGGGTATGATCACTCAAAGCATAGTGGACACGATCATTCGGATCATGAATATTCAGGGCACGGAGGTAATGAAGGGCACGGCCACGAAGATCACTCGCATCAACAAGGCTCCCATTCCGGCCATGAAGAACATGATGAACATCACCACCATGAGCACGGCGGCCACGCGGGTCATGAAGGGCACGATCACTGCCATGGAAGCGGAGGCGGTAAAGATCAGGATTCTGGTCAGCTGCCTGAGGACATGACGGGCCCTGCAGCCCGGGCGGCGGGCATTGAAAAAGATCACCGTTTAGAGGAACCTGTATATCAGCAAGCCGGCTGGACTCCTGTAACCGCTGCCGGAAATAACGCCTGGAGCCGGCTGATGGTACGGCTTGACGAAATGGAACAAAGCCTTCGATTTATAGCCAGGGCGGGAAATGATTCCGGTGGTGCATCTTCACAAAAAATTGACATACCATCTACCGGGATGGGAAATGGTATCGCACACATCGAGAGCCCCCGCGGTACCGTATCGCTGAAATTTCATATCCATGAAGGTAAACTGGCTCACATGCAGCTTAACACGCCATCGGAAGCACTGGCGGGCATCATACAACACGTAACCGAACAGCACGAGCTGGCCGATGCACTCACAGCTGCAGCTTCACTGGACATTTCACCCTGGGAAATTCATCATTAACAGACGCAAGCTATGACTCCTTTTCTAAACGGTTTTATAATTACCCTCCTGTTTTTGAGCGGTGTTTATGCGGCAGCGGTAATGGAACGCTGGTCGGTGACGGGACATGTAAACTGGGGCGGCCCTGTTCGCTCATTTTTACTGCTGTTTGCCCGGGAGGAAATTAAAACCCGGAAACACGACAAGGTCTTTTTTGAAACCGCTCCGATTTTGTTTATCGGAGTGATACTACTCACTATTTCTATCCTTCCCTTCGCACCGGGAAGCGTGATCATCGATCTGGGGACGGGTGCACTCTTTATTAATGCGGCCCTGGTTTATGTTATGGTGGCCCTGCTGATGATGGGTTGGGCCATAAATGGTGTGTACGCCATGATTGGCGGCTGGCGTGCGATTGCCCAGCTTATTGCCTACTCCATGCCGGTGGTTATGGTATTAACGGCTACGGTGATGCGGGCCGAATCGATGTTTTTAACCGATATCGTGGAATCCCAAAAAGGACTGTGGAACATTTTGTACCAGCCGGTGGGCTTTATTCTATTCTATATTTCGGCGCTGGCTATTGCCTTTCTTCCCCCTTTCGACCTGCCGACAGCCGGGGGAGAGCTGGCAGGAGGCGTCTGGGCCGACCTCACCGGTGCCCGCAAGCTGCTGTTTCGCCTGGGGCGGCTTACCCTGGTGTTCACCGTATCGGCAGCGGTAGTGGTGCTGTACCTGGGAGGATGGATGGGACCCTGGCTGCCCGATTTTGTCTGGACCTTTCTGAAGACCCTGCTGGTGGCAGCCTCCTTTTTTGCCGTTGGCCGTTTTATGCCGCGCATCCGGCACGACCACCTGTTGGAATACAACTGGAAGTATGGAGTGCCTTTAGCTCTTTATAATATTTTTCAAGTAGGAGTAGTCTTGCTGTTATGATATCTGTACAACTTATATTACTTATTATATTCGGCCTGGCGGCCATCTGGTTCGGGTGGCGCGTCTTCATGACCAGCTCCATGGTACGCTCGGCTCTCTCGCTGCTGGGATCTATGGTGGCCATCGGTATATTATTTATTATTATGGAAGCCGAGTTTTTGGGTGTTCTGCAAATCATGATGATGGGAACCGAAATGAGCATTATGGCCATCTTTATGATGATGTACATGATGGATCCGGGCGGGCTGGGACAGATGGATATGTATCACCAGAAAAATATCTCCATAGCAGCGGGCGTAATTGTAACCGTATTGATAGTCGGAGCCGCTTTTGCCACCGACTGGGGTACAATAGCTACTCAGTTCCCGGGGCCGCATGAGCAAAACCGGCTGCTGGGCATGGAAATTCTGAAGCGGTCGATGATGATCTTCGAAACCGCCGGGGTGACCATTCTTACCGGAATGATTGCCTCTATTGCAGTCGCATTGTCAATTAAAAACAGCGTGGAGAAGTAAACACTATGGAGCTATTAATTACAGCCCTTATTATTGCCGCCGTCCTTTTTGGTATAGGGCTCTACGGCGCCTTAAGTCAAACAAATTTGGTAATGATCATGATGGGAATTGAACTGATGCTGGGTGCCTCCATGATAAACCTTGTGGCTTTTTGGCGGTACCTGCACCCCGAGGCTTTTTCTATACAAATGTTTGTATTGATCGCAATGACGGTGATGGCACTGGAAGGAGCCGTCGGCTTTGCCATTGCCACCCAGCGGTTCCGTACATCGGGATCGGTTGAAATGGAAGAATCAGCAGAATTAAAAGGATAGTACCTCTATGGCAGCAATATTACTTACCATATTAGCTCCCCTGGCGGCAAGTGCCTGGATTATCGTAACCCAAAAAAAGATAGGGTATGCAGCCTTAACCGGGGCAGCAGGCTCTCTGGCCGGTTCGATACTGCTTTTTACAGCCGCTTTGAACGGTGCTGTTACTCAACTGCAATTTGCCGGGCTTCCGGGAATGCCCTTTCGCCTCGAAGCCACAGAAATGGCGGCCGTACTTGCTCTGGTTGTTTCCGTGATTACCACCTTCATTTTTGTGTATGCCATCGGGTATATGAAAGAAGAGAAAGGAAAACTCCGTTTCTGGAGCGGCATAACGCTTTTTATGGGGGCCATGCAGTTGTTGGTGTTAGCCGGAGACTGGATCTTGTTTGTGATAGCCTGGGAAGTTATGGGCTTTGCCTCCTATTTGTTGATCGGCACCTGGTACTGGAAGAAAGAAGCCGGCGACGCCGCAAACAAAGCGTTTACTATGAACCGTGTGGCCGACCTCGGGCTCTATGTCGGGGTATTTGTAATCATTCTTGCCGGAGGGTCCAGCCAGATTTTAGCAGAACCCGTACAGGGCGTTTCTGTAGTGGGAACCCTGGCTCTGCTGCTGGCGGTAATGGGTAAATCGGCACAGGTTCCTTTCCAGAGCTGGCTTTCGGCAGCCATGGCGGGTCCAACACCTGTTTCGGCATTGCTGCATTCGGCCACTATGGTGGCGGCAGGTATTATTCTGCTGCTTAAAGCCTTCCCTCTTTTCCCGCCGGACGCCCTGTTCTGGATCGGCTTAGTGGGAGGAATAACCATCCTGCTCACCGGTGCAACCGCCATATTTTCCGAAGACATCAAACGCATGCTTGCCGCGTCCACCTCAAGTCAGCTTGGTTTTATGGCGCTGGCTATTGGCGCCGGGTATCCGGCCGCGGCCCTGGCCCACCTGATTGCCCACGCTTTCATGAAAAGCAGCTTGTTTCTGGGAGCCGGAATCTTTCAGCACGAAATGCATTCCACTAATTACGAAAAGCTCAAAGGCTCCGGGAAAAAACTGAAACTGGCTTTTTCAGGATTCGCCGTGTCCGGGCTGGCACTGGCCGGGATTCCTCCATTAATCGGCTTTTGGTCGAAAGATGCCATCCTGACGGCAGGCCTGCAGGCCGACCCGGCCTCATGGTACTTTCCCGCTGTGCTGATTGGCGCCTTTTTTACTGCTATCTATATGGGCCGCGCATTCGGGATTTTATGGAAAGGACACAGCGAACCGGAAGAAAAGCCAAAGAAACTGCCCTGGATGCATCTCGGATATCTAACTCTGATATCGGCTGTTATTGCCGGCTGGTTGTTTCTGGATCCTTTGGTTGAAACGTCAGGTTTTTCCATTCCAAAAAACAACATTGCCATGATAAGCGGGCTTGGAGCTGCTTTTCTTGGTTTGGCAGCAGGCTGGTTTGCCACCGCTCCCATCTTTAAAACCCAGGTGTGGATGTTTTTCCGGGATAACTATCCCGTAGCAGGCGGCTACACCAATGTTATCGTGCAACCGTTTCAGATGCTGGCAACCGGCGCAAACCTGATCGAACAATTTCTGCTTCAATCTGTCTTTGAGATTGGCAAGGCGTTTTTAATGTTGGCGCGCTGGCTGGCCAATGTGCCGGACCGTGCGATGGCTTTTGTGATCGACCAAATCGGGACATTCAATCTGAACATCGGCCAATGGTCCCAAATAACGGACGATCGCGGCATTGTGGAGTGGATTGCCGGCTTGGTGGCATCCATCCAGCGACTGGGCCAATACGGGCGGAACATTCAATCGGGACTGGTTCACCGCGAACTAGCATGGTCGGTGTACGGTATGATCTTAGCTTTAATTATTTTATCACTAACCTATCTGTAAATCATGGATTTTTCATCATTACCATTGCTCTCAATCACTACATTCTTGCCGGTTATAGGGGCACTTGTCATTATGGTACTCCGCCCCAAACAAACCAAAACCGCCTATGGTATTGGGATAACCTTCGCGTCACTCACCCTGTTGGCTGCTATTATGATCTGGATACAGGGTATAGGCAGCAGTTTGTCACAAGTTGAAGAACTCAGCTGGATACCATCCTTAGGCATAGCTTACCGGTTGGGAGTGGACGGCATTAGCTTTCCCCTGGTGCTGTTGACGGCATTTTTGTTCCTGACCTCGCTGATTTTTTCTGCAAAGATCAAGGATAGCGCCAATATCTTTATTCAACTGGTTTTGATGCTGGAGACCGCCTGTCTTGGGGTATTCCTTTCGCTTGACCTCTTCCTTTTTTACGTGTTTTTTGAAATCACTCTTGTTGGCATGTATTTTATCATAGCCAAATGGGGGCACGAACATCGCAAAAAGGCGGCTTTAACTTTCTTTATCTATACCCTGATAGGCAGTTTGTTTCTGCTGCTGGCGTTTTTGGCGCTGTATCTTTTTTCCGATACCAATACGTTTGACATACAACAGTTGATAACAAATCCTACCATAACCGGACTTGCAGCTACGCTTACGTTCTGGGGATTATTTATCGCTTTTGCTATTAAAACACCGCTTTTCCCATTCCATACGTGGCTTCCTTTGGCTCACACCGAAGCACCTGCTGCCGGAAGTGCCATCCTGGCGGGGGTGTTGCTGAAACTGGGCACCTATGGTTTTATTCGCTTTCCATTGCAAATGACGCCTGATGCATTTCGTGAATTTGCACCTTACGTCATCGTCATTGCCGTCTTTACAGCGCTGTACGGGGCTTTCGTAGCCTTGGCCCAAACCGACATCAAACGGATGGTGGCCTACACCAGTGTAAACCACATGGGGTATCTGATATTTGGTGTGGCCATAGCAGCCGTCACCACTACCACATCCGGAATGATTGCCCTGGACGGAGCGGTACTTCAAATGATAAGCCACGGTGTGGTTACAGGGGTGCTTTTCCTGCTGGTAGGAGCTCTTCAGGATCGCACTGGTACGCGGGAAATGAACGAAATGACCGGTCTGCTAAAAACCTATCCAATATTAAGCGGACTTTTTATGCTCGCGGCCTTTGCTTCTCTGGGACTGCCCGGGCTGGCTCATTTCCCTGCCGAGTTTCAAATCTTTTTAGGCGGCTTTGATGTGTACCCGGTCGCCGTCGGGATCATCATCATTGGCTTGCCGATTACTACAGCCCTGTACCTGAGGGCTATTCAAAAAGTATTTTTAGGTACCTTGCCGGAAGGATTTACCGGACTTAAAGATTTGGGAAGCCGAGAGCTGTGGGCTATTGTTCCTTTGATATTAGCTACCATACTGATTGGAGTATATCCCGATTCCCTGCTCTCGATGATTCATGCTACAACTAATTTCTTCGGACTGTAATAACGATGGCAACTGATTTACTGAATATTTCACCACAGCTTATTGTTTTATCCACCACGGTTATCGTGTTATGCCTGGAAATGGCCCGATTACCCCGGGCTGCACTATGGGCTTTGGTGGTTGGCATGCTCACAGCCACCGGTGTTGCCGTAGATATGCTGGGGACAGACACAACAGCTTTTTCCACTACCTTCCGTGTTGACGCACTCAGCTTGTGGGCCGTCATCATTCTGGGGCCGGCAACCATCCTTTTTGCTTTGCTGGGCCGATCGGAGCTGAAAGATTCGGCCCGCGAAGGCACCATATACAGCCTGATGGGCTTTTCAGCCTTGGGAGCCATGATTTTGGCGGGCAGCGGAGATCTCATGTTCATTGTACTGGGCCTGCTTATTAGTACTCTTGCCGGTATGGCCATGGCAGCTCACCCCAGGAACGACCCTTCCAGCGAAGGAGCGATGAAGTACTTTATTTACGGATCAGTAGCCGGAGCCATCATGCTTTTCGGGCTAACCTTCTGGGCGGGCCTTGCCGGAACGACGCTGATTTCCGGGATTAACAATCCTGACTTATCCTCTTATGCCGTTATGTTCGGCTTTATTACCCTGGTAATTGGAATCGGCTATGCGGCTTCCCTGTTTCCCGTCCATTTCTGGACGCCCGACACTTTTGAGGGCGCACCCGTCTCCATAGCCGCCTACCTGTCGGTAGTTCCCAAGATAGGGGCCCTGTTTGCACTCGCGCAGGTGGTTCGTGATCTTCCGGTTTCCCTTGTTGACTGGCCGTTGATCCTGGCCGTGCTGGCCGCGCTGTCCATGACCTTTGGCAATGTGGTAGCGCTGTGGCAGGACAATGTGATCCGGCTGCTGGCCTACTCCACTATTGCACAGTCAGGGTATTATCTGTTGGGAGTAATCGGAGTGGGACAAAGTACGCTTGCGATCGATTCAATGGTGGTTTTTGGGGTAGCATACCTGCTTATGAACGCAGGCGCTTTTGCCATTACTTTGGGCGAAGGCACCCGGCTGGACGATTTTAAAGGCATGGGAAAACGCCGGCCCTGGCAGGCGGTGGGTATGACCATTTTCCTGCTCTCCCTGGTAGGGATGCCGCCCCTGGCCGGCTTTGCCGGCAAATTTCTACTGTTTGGGGCAGCCATAGAATCCGGATATAGCTGGCTGGCGGTTGTTGCCATCCTGAACAGCGCAATTTCTCTTGCAGTTTATATGCGGATTGTGGTACCCATATTTTTTCAGGAAGCCGAAGATGGGCAAATCAGAACTTACGCTCCGGGAACATCCTTCGTATGGATAAGCACACTTGCCTTAACGATAGCTGCGGGAATTGGCGTGCAGTGGTTTCTGGGTTAAATAAATAAAGTATGCATACATTTTATCTTATTTTAGGTATCACCATAATCGTCGTAATTGCTTACGACTTTTTCTATACCACGCTTTCCTTCAACGGGGCAGGATACCTGTCCCGGTTGACGAGCCGGTTCCTCTCGTCTCTTTTTCTTTTTTTGAACAGGTATGTCCCCCGGAGAAACGCGTTGCGCTACTCCGGGGTAACGCATATCCTTTTTCTTCTTGGAATGTGGATCGGGCTTTTATGGATCGGATTTTTCCTGCTGCTGATGAGCGATCCCGGCTCGGTAGTAGAAGAAGGCACCGGATCCGCTGCAAGCGCTCTCACCAAAATGTATGTAAGCGGATATACCCTTTCCACCCTGGGAGTAGGTGACTATGTACCGGGTTCCGAAGGGTGGCAAATTATAATGGCTGCTTTTTCATTTGCCGGCTTTATTTTCATAACCACCGCCATGACTTATCTGATGAGCCTGACCACGGCGGTGATTCACAAAAGAAATCTCAGCCTTTTTATAGCAAATATGGGAGATTCTCCCGAAGAACTTGCAGCCAGTTTCTATGATGGAGAGCACTTCTCTATCTTGACTGATATTTCTGCCAGGCTCAGGGAGATGATCAACAAACATAACCAGAATCACTATGCCCACCCGGCTGTGCATTATTTTTACAGTACTGCCAGGGATGAATCACTATCCATAAATCTAGTAAATGTAGATGAAGCATTAACTATTCTGACCCATCACGTTGAATCAAAAACATGGCGAGTACAGGATATTAGGCCGCTCAGGGATGCTATTACAAAGTTTCTTGATACAGCCAGTCATCATTATCAGCAAAAAAATTTTGAAATTACTCACAGTACACCGCATCTTCAGTATCTGAAATCCAACAAGATTCCATTGGTACAGAAATCTGCAATTTCTTCCTGCCAGAAAGAAATTCACGAACGCAGGTGTTCATTGAATGGACTGTTGCAAAGCAATGGCTGGAGTTGGAATGATATTTATCCCAAACAACAAATTACCAACTCAGATTAACCGTCATTATGCGTTTAAATATTTTCTCCTTAAGCATTATCCTTTTGGCGGTTTTGCTTCCGGCTCATCTCCTCCATGCCCAACAATCTGAAGAAATGCTGCTCTTTGAGATCGACGACAACGAGTACAAAAAGTGCAATTATAACAAAGAGGGAGAGCTGGAATCCTTTCAAAAGCTCCTAGTCGGTTCTATCGAGGAGAACGACGAAACCTACCGCCTTCCGGTAGAGCTGTATTCGTATAACGCAGAAGGAGAACTTCAGGACAGCACCAAAACCCTTTATACCTGCAGGCCGGATGAACAACAGGTATTGTTAAATGTTTTCCCGTTTACCGACTATGACAAGGGCAGTGAAATTAAAGTCAATTTGTTAGATTCGAAAACATTCTACCCGATTTCTCCCGAGCCCGGCTGGGAGATGAAACCTATTGAATTTGCTTTGAATATCGACAAGGGTTTGGTTGGATTTTTGGGCGGAAAAAGCAAAATTACCATCTACGAACGCCGCGTGGTATCCAACGATACGCTGCAAACCGGGCAGTATCAAATTAACTCGGAAGTAGATCTCGGTGTCTATGTGCTGGGCATCAAAATGAAAGGATTTGGGTACAGTGTAATTGAAATCATTGACAAGGACCGGGGAATTATCTGGCAAAAATTTACCAGTGAAGACGATGACAGCTATTTTGTGATCCGGTTGATTTGAACGCTTCTTTTATAACGAATAATAGTATCAAAGTTACCATTTTTTCTAGCCAGAACTACCGATAAAAATCAGTTAGCCTTCTAATTTCATTTTACACTATCAAATCAAATAAAATTTTAAGCTTGTTTGATTTAAGCTTGTTTTAAGGATAATGGTATTAATATTGAGTGGAAACTTGATTTTCAATTGTCATTCGAGACCATACTTGGAATTAGAATACAGGAAAGATCAGGAAATTAAAAAAATTCTAATACTCAACATCAAATAATTAATGGACACCACTATGAAACTCACCATCAAACTAGTCACTTTTGTGATTTTCGCATTTTTTTAAGTGCGGGAACCGTTTTCGGGCAATTTACCAATGACCTGCAATATTTCAAATATCAGGATCAGCGGGGTGTCAATCAGTTCGAATCGCCATTCAAGACAACTGTAAAATTTGAGGGTATTGAAGTACGAATTGGCGCGGCAAATACCCTTCAGTTTCAAGGGCTTCGGCACGATAATGCAGCAGGTTCCCTCTCCGATTTGGAATCAAACTTTAATCTGGCTACTTCCAACTTGGATCTTGATGTAGCTCTGGCTAATGGTGTGCGTATGCACTTACGCACCTACCTTTCATCGCAAAATCATAATGAAGCATATGTAAAAGGTGGTTATCTACAAGTCGATCGACTTGATTTTATTCAAGAAGATTTTCTGGGCGGATTGATGGATAAGCTGCGCTTTAAGGTAGGACATATGGAGCTAAACTACGGGGATAACCATTTTAGAAGAACTGACAACGCTCAGGCTATTTTTAACCCGTTCGTCGGAAATTACATAATGGATTCGTTTACAACCGAAGTGGCCGGTGAGGTATATTACTACAGTGGGCCAATGTTCGCTATGATTGGCCTTAGCAACGGAAAATTGAACCAAAGTGTTACCGATGCCACTGGAAATGTTTTAATACTAAACCCTCAATGTACGGTAAACTTGGGTTTGAAAGGCAAATCAATGACGATCTGCGTCTGCGCCTGACCGGCTCTATCCTCAATATAACACAGTCGCCTTCTATTTATCTATACTCTGGCGACCGGGCTGGTACCCGTTACTACAGTGTAATAGACGAAGGTTTCCGCGCAGGTCGTATTGCCCCCAGCTTCACCCCAGGCTTTGGCCAGCCTTCCGCTCCCGGTGAAATGACTGCTTTAATGATCAACCCATTCATCAAATACCAGGGCCTGGAGTTTTACGGAGTATTTGAAAATACCTCAGGAAAATTGAAAGCAGCTCCCAATCGCCGAACTTTTAATCAGTATGGAGCAGAACTACTCTACCGGTTTGGTGCCGGGGAAGATTTCTATATCGGTGGCCGATACAATCTTGTTGACGGTGAAACGGCTAACGGAAATATCGAAATCGACCGCATTAACATTGGCGGTGGCTGGTTCCTTACCAAAAACGTGCTGGCAAAGCTGGAGTATATCACTCAGAACTTTGACGGTGAAGGATACTCCGGTACCAAATATGAAAATGGAAAGTTTAAAGGGATAATGGTCGAGGCCGTTATCAGTTTTTAAAAATAGTTTCAAGTCCCAACCAATTATGGCGCAGTGATAAACTGCGCCATATCTTTACATAAACTACGAAAGCTGTCTGAATCCAACCTACTGCTTTATTTTAATCATGAAAGCATTATCAGTCCCGGTAACTTCTTTAATACCTCAACCGACAAGATGTGCTCGAAAACTTTCCCACTAATACAAATTAAGCCAGTAGTGGGTTTGCCGCTTTATATTTTGAATTAGCTGGTCAATATGGAACTTCACGATTTTAGTATGAAAAAAATTTCCCAACAAACCGAACATACCCGAAAACGCTATAACGTCAGTTCGGTGGTGTATGACCTTATGGAATGGCCGGTTGAGTGGATATGGTATAACAAATGGCGCAAACTGCTTTGGAAAAAGGTAGAAGGCCCAAATGTGCTTGAAATAGGCATAGGTACGGGAAAGAACATATCTTTCTACCCAAAAAATATTCGTGTCAATGGTATTGATCTCTCTCCCAAAATGCTGGAGCGGGCAAAGACGGTGCTTTCCAATTATCCAAATGAACGTGTCAGGCTTCAAGTAATGGATGTCCAAAATTTGGACTTTCCTGACAATTATTTTGACGAAGTGGTGGCCACTTTTGTTTTTTGCTCAGTGCCCGATCCCATATTGGGTTTGAAAGAAGCCCTACGAGTCACAAAACCGGGAGGTAAACTCCACGTGCTGGAACATATGCGCTCTCGGAATCCGTTATTTAGTTCAATGATGGTTAAGCTGGATGGCCCTATTCATTATCTGAGTGGTGTTCATATCGCCCGCCAAACGGTGGAAAATGTGGAAGCTGCGGGATGGAAAATAGAACAAGTAAAGGATTTGACTATGGGAGGAATTTTTAAACGGATTAAAGCTACCAAATCCCACTAAGTTTTTTGTTCTTTTACTAATGGAAGTTCCACCACAAAGGTGCTCCCTTTACCGGGGCCATCGCTGTATGCCTTTATTTTGCCACCGTACAATTCTATGATTGCTTTAACCAGTGGAAGGCCCAAGCCGCTTCCGGGCTGATCCTGTACTTTCTGCTGAGCATCACGGTAAAATCGCTCAAACAGGCGGTCCTTGGTATCACCTTCAAACCCGACACCAGTATCGCTGAGATGAAGTACGGCTTTACTGCTGGATCGTTTAAGCTCCAGATTAATGGTGCCTCCCTCTGGTGTATATTTCAAGGCATTTTCCAGCAGGTTGTTGATGACCTCCTCGATATAAGCTCCATGTGCCCGGACGTCCAGATTAAGATCAATCTGCGAGTGAACATCTATTTTCTTCTCTTGGGCATCTTTCCGGTATTTTCCTAACATCACTTCCGTAATGCGACTAAAATTAACGGTATCCGGCTTTGCTCGGTGGACCGACTCCACCCTCGAAAGTTGAAGGAGCAAGTGTACCATTTCACTCATTCGTCTCACTTCCACCAGCATTCGCTCAATCGTTTCCCGGTACTCTTCGATTGATCTGGGTTTTCTAAGCATGATTTCGGCCTCACTTTGCAGGGAGGAGAGGGGGGTCATAAGTTCGTGAGAGGCATCAGAAGAAAATCTTTTTTCTCGTTCAAAACCTTGCTGAAGTCGATTGAGCATTATATTAAAGGTTTCTGCCAGGTCAGTAAGCTCGTCTCGGACCTGATAATTTACAGGTATTCGCATATCCAGATCAGTGGCTGTAATGGATTTTGCTGCGTCGATGATAGCTGCTACCGGGGACAACGCTTTTTTTGACAGCCAGTATCCCCCGAGTATAGAAAAAGCAACACTTATCGCTATGAGAAAAAACAAATACTGCCTGAACCTGGTTAATTCTTCATGGAGGGTCCATTCAAAACCAGTGAGTTCCAGCCAGCCGCTCAGACTTCCGTTGTTGTCTTTTATTGGATAGTAAAGTGTACGAGCAGGTAATGACTGCCACTCACTGCTGAAAGAATTTCCCTGTGTTTCTTTAGGTATCTGGCGTTTAAGTGGTTCTTCTACTTCAGAAAAGTTTGGGCTTTTATAAACAAGGTTGCCCTTTTGATCGTATAATCGAACATACGTACCATACTCCACACCGCCTCTAAGTGCTTCATTCCTGCTGTACTCTGTCAAATCAATGGAAAGGGAATCTTCAGCTTGGATATATGGTAGCAGCTGTTCAGCCTCAAACAGCAGGTGGCGATCATAATTATGGTGGATCGATTGATGAAACGTTTCATATAAAAAATATCCAAACAAACTAAGCATCAAGAATAAACTTAATCCATACCATAATGCCAACTTCTTTGATATTGAAAGCTCATTATAAAAAGTAAAAGCTGGTTTCATGAATCCTTGTGATCTTTAAATAAGTCGATGTTAAATCGGTAGCCTGCTCCCCGTATGGTTTCTATAATCTGATCATTTTTTCCAAGCTTAAAGTCTTCAAGATCCTCAAAAGTATCGCTCAGTTTTTGGCGCAGGGTTGATATAGTAGCCTCTATTGTGTTATCGGATACATAGTAGGCCGATCCCCACACCCTCTCTGCAATCTGGTTTTTTGAAAATACGGTTCCCAAATGGGTCATTAATAACTCAAGCAAAACAAACTCTTTTTGTCTTAAAGTTAGAGACATTCCTCCAATCGTTACAGTATGTTTTCGGGCGTCAATTTCGATAGGGCCTATTTTTACAACTTCGGTATTTGAAATATCCACAGAGCGCCGGGATAATGCTCTAATTCGCGCCAGAAGTTCATCAAAAGAAAAGGGCTTGCCCATATAATCATCGGCTCCGGCATCCAAGCCAGATACTTTATGATCAAGATCCCCAAGCGCTGTGAGCATTAATACAGGGAAATTCCGGTCTTCTTTGCGCCAACGTTCCAAGATCTCTTTTCCGTCTCGATGGGGCAGTCTCCAGTCTAAAACCACCATATCGTAATCATTCACCAACCCTTGCAGTTCTGCCTCCTCGCCGTCGTGCTGTACTTCTACTACGTATCCTTCTTCCTCCAAGCCTCTTTTTAGTGAGTTTGCAAGCTGCTTTTCGTCTTCAACTAATAGTATCCACATAAATAATAAAAGTTTTTTCTTTGATAAGTAAGATAGGCATTAAATATTGAGAACCATTAATAAGTAATTTCCATAAATCTCAACTTAAAAGTATTTATGACTTTTTCTTGATTAATGTTTTTAAAATTAAACGTTTTAAAACACCAAATTCTGATCAATTGCTGTTATTATGAGTCGCCAGATTTAAGGTTCATTTAAGGTGTGCATGATTATACTTGTTCAATGGTAATTTATTTTCATATAAACTGTCTAACATACAAGGACAAATTATATGCTTACAAAATTGTCTATAAATTACCCCCCCCTACTTTCCTACAGCAAAGAAATTAATTACAAAAACCAATTTTATAACAATGGCAAAAGCAAGATTGATATCATTAATTCTAATGTCACTATTTCTGTATCAAGGATGTATAACGACCGCAGAATCCGACGAAGATCCTGAAAGTGTATATCCAATGTTCGTAGACAAAAACTCAAATAATATCAATGATTATGTGGAGCAAACAACTCACGAACCCGGGGCGAAAGAGAATAACGGAAGTAATCAAACTGGTGATTCTGGACACGCTTTTTTAGACAATAATGATGACGGAGTTTGCGACTATGCTCAAGATGGAAGTCCAACTTGGCATGGGCCTGGTTTCATTGATGATAATGAAAACAGTATCTGCGATTACTGGGATGAATCCCACCCCATGCACCATCAACACGAGGGAATGCAATACCATGATGAAAATGACAATCATATTAATGATTATATGGAGGAAGAAACCCATTTGGGAGAACATGCCTTTGTTGATGAAAACCAAGATGGAATTTGTGATTTGGCCCAAGACGGCAGCCCAACCTGGCATGGGCCAGGTTTTACAGACAATGACAATAATGGAATAAGCGACCACTGGGAACAGGGTGGACGTGGTCACGGTGGCATGATGGGTAGCAATTAGAAATTATAGATAGGAATCCATTGAATAATAAAATCATAATCCTACTTTCAGCTGTATTAATTCTGTTGTTCTTCAGCGGATGTATGACTATGGGCTGGGGCGGCCATTACAATAATGGCAGCAGTCAGCCGGCGGATCAACAGGCAAATCTGATCAAGGAGCAGCAAGTAGCAAATCAGACGGTTCGGGCAACATTCCCTTCTACTGAAGCAGGTCAACAAGTTCATTTTGAACTGGAAACAATCTCTCAGGATACTACCAATACATCTATTGAATCAGTAGTCCTGGAAATACAAAATCCAGGAAACTCCGGCTTGCCTCTCGCCACCACCACGGTTAAACCCGATCCTACCTTAAGCCGTCAAGGATACTGGATCATTCCTTATAGATTTGCAGAATCGGGAACTTATCAAATAACTTTTATAGTAAATTTGAACACAAAAAAATCTTCATCACCTCATTCTATTTCTTCACACTTGATGGTTTCAGAACCAGTTGCCAAATATAATAGGTATAACCCCTTCCCATGGGTCGCTAGTAGTGCAATAATGGTTGGATTTATGGTGTGGATGATGGCCAATTAATCATTCTCCCTACGCCACCAATCAAACGCATTTTGTCTTTAAGCTTAATTTAAGGTTCACCATTTATATTACAAATTAGCTTAAAAGCCTATGAGTTAACTGTCAACTTCCTACATGTTAAAGCACAGAATCGAAGAGTATATTTAAAAAACTTATTATAAGTTCAACTTATGCGTTTGTTCTTCTTAACAAAAAAGTTTCAATTTAATGAGTAAAGATTCGAAAACTATATCCCGCCGAAAATTCCTTCGCTATACTGCTTCTTTGGGGGCAGTAGCAGGTATTAGTTCTATTCTTCCTGCATATGCCTTCAAGAATTTTAATATTGAAAAAGAAGTACTGACTCCTTCAGGCCCTAAAAATACACTTGATTTAACTATTGAATCTATCCCTATTGAAATAGAAGGTAAAAAATCAAAAGCAATAGGGATTAATGGTAAAGTTCCAGGCCCGCTAATCCGCTTAAAAGAAGGAGAAGATGTTCTCTTGCGTGTTACAAATAATTTGGATGAAGACACTTCCATTCACTGGCATGGCATTATTTTACCGTTTCAGATGGATGGCGTTCCCGGAGTAAGTTTTGATGGAATTAAACCCGGGGAGACTTTTGAATACAAATATCCTGTTAAACAGAATGGAACGTATTGGTATCACAGCCATTCAAAATTACAGGAACAACTGGGGCATTATGGACCCATGATTATTGACCCGGCTAATGAAGACCCGGTTGAATTTGACCGTGAATACCCCGTTATACTTTCTGACTGGACGTTTGAAAGTCCTTATAAAGTGCTAAGTAAGCTTAAAAAAGCTGAGGGTTACTATAACTACCAACAACGGGATTTAGGCGAATTCTTCCAAGATGTGAAAAAAGATGGTTTTGGCGATGCAATGAGGAATTACCTTTCATTCGCTAAAATGAGAATGAGTGCTACCGACCTCGCTGATATTACCGGGGCTACCTATACTTACCTAATGAACGGGATGGGGCCGGATTCAAATTGGAATGCCTTGTTCAACAAAAATGAAAAAGTTCGATTACGTTTTATAAATGCTTCAGCCGGCTCCATGTTTGATGTACGCATTCCCGGACTTAAGATGACTGTTGTGCAAGCTGATGGCCAAAATGTTGAGCCCACCCCCGTGGATGAATTCCGTATCGGCATCGCTGAAACTTATGATGTGATCGTCGAACCCAATGAAGAAAAACCATTTACTATATTTGCTGAATCGTTGGATCGAAGTGGCTATGCACGTGGTACTCTGGCGCCCCGCGAAGGGATGGAAGCCCCTGTGCCCGAGCTACGGCCACGTCCTGAACGCAGCATGAAAGACATGGGAATGAAAATGGATATGGCCGGCATGGATATGGATGGTAGCATGAACATGGAAGGCATGGGCCATGATGGACACGGGGATATGAAGATGGATCACAGTGGCATGTCGATGACCAACAAAGCAGCTGAACCTGTTAAACACGGCCCGGACCACCATGGTATTGGTGCCGCGGCTATCGCCAACTACCAGTTTGACCGACTGGATGAACCTGGCATCGGGCTTGGTAAGGATGGGCGAAAAGTGCTGGTATATAGGGATCTTAAAAGTCTTGAACCAAATATAGATAAGCGTCAGCCTGAACGGGAAGTAGAATTGCATCTGACCGGAAACATGGAGCGCTACATGTGGTCGTTTGATGGAAAAGAATTCCATGAAGTTGATGGGCCTATTGAATTCCGACACAATGAACGACTCCGTTTAACATTAGTGAATGATACGATGATGGAACATCCAATTCACTTACATGGAATGTGGATGGAACTGGAAAATGGAAATGGAAACTATAATCCGAGAAAACACACGCTATTAGTACAACCAGCTCAAAGGATTTCAGCCTTGGTAACACCACGCGATAAAGGGCGTTGGGCCTTCCACTGCCATATTCTGTATCACATGGAAATGGGAATGTTTAGGGTGGTTCAAGTAAGCGATGAAGATGGAGGTATTTACGAATGAATATTGTAACAAGAATAAAAATAAAAGTTGAATTACTATTAACTCTGATGAATTTAACTATTAAAAAAATTCGACCAACATTAGCATTAGCTCTTTTTATGTGTTCATTATTATTGGGGACAAATTCGGTAATTGCCCAAAAAGCCCCTCCATTTAGTAATGATATCATGCCGGATAATAAAACCTACTTCTTTTTCCAAGCTGATCGCTTTGAATATTATTCATTTGGGGATCCAAGTCCGATTGTGTGGGATGTCCAGGGTTATCTCGGCACAGACATCAACAAATTTTGGTATAAGGCTGAAGGTGAGGCGCTGACCACTGAACAAGAAGGAGAAATAGAATTCCAAGGTTTATATAGCCGTGCCATAACCTCCTATTTTGACATTCAGGCCGGTTTAAGATATGATCTTGCCTATAACTCTATCGAAAATAATACCCGTGGTTTTGCAGTTATTGGAGTTCAGGGTCTTGCTCCCTACTTATTCGAAGTGGATGGAAGTCTTCAACTTAGTGAAGATGGAGATGTATCTGCAACTTTTGAAGGAGAAATAGACTTGCTTATTACACAAAGATTGATTGCACAACCTCGTTTCGCTACTAATTTGGCCTTGCAGGAAGTTGAAGAATGGGGAGTCGGTTCTGGTATTAATAATGTTCAGCTTGGTTTTAGACTCAGGTATGAGATCCGACGTGAGTTTGCTCCTTATGTGGGTATATCGTGGAACCAAAAACTTGGTAGCACCGCTGACTTTGCCCGTCTGGAAGATGGTGAGGTCAGCACCTTGGGCGTTGTGGGAGGCGTAAGGATGTGGTTTTAATACATTACATTCGATAGATAAAACTGGGTTTCAAATCGTTTAGGAAATATCGATGGGAATTAATCCCAATCCCTAACATTCTTTCAGATTCCCCTACATGCGTCAATTTTTAAAAAGATATTTATTAGAAGTAATCTTACTTAATCACGAGAATGATAAAATTAAATGATTGATATGAATTTAATACCCGAATGGGCACTCAATATCCACCCATTGGTGGTGCATTTTCCTGTTGCGCTGCTTGTTGTGGCGGCAGGACTGAATTTGCTTACTTTCATTATTCCGGAAAAATGGTGGGATGAATGGAAAAATACTATTCTATATGGATTAGGAGCGGTTGCGGCTATCGCTGCTTATTATACAGGCCAATCAGCCGCCGATACCGTGTTTCTGCCCTCTCAAGCGCAGTCGGTATTAAACAATCATGCCGACTGGGCATTTTGGACTGTCTGGTATTTTGGACTTTATGCAGCGGCACGCATCGCGCTTCACTGGTATAAAATGATGGACAAATTTAGTCTCAGAATCCTTGCATTTGTCATAGCTTTGCCCGGAGTGTTTCTTCTTTTTCAAACCGGAGATCACGGTGCCAAGTTGGTATTTGGTTATGGAGCCGGTACAGGGCAGTTGTTAGAGCAACAAAGTTCTGCGAATGCTTCTGCGACAACTGACAGCTTGCTTCAGTCAAATTCAACCTTCAAAGTTAATGATAATGGGGATTGGTCATGGGAGATCGGCCCCAATGGTGTTAGTACGCTGCTATCAAAGTTCCAGTGGCTTGAAGGAGCTCCTCAGAATCTTCAGCCCTCAGTTGTTAAAAGTGGAGATAACTACTTAATACAATTGACCCCCGAATCATCTCCCAACTTTTTTACTGTACGAAATGCTTTACTAAATGTGCAGGTCGATTATTACCTGGATCTGTCGAATTTTGATGGCGAGGTGGAGCTGGTCAACCATGTGCAAGATGCTCAAAATTACGATTTCGTCACCCTTAGTTCCGAAGGAACCATCACACAGGGACGGGTAATCGGGGGAGAAACTAACATTTTTGGTGAGGAAAGCTATTCGGCTTCCGGCATACTGTTTGTTCGTACAGTGGTTAACGGCACTCATTTCAGAGCGTATATTAACAGGGAGATGGCCGTTCACGGGCATGGAGATGCCCCGGAAACCGGGAAAGTTGGACTCCGGCTAAATGGAAGCGGTACTGTAATCATCGACAGCATTTCTTTAACACAACTCAATTAAATGACTATGTCTCGTAAATTATTTATGAAATGTTAAGGATTGATTTCCTACTGCTTTTGATGCCTTTATTTATTCTTATCGGGTGTGGAAACTCTGAGAATGAAAGATCCAAACCCGAAATAGTGGATGACTCCTTTAAGAATAACAGGTGGTACACAGAGTCACAATATAAAATGGGTAGGGTCGTATTTTCAGAAAACTGTGCCCGTTGTCACGGGACAAAAGGCCAGGGATTGGTAGAGAATTGGAAGAAGCCAAACCCTGATGGATCCTTCCCGCCACCTCCTTTAAATGGTACGGCACATACCTGGCATCATCCGATGGAAATATTAGTACAAACTATTAATAATGGCGGAGCACCATATGGTGGCAATATGCCAGCTTTCAGGGAAGTACTTTCTGAAGAGGAAAAAATAGCTGTTATTGCCTATATACAAAATTTATGGGACCAGAAAACCTACGATCGGTGGACTAATATGAACGCAAAATTTTGATCTTAAATTTTACAATTAAAACCAAATATGGTAAACCTTATGAATAAAATATTTACTCTTACATTAGTGCTAATTAGCATTTCCATGACAGCCCTGGCTCAACAGTCAGAAGAACAATCTGTTAGTAAAATACTGGGCGACTTCGAAAACGCCATTGTTGAAAATAACTCGGAAGTTGCTTCCAAATTACTTCATGATGATGTAGTCATTCTGGAAGGAAACAACAGTGAAACAAAAGAACAGTACCTTTCTCACCACTTTCATTCAGATGGCAGGTTTCTAAGTGCGATAAATCGTGAATTAATTTCTGAACAAATAACCATCGAAGGTAATGTAGCCTGGGTATCGTCCCAAACAAAAATGATCGGGACCTATAATGAACGAGAAATTGACCGAACCAGTCTCGAGTTAGCAGTTCTGAAGAAAGAAAAGGGTGAATGGAAAATTATTGCTTTGCATTGGTCCTGATTTAGGAGCAATTTTTATTCAATTCATTTGAACTGGAGGGCATGGAGTATCACCAAAAGAACAAAATACACAACAGTCATTTCTTTTCGGTTTTATAATCTCACTACAATTCGGGCACTGCCAAAAGAATTGGCAGGCATCCTCAGGCATTTGTTCTTCCGTATGTGTTCCACATTCCGGGCAGGTAATAATAGAGCTTAAAATTATATCTTCCATATCGGGATTCATCTTAGTTTTTCCCCAGCTACGCTTTCGCCATCCAGGGCCTCAAGAATAGGGCACTCGCTTTTGGTCACATCGCCAGTGCAGGAGTCAATGAGATTAAGCATCGTCCCTTTTATCCGCTGCAAGTCTTCAATTTTGTGAATCACATCCCGGTACTTCTTTTCGGCCTCCACTTAGTTCGTATTTTCAACCATCCTGAGCTCCAAAAATCGAATTAATTAGCCTTAATATTCTTCTCTTTTTTCTGTTTCACCATCTTGGTATAGCCACCTAACCTATAGAAATAAAAACTTCTTATGATTTAAGCTTCATTTAAGCATTCCCCTCGTAGTTTGGGTTAAATACAACATATCAAACTACGGGCTTTGTGCCTTTTAAACCAAGGATTTAGGAATGAAAAAAATAATGATAAAGGGATTTTTCTTCGGAATATCACTGTTCCTTGTTTCATCTAATTTAAGTTTTTCTCAAACACCAGACTCCACATTATTACTGGATGAGCTTATACAAAAAGTATTAGAACAAAATCCAGAATTAATGGCTTCAAATAAAGACTGGGATGCCAGCAAAACTAAGATATCACAGGTAAAAGCATTACCCGATCCTACGTTAGGTTTAAATATCATGAACCTGCCGGTCAACAGCTTTGCACTTGATCAGGAGCCTATGACAGGCAAGCAGGTATCCCTGATGCAACCGTTCCCTTTCCCCGGTAAACTTAGTCTGAAGGGCGATATTGCAAAAAGTGAGTCGGAGATAGCTTTACATCGGTATAGAGAACTTAAGAATCAGCTTATAAAAAACACCTCTCAGGCTTATTTCGACCTCTATTACATAGATCAGGCTCTTGCAACAGTTGCAAATAACCAGGAGTTGCTCAAGGAATTCGTTGAAATAGCTGAGACAAGGTATGGCGTGGGTAAAGGTACGCAACCGGATGTATTACGGGCACAAGTAGCTCTTTCAAAAATGATTGATCAGGAACTCAAGCTACTCCAACAGCGTGAAGCTGTGCAGGCCCGCATTAATACCCTATTAAACGACCCCGCTGATTCGCCGCTTGGCAAGGCTGTTGTTATGGAACCGGAACCCTGGACGGGCAAACTACAAACGCTCATTCAGCGAGCCGACAGTAGCAGCCCGGTACTTGCAGCATGGAAAACGGCCGTTAAGCAAAGCGGGCAAAAGGTAGATTTAGCACTGAAAGACCGATATCCTGATTTTTCAGTTGGTGTTGCTTATACCCAACGGAATGAACTGCAAAACGGGATGCAGGGCTATGATTTTGTCTCGGCTATGTTCAATGTTAAAATTCCTCTCTTTATAAATAAAAAGCAGAATAAAAAGGTACAAGAGACCCAAATTAGACAGTCGTCTATAGAGTATCGCTATCAAAATGTAGCAAATTCCATTGAACAAAAACTTCAACAATCACTTACTGACCTTGAAAAAAACCAGAGACTCTTGGAACTGTACAGAACAGGGATTATTCCTCAGGCCGAAGAATCCCTGGAGTCATCAATAGCCGGGTATCAGAATGACAAGGTGGACTTCTTGTCTCTACTTGATAGTGAATTAACGCTTTTTCAGTTTCGCCTGGATTACCATCGCTTTTTAGCCGACTACCATAAAGCTATAGCAGATATAGAAGCACTAACCGGCACAGAGTTTTAAACCTTTTTCAAAATTTAAACAATGAGTACAACCATTATGAATACCAAATCAATATTACTATCCCTCGGAGCAGTTGTCGCCTTTTCACTAGGTGGTTACTGGCTGGGAACACAACAAACTACTGACAGTTCAGCATCTTCTACAGAAACCGCGGAAGAGATGCAGAATATGCCGAAGGCTGAATCAGATACCAGGCAAAAGGAAGATCGCGAAGTACTGTACTGGCAAGCTCCGATGAATCCAAGTGAAATTTATGATGAACCCGGTAAATCTAGTATGGGTATGGACCTGGTTCCGGTATATGCCGATGGAGCAAGCAGCTCGGAAGGGATGATATCAATAAATCCCGTGGTGGTACAAAATATGAATGTTCGAACGGCCAAAGTTCAGCAAAAAGATTTATCAACAGTCGTCCGTGCCGTTGGGAAAGTCGATTACGATGAACAAAAACTTTTTACTGTAAGTCCAAAAATTTCAGGTTGGGTTGAGCAGCTTTACGTGGATTATACAGGTAAAATGGTGCACCGGGGGCAGCCACTGTTCAGTATCTATTCTCCTGAGTTGGTGACCACTCAGAGAGAATACCTGTTGGCTCTAAAAACCCAGAAAAAGGTAGCCTCCAGCAGTTTTGAAACCATCCGTTCTGGAGGAAGTAGCCTACTTGATGCTACACGCCAACGGCTAGAATATTGGGACATTCCTGATTCAGAAATAAAACAACTGGAACAAAGTGGGGAAGTCAAGAAAGCTATTACGCTAAAATCGCCTGCCTCTGGAATAGTGCTTCATAAAAATGCCATAGAAGGCGAGTATATAAAAGCGAGTACACCTGCGTATAAAATAGCAGATCTTTCAACCATTTGGGTGCAAACAAGCGTGTACGACTACGAGGTACCCTGGATTGAAGAGGGACAACCTGCACAAATGGAACTTTCCTATCAACCGGGTAAAACCTATGAAGGAATCGTTGCCTATGTATACCCCACCCTGGACCAGAAAACCCGAACCGTTCAGGTGCGGCTGGAATTTTCCAACCCTAATCTTGAACTAAAGCCGGGGATGTTTGCCAATGTCCGTATCCAAACGCGCCCTAAGAAAAACGTAACAGTTATTCCTAATGAAGCTATCATCAGAACCGGGGAACGTAATATCGTTTTTGTTGCCAAAGGAGACGGGGCGTTTGAGCCTCGCGAAGTAACCTTGGGTATGGAAGGCGGTGAACGAAACAATGAAATTGAAATATTGGAAGGCGTCAAACCGGGTGAAGAAATTGTTACTTCTGCTCAGTTCCTTTTCGATAGTGAAAGCAGGTTGCAGGAAGCGATTCAAAAAATGCTACAGCAAAAGCAAGATACCTCTGATATGGAGAATATGGACATGACCGGTGGCGAAATGAACCACGATGAGACACAAGTCGACACTATTGATCATTCAGATATGGATATGACCGGCGGGGAAATGAATCATGATGAAATGCCAGCCGACACTACCGACCATTCAACTATGAATATGTGAATCGATGGGCAAAGTTAAAGCACAAACCTTTTTAAACATTTTGGAGAATTAAGAAATGCTACAGAAAATAATTGAACTATCTGTAAATAACCGCTTTATGGTGATTATTGCCAGTATCCTGATACTGGCGGGTGGTACCTACGTGATGTATCAAACACCCGTGGACGCCATTCCCGATCTCAGTGATGTACAGGTCATTGTTTTCACCAAATATCCCGGTCAGGCTCCTCAGGTTGTTGAGGATCAGGTCACCTATCCGCTAACCACTACTATGATGTCGGTACCCAAATCTAAAGTGGTCCGTGGCTATTCATTTTTTGGACTTTCATTTATCTATATCATTTTTGAAGATGATACTGACATGTATTGGGCCCGAAGCCGGGTTCTGGAATACCTTAATACTGCAGGTAGTAGCCTGCCGGAAGGGGTTACGCCCACCCTTGGACCGGATGCAACTGGCGTAGGGTGGGTTTACGAATATGTCTTAGATGGCGGTGATCAGTATGATCTCCAACAACTGCGTTCCATTCAGGATTGGTTCCTGAAGTACGAACTACTCAGTGTGGACGGGGTAGCCGAAGTAGCCAGTGTGGGAGGCCATGTCAAACAGTACCAGGTAGAAGTGGACCCGGATAAACTGTTGGCCTATGACATTCCCCTCTCGAAAGTTAAAATGGCCATCAAGCGCAGTAACAATGACGTAGGCGGCCGCTTGGTAGAAATGAGTGAAACCGAGTTTATGGTTCGGGGAAAAGGATATATTCAATCTGTAGCAGATGTGGAGAATGTACCCATAGGAACCGATGGTAATGGCACCCCTATTCTCGTTAGAAACGTTGCCAACGTACATCTCGGGCCGGATCTGCGCCGCGGTGTAGCCGAGTGGAATGGTGAGGGAGAAGCAGTAGGCGGTGTGGTCATCATGCGGTTTGGGGAAAATGCACTGCAAACTATTGAAAACGTAAAAGCTAAGTTGAAGGAACTTGAAAGCGGTCTGCCGGAAGGGGTAACTATCAAAACGGCCTATGATCGTTCCAACCTGATTAAGCGGGCTATTGAATTCCTGCAGGATAAACTGCTGGAGGAAAGTATATTTGTAGCAATAATAGTAATAATATTCCTATTACATTTCCGAAGTTCACTGGTAATTATTATTAGTCTGCCAATGGGTATTTTGGCAGCCTTCCTGGTAATGTATTTCCAGGGTATAAATGCCAATATTATGTCGCTGGGAGGAATTGCTATTGCCATTGGTGTGATGGTTGATGCTGCCATCGTTATGGTTGAAAATGTCCATAAACACCTCGAACAGGATAGGGGCAAAAAGGATCACTGGAGAATTGTTATTGATGCGTCCAAAGAGGTGGGACCGGCCCTATTTTTCTCTTTGTTGATTATAACGGTGTCGTTTTTCCCGATCTTTGCTTTAGAGGGACAAGAGGGACGTCTTTTCAAACCCTTGGCATTTACCAAAACATATGCCATGGCTGCCGCAGCGCTGCTCTCTGTTACACTGGTACCGGTATTAATGGGCTACTTGATTCGTGGAAAAATTCAACCGGAGCATAAGAATCCAATTACCCGGTTTCTTATCTGGATTTATCGTCCAGTGATCAATTTTGTCCTACGTTTCAAGTGGACTACTGTTTTTGCCTCTGTTGTCATTCTTGGGCTCACGATAATTCCTCTGAATCGTCTTGGCTCTGAGTTTATGCCTCCCATCGAGGAAGGTGACCTTCTCTACATGCCTACAACAGATCCCGGAATCAGTATTACCAAAGCCAAGGAGCTGTTACAACAGACCGATAAAATTATAGCCACCTTTCCTGAAGTAGAATCGGTGTTTGGCAAAGCAGGACGAGCACAAACTTCAACCGATCCGGCACCACTGTCGATGTTTGAAACCATTATCCAGTTAAAACCTGAGGATGAGTGGCGTGAGGGTATGACTATCGACAAGTTAAAGCAAGAGATGGATGCAGCTATCAAAATACCGGGACTTACTAATGCTTGGACCATGCCGATCAAGACACGAATAGATATGTTGTCTACAGGAATAAAAACACCGATTGGCATAAAAGTAACCGGGCCAGATCTTCAAACGCTATCCGATCTCAGTTCGGACATAGCCTCGGTAGTACGAGATGTCCCAGGAACCTTGAGTGTCTTCGCTGACAAGACCACGGGTGGTAATTACCTGGACTTCAATATCGACCGTAAAGAAGCTGCCCGGTATGGACTTACGACCGGTGATGTACAAGATGTAATCCAATCTGCCATCGGTGGTATGAACGTAACAGAAACTGTGGAAGGACTCGAACGCTATCCGGTCAACGTACGGTATGCCCGGGAGACCCGTGAAAACCTGACGGATCTTGGACGGGTGTTAATCCCCACTCCTTCCGGTGCTCAAATACCCATTGAATACGTAGCCGACCTGCAGATCCGCAAAGACGCACCTGTGATTAAAACCGAGAATGCCCGCTATTCCAGCTGGATTTATGTGGACTTAACTACTTCTGATCTCGGAAACTATGTAAACCAAGCCCGACAAACCGTGGAAGAACGACTGGACATGCCTTCCGGGTATAGCCTAACCTGGAGTGGGCAATATGAATACATGGAGAGGGCCAAAAAGCGCCTTCAGGTGGTAGTACCAATCACCTTGCTGATTATTTTTCTGCTGTTATACTTCAACTTTAAAAATCTACAGGAGAGTATAATTGTGCTGCTGACATTACCCTTCTCGCTGGTAGGTTCGTTCTGGCTCATGTATATCCTGGGGTATAACCTGAGTGTGGCTGTGGGTGTTGGTGCCATTGCATTGGCAGGAGTAGCTGCTGAACTTGGCGTGGTTATGCTTACCTATCTCGACAATGCTTACAACGAACGCAAATATAATGACAAAATGAACAACCTTGAAGACCTTAAGCATGCTGTTATGGAAGGCTCAGCCCAACGTATACGGCCGATATTTATGACCGTCTTTTCTACCACCGGCGGGCTGCTACCTATAATGTGGGGTATAGGAACTGGTGCAGCTGTAATGAAGCGTATTGCTGCACCTATGGTTGGAGGTATGGTTACTGCAACCATACTCAGCTTAGTTGTACTCCCAGTGGTGTACTACCTCTGGAAGAGTCGAGAAGTGAAACAACTGACAAAAACAACGGGCGAAGATCAACAATTAACTAATTGACAAACAGAAATAAGATCTGGCAGGTTTTTCAAACTTGCCAGACCTAACAAAAAAGGTAATAAGTATGAATGAAGTCAAAGCATTTATTCGCAAACGAAAAGCAGAACAAGTCATTGACGGGCTGGAAGCGCAAGGTTTCTGCTGCATGACACTAATCGATGTAATGGGACTGGGTCGAATGTCGGACCCGGAAAAAGCCCAGCTTTCAGTCAGCATTGCTGAACGATTTACTAACATTGTTAAACTCGTGGTGGTGTGTAGTGAAAAAGATACCGAGCGGATAGTCGAAATCATTCGAAACAAGGGTCGCAGTGGACAGCCCGGGGATGGAATTATATATGTGACTCCGGTTAGTAAATCTGTTCATATTAGATCAGGAGACTCGGGTAGTGACTTCTTACAACATGAACGACGTAACCCTACCTCTTAACAAAGATTTAAAGACTCATGAAGAAGTATAAAAAACCAATTCTTTATCTAAGTATTATCATCATTTCAGGTATTACAATATGGGCTTTCGCTAAAAAGTATAATCGGATTTCTGAGTCTATTAATTCGGATCTACCTGAAGTAGTCATGTACAAGAACCCACAATGTACTTGTTGTGATAGATGGGCCAGTTATCTTAGAAAACAGGGCTATCCTGTATCAGTGAACATTTCAAGCGAAATGATATCGATTAAAGAAACTAATAATATGCCTTTAAATCTGGCATCCTGCCATACTGCTTTTGTCGATGACTATATTGTGGAAGGTCATGTTCCTGTGGAGGACATCAATAGAATGCTTGAAGAACGACCTGACGCTGTAGGTATCGCTGCACCTGGTATGCCTGCTGCCTCTCCCGGGATGGATATAGATACAGATGATTCATACGAGGTCAGGCTTTTTGATCAAGAAGGCAACTCAATTTTATATGCAACTCATTAATTAATTATAAACGTATTTACCGGTTATAAATAAGGAGACTATCAGTGCAGCCTTCTTGACCGGTAAATACTTAATGATGTGAGTTTTAGATAGACAAACTATCTCTTTGATAATTTAAGTTTGATTTAAGCTCCTGGTATTATATTCATTTAAGCGATGAAACAATGGTTAAATCATGGATAAAACGGACACAATTATTTATATAAAAAACATGGTTTGCCCGAATTGCTTATTAATAATTAGAAATATTTTTAAGCAGGAAGATATATCAATAGAAAGTATTGACTGGGATAAAGCTGCGATCAAGGTTGATAAATTACCCCAGCCATACCCTGAGAAAGTAGAAAAAGCTATTGAACCTTACGGATTCAAAATTATCTCTTCATACAACGAAAAGGTGTCAGAGCAAATAAAAATCACTCTAATCAAATGGATTTATTTTAGTGAAGAAATCGTGGACAATGCACGTCTCAAAGAACTATTGGAGTCAAAATTCCAAACTAAATATTTAGTTTTAGACCCGCTCTTTAAAAAAATAAATGGGTATAACATACAAGATTATTTCGATCTATTAAGACTAGAGCGTTTTAAAGAATTACTTAGCTATAATAAAAACTCATTTGCAGAGATTTCTTTGACCCTAGGTTTCAACAATCATAAAGAAATCAAGCATTTGATATTCGATAATTTGAATTGTTCAATTAATGAGTTTATTCAAAATAGCAGGAATCTTCGAAAATCAATAGATCATCTTTAGAGTGTCACCACTTAATAGTACATTTTTGGGGCTTTAAATAGATTGAAATTAAAGTGACCTACATATTATATCTTTTTTTAAGCTAATCTAATTTAGTAGTCTTGCCTATTTAGGATAACACCTCAGATAATTAGCTAAAATATAAATTTAATCATTTGCTTAAATGTTTATTCAAATTTACATTTAAGCAGTCACTTAAATTAAATTACTATGAGCAAACAATCCTGTATTCGTGATGTAGCAGATCTGAACCAGATCAACCGCTGCATTGACTCAATTAGTGCGGTAGAGTCATCCATCCTAAAACTATCTGACATATTGAAACTGGCCGGAAATGATGTTCGTCTGAAAATTCTTTTTTTACTGAGCACCGAAGAAGATTTATGCCCGTGCGATTTGAGCGATATTTTAGATATGACCGTACCGGCGGTATCGCAACACCTGCGAAAATTGAAAGACACCGGGCTTTTAGACTCAAGAAGAGAGGGAAAACTCATCTTCTATTCCCTTCAGAAGCCCTATGACGATCTTTTGAAACCACTTTTCAACCAAATTGAAAACAATACCATTATGGAGGTATTAGCCGCATGAACAAGCAACAAAACAATAACTCTGATACCAAATGGCTGGGCGCTGGACTCGGAGTTGCATTTATTGCGTCCCTTTGCTGCATCACTCCGGTGCTGGCTATTCTGGCAGGCACAAGTGGTATCGCCTCTACGTTTTCATTCATGGATCCATTTCGACCTTATTTAATTGGGCTGACTGTTCTTTTACTTGGGTTTGCATGGTACCAAAAACTGAAGCCCTCAAAAGAGATCGACTGTGAATGTGATCCTGAAGAAGCCCGTTTCACCCAGTCTAAATCGTTTCTTGGCATCGTAACCGTTGTGGCGGCACTTTTGTTGGCTTTTCCAAATTACTCTCATTGGTTTTTCTCTGATTCTCAACCCACTCAAGTACAATATGTTTCCGAGGCAGATGTAGAACATGTAACCTTTAATGTGGAGGGCATGACCTGCGCTGGGTGTGAAGCCAGTGTAAAAAATGAGTTGGGTAAACTGGATGGAATTGTTGAGTCCGAGGTATCCTACGACAGCGGAACGGCTACTATTTCGTATTTGAAAACGAAGCTCACGGAAAAAGAACTTCAGGATGCGATCAATAAGACCGGATTTACAGCCAACCTTCAACAAGAGCAAGAAAACGAATAATAGGATGAAAGAACTGGAACTGGACATAGCGGGCATGACGTGTGATCATTGCGCCGTGTCTATTGAAAATAATCTATCCAAACTAAACGGAATACAGAAGGCGGATGTAAGCTACCCCAACGGAACGGCTACGGTATCATTTGATGAATCCACCCTTGATAAAGCTTCAGTGATTGAAGCCGTAAATGAGACGGGTAAGTATCAGGTAGTTGGCGAAACCGGAAAAGAGCAGTCTGGTGAACACCGTTACTCGTTGATTATTATCGGGGGCGGTTCGGCTGCTTTTGCTGCGGCTATCCGAACCAGTGAATTGGGAGGAACCGCACTGATTATCAATAAAGGTCTGCCAACCGGTGGAACCTGTGTAAATGTGGGGTGCGTGCCTTCCAAAACACTGATCCGAACAGCAGAAGCCTTTCACAATGCTTCCCATCCAAGATTTGAAGGGATTGAAACCACGGCAACCATTAGTGATTTCAAAAAAGTGATTGAGCAAAAACGGGAGATGGTTCGTGATCTTCGCCAGGAAAAATATGTGAATGTGATAAAGGATGATCCAAGCATCACCCTTATTGAGGGGTACGGAAAGTTAATTCAAACAAATCAGGTTCAGGTAAATAATTCAACCTATACCGCCGAAAACATTTTGATTGCCACAGGAGCTTCCCCGTTTATTCCTGAAATACCAGGACTGAAAGGAGCGGGATATCTGACCAATGAGTCGGCCTATGAACTTGAGGAACTTCCGGAAGAGCTCGTCATACTTGGCGGCGGATATATTGCTCTTGAAAATGCTCAACTCTTTAGTCGGCTTGGAAGCAAGGTGACTGTATTACAGCGATCAGAACATGTATTAAGTGATCAACCCAAAGAGCTTGCAACAGCCTTAACGGGATATTTGGAAGAGGAAGGATTAACCATTTTGACGAATACAGACATTCTGGAAGTAACGAAAACAGATAAAAATAGAAGCATCCGTTTTACGGTAAATGGAGAGGAAAAAAAACTTGAAGCTGATCAGATATTGGTCGCTACCGGCAGGCAGGGAAATACAGGGAACCTGAATCTTGAATCCGCAGGGATTGACACCGAAGGTCGCGGCTATATTCCAGTGGATGAAACCATGCGAACCAATACATCCAACATCTTTGCCGCCGGCGATGTACTTGGCGAACGGCAGTTTGTATATACGGCTGCTTATGAAGGAAAAATCGCTGCTGAAAATGCGATGAGAGATAGTCACGGAAAAGCCGATTTTTCAGTCTTACCATGGGTTATTTTCACTGATCCACAGGTGGCCGGAGTGGGTATGGACGAACAGCAAGCGGAAGAAGCGGGACTTAACTATCAAGCAACTAAACTTACGCTGGATAATGTACCCCGATCCATTGCTGCGAGAGATACACGTGGTTTTATCAAGTTAATCCGAAACAAAGATAATGACCACTTGATTGGAGCTCGCATTTTGGCACCGGAGGGCTCGGAACTATTGATGGAACTGGCTCTGGCTATGAGGCATGGGGTAACCATTCAGTCGCTCAAGTCAGAATTTCATCCCTATCTGACCCTTTCTGAAGGAATTAAACTTGCGGCTCTCACTTTCGACAAAGACGTGAAGAAATTGAGCTGCTGTGCGGTTTAAAAGAGTATCAATAACCGTTTCACTCAATCAAAGATGAAGTTCCCTCATCCAGCTCCACTTCAATCGTGCTGTGGCTGAAGTTGTAAGGTTTAAGAATATCACGAATTTTCTTTTTGGCTTCCAGAATGTCTGAATAGCTTTCTACATTTTTAAGAATGAGGTGAGCAGTAAACACATGCTTTTCTCCATCCAGCGACCATAAGTGCAGGTGATTGGTATCGGCCACTATATCTTGCTCGAGGAATTTTTCTCGCAGTTCATCAATGCTTATATCATCCGGAGTTCCCTGTAAGAAAATGTGTAGGGTTTCCTTCAATCGTTTTACCACATTCCAAAGTACATAGGCAGTAATAAAGAGAGACAGTGCAGGATCTAAATAATGAATGTCTTTGAAAAGTAATACAATAGACACTACAAGAACGGCGGCCCAACCCAATACATCTTCCAACAGGTGCCAGGAAATAACTCGTTCATTAAGGGTTTTGCCATGACTCACCTTCCATGCAGCGTACCCATTCACTGCCACCCCCACGATGGCAAAAAGAAGCATTCCCTGAGCATCGGTATGTTCCGGCGATAAAATTCTGGCAACCGCTTCATTGATCACAAAGACAGATCCAGCGATCAGTACCAAGCTGTTAATCAAAGCACCAAGCAGCGAGAACCGGGTATAACCAAAGGTGAAGGATGAATTTGCTCCTTCTTTAGATTTATGATCCAAAAACCAGGAGAGTCCTAAGGATAGACTATCTCCCAAATCGTGCAGGGCATCGGAGATAATGGCCACACTGTTTACATACATACCTCCAAAAAATTCAAGAATGGTGAATCCAAAATTGAGAAAAAAGGCGAGTTTGATGTTTCCATGCTCGTGTTCGTGTGAATGATCGTGTGACATGTTGATTGGGGTTTATTTTTTGTCAATAAGAATTTTTCATGATTTTGTGATTTCCGAAACTCTGCTATCTCTGATTTTCAGTAATAATTGAGATATCAAAGCCAGCACCGGTAATTCTATCAAAGGCCCAACGATTAAAGCCAGAGCTACCAGCGGACTGTTGGGGAAAGCCGTAAGAGCTATCGCTAATGCAATGGGTGAATTTTTTGCAAGTGTGGTAAGGTTCAAGCTGACTGAATCTTCATAATCAAAATGGAGCAGATAACTTGTAAAGCGACTCACCAGGAAATTTATGGCGAAAAATATCATTAGGGGGATCAGCAGAATAAGAACAGTTTCGATGTTTTGAAGAAGGTAATCACCCTGAGATGCAAACATAGCCATGATCGCTAACCCAAGAAATAGTACCTGAGATAGCTAAAAAAAGGCAGCAGCTTGGTTTCAAGAAATACGGATTGCTTGAACCTGTGGAGCAGATATTTTGTGACTTGCGCTGCAACAAAGGGTACGATCAACACAAGGCCGATACTTTCAAACAGAAATGCCGGGTTCACCGAACCGGATGCACCAAAAAAGAGTAGTAAAAACACGGGTAATAAAATCACCTGTAAAATCAGGTTCAGAGGAAGCACAGAGGCACTAAGCGTCGTATTTCCTTTTGCAATACCGGTAAAAATCAGGTACCAATCCGTACAGGGGGGTTATCATCAACATGACAAAACCTATCCAAAGGCTTAGGTGATCCTGAAGAAACAGGTAGCCCAGTACCCAGGCAAAAAAGGGTGTCCAGAGAAAATTGATGGCCAGGTTTGCTGAAAAGAATTTTAAATTGGAAAAGCTCTTCAGCAGATCGTTGATCGGGATGTTAAGAAATAGCCCAAATAGCATGAGCATTAAAAAAGGGACGATCACATATCCGGCAACCGATGCCACTGTTTCCACCTGCCCAGCCAGCAAACCTGCAATGACTGCCAGCGCTATAATAAGTGACTGATATCTGTTAATCGAATTCATACTAATATACTCCGCTCATTTCCAGAAGTCCTGTCGTGAGAACGCCGAAATTGATCGAAAAGATAAAAGATGGTTTTTCATCGTCTTTTGTCGTTAATTTAGTCTCATAATCTTTTATTTCGAGAGTTTCAAAATTCTTACTGCTCCTCTCATGACAAAACTAAACACAATAGCTCCGATGAGCAGATCCGGCCACCTGCTATCCAGTGCATAAACAAGAATTCCGGCCAAAATTACACCACCATTTACAATAATATCATTGGAGGTAAAAATTGTGCTTGCCTGCATGTGTGCTTCTTTGCTTTTCGCTTTATTGATAAGCCATAAGGTAAAAACATTTGCAACAAGAGCCGTTGAAGCAATAATGATCATCCAATGAAAGTCGGGCATTTCACCCACTCCAAGAAACCTCCGCAGTACTTCAAGAAATCCCAGTGATGCCAGACCCATCTGAAGATAGCCGCTAATTTTTGCTACTTTCTTTTTTCTTGCTACCGCTGCTCCAACAGCAAAAAGGCTGAGCGCATATACGGATGAATCTGCCAGCATATCTAGTGAGTCTGCAATCAGCCCCATAGAATTGATAATCCATCCGGCTGTCATTTCAATGGTAAAGAAGAGAAAGTTGATCGCTAAAACCCACCATAGAATGTTCTTTTGTTGCTGCTCATCAGAAGCGAAAGGCGACATTTGAGCCTCTTTTGTTGAATTCAATTTAGAACCCAAACTCAGGGAGTCAAGGGCTTTCTCAATCTCATTAAGCCTATTTTCGTGATACACTTCTAATGTACGATTCGGGATATCAAAGTTTAGAGATTTAATATCTTCAAACTCTTCCAACCTCATTCGAATCATTTGCTCTTCGGCTGAGCAGTCCATTTGTGGAATATTAAATGTGGATTTTTTCATGGTTGAATATATGGGATTATTTTCATCTTCAACTTAACTGTGACAAAGAATCACCTGTTCCTTACCCCTCAAAAGGCTCACAGGTTTTAATCCTAAACGCTTTTTGAATATCTGTAACGTAAATGATGCCGTCACCGCGTTCCGGTGTTTTGGCATTGGCGCAGATAAGTTGAACAACGTTATCGGATTCTTTGCATTGACATACCAGCTCTAATTTTACGACTGGACTGTCCGTAAAGTGAAAATCTAGCGATGGGGACGCATCTTTCTGTTTGTATGCTCCGGTACCTTCTCCTTTGGAAAGCGTAACACTTTCATGTCCTGCTTCTTGGAGTGCTGCAACTACATTTTCTACTCTGTTTGGTTTTATAAAGGCTTTTATTTCTTTCATAATATTATGTGTTATGCATTAACCCCGGCAAAGCCATAAAAACATGAATATGGCTTTGCCGGAAAGTTTTTGTTAATCATCGTCGGAAGTCTGGCTTTTCTTCATTTCAGAGATCAGGTAATAGGCATTGTTCCAAGCTACTCGTGCTCCATCCGGCAATGGTTCTAACAACTTCACTTCAACCCAACCATCTTCCTCAATGCCGGTCATAATTTCTACCGGAGTGAAAGACCATTCGGTATTTCCGTTTTCCTCTTGTTGTTCTGCGGTGAATAGGTAGGTTTTACCCTCGTCCTCAACAATGGCATTCTCAGGCAAAGCAAAGGCTTTAGTCTCTGAAGTGTGAATCGTGCCGTTGATATACATCCCGGGAATCAGGAAACTTGCCTTCTGATCAATTTCGGCGTGCACATGCACTGCCCTAGGATTTTGTTCGAATTGTTTGCCTACAGAGTAAATGGTAGCTGTAAGTATTTGATCCGGTACTGACTGTACAGTAAAAGAGATGGATTGGCCCCTTTTAACTTTGTGCACATCTTTTTCAAAGACCATCAAATCGGCATGGACGTGCTCATTATCCACAATTTCGAACATGGTTGTTTGGGGATCTACATACTGACCGATTTGAACCAGAACCTTTTCAATGTAACCATCAATAGGGCTTACTACCGGCACCGACGAATAAATATCTCCGTCTTGTATTTGTTCAACGTCCAGGTTAAGCTGATTCAGTTGAGCCTCATATCCCTTGACCTCCGCCTTAACCGATTCGTATTCGGCTTTTGTCTGTTGGTAGGTTTGGCCGGAGCCTACCTCTTCATCATATAACCTTGTCTGCCGCTGGAATTCCTGATCTAAAAACAGCATCCGCTGGTATAACCGCACATATTCAGTTTGGACTTTGGTTAAATTAGGATGGGAAAGGAAGGCAATAGTCTGATTTTTTGACACCTGATCTCCCTCAATAACTTCTATGGAACCAATATTACCTCCCAAAACCGCAGTTACGCTTGCCTCATGCTGCGGGGGAACTTCCAGCTGACCATTTGCTTCTACGCTCTCTGAGAGAAAGCGCAGGGACAAAGTATCCAGTTTCATTCCAAGGCTGTTGAACTTCAGTTCCGACAGATGAACCATGTTTTCTTCTGCCTCAGCCACACCGGCAAGTTCTGTTGCTTCTTGTTCTTTTTCATCGGTATTGATCTCGCCGCAGGCTGTAAAAACAGATGCAAGGACAGCCAATAAAATTATATATAAATAAGATTTATTCATTTTTTTGTTGATTTAAAATCTGTTATTGAGTTTTGTTGAGGTAGTATTCTAATTGGAAATGGCTATTCAGATAATTGCCAAATGCATTCCATGAGTCGATTTCAATGCGAATGGCATCTCTGATGCTTTGAAAGAAAGCCACATAGTCTATGGCTCCTTCTTCATAAGAGGTGATGGCACCTTGCTGTTGTTCTTTGGCAAGAGGGAGTGCTTCCTGTCGATAATATTCCCACGAGCGCAACCATTTCTGATAATTTTCCCGGATACTGTTATAGGTACTGTTGAATTCTCTCTGAGCCTGGTCCAGGTTTTGACGGGCAATATTTCGTTCAATCCGGGCGGATTGAGTTTTCCCGGCCTTAGACCAGAAGAATACCGGAAGTCTGATCCCGATCTCATAGGAATTAAAGCCACCTTGTCCGGCTATTTCCTGCCAGCCATAACTGGCTTGAAAACTTGGTAAAAACTGACTTCTTTGTTCTTTAATCGATGCTTCCGCCACATCAATTTTTTGTTGATGTATAGCGATCAGAGGATGGACGAATGTAGAACCTGCCTGTAAAGGTTGTATAAGCTGTTCAGTTGAAGCACTTTGAACCGTGTACAATGTGTCACCCTTAAACCACTTATTAAAAGCTTGAACAGCAGCTCCGTAATCGCGGTAAGCCTGTTCTGTTTGTAGGGCAAATTGGTTGGCCTGATTCATGATATTAAGATATTCCAGCCGTGAAATTTCCTCCGTTTCAAGTTTTAATTCCGCAGCTCTGGCAATATCCCTGAATTGCTGGTTCAGGCGATTATAGATCTCATATTGTTTTTTAGCGATGAAAACCATTGACCAGTCCTGCTTCACCCGTAGCCTGAGCTCTAACTCAGACAATTCATAATTCAGCCTGGCAAGTTCTGTTTGTTCATTCCGATGATTTATCCTTGGTAAAACACCGAACAGATCAAACTGCTGCTGAATGCCAAATTTTGTGGTAACACCATCCGAACCGTTGCCGAACTCTTCACCTCCGGTAAAGAGGTTCGTATCTCCAAAGTCCCAGGCTGTTTTTTGAAGAGCCTGCCTGTTGTCAATTTCAAGTCTGGCTGCCTGAAGAGAGGGATAATTTGCTATCGCTTTTTGAACGGCCTGATCCAGCGCAATTTGCGGGAGGGTATCATTCAGCACCTGTTCCTGAGCCTGTACAGAATCGGGAGAAAGCAGCAGGCTTCCACCAATAATCAGCAACACAACGGAGGCCATAGAAGTACTACCCGGCTTGTGTTTTCTCATTTTACGCTTTTCTATGTACGCATAAAGGATGGGCAGCACGACCAACGTAAGCAGCGTGACGCTAATCAACCCGCCGATTACAACAGTGGCCAGCGGCCGCTGTACTTCAGCACCGGCTGTTGTTGAAAACGCCATCGGAAGAAAACCCATAATAGCCGCCGTAGCGGTCAATAAAATGGGGCGAAGTCGCTCTTTGGTACCTGTCAAAATTCGTTCTTGTAAATCCATAACACCTTCGATTTTTAATGAATTAAACCGGCTGACGAGCACAAGGCCGTTTAGCACAGCCACTCCGAACAATACAATGAAACCAACTCCGGCAGAAATACTGAAGTCCATTCCACGTAAAGCCAGGAAGAAGACACCTCCAATAGAAGCCAGGGGAATAGCCAGATAGATCATTACCGACTGTGAGAACGATTCTAGTGCGAAGTACAGTAGCACAAAGATAAGAAACAGGGCTATAGGCACTACAATAGCCAATCGGTTCTTGGCCCGTTGCAGATTCTCAAATTCACCCCCATAAGTAATGTAATAACCCGGCGGCAGATTCAATTCGGCCTCCAGTTTTTCTTGAATATCCAAAACCACCGATTCCACATCCCGCCCGCGTGTATTCACACCAACATAGCTCCTGCGAAAGGTGTTATCTCGCGAGATCTGCATAGGCCCCGGCTGATAACTGATATCCGCCACTTCTTTAACCGGCACCTGTGCACCGTTTTCCAGATCTACATACAGATTGCGAATATCCTCAATGCCAGTACGATGAGCTTCATCAAAGCGGATCACAAGATCAAATCGTCTTTCGCCTTCGAATACAACTCCAGCAACACCTCCGGCAAAAGCTGAACTTACGTATTGATTGAGCTTCGTGATATCCAGTCCATATTGAGCCACTTTTTGCCGGTCATACCTAACGGTCATTTGAGGTAGTCCAGCCGTACGTTCGGGACTCACATCACCCACCCCTGGAATAGTTTGAATAATTTGAGCCATTTCCTGAACTTTCTCCGCCAATACATCTATGTCGTCTCCGTATAGCTTTACGGCGATATCTTCTCGTACACCTTCCAAAAGTTCGTTAAACCTAAGCTCTACCGGCTGGGTAAAAACGAAATTCACACCTATCATGGTCTGATCGAGTTTACTCTTTATTTTTTCTATCAGCTCCTCTTTAGATTCGGCAGAGATCCAGTTTTCTTTATTCTTGTCCAGAATGATGTACATGTCGGCAATGTCCATGGGCATAGGATCAGTGGGAATATCAGCTACCCCAATTCGAGCTGTTACTGTTTCTATCTCTGGAAATTCTTCCAGCAGTGTCGTCTCAATTTTCTTGGATTGATCGATCGCCTCTGATAATCCACTGCCCGGACGGAATAGGGCTTGCATGACAATATCTCCCTCATCCAGTTGTGGAATAAATTCACCTCCCATTCTCGAAAAGGTGAACATCGCACCGCCAAAAAGCAGTATGGCAGCTACAATCACAACAGGTTTTCGCTTTAACGACCATTGGATAACCGGATCGTAGCCCTTCTGAATAAAGGATATAAGTTTGTTGCTGATCCGATCGAGGCCTCGCTCGAACCGGGCAAACCATCCCTTTCTATTTTGTGAGGGTTTCATAAACAGTGCCGAGACCATTGGTACATAGGTAAGACATAAAATAATAGCACCTAATACAGCAAACCCAAAGGTGAATGCCATAGGACGGAACATCTTACCTTCTACTCCTTCCAGAAACAGGATAGGGGCAAATACAATAAGGATGATCAACTGTCCAAAGAAGGCAGCATTCATCATGGTGCTGCTTGCCTTGTAGGCAATTTCATTCATCTGTGTTTTACTAAAAGCACGTTTTCCGGATTTCACCCTTTTTTCAATTTCATGAACCGTGCCTTCCACTATAATTACGGCTCCATCAACAATAATACCGAAGTCGATGGCTCCAAGGCTCATTAGATTGGCCCACACCCCGGTGGCCTTCATCATTATAAAAGCAAAAAGAAGGGAAAGCGGAATAAGTGAGGCGGTTATTAACCCTCCGCGTAAACTTCCTAAGAGTATTACCAAAACGAAAACTACAATCAATGCACCTTCCACCAGGTTTGTGGTAACTGTACTGGTGGTTCGTTCAATAAGAGCACTTCGATCAAGGAAAGGCTCAATCTTTAAACCTTCAGGCAGTGACTTTTGAATTTCAGCAATTCTATCCTGAACGTTTTGAATGGTTGCATTCGGGTTTGAGCCTTTCAGCATCATAATAATGCCACCTACTGCTTCCTCACCATCCTGAGTAAAAGCTCCATAACGAATTTGAGTTCCAAAGGTAACCTCTTCTGCTACATCTCTGATTAGGATGGGTAGTCCGTTTTCGTTCTTGACTACAATGTTTTCTATATCTTCAAGGCTGCGTATCAATCCTTCGCCACGAATAAAATTAGCCATCTTGTTTTTCTCGATATAGGCCCCGCCGGTATTTACATTATTCCTGGACATTGCCTCATATACTTCTGAAATACTAACTCCCATTGCATTTAGTTTATCAGGACTTATGGCTACTTCATATTGTTTGATGCCTCCACCGAAGGAGTTGACCTCTATAACCCCCTCCAGGAGCACCATTTGGCGCTTAATAATCCAATCTTGTATTGTGCGCAATTCATCAGGCGTATATTCATCTTCATATGCAGGGTCCACCTGAATGGAGTACTCGTAAATTTGGCCTAATCCACTTGAAATGGGACCCATGGATGGACTTCCAAAATTCTCGGGGATCGTTTCGCCCAGTTCACTGAGTTTTTCCTGTACCAGTTGCCGGGGTAAATAGGTACCCATATCATCTTCGAAAACGATGGTAACCACGGATAACCCGAATCGGGATACCGAACGGATTTCAGTTACTCCTGGCAGGTTACCCATGGCAAGCTCCACGGGATACGTTACAAATTGTTCAATGTCTTCGGTAGATAGATTTTCCGATACCGTAATCACCTGTACCTGATTATTTGTAATATCAGGAACCGAACCTAGATTAATGGTCATCATAGAATATAATCCTACTCCTATTAGAGACAGGATAAACAAGCCGATGATAAACTTGTTCTTAATCGAAAAGGCAATAATTTTGTTGATCATGTTGACAGCTGTGTGAATATAGATTAGTCTTTGATGCCGATCTTTTTCAAATACTTTGGCTGAAACCACAGAATGACCAGAGGTTAAACAGCTCGTTGAAAAAAATGGATGGGGCAGAATTTGTTTCTGCTAAATAGAGAAAGGCAGGTATTAAATCAGAAGTTGCGTGACTTTAATAACCTTAAGAGTTATTGGAGGGGATAAATTGTCTTTTAGATATACAGGTAACGTAATTTGAACAACAGGGTCACCATAGTTCCCAAACAAATAAGGAATGATTGGAAACATAAACTTACAGTCCGGGCACTCATTTCTTAACAGTGCATCATCATAGCAGCACTGATTTTGAAATTGATGGTGCTTTTTTTCAACTGTTTTGTACTCAGAATTAGTCTCTTCTGAATGTTGTAATACCATATCAAAACAGCCTTTATCTAAGTTGTAGGTAGAGGAAACATCATGAGTACTTGCTAATACAGAAACACTTAAGGGTAGAAAAAAGAAAAACCCTGCCCATGAAAAAAGAAAAGATGCGATTGTCGCAATATTCAATCTCCGTATGTGTGTCCTGAAAAAGTGCAATTTTTTTTAGGGAAATTATTGTGATTAAAAAGAATACAGATGATAAGGATTATATGTTATGCAACTCAATTGCAAAGATCAGGAAGAACAGGAAGGGCAGCTCCCGGTAATTACAAAACTCCCATGAGATGGGATAAAATTTTCAGGTAGATCATAATGAGGAATACCCAGATGTGGAAAGCAAAACGTTTGTTCACAAGAGGTGCAATAGAAATGAACGTGTACATCATCTGGATATGAACAGGTGCAGTTTTCAGAACAAAGCGCATATTTTGTTATTCCACTTGCATCGTTGATTTGATGCACCAAACCATGTTCCAGAAATGTTTTTAAAGTACGATAAAGCGTTGTCCGGTCTGCATGGGTAAACGTTTCTTCAAGATCTGGCAGGCCTAAAGCCGACTTATTTTCAACCATAAAGCTAAGAATTCGTATACGCATAGCAGTCGGCTGTATATTTCTGCTCAGTAATCGTTGCTCATGATTAGTCATATTCATTGAAATAAATATTCGTTGATTAATGTGTACAAATAAAATTCATACATAGGGCTGCATGTATAAATTCTCTCAATGCAATTCTAAATTACCACTAAAATCTTTGAGACTCATATTTATTGATCTTGATAAAAATATATGGGTTCAGAGCAGTTATCTTGACGTTTCCAAAATTCTAAATAAGTGAAAGATTGGCAAGCTATAACACATTGACCCTTTCCTGATTTACTGATTCGGATTGCTTTTTGATACTCCGAAATCCCAACAAAAAAAGAAGAGGCAAAATTGCAGAGGGAATCTGTTGAGGAATAAATGACCAGCTTAGGAGAAAGAACAGAAGGATAGCTGCATATAGTACCAAAAACACTTTATAATTTTCTGAAAGTCGTTTACTGCCTGTAAAAGAAAATATAAAGGCCGGCAAGGCCGGGGCAGACCACACTATATTCCAATTCCATTTGGTTGAGGGATACGAAGAAAGAAGCCATAAGGTAAAGATCAACACACCAATCAACCCAATTATCCCGAATAACAGACGGTCGAACCAAAACCAGAATGTGTGATTAGTTCTATAGAAAAACCCGGCAAGCAGGCTTGTAATCAGCAAAAACCAAAAGCTTAAAGTGGGGCTTACTCTCGCAGGACTAATGACAGACCGTTTCTGAGGAGCATAAAATCTCTGCTCTGAAACCAAGGCAAGACTTGTATCAGCTTGCTGTATCCGAGCGTGTGAAAATCCCTCTTTTAACAGGTCGGGTAAGAACAGCGTTTCCGACTCGGGTGGGTTGCGGTCGGCGGGAGCACCCAACAGCAAGTTAATCCCAAATTTTACCCAGGAAACGGATTTCACGTAGGGATTAATAAACTGCCGAAAACTATTCTTTGCCGAATTTTGCGGCTCTTGAAAATGGATTGAATCCCCAGCTACTGCCTTGACAGCCTCATAGATCCGGGTGGTACAGTTATCATAGAAGAACTCATAGGAATAATATCGATTTTCGGGCCGGGCGTTATTCTCCAAAAAATCATACAAGCGTTTGGTTTGATTCTCTGTTAGATTTAATCGCTGTTCAGTAATAATGCGGCCGTCATTCAAATATGCTTTTTTTGCATTCTCAAACTTGTTCACCGAAAGAAAATATCGCAGATCGCCGAGGGCAAATTTCCAATAAAACCCTGGAGCGTTGAAATCAAAAGTACCATAATTATATGCGCGATCTACACCTGCTTCCGGGTCGTAAATGCGCAAGGCAGTATGGCCAAACAAAGTGTACAATTCAGCACCGGAAGAAGTCGTAAGGAGACTGACCTGAGCTTCCGGCGAAAGTTTAGGTTGCCCGGCGTCTACAGAAGAAGTTGCTGCAATAAATAGTATCAGGAAAAAGCTTACTGCTTTAGTTATAGTGTGCAACATATTGGCCGAGCTAATTTATCTTTGAATAGGTTAGGATTTGTAAGCTAACAACCTCAACGCATTAAATACCACAACTACTGTTGACCCTTCGTGGCCGATGACTGCCCAACCCATGCTCAGGCCAAAAATCGTAGCTGGCACAAGCAGAGCCACCATACCCAGGCTGATCCACAGGTTCTGCTTGATGATCGATTTGGTTTTGCGGCTCAGTCCGATAGCAAACGGAAGAACGGAAATCTTGTCGGCCATTAAAGCTACATCGGCTGTTTCAAGGGCCACATCTGATCCGGCTGCTCCCATAGCAATGCCCACTGTGCTGTTGGCCATGGCCGGAGCATCGTTGACGCCATCGCCTACCATCGCTACGTCGCCTTCCTCTTCACGAAGCTTTTTGACAGCTTCCACCTTGTCTTCAGGCAGTAAATTACCTTTTGGGTCGTCGATACCGATCTCTTTAGCAACAGCATCGGCCACCCGCTGATTGTCGCCCGTAAGCATGATCAGGTGTGTCAAGCCCATGTCCCGCAGTTTTTGAATAACCTCCTTGGCATCCTCTCGTGGGGTATCCATCAGCCCAAGCATACCAAGATATCGATCACCATGACGAACAATCATAGTCGTTTTCCCTTCTCCTTCCAATTCTTCTACACTTCGTTTAAGGTCTTCAGAGAGTTTAATGCCATCGGCCTCTTCAAATAGCTCCGCATTCCCGATATACACTGTTATATCTTTAATCGTTGCTTTTACTCCCCGCCCTGTAATGGATTCAAGATCTTCGGCTTCGGGAAAATCAGTTTCCCCTAACTTCTCTTTTCCATCACGCACCACGGCATCAGCGAGGGGGTGATCACTTAAACTTTCTACAGCTACAGCTACTTTTAACAACTCGTTTTCCTCCGTATCACCAAAGGTGATCACATCAGTAAGTCTGGGCTCGCCTTCTGTGAGGGTTCCGGTTTTATCAAAAGCTAACGCCTTTAATATTCCAAGGTTTTCAAGGGGGCGACCGCCTTTTATCAGAACTCCACCTCTTGCGGCTCGTCCTACACCGCTAAGCACTGCGCTGGGCGTAGAAATAGCCAGTGCACAGGGACTTGCTGCCACAAGAACCGCCATGGCCCGATAAAAACTTGCTGAAAAAGATTCATCTATAACCAGAAAAGCAAAATTCAATATCACCACTAATACTAACACGGACGGTACAAAATACTTTTCAAATTTGTCGGTGAACTGCTGGGTGGGGGACTTCTGGGCTTCGGCTTCGTTAACCAGCTTGATCAGGCGAGAAAGTGTGGAATCTTTGGAAAGTTTTGTCACCTTTACCTCCAGACTTCCATTTCCATTGATGGTGCCGGCAAACACGCGGTGCTTATCGTCAATAGAATCTGCTTCATCGTCGATGGATTCAGGATCGTCATATTCCATCTTGTCTACCGGTACGCTTTCTCCTGTGATGGGTGCCTGGTTTACACTGCTTTCTCCATTGATAATCACCCCGTCGGCAGAAATTTTACTGTTCGGTTTGATGACAATTACATCTCCAACCTGCAACTCCTCAACAGGTACCTCTTCGGTGGTTCCATCTTTTTTTCGCAGAGCGGTTTTTGGCGCAAGGTCAGCAAGCCCTTTGATGGCATCTCGTGCTCTGCCCATGGCGTAGTGTTCCAGCGAATGTCCAAGGCTGAACAGAAACAGCAGTAGCGCCCCCTCAGCCCACTCCCCAAGGATTGCAGCTCCAATCGCGGCAACCAGCATCAGGAAATCGATCTGAAAGTTGCCTGCCCTTATCTCGGTCCAGGCTTCCTGAACGATGTAGTATCCGCCAAAGAAGTAAGCTCCCACATACAGTACCAGCGATACCCAGCCGGGAATAGCGCTCACATAAGAGAGGCCGAAACCTGTGGCAAGCAGCCCACCGCATGTCAGCGAAAAGATCAGCTCGGTTTTTTCGCCGAAGATGCCGCCGTGGGCGTGGGTATGATCGTGCGACTCTTCGTCTTCATAATCCGAATCGTGATCATGCTCATGGCTATCATCTTCATGTTTAGCCTCACTTTCCTCATGATTCTCTTCATTTTTGGCAGGTGGTTTTTCTATATCATTGTTCATTTTTTGGCTTCTATCCAATGACTTAGATTCCTTCTTAAGAAGAGTTTCACCCTCTTCATTTCGGTGTTTGAGTGATGCGGGCTTAATGCTGAGCCCCATATCTTGAAGAGCAATCATCAAATCTTTAATTGTAGTCTTGCTTTTGTCGAATTCCATTCGAATCCATCCGCTGGACCCGGCAAAGGCATCAACTACACCCTCCAATTCATTTAGCATACGGGTAATGCTTCGGGCATGACGGGCATGTCTGTTTCCAACTACTTCAACCAACAAGTGACCGAATTTATCGTGCAGTTGAGCCCCGGTCTGTTCGGCAATACTTTTTATTCGATGCAGTGTAATGACATCAGGATCAAAATGAATGCAAAGCTGGGGCGGATTTTCTTCGCTTTTGACATGCACCCGAAAAATACCTTCCCGCCCCTCTAAGGTTCCGGTTAACCTGGACACACATTGATCTTTTAAATCAGGTATTTCAGGCAATAAAACAGGTAAATCAAGTTTAAGTTTTTCCATAATGTCCTAATTTGAGTTAAAAAAGCTGAACCAGGATTCAACCTAATCCAGCTTGTGAATAGCTGTAACGGTGCATTCTTATGTACTATTCACATAATTTTGTACAGGTACTTTATTCGTGTGTATTGTTAATCCACTACCATCCCTTGTCGGCTTCTTCTGTATAAAAGTATTTAAGTTCTTCTTTGCTTATTGCATCGACCAATTGTGTTCCCCATTCCTGCCATTTCTTTTCACCAACAATAGCAATTCGGTCGAAATATCCAATGTAGTCCGCATCAAGATTTAAATCTTTCCAGGCTGCGGCTACACTTTCCCACCCTTTAAAGCCCTGCATACTAATATAAAGGTGAGGATCGTCAGATTGAGAAATATGATTTTTTAACATGGGAATAAGTTCATCAAGATCCTGCTTTGTCAATTTTCCTGAAATATTCAAAACCAAAACTGACGAATCACTAAGTTCACTAACTTCGATCATAATCGTTTTCGATCATTCCTGTACTGTTGCTAATTATTTACCATAATGTACAATACTACCTCTGTTGAGTCTTGCAGATTTATGTGGTACTTGTGCAGGATTTTGCTGTTAAGCTGACTTCACGAAACTTAAAGAGACTACCACAGGTTTAAGATTTACAAGAAAAAGTTAACAGTAAAGACTTCAACTTTGAATTATCAAAACGATCAATATCAACCAAACTCACAATTTTCTGTATTCCCAACCGCGGTTAAAAACTTACTTATCATAAACGCGTTGGTTTTCATAGGGTTGAATATTCCGGGTTTAGGTAACTTTCTATACCAATTGGGGGCACTTTGGCCTCTCGATTCCGGAAAGTTTGAAATATGGCAGCCGGTGAGCTATCTCTTCCTGCACGCAGGGTTTGCGCACATCTTTTTTAATCTCTTCGCATTATGGATGTTTGGCCAAGCCATTGAAAACTATTGGGGTTCTAAACGATTTACTATCTATTATTTTATAACAGGAATTGGGGCTGCAATTATTCAATTGATATTTGTAAATGCCAACGTTCCTACCGTTGGCGCATCAGGGGCGGTTTATGGAATTTTGCTTGCCTTTGGTATGATGTTTCCAAATCGTTATATCGTGCTTCTTATCCCTCCAATACCCATTAAAGCTAAATATTTTGTAGCCATATTTGGAGGCATTGAGCTAATGAACGGAGTATTAGGCACACAGGCCGGAGTAGCCAATTTTGCACATCTGGGTGGAATGCTATTTGGGTACGCCTTAATTAAATTTTGGAGACTAAAGAAGCGAGGGTAATAGATAAAGCTTTTTATATTCAAGCTGTTCCGGAACAAATATAGACAGCTCCGAAGTAATACTCCTTCATTTCTGATTGCTGAAAATGGTGTTCCATAGATTTCCATGGAGTTCTTTTCGTGTGAGCCTTTCGTACTCCATAGGTCTTGAGTAATGAAAGAGTGACATCTACTAACCATTCAGGCCACTTTTCCGGCTTCTTGAATTCAAAGATAGACATTCGTTTTCCCGCCTCAAGAGTATTCGCAACGTACTGTATGATTTGATCATATTCTGGCGACATAGTTAATGCAGCAGTAGAAAGCACAGCATCCGTATGTTCTGGAATAGCAAAATCAGCCATATCTGACTCGACCAGTTGCACATTTTTCCAACCGTGTCGTCGTACCCGTGTCTGTGCTTTATCTAACATTGATTTCGATATATCAACGCCAATGATTGTGCCTTTATAACCGACCATTCGCTGGAGTATGGAAAAATTTATTCCTGTACCACATCCCAAGTCAATAACAGTATCTCCCAGTTTTAGCGATAATCCTTTAATAGCCTCTCTTCTGTAAAACTGATACTGAAACCCAATCAGGTTAAACAACCAAAGTGAAAGGTCGTATCGGTCCGCCCAATCACTGTAAATTTCTTTGATTTGTTTTTTTGAAAGTATTTCTTGATCCATGATAATTGTGTCTTTTGTTCACAAAAGCACCCACTTGTTAAAATTAGCTTAGTACATTTAGGTTCTTAATTACCTCATTTAGAATGGACTCTTGAGTAATGTATTTATTGAATTCAATAAACAAGCTACCCGTTGGTACGATCAAAACATTCATAACTCCTTTCATATTTTTCAGAACAGCAGAAGCGGCCTTAAGCTTTCCGTAATCTTTGAATTCATTTAATCTAATTTGAAAATGGCCAAAGGTTTGATTGAGTGAATTGGCAGTTTCCTGGACCATCCTTTTTACTTGATATTCACTAATAATTTCTGGATCAAAAGAAATGGTGAGTTGAGGCTTATCTGTAACTAAGTTACTTTTTTTTATGTCTAAAATTCCTTCCCGGTTTATTAGGCTGCTTATCAACCTATCAATGCAAAAATCTCTTGATTCAGAAACACTTTTCAATAATTTGCCAAGTTCAATTTTAATTATTTCCATGGAATTTATTGCTCCCTTTTTAATTAGTAATGATATTTTCTTATATCAAGATTCGACCCATATACTATCTATTTCCCCCAAATAAATCTTGCAGATGTATGATATCTATATGCAATTTTATGTTACAAACGATCAATGGAAGTTCTTTTTTGTTCTTTAATTTCTTTGAAGTGAGATGGTGATAGTCCTGTTTCCTTTTTGAATTGACGGGAGAAGTGCTGTTGACTGCTATAACCAAGCTCGAAAGCAATCTCACTTAAATTTTGCTCTCCATAAACAATCAATTCTTTAGATCGCTCAATCTTCTGTAAAATAAAGTATCGTTCTATAGATTTTCCCTCTACACTGGAAAACAGTCTGCTAAGATGTTGATAGTCTTTGTGAATGTTCTCCACTATATACTCCGACAGATTACCCTCCAGTTTATTCCGGCCATAAATGATCTCAAGAATCAGATGTTTGATTTGTTCCACCAACTGACTGCTTTTATCACTTATAATTTCAAATCCATTTTGATGAACAATATTTGTTAGTTTGATAAACTGTTGCCGGTTCACCGGTTCTTGGAGCTTTATAGCACCCAATCTCATTGATTCTACTACAAAACCAGCTTCGTTTAATTTACTCTCCAGTACTTCTCCGCAATGTTCACACACCATATTTTTTATACGAAAAATTTGTTCTTCCATGGTCATAGTTATGTTTAAAAAGTTGCTGTTTCAACAACTACAAAGCTGTGCGTTTCAGTTGTAATTCATTGTTATCACGGATATAAGTTCAGATGACTACTGCCACGGTCAAATGGCAGCAATCTCGGGGTATAAAGTGATGTAACCTTAGCCTATCGAATCACTTCATCGTCGATTTCCCCAGTTCGAATTCTTACCGCTTTTTCTACTTCAGATACGAAGATTTTTCCATCACCTGAATTCCCCGTTTTTCCTTTTTGGATGATCGTATCAATAATTTCAGCAACCCGTTCATCGGGAACAACGGTTTCCAATTTTATACGGTTGGTGAGCCGTGCTTCATCTTCGGCTGCTACGTGCCCCCAACCCCGTACATCCGACAAGGTGATTCCGGGCGGTTCGGGTAAACCTTCAAGGCCATCAATGACGTAATCAATCATGTTCGAGCGAATAAATGCTTTAATCTCTTTCATAGTAAATTGGTTTTAATGAAACCTCCAAGGTATTTGAAACCTTGGAGGTTTGTATCTATTTAAAATTACAGTTCAACGTGTTCTACCGGTTCAGCGAACCACTTGTAGATGGTTGGTAATACTACCAGTGTAAGCAAGGTTGAGGTTACCAGACCACCAACTACCACGGCTGCCAACGGTCGCTGCACATTCGAGCCGATATCGTTGGCCAGTAGCAGCGGAATAAGTCCAAGCCCGGTGGTTAAGGCCGTCATGAGTACAGGGCGCAATCGTAATAACGCTGCCTTAACAACTGCCTTATGGGTTTCAAGTCCTTCCTCCCTGAGTTGGTTGATGTATGAAACCAGCACCACGCCATTGAGTACCGCAATACCAAAGATGGCGATAAAGCCTACGGCGGCCGGTACGGACAAATAGAGGCCGGACACCCAAAGCGCAACGATACCCCCGATGGTAGCAAAGGGAATATTCAGGAAGATGAGTACGGCATATTTCCAGCTGCTAAAAGTGGAAAACAACATGAAGAAGATGAGTCCCAGCGTAATGGGAACCACTACATACAACCGCGCCATCGCCCGCTGTTGATTTTCAAACTGTCCGCCGTATTCGGTGAAATATCCTGCCGGTAGTTCGACCTGCTCAGCCACCTTTTGCTGAATTTCACTGACTACGCTTCCCATGTCTCGTCCTCGCACGTTAAGCTGTACATAGGTTCGGCGACTGGCTTTATTTCGGGAGATCTGCTTTGGTCCGGTAAAGACTTCCACATCGGCTATTTGTGACAGCGGAACCAATGCTCCTTTAGCCGTACGGATGGGTAGATCGCGAACCTGGTCAATGTGGGTTCGCTGAGATTCCTGTAGGCGAACAAAGATATCGAAGCGGCGGATGCCTTCGAACACTTGCCCGGCTACCGATCCACCGATCCCGGTTTCTACGGTGTTAAGGAAATCATCCATGCTGATTCCCAGCCGGGCCAACTGCTCACGATCCGGACGAACCAGGATTTGCGGCTTGCCGCCTTGTTGCTGGGCGCGGACATCTACAGCTCCTTCCACACCTTCAGCAATGGCCTGGATTTCACCGGCTTTTTCAGCCAGCACATCCAGGTCATCGCCATATAAACTCACAACCACTTGGGCCCGAACGCCGCTTAGCAGCTCATCAGTACGAAGCTGAATAGGTTGGGAGAAATTGGAAGAAACGCCGGGTAGATCCTTGGATAGTTTTTCTGCCATCGCGGTCTGAAGTTCTTCGTAATCACGTCCCCATTCCCAGGCATCCAGGGGTTTAAGGTTTACTACGTTGAAGACGACGTTCACCGGCTCGGGGTCGCCACCCACTTCAGCACGACCCACACGCGAATACACACTCTCTACTTCAGGGAAGGTTAACATCGATTCCTGAAGCCGCTTGGAGTATTCGGTGGTTGTTGGAAGATTAGCACCCGGTGGTAATACCGAACGAACGGCAAAGGTGCCCTCCCGTAAAGTGGGCTGAAATTCGGTTCCCAAAAACGGAAAGATGGCCATACTTCCGGCAAAGAGAACAAGAGCAGCGCCAAATACCATTTTTGGATATTTCGAGGTCTTCTCGATCAGCGGTTCACTCCATTTTTTGAGATTGCGAACCAACCAGGGTTCCTTATCCATTCCTTTTTCCGGGAGGATGAAGCTGGAGATAATGGGGATGTAAGTCAGTGCTAAAAAGATAGCTCCGAATAGTGCGAAGGTTATAGTATAAGCCAACGGCTTGAACATTTTTCCTTCCACTCCTTCCAGCGAGAAGAGCGGCAGAAATACAATAATGATGATACTGGTGGCAAAAAATACCGGTCGTATTACTTCCCGCGCTGCCTCACTCACAATCCGTGTCAGCGATACATTCCCTTCTTTCCGCTCCTCAAGAAGCCTGTACGTATTTTCTACAATAACGGTAGCGCTGTCGCCGATCATACCGATACTGATCGCCAGTCCGCCAAGACTCATCAAATTGGCCGATATACCCAGCCAATTCATCCCAATGAAAGCGATCAAAAAAGCAATGGGGACTGTGGAAATAATGATCAGCGTGGACCGGATATCGCCCATAAAAAAGTACAGCACGATGAGCACCAGAATGGCCCCGATGTACAAGGCATTCGTAACCGTGCCCACGGCTTTTTCTACCAGTTCGCCCTGGGAATAAAAGGTTTCCATGATCATCCCTTCGGGGAGGGCGCTATTAATGGCATCCACTTTATTATCCATTTCGGCCAGCAAGTCCTGTGTGTTGGTTCCAATCAGTTTCAACACAAAACCGCCTACCGATTCTTCTCCATTAGCAACCAGGGTTCCCCGCTTGATCTCGGAGCCAAATGCCACTTCAGCTACATCTTTCACATACACGGGAGTGCCGCTTTCGTTGGATACAATCACATTCTTGATGTCGTTGATCCCGGCAGAATCGGGTTGAATCCAGCCATAACCACGCACCAGGTATTCTTCTCCTCCGCGTTCAAGAAAAGAAGCGCCAACCGTACGATTGTTCTTGTTGAGGGCACCTTCGAGGTCTTCAAGGGTAAGTCCTCGGGAAACCAAAGCATTCATATCGGCTTTGACCTGGAACTGTCGAACATCCCCGCCAATCGACAGCACGCCGGTTACGCCCGGCACTGTTCGTAGCTGCGGTTTTACGATCCAGTCCTGAGCGGTACGTATATCCATCAGGGAATGATCGTAGCCTTCTTTGTTCTTGACCTCATACATCAATACCGTTCCAAGTCCGGTAGTGATGGGGCCAAGCTGAGGTTCACCAAGCCCGTCCGGTATCTCGTTTTTGGCCTGCGACAGTCGTTCGTTGACCAGTCGCCGGGCAAAGTAGATATCGGTTCCTTCCTCAAAGTAAATATTCACCCTGGAAAGGCCGAAAATGGAGGTGCTTTGCACCCGGTCCAGCTTCGGCAATCCATACATGGAGATCTCAATGGGATAACTTATTTGAGTTTCCACATCTACCGGAGAAAGCCCCGGACTGGAAGTAAACACCTGCACGAGTGTGGGTGATACGTCGGGAAAGGAGTCAATGGGTACATCCCGAAAGGAAAAGTAGCCATAGAGCGCTACCGCGGCTACCAAAATAAAGATGGTTAGCCGGTTCTTTAATACTTTATCAATTATTTGTTCAAGCATAGGTCAAATATTCAGGGTGATAATTTTGTTGAGCCGATCTGCATTAGTGGCCATGATCTGCACTCCGGGTTGCGGCGGTTAAGGCTGATTTCAGGTCAAAAGCCCCGGAAACAACAGCTGTTTGTCCCGGATCTAAGCCAGAGATCACCTCAACAAAACCGTCTCGTTCATTTCCAAGTGTAACGACAACCGGACGGAAACTTCCGGGCTCTTCACCAGGCACAAATACACGGTCAGTGCCTTCGATTTGCTGAACGGCGTCCACAGGAATGAGGGCAGCGGTTTCCTTTGAATTGGTGTAAATGCGAGCGGTGCCAAACATACCGGCACGTAGTTGTCCATCAGGATTATCAAAAAGCGCACGTACAGGCATGGTTCGAGTTTCTTTTTCCAGCTCGTACGAGATCCAGTCGGTCGTTCCTTCAAAGATAATTCCGGGAATGCTTCGTACCGAAAGTTCCACCGCCTGTCCGGTATCCAGATAGCGAATGTCTTGCTCATATCCGTCTATCATTACCCAGACCTTCGACAGGTCCGCAACGTGAACCGGTGTTTGGCTGGGACTGATGGTTTGTCCGGGAGAAAGATTCCGCTCCTGAATGGTTCCACTTAGCGGACTACTCAGGTAGAAATAGGAAAGCGGAGTTTCACTCCCGGCCTCAATATTTTGGATGTCATTTTGCGACAAGCCGTACAAACGCAACGCTTCAGAGGTTGCATCAAGCTCTGCTTTTGCCTGCTCATATTCCAATTCGGCCTGTAACAGCTCAGCCTGACTGGAGATATCCTGTTCATACAAATTTTGCTCACGCTTAAAGTGGGCTTCCTCTTTCTTCATGGCCGCTCTGAGGCGAATGTAATCGGCTTTGATCTTGCCAAGTCCAACGCTGCTCATTTGTGTAATGGGCTCGCCTTCTTCCACGTAATCCCCCAAATCTTTAAGCACTTTAACCACTTTGGCCTCAATACGCGGACCCACTTTTGCAATGCGATCCATATCGTACATCACACTGGCAGGCCGTTGAATTACGGAGCTTGCACTTCCGGCTTTCAGGGTATCTACATTTATATTGAGGGAAGCCATTTGCTCTTCAGAAAGGTGAACTTCACCGGGTCCTTCACTCTCTTCCTCCGAATGTTCACCTTCTTCCTCTGTATGTTGTGTTTCTTCACTACCGTGTTCATCAGCAGTGGCATGGTTTTCTGTTTGAGGAGTGGATTCATTTTGAGAACTACAGCCGCTTATAACGACTCCACTCAAAAGCAACATCCACACCGGAAGTAATACGTTAATGATCTTCATTGTTTTTAGTCTCTGTTTCATGGGGTTCAAATAATTAGTTGGTAGAAATTTCATTCAAAGGCGTGCCGATTAGTCGCTCAACTTGTGCGATGGCACGGTTCAGTTCAGCCAGCGCTTGTACGTAGCGGGTCCGGCTGGTAAATAAAGTTCGCTGGGCATCCAGTACTTCCAGAAAATCAAACTTGCCCTGCCGGTAGCCGGCTTGGGCAGCTTTATAAGCCGTTTGGGCTCCGGGCAAGACTTCAGCTTGAAGTTGTTCGGCCTCATATAAAGCAGCTTGTAACTTGTTATAGCTATTTTGAAGGGCTTTTTGCACCTCAATCCTGGCAGACTCCCGCACCGTTTCCGCACGGTTGAGCTCATAGCGAGCTGCCTTTACATTCCCCTGGTTCCGGTCAAAAAATGGAAGAGGTATGGAGACACCTACTAAAGCAGCTTCGGCTCCAAGATCTTCCATCCAGCGATACCCGCCGCTGATTTTTATATCAGGAATGGCTTTGGATCGCTCATACGAAAGGGAAGCTTCCCGTTGCTGAATCTCGGTAGTCCAGCGAGCTACATCCGGGTTCCGCTCTATAAATTCGGCCACGTATTGGTAGTCTGGAATAGAATCCGGCATCTCTAATTCGCCTGACAGTGCCATAAACGAAACCTGATCACTTCCCCAAAATGAGGCCAGTGTGGTAAAAGCGGATTGCATCGCATTGCGCCTGTTTTCCAGATCTATGCGTGCACGAGAGAGTTCTACCTGTGCTTTGGTCTGCTCCAGTTTTGAAACTTTCCCGGCTTCGACTTGCGCCGACACGCTTTCATAAAATTGTCGGGCAACATCTAATAACTCTTTCTGTTGCTCCCATTGCAGTTGGGCTTCCAAAGCGGACGTATAAGCTTGTGTGAGTCCGGTGAGCGTATTTAAACGCTGGGTTTCGTAATCCCACCCGGCGAGCTCAGTGGTTAAACCGGCCAGTCGTTTCCGTTTCATCCGATCAGCCCCTAAGAGAACTTTTTGGCTGAGCCTTATCGTGGTTTCCCTGGAATCATAGCCTTCAAAAGGACCGGTTCCTCCAAAGTTTTCCATTTCGGCTTCCAGTTCCGGATTGGGCAACAAAGCAGCTTGAATGCGCTCGGCTTCCTTAACCCGAACTTGCCAGGCATAACTTTGCAGACCGGGGTTTTCGAGGAGCGTTTTAGCCAGTGCCGTTCGATAGCTCAGCGTGTCGCCAATGGCAATCGAATTGGCCGAAGAGTTTAAATTTCTGTTTAGAATCTGAGAAGAATAGTCCTCGGATTCATGTTCTATAAGCGTGCTTTCAGATGGTGCTTGAAGTACCGTTCGTTCGCTGGCGCAACCGGCAGCAAGCACGAGCGTGCCGATGAGCAGCATCGTTTTGATATATTTTGACATGTAGTATTCAGCTTTTTAGCTGTTGTAGATTTATGAGAAATGCGCACGGGATACTATGATCCTGTGAACTGTAGGGAGCATTCTCAATTTTGAATTAGGTATAAGGAGGGCTGTATGGCCTAATTCAGAAGTACTACGGTCTGTAGATTGGTGGTGATAGAGTTTTCTATAACCGGCGGTAAGAAAATGGTTTGCTGAAGGGAACGGGAGGCCGGAGTGATTTCGCTTTTTTGAAAAACTGCTCGTTTAAGATCAGCGACTGTTTTTTGCTGGTCAAAGCGATTTAGCTTGTCTTCCTTGGCACAGAGTAAAGAAATAGGAACATCTCTGTGGTGATCACTGTCTTGGTGAAAAACGGTTTCCTGTTCGTGATCATGACCATCATTTTCGTGGACTTCGGCTTCACTACTAAAGAAAATTCCAAGCTCTGCCTTTGATTCAACATTTACATCGCCATTATCTTCAAAACAATACACCAATGACTCTGCCAGACTATGCACACTTAACACATGCATAGCAAATAAGATCAGCAGAAGTCGTGCTGAGATTTTATAAATCTTTGTTTTGTGGATTTTTTTAAGCAAAGCTAAAATTTTGTGAATACTAATAATAGACTATCAGCTACAAAACATCTTACATAATTATGTTTTAAAGATATCAAATATTGCTATCAATTGTGAAGCTTATCCATTTTGTCTTTTAGACGCTTAACAGTCAAGTGGGTATATTTTTCCGTTACTTTCTGGCTCGAATGTCCAGCCATGTAACTTGCTTCAGCCGTATGAAACCCTTTCTCAATCCAGGTAGTAACGGCTTGGTGGCGCATTCCATGTAAAGTACGAGAGGTAGGAATACCTGCTTCTTTGCAGTAACGCTTAAATTCCCGATACACTCTCATACCACGAACCGGTTGGCCTTTTGTATTTCCACCGGTATAAATAAACACATAATCACTGGGGATTATCTTACCACGAATCTTTAAGTACCCATTCAGTTCATTTTTTAATTCATTAATGATGGGGATCAGCCGTTCTTTTCGGCCTTTGGTGGGTGGTAGGGAAATGTAGCTTAATTCTCCATCTTCATAGATCAGGTTTTCACCTTTCAGTCCGGAGTAGGAAAGTTCAGGATCATAAGCCGCTTCATGTTTTCGGAGTCCACCATAGAAGTACAATGCCACAATAGGTTTGAACCAATGCTGAACCAAATTAGGGTCAAATTCGGGTAAGTCTTTCTTTCTGGCCAACTCTTCATCGAATTTCTTAAAAAGAATTCCAAGTTCTTCCTCAGAAATCATTTTAGGCCGGGTATTTTCCCGAATTCTCGGTAAATCCTGTTTAAGTGCAGGAAAGTAGTCCTTCTCCACAATGTTTTTTTTCAGCAGAAACTTCCACCATGATCGGAAGTGCCGGAAATAATAATGCCTTGTAGCCGAGGTAATACCCTTTTTGAATATCACATTCTCAAAATGGTAGCTTAAAACATTGGTTGGATGCACATCCGATAACTCATTTAATTCCACAAAATGATCTAAAGCTCGCTGGTAGGCTCCAATAGTTGCCGGAGAGAGGTGGTTTTTTGATTTGTAGAATAGCTTGATAGATTCGCTAACCGTGTTGCAAAGAACGGTTTCTTTTTGCGTATTTCTTTGCAATTCTTTTTTGGGATCGAAACCATTAGCAAAGGGATTGATCCTGCCCAATGATTCCAGCTTTTCCAGTTCTTTAAGCATTTTCTCGGCCACGTCTTTATGACGGGTGCCCAATGCTTTTCGGGTAGATTTCACTTTTCCGTCAACAGAAGTTCTCCAGTTGATTGAATAATACTTGCCGCGTTTTGTTAGAAATGCCATAGTAGTTTCCTCATTATTTAGTTGAGAGTTAGAAGCGACTCTCATCTCAAAAAGCCTGAACTACTTTCCTTTTTCATGTACACCAAGATGTACACCAAGAATGGGAAATTTAGGGAATGAATTGTTCACTTTTGTTCCCTTCCATTCGCTTACAAAAGTAAGTAAATAGGCTTTTTTTTTGACTATGGTGGGCAAATATTGGGTTTTTGAAGCCCTAATATCGTTAATTAAAAAAACGGGATTTGCAGGTAATTGGATTGCGTTTTCTCGATTATGAGTCGACTGCTCTAACCAACTGAGCTATGGGCCCCAATTGCGAAAGGCATCAAATTTACGAGCTTTACCTCCTTTTTGAAAACCTTTTTTTCATCTTATTTCCTCTTCTTTGATCCTGCATCATCGTGGTTGCGTATATACGTTTCTTTTATCACCTTTGGCCAAACAATGGGTTTCAATAGATGTTCATGGATTTAAGCAAGGTGTTATGGCTGGTTATTGCATTATGTCCGGCTTTGGGGTTTTCACAATCACTCGTTACTTATAATTCGTACTGGGATCAGTATGTGGTCCGGAATGTAGATCGTGACGACGGATTATACCGGGATGAGGTCTACGAAACCTTTCAGGACAGCAGTGGATTTATCTGGGTGGCTAATTATGCCTATATGTTCAGATACGATGGCCTATCAATGGAACCGAACAGCATGGGTATTGGCCGTACCGGCGTATTCGATGAATTTAAAGTGGATAGCGACGGCCATCTCTGGATCCCCGGCACCGGTATCGGTCTGCACCGGATCATGGGAGACTCTATCCGCACGTTCACCAGCGCCGATGGTATTCAGGGCAGTTCCATCCGCACGCTTTCTTTTACTAAAGGGGACTCCGTTTTTGTGGGCGATTATCTGCATGGAGTGAGCGTGATCTATCAGGATTCGGTCATCTTCACCATTGATGAAGCAAGCGGGCTGGCCGGAGACCGGGTATTCCGCATTTTTACAGATTCCCGCAATAATGTGTGGATCGGCACTACAAACGGACTCAGCATCTACAGGAATGGTTCGCTGACGACTTTCTCGACCGAAAACGGATTGCCTGAGAATTCCATCAAAGTGATAAAGGAGTTAAAGAACGGAGAGATATGGGTAGCTACAGAAAAGTCGGGGATCGTCATTTTCAGGGATACAAAACCGGTGAGATATCTTACTCAAAAAGAAGGTCTGAGCGGTGAACTGGTGAGCGAGATCGAAGAACATCCTGTCGATGGTTCCATCTGGTTATCCTATTACGGAAGTGGCGTTGACCGCCTTTTTGAAGGCCATATTGAGAATCTGAATAGCACAGATGGGTTGATCTCTGATTTCACGAATTCGATCATGTTCGACGACCGGAACCGGGCATATATCGGAACCAATATCGGAATGACCATCCTGATCCCCCGAAAAGTTGATGTGATCGACGCAGATACACCTGGATTTGGTGATGCCTCCTTGAATGGTGTTGCGGAGGGAAAAGACGGCACCGTGTGGGTGTCAACCAGTGGAAACGGATTCCGGTATTTTAAGAACGGGAGCTGGAACAGTCCGGGTTCTGATATGCTGAAAACAGAAAGCGGATTGGCCATACTCGCTCTGAATAATGGTGATATGGTGTTAAGCACCCGCAGTTCAGGGATCTATATGGTTCGAAATTTTGAGGTGACCGATCACCTTGATACGGATTCCGGTCTCTCGGGAGATGAGATCACCTGTCTGGCACAGGATCATATGGACAGGATCTGGGTTGGTTCTTTTAATGGAATTGATGTGCTGGATACCGATTTCAATATTCTATATACCCTTACCACCGATGATGGGATTCCGAGTCACGCCTGCCTTCAGATGATCACAGATCATGAGCAAAATATCTGGATAGGTTCATTATACGGAGGGGCTTTTAACATGAAGGATCGTGAAGTTCTTGCCACATACGATACTTCCGACGGTTTAAGTACGGAAAAGGTATTTGGCCTTTTTGAAAGTTCTGATCAGACTCTGTGGCTCCTTACCACCGATTACGGATTTCATGGAGTGAAGGATGGAGCTTTCACCCGTTATTACGGAACTCCGGATACTTTTGTAGGGATGACGGAAGATCATAACGGCAATTACTGGTTTGCTTCTAATGGCTATGTCGTTTTTCTGGATACCACTGATTTTAAAAAACTGGCTGATAATGAATTAGAACAACTTCGCTTTCAGCGGTTCAATGCTGATGACGGGGTTCCTGCAGCAAGATTTTCGTATGGCAACAGTTCGGTTATAACGACTCTTTCTACCGGAGAGGTCCTCATCCCTTCCTTAAAAGGATTACTCGTTATCGACCCGGAAAAGGTGGTTCATGATGAGATCAATTTTTTCCCATACATCAACAAATTACAGATCAATGGTGAAGAGCAAACCACGACAGGTTCGGTGACTCTTGACCCCGGAAATAATCGTATTGAGATCTCTTATTCGGCCTTAAATCTGGAATCTCCATCCAAAACAAAATTCAGGATACGGCTTCAGGGAATGGATGATGAATGGGTGAATGTGGGGGATCGAAGGACGGCATTTTACGACTATCTGCCGGATGGTAATTATACATTTCAGGTTTCGGCGACGGGCCCTGATGGGATTTGGAATCAACATCTGGCGAGTTTAGCTATCACCGTAAATCCTCCGTTCTATAAAATGTGGTGGTTCCGCCTTCTCGCTTTGCTCAGTTTCGGTCTTTTGATCGCAGCGGCTGTTCGCATTCAGTCGAATATCAAAGTGCAAAAACTAAACCGGGAACTCGCCCTTCAGCAAAAAATTCAGCATGAACGGGAGCGAATTTCCAGAGACCTGCACGACAACGTGGGTTCGCAGATCACCAATCTGATCACCGGGATCGAGATCAGTAATCTGCACATCAAAAAAGATCAGGGCGACAAAGCAATCGATCTTTTGCAACAATTAGATATGGATGCCCGGGGAGCCATGACGGAACTGCGGGAGACTATCTGGCTGCTCGATCGAGACACCATCACCATAAAAGAGTTTGAGTCACACCTCCGCAATTACATTAAGCGTAACGAATATGCCTTGAAGGGACTATCGGTGACAATCAATAATTCGGTGGATACAGAGACCTGGCTGAATCCGACTCAGTCTTTGCATTTATTGAGAATCACACAGGAAACGCTGAATAATTGCAATAAATATGCACAGGCGGATACTTTTACCATCAACATTGCACAACGGGATAACATCATTGATCTCGAATTTATTGATGATGGCACTGGCTTTGAAATGAATGGCCATGCTGAGGCCGGGAATGGACTCAAAAATATGCAGGAACGTGCCGGCGAGTTAAACGGTGTACTTAAGATCGAAAGTACCGGCGGAAAAGGAACGTCCATTACATTAAGTTTTCCGATTATACCCTAATCAGGGTATGGTCAAAGCGCATGAATTTGAGTTTATTAATTCTATGAGTATACGAATAGGCATAGTAGATGATCAGAAGAAGATCAGAGACAATCTGGAAACCCGTTTTTCATTTTTTGATGGAATTGATGTGGTTATGCTGGCTCAAAATGGCAAGGATGCTATCAAACAGCTAAAAAGCATGAAAAAAGATAGTATCCCGACCGTACTTCTGATGGATATTGAAATGCCGGTCATGGATGGCGTTGAAACTACCCGGATCATAAAAAAAGATTTTCCGGATATTGATATCATGATGCAGACGGTGTTTGAAGATGAAGAGAACATCTTCAAAAGTATTCAGGCCGGTGCCTCCGGATATCTTCTCAAAGATGACCCTATCGATAAATACGTGATTGCTATCGAAGAAATGGTTGATGGCGGCGCACCGATCTCATCGAGTGTTGCTCTGAAATTGCTCCAATACATGCGGGAAACTAACGCCGCAGCTTCTGCCGGCAGTGAGGACTTCTCGCTTACCTCCCGCGAACTGGATATCCTGAAAGGAATCGTCGATGATCTGACGGAGTTTCAGATCGGTGATCAGTTGTTTATCAGTCCGCATACGGTTCGTACACACATCAAGAATATCTACAAGAAACTGCATGTGCATACCCGGGCTTCCGCAGTAAAAATTGCTCTTCAGAACCGTTTGGTTTAATCTCGGTATTACTGCTTGCAATAGCGATCTAAAGCATTTGTTCACAAGCTACATCAGTCCTTCCATTAGACCGGAAATGCTTTTTACGCAGGTATGACTTCTTACTGTTCTTCTTCGCAGTATCTGAGTTATCTGTGTGCTGATTCTCGTTAAGTAACCGGCCGGTCCGTAACTTCCGGCGTCATTACCTTGCATTTCAACCAATAAAAAAAGCTGCATCCGGGGCGGGATGCAGCCTGTATCAGAGGTGCAGGTATCGCAGATATCTACCTATTGCTATCAGAAGGCAAGACCTGCTCTCAGTACAATACCTGTTCCTCCTCCTCCATTTTGAATCGCCAGTCCGCCACTCAGGAACTTGAATTTAGCCCGGGCTCCTAATTCCAGCCAGCTTGGACCTTCTACGGTAGCGGTAGTGTAGGTCTCGTTACCATCCGTTTCTTCATTCGGTTCCACATTTACAAAGCTCAGCAGATTGTAATTATAAGAGACGTAAGGTGATATTTTGATGTCGCTGATCTCCATATTATACCTCGCACGGGCCATCAGCGGTAATCCCCAGCTGCTGAAGTAATAGTCATAGGTTTCCCCGCTAAGCGGAGTCAGATATTCTTCTTTATGAAATACCAGATAAGCTCCGGCTCCGTAATCGAAGGTCAACGGGAGATTTACGGTAGAGCTGAGATCTACATACTTGATCCATTCAATACCTCCACCTAAAGCACCACCCATGAAGTATCCATAGATATTACGCTCGCTCATACCATCCCCGCTGTGGATGAGCACTCCGGCACCGCTCACATTTGAAAAAGCATGCGCTCCGTTTCCGGAATGCGTAAGGAACTGAATGTCTGAACCTCCAAAGGCACTGATGTCATTTCCGTCCGCATCTATGAACCAGGCTGATGACTGCGTTTCTTCTTCGTCCTCGTCATCGTCATCGGTATAAACTACAATATCCTCGTCATCATCGTAGTCAATGTCGTAGCAGGCAGCGCCATCAGGAATTCCTCCATTTAAGGCAGCCTGACGGTACAGCTCATACAAATTCACATCTGTCTCAGTTTCTTCTTCCGTTCCATCTGCCTGAGCCAGCATATCTCCGGTTCCTTCCAGCGTATTACTCAATACTTTCACTTCCACCCGGCGATTTTCCTGTCGCCCTTCCGGGGTTTCATTCGAGGCACGGGGCTCGGTCTCGCCATATCCTTTCGCAGAGATACGATTGGTGGAAATGCCTTTATCTACCACGTATTTAACCACGGCCTCGGCTCGGGCCTGACTAAGTTCCATGTTGCTTTCATCGGAACCCACATTATCGGTATGACCACCGATCTCAACCACCAACGTAGATTTAGCCATGATGTCGTATAGCCTGTCCAGTTCCTGCATACTTTCCGATCTCAGATTATCGCTCCCTGTATCGAAATAGATATTCTCCAGTACGATACGGGCCCCTTCATTGGCCTCTGTGAGCTGAATATCCTTACGTACTTCTTTATACCCGGAATTCCCCTCCAGCCAACTGATCCGTGCTCTTCGTATCGCTGCGTTCAGGTCACCCTGAGCTTCATTCATCTGTTTGGTCAATGCTGTAAGTTGATCAAATTCCTCATCCAGATCGGCTGAATTACTCGCCAGCAGCAGTTCGAACTCATCTTTAGCCTCCTCGATCTCGCCCAGAGCATTTCGCATCCGGTATAGTTCAGATCCCAGTTCCTCACTGAATGCGATGGAGTCGTCCACCATAGTTTTCAGATCCAGCATTTCGGTCTGAAATAAATATCCTTTCTGATTGGCTGTGATCAGATATCGACGACCAAATGGCAGGGTGATCAGATATTCACCCGTCTTTGAATTACTGGTGGCATAACCTAATTGTTCACCGGTATCAAAATCACTCCAGTGCAAGGTGGCTGCGATCAGACTATCATTCTGATCAGTCACTTCACCGAAGATAGTCACCACCGGATCCGGACGCATTTCCGGAGGCAGGATCATTCTGAAAATATCTTCCCCACCAAAACCATCACCTTCACCTGTTGTCTCCCGGGTAAAATAAGCTACACTACCCGAAGCCGGGATGGTGAAGTCTTCATCATCCAGTACCGTATTTATATTCTTTCCAAGATTAACCGGGGTGGTCCAGTTATCCCAGCCATCACCAATTCTCCGGCTGACAAACAGATCCGTGCCTCCAAAACCTGCATGACCGTCGGAGGAGAAATACAATGTTCTGCCATCGGCGTTCAGATAGGGCCATTTTTCCGTACCCGGAGAGTTAATGACCGGTGAGATCGGTACCGGTTTGGTCCATCTTCCGTTCTTCAAATGGGTGATGTAGATGTCGGTTTCGTAATCAGCACCTTTCGCATCGGTCCGGCCTTCATAGGCCACAAAGATGAGAGTTTTGCCATCGGGAGAAAGATTGGCCATCGACTCCCATTCGTCGCTGTTCACGTCCCCTCCAAGATTACAGGGTACCGTCCAGCTGTCGCCGATCTTTGCACTATAAAAGAAATCCCCGCTGCCAAACCGACCTTTGTAATTCCCGAAAACAATGGCTGCATTTCCATCCGACGAAAGTGATAATATACCTTCGTGGGTATCGGTATTAATGATACGCCCCATATTTTCTGGTGCCGACCAAACCCCGTTCTCATCCAGCGTGGAGTACCAGACATCCTCGCCGCCATATCCGCCGGTACGATCACTGGAATTGAAGTACATCTTCTTTCCATCGGTCGATATTCGTGGCAGATATTCGTCGATCTCCGAATTCACATTCGCGCCGATATTATCAATAAATACCTCTTCTTCAGGAGCTTTCAGCAATTCGATCACTTTATTGATCTTTAATTTATCCGCCCCGGAATAATTATCGCGGTATTTCTCATACATCTCTATCGCCTTATCCCAGTTTTTAAGCGCCGTATAACTTTTTGCTGCACCGAGATAATTAGATGAACCGGATGCCGCAGCTCTTACATACGCATTCGCCGCTGATTGATATTTACCGCTTTCAAACAGCTCATCAGCACTTTGTGCCGATATAACCCCGCTAAATCCTGCTGCAAATAATAGCAGGAACACTACCCTTTTTATTGTTTTCATTGTACCCTTTGTTTAATTAACCGGGCAGGAAAAGTACCCCGAATCAGCCCGGCTATTTCTGTTACTAAACAAATGTGACTTTCTGTACCCACATTATAAATACCCTATTTGGGGTATTTTAAACTCATATTTAGCGCGACTTAGCAGAATTCAACTCAATTTCACTCTCTTCCGGTTACATAGATCCTGCCTGACGGGTCCATAAACCCAAGATCACCGCTGCGATACTCCTGATCGGTATATGCTGATTCCGACCTTATATATATGGGCGATTGTTTCTCCGGTTCTCCCTCACATCTCACATTCACTCCGGCAATTGATCTCCCCATACAATGATGTTCATATTTTGCAGGGATGAGGGAGCTTTTTCTTTTATGCGCCGCGATTAACCCTCCGGCTTCGGTCTGTCCATAGCCCTGGATCATCCATCGGCAATGCGGTGATAGTTTTTCAAACTCTCCGGCCTGAATCGGATCTCCGCCAAATACGACTGTGTCGGCAAACCAGTGTTCATCATAAAGTGTCCGCAACACCTGTGGTACCGTGAGCAGGTAATCCGCATTCAGGTCCTGCACCGTCTGCAACCAAAGTTTATGATCTCCTTTAATTGTGGTGATGAACAGGTATTCACATTCCAGATATTCGGCCATCAGTAACCATGTAAACCCGGCTACATGCCAGGGGGCTGCCATCATTAAGAGAAAATGATGCGGCTGTATCTCAAATGCATCAGCAGAATTACGCGCATTCAGCTGTAGTCGTTCGAGCGAATTCCAGATGCATTTGGGGTGATCGGTACTCCCGCTTGAAAACAATCCGATATAGAGCCCGTCATCGGGAGGTTTCGGTATTTGAAGATCATGCCCTTGCAGTTTAGGAGGGATCAAAACCTGTGACCGGGTCGCAGTTAATATGCGATCGATGATCTCTTTGGCAGAACCTTGCAGCGATGTGATCTCATAGTCCATAATGGGAGTTTTCAGACATGGTATTCATCATATTTCAATTTTCTGTGACCGAAGCGTTAAGTTTTGTCTTAAAATGGATCAATTCTTCTTATTTTACGCCTCATTTTTCGATCAGATAACTATGCTTACAAAACGAATCATTCCCTGCCTCGATATTAAAAACGGACGAACTGTAAAAGGTGTGAACTTTTTGGGTCTGCGGGATGCAGGCGATCCTGTAGAGCTAGCCCGCCGATACTCGGAGGAAGGGGCCGATGAGCTAGTTTTTCTCGATATCACTGCTACGCTCGAAAAAAGAAAAACCCTGGTAGATCTGGTAACCCGGGTAGCCCGGGAGATCAACATTCCGTTTACCGTGGGCGGAGGTATCAAAACTGTAGATGAGATCGAAGAATTACTAAAGGCCGGTGCCGACAAAGTATCGTTGAATAGTAGTATTGTAAAAGATCCTGACCTTATTAACCGCGCCAGTGATGCATTCGGGGCACAGGCTGTGGTAGCTGCAGTGGATGCCAAGCGAACCGGAAACAGCTGGCACGTCTTTATTAAAGGCGGAACGGAAGATACAGGCATGGATGCGCTGGAATGGATGAAAGAGACCGAAACCCGTGGCGCCGGTGAGATACTGTTAACCAGCATGGACAGAGACGGTACCAAACAGGGATTTGATCTGGATCTGTTGAAGCTGGTGAACGAACAGGTAACCATTCCGGTAATTGCCAGCGGCGGGGCCGGAACCATTCAGCATTGCATAGATGCAGTAAAAACCGGAAATGCTGACGCCGTACTGGCGGCAAGTATCTTCCATTTTAAAGAGATCGAGATCGCTGATCTTAAGGCGGATATGGCAAATTCGGGTATTCCAGTGCGGAATATGGCTTTGTGAAACCCCTTTTCTTATTTAATTCATATTTTATTTTTTTAATTAAAAACTAATATTAACCTAATATTATTAGTTAAATAGTTTTTGGTTAAAAGCGCTTTTCTAAAATCGTGATTTGCATTCCTTCTCAGAAGGTTTTTCCCTAAATCGCCTCATAAGAGATCTAAACCTTATTTTGTTAGTTTCGGATATTTTTCAAGCACCCTTCCGAAGTTTGACAAACTTTAAATTTTTGTGCTATTTGTGGACTTCCCGCTCGTTAAAAAAAATCAGTACAACCATGACCCATCAAAATAAATTTAAATATACAGGACCCGAGAGTTCCGCTTGTGGTGTTGGCTTTGTGGTTAGCCGAAAGCAAGAATACAGCCACAACCATCTGCAACAAGGCTTACACGCCTTACGATGTGTGGAACACCGGGGCGCTTGTGCCGCTGATGGTTTGACCGGAGACGGTGCCGGAATCATGACTGATATTCCGTTCGATATGCTGGGCTATCAGAAAGATACAGTTGCGGTTGCTACGCTTTTTGTTTCAAAAGATCGTTCTAAGCAACAAAAGGTGCTTAAAATATTCGAGAACACCTTTGCCCTGTTCGGCCTGGATGTTCTCGAATATCGTGACGTACCTGTTAATAAGAACGGGTTAGGTCAGGGTGCTCTTGAAACAATGCCGGTGATTCTGCAGGCCATCATAGCGAGACCGGAACGAGCAAAGACAATGCTGTCGTTTGATAAGCGATTGTACACAGCCAAACAACTCACTAAGTCAAAGCTTTTTAACTCAAAGCTTGAAGACTCCCTTTTCTTCACTTCACTCTCGGCTAAAACAATTGTTTACAAAGCATTGACCCGTTCCTCCGCGCTGGAAGATTTCTATCTGGATCTTAAGAATCCGGATTATGAAACACGGTTCTGCCTGTTTCACCGGCGTTTCAGCACCAATACCACTACTTCGTGGGATAAAGCACAGCCTTTCCGGTTGATCGGTCACAATGGTGAGATCAATACCATTGCGGGTAACCGTTCGTGGGCGAAATCCCGTGAAAAAATGATCGGGGCTGAGCGAAATGAGATCCTCACACGGGACGGCATCAGTGATTCAGGCTCCCTGAATGAGATGGTGGAAGCATTGCGTTACCGAAGCTCCATTCCTAATGTGGAAGATATTCTGGCTATTTGTATGCCACCGGCTACCGAAGGCAACGAATTCTATAAATTCTGGAGTCGTGCCATGGAACCATGGGATGGCCCGGCACTCATCACCTATGCCAATGGTTACACGATCGGAGCCCGGTTAGACAGAAACGGATTCCGTCCGTGCCGGTGGAGCAGAACCGAAGATCACTTTTACCTGTCTTCTGAAGCCGGAACGTTTGATCTGGATCAAAGCATCATTGAAGCAAAAGGTACACTGTATGCCGGTCGTGGAGTTACTGTTGATATGGCTAGTGGCGACGTTCTTTTCCGTGATCCAAGTCATTCCCGGGAAAATTACGATGCTCCGTTTGATGCTCGTGTGGAACTGATCCCCGAAAAAGTAGTAGAAACCGGAAAACGTTTCGGTGACTTGAAGCCCTATTTTACGTACACCGACGAGGAACTTTCTAAGATCATCTACCCGATGGCCGAAACCGGTAAAGAACCGATCGGGTCGATGGGCGACACTGCAAGACTGGCCGTGCTTTCTACTGAGCCGCGTCCATTCTTTGATTTCTTTTTCCAGAATTTCTCTCAGGTTACAAATCCACCACTGGACTATATCCGTGAAAAAGTGGTAACCGACCTGACGGTATATCTTGGCAAAAAACCGAATATCTTTGAACCTAAGGAACTCATTCCACCGGCTCCTTCCTACGAAATTAAAAGTCCCTTCCTGAGTCTGGCTCAGATGGACTTTCTGTATAGCTGCATCACCGAAGCTACCCCGCTCGATCGGGTGATCCCTTATGTGATCGACACTACGTTTAAGCGGGATCATGGAGTTGTGGGTTTTAAATCCAGGTTGGATAAAATCGGTGATGAAGCTATCAAAGCAGTGAAAGACGGCCACACCATTCTGATCCTGAGTGATAAAAAAGCCAGTCTGGAAAATACTCCGCTCCCGAGTTTACTTACCCTTCGTAAAGTGGTGAATTCCCTGAATGATGAAGGACTGAAACTGAATGCAGCGGTAGTGGTTGAGACCGGTGAAGTTAAAAGTACCCATCACGCGGCAAGTCTTATAGGATTTGGTGCTCAGGCTGTTTGCCCGTACGTTGCACTCGATGCCGCCCGTAATGACGACGACCGTTCTTTAAGAAAGCTGGATCCCGATAAAAAGGAACGCAACTTGCTAAAAGCCATGGAAAACGGATTGCTGAAGATCATGGCCAAATCCGGAATATCTGTTGTTCGCAGCTATCAGAGTGCGAAATTATACTCCGCCCTCGGTTTGGGACCGGAACTTATTGAAGAGTTCTTCCCGGGTATTCAAAGTCCGATCGGTGGTCTTGAGATCGACCAAATTGCTGAAATGGTTCTTAACAGAACCCGCGATCTTACCATTGATGATGCTGCTGATTACAAACCAATAAAGAGTTTCCAGTATAAAGAACACGCCCGCGGCAAAATGGGCGAAAAGCACTCCATGACCAATACCCGTTCCAAGATCATTCACGAATTAGTACGTGATACCGGTCTGGAGCTCAATAATATGGAGCTGTATAACGAATATTTGAAAGCCGGACATGCTGACGAACCGGTTGCCCTCCGCCATCTTTTCAATCCAAGAAAAGCGGAAACTCCGGTAGAACTGAATGATGTTAAACCGGTTGATCACATTCTTAAGACCTTCGGTTCCGGTGCTATGTCATTCGGAGCGATCAGTGCAGAATCACAGCGGGATATCTTCCTGGCTATGAAAGAGATCGGGGGACGGTGTAACAGTGGTGAAGGTGGTGAGAATCCTTATTACTTCACAGAAGGAATCGGTGCCAGTGTAAAACAGATCGCCTCAGGCCGGTTTGGTGTTACTGCTGAATATCTGGTCAGCGGAGACGAAATTCAGATCAAAGTGGCACAGGGTGCAAAACCCGGTGAAGGCGGACAGTTAATGGGACTGAAAGTGGACGAACATATCGCCAAAGCCCGTTTTGCAAATCCAGGGTTCGACCTCATCTCCCCTCCGCCATTGCATGATATTTACAGCATCGAGGATCTTAAACAATTGATCAACGATCTGAAACAAATTCACCCGAAAGGGAAAGTAAGTGTGAAGCTTGTTGCTGGAGTAAATATCGGCACCATAGCTGTTGGCGTTGCCAAAGCTGGTGCCGATTCAATTCAGGTTTCGGGCGGTGAAGGAGGAACCGGTGCTGCTTCACTTTCTTCCATGAAACATGCCGGACTCCCCTGGGAGATTGGATTGCTGGAAGTACATCAGGCATTGGTGGAGAATAATCTACGTGATCTGGTGGTACTGAGAACCGATGGAGGACTTTCAACCGGAAAAGATATCGTACTGGGTGCTATTCTTGGTGCCGAAGAGTTCGATTTCGGTAAGTTACTCCTTATTGCCGAAGGCTGTGTGATGGCTCGTATCTGTGAGAAAAATACCTGTCCGACCGGTATTGCCACTCACGATCCCAAATTCAAAAAGAAATACAAAGGGCATAAAGATCATGTGATCAAAACACTGACCTATATTGCAGAGGATGCCCGCAGAATTTTAGCCTCAATGGGTAAAACCTCGCTCGACGAGATCGTTGGTGACACCAGCTTACTGAGCATCAATGGTGAGCATCTGGAGTTGATCAACGAATTGAATCTGGACCTGGGTTTCTTCCTTAATGCACCGGCTTATACTAAAAAGAATGCGGTTAACACCCTTGCGGAGCCGATTTCTGAGCTCAATGAGCGACTGGTTGCCGATCTGAAAGATGCCATTGAATCAGATAAAAGTATCAGCGCATCGTACGAAATCAAAAACACGGATCGTTCTTCCATGGCTACGCTGTTCGGATATCTGGCTACCCGACAGAGTCAGGCACGGATGGCTGAGATCAAAGGAGAGAAAACCGATATCAAACCCTATTCCGGTAAGATTGATCTGACCTTTACCGGAAGTGCCGGTCAGAGTTTTGGAGTATTCCAAACTAAAGATGTGGACATCAAACTGATAGGTGAAGCCAACGACTCGGTGTGTAAATCGATGAGTGGTGGTAAAACCGTGATCGTTCCTAATGAAAAAGTGATGTATAAACCGGAAGACAATGCCATTATTGGAAATTGTGCTCTCTATGGCGCAACCGGTGGCAAACTGTATGTTCATGGTCAGGCCGGTGATCGTTTTGCTGTGCGGAACAGCGGAGCCATTGCAGTGGTTGAAGGTACCGGTTTACATGCCTGTGAATATATGACCAACGGAACGGTAGTAATTCTTGGCGAGACCTCAGATAACGTAGGCGCCGGTATGACCGGAGGCACGTTATTCATGTATGAAAATCCCGGATATAAGATCAATCGGGATTACATCGGGGAAGCGGCTTTCACGGAGGCTGATTATGCTGTTCTGAAAGAGATCCTTGAGGATTACATGAATGAGACAGGCTCTAAAAAAGCAGCGTATCTGGTTTCTGACTGGGAAAATGCGAAAACTCAGTTCAAGAAATTCCTTCCCCTTTCCATGATCCGGATCGGAGAAGCTGAGAATGATAAAAAGGAATCAACCGACGAATCGGGATCAGATACGAACTAACTCACAACCAATTGATAAAGGCGCTTTTGTTAGCGCCTTTTCTTTTTCCGGTAAGATCCATCACCTGTTCAATTCCGGCAATTAACGTAGTTTAAACAAATGTCCGGTGTGTTATTTTTAGCATTTACCATTGAATAGAAAGCATAAATTGAAGACCTTTGACTCCACTTAAGAAAAAGAGATCTAATGAGCCTCGATAAAAAAATCACCAAAAAAGATTACAAGTTCCTGGTAGAACTAGAAGAGCTGTTGTACGAACGAAAAGCTGAAATGCCTAAAGGGTCGTACACTACCTCGATGTACAAAAAGGGAATTGATAAGATCGCACAAAAAGTAGGTGAAGAAGCGGTTGAAACCGTGATCGCCTCAAAAAATGACGATGCAGAAACCATCGCAGAATCTGCCGACCTGCTGTTTCACCTTATGCTGTTACTGGCTGAGAAGAATATCCCGCTACACGCGGTTATTAAAACGCTTAGAAAGCGTCACGACAAAGGAAATCACAAGCACATCGGGGAATAATTGGAATTAATGGATTCCGAAAACCGTCACGCCGTGATCTTTGACATGGATGGCACCCTCATCGACAATATGATGGTGCATCACCGGGCCTGGCAACGCAAGCTGGCTACGCTTGGCTTAGACTGGGATCTGGATAAGATCCATCAGGAAGTACACGGAGTTAATATCGAGATATTGGAACGTATTTTCGGGGATCGATTCACTCCTGAGGAACGGCAGAAGATCTCGGACGAGAAAGAAGCCGAATACCGCAAGATCTTTGAACCCGAGCTGGAACTCATTGCCGGAGCCGGAGATCTGCTGCACGATCTCAAAAAAAGCAATATCCCCTTGGGTATGGGAACCGCTGCACCCCCGCCTAATGTCGATTTTGTGATGAATAATCTGGACCTGTGGCGCTATTTTGATGTAGTATTGCATTCAGAAGATGTTAAGATCGGGAAACCGGATCCGGAGATCTATTTGAAAGTATCCGGTGAACTGGATGTAAGTCCGGAACGATGTATCGTCTTCGAAGATACGCCAACCGGAGCTGAAGCAGCCCGCCGTGCAGGTTGTAAGATCATCGTTGTCACTACCACTCATTCTGCGGATGAATTCAATGACAACGATCATGTGGTTAAATTCATCACTGATTATACAGAAGTCACACCTTCAGAAGTTCTTGGCTATTTGGACTAGTTCAACGCTGTTTTTTAATTACTCATCCCCTACTTTTCAGGGAATTGAACTGTTAATCTGTTACCGAAGTGAGAAGTCAGGACCTTATGGAATCATTTACTAAAACCGTTTATGGGGAAATGCCGGATGGAACTCCGGTTCATCAATTCGTTTTGACCAATAAGAACGGGATGCAACTCAAAGCCATCGAATATGGAGGCATCATCACCCACCTGACTGCTCCCGATAAGCAAAATAATTTTATCGATGTGGTGCTGGGGCATGATTCGCTGGAAGAATATCTACAGTCAGATTTTTATTTCGGCGCCCTGATCGGACGTTATGGCAACAGAATCGCAAATGCAGCATTTGAATTGGATGGCACCACCTACGAACTCGCTGCCAATAATGGTCCTAACAACCTGCACGGCGGACCGGATGGTTTTGATTCCGCAGTGTGGAATGGTGAACGGGCGGAGTCGGAGGATGGCGTTGCTCTCATACTGAGTTATACCAGTAAGGATGGCGAAATGGGATTCCCCGGTACACTTTCTGTGGAAGTGATCTACAATCTCACCAACGATAATGCATTGGAGATCCTGTACCGCGCTACAAGTGATAAGAAGACAGTGGTCAATTTAACACAACACAGCTATTTCAATCTGGCCGGAAAAGGAGATATTCTGGATCATTATCTGGAGATCAATGCCGAACAATTTCTGGCTGTTGATGAGTTTTCTATTCCTGTTGATGATTGTTTCACTGAGGTTGAAGGAACTCCCTTTAACTTTACCATGCCCAAACGTGTAGGTGCTGATATTGAAACCGAAGATGAACAACTCTCTCTTGCCTCCGGATATGATCATACTTTTGTGATTCCTCAGGATGAGAGCGGATTGGCATTTGTAGCCAGCGTATTTGAAGCAGATAGCGGTCGGATCATGAAAGTATTTTCTTCAGAACCGGGAGTACAATTCTACTCCGGTAATTTCATTGAGGAAGGAACCTCCGGAAAAGAGGGGCATACTTACGGCAAACATTCCGGTTTATGCCTGGAGACTCAACACTATCCCGACTCACCGAATCGGCCGGACTTCCCTTCTGTGGTACTCGAAGCAGGGAATGAGTACCGAAGTGTAACCGTATATGAGTTCGGAGCTATAGAAGGGATTTAGTACTTTTCATTTATATCCACTTCACAATTTCGGATTACTATTCCATTGAAATAATTCGGGGCGTGGCGCAGCCCGGTAGCGCGCACCGTTCGGGACGGTGAGGTCGCAGGTTCAAATCCTGTCGCCCCGACTAGTTTCTACTGAATTACTTTTTGATATAAAAAAATCCGGTTCCCACTCAAGAGAACCGGATAACTACTTCTCATTTTCCTTTTATCGGGAAAGGGTGTCTAAAAGGATGGTATTCTCAAATTCAAAATGCTCATTGGTATCGAGTTCGATATCATAGATCGTTGAATCCACATAGACTTCTGTTTGCGAGTCGATGGTTACATCATACGTCCCGGCCTCTAATCCATATAAAGTAAATTCACCGGATTCATTAGGCATGGTACTCACAGTATCCTCACCTGCTACGGTGTATACCCAGGCATCGGCATCTGATTGTCCGATAGTTCCTGAAATACTACCTGCATCATCTACTTCTACTACACGAAGTACCGGTTTCAGGTTAAAATCACCATTTCCACGTACCACTATTGATCTGGCTGCATCAAAGTCGATCACCAGATCGGTTACCTGATCAGGTTCAACCTCCGTGTTCAGTTTGATCTTATACCCGGAAGTCTGTGCACTCGGCACGGTTAGGTTCACTGATGAACCGTTATTTAATACGATGCTGTTATTGTCGCCCAATACCAGTCTCATTTCTTCATAGATCCCGGTCTCCAGTTCAGTTTCCCCTAAGAACAAAGTTGTTCCGTTTTGATAATCCAGCAGATTTACCACCATACTGTCATCGAAGATCACTTTCCAGCTTCCTTCTTCATCTACCATATCAGATTCTGAATCGTCATCACTATCATCGCTGGTTTTTATCAGAATTTGCTTTACCTCAATATTAACCGCTGCATAATCGCCCGGTGCATCGGTCAGGGATACTCTGAATTTTCCTTTATTCCCGTCGTTGTTGTTTACATTACATCCGGTAAATATCAATCCTGTCAAGATCATTATTCCGGTTAATATCTTTGTGAATGATGTTTTTGATACTGCTAAAAACTTCATTATTCCTTTGTTTGGTTAACATTCCCTACCTCAAACCGGTGTTATACTTAAAGGTTTCGAATTCAAATATTCCCGCACTTCTATTCTAAAGCTCTTACCTTCTCCTTCAAAAAGTACCTATGAAGATCGACGTAAAATGGCTGCAGGACGGCTATCACTTTGAAGCAGCAAATGAAGAAGGCGGATTGATCCGTATTGACGGTAATACCGAGATCGGTGGTTTGCAGGGGGGAATCAGTCCCATGCAATTATTACTGGCCGGTATCGGGGGGTGCAGTGCGGTGGATGTGATCTCCATCCTGAAAAAACAGAAACAAGAGTTAAAAAGTCTCACCGTAGAGATCGACGGGGATAAACAACCTACCGGAAATGGATACTCTGAGTTTAAGACCATACACATGCGGTATATTCTTTCCGGAGCCCTGGATGAAAAGAAGGTTCAACGCGCACTTGATCTGTCAATTACCAAATACTGTTCGGTATCCAAGGCATTAGAAAAAGGATCAGAGATCACCTACGATTTCGAAATTATTATTTAAAACACTCTTACCTACTTCGCCAATCACCTAATTTAGAAGTCTGTAATTCTGATCTGATAATTCGCCTATCATTCGGTTTTTCAATCACTTTTGACCTCCCGCCTCATATTTTGTATGTTGTATATGATTAAGATTCATAAAAATAAGGATTTATATATGGCTAAATGCGAATTATACCAGGACGTTAAGGATGAATGGAGATGGAGAAGAGTAACCAAAAGCGGTGACATTGAAGCTCATTCTACCCAGGGATTCGAAACCGAAGAAGATGCAAGAAAAGATGGGAAGGATTGTGGTGAATGCACCAGCTACCTCCGAAAATTTTATTGATCTTTCATTTCATTAACTCAGATCAACCCGTTTACATTCATCATAAATTTCTCTTAATTCTGCAATAATCAAGAATCCAAGAGAATTTTATGATCCGGGTTTCCCTCCTCGCTCTCCTGATCACCCTGTTAACAGGATCAGGGATCTCTGCACAATCTTATCTATTGCAGAGTAATCTTAAAAACATTTACACAAGTGATGAAACTGCCGGGCAATTGAAAGATCCGATTGTAGCTTCTGCACTCTCAGTTGGGGTACCGGCTACGGCTGTTACGCTGGGCTGGATAATGGGAAACAGCGGCCAGCAAACATTCGGTGTGATCATGATAAGTGCGGGAATACTCATCGGTCCTTCGGCTGGTAATATCTATGCCGAAGCCAATGATGAAGTACTCAGGGGTATATTGTATCGGACAGCCGGAGGAGCTTTACTGGTGATCGGGACTGCCCTTTCGATCAATGATATGTGTATCGGAAGTTCATCCTGTGGCGGAGGCAGCATTGAAGGTTCTTTAGGTACATTTACGGCGTTACTCGGAGCAGGTATTATTGGAGTAAGTGCTGTTTATGATTTCTTCAACGCTTCCAAAAATGCCCATGAGTACAATAATAACCGTACCACCCAACTTACATTTGGTCCCACTTACTTTCCCCGGGAGTCTGTTCCCGGAGTTAGTCTGAATCTCAGATTCTAGCGTTTATCAAATTCCAACACAGCGTTCAGGATCACCTGTACACTGCTTTTATAGAATTCCTGCGGGATGGTCTCAAACTCATCCGTAGCTTTGTGATAGTATTCGTGGTCTTCTACTCCGAAATAGATAAACGGAATCCCCATTTCATGAAACGGATAATGATCAGATTGGGACGTCCAGTCCTGATTTCCATCTTCCGGTGTATCATGGCCAAATAGCAGCGAAACATCTCCCGTTATTACATTCTCCAAAACAGGTTTTAACTGTGGATAATGATACGTACCAACGGCATATAATTCGTTCTTATCGTTCTGAGCTATCATATCCATATTGATATTAAGCACTACCTTATCCATCAATACCGAATCCTGCACTAAGGCTCTTGCTCCTCTCAATCCACCTTCTTCACCATCCAGAGCAGCGAATATGAGTGTGTGATTTTGTTCTGTTTTCGAAAAGTAATCCATGATCGCTATTAACCCCGCAGTACCCGATGCATTGTCATCCGCACCGTTATAGATCAGGCTGTCGCGAACTCCCAAATGATCATAATGGGCCGTGATCACGATCACTGAATCAGAAGTTCCCTGATCTATACCGATCACATTCACCCCGGTTCGTTTATCTCCGTTTCGTCGGGTGAATTCAAATGGATGTTCATAGTCATCACCATACGGTTCTATACCGATTTCATTGAATCTGCCAACGATATATTCTCGTGCGTATCGGTTTCCCTCTGTACCTACGAGTCTTCCCTGCGTCATATCTGAGGAGATGAATTGAATATCTTCGATCAATCGTTCTGTGTTTAAAGCCGGGGTGTTAGTTGGTTTCTCAGTCTTTGAACACGCAACGAATGTAATGAGCAGGGACAGGAACAGTGAGAGTTTTTTCATTTCAGGTTAATTAATGAGTGATTTTTATAAGGGTCTTATTTTAGCAAATTTCAAGGCCTTGTTTTTATAAATTAAGTGAATTAATAAAATTATTGGTTGAACTACTTCAAACCCGTACTAACACTTACCGACCAACCCAAAGATCCTCATGCAGAACCGACTTACTTTCTTATTTAGTGTATTGATCATCGCTGCGTTCGGCTATCTGAGCTGTTCATCTAAGCCTGAACCACCTGAAATTGAACAAACTATGCGTTTATGGTACGATGAACCTGCCGACCAATGGGTAGAGGCTTTACCCGTGGGAAATGGTCGGCTTGGTGCTATGATCTACGGAGATCCCGCGCATGAAGAACTTCAGCTGAATGAAGAAACCGTGTGGGCGGGTGAACCGGGTAATAACATCAATCCTGAGATCGCCAATGCTATACCTGTTATCCGTGACTTGTTAAATAAAAAGAACTATCAGGAAGCGCAAAAATATGCGGATGAACATGTCTACTCGTTGAACAACGGAATGCCCTATCAACCGGTGGGTTCATTATTATTACATTTCCCGGGACATGAGAATTACCGTAATTTTTATCGTGATCTTGATATCTCGACCGCTGTAGCAACTACCCGATACACCGTAGGTGATACCACCTTTACACGTGAAGTTTTTTCTTCCTTTGAAGATGAGGTCATTGCAATGAGAATAACTGCAGATAAACCCGGCGCGATCACTGGATCACTCTCATTTACCAGCCCGCAAAAGCATGTCACAACCATTGAAGATAATACACTGATCGTTCATGGAATTTCGGGCGATGAAGAGAATAAACAAGGTAAAGTGGAATTCAGCTCCATCATAAAGATGAAAACGAAGGGTGGCGAACTCTCTGCCAATGAATCTGAACTGACCGTTTCCGGAAGTGATGAAGTAATGATTCTGATATCGGTCGGTACAAATTTTAAGACTTATGATGATATCAGTGGAGACGCTGATCAGGTCGCAAAAACTTATTTAAAGAATGCCTCCGGCAAAGAATTTGATGAAATGAAGCAGGCTCATACTAAATTTTATCAAAAATATTTTAACCGGGTAGACCTCTATCTGGGAGATACGGAGGCAAGCGCCAAACCAACCGATGAACGGATCGCTGATTTTGGTGAGGGAAATGATCCCCAGCTTGCAGCACTTTACTTTCAATTCGGTCGCTATCTTTTGATCTCCAGTTCCCAACCCGGTGGTCAGCCGCCAACGCTGCAGGGAATCTGGAATTATCAGATGATGCCGCCCTGGGATAGCAAATACACCATTAACATAAATGCCGAAATGAATTACTGGCCGGCTGAGGTCACTAATTTGAGTGAATTGCATGAACCGTTATTCTCTATGGTTCGCGATCTCGCTGTTACCGGACGGGAAGATGCGCGGATCACCTATGGGGCACGTGGTTGGGTTACTCATCATAATACCGATATCTGGCGGGTGACCGGTCCTGTGGATGGTGTGGGGTCCTGGGGACTATGGCCCATGGGTGGAGTCTGGCTGAGTCAGCAAATGTACGACCATTACCTCTTTACGGGAGATGAGGAGTTTATCAGGAAACAGTATCCGGTCTTTAAATCGGCTTCCGAGTTTTTCCTGGATGTACTACAACCTTTTCCCGACACAGACTGGATGGTAGTTTCTCCCTCCATTTCCCCCGAGAATACGTATCCTGCCGGAAATGGTGAGGTATCTGTAACGGCAGGTGCAACTATGGATAATCAGTTGATCTTTGATCTGTTCACACGAACCATTGAAATTGCAAAGATGATGGAGGGTGAAGATGAATTCATTGCAGAACTGACAGAAATGAAATCGAAACTTCCGCCCATGCAAATTGGTCAGCATGGACAATTACAGGAATGGATCCATGACTGGGACGACCCCGATGATCACCATCGTCATGTCTCCCATTTATATGGATTACATCCCTCCAATCAAATCTCTCCATACCGAACGCCGGAGTTATTCGGTGCTGCAAATCAAACGTTGTTGTACCGTGGAGATGAGTCTACGGGTTGGTCTATGGGATGGAAAGTAAACTTCTGGGCCCGTTTACTGGACGGAGATCATGCCTACAAACTGATCACGGATCAATTGAGCCCGTCGCAACTTCCTGATGGGTCAGAAAAAGGAGGCACTTATCCTAACTTATTCGATGCGCACCCGCCCTTTCAGATCGATGGAAACTTTGGTTGTACTGCCGGGATTGCTGAGATGTTAGTGCAAAGTCATGACGGAGCTATACATGTATTACCGGCTCTGCCTGCTATCTGGCCGGATGGATACGTTACCGGATTAAAAGCTCGTGGTGGATTTGAGGTAGACCTTGACTGGATAGATGGTAAACTTCGAAAGATCTGGCTTAGTTCAGAACTGGGTGGCATTGCCCGTATCCGTTCCTATGTTCCTCTAACTGGAACCGGGCTGAGCGAAGCAACCGGAGAAAATGCTAATCCACTATTTCCAACCATACATGTAAAAGATCCGATCATACATTCTGAAACTGAACTGTATCGTCCGGAATTACGAAAAATATTTGAATACGATCTCGAGACGGAGGTAGGTGGAGAGTATGTTCTCTCAGCCCGGATCTGATCACAGGCTGAATGTTTTTAAAACAAAAGATCCTGTCCATAAAAAAAGCCCGCTGAGAAACTCAACGGGCTTTTCAATTTCAGATAACTATCTGATCAGATCAAAGGATCTTAGTGATCAGATCAGCAGTTCTTGCAGAATAACCTGCTTCGTTATCGTACCAGCCAATTACTTTAACCAGTTTACCATCCACTTTGGTCAGGTCACTGTCAAAGATATTTGAGTGTGGGTTACCAACGATGTCGGTAGAAACCAATGGATCGGTAGAGAATTGAAGAATACCTTTTAACGGGCCTTCTGCAGCGGCTTTGAATGCTGCATTCACTTCTTCAGCAGTAGTTTCTTTTTCTACTTCACAAACAAAATCGGTTAATGAACCGGTTGGGGTTGGAACGCGAACGGCTCCACCATCCAGTTTACCGTTAAGGTGAGGAAGTACCAGACCAACTGCACGAGCTGCACCAGTAGAAGTAGGTACAATGTTGATGGCAGCTGCACGGGCACGACGAAGATCTTTATGCGGAGCATCAAGAATTCTTTGATCACCGGTATATGCGTGAATAGTGGTCATGAATCCTTTAACGATACCGAAGTTATCGTCAAGAACTTTAGCCATTGGGGCTAAACAGTTGGTTGTACAACTTGCGTTAGAGTAGATAAGAGTTTCGTCGTCGATCTCATTATCGTTCACACCTAATACAACAGTTTTAACACCGCCTTTAGCCGGTGCAGAGATGATCACTTTTTTAGCACCTGCTTCGAGGTGTTTGCCGGCGCTGTCTTTATCAACAAAAAATCCGGTTGACTCTACTACCACGTCTACACCAAGATCTCCCCAGTTCAGATTAGCAGGATCTCTTTCAGCAGTTACTTTGAAGCTCATATCGTCGATTGTGATCGTATCACCATCAACAGAAACGTCTCCTGCAAAAGTACCTTGTGAAGAATCGTGTTTGAATAAATGTGCAAGGGTTTTGGTATCGGTTAGATCGTTAACACCAACGATCTCGATCTGATCCTTATAGTTTGCAAGAATCGCACGGGTAACCATACGGCCAATACGGCCAAACCCATTTATTCCGACTTTAATTTTTGACATATCGAATCCTTATTTAGTATTGAATGATTAATCTCAAAATGATTTGCTGTGAAGCTAGATTAATCGTGTAAAGTTCTTATGAATTGCCTAAAACTACCACTAGTAAGTCCCATTTTCAATGGTTTTACATTAAGTTAAAGACTGGCTCCCTACCTTTTGAAATGGGAGCGCTTTTCTGAGTATATTCAGGGTAGCAAAATTCAATTGAACAAAAAAATAATTTAGAACTGTTTTTTAAAGAGGAAAAAATGCCCGATTTAACATTAGAAAAATTCAAAAACGAAGAATATTTCGACTTTTCTGACCCAACCATCAACGACGCCCAAAAGAAAGTGATCGCTGATGTTCGCAGTAATTTTGGAAAAACCTATGATCTTTACATTAATGGGGAATGGGTTAAAGGTGAAGCCGGAACTTTCGAGAGTCGTAATCCATCTAATGTGGATGAAGTGATCGGAACATTTCAGAAAGCTTCCACCGAACAGGCACTCGGTGCACTCGATAAAGCATGGGAAGCTTTTGAGTCATGGAAACATGTTCCGGCCAAAGAGCGGGCCGACTATCTGTTTAAAGCCGCTGATGTTGTTCGACGCAGACGTATGGAGATCAATGCATGGATGATCAGCGAAGCCGGTAAAAATTATCTGGAAGCTGATGCAGATACCTGCGAGGCCATCGACTTTTTGGAGTATTACGCGTACGAGGCTATCCGTCTTGATGATGGCATGCCCGTTAACGACTCCTGGGGAGATGCCAACAAAACTATCTACACGCCCATGGGCGCCGGTGTTTCAATTTCGCCCTGGAATTTCCCATTCGCCATCTTTGTGGGAATGGCCATGGCGCCGGTTGCAGCCGGAAATACGGTGGTAGCTAAACCTGCACCGGATACACCAAAAATGGCTCAGTTATTTGCAGAGATCGTAGAAGAGGTAGGTTTACCTGCTGGTGTATTTAATTTTGTAACCGGTGGCGATATCGAAGTGGGTGAACAATTGGCAAGAAGCCCGAAAACAAGTTTCATCAGCTTTACCGGTTCTAAAGCCGTAGGACTCCATCTAACCGAGATTTCGGCTAAAGTGGTTGATGGTCAGCATTTCCTTAAACGCATGGTATGTGAGTTAGGTGGAAAGAACGCTACCGTAGTTGATGCCGACGCAGATATTGACCGTGCTGCAGAAGAGATCGTGAAAGGTGCTTTCGGTTTTCAGGGACAGAAATGTTCTGCCGGATCCAGAGTGGTAGCTGTTGAATCAATCTACGACGAACTGGTTGAAAAGGTAGTAGCAAAAACCAAAGAGCTAAAAGTTGGTGATGCTAAAGATAATTTCGCAGCAGGACCGGTTGTGAATCAGAAGGCCGTGGACAAGATCATGAGCTACATCGAGATCGGCAAGAAAGAAGGAAAACTAATGGCCGGTGGAAAGCTTGCTGAAACCGAACATGAAGGATTCTATATCGAGCCAACTGTATTTGCTGATGTAAGTGAAGCTGCTCGTATCGCTCAGGAAGAGATCTTTGGCCCGGTAACCGCATTCATCAAAGCAAAAGACACTACCGATGCACTGCGCATTGCCAATAGTGTGGAATACGGATTGACAGGTGCTTATTTCTCTCAGGATCCGGCCAAGATCGACCGTGCTCTCCGCGAATTCAACGTGGGTAATCTGTACATCAACCGTAAATGTACCGGCGCTCTGGTGGGAGCTCAGCCATTTGGCGGTTTCAATATGAGTGGAACCGATGCAAAAGCCGGCGGGCGTGATTATCTGTTGTACTTCCTGCAACCAAAATCCATGACTGTTCGCCCATCTGAAGGCGTAAGCTACGATGTACACGAATTCAATTATGCAAAGAAGTAATTGAATAATTTTGATTAATCAGAGCCCTTTACTTTGTTGTAAAGGGCTTTTTTTTGATCTTATAAAGAAAAATCAACCCCTGATGACAGATAAGAAATTTAGTGAAGATGCGGTACGTCAGATCATTCGGCTGGCAATGGAAAAAGAAAAAGCGCTGGAGGAATCCGCCAACGACCAGCATGGGCTTACCATCGAAGAATTGATCAGTATCGGGAAAGATGTTGGATTGTCTGAAGAAGAGATCCGGGCAGCGGCAAAAAAATATTCTGCCAACTCAGTGAAAAGTTTTTTTAAAGTCACCAATACTGAGATCATCGAAGAACGAACGTTCACTTCTACCCTGGCAAAAGAAGAGCTCTGGGAACATCTGCAATTCGAACTTGATGATCATTATGGTCAATCTACCATCTTCGGAAATCTGGCATCCGCACCACGGGATTATCAATGGAATCATACCAGCTCATCCGGAGTGATAACAAAAGCTACCTTACGTTCAGAAGGTGAAGGATATCGTTTCAGAATATCTCAACAGGTTGGCATGGCGAACCCATTTTGGGAAGGGATTTCTATAGGAATCCTACCAACAATAGTGATCTTTGCCATTTATGTTGCCGTTACATCAGTAAGTAGCTGGATCTTAAATTCTTTGGTAGCTACTGGCATCTGGGCACTTTCATCATACATTACTTATAAGCTGGACACTAAATGGAGAGCGAAAAAGCTCAGACTGCTAAAAGAATTCGCCAATAACTTAATGCACCGAATCCCACAAGCAGAAGTAAAAGACGGGGTGAAAAATCAGTCGGTTAACTCAGCCGGGGCCGCTATAGAAATAGAAAGTCCGGAAGTGTATCCGGACTCAGAATCAGTGGGTCAAATAAAAGAGAGCAAACGACAGAAAGAATAAGCTTATACTCTAATCGTCAAGATCGATCTCATCCGGGGCGTCTTCATCAGATACCAGATCATCGACATCCGGGGTATCATCCATTGAATCTTCTTCATCCTCATCATCTTCGGTAACCACAGGAGCTGCTTTCTTTTTCTTTGGTTTTACTTCCGTTTTAGCTCCGGCACGTTTAAGGATCATTGCAATATCTTCCTGATCATTTTCCATAGCGATCATCATAGCTGTATCGCCATTCTTATCCCTCAGATACACATTGGCACCTTCAGAAAGCAAGTATTTGATCACTTCACCATGACCATTCTTTGCCGCGACCATTAAAGCAGTATGTCCCCATCGTTGTTGATAATCTACATCTGCACCTTTCTCAACCAGTAATTTTACGGCGTCCAGATTACCGCTGCGGGCAGCCATTATCAAAGCCAGAGAGCCCAACTTAACTCCCTTGTCAAACAGGTATTCCATCATCTCAACATTACCGGTTTCGGCAGCTCTGTTCAGGGCAGTACCACCCATCTTTGTCTCAATGTTAAGATCTGCACCCGATTCGACCAGTGCTTTTACAACCTCAAAATGATTTTTTTCCGCGGCCAGGATCAGTGCACTTGCACCACTTCCGTTCACGGCATTAATATCAGCGCCATCATCTAACAATTGTTTTACCAGATTCAGATCGCCATCTCTTGCGGCTTTAATGATCTCTGCAGTATCCATTTTATTTGTATCGTTAAGTTTGCGGGATGATAAAAAACGAAGTGGCTATCTCAAACTAAAATCTTTTCGATTTACATGAGTTTTCCATCAAAGTCGTACCCTTTCAGATATTCCTCAGCTCTCATCCTTCGTTTGCCGGGAAGCTGCATTTCAAGTATTTCAACAGTTCCGCCTAAACAACCTACTAAGAACTTTCCATCTTTGATAATGATTTCACCCGCTTCGGCAGATAAAACAGGTCCCGGTTTAGAACGGTAGACATTCATTTTCTCTCCATCATATTCAGCCCAGGCTGTAGGAAAAGGACTTAACCCACGAATGTGATCATGAACTTCCTTAGCCGAGCGGTTAAAATCCAAATGGCAATGTTCTTTAAACAGTTTTGGAGCCGGCGTAGCCATTTCGTCATTCTGTGTAACTGCTTTATACGTTCCATGCTCGATCAGGTCTAGCGCTTCTACCAAAGTATAACTGCCCATATACATCAAACGCTCGTATACTTCTCCGGTGGTTTCTAACTCCCCGATCGCAGTTTCCTTTTGCAGAATGATCCGGCCCGTATCTACCTTTTCATCCAGAAAAAATATCGTACATCCGGTTTTCTTCTCACCTTGCATAACCGCCCAGTGGATCGGTGCCGCTCCTCTGAACTTAGGCAGTAGTGAGGCATGTAAATTCACAGAACCGATCCGTGGAATCTCCAGCACTTTTTTGGGTAAGATCCTGAATGCGACAACAACAAACAGATCGGCATCCAGTTCAGCTAATTGAGCAGCAAATTTGTCTGATCTCAGATCTTCAACCTCAATAACAGGTAATCCTAACTCCAGTGCTTTAGCTTTCACCGGTGTTGGCATTTTTCCGGAACCACGTCCACGTCTTTTATCCACATTACTTACCACCGCTTTAATGGTATGAGCAGACTGATGGATCTTCTCCAGACTAGGGATCGCAAAATCAGGCGATCCCATAAATACAATATTCATAAACTTATAATTTTGGGCGGACAGGGTATTTAACTTCCCTTTTTCCCTCTTCGATCTCTTTCAGATCATTTTTATGCATTCTTTTTCGGAACAGGCTGAGGTAGTCAATAAATAAAATTCCTTCTAAATGATCATACTCATGCTGAATCACTCTCGACACCCAGCCGTCGGCATCAATTTCACGATCTTCAAAGTTCTGATCCTTAAAAGTCACCTTAACTCCTTCCGGACGAATTACTTTATCGGTAACCTCGGGGATGCTGAGACATCCTTCATCTAAAGGAATTTTTCTACCGGATTTTTCCACGATTTCCGGGTTTATAAAAGCGAGCGGTCCCGGTTTTTCGTCTTCTTCCTCTAACATGTTATCTGCATCTATCACAAAGATGCGCAAAGAAACACCGATCTGAGGGGCTGCCAGTCCTACCCCATCCGAATTATACATGGTTTCGAACATGTTATCGATCAGTTCTTTGGTCTCTTCGTTGAACTCGGTCACGGGCTTTGCTTTTTCCCGTAATACATCATCGTTGTAAGTTACAATAGGTAAAATCGCCATTCTTAATACTCGTATTCGTCTAAATAGTGCTGTAAGATAACGGCTGCAGCAATTTTATCCACGCGTTGTTTTTCTCTTCTTTTCTTTTTCGGGATCCCGGCTTCGATCATTAGTTGCATCGCTTTAACCGAGGTATGCCGTTCATCTATCCTGGAGATAGGGACATCCGGAATCACCGCTTCTAATTTCTTAATAAATGCGGCAACCATTGCTGTTGATCTTCCCTCTGTTCCATCCGGTTCGAGAGGCCAACCGATCACAAATCGTTCAACTTTATTCTGCTGAACAATGGTTTTTAGATGAGAAATTGCTTCCTCGGGATTCCAGGTTCCCACAGGTGAAGCAATTGTTTTTAACAGATCCGTCTGGGCGATACCAACTCGTTTTTTACCGACATCAATACCAACCAGACGGGAATATTCCTGCAAAGCTATAGCTAATTATTTAACGTCTTCCAGAGGCTGACGTAAGAATTGTTTAAGCAACTTGCTTGGTTTGAAGTGGGTTTTACGGTGCGCAGGCACGTAAATAACTTCGTTGGTTTTTGGGTTACGGGCCTTAGGCTTCGCTTTGGTTTCCTTAACCTCAAATACACCGAAATCTCTGATTTCAATTCTACATTCAGTATTTGCGGACATCATTATCTCGCGAATTGCAACAATAACAGAATCAACCCATGGCTCAACTTTGATCATAGGTTCATTGTTTGCTTCAGCAACACGACGAACGATATCACGTTTAGTATATGTCATCATAACATCTAGTCTTAAATTAAAGGCAATATTATCATTGCCAGTTATATTTGTCCTTCCGTAATTCGCCTTTATTTACTCCTTAAGCTATTATTTTGGGATAAAGCGAATAACTACGTTAATTTAAAGATAGTTAATATCAATAACTAGTAAAAAGCTTCTAACTTTTTTAATACCTGATGATGCTTTTAACACCCTGAACTCTTTCCAGTCTTTTTATGATCCGGTTAAGGTGTTTAATACCATCTACATATAAGGTAATGATCCCTTCAAACATGCCTTCATTACTTGTTACATTGATACTTTTCATATTGGTAGTCAACGACTTTGAAAGGACATCGGTGATATCATTGATCATTCCCACCCTGTCTTCACCAATCACCCGTAAAGCACCCAGGAATTTACCATCAATATTCCGGGCCCATTGAACATCTACAATCCGGTCACTTTCGGTTTTAATAAGATGTTGTGCGTTATTACACATAGCCCGGTGAATTTTGATATCTCCATCCCGGCTTATGAATCCGATCACATTATCGCCCGGAATAGGATTACAACAATTGGCATAAGTATAACGAACATCGGTTATCTCGCCATTCAGGATCACCGCCTTTCCATCGCCTACCGATCGAGCAGCATTGATATAATTTTCCTGTATCTCCTCTTCCGATTTTGAAGAGGTCTCGGTCGAATCATCCTCGATCCGTCCGGTACTTTTAAATTTCTTGGCTTCCCTGAAAATGACATTAGGGTCCAATGAACCTAATCCCACATCATAGAACATACTCTGTGTGGTCTCGTACTTAAACCTCTTGGCGATCTTTGTTAACTCCTGATCCGTGATCTCAAGTTTTCCGCGTTCTGCTCTTTTCAACCACAGATCGCGCCCATCATCTGCAACTTTTCGCTGCTTTTGCTTGATAAACTGTCTGATGCGGGATTTTGCCTTATGGGTTACCACATCATCGATCCAGTCAGGATTCAGATTGATCTGTTTCCCTGTAATGATCTCGACCTGATCGCCATTTCTAAGTTTCTGGCGTAACGGAGCCATTTTCCCATTTACGTTGGCAGCCATCGCACGTTCACCGATCTCACTGTGTATCTCGAAGGCGAAATCGATCGGGGTTGCGTGTTTGGGGAGTGTTTTTAGTTCACCGTTCGGAGTAAAAACATAGATCTCATCCTGATACAGATTAAGCTGAAAATCCTTTACAAAATCAGTCGTGGAATCCGGCCTTGGATTATCCAATACATCCCGAACCCAATTCACAAACCGGTCGAGACTTTCGGATCCTGATTTTTCCCCTTCCTTATACTTCCAGTGTGCAGCCAGTCCTTTTTCTGCAATGTCATCCATTCGCCGGGTGCGAATCTGAATCTCAACCTTCTTACCCCGATTGGTAATTACCGTGGTATGCAGCGATTGATAGCCATTGGTCTTTGGAACGGATATAAAATCCCGGAACCGCTCAGGAATCGGAGTATACCAGTCGGTGAAGATGGAATATACTCTCCAGCAATCTTCCTTTGTATGAGGTTCTTCAAGTATGATCCGTATGGCAAAGAGATCATAAATTTCTTCGAACGGTTTCTGCTGGCGTTGCATCTTCCGGTAAATAGAATAAATATGCTTTGGCCGGCCTTTGATCTCAAAATTAAAGTGCTGCTGACGTAATTGTCTGCCGACGGGCATCATAAACTCATCAATGAAGGTCTCTCGCGCCTCTTTCTTTTCCCGGAGTTTCCGCGCAATAAATTTGAACGAAGTTGGATCGATCGCTTTAAAAGAGAGGTCTTCTAATTCATTTTTGATATTGAATAACCCAAAGCGATGGGCCAGCGGTGCGTAGAGCTCCATCGTCTCCGAAGCGATCTGGATCTGTTTCTCGCGCCGTAAATGCTGAATGGTTCGCATATTGTGCAGACGATCCGCAAATTTGACCAGAATCACACGAATATCTTCTGCCATGTTGAGCAACAGCTTCATAAAAGCTTCTGCCTGCTTACTGTCTCTGCTCTTAAATACTCCGGCGATCTTGGTTACCCCGTCAATGATCACCTTCACCTCTTTACCGAACCAATATTCAATATCTTCCAGTTCTACATCGGTATCTTCAACCGTATCATGCAGAAGGGCTGCGATCACCGACACATCATCAATATTGATCTCCTGTGCCACAATTTTTGCCACCTCAATCGGGTGGTAATAGTAAGGCTCACCGGATGCTCTTGTAATTCCGAGATGAGATAAATAACAGAGCTTAAAGGCTTTGGTTACTAACTCTTCATCCAGCTCGTCCATATTCTGCCGGCAAATTTTCAGCAGCTGCTTCAGGTCCTCTGCCTGAGCTTTTTCCAGCTGATAGCCTTCCAGGTCATATTTTTCGATGGTGGACATGAATTAATTCCTGATATACAAATATTGCCTTTCCATATAACATACAGGCAGCTGTACACGTGGTAGAGCTGCCCTGATCTAATACTGTAATGTGTATAATTTAGAAACTTAAAGAAACACCAAAAATTATTCTTCCGGTTTGATCTTTGAACTGATCCATACTGGGTTCACCGATCGATGTATCTGAATAACGATACTCAATAAATGGTTTAAGAATGGGGATAATAGTTACCTTTGCTCCTATCAATCCATTCCAATAAATGGAAGAATCATTTTCATCTTCAACACTCACACCTTCAAAATCTTTGGGTTGCAGATCAATGGTTTCAGACCCGAGACCGATACCGACATAGGGCTCAACCAGTCCCACATTCAATCCACCGATCAGGGCAAGACCAAAATCATAATTAGTGATATCGGCTGAATAAGTGATCCCCGATTCGGATACTTTATTTTCATCACTGAAATAACTGAAGTGGGCTCGAAGGCCAAGATTTACTACCGGAATTTTATCCAGAAATCCTTTCTCTACCCGAACTCCGAATCCACTGTTTGGATCTTCATTTCTCAGTTCGTAGGAGGCTCCCAATTCCAGTTGAGCAAATGCAGGAATGCTGGTAAGGACAGATAAAACGATGATAAGGGGTAGATGCTTTCTCATAACTCTTGCTACTTTTTAAATGATTATTGGGAAAGGTACAAAACGGTAACAGTAAACCAATAACTTTTGTTAAAAATGGATTGAAGTAGTACCGAATTAAATCGTATATTTGACGCCTTTCCACGCCGCGGTGGTGGAATTGGTAGACACGTTGGACTTAAAATCCAATGGGAATTTAATCTCCCGTGCCGGTTCGAGTCCGGCCCGCGGTACCGAAGCCTGAATTCAGTTATGGATTCAGGCTTTTTTTTGACCCATACTCAAATTTACTCCATTTCCGGTCTAAGTTTCCTGAATCCTGACTGAGTACAGATCATAACTTAAATTTTTAAGTCACTTAGAGTAATAGTTTTCGTGTGTAAATATCATAAAGTTTTTGGCCATTCTGCCGATAATGATTCTAAAGAGAAAGATTAAATAGTAGTTCAACACAGATTTGAGTTTGTACTACCTATTCATTCAGGCAATAACAAGAGAAACGATGACTTTAATCATGATCGCTATTACGAGCAAATCAGGTCATCTATTTAATGAACTAACCGAGCTATATTCTTCCTATCATGCAAAAGGACGACGTTGAGAATTATTTCAGAATTATTGAGGAAATCGGCGAATACGGTTCACACATCCCGGACCGGTTAAAATCTTTTTCGACCACCAGTAACCGGGAAGAAGGCACTTTGCCTAAGGAAACTAAGCATCTGATCGCACTGGCTATCGCCATCAACATTCAAGGTTCAGGCTGTTCTGCTGTTCATGTTAACGATGCGATCAAATCCGGTTGCGACAAACATGCTGTTCTCGAGACTATAGGTGTTGCTGCTCTAATGGGTGGTTCAAGAACTATCAAAAACAGTAAAGAAGCTGTTGAACAACTTGCCCGGATCACCCGCCATCAACCTGCCTGGTAAAAATACCACTACCCTTTATAGACGTTATCTTTTCTTACCTCTTACATTCTACACATCGTAGAGCCGGATCTTACTCTACCTGCAATATACAATCAGAATTAATTATTGAGCTATCGTCTGAATGTGATCATAGAACAAAAAAAAGGCGCGAGGGGTAACCACGCGCCTTCAAATGCAGCCTAACTCAATGAAGTTATGCTTGTTTGTTTTGGAGTTTCTTACTCCGTCCGGAAGTTCATTTATCGTAGGTACAGATCCGGACTGACATGACGTTAACCTAGGAATCCAAGTACAGACTGTGGGCCCATATTAGCCTGAGCTAATGATGAGGTTGCGGTCTGCTGAAGGATCTGCAGTTTTATGGAATTACTTTGCTCCTTGGCAAAGTCGGTATCCATGATTCTTGATTTTGCAGATTCGTTCGCACTGATGGATTCAGAAAGTGTTTCTTCACGCACCGTTAATGATGATTGTGTTACGCCAATGTCGCTTACACGATCGCTCATATTATCAATGGCTGAATCTACAGCACTGATAAAGGCACGGAAGTCTGCCGCGTTAGGTGTGGAACCGCCTGTGGAGAAGGTAAATGTACCTTGTGATCCAGCAGTTGCTCCGGTTACTGAAATCGCACCACCACCAGCAGTTGCACCACCGTTTGTACCGGTTGCGCCAAGGTTGGCAGATGCAGTTCCAGATGCGAATAATTCACCAACATTCACTGCTTCAATGGTTGTAGAAACAGTATCTGAAGCACGTTCGCCAACCTGGAATGTCAAAGACAGACTTCCTGAATTATCGGTTCCGTTAAGGAGCTCGTAATCCTGGAATACGGTTTGGTTCGCAACTTCGTTGATGTCGTCGCCTAAGGCTTTGATCTGGTCACCAATGTAACCACGTTCAGTATCGCCTAAGGTATCGTTAGCGGCCTGAGTTGCCAGGCTCTTCATTTCGACCAAGCTATCCATAATGGTATCGAAGCTTGATTCTGCAATGTCTAGTACTGATTTGGCATCACCCACATTAGAGAGGGCTTGCTCCAAACCGGCAGTTCGACTTCTTAGCTTTGTGGCAATAGAGTATCCTGCCGCATCATCTTCTGCCTTATTGATCTTAAGACCAGTAGACATTCTCATTCTGCTATCGGCTAAATCGCGGTTAACGCGGTTCAATGAAAGCTGAGAATCTAAAGATTGTACGTTGGTATTGACTCTATTTAGATCTCCAAAAGCAGCCATATATATTCACCTTATATTTATTTTAGTATTCTAGCTGTTTTGCTTTGGTACAGCTATTATCGTGGGTGAATGAACCTTCTTAACTCAACTTAAGTCGGGGCTAATTTTTTTTGACCTTTAGTACAACTCAGTTTTTAACCAACTGATATTATTTTACTAATCACTTGTTCAAAATTTCAAAAAACATACTTTTTCCTGCCTTCAGAAAAAAAACTTTTTCGTTCGGCTCATTTTCTGTGCGTGAAACCGGTGTTTGATCAGATATTCTGCTTAACCGGGGGACTGAACTGTCACACTTTGTTGGTCAGGATACTAAGTACCGTACCACCCCGGAAGGCGGTACGGACTTAGTTGGGTAACCGTGTGTATTATTGTCCTAAGAAACCAAGTACTGATTGTGGGCCCATGTTGGCCTGAGACAGTGCTGAAGTAGCTGTTTGTTGCAGGATCTGTAGTTTCACAGATTCACTCTGTTCTTTTGCGAAGTCGGTATCAAGTATTCGGCTCTTCGCAGAGGAGTTCGCACTGATGGATTCAGATAATGTTTCTTCTCTCACCGTGAGTGATGATTGTGCAATACCAATGTTATTTACGTGAGATGACATGGTATCGATCGCGCTGTCGATGTTGTCGATAAATGCGCGGTAATCGGAAGCCGTTGCTGTTGATGAGAAACTGAACGCGCCCTGAGTACCAGCAGTTGCACCTGTTACGGTGATTGCGGCTCCGGCTGCGGTTCCACCACCTGCAGTAGAAGTTGCGCCAAGATTTACGGTTCCTGTTGTGTTACCGGCAAATAATTCGCCAACATTCACTGCACTTACATCTACTGAAATTACATCTTGTGCACGTTCACCAACCTGGAAGGTAAGAGTAAGACTGCCTGAATTATCTGCTCCGTTCAGCAGTTCGTAATCCATATATACAGTCTGGTTTGCAATCTGATTGATATTATCGCCCATGGATTCGATCTGAGCAGAAATATATCCTCTTTCTGTATCTCCAAGGGTATCGTTCGCAGCCTGTGTGGCAAGTCCTTTAATTTCGATCAGGCTATCCATGATAGTATCGAAACTTGATTCAGTAATATCCAAAACTGATTTAGCATCACCCACATTTGAGAGTGCTTGTTCCAGTCCTACAACACGACTGTTTAATTTAGTGGCAATTGAGTAGCCCGCTGCATTGTCTTCAGCCTTATTAATTTTAAGACCGGTTGACATTCTCATTCTGCTGTCTGCTAAGTCACGGTTTACGCGATTTAATGAAAGCTGTGCATCCAGCGATTGTACGTTTGTGTTTACTCGGTTTAGATCTCCAAAAGAAGCCATAATGTTTCACCTTTAAGTGTTGTTGTTAGTTGCATTTGTAATGGTTACAAGAGTTATCGCTACCGAATACCGGTTCTTAAATTTTGACCTTAAATTTTTTTCTAAAATTTTTTTACCGCCCGTTTATTGATGTATACCATTGTTTTTATTGACTTATTCTTAGCAATTATTTTCACATAAATTTTTCCCCCGAAACTTTTTTTAAGTTTTTTTGGTGATTTCACCCTCTTTCTGTGCGCGTTCTTAAATTGTATTACGATGAATGACTAAGACGGTCCTACCTATTTTTGACTCCTGGGTACACCACAGTTATTGAAAAGGAAATAGAACTGTTTTCTAAGAATTAGTTGAGATAACAAAATGAACTATTGAACTATGGCTCTGTACGGGACTAAGCTAGTTTAAGATCTGCAAATGGTCTGGCCGGATTTTACAGGTATACCCTGATCCGGGGGCAACTTTCACTGATCGGTTTAACATGAACTTCAAATTTGAGTTCTAAGCCACAAAAACCTTATGGTTTATATTAAATAAGGGCCGGAAAAGCAGTATGTGCTTTTATATGGGGGTATAAAAAGCAAAAAGGACGAGAGGTTTCGCCTCACGCCCTTTTTTAAATGCATGTCTTGTCCTGAAATAGGTTGA